>NZ_JBIMRD010000001.1:2215760-2327938 GCF_044069275.1 Aeromicrobium sp. JJY06
GGGAGGGGGGGCGGCACCGACCCGGGGCCGCCCCACACTCATGACCGAACGCACCCCGTGCCCGCGCTCGATCCGTGGGCACGCGGGTACGCTTAATCGACGCACGGGACGACCCTCGTGCCCCGGAGGTAGCTAACAATGTGGTGGTACATCGGCCGGCGAATCCTGCAGGCCATCCCCGTGCTGCTCGGGTCCACGTTCCTGATCTACGCCATGGTCTTCGCCATGCCGGGAGATCCGATCGTGGCCCTGTTCGGCGAGAAGCCCGTCTCGGAAGCGGTTCGCTCCCAGATCGAGCAGCAGTACAACCTCGACAAGCCGTTCCTGGTGCAGTGGCTGCTGTTCCTGGGCAACGCCGCTCAGGGTGACCTCGGCGTCTCCTTCTCGGGACGTCCCGTCAGCGAGCTGCTCGCCGAGACGATCCCGGTGACCTTCAAGCTCGCGCTGATGGCGCTGGTCATCGAGGGCGTGCTCGGCATCGCCGCCGGCTTCTACGCCGGCCTCAAGCGCGGCAAGCTCTTCGACTCCACGATGCTCGTGGCCTCGCTGCTCGTCATCGCCGTCCCGATCTTCGTCTTCGGCTTCACGATGCAGCTGATCTTCGGTGTGAAGCTCGGCTGGGCACCGGTCACCGTCGGCGGAGACGCCAGCTGGGACCGCCTGATCATCCCGGCATTCGTGCTGGGACTCGTGTCCTTCGCGTACGTCCTACGCCTCACCCGCACCTCCGTGGTCGAGAACCTCACGGCCGACCACGTGCGCACCGCTCGCGCCAAGGGCCTCACCGACGGCCAGGTCAACCGCCGTCACGTCCTGCGCAACTCGCTCATCCCCGTCGTCACCTACCTCGGCGCCGATCTCGGCACGCTGATGGCCGGCGCGATCGTGACGGAGGGCATCTTCAACATCCCGGGCCTGGGCAACCTGGCCTTCCGCGCCATCCAGCAGAAGGAGGGCCCCACGATCGTCTCGGTCGTGACGGTGATGGTCCTCATCTACGTCGTCATGAGCCTCATCGTCGACCTTCTGTACGCCTGGCTCGACCCGAGGATCCGCTATGCCTGAGTTCCCCACCGACATCCCCCCGAAGGCCCTGCCGGGCCAGGAGCGCTTCGTCGCCGCCGTCGAGCTGACGCCGCTGGCCGAGACGGGCTCCTTCGACGACAGCCGCAGCCCCGAGAGCCAGTGGAAGGAGGCGTGGAAGCGCCTCCGCAAGAACTGGATCTTCTGGGTCTCGGTCGTCATCCTGACGATCGTCACGATCGTCGTGCTCTTCCCGCAGCTGTTCACCGACGTCGACCCGACCCGCGCCGACCTGAGCCGCAGCCTCGAGGGCCCCAGCGAGGGTCACATCGCCGGCTTCGACAAGCAGGGCTACGACGTCTTCGCCCGCACGATCTACGGCGCCCGCGCCTCGGTGCTGGTGGGCGTGCTGTGCACCATCGTGGTGACGGTCCCGGGCGTGATCTTCGGAGCCATGGCCGGCTTCTTCGGTGGCTGGTCCGACACGATCATCTCCCGCGTCGCCGACGTCTTCTTCGCGATCCCGCTGCTGCTGGGCGCGCTGGTCGGCCTGTCGATCATCAACAACCTGTGGCCCGACCGCGGCTACTGGGGCTTCATCCTCACCGTGGTGTTCGCCCTCGCGGCGTTCGGCTGGCCACAGGTGCTGCGCATCTCGCGTGGTGCCGTGCTGGAGGTCAAGAACCTCGAGTTCGTCGACGCCGCCCGCGCGATCGGCAAGACCCGCCGCGCGAACCTGTGGGGCCACGTGGTGCCGAACTCGCTGGCACCGGTGATCGTGCTGGCGACGGTGTCGCTGGGCGTCTACATCGTGGCCGAGGCGACGCTGTCGTTCCTGGGCCTGGGCCTGCCGACCAGCATCGTCTCGTGGGGCAACGACATCTCCGCGGCCCAGAACCAGGTGCGCTCCGGTCAGCGCCTCGGCGTCATGTTCTGGCCCGCCTCGGCGCTGGCACTGACCTCGCTGGGATTCATCCTGCTGGGCGACGCCGTGAGCGACGCCCTCGATCCGAAGTCGAGGAACCGCGCATGACGACACCGCTGCTGGAGGTCATCGACCTCGACGTCGCGTTCCGCCAGGGCAAGGAGGTCATCCCGGCCGTCCGTGGTGCGAACCTCACCGTCTACCCGGGCCAGACCGTCGCCATCGTGGGCGAGTCCGGATCGGGCAAGTCCACCACCGCGCACGCCATCATCGACCTGCTGCCCGGCACGGGTCACGTCACCGGCGGCTCGATCCTGTTCGACGGGAACGACGTCGCGAAGGCGAACAAGAAGGACATCCTGGCGCTGCGCGGCTCGCGCATCGGCCTGGTGCCCCAGGACCCGATGAGCAACCTGAACCCGCTCGTCAAGGTCGGCAAGCAGATCGCCGAGGTCCTCGTGGCCAACGAGGTGGTCAAGGGCGCCGACGTCGAGCGCCGCGTCGTCGAGCTGCTCGAGGAGGCGGGCCTGCCCGACGCCGAGCAGCGCGCGAAGCAGTACCCGCACGAGTTCAGCGGCGGCATGCGCCAGCGCGCGCTCATCGCGATGGGCCTGGCCGCGCGGCCGAAGCTGCTCATTGCCGACGAGCCCACCAGCGCGCTCGACGTGACGGTCCAGAAGCAGATCCTGGACCACCTCGACCAGCTGACCGCCGATCTGGGCACCGCCGTGCTGCTGATCACCCACGACCTCGGCCTGGCCGCCGAGCGCGCCGACCACCTGGTCGTCATGTACAAGGGCCAGGTCGTCGAGTCGGGCCCGGCGCTGGAGATCCTCCAGGAGCCGCAGCACCCGTACTCCAAGCGCCTCATCTCCAGCGCCCCGTCGCTGGCCTCCCAGCGGCTGCTGTCCCAGCAGCGCGCCGAGGTCCGCGAGCACGCGCAGGAGGTCGCCGAGGAGCTCGCGGAGGGGGTCGCGCAGGCCGAGGTCGAGTTCGGCTCGGGCACCGACATCGTGCTGGAGGCCAAGCACCTCACGAAGGTCTTCAACATCCCCGGCTCGGCCCCGTGGCGCAAGAACGACTTCGTCGCCGTCGACGACGTGTCGTTCCAGCTGCGTCGCGGCACCACCACGGCGATCGTGGGCGAGTCCGGCTCGGGCAAGTCCACCGTCGCGCGGATGGTGCTCGACCTGCTCGAGCCCACCACGGGCTCGGTGGAGTTCGACGGCGTCGACATCTCCACCCTGCGCACCAAGAAGCAGCAGCTGGCCCTGCGCCGGCAGATGCAGCCGGTGTTCCAGAACCCGTACGCCTCGCTGGATCCGCAGTACACGATCTTCCGGGCGATCGAGGAGCCGCTGCTCACGCACGACATCGGCTCCAAGGCCGAGCGAGAGGCGCGGGTCCGCGACCTGCTCCAGAAGGTCTCGCTGCCCTGGACGGTCGCGCGCCGGTTCCCCAACGAGCTGTCCGGCGGCCAGCGTCAGCGCGTCGCCATCGCGCGCGCCCTGGCCCTGCAGCCCGAGGTGGTCATCCTGGACGAGGCCGTCAGCGCGCTCGACGTGCTGGTCCAGGCGCAGATCCTGTCGCTGCTGGCCGACCTGCAGGCCGAGCTGGGCCTGTCGTACCTGTTCATCACCCACGACCTCGCCGTCGTGCGCCAGATCGCCGACGACGTGCTGGTGATGGAGAAGGGCAAGCTGGTCGAGCACGCCTCGGTCGACGAGGTCTACAGCAACCCCAAGCAGGCGTACACGCGCCGACTGCTCGACGCGATCCCCGGCGGGTCGATCGAGCTCTCGCGCTGATCGCTCGAGGCTGAGGGCGGGTCGTCCCACGGGACGGCCCGCCCTTCGTCGTTCTCGGTCAGCCGGCGAGCCGCTGGCCGATCGTGGGGATCAGGATCGGCAGGTTGACGCCCAGGTGCAGCAGCATGCAGGCGGGCAGGTTGCGCGTGATGGCGTAGAGGACGTAGATCGCGACCGTGCCCGCGCCGGCGGTCCAGAGCCACGGCAGGCCGAAGAAGGCCACGTGGGGCGCCACGAACAGCGGGACCGTGAGCGCGAAGGCGATCGTGCGCCGTCCGGTCAGCTCGCTGAGTCGCTCGATCGGATAGCCGCGGCACAGGATCTCCTCGAAGACCGCGGCCGAGACGACGAGGGCCAGGACGACGGCGACCGGCTGCGCCGTGAGGGTCGCCGTGCCGTCGTCGGCCGGTGGTGGCCAGAGGGTGAGGACGACCCACTGCCACGTCATGGCGATCCCGAACAGGTACATCGCCCACTCGAGGTCCTTGGCCCGCGGGCGCGAGATGCCGAGGGAGGCCAGCGGGCGTCGCTCGACGACCAGGACGTGGGCGAGCAGGACGGTGACGGCCAGCGCGTTCCAGACGATGGACGAGGCGGGCCCGTCGACGCCCGGCGAGAGGCCGGCCGCGCGGCCCAGCGGGGGCAGCCACATCGGGGCGTAGGCGATGGCCAGCCCGACTCCCACGACCAGCCAGGGCAGTGGACCCGGGGGCCGGGCGGGCGAGGAGGCGGGGGAGGGCGTCCGATCATTCATAGAGTAGCCACTCTAGAGTGTTTGCTCTATCCATGCCCTAGAGTGCGGACGTGCCTCGATCCGTGGACCCCCAGCGCCATGGCGCGCGTCGTGCCGTCATCGTCGCCGCCGCGGCGGCCCAGTTCGCCCAGCTCGGCTACGACCGTGCGACGACGGCCGGCATCTGCCGGGCCGCCGGCATCTCGTCCGGCACGTTCTTCCACTACTTCCCCAGCAAGCTCGACGTCCTGGTGGCGGTCCTGACGACCGAGCTCGAGAGCCTGCGCGAGTCGCTGGAGCAGGTGGCCCGCGAGGCGTCGGGGCTGGCGGCGGTCCTGGCCCATGCCGCGAGGATCGAGGCGGAGATGGCCGACGACTCGTACGTCACGTTCGTGAACGGCCTGCTGGGCGTGGTCGGGGAGCCCGAGGTCGCCGCGGCGCTCGCCGCCGAGAGCGAGATGGTCGAGCGGTTCCTCGCCGAGCACCTGGGGCGCGGCCGCCGCGACGGCGACGTGCGCGAGGATGTGGATCTGGCGGACCTGGTGACGTGGGTCGGCTGGCTCGTGGACGGGGCGTCCCAGGGGGCCCTCCAGCGGCCGACGGGCGCGGCGTCGCCGCTGGCGGCGGCGATCCTGGCACTCGTCGCGACACGCCCGGGAGTGCTCGAACCGGATTGACTGATTCGAACAGGTGTTCGATGATGGGAGGGTGAGCTCCGCCGTCCCCACCGCCACCCTGGTCGATGACCTGCGGGCCACGATCGGGCGGATGCAGGGACGTCCGTCGGTGCTCTCGATGGCCACGCATCCGGCGCTCAGCGGTCTGCTCGCGCTGCAGCCCGGCGGCAGCTACGCGGTCGACTCCACCAGCCTGGCGCTGCTGCTCATGGCGGGTCCGTCGCGCGACGGCGCCTGGTCGGCGATCGTCGGCAGCGACCGAGTGGGCTTCGAGGCCGCCGCCGCGATGGGGGTCGACCTCGACCGCACCGTCTGGGTGCCCGACGCGGGCGCCGACCCGGCCTCGGTGCTGGGCGCGCTGGTCGACGCGGTGGGCGTGGTCATGGTCGACCGGGTCAGCCTGCCCGAGCGCGAGGTCGCGCGGCTGCGGGCCCGGCTGCACCGGCGGCAGGCCGTGCTCGTGGCCGTGGGGGACTGGCCGCGGGTCGACGCCCGGCTGCGCCTGAGCGACGCGGTCTGGGCGGGTCCGCAGGACGGCCACGGTCACCTCGTCGCGCGCCAGGTCACGGTCGAGGTCGAGCGCGGGGGCCGCGTCGCGGGCACGCGTCGGCTGTGGCTGCCCAGCCGTGACGCGCGGGTGGCCCCGGTGGGCGTGTCCGTCGCCGACGCTCGTCGTGGCGCGATGGAGCAGGTGGCGGGCTGATGCGCACGATGGTGGTGTGGGTGCCCGACTGGCCCGCGCTGGTCCAGCTGGCCGACCACGTCGAGGCCGCCCGTGGGGGCGCGGCCGAGCCGTCCGACGCGTTGGCCGTCCTGGAGAAGGGCGTCGTGCTGGCCTGCACGCCGGCCGCCCGCGCGCAGGGGGTCCGGCGCGGGATGCGCCGCCGCGACGCGCAGTCGCGCTGCCCCGACCTCGTGGTGAGCGACCACCGTCCCGAGGCCGACGCGAAGGCGTTCGAGCAGGTCGTCACCACGCTCGAGGAGCTCAGCCCCGGCGTGGCGCCGCTGCGCCCGGGCCTGTGCGCGCTCACCGTCCCCGACCGGTACTACGGGGGCGAGCCCGAGGCCGTCGCGGTGATGGCCGAGGCGCTCGTGGGCCTGGGCGTGTGGGACGTGCGGTTCGGTATCGCCGACGGGGTCTTCGTCGCCGAGCTGGCCGCCCGCCAGGCCCCGGCCCAGGACAGCGTGATCGTGGCGGCCGGCGGGAACGTCGACTTCCTGCGCGACCTGCCCGTCGAGGTGCTCGAGGTGCCCGACCCGGCCGGCACGTCCGCGCCCGGCCTCGACCTCGTCACGGTGCTGCGGCGGCTGGGGATCCGTCGCGTGGGGGAGTTCGCGGCGCTGGCCGGCTCCGACGTGCTCGCGCGGTTCGGCGCGCACGGCGCGCTGCTGCACCGGTGGGCCCGCGGCGAGGAGGTCCGCCAGATCTCGCGCCGCACCCCGCCGGCCGAGCTGACGGCGTCGGTGGCGTTCGAGCCGCCGCTCGAGCGCGCCGACGCGGTGGTGTTCAGCGCCCGCCAGACCGTGGAGGACTTCGTCCGGCGGCTCGACCGCGCGGGGCTGGTGTGCGCCACGCTGCGGATCGAGGTCGACGCCGAGGTCGCGGGGGAGTCTCGGGTCTCCAGTCGGCTGTGGCGCCACCCTCGCTGGTTCGGCTCGGGCGACGTGCTCGACCGGCTGCGCTGGCAGCTGTCCGCCGACCCGCCCGGAGGTCCCGTGGCGGCGGTGCGGTGCGTCCCGGTCGAGGTCGAGCCCCTCGGCGAGCACGCCGAGAGCCTGTTCGGCGGCGGTCCCGACGACCAGGTCGAGCGGTCGGTGGCGCGCGTGCAGGCGCTCGTCGGGCCCGAGGGGGTCCGCTCGGTGGGGGTGCAGGGCGGTCGTGGTCCGTCCGACCGGCGGCTCTCCGCCGCGTGGGGCGAGCGTGCCGTCGTGCAGCGCCCGCTCGACCGGCCGTGGCCCGGCAGCGTGCCGGCGCCTGCGCCCGCCACGGTGTTCGCCGAGCCGGCGCCCGCCCAGGTCGTGGGCGCCGAGGGGATGCCGGTCAGCGTCAGCGGCCGCGGTGGGCTGTCGGGGCGACCCGCCCGCTTCCGGGCCGGTGCCGACCTGGCCTGGCAGCCCGTCGCGGCGTGGGCCGGTCCGTGGCCCGTGGACGAGCACTGGTGGGACGAGGCCTCCGCCCGTCGCGTCGCCCGCTTCCAGGTGGTCGGCGTCGACGGCAGCGCCTGGCTCATGGTCGTCGAGAACGGCCGCTGGTGGACCGAGGCCCGCTATGACTGAGCCGACCGCAGCCCTGGGCGTGACGTTCGCGGGGTCGTTCACGGCGTGTCGACCCCATGAACGTCACGGCCAGCGCTCCGGGGGGTCCTGATGGGCTGGAACAACCCCGACATCTCGTGGCGCGAGCTGGAGGCGCGGCTCTCGGGGCGGTGGCGCGATCCCGCGCAGCCGCTGCCCGACGGCGGCGACGGGCCGGCGTTCTCGCGCAAGCGCGGCGCCTACGAGGCCGCCGAGCTGCCCGAGGCGCCCGGCGCGGTCGTGCCCTACGCCGAGCTGCACTGCCACAGCAACCACAGCTTCCTCGACGGCGCGAGCCACCCCGAGGAGCTCGTGCGCGAGGCGAAGGCGCTGGGCCTGTCCGCGCTCGCCCTGACCGACCACGACGGCTTCAGCGGCGCCGCCCGGTTCGCCGAGGCGGCCCAGCTGCACGGGCTCCGCACGGTCTACGGCGCCGAGCTGTCGCTGGGCCTGTCCGGCCCGCAGAACGGCGTCCCCGACCCCGAGGGCGACCACCTGCTCGTGCTGGCCCGCGGCGTCGAGGGCTACCACGCGCTGGCCGCGGCGATCACCGAGGCGAACCTCGCCGGCACCCAGAAGGGCCAGCCGGTCTACGACCTGCGCGAGCTCGCCGAGCGGGGCCGCGACCGGTGGGTCGTGCTCACCGGCTGCCGCAAGGGCTGGGCGCGCCGCGAGGGGATCGCGGGTCTGCGCCGCCTGGTCGACCTCTTCGGCGCCGAGCACGTCGTGGTCGAGCTGACCGACCACGGCGGGCCCGGCGACGGTCCCGCCAACGACGCGCTCGCCGGCTGGGCCGCCGACCTCGGCCTGCCCACCGTCGCCACCGGCAACGTCCACGCCGCCCGGCCGGCCGATGCCCGGCTGGCCCAGGCGTTCGCCGCGGTGCGGGCGCGCCGCAGCCTCGCCGAGCTCGACGGCTGGCTCGCGCCGCCGCCGTTCCTGCGCTCGGGCGCCGAGATGGCCCAGCGGTTCGCCCGCTGGCCCGGGTCGGTGGCGCGCTCGGTCGAGATCGCCGACGCCTGCGCCTTCGACCTGCGCAAGGCCTCGCCGCGGCTGCCCAAGCAGGAGGTCCCCGAGGGCCACACGCCGATGAGCTGGCTGCGCGAGCTCGTGCGCCGGGGCGCCGACCGGCTCTACGCCGACATGCGCGACGAGGCCGAGCAGCGGCTCCAGCGCGAGCTCGCCGTCATCGAGGACAAGGACTTCGCCGGCTACTTCCTCATCGTCCACGACATCGTCGCGTTCGCCCGCGGCCGCGGCATCCTGTGCCAGGGTCGCGGCTCGGCCGCGAACTCGGCGGTCTGCTACGCCCTGGAGATCACCGCGGTCGACTCGATCACCTACGGCCTGCCGTTCGAGCGCTTCCTGTCGGCCACCCGCGACGAGGAGCCCGACATCGACGTGGACTTCGACTCCGAACGGCGCGAGGAGGTGATCCAGTGGGTCTACGAGAAGTACGGCCGCCGCAACGCCGCCCAGGTCTGCAACGTCATCAGCTATCGCCCGAAGTCGGCGGTGCGCGACATGGCCAAGGCGCTGGGGTACTCCGTCGGCCAGCAGGACGCGTGGAGCAAGCGCATCGACTCGTGGTCCTCGGTCCGCACCGACGTCCCCGAGGCCGAGGCGATCCCCGAGCCGGTCGTGCGACTGGCCGAGCAGGCGATGAAGTCGCCGCGGCACCTGGGCATCCACTCCGGCGGCATGGTGCTCACCGAGCGCCCCGTCGGCGAGGTCGTGCCGATCGAGCGCGCCCGGATGGAGAACCGCACCGTGCTGCAGTGGGACAAGGACGACTGCGCCTACATGGGCCTGGTCAAGTTCGACCTGCTCGGCCTGGGCATGCTCGGCGCGATCCAGCACACCTTCGACATCGTCGAGGAGCGCGTCGGCGAGCGCTGGACCCTGGCCACGATGCCCAAGGAGGAGCAGGGCGTCTACGACATGCTGTGCCGCGCCGACTCGATCGGCGTGTTCCAGGTCGAGAGCCGCGCCCAGGTCGGCACGCTGCCGCGGCTGCGACCGCGCCGGTTCTACGAGCTCGTCATCGAGATCGCGCTGATCCGGCCCGGACCCATCCAGGGCGGCGCCGTGCACCCCTACATCCGGCGCAAGCTCGGCGAGGAGCCGATCACCTACCCGCACCCCGTGCTCGAGCCGGTGCTGGAGCGCACGCTGGGGGTCCCGCTGTTCCAGGAGCAGCTCATGCAGATCGCGATGGTCCTCGGTGGCTGCACGGGCGACGAGGCCGACCTGCTGCGCCGGGCGATGGGCTCCAAGCGCGGCGTCGAGAAGATCGACCGGCTGCGCGACCAGCTCTACCGGGGGATGGCCGAGAAGGGCATCACCGGCGACCTCGCCGACGACATCTACGGCCGGATCCAGGCGTTCGCGAACTTCGGGTTCGCCGAGAGCCACGCGATCAGCTTCGCGCTGCTGGTCTACGCCAGCAGCTGGCTCAAGCTGCACCACCCGGCCGCGTTCCTGGCCGGACTGCTGCGGGCGCAGCCGATGGGCTTCTACTCGCCGCAGTCGCTCGTGGCCGACGCGCGGCGCCACGGGGTCGAGGTGCGCCGACCCGACATCGTGCGGTCGGGCGTCCACGCCGACCTCGAGCCGACCGGCGACCGCACGGGCCCTTCGGGGCGGGCGTCCTGCGCGCAGGCCCAGCAGCCACCGGTGGGGGAGTTCGACGCCGCAGCGGCCCCCGACCACGCCGACCACCGTCGCGACGGCCACCACGCGGTGCGGCTGGGGCTGACCTCGGTGCAGGGCATCGGCACGGCCGACGCCGAGCGGATCGTGGCGGCGCGGGCGGAGCGGCCGTTCGCCGACATGGCCGACGTGGTGCGCCGCTGCGGCCTCACCCGTGCGCAGCAGGAGCAGCTGGCCACGGCGGGCGCCTTCGACGACTTCGGCCTGACCCGCCGCCAGGCGATCTGGAACGCGGGCTACACCGACGGCCAGGACCGGCTGCCCGGCACGGCCATCGTGGCGCCACCGCCGATGCTGCCGGGGATGAGCGACGTCGAGCTGACCCTGGCCGACCTCGAGTCCACGAAGATCTCGCCGAGCGAGCATCCGTTCGAGCACCTGCGCCCGATGCTGCAGGAGCAGGGGATCCTCGCCGTCGGGGGACTGCTGCACCACGAGCCCGATCGGCGGGTGCGGGTGGCGGGGCTCATCACGCACCGCCAGCGGCCGTACACCGCCGGCGGCGTCACCTTCCTCAACCTCGAGGACGAGACCGGGATGCTCAACGTGGTCGTGTTCGACGCGGTCTGGCAGCGGCACCGCGCCGTGGCGCGCTCCAGCGCCGCCGTGGTGATCCGGGGTCGTCTCGAGCACCAGCAGGGCGCGGTCAACCTGGTGGCCGAGACCCTCGAGCGCCTCATCGACCCCGCCGTCCCGCGCGGCCACCGCTCCCGCGACTACCGCTGAGGGATCGCCTACGGTCGGTCCATGGAGATCCGCAGACTGACCGAGGCCGACCGCGACGCGCTCATCGCCGTGAGGCTGCCGGCGTTCGGGTCGGGCCGGCTTCCGAACGACCGCGTCGAGCACCCGGCGTACGAGCGGTGGGGGCTGTTCGTCGACGGGCAGCTCGCGGCCACCGCGTCGCGCAAACCCTATGCCTCGTGGTTCGCCGGTCGCGCGGTGCCCACGTGCGGCATCGGCGGCGTCGCCATCGCGCCGGAGCACCGCGGTCGCGGCCTGCTGCGCTTCCTCATCGAGCGCCTGCACGAGTCGGCCCGCTCGCAGGGTGATGTCATCGGCACGCTGTTCGCCAGCTCGCCCGGCATCTACCGGAGCCTCGGCTACCGCACGGTGGGCGCGATGGACACGATCGAGGTCCCGACGACGGCGCTCCACCGCTTCGAGCGCACCCGGGAGCTGCGCCGCGCGACCGCCGGCGACCTGCCCACGCTCAAGCGCCTGTACGCCGACTGGGCGCGGCAGCAGGACGGCCCGCTCACGCGCGAGTCGGCCGAGTTCGACGACGACGCCTGGCTGCACGACGCCACCGGCGTGACGCTCGCCCTCGACGAGGACGGCTCGGCGGTCGCGTACGCGGCGTGGAACCGTTCGCCGGGGGAGGGCGAGGGTGCGTACGTCGAGGTCGAGGACATGGTCTGGGCCGACGACGCGGCGCGCGACTCGCTGTTCTGGATGCTCGGCACGTTCTCGACCGTGGTCCCCGCGGTCCGCTTCGACACGTCCGGCACCGAGCTGACCGACGTGCTCACCGAGCACCGGGTCCTGGAGCACCGCCCCTACGACCTCGCGGTGCTGCAGCCCGGCTCCTTCGAGGCACCGACCGCGCCCGTCATCATCCGCGACTACTTCTGAGACGGGTCGCACTTAGTGTTGACATGACCTTAACCACCCCTTAGTGTCGCGGTGACCCTAAGGAGGTGCGCGATGGAGCAGCGAATCGAGCTGGCCGTGTCGACCGTGATCTTCGCGCTGCGCCCGCACCCCACCACCGGCTGCGACACGCTGTGGCTGCCGCTGGTCCGCCGCATCCGCGACCCGTTCCTCGGCCAGTGGGCGCTGCCCGGCGGTCCGCTGGAGCCCGCGCAGGACCTCGACACCTCCGCGCGCGGCACCCTGATGCGCACCACCGGCCTCGAGCCGGCCCACCTCGAGCAGCTCTACAGCTTCGGCGGCATCGACCGCTCGCCCGACCGTGTCGTCTCGATCGTCTACTGGGCACTCGTGCGCCCCGACGAGGACGCCCGCGCGATCGACGGCGAGAACGTCGAGTGGTTCGTCGCCGACGAGGTGCCGCGGCTGGCCTTCGACCACAACCTCATCGTCGAGTACGCCCTCAGCCGGCTGCGCGCCAAGATCACCTACTCCGACATCGCGCATGCGTTCACGGGCGAGGAGTTCACGATCGCCCAGCTGCGCGAGGTGCACGAGGCCGTCCGCCAGGTCCGCCTCGACCCCGCCAACTTCCGACGCCAGACCCTCGCGCGCCCGCGCATCGTCGCCACGGGCCGTCACGTCACCGGCACCAGCCACCGACCCCCGGCCCTCTACCGACTGGAGACAACATGACCCTCTCGATCAACGACCTCATCGTGTCGGCGCCGGGCAGCAGCTGCGACGCCGACCTGGCGAAGCAGCCGTGGGAGTTCGACCGGATGCCCGGCTACGGCCCCGGCGCGTCCGAGACCGACGTGATCCCCGCTCCGGTCACGCGTCCCGGTCAGCTGCCCGCGGCGTACCAGCGCATGGACGAGGCCGAGCTGCACGCGCGGATCCGGGCCGCCAAGGCCACGCTCGGCGATCGCCTCGTGATCCTCGGGCACTTCTACCAGCGCGACGAGGTCGTCCAGTACGCCGACTTCGTGGGCGACTCGTTCCAGCTGGCCAACGCCGCGCTGACCCGTCCCGACGCCGAGGCCATCGTCTTCTGCGGCGTCCACTTCATGGCCGAGACCGCCGACATCCTGGCCCGGCCCGAGCAGCGGGTCATCCTGCCCAACCTCGCCGCGGGCTGCTCGATGGCCGACATGGCCGACGAGGACTCGGTCGAGGCCGCCTGGGAGGCGCTGACCGAGTTCTACGGCGACGACGACACCGTGCCCGTCACGTACATGAACTCCTCGGCCGCGCTCAAGGCGTTCTGCGGCCGTCACGGCGGCATCGTCTGCACGTCGTCGAACGCCTCCACCGTGCTGGAGTGGGCGTTCGAGCAGGGTCGCCGGGTGCTCTTCTTCCCCGACCAGCACCTCGGTCGCAACACCGGCAAGGCGATGGGCGTACCGCTGGAGCAGATGCCGATGATCAACCCGCGCCGGCCCGACCTCGGTGTCGAGCCCGATGTCCTGCGCGACGCCCGCGTGCTCCTGTGGCCGGGCTTCTGCTCGGTGCACAAGCGGTTCACCGTGGCGCAGATCGAGCAGGCGCGCGCCCAGTACCCCGGCGTGCGCGTCATCGTGCACCCCGAGAGCCCCATGGCCGTGGTCGACGCCGCCGACGCCGCGGGCTCCACCGACGCGATCAAGAAGTTCGTGGCGGCGGCGCCGGCCGGCTCCGTGGTCGCGATCGGCACCGAGATCAACCTCGTGAACCGGCTCGCCGCCGAGAACCCCGACAAGATGATCTTCTGCCTCGACCCGGTCGTGTGCCCGTGCTCGACGATGTACCGGATCCACCCCGGCTACCTCGCGTGGGTGCTCGACGGCCTCGTCGAGGGCGAGGTCCGCAACGAGATCGTCGTGGACGACGACGTCGCCGTCCACGCCAAGGTCGCCCTCGAGCGGATGCTCGCGGCCCTGCCGAAGGACGCCTGATGGTGCACGTCGTCGTGGTGGGCAGCGGCGTCGCGGGACTCACCACGGCCCTCGACCTCGTCTCGCGTCCCGGCGTCGAGGTCACGCTCGTCGCCAAGGCCCGGCTCGACCAGTCCAACACCGCGGTCGCCCAGGGCGGGATCGCCGTGGTGACCTCGCCCGAGGACACCGTCGCCTCGCACGTGGCCGACACGCTCGCCGCCGGGGCGGGCCTGTGCGCCCAGGACGCGGTCGAGGTGCTGTGCGGGCACGGCCCGTCCGCGGTCGCCACGCTGATCCGCCGCGGCGTGCCGTTCGACCGGGTCGGCGGACGCATCGCGCTCGGCCTCGAGGCGGCGCACTCGCACCAGCGGATCCTGCACTCCGGCGGCGACGCCACGGGTGCGGCGATCGCCACGGCGCTGATCGGGCGCCTCGCCACCAGCGGGATCACGGTCCGCGAGAACACCACGGTCGTTGACGTCGTCCTCGAGGGCGGTCGTGCCCGAGGCGTCCGTCTGCTCGACGGTGAGGAGCTGCCCGCCGACGCCGTCGTGCTCGCCACCGGCGGCGCTGGCCAGCTCTTCCCCTGCACCACGAACCCCGCGGTCGCCACGGCCGACGGCGTCGCGATCGCGCTGCGCGCCGGCGCCGTGGTGGCCGACCTCGAGTTCGTCCAGTTCCACCCCACGTCGCTGGCCACGCCGGGAAACCACCTCGTGTCCGAGGCGGTACGCGGCGAGGGTGCCGTCCTGGTCGACGAGGCCGGCCACCGGTTCATGACCGACCTGCACCCCGACGCCGAGCTCGCGCCGCGCGACGTCGTGGCGCGCGGGATCGCCGAGCGGATGCGCGCCCAGGGCGGCACTCCCGTGCGGCTCGACGCCACGGCGCTGGGCGCGCGCTTCCTCGCCGAGCGCTTCCCGACGATCGACGCCGTCGTCCGATCACAGGGGCTCGACTGGTCCCGCGATCCGATCGCCGTCACGCCCGCCGCGCACTACGCGATGGGCGGCGTCCGCACCGACCTCTCGGGCCGCACCAACGTGCCCGGCCTCTACGCCGTCGGCGAGGTCGCCTGCACGGGTCTCCACGGCGCCAACCGGCTCGCGTCGAACTCGCTGCTCGAGGGCGCCGTCTACGGCACCCGGGTGGCCGACGCGATTCTCAGCCGCCCCTTTGGCGCGCACGCCGACTTCGACGACTCCTGGGGGGCGCCGCTCGGGCTGGACGTCCGCGCCGGTGACGAGGCGTTCGGACGCACCGACCTCCAGCAGCTGATGTGGGACGCCGCGGGACTGGCGCGCGACCGTGCCGGCCTCGAGGAGGCGGCGGCGGTGCTGGCCGGCTGGGCGCCCCCCGCTCCGATCGACGCGAAGTCCGCCGAGGACGCCAACCTGTGGTGGGTCGCGCGCGCCGTGGTGGCCAGCGCGCTCGCCCGAGAGGAGTCGCGCGGCGGGCACTTCCGCCGCGACGTCCCCGAGGCTGCGCCGGGACCGGTCCGGCACTCCACGCTCACGGCGGTGCACCATGCTTGAGCGCCGCCAGATCCTCCGCGTGGTCGAGATGGCCCTCGACGAGGACGCGCCCCATGGCGACCTCACCTCCGAGGTCTTCGTGCCGCGCGACGCCGTCGCCACCGCCGACCTCGTCGCCCGAGAGCCCGGTGTCCTCGCCGGTGCCGAGGTCGTCGAGGTCGCCTTCACCGCGATCGACCCGGCCGTCGAGGTCGAGGTGCTGGTCGCCGACGGCCACCGGTTCGCGGCGGGGGAGAAGCTGGGCACGATCCGCGGCAACGCTCGCGCCGTGCTGCGCGGCGAGCGCATCGCCCTCAACCTCGTCCAGCGGATGTGCGGCATCGCCACGCTGACGGCGGCCTATGTGGAAGCGGCCGGACCGTCCGTGCGCGTCGCCGACACCCGCAAGACCACGCCGGGCCTGCGCGCGCTCGAGCGGCACGCCGTGCGCTGCGGGGGCGGCCACAACCACCGCTTCAGCCTGTCCGACGCGGTGATGGCCAAGGACAACCACCTGGCCCTCGTCGACGACATCACCGCCGCCATCCGGTCGGCGCGCGAGCAGCTCCCGCACACGACCCACCTCGAGGTGGAGGTCGACCGCCTCGACCAGATCGAGCCCGTGCTGGCCGGCGGCGTGGACACGATCATGCTCGACAACTTCAGCCTCGACGACCTGCGTGCGGGCGTCGAGCTGGTCGCCGGCCGAGCGCTCGTCGAGGCGTCCGGGGGAGTGGACCTCACGACCATCGGGGCGATCGCCGCCACGGGCGTCGACGTCGTCAGCGTGGGCGCGCTGACCCACTCGGTGCGCAACCTCGACCTCGGCCTGGACGTGCGGCTCTCGTGATCTACCTCGACCACGCCGCCACCTCGCCCGTCCGGCGCGAGGTGCTCGAGGCGATGTGGCCGTACCTCACGCGCGACTTCGGCAACCCCGCGAGCCACCACGAGCCGGGCGCGGTCGCGCGACAGGCGCTCGACGACGCCCGGCGCCGGGTCGCCGGCGTGCTGGGCGCGCGCGCCGGTGAGGTCACGTTCTGCAGCGGCGGCACCGAGTCGGACAACACGGCGATCAAGGGCATCGCGCTCGCGGCGCCTCGCGGGCGGCACGTGGTGGTGAGCGCGGTCGAGCACCCGGCGGTGCTCGAGTCGGCCGAGTGGCTCGGACGCCTCGGCTTCGACGTCACGGTGCTCCCGGTGGACCGCGACGGCACGGTCGCGCCGCAGACCCTCGCCGACGCGCTGCGCGACGACACCACGCTCGTCAGCATCCAGCACGCGAACAACGAGGTCGGCACGATCCAGCCGATCGCCGCGCTCGCGGGCCTTGCCGCCGAGCGCGGCGTGCCGTTCCACACCGACGCGGTGCAGGCGGCGGGCTGGCTCGACCTCGACGTGAGCACGTCGGGCGTCACGGCGCTGAGCCTCAGCGGTCACAAGCTCGGTACGCCCAAGGGCGTCGGCGTGCTGTGGGTCCAGCGTCGTCAGCCGTGGGAGCCGCTCGTGCACGGCGGGGGACAGCAGGACGGCCGTCGCTCGGGCACCGAGGACGTGGCCGGAGCCGTCGGGCTGGCCACCGCCCTCGAGCTGGGCCACGGCGACCCGCAGGTCGTCACCGAACGGCGCGACCGGTTCGTCGGCCTGGTCGAGCGGCTCGTCCCCGGCGCGAAGCTCACGGGTCACCGCACGCATCGCCTGCCCGGGCATGTCTCGTTCGTGCTGACCCGCACGCCGCGCAGTGGCGAGTCGATCCTCGTCGACCTCGATGCGCGCGGCATCGTGTCGTCCAGCGGGTCCGCCTGCGCCGCCGGCAGCGACGAGCCCAGCCACGTGCTCACCGCGATGGGCTACGACCGCGAGACGGCGCAGACCGCCGTGCGGTTCACCTTCGACGACTCGGTCGACGACGCGACCTTGGAGCAGGTGGCGCGTGAGCTCGCGCAGGTGACGACGGGCTGAGTCAGCCCCGGGCCCGCTCGAGCGCCTTCGGCAGCAGCTCGGCGGCGGTGACGGCCGGCTCGCCCTCGCCGACGTGGTCGACGGTGACCACCACGGCGGTGTCGTCGTCGGCCGCGGCGTACGCGCGCTCGGTGGTCTGCGGGCCCTCGGACGTGTCGGTGACGGTGCGGAAGCCGACCGCGCCCTCAGGCAGGCCCTCGATCCGGGCGAAGGTGCCGGTGGCGGCGCCGGGCGCGGAGCAGGCGGTGACCGCGGTGTCGACCTGCTCGAGCGTGTGGTCGACCGTGGTCTGGTTCTGCGCGGGCCCCTGCAGAGAGGACCTCACCTGGTCGCCGTCGGCGAGGACGTAGAGTGCGCTCACGTCATCGCTGTCGGTGATCGTGAGGTTGTACTCGCCGTCCATGTCGGCGCAGTTCGTCTTGGTGAGGATCGAGCGGTCGTCGGTGGTGACCTTCTCGACGTCGGGGAGGTCGTCCCGCTGCAGCAGCGTGCTGGGCACGCCGTCGTCGTTCGTGCCACCCTCGCCGCCGTTGTCGTCGTCGGCGCAGCCCGCCAGCATGGCGGCGCACGCGACGGCCCCGATCACCAGACGTCGCACCGTCACTCTCCCGCCGGTCCGTAGTACTCGAGGAACTCGTCCCGGTACGGCCCCTCGAGGTCGTTGTTCGACGCGTACGAGCTGACGCCGGACATCGCGGTCTGGGCGTAGGCGGACACCTGGTCGGGCGGGATGTCGGCGGCGCTGATGAGGCGACCGTTCTGGAAGAACGAGTCCGGCACCTCGTCGCGCGGGATGACGCCCGACTCGACCAGGGCGAGGTACGCCGTGATCTTGACCCGGTTGGTGCCGGCCGCGGCCCGGTCGTTGGCGTTGTCGGTGGCCGCTGCGGCCTCGGACGTGAACGCGTCACCGGCCGCGTCGGTGCCGAGGTCGACGGCCTGGCTGAAGCCGAAGTCGATCAGGTCGCTGCCGAACTCGCCGACCACGTCGGCCCCGGGCAGGGGCACGAGGCTGGTGGCGTCGCTGACCAGGTCGATGAAGGCCTGGCGCTGCGCGTCGCGGTCCTCGGCGCCGTCGATCTCGACCTGGCCGACCGAGTACTCGCCGAAGCCCTGGAGGGCCGCCGAGCGCTGCAGCACGTCGCGCAGCTGCATGCGCAGGTCGGGATCGTCGGGGTTCGCCTCGAGCGCGGCGGCGATGTTGTTGATCTGCGTCTGCTGGTAGACGCCGACGCCCTCCGCGATGCGCTGCATGCCCTCGGGCGTGCTCATCGAGACCTGCATGAGCGAGTCGAGGTCGTCGGTGAACAGGATCGGGTAGTGGTCGAACGACCCGAAGTTGTCGATCGTCAGCGACGTGGAGCCGCCGTCGCCGTCCTCGTTCGGGAACCGCAGGGCCGTGTCGACCGCCGGCATGTAGAACTTCAGCAGGTCGGCGATGTACGGCGAGGCCGGCTGGGCGTCGTTGGCGTTGAAGCCGGGGCTGTTGGCGACCTGGTCGAGGAACCGCGAGACCAGGCCGGTGGTGGCCTCCGGGTCGTTCGTCAGGTTCTCCGCGGAGGTGCCGATGCCCTCGACCGCGTGCGAGATGCCGCCGTAGCCGTCGGCCTTCCACTCGCGGTCGTCGAAGTAGTAGGTCTGACGGTCCCAGCCGTCCTCGGTGGGCTGGGTGAAGAAGGTCAGGCCAGCCTCGGGGTTCTCCCCGAAGTTGTGCATGATCATCGCCATCGGATCGTCGTACCAGCCGGTCTCGTTGCCGGTGGGCAGCGGTCCGTAGCCGTTGTGGCTGTACCAGTCCTGCGCGGTCAGCACGCCGTCGCGGGCCATCCGCTCGAAGTCGTCGAGCTGGTTGGCCGCCCCGAGCAGGAAGTCGTCGGAGTACGACGTGTCGCCCATGAGGAACGTGAGGATGTTCGCGCCGTTCATGCCCATGCCGAACTCCTCGGCGAAGGCCTGCTGCTCCTCGTCGGTGAGCAGGGGCGCGACGCTGAAGCGCACGATCTCCTGGCCGAACTCCTCGGCCGGGAAGCCGGGGGCGTTCGAGGCGGTGGCGAGTCCGGAGCGGAAGTCCTCGGCCAGGGACGTGTAGACGTCGGGGTCGCCGACACCGCCGTAGCCCATCGCCGAGGAGATGGTGGCCATGAAGCCGACGGTGCCGTCGGGGCCGAGCTCGGTGAACATCGCCGACATGACGTCGGGATCGTCCTTCCACGTCTCGAGCAGGCCGGCAAGGTGGTCGAGCTGGTCCTGGTCGGACGTGGCGTCGATGGTGCCCGCGGCGGCCGCGAGCTCCTGGCCCAGCATCTCCTTGACGTTGGACAGCGTGTCGCTGGTGACCGTGTACGACGCGGAGCCAGTGCCCTCGGTGTCGAGCAGGATCGCCAGGTCGCGGCGCGTGGTGAGGTCCTCGAGGTGGTCGTCGAGCCAGCGGGTCTTCTTGCCCAGCGTGCTCTCGGACAGGCTCGGCAGGCTGATCGGGGACGCGGATCGCGCGACCCCTGCCTGGGAGGTGACCTCTGAGGAGAGGTCCTCCATCGCGGTGATGGCGGCGCTGATCTCGTCGATCTTGATGGTGACGGTGGTCATGGGCCGTCCTCAGTACATGCTCTGCATGCGCCACTGGCGCGGCCAGTTGTTCCCGCGCCAGTCGTTCTCGGGCACCCGGTCGGGCTCGGAGCCGATGCGCGCCTGGATCGTGGAGACGGCGTCGTCGAAGGCCTCGGGGATGCCGGTGCACTGCTCCTTGAGCTCGGCGATCCACGAGTCGGCCTCGGTGCAGACCCAGCCGCCGTTGGCGAGCGGGTTGGCGATCGCGTCGAGCGGCGATCCGTAGCCCGAGTACACGTTGTTCCCACAGTTCGTGACCGTGGTCTTGGCGGACTGCAGCGTCCCCCGGAACAGGTTGGGCTCGGTCTTTTCCTCGGTGTCTTCAGGTGTCATCGTTTCCCCCGGCGATGGTGTGCTTCGGCAGGGCCAGCGTAGCGTCGATCGCCGACCTCGTCAGCCCGGCATGGTCACAACGGGCCATGTTCGATGGTCGGGTAGGGCTGCCAGCGTACGCATCGTCCGATACGCTCGTGCCCAGCATCCTGGTCCCTGCGTTCGAATAAATCGGGGGACGAACTCACGAAGGAGACAAACCCATGGTGCAAGCTCGGATCGAAGATCTCTACGCGCTGTACAACACGCTGAACAAGTCGATGCAGGAAACCGACACGATGATCAACAACGTGGACGGCTCCCTGAACCAGGCCAACGAGGAGTGGCAGTCGACCGGCGCCAAGGAGTTCAACGAGGCCTGGGTCCAGTTCAAGCAGGCGCTCACGCAGCTGTGCCAGGCGTTCGCCAACGCCGGCACCGACGTGGCCTTCCAGCACAACAAGTTCGCCGAGGGCGCCAAGGAGGCCGACCAGCACCCCGTGCTGTCGCCCCTGCAGTCGCCTCGCTGACCTGCCTGTGACGCCCGGCCTCCCGTGGGGGCCGGGCGTCTCGGCTGTGCCGAAGGGAGCACCTCATGCGCAGGACCATCGCCACCGCTGCCGTGGCGCTGATGCTCGGACTGACCGCCGCGTGCGGCGGTGGTGACGACGACACCGCGGGCCCGCGGCCCAGTGCGTCCGCCACGACCGAGCCCACCACCGAGGCCACCTGGGCCGCCGATGCGCTGCCGCAGCGGCCCGCCGACGAGCAGAGTGCCGAGGGCGCCGAGGCGTTTGCGCAGTACGCGGCCGACACCGTGTTCTACATGATGGCCACCTCGGACGTTCCCGCCCTGACCTCGATCGCCGACCTCGGCTCGTGCGAGACGTGCCGCGAGTGGGCCGACAACCATGACAACGGCAAGATCAACAAGCAGTCGATCCTGTCCGGCCCGGTCACCTACGAGTTGGCTGGAAAGCCGACCATCAACGACGATGTCTTCTACCAGGTGAAGCTGACGATGGACGTGCCTGCGGGCGAGTCCGTGGTCACCACCGACGGCAAGAAGAAGACGACGACCATCGACGCGGCCAAGGGCTTGCCCTTCACGGCCGATCTTCAGTGGAAGGACGACCAATGGGTGCTGCTGCGCTACCAGTTGGGCTGACCTCGTTCGCGCGCCGCGTCGGCGCGCTCCTGTCCGCCACGGTCCTGCTCGCAGGCCTCGTGGCGGCTCTCCAGCTGTCCACCGTGGCTCCCGCCACCGCTGACGACTGCCCCGGGGGATGGGGTGGCGAGGCCGGCTCCGGCGGCGTCGACGTCTGCGGCTCCGAGGGCGGCGAGCAGGGCAACCCGGGCGGCGGTGGTGGTGGAGGCGGAGGTGCCATCAGCGTGCCGGTGCCGTGGACCCAGCGGGTGTACGTGCCCAACTGCGCCGACAACTCCGTCCGTGCCACGGGCCCCGGTGTGAGGGACTACGAGACCATCAACGACGTTCTCTGCACCGCCTTCGACGCGCAGTGCCCGGTGGACGGCGAGTACAGCTACCGGGTGTTCGAACGGGCGATGGGCGCGGACAACCGCGCCACGGAGGACAACTTCTCCAGCGCCGGCATCACGTGCCGTGGATCGGACGAGCCGAACGAGTCCGAGCCGCCGACGATCACCACCGAGGACATCATCGAGCGGGCGCTCGCGCTCGCGCCGACGCCCACGTTCGTGATCGAGCCGGCCGACCGCTCCTACGTCAACATTCCGACGAACTTCGCCGCCGAGGCGCAGGCGACCACGGTCACGGTCGACATCCTCGGCTTCCAGATCCCGGTGGAGTTCACGCCGGGCACGGTGACGTGGTCGTTCGGCGACGGTCGGTCGGGCAGCGGCATCGGCGTCGAGGGCGCCGCGGTCGGCCAGTCCGGCGCGGTCGAGCACGCCTACGCCCGGTCGGGTGCGTTCGACGTCTCCGTGTCGGTCGCCTACACCGTGCGCATCACGACGCCCGCGGGCCCGATCGACCTGCCGGCCCCGATCGACCGGACCTCGGCGCCGCAGACCCTCGAGGTCGGCGAGATCCAGTCCGTCGTCACCGAGGTCGACTGACCCTCCGCCGTTCCCGCCTCCGGCGGGCGAGATGTGTAGCGGTGTCCACCGTTTTCCGAGCCATCCGGCCGGATTCCGGTGGACACCGCTACACATTTTCTGTCAGAGGCGCTGCCGGACCACGCGGTGCCACCGCGGGCCGAACACCGGGCGAGGCCCGCGGTAGCCGCCGCGCACCAGGGCGTCGTGCACCCGGATCACGATCGAGACCGGCTTCGCGAGGTCGGTGTCGTGGACGACGATCACGGTCCAGCCGCGCCGCTCCAGCTCCTCGCGCCGGTCGCGCTGCCACCGCCGGTCGTCGGGCGACCGCTCGTGCCAGATCCCGTCGTACTCGACCACCACCTTGAAGCGCGCCCACTGGAGGTCGGGCGTGGCGACCAGGTGCCCTGCGTCGTCGAGGAGCGTCACGTTGCACGCCGGGTGCGGCAGCCCCGAGAGCACGATCATGAGGCGTACGAGCGTCTCCATCGGCGAGCGCGCGTCGGCCACGAGGTACTGCATCGCGCGGCGGGCGTTGACGACGCCGTCGAGGTGACGACCGCGGCAGTAGTGCAGCAGCTCGTCGAACTCCACGAGTCCGCGGTGGATCAGCCAGTCGCCGAAGACCACGAGCTGGACGAACGTCAGCGACAGCGCGCAGTCCACGAAGGTGCGCGCCGGCGTCGTGACCGGGAGACCGTCGACCTCGTGCGACGCGATCGGGTGGAGGCGGCGGTGCACGGCGATGCGCTCGTCCCGGCTGACGGCGTTGCGCCGGGTGGACAGGTGGATGCGGTCGTCGGCGCCGCTGAGCTCGGGTCCGTAGAGCTCCTGCGCGGTGCGGTGGCTGACCACGGCGTCGGAGGGCCCGGCCAGGACCGCGGCCCTCAGCCACGTCCGTGACGTCGGCTCTTCGGAGGCGAGGACATGGACGCCGCGGAACAGCCGCCGGAAGCGACTGCCGTCGAGCGTCCGCGCGCTCACTCCCGCAGCACGCGCCTCGGCGACGGTGAACGGCCGACCGGTCAGCGACTCAGGGATCTCGCGCATCCCTCGAGGCTGGCGGGCAGGGGAGGAGGGAGGGAACAGCCGAGCGGTGGCCTGTGGACGAGGGAGAACGCTGTCCCCAGCGCCAGATGTGTAGCGGTATCCACCCCTTCTCGGCCGATCCGGCGGAAAAAGGGTGGATACCTCTACACATCTCGCTCGCCGGAGGCGAGAGCCCCGGTCAGGCCTTGGGGACCTGGACCCAGCGGTAGCCGGTGGGGTTGATGAGGAGGCCGCGGCCGGGTGGGACCGCGGCGCCGACCGAGCGGGGGAGGCGGGCGTTGAGGACGTCGCCGTCGTTCGAGGCGCGGGGCGACAGGATGAGGCCCGTGCGGCCGCGTTTGAGGTCGGACGGGAGGCCGCGGTAGACCGAGCCGAGCTCGTCGATGCCGCCCGCGATGATCATCGCGTTCGGCGTGTCGCGCATCGCGCCGTAGGTCTCGCCGAGCAGCTGCCCGATCGGCGAGTCCGCGCCGAGGACCTCGAAGTCGTCGACGACGATCAGGTGCTGCGTGCGCAGGCGCCCGATGGCCTCGCGGATCTCCTCGATGGGCTCGGCGCCGGTGAACTGCTGGAGGCGCCGGTCGTCGAGGTCGCGCAGCGGCGAGCGGCGCGGCGCGATGACCAGGACGTCGCGCCGGTGCGCGAGGTGCTGGCCGATCGGCACGACGAGCGCCGAGCTGCGGCCCGAGCGCGGAGGACCGGCGACGAGGAAGCCCGGGCCGGTGGACAGCGGGTCGAAGCCCTCGAACGCGAGCGTGTCACCGCCGACGCCGACCGGGATGAAGCTGGGGCTGAGCGCGGCCTCGGACGGCTCGAGGGTGAGCGCCTCGTCGAGGCTGATCGCCACGGGCAGCTCGTCGATGCGGTGCGGCCGCAGCTCGCGGGGGATGTCGCCGTAGCGCTCGGAGACGGCGCGGCCGAGCTCGTGGATCGCGCGGACCTGCGCGGTGCCCTCGCCCGAGGCGTCGAGCATCGCGAACTGCACCTCCTGCGGGCGCTCGCCGGCGCGGAAGCCGCGACCCGGCGGGATGTGCGCGGGCACCTGCTTCGTCGGCAGGCCGACGACCGAGTAGTCGGACGGGTCGCTCATCGACAGGACGATCCGGTCGTCGACCAGCAGCGCGTACCGACCGAGCACGCCCGAGCGGTCGGCGCCGATGACGATGCGGATGCCGGCGCCCACGCCCTCCTGGAGCAGGCCGACGAGGCGCTCCAGCAGGACGCCGCCGTCGACGGACTCGAACGCGCTGGTGAAGCCCTCGAGCCGGTCGAGCAGCACCACGAGATACGGCAGCCGGTCGGCGCCGGCGACCGCCGCGCGCTGCTCGCCGATGTCGGCGAAGCCCTGCTCGGCCAGCAGCTGCTGGCGTCGCGTGAGCTCGCGGCCGAGGTGGTCGAACAGGCGGAAGATCCGGTCGATCTGGGTGCGGGTGACGACGGCGCCCACGTGGGGCAGCGACACGAGCGGCAGCAGGGCGTTGTTGCCGGCGTCGATGCCGAAGACGTGCACGTCGGTGGGCGCGGTCTGGCGGGCGATCGCGGCGGCGATGGCGCGCAGCGACCACGAGCGGCCCGACCGCGACTGGCCGGCGATCACGAGGTGGCCGGCGTTCTGCAGGTCCCACGAGGCGACCTCCTGCTGCTGCAGGTGCGGCAGGTCGCCGCGACCGAAGACGATCGGTGCGATGACCGGCTCGGCGCCGATGTCCGGTGCGGTGGGCGCCTCGAGGTCGTCGAGGACCAGGGTCTCGGGCAGCGGCGGCAGCCACGGCTTGCGCATGGGCTCGAGGCCGATGAGATCGTTCGCCTCGCGCACCGCGCCGACCAGGGTGGCCAGGTCGGTGGGGATCGAGACGTCGTCCTCGTCGGACGTCGCGGCGGACGGCGGCGCCACGAGCTCGTCGACGCCGAAGCCGCGGGTGCGCAGCTCGGCGCGCTCGGTGCCGGCGGGACGGCCACCCACGCGCGAGCTCTGGAACGGCGTCAGCGACGAGTGGCCCAGACGCGCGTACGCCCGGCCGGGGAACGACTTCGGGATCTCGGCGGCCACCTTGGACTCGATGACGTCGTCGGAGTCGTTGGCGTCGGTGACGCGCAGGGCGATGCGCAGGTTGGTGTTCGACTTGATCTCGGCGTTGACGACGCCCGCGGGGCGCTGCGTGGCCAGGATCAGGTGCACGCCGAGCGAGCGGCCGCGTCGGGCGACGTCGACCAGGCCGGTGACGAAGTCGGGCAGCTCGGCCACGAGGGCCGCGAACTCGTCGATGATGATGAGCAGTCGCGGCATCGGCTCGTCGCCCGGCTGGCGGGCGGCGAGGTAGTCCTCGATGTCCTTCGCCGCGGCGTCGGCGAGCTGGTGCTCGCGTCGCCGCAGCTCGGCGCCGAGGGACTCGAGTGCCCGCGTCGTGAGGTGGCCGTCGAGGTCGGTGACCATGCCGACGGTGTGGGGCAGGTGCTGGCAGTCCATGAAGGCCGCGCCGCCCTTGTAGTCGATGAGGACGAAGTTGAACTCGTCCGGCCGGTTGCCCACCGCCAGCGACGCGATGATCGTCTGGAGGAGCTCGGACTTGCCCGAGCCGGTGGTGCCGGCGATGAGACCGTGCGGTCCGTCGGCGCGCACGTCGATGCGGAAGGGTCCGTCGAGGCCCTCGCCGATGACGGCCTTGGTGGTGCGGCCGCCGCCGGCCCAGCGGCGGACGAGGTCCTGGCCGGTGGGGGAGTCCAGGCTCAGCACGTCGAGCAGACGGCTGGCGGCCGGGAGGCTCGAGCTCAGGTCCTCGGTGCTGACGTCGCGGATCGGCGCGACCGCGCGACCGAGCCGCTCGAGCCACACGCCGTCGACCTCGTCGCGACGCACGGCGTCGATGTGGCGCTCGGCGGTGGTCTCGAGGTCGAGCAGGTCGCCGTGCAGCTCGACGATCGCCCGGCACTCCTCGGGCAGCTCGCGGCGCGTGCGGTCGAGGCAGATGAAGTAGACGTGCACGAACGCGCCCATCTTGAGCAGCGAGGTCATGCCGGGCGCCATGCGCAGCTCGCGGGCGCCGTCGAGGACGACGACGACCGAGGGCAGCGCCTCGCGCTCGTCGGTGTCGAGCTCCTTGCGCCGGTCGACCAGGTGCGTCAGCTCGGAGATCATCGAGGCGCGATCGTCCTCGTCGAGGGCGAGCCGGGCCGCGCGCGGGTGGTCCTCGCTGGTGCGCGCGTGGGGCAGCCACTTCGTCCACTCCCACGCGGCGGCGTTGTCGCGGTCGGTGAAGACCCAGACCGAGGCGTCGGTGGGGGAGTGCAGCGCCGCGACCTGGGCGATGAGCCAGGACGTGGTGGACAGGCACTGGTCGGACGGGCCGCACACGCCGAGCACCGCGGTGGGCGCCAGCGGCACGATCACCGGGACGTCGGGCGCGGTCCAGCGCAGCGGGCCCTCGTGCTGCTCACGCGTGGAGTCCTTGACGACGACGTCGGACGGCAGGTCGCTGGTGCCCAGGCGCAGCTCGAGGAAGTCGGGGTCCCAGCGACGGCGCTCCCACAGGCGCGCCCGCGGTCCGGTGGCGAACAGCAGCACGGAGGCCGGGTCGGGGTAGATGGAGCGACGCTGGCCCCGCTCGTCGGCCAGCGACTTCACGGCGGCCTTCTCCACGTCGGCGCGGCGGCGGTGGAACTCGGCGAGCTGCTCCTGGTAGCGGACCTTCTGCTGGCGGCGCGTGCCCGTGGCGTTCAGCAGCATCATGATCGGCATCAGGATCATGAACATGAGCGAGAAGATCGAGCCGGTGCGCCAGTACATGAAGCCGCTCATGACCATCGGCGACAGCATCATCACCAGCGGAATGGGCGACTTGTCGGGCTTCTTCGGCTCGGTGGGCAGCGAGAACTCGCGGGTGCGCGCGGGCGGGTGCAGTCGCGGCGGACGGTTGTAGTCCAGCTCGGGACCGTTGGCCGAGGGCGACAGCGAGGCGTCCGGGGCGCTCACCGAGCCGAGCTCGAAGAGCACGTCGGCGACGCCCAGGACGGCGCCCGGCGCCCAGGTCACCGAGGCGGTGACGGGCTCGCGGTCGAGCCGGACGAGCGGCAGGGGAGCGGACGGGTCGACCTTGCGTCCCTGCTGCAGGGCGCTGAGGCCGGGCTTGCGGCGGCGGAAGCGGCGCTTCGTGCGGGTGGCGACGCTGGCCTGCAGGACGATCGGCTCGGTGGGCGGCTCGCGCCGCTCGGGGATGGGCAGGGTGAGGTCGCGCGCGGACTCGTCAGCGGTGACGACGACCCGGCCCTGCGCGTCGACCTCGAGGCGGGCGGCCACCTCGGGGGTGCCGTCGACGCGGATCGCGCAGTGGCCGGCGGACCCGATCGTCCAGGTGCCGATCCCGAGGCGGTGCACGCGGCCGGCGCCGCGGCCCGAGCTGACGCGCACCTCGACGAGGCCCTGCGGCTCGCGCTCGCGGTGGCGGCTGGGACCGCCGAGGCCCACCACGACGCCGTGGCGGATGCCGGCCGACGCGAGGGTGTCGGCGGGGTCGAGGCGGCGGGAGCCGAGGAAGACGCCGGGACCCGTGCGGTCGACTCCGCCGCGCCGGGCGTCGAGGTCGATGACGTCCGCGACGTCGGCATGGGGGCTGCGCGTCCCGAAGAGCTGCTGCAGCACGGACTCGAGATCCCCGACCGTGCTCGTGGCGGAATAGGCGACGATGGCATCTCGGATCTCCCCCGACGATGCCGCCTCCGCGGTGACGAGCAATCGCATGGACCTCAGCGTAGAGGGTGGGACGCCGCGTTTCGGCCCGAGCGGCGGGACGGAGGGCGCCTTCGTGACGTCGACCACCCGACAGGACGAGATGGCTGGATCGGGCTAGACTGTGGTGGTTCCTGCGGGGGGCTGCGCTGAGGGAGCGTGTCTTCAGTCCGTCGTGGGGCGCCTCAACGTCTGCAAGGGGGAGCCACTTCATGTCGATGCGCACCAGCACCGATTCGGTCGGCGACGCGGTCCAGGACCGTCAGCGCGCACGCACCGCTCGCGGAGTCGGGGGACGAGCCGCTCCGTCGGCCGCGCGTCCCACGCCGCCGCGCCGCCGCCGTCCGGCCGTGGCGTTGCTCGGCGTCCTGTTGATCGTCGGCGGTGCCGCGCTCGCCGGACTGCTCGCCCTGCGCATGGACTCGCGCGACCCCGTGCTGGTCGTCGCCACCGACGTGCCCGCCGGCACCGAGATCACCCGCGACATGCTCCGCGAGACCAACGTGGCCACCGAGTCCGACCTCATCGTCCCGTCGGGCGCGCTGTCGAGCGTGCTGGGCACGTACTCCCGCGTCCCGCTCGTGGAGGGTCAGCTGCTCGACACGACGATGCTCGTGCGCACCAACCCGCTCAGCGGTGGCCAGCGCGCCGAGGTCGGCGTGCCGCTCGTCGAGGGCCGCGTCCCCGACGACCTCGACTCCGGCGACCTCGTGCGCGTCGTGCGCATCGGCGAGGGCGAGACGCCCAGCCAGCCGCTCGCGCTCGCGCTCGTGATCCGTCCGCCGGTCGCCTCCGGTGGTGGCGGCGTCCTCGGCGGCGGCAGCGACGCGAAGGGCTCGGCGGCCACGCTGCTCGTCCCGCTCGAGGTGGCCGACGCGATCGTCGACGCGGCGGGCAACAACCGCATCGGCATGTCGCTCGTCGACCGCGGCGTGGCGGTGACCGACTCCGACCGGCTCCGCAGCCTGGCGAGTGCGCGATGAGCGAGCGTCAGCGAGTGAACGATTCCACGCTCTCCATCGCGGCACCGACCTACCGTGCCCCTTCCGAGGCGGTGGCGCGATGACCGTGATCAGCTTCGTCTCCGCGAAGGGATCGCCGGGCGTGAGCACGGCCGTGATGGGCCTGGCCGCGCGCTGGCCCGAGCCGGTCGTCGTCGCCGACCTCGACCCGATCGGGGGCGACGTCGCCACGCGTGAGCGCGACGCCGACGACAACGCGCTCGATGAGCAGCGTGGCCTGGTCTCCCTCGGCGCGGCCGTCCGCTCCGGTGACGAGGTCGACCTGGCCGACCACCTGCAGGAGACCAGCCACGGCATCGACGTCCTCGTCGGCGCCTCGGGCCCGCGCCAGGCGCAGAGCCTGGGTCCGGCCTGGCCCCACCTGCAGCGCACGCTGCGTGCCCACTCGGGCGACGTCCTGGCCGACGCCGGCCGGTTCATCGCCGGCTCGCCCGCCGGCCCGGTGGTCGAGGGGTCCGACGCCGTCGTCTTCCTCGTCCGCTCCGAGATCGCCGCGGTCGCGCACCTGCGCGACCGGCTCTCCACCGTGAAGGAGCCCTGGTCGCTCGGCCGTCCCGGTGCCACCCGCGTCGGCGTCGCCGTGGTCGGCGACCCGCGCGACCAGCGCGCCGTCGACGACATCGGCCGGCTCCTCGCCGCGTCCGAGCTCGACGTCACGATGCTCGGCACGATCGCCTGGGACCCGAAGGCCGCCGCCCGCGGCGCCGCCTCGTCCTCGCGCGCCGTGCAGCGCTCCCTGTTCTCGCGGTCGCTCGTCGACCTGGTGCCTCGGGTCCGCGCCCTGGCCGCTCCGTCCACCGTCGCGCAGGAGATCTGATGGACCAGCAGCTGCTGCGCACCCTGCGCGAGGAAGTCGCCGACACGCTGGCCCGCCAGCGTCGTGAGGACGCGGCCGCCGGCCTGCCCTCCATGTCCACCGAGGACGAGCGCCAGTTCGCGCGCGCCATCATCGCGCGAGTCCTGGAGTCCTACGCCCGCCAGGAGATCGCGGCCGGTCGCGCCCCGCTCTCGGGCACCGAGGAGGCCGAGCTCGCCGACGGCATCCACGCCGCTCTCTACGGCGTCGGCCGTCTCCAGCCACTGCTGGACGACCCCGACGTCGAGAACATCGACATCAACGGCTGCGACAACGTGTTCGTCGGCTACGCCAACGGCGAGGAGCGGCGGATGCCGCCCGTAGCCGACAGCGACGACGAGCTCGTCGAGCTGGTGCAGGTGCTGGGCGCCTACTCCGGCCTCACCAGCCGCCCGTTCGACACGGCCAACCCGCAGCTCGACCTGCGCCTGCCCGACGGCAGCCGCCTCTCGGCGGTCATGGGCGTCACGCCGCGGCCGTCGCTGTCGATCCGTCGCTCGCGCCTGGCGCGGGTGTCGCTCGACATGCTGATCGAGAGCGGCACGATGACGCCCGAGCTGGCGTCGTTCCTGTCCGCCGCGATCGCGGCGCGCAAGAACATCATGATCGCGGGCGCCACGAACGCCGGCAAGACCACGCTGCTGCGTGCGCTGGCCAACGAGATCAAGCCCGCCGAGCGCCTCATCACCGTCGAGCGCGCACTCGAGCTGGGCCTGGGGGAGTTCCCCGACCTGCACCCGAACGTCGTCGCGTTCGAGGAGCGGCTGCCGAACTCCGAGGGCCAGGGTGCGATCCACATGTCCGAGCTCGTGCGCCGCTCGCTGCGCATGAACCCCAGCCGCGTCATCGTCGGCGAGGTGCTCGGCGACGAGATCGTCACGATGCTCAACGCGATGAGCCAGGGCAACGACGGCTCGCTGTCCACGATCCACGCGAACTCCTCGCTCGAGGTGTTCAACCGCATCTGCACGTACGCGATCCAGTCCGCGGAGCGGCTGCCGGCCGACGCCACGATGATGCTCATCGCCGGCGCGATCGACTTCGTGATCTTCGTGGAGCGCCGCAACGAGTTCCAGACCGGTGGCGGCCTGCGCCGCGTCATCACGTCGGTCCGCGAGGTCAACGGCGTCGACGGCCGCGTGCTGTCGAGCGAGGTCTTCGCCGAGGGCCCCGACGGCATGGCCCACGCCGCCGCCGCGGTCAGCTGCATCGAGGACCTCCAGATGCACGGCTACCGGCCCACCGCCTACGAGGGCCAGGCGTACTGATGCTGTCCCTGGCCTTGATGGTGACGCTCCTCGGCGCCGTGGTCGGCGCCGGGATCCTGCTCGTCGTGGTGGGCATGTCCGACCACGACGACACCCCGAAGCGTCCGGGTCCCTCGCTGCGCGACCGCCTCCAGGGCAGCGCGCGCCGGGCCCTGCTCGGCGCCGGCGCCGGACTCCTCGTGCTGCTGCTCACCAGCTGGCCCGTGCTGGCCATCGCGGTCGGCGCGCTCGTGTGGTTCGCGCCCCTGCTGTTCGGCGGCCTGGCCAGCGAGAAGCGCGCGATGGCGCGACTCGAGGGCCTCGCGGCCTGGACCGAGTCCCTGCGCGACACGATCGCCGGTGCCGTCGGCCTCGAGCAGGCCATCCCGGCCACCGCCTACGCCGCGTCCCCCGCGATCAAGCCCGCGCTGATCCGGCTCACCGACCGGCTCCGCGTGCGCACGTCGCTGCCCACCGCGCTGCAGGGCTTCGCCGACGACATCGACGACCCCAGCGCCGACCTCATCGTCGCCACCCTGATCCTCAACGCGCGGCTGCGCGGCCCGGGCCTGCGCGAGGTGCTGACCTCGCTGGCGAAGTCGGCACGCGCCGACCTCGACATGCGCCGCCGCATCGCCGCCAGCCGCTCCAGCACGCGTCGCAGCGTCCAGATCGTCATGGCGATCTCCGTGTCCTTCGTGCTCTTCCTCTCGATCTTCAACCGTGGCTACGTCGAGCCCTACTCCTCTCCGATCGGCCAGGTCGTCCTGCTCGTCGTGATCGGCCTGTTCGGCGCCGGGTTCGTCTGGATGCGCCGCCTGTCGGAGTTCGAGATGCCCGAGCGGTTCCTGCTGGCAAAAGAGGAGTCGCGATGACCCTCATCCTCATCTGTGGCGCGATCGTGGGCGCCGGCGCTTGGCTGCTGTTCAGCAGGACGCCTGCCTTCAGCGCGACCGCAGCCTCCGAGCTGGCCCGTCTCGACGTCCAACGTCGGCGCGGCGGGGTGCGGACCAACCGTGGTCCGCTGGAGCCTGCGGAATCACGGACGCAGAAGCTCGGCACGCGACTGGCCGGCCTGCTCAACGACCGTGGCATCGAACTGCCCGCGAGCATCCGCTCCGACCTGTCGGTCGTCGACCGCTCGGTCGACAGTCACCTGGGCAACACGCTCGTGGCGGCCATCGTCGGCGCGTTCGCACCTGCGCTCATGCTGTCGCCGTTCATGGTCGCGGGCTGGATCAGCCCCGTCCTGCCGCTGTGGCTGGCGATTCTCGGTGCCCTCGGCGGCGCGGTGCTCGGCCAGCTGCAGCTGCATTCCGAGGCCACCGACCGTCGACGCGACTTCCGCCACGTCGTCAGCGCCTTCCTCGATCTCGTGTCGATGAACCTCGCCGGCGGCCGCGGCGTGCCCGAGGCCCTCTCGGCCGCGGCCGGCGTCAGCCAGGGCTGGGGCATGGTTCGGCTGCGCGAGACCATCGAGAACGCCCGGCTCCAGGGCATCACCCCGTGGGCCGCGCTCGGCCGCCTCGGCGACGACATGAAGGTCGAGGAGCTGCGCGACCTCGCCGCGGCACTGGCCCTCGTGGCCGAGGACGGCGCCAAGGTCCGCGACTCGCTCACCGCCCGAGCGGCGTCGATGCGCCAGCGCGAGCTGGCCGACTCGGAGAGCCGCGCGCAGGAGCGTTCTCAGTCCATGCTCGTGGCCCAGCTCCTGTTGGCCGCAGGCTTCCTCGTCTTCCTCATCTTCCCGGCGCTGTCAGGCATCGTCGGGCTCTGAAACCACCGCACCATCGAAGGAGAAACACCATGATTCATCCCACCGCACTGGGGTTCCTCGTCACGCTGCTGGGTGCACGACTCGACAAGGCTCGTCGCGAGGAGGGCGCGTCCGCGGTCGAATGGGTCGTCATTGCCGCCGTTCTGGTTGCGATCTGCGCAGCCATCGCCGTGATCCTGCGAGGCGCGCTCGAAGGCAAGGCCAACAACATCGGCGACCAGATCGAGGGCGCCTGATCACATGCGGTCCAGGGCAAGGGCTGAGCGGGGGACCAGTGCGATCGAGCTGGTCCTCTACACGCCCCTGCTCATGATTGCCATGATCATCACCATCCAGTTCGCGCTGACCTATCTGGCCAAGCAGTCGGCCAGCGCGGCGGCCCGCGAGGCCTCGCGTGTCGCCCGCGTCACGGGCGACGCGGACCAAGGTCGCGCGAAGGGTATGGCATCGGCCACGGCCCTCGGCCGCGGAGTATTGCGGGGGCCGCAGGTCTCGGTGGTGCAGGTGGGCGACAGCATGCGGGCCACGGTCTCCGGGCGGGCCAGTCAGCTGTTGCCGTTCATCGGCTCCCCGCGGGTGGAGGAAGTGGTCCAAGGGCCGATCGAGGAGTTCCAGGAGGACACGCCGTGATCCGCCTGATGCGCAGGTCCGAGCGCGGCTCGATGTCGGTCGAGGTCGTGCTGATGGTGCCGATCCTCGTCATGTTCCTCATGCTCGTGCTCGCCGGCGGCCGCTACGTAGCCGTCCGGGCCGACATCGATGCCGCTGCCCGCGATGCCGCCCGCGCGGCGTCCTTCGAGCGCAGCCAGTCAGCGGCGTACTCGGCCGCCTACGCCGCGGCGAACGCCAGCGACGTCGACGACAGCTTCTCGTCGTGCGACGTCGCGAACATCGGCGGCACGTTCGCCGCGGGCGGCGTGGTCGAGGTGACCATCCGCTGCCGCGTGTCCAACGATGGCCTCGGGCTCGTCGGCCTCACCGGCAGCCGCGACTTCGAGGCCAGCAGCAGTGCCCCCATCGACCAGTACCGGAGGTTCGGATGAGCAGGCGTGAACGCGGAGGCGCGACGATCTTCGTGCTCGGCATGTCGCTCGTGCTCATGCTGTGCGCCGGCCTCGTGATCGACGGCGGCATGGGCATCAACGCCCGCATGCGCGTCGCCGACGACGCCGAGCAGGCCGCGCGGGCCGGCGCCAACGCCGTCAACGTCGACCAGCTGCGCAGCGGTGGCGCGCTCGCGGTCGACCCCGGCCTGGCCCGGCTCTACGCGCAGGACTTCCTCAGCGCGCGGGGCTACCCCGCCTCGCAGTTCTCGATCACGGTGAACGCCAACACCGTCGCTATCGAGGTCCGCGACACCAGCGAGACCACGATGCTCAAGCTCATCGGCATCAACCAGTACCCGGTCACCGCCCGCGCCACCGCGACCGCCGCCACCTCCTGACGTAGGAGCACCATGACTGATCCCACCCTGACCCCGGACGCCAGCCGCTTCGAGTCGCTCGCACCTGCCCCGGTGGAGGAGTCCTCGTCGGTCGCCTCGCGGATCGGGTCCGCGCTCGCGCTCGTCGCGCTGCTCGTCGGTCTGCCCGTCGCGCTGCTGCTGCTCGGCGGCGCCCCGCCGATCCCCAGCGAGCTGCCGGCCCTGCGCGACCTCGCGCGCCAGCTCGGTCCCGAGGACCTCGTGTCCGTGCTCGTCGGGATCGTCTGGCTGCTGTGGCTCGTGTTCGTGGTCTGTGTGGTCCTCGAGATCGTCGCCACGCGTCGCGGCGGCCTCGCCCGCACCGTGCCGTTCGCCGGCCCGCTGCAGCACCTCGCGCGCGCCCTCATCGGCGGCCTGCTCGTGACCGGTCTGGTCGCCGGTCCGGCCGCCAACGCCGCGGGTCCGTCCGAGTCGGACATCGCCCCGCAGACCGGTGCCGTGGCGGCTGCCGTCGTCGACGCCGTCACCCCGGCGCCCGAGGAGAAGCCGGCGGCCACGGACAAGATCGAGAACCGTCTCGAGGGCGAGCTCGTCTACACCGTGAAGGCGCCGAAGGACGGCTACCACGACAACCTCTGGGACATCGCCGAGCGCCACCTGGGCGACGGCTTCCGCTACAAGGAGATCTACGAGCTCAACAAGGACAAGGTCCAGCTCGACGGTCGCAAGCTCGAGCTCGCCCGGCTGATCCAGCCCGGCTGGCAGCTGGTCATGCCCGGCGACGCCAGCGGCGTCGACCGCGTGGCGGTCGAGCAGGCGCCGGTCACCCCGCCCGCCGGCTCGCAGGGCGGCGGCGGTGGCGGCACGTCCGACGCCGGCGGCGTCGAGGCCGACTCCACGGCACAGGCCCCCGAGTCCACCGCCTGGTGGATGGGCGCCGGCCTGCTGGCCAGCGGCCTGCTCGCCGCGCTCGCGGTGGCGCGTCGCCGTCGTCCCGGTGGCGAGCCCGACGAGAAGGCACGCGAGACCGAGGCCGACCTGCGACTGGCCGCGGACCCCGAGCGCGCCGCCGCGCTCGACACCGTGCTGCGTCACCTCACGGACGCCTGCGAGCGCGCGGGCGTCGACGTCCCGGCGGCCTACGCGGCTGTCGTCGGCCACGACGACGTGGCCCTGCACCTCGCGCCTGCCGTCCCCGAGGCGGTGGAGGGCTGGGAGGCCGTCGAGGACGGCGCCGTGTGGCGCCTGACCGCCGACCTCGCCACGCTCGAGGCGCCCGAGGACGCCGAGCCGGCGTACCCGTCGCTGGTCAGCCTCGGCGTCGACACCGAGGGCCGTGACGTCCTGGTCGATCTCGCGTCGTCGGGCGGCCTCATCACCGTCGGCGGCGACCTGCACGTCAGCGCCGAGGTCATCACCTCGCTCGTCCTGCAGGCTGCCGTCAGCCCTTGGTCGCGATCGGTCCGCGTCCTGGCCACCGGCCTGCCGTCCGCGGTCGCCGAGGTGGCCGAGCGCGTCACGCTCGTGTCCGACCTCGAGTCCGCCGCCTCCGAGCTCGAGGCCACCCGCGCCGACGACGTCCTCACCGGCCGCCGTCGCGAGGACGAGGTCGCGATCCTGGCCGTCGGCAGCCAGTCGCCGGGCTTCGCGCTCGAGCGGCTGGCCGGCGTGGCCGCGGCCCACCCGGGCACGGCCGCCATCGCCGTGGGCGACCACGACGCCGCACGCTGGCGCCTGCACGTCGACGAGCACGGCACGCTGCACGTGCCCCAGCTCGGCCTTGCCGTCACGGCCAACCGCATCGGCGCGCACCACGCCGAGGCCGTGGCCTCGCTGTTCGCCTCGGCCGGCCTGACCACGCGTCCCGGCGACGGCGACCGCGTGGCCATCGCGCTGCCGCGCCGCGACGCCGACGACGCCGCCTGGCTCACCGCCACGAGCCGCGTCGGCATCCTCGGCTCGGTCGTCGTCGACGGCCCGGGGGAGCAGACCGAGCGTCGCGCCACGGTCCTCACCGAGATCATCACGTTCCTGGCCCTGCACCCCGAGGGCGTGCACCCGACCGTGCTCGCCGGCGCCGTCTGGCCGCTCGGCGTCACGCCCGAGGTGCGCGACGCCAACATCGAGCGCGCCCGCGTGTGGCTCGGCTCCGACCGCGAGGGCCACCACCGCCTGCGCGAGAGCCTCGACGGCCGCCTGTCGCTCGGGCCCGACGTCGTGTGCGACTGGGACGCGTTCCGTCACCTGGTGATCGCCAGCCGCCGGGCCGAGTTCCCGCGCGACGAGATCGACCTGCTGCGTCGCGCGCTCAAGCTCGTGCGCGGTCCGGCGTTCGAGGGCGCGCCGCGCGGCCGCTACGCCTGGGCGGCCACGCTCGACCTGCCGCGCACGATCGGTGAGCTCGTGATCGACGCGGCCCTGCGTCTGGCCACACTGCTGCAGGACGGCCGCGACCCGGCCGGCTCCGCGGCGGCGGCCGGCGCGATCCTGCGGATCTACCCGACGCACGAGGAGGCGTGGCGCATCATCCTGCGCGCCCGTCACGAGACCGGCGGCGTGTCCGCGGTCGCCGTCGCGGTCGACCAGCTCGAGACCGCGCTCGCGGGCGAGCCGATGGACCACACCACCGCCACGCTCGTGGACGAGCTGCTGCCGCACCGCGGCTCGCAGATCTCCTGAGTCAGCGCACGCAGCCGCCGGTGCCGCTCACGGCGGCCCGGCCGGCTGTCGTGCTGATGTTGGCGCCCATGGTGAACGGGCCCTTGGCGAAGCGGACGCTGACCTCGTCCTTCGCGGGGTCCACGGGGTCGGCCTTGATCTCCCAGCCCTCGGCCGCGAAGTGGTCGGCGATCTCGCCGCGCAGCCGCTCGGCCGCGGTGTCGTCCACCGTGACGTGCACGGCGTAGGACAGGTCGATCCCGCTGTCCTGCTGGCCCGGCACGCAGTCGCCGAGCTCGTCCTGCACGACCTCGGGGTCGGCGCCCACGCGAGCGGCCAGGTCGTCGACGTACGTGCGTGCCTCGGCCGCGCGGGCCTCGGCCCGTTCCTGCAGGTCCATGTCGTCCTCCTTGCCGCACCCTGCCAGGACGATCCCGCAGAGCATGAGCGCCGCCACCGCGCGCCTCATCGGATGTCGATCCTCTCGCCGTCGTCCTGCCAGCCCACCTGCACGGGGATCGCGGGGCCATGAGGCGACCGAGGGACCTGGTACTCGGGCGAGCGGTACGTCTCCACGACGCCTCCGGTGAACACCTCGTACATGTTCCTCCACGCGTCGCTCTGCTCCTCGAACACGCCCGAGTGCGAGTCGGGGCCGGTGTTCAGCGAGCCGTCGACGCGGTCACCGGTGTGCAGCCGCGTGGTGCCGTCGAAGTGGTCGGGGTCGGCTCCGTGCCCGATGTCCCCGATCTGGACCCCTTGGGTCAGCTCGATGATGTCGCCCGGCGCGGTCATGGAGTAGCGGTCCACCGACGACTGCGAGTCGGGGAGGTCGTCGGGGTCCCGGACGTCGTGCCCCATCCCGGCGGACTCGATGTGCAGGACGCGGTCGGCGACGAGTCCGCTGAGCTCCGACCGGCCGACCACGGCGCCACCGTAGGAGTGCCCGGCGACGGTGACGCTCGGCCGGGAGTCGGTGGCGCTGCCGATCTCTTGGTCGAGGTCGCGCGAGAACTCGGCGAGCCGCGGACCGAGGTCGAGGCTGTAGCTCGCGAAGGGCGCGTCGGCGACCACGTCGTCGGGCAGGTCGCCGCCCATCCACGACACCATCGCCAGCTCGCCCGCGGCGTTGGTGTTGACGAAGCCGCGCGACCGCCGGGCCACGCCGCCCTCGTAGTTCGACAGGTCGCTCCCGGTGCCGGGCACCAGCACCCCGACGTTGCGGGTCCTGGCGTCGATCGTGCCATGAAGCTCGGCGATCGCGCCGTCGCCCGCCGGGTCGAAGAAGACGATCGTGCGGTCGTCCTCGAGGATCGACTCGTACAGGCTGATCCGGTCCTCGAGGTTGCCGATCGGGCCCTCGAGGTCGTCGTTGTTGAGCCCGAGGAAGTCCCAGTCGTCCTGGTTCCGGGCGTGCTGCTCGCGCAGGTCGGCCAGCTCGCGACGCTCGTCCGCCAGCGCCGCCACGACGTTCACCGTGTTCGCGTGGGCGCGGTTGGCGAAGGGGACGCCCGCGAGGTTGCCCACGATCGACGGGTAGGTCATGGCGAGGATCGCGGCGTCGTCGGGGGAGAGGCTCGCGAACAGCTCGCGCGCGTTGGCCCGGCGCTGGTCCCAGACCTCGGCGGCGCCGCCGGGCGCGGTCATGAACGGGCCGGTGAGGGACCGCAGCGAGCCCGCCGGTCCGGTGCCGAGCGGCAGCGTCGACTGCAGCGCCGTGGCGACACGGGGATGGTCGACGACGAAGCGGCGCAGCTCGGCGGCCGTCATCGCCGACCCGGGAGGAAGGTCGCGGCCCACCGACCCCAGTGTGAGGAGCAGGGCCGACAGCTCCTCGCCCTCCAGCCCGGTCGCCTCGACGAACCCGGGACCGAACCTCTGGTCGCCGGCCTGTCCGACCAGCGTCGCAGCGTCCCAGCCGCCCTCGGGCACGGTGACGACGGTCGTGCCGTCGCCGTCCTCGTCGAGCAGGAGGGCGATCGCGGCGAGGTCGCCCACCATCGGCAGCTGCTCGTGCAGCCAGGTGGCCTTCTCGCGCAACGGCGCCAGGCTCGGGAGCGTCACGGGCGACGTCGCCACGGCGAGGCCGGACTCGGCGTCGACGGACTGGGCCAGCCGCCGCATCTCCCCGCGCGCGGCCAGCAGCAGGGCGTGATCCAGTTCGACCCGCACGCGTCCCCCCGATGGTCCGTGTCCGGTCAATCTATGAGCGCTGCCCGGCCACGGCAACCGCGGCTGGACGGCCCGGGCGGCCCTCGTGCGCCCCCATTACGCTGGAGACGATGAGCACGACCCCCGATCGCGTCTACCTCGACCACGCGGCCACCACCACGATGTGGCCCGAGGCCGTCGAGGTGATGCACGACGAGCTGCGCCGCACGGGGAACCCCTCGAGCCTGCACGAGGCCGGCCGCCGCGCCCGCCGCGTCGTGGAGGAGTCGCGCGAGTCGATCGCCGAGCGACTGGGCGCCCGGCCCAGCGAGGTCGTGTTCTGCTCCGGCGGCACCGAGGCCAACAACCTCGCGATCAAGGGACTCTTCTGGTCGCGCCGGTCCGCCGATCCGCAGCGCGACCGCATCGTCTTCAGCTCGATAGAGCACCACGCGCTGCTCGACCCCGTCACCTGGCTCGCCGCGCACGAGGGCGCCCGCATCGACGTCACGCCCGTCGACCGCCAGGGCCGCGTGCGCCTCGACGCCCTCCGCGAGTCCATCGAGGACCGTCCCGAGGACGTCACGGCGATCACCACGATGTGGGCCAACAACGAGATGGGCACGATCCAGCCCGTCAGGGAGGTCGTCGAGATCGCCCGCGCGCACGGCATCTCCGTGCACTCCGACGCGGTCCAGGCCGCCGGCTACCTGCCCCTCGACTTCGCGGGCACGGGCCTCGACGCGATGACCGTCACCGCGCACAAGCTCGGCGGCCCCGTCGGCGTGGGCGCGCTGGTGATCCGCCGCGAGATCGAGGCCACCCCGCTGCTGCACGGCGGCGGCCAGGAGCGCGACCTGCGCTCCGGCACGGTCGGCGTGGCGCTGATCGCCGGCTTCGCCACGGCCCTCGAGCTCACGGTGCAGCGACAGGCGGAGAACGCCGCCCGCATCGAGACCCTGCGCACGCGCCTCGTCGAGGGCATCGCTCGCGTCGTGCCCGAGGCGGTCGTGAACGGCGATCCCGAGCCCGGCCCCACGCACCGTCTGCCGAACATCGCGCACGTGACGTTCCCGGGCTGCGAGGGCGACGCGCTGCTCATGCTGCTCGACGCCCAGGGCGTGGAGGTCTCCACCGGCTCGGCGTGCCAGGCCGGCGTGCCCCAGCCCAGCCACGTGCTGCTCGCGATGGGCTTCGACGACGCCGCCGCGCGGGGCTCGCTGCGGTTCAGCCTCGGCCACACCTCCACCGAGGCCGACGTCGACCGCCTGCTCGAGGTGCTGCCCGCCGTCCACGAGCGAGCCCGCTCGGCCGGCCTGGTCCGGAGCCGCACGCGATGAGGCTCATCGCGGCGATGTCCGGCGGCGTCGACTCCGCCGTCGCGGCCGCTCGCGCCGTGGACGCCGGCCACGACGTCACCGGGGTGCACCTCGCGCTCAGCCGCAACCCGCGGTCCTACCGCTCCGGCGCCCGCGGCTGCTGCTCGATCGAGGACGCGGGTGACGCGCGCCGCGCGGCCGACGTCATCGGCATCCCGTTCTTCGTGTGGGACATGAGCGACGAGTTCGCCGACGAGGTCGTCGACGACTTCATCGCCGAGTACACCGCCGGCCGCACGCCCAACCCGTGCCTGCGCTGCAACGAGAAGATCAAGTTCGCGGCGGTGCTCGAGCGGGCCGTCGCGCTCGGCTTCGACGGCGTCGTCACCGGCCACTACGCGCGACTGGCGACCTCCGAGCGAGCTGGCGGAGAGGTCGTCGAGCTGCACCGCGCCGTCGACCACGGCAAGGACCAGTCCTATGTCCTCGGCGTGCTCACGCAGGACCAGCTGGGGCGCTCGGTGTTCCCGCTCGGCGACGACCCGAAGACCCTCGTGCGCGAGGAGGCCGCCCGCCGCGGGCTCCAGGTGGCGAACAAGCCCGACAGCCACGACATCTGCTTCATCGCCGACGGCGACAACGCGGGCTGGCTGGCCGACAGGCTCGGTCCGCGGCCCGGGCCGATCGTCGACGAGTCCGGGGCCGAGGTCGGCTCCCACGACGGCGCCTACGCGTTCACGATCGGCCAGCGCAAGGGTCTGCGCCTCGGCGTCCCGGCGTCCGACGGCAAGCCGCGCTTCGTGCTCGACATCGAGCCGGTCTCGGGCACCGTCACGGTCGGGCCGCGCGAGCACTTGGCCATCGACGCGATCGAGGGCATCAAGCCGCTCTGGTGCGACGAGCCGCCCACCGAGCCGCTCGACTGCACGGTCCAGCTGCGCGCCCACGGCGACGAGCACCGCGCCACCGTCACCGTGGACGGCGACGTCGTCCGGGTCGAGCTGCGCGACCCCGCCACCGGCATCGCCCCGGGTCAGGCCTGCGTGATCTACGCCGGCACCCGCGTCGTCGGCTCGGCCACCATCGCGCGCACCTCCCGCTCCGTCGCCGCCTGACCCCCGACCCGGACCGCTGGGAGGGCGGTGAGTGGTCAACCCTTCCGCTGGCTGAGCGGTGAGTGGTCAACCCTTCGAGGGTCGGATGCGGTTGACAGCTCACCGCTCCCACTCGGGTGCGGTTGACAGCTCACCGCTCACCGAGGGTGCCCGGGGGAATCGCGGAGGGACCGGAGCCGTTGACCCTGGCGTGTGGGACAGCATCGTCATCGGAGCCGGGCAGGCCGGCCTGTCGACCTCGTTCCACCTGAGTCGGCTCGGCGTGCGCCACCTCGTCCTCGACGCGAACCCGCGCGCGGGCGGGGCGTGGCAGCACCGGTGGAACGCCCTGACGATGGCCGACGTCCACGGCGTCGCCGACCTGCCGGACGACCCGGTGCCGCCCGCGACCGGACCCGAGCGCGCCAACGACTTCGTGCCGGGCTACTTCAGCGACTACGAGGCCCACCACGACCTGCCCGTCGTGCGCCCGGTCGTCGTGAGGTCCGTGCGCGACGAGGACGGCGTGCTCCGCGTGGAGGCCGAGGACGGCCGCACGTGGCACACCCGCACGCTCGTGAACGCCACCGGCACCTGGCGTCGCCCGTTCGTGCCGCGCTACCCGGGACAGGAGTCGTTCAGGGGCCGCCAGCTGCACACCGCAGGCTTCGGCGATCCGGAGGACTTCCGCGGGAAGCGCGTGCTCGTGGTCGGCGGTGGCGCGTCGGCCGTGCAGTTCCTCGGCCTGCTGCGCCCCCTCACCGACACCCTCTGGGTCACGCGACGCGAGCCGGTCTGGCGCACGGACGAGTTCGACCAGGAGGCGGGCCGCGCGGCCGTCGCGATGGTCGAGGAGCGAGTGCGTCGCGGACTGCCGCCGCGCAGCGTCGTCAGCGTCACCGGGCTCATGCTGCGGCCCCAGGAGCAGGAGGCCGCGCGCCTCGGCGCCTACGAGCGCCTGCCGATGTTCGAGCGGATCGAGCCCGACGGCGTGCGCTGGGCCGACGGCGCGTTCGAGGCCGTCGACGTCATCCTGTGGGCGACGGGCTTCCGGCCCGACGTCGACCACCTGCGACCGCTGAGGCTGCGTTCGCCGCTCGGCGGCATCCAGCTGGGGGACACGACGGCGACCTCGACGACCTCCGTCGCGGACCCGCGCGTGCAGCTGGTCGGATACGGCCCCTCGGCCTCGACGATCGGCGCGAACCGAGTCGGCCGCGTGGCCGCCCGCGCGGTGCGGCGGGCGCTGGAGCAGGCCTCCGCTCAGGCCAGCTGACGCTCGAGGACCAGGTCGTCCTCGGTGTGCGCGCCGACGACGAAGCGGCGCTCGCCGACGACCTCGAAGCCCTGCTTGGCGTAGAAGCGCTGGGCCCGGGCGTTGCGGCCGTTCACCCCCAGCCACACGCTGGCCGCGCCCGCGGCGCGCGCCGACTCGACGACGGCCTCCATCAGCCGCGCGGCGACGCCGGTGCCGTGCGCGGTCGGGTCGGCGTAGCACTTGCTGAGCTCCACCGTGGGCCGCAGCCGCACGAGCGAGGCCAGGTGATCGTCGTAGGGCTCGCGCGCGAACGTCAGCGTGTAGCCGGTCAGGACGCCGTCGTCCTCGGCCACCAGGACCTCGGCGACCTCGTGCGCGAGGTACTGCGCGAACCGCTCGAGCGACAGATGCTCGGCGACGAACGCGGTCATGCTCGCCTCGGGCATGTCGGGCGGGCAGGCGAGCGGGAACGTGCGCGCGGCCAGGTCGGCCAGGGCGGGCAGGTCGGCTTCCGTGGCGGGTCGAACGGTCACCGGATGATTCTCACAGGCGACCGTGCGGGAGAATCGTCGGCATGCGCGCCACGGGGATCGGATCCATGCCCGGCGAGGAGCTCGCTCCCGTCGCGCGGCACGTGATCGACACCTTCGGCGACGACGGGATCGTCTTCGTCCCCGAGCTGCCCGACCGCGGCGCGCCGTCGGCGATGCTCGGCCGCACGCTCGGGCTCGTGCCGCTGCCGATCGACCTGCAGCCCGCCGGCTGGCGACTCGCGCCGGGGGAGGGCATGGACCAGCGTCGCGCCCGCTCGGCGCTGCGGGCCGACCTCGACCTGCTCGAGGAGCTGCTCGCCGAGCACGATGCCGCGGTCAAGCAGCAGGTCACCGGTCCGCTGACGCTCGCCGCCACGGTCGAGCGGCCGCGCGGCGACAAGGTGCTCTCCGACCACGGGGCGCGACGCGAGCTGGCGGAGGCGCTGGGCGAGGGCGTCCGCGATCACGTGCGCGAGCTGCGCCGGCGGTTCAGCGGCGAGCTCACCGTCCAGGTGGACGAGCCCGCGATCACCGCCGTGCTGGGCGGCAAGGTGCCGACCGCGAGTGGCTTCGGACGGCACCGATCGGTCGACGCGCCGCTCGCCGACGCGCTGCTGCGGCCCGTCGTCCGGGCGATCGTGGACGAGGGTGCGCGGCCCGTCGTGCACTCGTGCGCGCCCGACGTGCCCGTCGCGCTGCTGGCCGGCGCGGGCTTCGAGGCGATCGCGTTCGACGTGTCGCTGGCCCGGCCGTCGGACGAGTGGGCGCAGGCCTTCGAGTCCGGCACCGACCTGTGGTTCGGCGGCGCCGACGCGGCTCGGGTCGAGGACTTCATGGGACGGCTCGGGTTCGCGGTGGAGTCGTTCGCCGCGCGCGGCGCGGTGACTCCCGCCTGCGGCCTCGCCGGCCGCTCGCCCGCCGACGCCCGCCGCGCCCTCGAGCTCGCCGCCACCGCCGCCCGCTCCTTGACCTGACTGCCCCCGCCGAGATTTGCTCCAGTTTCTACCTTTCAACCGGTCTGAAAGGTGGAAATGGGAGCAAATCTCGGTAGGGGCCGAGAGCTCAGTCGGCCTTGCGGAGCAGCCGGAGCGTCTCGCGCTCGATCGCGTTGCGGCGCTCGAGCTCGTCGATCTCCTGCTCGAAGGACTGCCGCGGGATGACGGTGCCGGACTCGTAGAGGCTCACCAGGCGCGGATCGACGTAGGAGCTGCGCACCACCGAGGGCGTGTTGCCGAGCGCCAGCGCGACCTCGGTCATCGCCGAGCGCACCGCCCGGGCCCGCGACGCCTTCGTGTCACCGGGCTCGTCGGACAGCGCCAGCACCTCGGCCGCGAGCACGGTGGCGGCCCACGTGCGCAGGTCCTTCGCGCTGATGTCGAGGCCGGTCTGCTCGCGCAAATACTCGTTGACGTCGGAGGAGTCCAGCGCGTAGCGCGCCCGGTTGGCGCGGTACTCGAGCAGTCGAGGCCCGCCGCCGCGCCGCCGCCGCATCCGGTTCACGGCGTCCACGACCGGCGCGTCCTCGAGCACCACCTGGTGCTCCACGCCGGACTTGCCGATGAACCTGAACACGAGCGTCTCGCCCTTGGCGCGCACGTGGCGCCGCTCCAGCGTGGTCAGCCCGAAGCTGCCCTGGCGGGCGTAGACGTCGTTGCCGACGCGGAACGAGCCCGAGTCCAGCAGGCGCACCGCCACCGCGGCCGCGTGCTCGCGCGACGAGTCGGTCGCGGTGATGTGGTCGGTCACGAGCGCGCGCAGCTTCGGCAGCTCCTGGGCGATCTGGCTGACCCGGTCGAACTTCTCCAGGTTCCGCTGGCGCACCCACTCGGGGTGGTAGAGGTACTGCGTCCGCCCGGCCTCGTCCACGCCGGTGGCCTGCAGGTGACCGTTCTCCCAGGGGCTGATCCAGACGTCGGTCCACGCGGGCGGGATCACCAGGGCCTCGATGCGCTCGCGCTCCTCGCCGGTGATCGTGGCGCCGAGCTCGTCGAGGTAGGTCCACCCGCGCCCGGCACGCCGCCGCGTCCAGCCCCGGGTGCGGGTCGTCACGCGGCGAAGTCTCATGTTCCGCACCTTAGGTCGCTCGCGGCGCGCGGCAACTCGGCCGCACGCGCGCACCGGCGTGGCAGTGTCCGACGCTCGCACTAGGCTCGGCGACATGGCGGAAACACGTGCGACGGCGGTCCCCGACGACGATCCCGGCGCGGCGGGTGCGCGCACGGAGGCGGCCGAGCTCACCGAGCAGATCGAGCGTGCACGGGACGCCTACTACGGCCAGGACACGTCGCTCGTCGACGACGCCACGTACGACGGCTGGATGCACCGGCTGGAGGAGCTCGAGCGGCTCCACCCCGAGCTGCAGGGGCAGGACTCGCCCACGCTGAACGTCGGCGCGGCCACGGGCGCCACGGCGCTGCCGCCGATCCAGCACGCCGAGCGGATGCTCAGCCTCGACAACGTCTTCTCGCCCGAGGACCTGCGCGAATGGTGCGCCAAGACCGAGCGCGCGGCGGGCCGCCAGGTCCGCTGGCTCACCGAGGCCAAGATCGACGGCCTCGCGATCAACCTGCGCTACGAGGACGGCGTGCTGGTCTCGGCCGCCACGCGCGGCGACGGGCGGGTCGGCGAGGACGTCACGGTCAACGCGCTGAAGGTCCGCGGCATCCCCGAGCGACTCGACGGCGAGGGCCACCCGCCGCTCGTCGAGGTCCGCGGCGAGGTCTTCATCGGCATCGCCGAGTTCGAGCGGCTCAACGCGTTCCAGGCCGACCTGCGCGATCGCGCCGTCGCCGAGTCCACGAGCCGCGGCGTCAGCGAGGAGCGCGCCACCGCCAGTGCGGCCCGCCGCTTCCCGGCCTTCGCCAACCCGCGCAACGCCGCCAGCGGCGGCCTGCGCCAGCAGCTCGACAAGAAGTCGGGCCTCGAGCTCGAGGCCGGCCACGAGCGCATCGCGGTGCTCAACCTCTACGTCCACGGCATCGGTGCCTGGGAGCGCCCGCCGGTCGCCGCCCAGAGCGAGGTCTACGACCTGCTGCAGGGCTGGGGCCTGCCCACCAGCCCGAACACGCGCGTCCTCGACGACGTCGATGCCGTGGTGGCGCGCATGGAGGAGCTGGGCGGTCAGCGGCACTCGCTCCAGCACGAGATCGACGGCCTCGTCGTCAAGGTCGACGAGCTCGCCCTGCACCCCGAGCTCGGCGAGACCAGCCGCGCGCCGCGGTGGGCGATCGCCTACAAGTACCCGCCCGAGGAGGTCCAGACCCGGCTGCTCGACATCGTCGTGTCGGTCGGCCGCACGGGCCGCGCCACGCCCTACGCGCAGATGGAGCCCGTCCGCGTGGCCGGCAGCGTCGTCCGCCAGGCCACCCTCCACAACCAGGACGTCGTGAAGGCCAAGGGCGTGCTGATCGGCGACACCGTCGTCCTGCGCAAGGCCGGCGACGTGATCCCCGAGGTCCTCGGTCCGGTCGTCGAGCGCCGCGACGGCAGCGAGCGCGCGTTCGTCATGCCCGAGGGTTGCCCCGAGTGCGGCACGCCGCTGCGGGCGATGAAGGAGGGCGACAAGGACCTCCGCTGCCCCAACGCCCGCACCTGCCCGGCGCAGGTGCGCGGACGCGTCGAGCACGTCGGCTCGCGCGGCGCCCTCGACATCGAGGCGCTCGGCGAGGTCACGGCCGCCGCGCTCACCCAGGGCAAGGGCGCTCCGCTCGACTCCGAGGCCGGGCTGTTCTCCCTCACGATCGACCAGCTCGTCCCGATCGAGGTCGAGGTCCGCGACGCCGAGACCGGCGAGCCGAAGCTCGACGAGAAGACCGGCGAGCCCGTGGTCCGCACGCCGTTCCGGGTCAAGACGGGCGATCCGTCCAAGCAGGCCCAGGTGCTGCTCGACGAACTCGAGAAGGCCAAGACCAAGGACTTCTGGCGCCAGCTGGTGTCGCTCAACATCCGCCACGTCGGCCCGGTCGCGGCGAGGGCACTGGCGCAGTGGTTCGGGTCGATCGAGGCGATTCGGGCGGCCACGCGTGAGGAGCTCGCGGCGGTCGAGGGAGTCGGTGGGATCATCGCCGACTCGGTCACCGACTGGTTCGAGGTCGACTGGCACCGCGAGATCGTCGACCAGTGGCAGGCCGCCGGTGTGCGCTTCGCGATCCCCGACCACCCGGGCCCCGGCGCCGCGTCCACGGCCGGGGGAGTGCTCGACGGGCTCACGGTCGTCGTCACCGGCGGGCTCGAGGGCTTCACGCGTGACTCGGTCAAGGAGGCGATCATCGCCGCCGGCGGCAAGCCGGCCGGCTCGGTGAGCAAGAAGACCGACTACGTCGTCGTGGGCGAGAACGCGGGCTCGAAGGCCGACAAGGCCGAGGAGCTCGGCGTCCCGATCCTCGACGAGGCGGGCTTCGTCAAGCTGCTCGAGGGCGGCCCCGACGCGCTGGCGTGAGTCAGCCCAGCACGTCGGCGGCGGCGTCCGCGATCGCCTGCGCCACGGCCGGCCTCTCGTAGGCCTTCCGGTGCACGGCGAGGTCGGACGAGCCGTCGTTCGCGCACACGGTGTCGCCGGTGACGCAGGCCTCCACGGTTCGCGCGGACAGGTCGCCGAGGTCCGCGCCGGGGCCGAGCCGGCCACCGGCCGACGGCACGCCACCGGGCAGCTCCACGTGGTGGAACGGCGACGACGGGTCGCGCAACGGGCTGCCCACCAGCACCAGCGCGTCCACGTCGCGCGCCAGCCCCGGCTCGGCCGCCAGCGCCTCGCGGGCGATCTGAGAGCCCTGGCTGAAGCCGATCACGGCGACCCGGGTGTCAGGGCACTCGGCGGCGAGCGACCGCAGCCGCTCGCCCAGCAGCTCGCGCCCTTCGGCGACGTCCTCGACGTAGTCGTCCCAGCTCCCGAGGCCGCTCTCGTGCCGGATCGCCGTCGTCCGCACGGTGCCGGTCGACGCGAGATCGTCGGCGAGGGCCGTCGCGATCCCGTCCACCTCGGCACCGAGGCCGCGATGCGCGTCGAGCGACTGGCCCTGCCCGCGGATGCCGACGATCTCGATGACGGGACAGCTCGACGCCTGCTCGCGCTCATCGGTCGGACTGCTCTGGCATCCCGTGAGCAGCGCGCATCCCATGGCGAGCGCCGCGGTCCGAGGGAGCATGGACGTCATCCTCGCCCATCGCCGCCGCTGACGGGCGCGTACGGTGAAGCCAGTCGTGACCGCATCTCGGGGAGGGGTGCTGATGCATCGTCTGCGCGCCTTGGCCGCCTCGTTGGTCCTCGTGCTGCCGCTGGCAGGGTGCTGGGGAGGTGACGATGACCCCACGCCGACTCCCGAGCTCACCGCCCCGACGAAGACGCCGGCGGAGAGTGAGGGGTGGAACCAGCTACTCAGGCCCGAGCGTCCTCGAGATGTGAAGTCCGAGGAGGGCCTGCGCGCCTACGTCGACTATCTCGTGGCGGTGCCGACGTACGCCTTCGCCGCGCAGGATCCCTCCTCGCTCGCGGACCTCGGCGACGCGGAGTCGTGCCACCTGTGCGTCCTGGCGGGCGACGTCGGTGCGTTCTACGCCCAAGAGATCCACCTCTACGAGGAGCGGCCCACGGTGCGGATCATGTCGCTCGAGAATCCGAGCGAGAACAGGTTCGTCGTGGAGGCCGAGATCCACTCCCCGCCCTCACGACGGTTCGACCCGCGGAGCGGTGAGCTCAGGGGTGAGGAGCCGGCGCACACGTCCGGCGTCCGGTTCGAGGTCGAGTGGGTCGAGGGCCGCTGGGAGCTGACGTACCACCGGGCGTCCTGAGTGCTGGCGGTCCGATGTCGCTCACTAGGATGGAAGGCATGTCGTCACCCGAGATCTCCCGCGACGACGTCGCCCATCTGGCGAGCCTCGCGCGGATCGAACTGTCCGAGTCCGAGCTCGATCGCCTGGGGGCCGAGCTCCCCGGGATCCTCGACTACGTCCAGGTCGTCCAGCAGGCCGCCGGCGACGACGTCCCGGCCATGAGTCACCCCGTGCCGGTGACCAACGTCTTCCGTCCCGACGAGGTGACGCCGAGCCTGACGCCCGACGAGGCGCTCGCCGGTGCCCCCGCCAGTGAGGAACAGCGCTTCCTCGTCCCGCAGATCCTGGGAGAAGAATGAGCGACCTGACCCGTTCCACCGCCGCTGACCTCGCGGCGGCGCTCGCCGAGGGCTCCGTCACCTCCGTCGAGGTCACGCAGCAGCACCTCGACCGGATCGCCGCGGTCGACGGCGAGATCCACGCCTACCTGCACGTCGACGCCGAGGGCGCGCTCGCCGCGGCCGCCGACGTCGACCGCCGCCGCGACGCGGGGGAGTCCCTGCACCACCTGGCCGGCGTGCCGATCGCGGTCAAGGACGTCCTGACCACCACGGGCCTGCCCACCACGTGCGGCTCGAGGATGCTCGAGGGCTGGATCCCGCCGTACGACGCCACGGTCGTCTCGCGACTCAAGGCCGCGGGCCTGCCGATCCTGGGCAAGACCAACATGGACGAGTTCGCGATGGGCTCCTCCACCGAGCACTCGGCCTACGGCCCCACCCGCAACCCGTGGGACACCGACCGGATCCCCGGCGGCTCCGGCGGCGGCTCGGCGGCCGCGGTGGCCGCGTTCGAGGCGCCGCTCGCCGTGGGCACCGACACCGGCGGCTCGATCCGTCAGCCCGGCGCCGTCACCGGGACCGTCGGCGTGAAGCCCACGTACGGCGGTGTCTCCCGGTACGGGCTCGTCGCGATGGCCAGCAGCCTCGACCAGGCCGGCCCGGTCACCCGCACCGTCCTCGACGCAGCGCTGCTGCACGAGGTGATGGCCGGACACGACCCCCGCGACTCCACCAGCCTCGACGTCCCGGTGCCGCCGGTGGTCGAGGCCGCCCGCCGCGCCGACGTCTCGGGACTGCGGGTCGGCGTCATCCGCGAGCTCGGTGGCGAGGGCTTCCAGCCCGGCGTGCGCCAGCGCTTCGAGGAGTCGATCGAGCTCCTCGCGAAGGCCGGCGCCGAGATCGTCGAGGTCTCGTGCCCGAGCTTCGCGCACGGCCTCGCGGCCTACTACCTCGTCATGCCGAGCGAGGTCAGCAGCAACCTCGCCAAGTTCGACGCCATGCGGTACGGCCTGCGCGTCTCGCCCGACGGCGTCGAGGTGCCCAGCGCCGAGCAGGTCATGGCCGCCTCGCGCGACGCGGGCTTCGGCGACGAGGTCAAGCGCCGCATCATCCTGGGCACCTACGCCCTCTCGAGCGGCTACTACGACGCGTACTACGGCTCGGCCCAGAAGGTGCGCACGCTGATCGCGCGCGACTTCGAGGCCGCGTTCGAGCAGGTCGACGTCCTCGCCTCGCCCACGTCGCCCGCCGTCGCGTGGCGCCTGGGGGAGAAGCTCGACGACCCGCTGGCCATGTATGCCCAGGACATCGCGACGATCCCGGCCAACCTCGCCGGCGTGCCCGGCATCTCGCTGCCGATCGGCCTGTCCGAGGGCCTGCCGGTGGGCCTGCAGTTCCTCGCCCCCGCGATGGCCGACGACCGCCTGTACAACGCGGGTGCCGCCGTGGAGCGCCTCGTCGCCGAGCGCGACGGCAGCCCCTTCGCCGCACTCGCCCCCGAGCTGGAGGCCGCCCGATGAGCACCACCGACACGAAGCTCGTCCCGTTCGAGGACGCCCTGACCCGGTACCAGCCCGTGATGGGCCTGGAGATCCACGTCGAGCTCAACACGGCCTCGAAGATGTTCTGCGGCTGCTCCACGGCGTTCGGCGCCGAGCCGAACACGCAGATCTGCCCCGTGTGCCTGGGCCTGCCGGGCGCCCTGCCGGTGGTGAACGCGAAGGCCGTCGAGTCAGCGATCCGGATGGGTCTGGCGCTCAACTGCGAGATCGCCGAGTGGTGCCGCTTCGCGCGGAAGAACTACTTCTACCCGGACATGCCGAAGAACTTCCAGACGTCGCAGTACGACGAGCCGATCGCCTTCGACGGGTGGACCGACGTCACTGTGCCTTCCGAGGACGGGGGCGAGGGCGAGACCTTCCGCATCCAGATCGAGCGTGCGCACATGGAGGAGGACACGGGCAAGTCGCTGCACGTCGGCGGCAGCACGGGTCGCATCCACGGCGCCGACTACTCGCTGCTGGACTACAACCGCGCCGGCATCCCCCTGATCGAGATCGTCACCCGCACGATCGAGGTCCCCGGCGACAAGGCGCCCGCGGTCGCGCGCGCGTTCGTCAACCAGGTCCGCGACCTCATGGTCGCCCTCGGCGTCTCGGACGCCCGCATGGACCAGGGCTCGATGCGCGCCGACGTCAACCTGTCGCTGAAGCCGCTGGGCTCCGACCAGCTCGGCACCCGCTCGGAGACCAAGAACGTCAACTCGTTCCGCTCGGTGGAGCGCGCCGTCCGCTACGAGATCAGCCGGCACGCCGGGATCCTCGACGCGGGTGGCTCGATCCTGCAGGAGACGCGTCACTTCCACGAGTCCGACGGCACCACGTCGGCCGGCCGCCCGAAGTCCGACGCCGACGACTACCGCTACTTCCCCGAGCCCGACCTGGCGCCCGTCGCCCCGTCGCGCGAGTGGGTCGAGGAGTTGCGCGGCACGCTGCCCGAGCCGCCGTCGGAGCGTCGCAAGCGCCTGCAGTCCGAGTGGGGCTTCAGCGATCTCGACATGCGCGACACGGTGGGCGCGGGTGCGCTCGACCTCGTCGTCGAGACCGTGGCCGCGGGCGCCTCGCCGCAGGTCGCCAAGAAGTGGTGGCTCGGCGAGCTGGCCCGCACGGCCAACGAGCAGGGCACCGACGTCAGCGCGCTGGCGATCACCCCGGCCCAGGTCGCCCAGATCCAGGGCCTGATCGACGCCGGCCGGATCAACGACAAGTTGGCCCGCCAGGTCTTCGAGGGGGTGCTGGCCGGCGAGGGTGAGCCCGAGGCGGTCGTGGCCTCCCGCGGCCTCGAGGTGGTCTCGGACGACGGCGCGCTCGGCGAGGCCGTCGACCGAGCGATCGCGAACGACCCCGACGCCGCGCAGAAGATCCGCGACGGCAAGCAGGCCGCCGCCGGAGCGCTGATCGGCTTCGTCATGAAGGAGATGCGCGGCCAGGCCGACGCCGGCCGCGTGCGCGAGCTGATCCTCGAGAAGCTCTCCTGACGCACCGACGAAACGCCCCCGTACTGAGTCTTCCCTCAGTGCGGGGGCGTCGTCGTACCGTCGAAGGCAGGACCACCACCGCCGGAGGCGACCATGAGCGTCAAGGAACTGCCACCCGTCCACGACTGTGCGGTCGAGGGCTGCTCGTACAACGCGGACCACGAGTGCCACGCAGGGGCCATCAACATCACGGGGACCGAGGCCGGCTGCGGCACGTTCATCGACATCAGCGTCTCCGGTGGCCTGCCCACCGCGACCGCGATGGTCGGCGCCTGTCACCGCACCGACTGCACCCACAACGACCATCTCGAGTGCCACGCGGACTCGATCCGGGTCGGGCCGGGCGCCGACGCCGCGGACTGCCTGACCTACCAGGTGGCGTAGCCGCTCCTCGAGAGGCGGTCTCCCGGTCGTGGTGCGAGGGTCGAGGCATGACCTCACGCGACCAGACCGAGACCGTCACCAAGATCATGCGCGACACCAGGATCGCGGTCCTGACGTACGTCTCGCAGGAGGGCCTCCTCGTGTCCACGCCGATGGGCGTGCAGGACTTCGACCACCCCGGCACGACCTGGTTCCTCACCGAGCGCAGCAGCGAGAAGGTGCAGGCCCTGGAGGCCGACCCGCGCGTGAACGTGGCCTACGCCAGCGACGCCGGCTGGGTCTCCCTCAGCGGCACCGCGCACGTCGAGCAGAACCGCGGCAAGGTCGAGGACCTCTGGGACGCGTCCTCCGGTGCCTTCATGTCCGGTGGCCCCGAGGACCCCGACAACATCGCCCTGCGCATCGACGCCACCACGGCCGAGTACTGGGAGTCCCCGGGCAAGGTCACGGCGGCCGTCCAGTTCGTGAAGGGTCTCGTCACCGACTCCCAGCCCGACCTCGGCGACAACGACACCGTTCAGCTCTGAGGCCAAGTCGCCTACTCGAGCACGGCGCACGCGCGCCGTGCCGAGACGCCGATGCTCAGCGCTCCGAGCAGATGCTCCTCGACGTCGAGGTCCAGGGTGACGCCCTCGTCCGCGAGCGCCTGACGGAACGCTGCTTCTCTAAGCTCCGTGGGCTGACGGAGGGCACGGCCATAGGCCGTCCGGGCCGCCTTGGCGTCGGGGTGCCGCGTGAGCCTCTCGAGCACCCGGTCGACGAGGTGCTCCACGAACGCCGAGATCACAGTCGCCTCTTCGACCCGGCCCAGATCTTCAGCACCAGGATGGCAAGGAAGTTGAGCCCCAGCGCCGCGAGCAGGGCGGCGTCCCACAGCCAGACGCCACTGGAGAGCGGACCGAGAGTCATCAGGATGCTGAACAGCGCGAAGATCCCGATCGCGACGAGGCCACCGGTGGTCGACGCCCCGCGGGGAGCCTGCCACAGGCGGACACCACACCAGATCCCGGCCGCGACGATCAACCCGCCTGCGGAGGGCTGGAATGCGGCGGACGCACTTGGCGACACTCGACTTTGGCGCGTACAATTTCCTGTACCTAGGAGGGATGAGCCATGAGGACGATGTCGTACAGCGAATCGCGCCGGCGGTACGCCGAAGTGCTCGATGCGGTAGTCGATGACCGCGAGGAGGTCGTCATCACCCGCGCCGGCCACGAGCCGGCGGTGATCGTCTCGCTCGATGACTACGAGTCCCTCAAGGAGACCGCCTACCTCCTGCGCAGCCCGGCCAACGCGCGCCGGCTGCTCGGCTCGATCGAGGAGCTCGAGGCCGAGCAAGGCACGTCGCAGGAACTGCTCGATTGAGCATCGTCTTCAGCACAGCGGCGTGGGATGACTACTTGTGGTGGCAGCAGCAAGACCGCAAGCTGCTCAAGCGGATCAACCTGCTGATTCGCGACATCGAGCGCAACGGCAACGAGGGCATCGGGAAGCCTGAGCCGCTCAAGCACGGATTCCAGGGGTACTGGTCGCGTCGGATCACCGATGAGCACCGACTGGTCTACAAGATCGTTGACGAGGACGTCCGCATCGCAGCCTGTCGTTACCACTACAGCGACTGAAGGTCCCCGACCTCACTCGCCGTAGTGCTGCTGCCACAGCACCTCGGGGGAGCGGCCATGCTGGGCTGCGTAGGCCGCGACCATCTCGTCCTTCACATCCTCGCCGGCCTGGAGCCGCACCAGGTAGGGCACGAGCCAGTGGAGCTCGGCCGCGTCGAACTCCGTCGCGAACATCGGGTTCAGTCCGGTCCGCTGCTCATCGAGGACACGAGCCAGCGCGATCTGTCCTCCTGCGTTCGCGGCATGCGGCCCGATGGAGAAGGACAGGCGCGAGCTCACCCCGTCGGGGTGGACGGCGACCTCCACCGGGTGCGGATAGTGACCGTGCTCGGTGCGCGCCATGACGAAGAACGCCAGCTGGCGGTCTCGGCTCCTCTTCCCGGCCATCGCGAAAGCGTACGGTCGGCGGGCTCGACTTCGAGGAACCGGCCCCGCCGGCGCCGGTGCTCGTGGGAGAGTGCACGACATGCGTGTGGATCGCTCCGTGGCGTACCGATGGGTCGGTGCCGAGGCGATCGTCCTGGTCCTCGGTTCAGTGCTGTTCGTCGCCGGCTACTGGTGGACCCACCCGACTGTTCTCGCCTTCGGAGGGCAGGAGGGCGAGAGCCTGACCGTGGGCCAGACCCACGTCATCTCCGTCGCGGATCACCTGAGTGGAGTGGATGAGACGGTCAGGGTCTTGGACATCGCGCCACGCGTCGTCCGGGACGAGACCGCTGCGCGCTTCGGGTTCCTGACGTGCGTGCTCAAGGATGCGAATGGTGGTCTCGGCTCCGGGGAGGAGCGGGACATCGCCGATTTCTGCGCCACGACGGGACCCACGGCCGGAAGCACGTTCGGGCAGGACGGCCGGCGATCACAGATCCTGATGACGGTGACTGCCACGAGGCCTGGACGGCTGACGATCGATGGTGCTGACGTCACGTACCGGCGCTCGGGTCGACACCTCTTCCAGACCGGAACGCAGGCGGCGGGGTCCCTCGTGGAGATGACCGCACGGTAGCGCGAGGGTGCGCCGCTGCATTGACCCTGTTTCGCCACATGGGCTGAACGATCGTGGGACGCTCAGTCGATGACCGAGGCCCCCCGCGCCGGCTGGTATGCCGATGATCAGGGCGAGCTGCGCTACTGGGACGGCTCCGCATGGACCGACTACACGGCGCGGAACTACCCGTACGCGACGAGTGCGCGTCAGACGTCCGTGGGTTTCACGACCGAGGCTCGCCAAGGCAGCAAGCCGTGGCTTCGTCGGTGGGAGCTCTGGCTGGTCGCAGGATGCGTGGCCTTCATGGGGATCGTGGCGGTCGGTGCCGCGACCACGCCGGTCACCACCGACAGCGCGACGAGCGAGCCCGTCCAGGTGACGGAGCCGTCCCGGCCGGTCGATCCGACCCCGCCGAGCGCCGACCCGTCCCCGACGCTCGAGCCGACCCCGGAGCCCACGGACGAGCCCGTCGTCCTGCTGTTCATCACGGACCAGAAGGACGGCGACTCCTGGGTGGCGTCCGACGGCAACGAGTACCGTCTGGGACTCGTCAACACGCCGGAGCGGAACGAGCAGTGCGGATCCGAGGCCACGGCCTTCACACGGAAGCTCCTCAGCAAGGGGTACTCGGTGAATGCCTACGCGGAGGACACGCATGGACGCGTGGTGGCCGAGGTGCGGGACGTGAAGGGCCGGTCGCTCAACGTGATGCTCGCGAAGCGTGGGCTCGCCGACGACCGCTATCTCGAGGAGTTCCGCCACGAGAACCCCGAGCTCGCTCGTCGACTCGACCGTGCCTTCGCCTCGGCCTCGGTGCCGGCATGCCGTAAGGCTGCGAAGCCCGTCCCACTGGTTCCGCAGCCTCCCCAGGCGAAGGCACCTGACAAGGACTGCATGGCCGGGTACTCGCCCTGCCTGCCGATCGTCGCGGACCTCGACTGCGGAGAGATCGGTCACCCCGTCACAGTGACGGGCAGCGACCCGTACCGGCTCGACAGGGACGGTGACGGAACCGGGTGCGACTAGGCGGATGTCGACGCTTCACCCGCCACGGCGTCCTGGGGTTCGACCCTCATGCGCTGGACCAGGGGTCCCGCGAACTCGTAGACGTGCGTCGTCTCGGAGCGCTCCAGGACGGTCCCGGCGGGGTCGCGGACGACCAGGCGGACACGTGCCTCGACGGTGCCGTCGGGACGCTCGGCGATGTGTCGGACGACGGTCATCGGGCGGATCTCCTCCCACTGGCGCTGCCAGTACGCCCTCACCTCGTCGCGACCCGTCAGCCGCCCACCGCGCCAGCCGTTCGGCCACTCGACGCTCGGTGCCATCGCCGCGAGCACGGCATCGAGGTCGCGGTCGTTGAACGACTGGTACAGGGCGCGGACGCGGTCCGCGCGTTCGGTGGTCATGCGTCCATCATGGACGGCTCAGTCCCGGGTGCGGCGCGCGTTCGTGCGGCGGGTCGCCGGGGCGGTGCGCGGGTCGTCGGGCCAGGAGTGCTTGGGGTACCGGCCGCGGAGGTCGGCGCGGACCCCCGGGTAGCCGTTGTCCCAGAACGAGTCGAGGTCGGCCGTGACCGCGGCCGGGCGTCGCGCGGGGGAGAGCAGGTGCAGCAGGAGTGGCACCCTGCCGTCCGCGAGGGCCGGGGCCGAGTCCCAGCCGAAGACCTCCTGCAGCCGGACCGCGAGCACCGGCTGCTCCTGGGAGTAGTCGATCCGCACGATTGAGCCGCTCGGGACCTCCACGCGCTCCGGCGCCAGCGCGTCCAGCCGCGCCGCCTCGGGCCACGGCAACAGCGCCCGCAGTGCGGACACGACGTCGATGCGGCGAAGGTCGCGGGCCGAGCGGACTCGCGCCAGCTGCGGACCCAGCCACGACTGAAGGTTCTGCGTCAGCGTCTCGTCGCTCACGTCGGCCCACGGGTCGCCCATCGCGCGGTACAGGAAGTCGAGCCGAGCCCGCAGCGCGGTGGCCGCCTCCGACCAGGTGAGGAGATCGATGCCCTCGCTCGCCACGGCCTCCCGGATCGCCTCGGTCACGGCCTCCACCGGAGGGTCGCTGATCGGCACGGAGCTCAGCTCGATCGCGCCGAGCAGCGTGCGGCGGCGAGCCACGACGCGTCCGTCGGCCCAGCCGACCTCGTCGACCTCGGTCCACGACGAGCCTGCGGCCTCGAGCGCCAGGTCCTCCGTGAGCGGAGCCGCCGAGCGGATCCGGGCCTCACGCTGCCCGGACCGTCGCTCCGCGTCACCGACCGCGAGCCACTCCAGGCCGGCGAGCGGTCCGGGGTCGCGCGGATCGAGGGCCGCGCCCGTGCCGGACGTCATGAGGTAGCTCGAGCCGCCGGAGCGCTTGCGCGCGATGCGGTCCGGGTGCGCGAGGGCGACCACGAGCCCGACCGCGACGTCGTCCGTCAGCGCGGGGACGTTGTCCCTCTGTCCGACCTGTTCCTTCACCACGGACTCCAAGCGCGTGACCTGGCTGCGCCAGGCGCCGGACCGCTGTCCGGAGCGCAGTGATCTGAGCGCCGCGACGAGATCGCCTCCGGGAGCACGGACGTCCTCGCTGAGCATCGCGACCACCTCGGCAGCGCGCCTCGACCCGACGAGTGGAGCTCCATCGATGAGGGCTCGCGCGAGCCGCGGGTCGACCGGGACGTCGGCCATGGCTCGACCCCGCGAGGTGGCTCTTCCGTCCTCCGTGATGGCGCCGAGCTCCACGAGCACCCGCCGGGCCGCCTCAAGGGCGTGCGGAGGGGGCTGGTCGAGGAGCGCCAGCTCTCGGACGTCATGGCTGCCCCAGCACGCCACCTCCAGCGTGAAGGCCGTCAGGTCGGCGGTGGCGATCTCGGGCTCCGGGTGCGCCGACAGGTGCGCGTTCTCCGCCTCGGACCAGCACCGCAGCACGGCGCCCGGACCCAGGCGGCCGGCTCGTCCCGCCCGCTGGTCGGCCGCGGCGCGACTGACGGCGACGGTGACGAGGGAGGCCAGACCGCGGCGGTGGTCGGTCCGGGGCTCGCGCGAGAAGCCGGCGTCCACCACGACACGCACCCCGGGCACGGTCAGCGACGACTCGGCGACCGCCGTCGAGACGATGGCGCGACGACGTGGGCCCTCGCTCAGCGCTCGGTCCTGCTCGGCGCCGGACAGTCGTCCGTGCAACGGGTGGACGTCCGCCTCCACCCCGCCGAGCCGACGGATGACCGCGTCGATCTCCGCGACCCCCGGGACGAAGACCAGGACGTCGCCCCCGTGCTCGGTGAGCGCGCGACGCACGGTCGCAGCGACGTGGTCGTGGAAGGCCGGCGTGATGCCCCGGTCGTCGGTGCGACGCGTCCCCGGCGGCATCGGACACCAGACGGTCTCGACCGGATGGAGCGCACCCGGAACGCTGATCACCGGGGCAGCCTCGCCGCCACCGATCAGCGCGGCCGTGCGCTCGGCCTCGATGGTGGCGGACATCGCGACGAGGGACAGGTCCTCGCGCAGGTTCGCGCGGACGTCCAGGAGCAGCGCGAGGGTCAGGTCGGCATCGAGGTGGCGCTCGTGCACCTCGTCGAGGATGACGGCGCCGACGCCGGCGAGCTCGGGATCGTGCTGGAGCCGCCGGAGCAGCAGTCCCGTGGTGACGACCTCGATGCGCGTGCTCCGGCTGGTCCGTCGCTCGCCACGCACCGAGTACCCGACCGTCTCGCCGACCGGCTCGCCCAGCAGGTGCGCCAGTCGCCGGGCGGCGGCACGCGCCGCAATGCGGCTGGGCTGCGTGACGACGACGCGCCCCGTGACGGACTGGGCCACGGCAGGCGGGACCAAGGTCGTCTTGCCCGTGCCGGGCGGCGCGTGCACCACCGCGAGGCCGCGGCTGCGAAGCGCCTCGTCGAGCGCCGGCAGGCCCGCGGCGACCGGGAGGTCGGGCGGTGCGGCGAGCAGCCTGCGCAGCGGGTCGGACACCCCAGCAGTCTGCCCGACCTCAGCCGAGCATGGACGTGGCGAGCTCAGACGCCGTCCTCGATGAGGGTCGTGGGCGGGAGCCAGTCGGCCCCGAGGAGCTGCGCCAGGTCGGCGAGGCCGGTGGTGTCGCTGCCCACGGTGTCGGACGCCGCGGCGATCCGCTCCACCATCACCTTGCCGACCTGCTCCTCGACCGTGGCCTCGGCGTAGGCGATGTGCCACGGCGAGACACGATGATCCCGGTGGGTGCGGCCGGTCACCTGTCGTGCGGCGATCCCCGAGAACCGGGCTTGGTGGAAGAGGCCGACCCGAGGCTCGGTGCTCGCCTCGCGTCCGTCGCCGAGGGTCTCCCCGGCGTGCAGGCTGATCGAGGCGACGGCGGTGAAGACGCAGACCCTCGCCTCCCCGGTCTGGAAGCGGAGCCGCTCGGCCTCGGGATCGAACCGGTCGCGGCCGTAGATGGTGGCCACCTCGATGCCGGAGTCACGGAGCCGGTCGGTGATCGGGTCAGCCGCGGTGGTGACGAACTCCACCGAGCACGCCACCTGCCGGTCGGACTCGATCTGCTGGGCGATCCAGGCGACCGTGGAGTCGACGCGGATGAGCCCGGCCTTCTGCCGGAAGCGCAGAAGGGCGGCGCGGCCCTTCGCCACGTTGCGTCCGCGACGGGCGATGTCCATCTCACGGCAGAACTCGCCCCACTCGGCCTCGTAGGCGGCTCGCTCCGCGGGGGTGAGCGCGACCGGCATGCCGGAGATCGGCACGGGCCCCCACGGTGCGGCGCGGTGCAGCATCGCGGGCGGCTGTTCCTCGTTCAGCCAGCCGCGCACCAGCTTGAGGTCGGCAGCGCGTCGCGCCGGGTCGGCGGTCCAGGCCGCGCCGTAGCGGCCGTGCTCGAGCTCGACGCCGTGGCGCTCGAGTGCGGTCGCGAACGCGGCGGCGGGCTGCGTCGCCGAGGTCCACTCGCTCATCGGCTCACCGAGGATCTGGGCGTAGGCCGGGGCGAGGTAGGGGAGCTCGAGCGGCGTGTGCCCGGGCGTCGCCGTGGTCGCGATGACGAAAGGCGCCTTGTCGTGCGGGCGCGCGTGTCCGGAGATCCGCGCCCAGAGCTTCCACCGCTTCGTCGTCGTCCGCCGCAGGGCGTGCGCCTCGTCCGCGATGATCACGTCCCACGCGTGGTCCTTGACCTTCTCCAGCCGGTCCCACGTGATCACGACCCACTCCAGGCCCCCGTGGCCGAGCGCCTCGATCGTGCGGCACCAGTGGCCGATGGTGATCGCGGCGGGCCGGTCGGCGACGACGAGCACTCGTCGCGCACCGCGCAGGTCGCCCACGGCCGTCGCGCCGAGGACGGCCGAGATCGTCTTGCCCACGCCGGGCTCGTCGGCCAGCAGGAACTGCCGTCCGCCGGTCTCGGCCCGTGCCGCGATCGCGTCGGCTGCCTCGAACTGGATCCTGCGGGGCTCGAGCGTCTCGGTCGGCTCGGGGTTGGGCGTCGGCTCGGGATTGAGGGAGTTCTCGACGAACCGACCGAGCGTGTACGGCCCGGGAGCGTACGGCTCGAGGTGTGCGGGCAGAGCGCGCCCGACGTAGAGGTGGGTCTTGACCGCAGGGTGCCAAGTGGCTCCATCGACTTGGGTCCCGTAGGGGACGTCGAGCACCCAGATGCGCTCACCCGGTGCGGCGGACGGCAGCGGCCGCGTCGACTGTCGTGTCCCGGCGCGGCGCGAGGACGAGCTGCGTCGACGAGCACGTGATCGGCGAGGACTGGCCACCCTCGGACGCTACCCGGCGGTTCGTGTCCGGGGCCGTCGGCTCGCCCACGTCAGGTGAGCGAGGGAGCGCGGCTCAGCGCGCGTTGACCTCGTCACCGACCTGGATGCTCTGGGTCCCGCGCTGGTGGAAGTGCTCGGGACGTCGGTAGTCGACGTCGATCGACGACAGGCGTGCCACGCCGGCTCGCGTCGGCGTGATGGTGACGAACAGGTAGTCACTGTTCGGATCCACGCCGTGGTTGAAGCGTGCTGGTGCCTCGAACGGCTCGATGTCGCCACAGGTCGACTGTGGCTCGAACACGGCACCGATGGGGTCCTCGTCCGCGGCCATGTGGCAGATCGAGAACGTGACGCCCGCCTTGGCGGTGTTGGTGGAGAACGTCGCGTCGAGCCCCTCGATCTTCACCACCTCCGGAGAACCGCTGGTCTGGGGATAGATCACCGCGGTCGAGAGAGCAGCGTCGGCCACCGGCAACGGCTGAGTTCCGTACGAAGCGCCGAGATCACGAAAGGCCTTCGGGTGCGTCCACCAGTGCACCGCCGCGATTCCCGCTGCGACCACGACGACAGCGAGAAAGCCGGCCAGCAGCCGGCGGAGACGTCGTCGATCCGCGGGACGAGGGCTTGGTGCCGACCCGGCCCCGGCGATGACTGACACCCGGAGAGTGTTCCACGGCGGAGCGGTCTCCGGGGCACCTTCGCCGGTCATCCCCAGGCGTCGAACGGCTCGGGCGCGGCGAGCGCGCTGAGAAGGCCGACGACGGAGAGGAAGAGCAGGGGGAGCCCGGCGTATATGAAGTACAGCCCGAAGAAGTCCGTGGCCGTCCCGTTGAGGTACTGGACCCAAGCCCAGAGCACCACCCCGACAGGTGCAAGGCTCAGGGCATACACGCACTTCGCCAGGACGACTCGAACACGAAAGATGCAGACCACGGTGATGGCCAGGACGACGGACCAGATGACGACCCACGCGAGGTCACTCCAGTGGAACGCGAAGATCCCTGCAAAACTCGCGATCTGCGCGACGGTGGAGGCCCATGCTGTACCCACTCGGCGTTCAGCCCAGGAATCCATGACTCAGCGCACCGTGACGACGCGATCGGCAGCGATGGTCTCGGTTCCCCGCTGGTAGAGATGACGCTTCGACCGCGAGTAGTCGATGTCGACGGACTCCAGCTTCGCGACGCCCGATCGAGTCGGCGCGATGGTGACGAAGAGATAGTCGCTGTCCGGCCTGACGCCGTGCTCGAACCGCGTCGGCGCGGTGAACTTCTCGATGTCGGCGCAGGTCGCCTCCGGGTCGAACACGGCACCGATGGGATCCTCGCCCGCGGTCATGTGGCAGATCCAGAAGGTGGCACCTGCCTTGGCGGTGTTCTCGGAGAATGTCGCGTCGAGACTCCTGATCGTGACGGTCTCGGGAGAGCCCTTGATCTTGGGGAAGATCACCGTGGTCGAGAGTGCTGAATCCGCGAGCGGCCGGGGATCGGTCTCATAGCCGTCGCCCAGTCCACCGAACGCCTTCGGATGCGTCCACCAGTTCCACGCCACCATGACCGCCGCGGCCAGCGCGATTGCCACGAGGATCGCCAGGATCCTGTTGCGGCGGCGCCGCGCCGGCGGCTGGGGTACGGAAGCCGTGGGGTCCGCGGATGTCGTCGACACGCCGAGAGTCTGACACGACCGGGCGCCGGACCGACGCGCTTCGGAGGTTCCGCGCCGGATGGGAGCCGCCTGGACCCGGGGCATGTTTCGATGGACGTACCAAGTCCGAGTCAGAGGGGTGGCCTGCGATGCGACTGGTCGTGGTGGGAGCGTCGGGCGGTGTCGGCTCGCGGCTGCTGGCCCGCGCGGTCGCGCAGGGACACACCGTCACCGCCCAGACCCGAGAGGCGTCCAGGGTGACCCCGTCGGAGCTTGTGCGCGTCGCGGAGGGCGAGCCGACCGACGAACCCTTTCTCCGGCGAAGTCTCGAGGGGCACGACGCCGTCGTCCTGTGCCTGGGCATCGACTCGCTCGGCCGGACGACGCTGTTCTCGGACACGACGCGGAAACTGATCGCGGCGATGGAGGCGACCGGCGTGAAGCGTCTCGTCGCCGTCACCGGGATCGGCGCCGGCGACTCGAAGGGGCACGGCGGCTGGTTCTACAACCGCGTTCTCTTCCCGCTCTTCACGCGCCACCGCTACGCCGACAAGGACCGGCAGGAGGCACTGATCGAGCGCACGAGCCTCGACTGGACGATCGTCAGGCCGGCCCCGTTCGCGAAGACCACCTCGGGAGAGCTGCAGGTGTTCACCGAGATCCCGCCGGGACTCCAGCTCAGCGCGATCACGCGCGACGAGACCGCGGCCTTCCTGCTCGAGTGCGTGGAGGACGCGACCTTCGTACGGCAGAAGCCCTTCATCGGTCACGCCTGAGAGTCGCGGATAGGCTCGCCGGCATGGACTCGTCGAAGCTCGCCGTCGGACTCGCGATCGGCATGTCCATGGGCGTCGCGCTGTCCGTGGCGCTCGACCAGTGGGCCTTCATCGGCTTCGGCATCGCGATCGGCGTCGCGTTCGGCGCAGCGCTGAGCAGCGAGGACGAGGACGACGACTCGGAGGGCGACCCCCAGCCGTAGGCGGAACTGCGTCCCGGCGCGGGGTGAGGGGGGCGACGCCCTCGCAACTCTGTTCAAGAGCCTCGACGCTGCCTAGGCTCGCTGCATGGGCCACGAAGGTGGAGCGGCCAGGGTGGCGATCGAGACGGACGCGGCTCCGGCTGCGCTCGGTCCCTACAGTCAGGCGATCGTCGCGGGCGGCTTTGTCTTCTGTTCGGGAACTGCGGGCATCGATCCCGAGACCGGGCAGGTGGTCGAGGGCATCGAGGCGCAGACGGAGCAGGCGCTGATCAACCTCTCGGCCATCCTCGAGGCGGCGGGCGCGTCGCTGGCAGACCTCGTGAAGACCACGATCTTCTACGCCGACGTCGACGACTTCGCGAAGCTGAACGAGGTCTACGCCCGATTCATGCCCGACCCGCCGCCCGCACGGTCCGCGCCTGCGAACGTGCGGCTGCCGCGAGGACTCCTCGTCTCGATCGAGGCCGTCGCGTTGGCCCGGGACTGAGAGCGCTCACGACTGGTCGGCCCTGACCCGCCGCGTGTCGTATGCCCACATCGCGATCTCGACGCGGTTGCGGGCGCCGAGCTTGGCCATCAGCGAGGCGACGTGGGACTTGACCGTGCTCAGGCCGACGAAGAGCTCGGAGGCGATCTCGGCGTTGGTCCGTCCCCGTGCCACCAGGGCGAGCACCTCCTCCTCGCGCTCAGTGAGGGGCGCGACGGGCTGGACCGGAGTCGCCGGGGCCTGGTCGGCGAACGTCGACAGCAGTCGGCGGGTGACGTTGGGGGCGATCAGCGCATCGCCGTTCGCGGCCGCGTTGATGGCCTGCACGAGGAGGTCCGGCCCGGCGTCCTTGAGGAGGAAGCCGCGGGCGCCGGCGCGGAGGGCGCCGAGGACGTACTCGTCGAGGTCGAAGGTGGTGATCACGACGACCGCCATCGGGTCGGCCACGTCAGGGCCGGCGAGACGCCGCGTGACCTCGACGCCGTCCAGACCGGGCATCCGGATGTCGACGAGGAGGACGTCGGGGCGCAGCCGCTTCGCCAGGTCGAGCGCTGCGAGCCCGTCGGCCGCCTCGCCCACCACCTCGAGGCCGGGCTGCGCGCCGAGGATCATCACGAGCCCCGTGCGGACCAGGTCCTGGTCGTCGGCCACCACCACGCGGATGGTCATGCCGGAGCCTTCAGGGGTAGCGCGGCCTCGACCACCCAGCCACCCTCGGGTCCCGGCCCTGCGGTGAGCGAGCCGCCGAGGAGCTGGGCGCGCTCGGCCATCCCCAGCAGGCCGAATCCGGGCTCCGGCGGCAGCCCCGGCTCGGTCCGTCCGTCGTCGCTGACACGCAGTCTGACGGCGTCGCCCTCGCGGTGGACGTCGATCGCGACTCGCGTCGCGCCGCGGGCGTGCCGCACGGCATTGGTCAGCGACTCCTGAGCGAGCCGGTACAGCGCCGCGTCCACGGGGCGCGCCAGCTCGGTGAGCGAGCCGTCCAGCGAGACCTCGACGGCAAGCGTCGTGTCGACGCGCGCCAGCGCAGGCAGGTCCGCGACGCCCCGCTGCGGTGCGTAGTCGACGGACTCCTCCTCGCGCAGCAGGCGGACCATGGACCTCATCTCCGCGAGGGTTCGCGAGGCCTCGGCCTCGATCGCGGTCAGGACCTCGGCGGCCTTCTCGGGCTGGGAGCCGACGACCACGCCGCCGGCCTGCGCCTGCACCGCGATGGCCGAGACGTGGTGGGCCACCGTGTCGTGCAGCTCGCGCGCGAGCGCCACCCGCTCCTGGTTGCGGATCTCGCGTTGTTGACGGCTCCAGAGGTCCGCGCGGTAGCGGAACACGGCTCCGAGGGCGACGACGAGCAGCAGGAGCACGCTCCCACCGAAGACGTCGGCAAAGCCCGCGGAGGAAGCGATCATCCCGAGCACGGCGACGACCACCACGAACGCCGATCCCGCGGCGATCTCGCGTCCCGAGCCCCACCGCACGAGTGAGTAGAGAAGGACCAGCACGCCGAGCATGGAGTAGAGGCCCAGGTCCGAGGTGTCGGCGGTCAGCTGGAGGACCGAGAGCACCCCGGCGACACCCCACCCGACCGAGGCGGCCAGCAAGGGATGGCTCCGCCGCCAGAGGAGAGCCGGCACGAGTGCTAGACCTAGCACCGTCACGAGGGGACGCCAGGCCACGTCCGGCCGCACGGCGCCCTCGACCAGCGCCGCGATCGCGAACACGCCTGCCAGCAGCCAGTCGAGCCGTCCGACGGGCGGGGCGTCGGCAGGTCGCGGCTCGTCCCACAGGGAGCGCCGGACAGTGAACACGGCTCCACCCTAGGGATCGGCGCGCGCCGGCACACCCGCCGAAAGAACGAGAATCAGGCCATTCCATCGGCCGGATCGGCTCAGGCCTCGGGACCGATGTGCAGGCCGCCGTGCCGGGCGAGCGTGGACGCAACGATCCTCACGACAACGGAGCCCACCATGAGCACACGCCAACCCAACACCTTCGACGACCAGCCGCTCCCGGTGCGCGTCAGGCTCGCCGCAGCCTGGACCAGCCTCATGTTCCTGTACGCCTACGTGGACATTCTCAACTTCTTCACGCCAGGCGTCGTGGAGGACATCCTCGACGGCCGGGTCTTCGAGTTCGACATCTCCCAGACCTTCTCGACCGCGGCGCTGGCCCTCATGTCCGTCCCGTCCCTGATGGTCGTGCTGTCGGCGGCACTGCCGGCCCGGGTGAACCGCATCGCGAACCTCGTCGCGGCTTCGCTCTTCGTGCCCGTGACGGCGTTCAACGTGGCGGGGGAGTCCTGGCTGCTCTTCTACGGACTCGGCGTCGTGCTGGAGTTGATGGTGCTCGCGTTCATCCTGCGCAGCGCCTGGACCTGGCCTCGTGTCGCTCCGTCGGTGGCAGCGACCACGCGGCAGGGAACGGTCCGCTCCCGGTAGCAAGTGCGGGTCACGGTGCCGATGGATGCGGCACAATCTGGTCCGTGCCTCACGTCTTGGACCTCGGGTCGAGGAGCTTCTGGCGACTCACCGGTCGCCGCGTCGACCTCGACGGGGCGGAGCGGTGGCTCGACGCGCCGGTGAGCTCCTCGGCCCGCGTGGGCACGGACTGGATCGGCACGGAGGCCGCACGGCACGGCGGCGTGCTGGGGGAGGCCGACCCCGACGCGGGACTGCTGCCGTCCATGGCCGTCCTCGACGGTCCCGGGTTCGCGGCGGATCGCCTGAACCCGCTGGTGCGCGACTTCTACGAGCACACCGCGCGCTGGCGGATGGACGTGTGGTCCGGCTGGTCGCCGGTGTTCTGGCCGGCCGGTGAGCTGATCTCGCGCCTGTGGGGCCGCCGTGTCGAGCAGCTCGCCCTGCCGATGAGGCCGCTCGACGTCGCGCACGGCATGGACAGCCACGTGACGCCGGTACGGAACCGCGACGGCGTCCACGTCGCGTCCGCGTGGACGCGGACCCTGCGTGCGAGTGGTCGGACGGTCTTCAGCGGCGCCTACTCCGCGCGGACGCTGCCGGGCGCCGCGGGCCCGAGCGTGCATGTCGCCTTCCCCCTCGAGTCGGGGAACCTGCAGGTGTTCCTCCGCCCCTCGGTCACGGCTGACGGCGGACTGCTCCTCGAGTCGCCTCGCGGTCGTTTCGGACAGGACGGGGCGTACGTGGTCGTCCGCGAATCGGGTGAGCACGCGGCACGCGTGCCGCTGCACGAGACCTTCCACGTCTTCGTCGATCCGGACGGCGTGCTGCGCACCGATCATGAGCTGCGCATGGGGGGCGTCTCGGCCCTGCGCCTGCACTACAGGCTCGAGCGTGAGTCGTGACGATCCACAGCTTCCACCTCGCCGAGGTCCCGCGCCGCACGGGGACCAGCGCCCTGCTGCGACCGCCCACGCCCTACACCGTCCCCGGGCTCGACCACCTCGAGAGCCTCTCGCTCATGCGGCTCGGCGCGCCGGTCGTGTCGCCCGACCGACTCCAGCTGCGCAGGCTCGCGGTCTTCGCGCAGTGGCAGGACGAAGCCTCACTCGAGCGGTTCCTGACCCGCGACGCGTTGGGCCGCTCGCTCGCCGCCGGCTGGCACGTGCGACTGGAGTACCTGCGCCGTTGGTCGAGCCTCGCCGCCTTGCCCGGACTGCCCCTCCGGGCCGGCTCGTGGGACCAGGACGAGCCGGTCGTGGCCGTCACGCTGGCCCGGATGCGCATCCCCGAGATCCCTCGCTTCCTCCACCACGGCCGGCCCGTGGAGCGCCTCGTGCGCGACCACCCGGGCGTCACGCTCGCCGTCGCCGGCTTCCGTCCGCCGCGGACGATCTCGACCTTCACGATCTGGCGCAGCGCGCGCCAGATGGTGGAGATGGTGCACGGACGCTCCGACGTGCCCGACCCGACGCGGCACGTTGACGCCATGCGCGAGCGCGAGCGCCGCGACTTCCACCACGAGTTCGCGACCTTCCGGTTCCGGTCGCTCTCCGAGCACGGTTCCTGGGACGGCCGCACCGGCCTCGTGCCCACCCGCCAGTGACGTCATTTCCGGTTGAGACCGAAGGGCACAGAGCGCGCCATATTGCAGTCGCCCGGTGACCACAGTCCGGTGCGTTGTTCACCGGGTGCCATCGCGCATCAGGTCGGTCAGAACATCACATGGCGCACCGGGCCCGAACGCTTGAGCCGGGCCGTGGTCGCGCCGAGCCCATAGAGTCGAACCGTGGAGCAGACGCGCGCGATCGACCTCGTCCTGGAGGGCGGGGGAGTCAAGGGGATCGCCCTCGTGGGGGCGGCGACCGCGCTGGCCGAGAACGGCTACACGTTCGCGCGGATCGGCGGGTCGTCCGCCGGGGCGATGGTCGGTGCGGTGATGGCGGCGATGCAGCACGCGGGGGAGCCGTTCAGTCGGGTCGACGAGATCATGCGCACGATCGACTACAGCGCCTTCCTCGACCGTCGCAAGCGCGGCGCGATGCTCGGCTGGTGGCCGCGCGCTGCTGACGCGTGGGGCGTGCTCTTCCACCTCGGCGCGCACCCCGGCCGGCACATGGAGCAGTGGGTGCGGGGCGTCCTGGGCGACCTCGGCGTGCGCACCTTCGGCGACCTCTACTTCGACGACCCGGGCAGCGCGCTGCCGCAGGGGCAGTCGTTCCGGCTCGTCGTCACCGCCAGCGACCTGTCCCGCCAGCGGGCGATGTTCCTACCGTGGGACCTGCCCGCGCACGGCCACGACCCGAACGAGTACTCCGTCGCCCGCGCGGTGCGAGCCTCGGCCGCGATCCCGTTCCTCTTCGAGCCCGTTCGGCTGAAGTCGCAGTACGGCACGCTCACCCTCGCCGACGGCTCGCTTCTGCGCAGCTATCCCATCGAGCTCTTCGACCGCCACGACGGCAAGCCCAGCCGCTGGCCCACCCTCGGCGTGCGGCTCAGCTCGCCGGCAGGGGAGCGCGCCAAGGCCAAGCCGGTCACGTCGCCGCTGTCGCTGCTGACGAACCTGATCTTCACCACCGTCGACTCCACGCAGGTGCGCCACGTCAGCGACCCTGCCGCGATCGACCGCAGCATCTTCGCCAAGCCCAGGGGCGTGCGCTGGACCGACTTCGACCTCACCCCCGAGCAGCGGGCGAGCCTGTTCGACGCGGGACACAGCGCCGCGACTGCCTGGGTGAGGAAGCACCCCGCCGGGCCCCCGGCGCCCGAGCCCGATCCCGACCGCGACCTGGTGGTGCCGGCATGGCGGCCGGAATCGATGGAATGAAGCCAAGCCCTTCATTTTCTCGAAATAAAGTCATATGCTTCATTTCATGGAAATGAAGCCGTCGACTTCAGAGGTGGTCGCGCTGATCGGTGACCTCGTCGCCTCGCGCACCGCCTCGTCCCGATCGGGAGCGCAGGAGGCGCTGATCACCGCGCTCGAGACGGCGGCCCAGCTGGTGCCATCGCTGCAGGCCCCGGCGCCCACGATCGGCGACGAGTTCCAGTCGACGCACGCGAGCCTGCGCGACGCGCTGGTCACCGCGCTCGCCGTGAGGCTCGCGCTCCCGCCGGAGATGGACGCCCGCGTCGGCATCGGCATCGGCACGATCGAAGTCGTCGGTCGCTCCGAGTACGGTCTCACCCAGGACGGACCCGCCTGGTGGAACGCGCGCGACGCGATCGGTCAGGTGGAACGGCGCGAAGGGCGCCAGTCCGGCCTGCGCAGCTGGGTGCACGAAGGGGGAACGGTGAACGCCTACCTGATGGTCCGCGACCACGTCGTCAGCGGCTTCGACGGCCGCCAGCGACGCCTCGCGCTCGGCCTCCTGCAGGGTCGCACGCAGCGCGAGCTCGCCGAGGCCGAGGGCATCTCGCCGTCGGCGGTCTCGCAGTCCCTGCGCCGCAGCGGCGCCCACGCCGTGCTCGACGGACTGGAGCTGGTGCGCTGATGGCCCTGCTCGCCCTCGTCCTGCTGGCGATCTGCCTCGCCGAGTACCTCCGCCACGTCGACCGTCTCTGGATCGTCGTCCTCGAGGTCATCGCGATGGTCGCGATCGTCATCCTCGCCGCGTACGGCCTCGGCTACGGCCCGGGCGCCGGCTGGCTGCCGGCTGTCGTCGGCCTCTGGTGGGCCAGTGCCCGCACGGTTCCGTCGTGGCGGGTCCCGGGCATGGTCGTCTCGGGCATCGGCGCGCTGCTGGCCCTCATCGCCTCGCCCGTGATCGAGCGTGACCGCCCACCGATGCTCAGCTGGTACGAGGACCTCGACGTCCCGGCGCTCGCCGGCGTCAGCCTCGACGAGCTCGTCCTCGCCGTCATCACCGCCGTTGCCCTCATCGGACCCGCCAACGCGGTCGTGCGCGAGGTGCTCGACCACGTCGGCCGCGGTCTGCTCGCCGAGGAGCGACGCCTCAAGGGCGGCCGCGTCATCGGCCCCCTCGAGCGCGTGCTCGTGTTCGGCTTCGCCGTCGGCGGCAACTACGGAGGAGTGGCCGCGATCCTGGCCGCCAAGGGCATCCTGCGATTCCCCGAGATCTCCAAGGACGAGGGCGACGGCTCGCGCGCCGAGTACGTCCTGGTCGGCAGCTTCGTCAGCTGGTTCCTCGCCCTCGTGCTCGTGCCGCTGTTCTGACCGGGCGTCGTCCTCGCGAAAGCCGGTCGTACGATGCCGGTATGGCCGAGACCCCCGACACGCCCGAGATCGACATCAAGCCGCGCAGCCGCGACGTCACCGACGGTCTGGAGAAGACCGCCGCCCGCGGCATGCTCCGTGCGGTGGGCATGGGCGACGACGACTGGGTGAAGCCCCAGATCGGCGTCGCGTCCAGCTGGAACGAGATCACCCCGTGCAACCTCTCGCTCGACCGCCTCGCCAAGGCCGTCAAGGAGGGCGTCCACGCCGGTGGCGGCTACCCGCTCGAGTTCGGCACCATCAGCGTCTCTGACGGCATCAGCATGGGCCACGAGGGCATGCACTTCTCGCTCGTCAGCCGTGAGGTCATCGCTGACTCGGTCGAGGTCGTCATGTCGGCCGAGCGCCTCGACGGCTCGGTGCTGCTCGCCGGCTGCGACAAGAGCCTGCCCGGCATGCTCATGGCCGCCGCGCGCCTGGACCTGTCGAGCGTCTTCCTCTACGCCGGCTCCACCCTGCCGGGCAACGTCGACGGCAAGGACGTCACGATCATCGACGCCTTCGAGGCCGTCGGCGCCTGCATGAAGGGCCTCATCACCCGCGACGAGGTCGACCGCATCGAGCGCGCGATCTGCCCCGGCGAGGGCGCCTGCGGCGGCATGTACACCGCCAACACGATGGCCTCCGCGGCCGAGGCGCTCGGCATGAGCCTGCCCGGCTCGGCCGCCCCGCCGGCCCCCGACCGCCGCCGCGACGACTACGCCAAGAAGTCGGGCGAGGCCGTCGTCGAGCTGCTCCGCAAGGGCATCACCGCGCGCGACATCATGACGCTCGAGGCCTTCGAGAACGCCATCACCGTGGTCATGGCGCTCGGCGGCTCCACCAATGCCGTGCTGCACCTGCTCGCGATCGCGCGCGAGGCCGGCGTGCCGCTCACGCTCGACGACTTCAGCCGCGTCGGCGACAAGGTGCCCCACCTGGGCGACCTCAAGCCGTTCGGCCGCTACGTCATGAACGACGTCGACAAGGTCGGCGGCATCCCCGTGATCATGAAGGCGCTGCTCGACGCGGGCCTCATGCACGGCGACGTCATGACCGTCACCGGCAAGACGATGGCCGAGAACCTCGCGCACATCGACCTCGGACTCGACGGCGACGTCATCCGTCCGCTCGACCAGCCGATCCACAAGACCGGCGGCCTGACGATCCTGCACGGCTCGCTCGCCCCCGAGGGCGCGGTCGTCAAGAGCGCTGGCTTCGACGAGTCGGTCTTCCGCGGCACCGCCCGGGTGTTCGATGGCGAGCGTGCGGCGATGGACGCGCTGGAGGACGGCACCGTCGTCGCCGGCGACGTCGTCGTCATCCGCTACGAGGGCCCCAAGGGCGGTCCCGGCATGCGCGAGATGCTCGCCATCACCGGCGCCATCAAGGGCGCGGGCCTGGGCAAGGACGTCCTGCTGCTCACCGACGGCCGCTTCTCCGGCGGCACCACCGGCCTGTGCGTCGGCCACGTCGCCCCCGAGGCCGTCGACGGTGGTCCGATCGCGTTCGTGCGCGACGGCGACCCGATCGTCCTCGACGTCGCGAACAAGCTCCTCGACGTCGAGATCGACGAGGACGAGCTGGCCCGTCGCCAGGAGGGCTGGGAGCCCAACCCGCCGAAGTACACCTCCGGCGTGCTGGCCAAGTACCGCAAGCTCGTCAGCTCCGCCGCGCACGGCGCCGTCACGGGCTGATCGGCTCCCGCCGCTGGGTGAGCGGTGAGTCGTCAACCGAATCCAGACCTCAGAAGGTTGACGCCTCACCGCTCGGCCGGGGGATCGGTTGACATCTCACCGCCCACTCAGCGGCCAGGCTCGCGGAACGGCACCGTAGAATCAGTCGGTGCCGAACTTCACCGACGACGAGCTCGCGATCGCCCTCAAGGTGCTGGGCGAGGCGCAGCACCTCGGTGACGAGGACGAGGCCTACGTCGCGCTGCGACGCGCCTGCGGCAAGTTCTACAAGGACGTCAAGAAGCAGCGCCGCAAGGCCAAGCGCGACGCCGTGAACGCCGCCGACCGCGAGGTCGTCTCGCTCACCGCCACCGGATCGCCCCGCCGCATCGACGACGAGACCGCCGGCATCGCGCTGGTCTCGAACGCGCGTGGTGCCTCCGCGGGCGTGCTGCAGGTGCCGCGCGGCTGCTACATCTGCAAGGAGAAGTACACGGTGGTGGACGCGTTCTACCACCAGCTGTGCCCCGACTGCGCCGCGCTGAGCCACGCCAAGCGCGACGCCCGCACCGACCTCACCGGCCGCCGCGCGCTGCTCACCGGCGGCCGCGCCAAGATCGGCATGTACATCGCGCTGCGGCTGCTGCGCGACGGCGCGCACCTCACGATCACCACGCGCTTCCCGCGCGACGCCGTGCGCCGTTTCAGCGCCCAGCCCGACAGCAGCGAGTGGCTCGACCGACTCAAGATCGTCGGGATCGACCTGCGCGATCCCGCCCAGGTGATCGGCCTGGCCGACGAGGTCGCCGCGGCCGGCCCGCTCGACATCCTCATCAACAACGCCGCGCAGACCGTGAAGCGCCAGCCCGGCGCCTACCAGGCCATCGCCGACGCCGAGCTGCAGCCGTTGCCCGAGGGGTTCGTCCCCGAGCTCGTCACCTTCGGCCACACCAGCGACGCCCACCCGGCCTCGCTCGTCGGCTCGGTCAGCTCGCACCCCGCGCTCGCGGGCGACGCCGTCACGGCCGACGAGCTCACCGCCCTCGCGCTCGAGGCCGGCTCGGCCGACCTCGAGCGCATCGACGCCGGCGGCCTCCTGCCCGACCTCGTCGACACGAACAGCTGGGTGCAGCACGTCGGTCAGGTCGACGCGCTCGAGCTGCTCGAGGTCCAGCTGTGCAACAGCGTCGCGCCGTTCATCCTCGTCAGCCGTCTGCGTCCCGCCATGGCGGCCTCGGCCGCGCGCCGCAAGTACGTCGTCAACGTCTCGGCGATGGAGGGGCAGTTCGCCCGCGGCTACAAGGGTCCCGGCCACCCGCACACCAACATGGCCAAGGCAGCGCTCAACATGCTCACGCGCACCAGCGCCCGCGAGATGTTCGAGTCCGACGGCATCCTCATGACCGCCGTCGACACCGGCTGGATCACCGACGAGCGTCCGCACGTGACGAAGCAGCGCCTCGCGCAGGAGGGCTTCAAGGCGCCGCTCGACCTCGTCGACGGAGCCGCGCGCGTCTACGACCCGATCGTCCAGGGCGAGGCCGGCGTCGACCTGCACGGCGTGTTCCTCAAGGACTTCGAGCCCTTCCCCTGGTGAGCGGGATGGACCTCACCAGGCTGAGCACGGAGCGGCTGGAGCTCGCGGCGGTGTCCGAGGGCGACCTCGACGAGCTGCACGCGCTGAACGCGGACCCGCGGGTCTGGCGGCACCTGCCCTCGGGGGTGCACACCGACGTCCAGCAGACCCGCGACCAGATCGCCGACTACACGGCGGACTGGGAGCGCGACGGCCTCGGCTACTGGATCGCGCGCCGCGGCGGTGAGCTGGTCGGCATCGGGGGAGTGCGGCGCCGCCCCGGCGGCACGTGGAACCTCTACTACCGGATCGCAGCCGAGCGCCACGGTCACGGCTACGCCACCGAGGTCGCCCGGGCGGGCGTCGACGCGGCCGCGCGGCTCGCTCCCGACGAGCCCGTCGTCGCCTACCTCCTCGAGCACAACGAAGCCTCGCGGCGCACCGCCGAGCGCGTAGGGCTGGGCCTCGTCTGGCGCGGACCCGACCACGAGGTGCCGGACGGCATCCGTCTCGTCCTCGCCGACCGGACGCTCGACGAGGCCACGCTCGGCACCCTCCACTGACGCCCGGCTGTCCGGATGCTGGACGACTTGTCTCACAACTTGACCACTCGCGCCTCCCGGCGCACACTGGAGTCATGCACGCGCTGCTTCTCGTAGTCCACTGACGCACGGCACCTCGCCGCGCGTCTCGCCCTCGTCGCCTCACGGCCGGGGGTTTTTTCATGCGATGAATGGACGACAGGAAGCAGGGAATACGATGGGGAACCGAGCACCGGCCGCCGCCACGGGGCTGCCGGCAGACGAGAAGAGTGGGGCCATGACCGAGACGGCACCGGAGCCGATGACCGGGGCGCAGAGCCTCGTCCGATCGCTGGAACAGGCCGGTGTGGAGGTCATCTTCGGGATCCCCGGCGGCGCGATCCTGCCGGCCTACGACCCGCTCTTCGACTCCTCGATCCGCCACGTGCTGGTCCGTCACGAGCAGGGCGCCGGCCACGCCGCGCAGGGCTACGCGATGGCCACCGGCAAGGTCGGCGTCTGCATGGCCACCTCCGGCCCGGGCGCCACCAACCTCGTCACCGCGATCGCGGACGCCTACCTCGACTCGGTGCCGATCGTCGCCGTCACGGGCCAGGTCGCCAGCAGCGTCATCGGCTCCGACGCCTTCCAGGAGGCCGACATCCGCGGCATCACGATGCCGATCACGAAGCACAGCTTCCTGGTGACCGACCCCGCCGAGATCCCGCGCGTCGTCGCGGAGGCTTTCCACATCGCCTCCACCGGTCGTCCCGGCCCGGTCCTGGTCGACGTCGCCAAGGACGCCCTCCAGGCGATGACCACCTACGAGTGGCCGCACGAGCTCGCGCTGCCGGGCTACCGCCCCACCACGCGCCCGCACAACAAGCAGGTCCGCGAGGCGGCGCGCCTCATCGCCGAGGCGAAGAAGCCGATCCTCTACGTCGGCGGCGGCGTCATCAAGGCCGACGCGTCGGCCGAGCTGGCGATGCTCGCCGAGCTGACGCAGATCCCGGTCGTCACCACGCTGATGGCACGCGGCGCGTTCCCCGACTCGCACGACCTGCACCTGGGCATGCCCGGCATGCACGGCACGGTCGCGGCCGTCGCCGGCCTGCAGAAGGCCGACCTGCTCATCACGCTGGGCGCTCGCTTCGACGACCGCGTCACCGGCAACCTCGACACGTTCGCGCCCGGCGCGAAGGTCATCCACGCCGACATCGACCCGGCCGAGATCAGCAAGAACCGCGTGGCCGACGTCCCGATCGTGGGCGACGCCCGCGAGGTCATCGCCGACCTCATCCGCGCGCTGCGCAAGCAGTCCGACGAGGACGGGCTGACGGGCGACTACGACCAGTGGCGCCAGTACATCCTCGGCGTGAAGGCGAAGTTCCCGGTCGCGTACGAGAAGCCGCACGACGGCCTCGCCCCGCAGACCGTGATCGAGCGGATCAACGCCGCCGCCGGTGCCGAGGCGATCTACTCCTCGGGCGTCGGTCAGCACCAGATGTGGGCCGCGCACTTCGTGAAGTACGAGCGCCCGCGCCAGTGGCTCAACTCCGGCGGTGCCGGCACGATGGGCTACGGCGTCCCCGCCGCGATGGGTGCCAAGGTGGGCGACCCCGATCGCGTCGTGTGGGCGATCGACGGCGACGGCTGCTTCCAGATGACCAACCAGGAGCTGGCCACCTGCGCCCTCGAGGGCATCCCGATCAAGGTCGCGGTCATCAACAACTCCTCGCTGGGCATGGTGCGCCAGTGGCAGACCCTGTTCTACGAGGGCCGCTACTCCAACACCGACCTCAACACCGGCCCCGAGACCATCGGCGCCCGCCGGATCCCCGACTTCGTCAAGCTCGCCGAGGCCTACGGCTGCGTGGGCCTGCGCTGCGAGAGCGAGGACGAGCTCGACGAGGTCATCGCCAAGGCGATGAGCATCAACGACGTGCCCGTCGTGATCGACTTCGTCGTCGAGCGCGACGCGATGGTCTGGCCGATGGTGGCCGCCGGCACGAGCAACGACGACATCAAGATCGCCCGCGATCTGGCCCCCGAATGGGAAGAGGAAGACCTCTGATGCCCCAGCACACCCTGAGCGTCCTGGTCGAGAACACGCCGGGCGTCCTCGCGCGCGTCTCGAGCCTGTTCATGCGCCGCGGCTTCAACATCGACTCGCTCGCGGTCGGTCCCACCGAGATCCCCGAGATCTCGCGGATGACCATCGTCGTGAATGTCGAGGAGCTCCCGCTCGAGCAGGTCACGAAGCAGCTCAACAAGCTCGTCAACGTGCTCAAGATCGTCGAGCTCGACTCGGGCAACGCGGTCGAGCGTGAGCTCATGCTGATCAAGGTCAAGACCGACCAGCAGACCCGCGGCCAGGTCCTCGAGACCGTCCAGCTGTTCCGGGCCAAGGTCGTCGACGTCGCGCAGGACTCGGTCACGATCGAGGCCACCGGCGACGCCGGCAAGCTCACGGCCATGCTCAACGTGCTCGAGCCCTTCGGCATCCGCGAGATCGCGCAGTCCGGACGCGTCGCGATCGGCCGCGGCTCGCGGTCGATCACCGACCGCACGCTGCGTACCGTGCCCGGCACCGCCGCCGGCTGACCCACCCGCACCCCACATCGCGCCGGCGCACGCACCTGCGCCTTCGACCCCCAACCAAGGAGAACCGAGAATCGTGGCTGAACTGTTCTACGACGACGACGCCGACCTGTCCCTGATCCAGGGCAAGAACGTGGCCGTGATCGGCTACGGCAGCCAGGGCCACGCCCACGCGCTCAACCTGCGCGACTCGGGCGTCGACGTCCGCATCGGCCTGGCCGACGGCAGCAAGAGCAAGGCCAAGGCCGAGGCCGAGGGCCTGCGCGTCCTCCCGGTCGCCGAGGCGGTCGAGGAGTCCGACGTGATCGTCATCCTCACGCCCGACCAGGTGCAGCGTCACGTCTACACCGAGTCGATCGCGCCCAACCTGACCACCGGCGACACGCTGGTGTTCGGCCACGGCTTCAACATCCGCTTCGGCTACATCAAGCCGGCCGAGGGCGTCGACGTCATCATGGTCGCCCCGAAGGCCCCCGGCCACACCGTGCGTCGCGAGTTCGTCGCCGGCCGCGGCATCCCCGACATCATCGCGGTCGAGCAGGACGCCTCGGGCCAGGCCTGGGACCTCGCGCTCTCGTACGCGAAGGGCATCGGCGGCACGCGCGCCGGCGTCATCAAGACCACCTTCACCGAGGAGACCGAGACCGACCTCTTCGGCGAGCAGGCCGTGCTGTGCGGCGGCATGTCGCACCTGGTCCAGGCGGGCTTCGAGGTGCTGACCGAGGCCGGCTACCAGCCCGAGATCGCCTACTTCGAGGTGCTGCACGAGCTCAAGCTGATCGTCGACCTCATGTGGGAGGGCGGCATCGCCAAGCAGCGCTGGAGCATCTCCGACACCGCCGAGTACGGCGACTACGTGTCCGGCCCCCGCGTCATCGACTCGGGCGTCAAGGAGCGCATGCAGCAGGTCCTGGGCGACATCCAGTCCGGCGCGTTCGCCGAGCGCTTCATCGCCGACCAGGACAACGGAGGCAAGGAGTTCCTCGAGCTGCGCGAGAAGGAGGCCGGTCACCCGATCGAGGCCACCGGCAAGGCCCTGCGCTCGCACTTCTCGTGGAAGCAGGCCGACGACGACTACACCGAGGGCAGCGCGGCTCGCTGAGTCCGTCCTCCGTCGCCGAGCGCGGCGTCCCGTCCGACCACGTGTCGGCGCGGGGCGCCGCGTTCGTGCGTCAGGAGCGGGGCGCGCGGGCGCGCGGAGGGCGGGGGAGCAGGATCACCGGCACGGGGCTGTGGTTGACGATCCTGGTCGCGGTGGACCCCATGAAGACGCGCGACACGGGGCCGTGACGGCTGGAGCCGACGGCGAGCAGGTCTCCGGGGCTCCACTCGAACGAGTCGAGCGCGAGCGACCAGCGCTCGGCGCTGGTGACCTGGGTCGTGGTGACGTCGACGCCGGGCGCGAGCGCGCGGATGCCGTCGGCCAGCTGGTCCTGATGCTGGCGCACGAGCGCCGCCCACGCCTCGCGCACGCCCTGGTCGGCGAAGGCCGCGAAGGCGGTGCGCGAGCCGCTGCGCACGGCGAACGTCACGATCTCGACCGGCACCTTGAGCCAGAGCGCGAGCGAGGCGATCGGTCCGTTCAGCGCCGCGTCCGACGCGGTCGGGTCCACCGCCACGACGAGTCGCTCGATGCCGCCGTCGTGGGCGTGGAAGCCGCGGGGCGCCAGCGCCACCGGGATCGCCGAGCTGTGCGCCAGCCGGCCGTTCGTGCTGCCGAAGGCGATGCGGCCCAGGGCGCCGTGCGACGCCGAGCCCGCCACCACGAGCCGGGCGTTCCGGGCGCGGCTCTCGTCCAGCAGCGCCTGCGGCACTGACGACGCGGTGCGCGAGACGGTGACGACGTCGGCCTCCTCGCCCAGGTGCGCCCGGGCGATGGCCAGCGCCTCCTCGGTCTGCTCCTTGACGTAGCGGCGCCACTCGTCGTCCACGCCGGCGAAGTCGCGCAGCGAGTCCCAGCTGTCCTGGACCACGCTCGTGACGACCAGCTCCTCGCCCGTGGTGCGCGCGAACTCGACCGCGAGGTCGAGCGCCGCGAGGCTGCGGGTGTCGCTGCCGAACCCGACGACGACGCTCACGCAGGATCACCCTCGGGGGACTTGTTGAGCCGCGAGTGGCGGTACCCGTAGGCGAAGTACACGACGAAGCCGAGCGCGAGCCAGACCAGGAACCGCAGCCACGTGTCGACCTTGAGGCTGGCCATGAGGCCCACGCACGAGGCGACGGTGGCGATCGGCAGGATCGGCACCCACGGCGTGCGGAACGGGCGCTTCATGTCGGGCTGCGTGCGGCGCAGCACGATCACGGCGATCGCCACGACGACGAAGGCGAACAGCGTGCCGATGCTGACCATCTCCGCCAGCACCGAGATCGGGACGAGACCGGCGAGCAGTGCCACCGCCACCACGGTGAGGCTGGTCATCAGGACGGGCGTGCCCCACGTGGGGTGGATGCGGCGGAACGCCTCGGGCAGCAGGCCGTCACGTGCCAGTGCGAAGCCGATGCGCGGCATGGCGACGAGGTCGACGAGGATCACCGACGTCAGGCCGGCGATGGCGGCGATGCCGATGAGGATGCCCGCCCACTCCAGGCCGACCTGGTCGAAGACGTCGGCGACGGCATCGCCCTCGGAGAGGTCGGAGTAGTGGACCATGCCGGTCAGGACGATGCAGACGCCCACGTAGAGCGCGGTGCAGATGCCGAGCGTGCCGAGCAGGCCGAGCGGCATGTCGCGCTCGGGCTTCTTGGTCTCCTCGCCGAGGTTCGCCACGGCCTCGAAGCCGGAGTAGGCGAAGAACACCACGGCGGCGGCCACGAAGATGCCGGTGAGGCCGAACGTGGCCGGCTCGACGCCGGAGAGGAACTGCCACAGCGGCGCGTGCAGGCTGCTCGAGGAGCCGCCGTCGCCCGACGGGGGCTGCGACTCGGGGATGAACGGCACGAGGTTGCCGGTGTTGACGTAGAAGGCGCCGACCGCGATGACGAACACGCACACGAGCACCTTGATGACGACGAGTCCGTTCGTGACCCACGCCGACTCGCGGATGCCGCGCAGCGCGACCCAGCCCAGCACGAACACGATGAAGATCGCGCCGACGTTGACGACGGAGCCCTCCTCGGCGAACCACTTGTCCGGAAGGTCGAAGACACCGGCGACGTAGCCCGACCAGCCACGCGCCACCACCGCCGCGCCGAGCGCGAACTCGAGGATGAGGTCCCACGCGATGATCCAGGCGAAGATCTCGCCGATCGTCGTGTAGCTGTAGGTGTACGAGCTGCCGGCCGTCGGCACGGCCGAGGCGAGCTCGGCGTAGCAGAGGGCCGCCAGCAGGGCGACCGCTCCGGCGATGAGGAAGGAGATCGTCACGCCGGGTCCGGCGTTCTCCTTCGCCTGCAGGCCGGTCAGCGTGAAGATGCCCGTGCCGATGACGAAGCCGATCAGGTCCAGCGCCGACAGGTTCTTCTTGAGGCTGCCGTGCTCCTGGCTCTCCGGCGTCTCGTCGTTCTGGTGGATGACGTCGTCGACGCTCTTCTTCCTCAGCAGATCCATGCCCTGCCCCCTGCGGATCGTGCCCCGGGTGGGGCGAAATGGCCTGCACAGAAGCCTGCGGGCATCGGTACCGGCCCGCAACAGGAGCGGACGCTCAGGCGATGAGGTCGACCGCGTCCGGATCGCGGGTGGCGCCCGCGTGGCCCTCGGTGACGCGCTCCCACGCCCGGGCGAGGCGCCCCACCGCGTCCTCCAGCTGGTGGGGCGCCAGCGCGAAGGGAAGTCGCAGTCGTCGCTCGCCGACCGCGGCGCTGGTCGCGTAGAACCGCGGCCCGGGCGTGAGGGTCAGGCCCTCCTCCTCGGCCACCGCGACGAGCGCCGAGCTCAGGGGAGCGGGCAGCGTGGCCCACGCGGTCAGGCCGCCCTCGGGCCGCGTCAGCGACCAGTCGGGCAGGTGGGTGCCGACGGCCTGGACGAGGACGTCGCGGCGGTGCCGCAGCTCGGCTCGCCGCGCCGTCAGGTCGAGGTCGCCGTCCTCGAGCGCGGTGGCCATGACGAGCTGGTCGAGCGCGGCCGTGCCGAGGTCTCGCGTCATGCGGGCGTGGACGAGCCGGGGCACCAACGTGCGGGGAGCGCGGATCCACCCGATGCGCAGCCCGCCCCAGAGCGACTTCGCCGCCGAGCCCACGACGATCGCGGACGAGTCGTGAGCGGCGTAGTGCTCGGGCAGGGGAGCGTCGCCCAGGCTCACGTCGCGCAGGGTCTCGTCGATGATCGTGGTGACGCCGGCCGCCGGCAGGATGCGCGCCAGCTCGCGGCGCTGCGCCGAGGGCATCAGAGTGCCGGTGGGGTTGTGGAAGTCGGCCACGAACAGGGCGAGGCCGGCGGCGGGCGCGAGCCGGGCCACCTCGTCGACGGGCCACGGGTCGTCGCCGGTGGGCAGCGGCAGCAGCCGCGCGCCGGCGCGCCCCAGCAGGTCGAACGCATGGGGGTAGCCGCAGCCCTCCACGAGGACCCGCTCGCCGGGCCGCACGAGCACCGAGACGAGCAGCGACAGCGCGCTCTGGGCGCCGGTCGTGACGACGATCTGCTCCGGGTCGGTGGGCAGACCGTGGCTCGTGTACCGGGCGGCGAGCCTCTCGCGCAGGATCGGCAGGCCGTCCGGCAGGTAGCCGTCGGTCGCCAGCAGCGCGGGCAGGCTGGTCATCGCCCGCTGGATCAGGGCGGCGAAGCCCTCCGGCGCCTCCGACGCCGCGGCGGTGAGGGCGATGCCGTCGTGGCGCGAGGGTCGCGCCAGCATGCTCGTCGAGCCCGCGCGGCCGACGGGCAGCTCGACCACGGTTCCGGAGCCCTGCCGTGTGCGCACCAGGCGACTCTCGCGCAGCACCTCGTAGGCGCGCGTGGTGGTGGTGCGGCTCAGCCCGGTGGCCTCGGCCAGCGAGCGCTCGCTCGGCAGGGTCGTCCCCGACGGGATGCGCCCGTCCATCACCGCGCCGCGGATCTGGGTGGCGAGCCGGCGGTAGGCGGGGCCGGCTCCGGGGTCGGCGTCGCCGAGCATCGACGCGAGACGGCGGGCGGAGAGGGCGGTGGCACGGGCCATGAGGCCACTTTGGCAGGATTGGCTATGGAATCCAAGTCCAGTTCGGCGCAGAGTGAGAGGGTGCTCCTGTGGATGATCCTGATGGCCCTCGCGATGTGGGGGATCGCGGCCACCGTGCGCGTCGTGCGACGCGACGGGCTGCGTCGGCTGCCCACCGCGCCGATCCTGCGCCGGCCCGAGGCGCGGCGATGACGCGCCGTCTCGTGCAGCTCTTCGTCGGGCTGTGGCTCTACGGCGCGACCATGGCCCTGCTGGTGCGGGCCGGCATGGGGCTCGACCCGTGGGACGTCTTCCACGAGGGTCTGACCCACCACCTGCCGCTGACGTTCGGGCAGGTCGTCATCCTCGTCGGGGCACTCGTGCTGCTGGCCTGGATCCCGCTGCGCCAGCGTCCGGGCTTCGGCACGATCGCGAACGTCGTGGTGATCGGCCTGGCGGCCGACGCCACCCTGGCGGTCCTGCCCGAGGCCTCGGGTCCGGTGTGGGGCACGGCGATGCTGGTGGCCGGCGTCGTCGGCAACGGCATGGCGGGCGCCATGTACGTCGGAGCGGGCCTGGGCCCGGGCCCGCGCGACGGCCTGTGGACCGGCATCGTCCGACGCACCGGCGCGAGCGTGCGGCGCGTGCGCACGATGCTCGAGCTGGCCGTCCTCGCCACGGGCTTCCTGCTGGGCGGCACGGTGGGCATCGGCACGGTGCTCTATGCCGTGGCCATCGGCCCGATCGTGCAGCTCTTCCTGCCGTGGTTCGAGGTGCGCCGGGTCGCGGCCGCCGAGCCGGCCACGACCTGACGTCCGCTCAGGGCGCGAGGCGACGCAGCGACCAGCCCATCAGGATCCACATGAGACCCATGCCGGCCGCGAACAGCGCGACGCCGTAGGCGACCACCGACGTGAACAGCGAGGCACGCAGGAACGAGGCGTTCATCGCGACCTCGCGCAGTGGGTCGTCCTGCTCCAGCTCGGCGTAGGTCTTGCCACCCGTCGCCTCGAGGGCGTGCTTGTCGATCACCTGCGCCTGCGAGTAGGCGTCGAGCGGGCCGTTCACCTGCTTGCCGCCGAACCACTCGGCGTCCTCGGAGACGGTGATGTTCTGGGCCTTCAGCTGGTCGGTGACGACCCACCACGTGGCGGCCCCGGCTACGACGAGGACGATGCCGGCGATGATCGACAGCAGTCCGACGGTGCGGACGCCTCGCGGACTGGTGGTGTGGGCGTAGGTCGGTTCGGACATGACGACTCCTCCTCCGTCGGGGTCTCGATGACCCGTTGGGCCGAGAGTAGGACGGCGAGGGGTTCGCCCGTGCCGGTCGCGTCAGCGGCGCGTGGCGATGATGAGGCTGGCGTCGGGGTCGATCAGCATCTCGACGGCGGCGAAGCGCTCGTCGGTGAGCCACTGCTCGCGGATCGTGTCGACCTGGCCGTCGACGATCGGCGGCCAGAACGCCGAGGGGACGAAGTCGTCGAGCACGGCGATGCCGCCGGGCTCGAGGAGGTCGGCCATCACGTCGATGCTGGCCATGACGTCGCGCACGTCCACGAACAGCAGGGAGAACGGCGCGTACTGCTCGAGCACGGTCCAGTCGCCGCACGTGACCTCGACGTTCGAGGCGTCGTGGAAGATGCCCTGCACGTCCTCGGCGAGGCCGGGATCGAGCTCGGCGGTGACGATGTGGGCGCCCTTCGGGGCTCCGCTGGACAGCCAGGCCGAGCCCACGCCGCAGCCGGTGCCGAGCTCGGCGAGGGTGCCGTGGCGCGAGGCGGCCAAGGTCGCCAGCAGTCGGCCCGTCTCGCTGCGGGTGGAGGTGATGAAGCCGCGGCGCCGGGACAGGTCCAGGGCGCGGGCGACCAGATCAGGGACCTCAGCCGGAGCGCTCATGAGGCCAGTGTTCCACGTGGCGGGCACGAAGGCGCCCGGGCTCACCCGCTGAGATCTGCGTGGGGTGCAGACGGCGGCCCGGACCCTGGTGTACAGTCGCGGCCATGCGGAAGCAGCTCGTACTCATCGCTTGCCGCGGCAGGACCTCCTAGGGCCACACCTGCCGCGGAGTTTCGGCGTTGGCTCGACGACTCTGCAGCAGATGTTCTGGACCAGGACCTGGTTCTCCTCCTCTGAAACGCTGACCGACGTCACCCGTCGCAGCACGTGGCCCCGCAGGGTCGTCGGTCCCGTCGGATCCCGCACCGACCACCACTGCCACTTCAGAGGAGCACTCATGTTCGACCCGATCATCGCCATGGAATGGGGACCCGCGCACCTGCGCGACGACGCCGATTTCGACGAGACGCCCGAAGACAACTGACGACCGGATAGCGAGACCCGAGTTTCAACATCTGAGATCGACGGTTCTAGGATGGACTCATGACCAGCACCTATTCCCTCGCGGTCGTCGCCGGCGACGGCATCGGCCCGGAAGTCACCGAGCAGGCCCTGAAGGTTCTCGACGTCGTCGCGCAGGGGTCCGGACTCACGTTCGACCGCACGGCCTACGACCTGGGCGCGCGCCGCTGGCACGCGACCGGCGAGACGCTGCCCGACAGCGTCCTCGAGGAGATCCGCGGGCACGACGCGATCCTGCTCGGCGCGGTCGGCGACCCGTCGGTCCCGTCCGGGGTGCTGGAGCGCGGACTGCTGCTGCGGCTGCGGTTCGAGCTCGACCACTACGTGAACCTGCGTCCCTCGAAGCTGTTCCCGGGCGTCCCCACGCCGCTGGCCGACCCGGGTGACATCGACTTCGTCGTCGTCCGTGAGGGCACCGAGGGACCGTACGTCGGCAACGGCGGCGCGATCCGCGTCGGCACGCCGCACGAGGTCGCCACCGAGGTCAGCCTCAACACGGCCTTCGGCGTCGAGCGTGTGGTCCGCGACGCGTTCGCCCGTGCGCAGGCGCGCCCGCGTCGCAAGCTGACGCTCGTGCACAAGAACAACGTGCTCGTCCACGCCGGCCACCTGTGGAGCCGCACGGTCGACGCCGTCGCGGCGGAGTTCCCCGACGTCACGGTCGACTACCTGCACGTCGACGCCGCCACGATCTTCCTGGCGACCGACCCGGCGCGCTTCGACGTGATCGTCACGGACAACCTGTTCGGCGACATCCTCACCGACCTGGCCGCCGCCGTCACCGGTGGCATCGGCCTGGCCGCGAGCGGCAACGTCAACCCCGACCGCACCGCCCCGAGCATGTTCGAGCCGGTCCACGGCTCGGCGCCCGACATCGCCGGCCAGTCCAAGGCCGACCCGACCGCCGCGATCCTCTCGGCCGGCCTGCTGCTCGACCACCTCGGCCACGCCGCCGAGGCGGCGCGCATCACCGCCGCCGTCGAGGCCGACATCGCCGCGCGCGACGGGCAGCCGCGATCCACGCAGGAGGTGGGGGAGGCCATCGCGTCGCGCGTGGCCGCGGAGGTATCGGTCGCCTGACGACCCCTCCCACCACTCCCGAAAGGACTATCGTGTCCGCCATGACCACCCCTGCGTTCACCCCCCGGATCGAGACCAACGCGAACGCACGCAGCGACGCCGAGCGCTCGGAGATCCTCGCCGATCCCGGGTTCGGCAACCACTTCACCGACCACATGTTCCTGACCGAGTGGACGCCGGACCGCGACTGGCACGACCCCCGCGTCGTGCCGTACGGCCCGCTGTCGCTCGACCCGGCCACGGCGGTGCTGCACTACGCCCAGGAGATCTTCGAGGGCCTCAAGGCCTACGCCCACGCCGACGGCTCGGTGTGGCTGTTCCGTCCCGAGGCCAACGCGGCCCGGATGCAGCGCTCGGCGCACCGCCTCGCGCTGCCCGAGCTGCCGGTCGAGTGGTTCATCGGGTCGGTGCGGTCGCTGATCGAGACCGACCGCGCGTGGGTGCCCACGGGCGAGGAGCGCAGCCTCTACCTGCGCCCCTTCATGTTCGCGTCCGAGGTCTTCCTGGGCGTGCGGCCCAGCCAGCACGTCACGTACTCGGTGATCGCGTCGCCCGCCGGCGCCTACTTCTCCGAGGGCATCAAGCCGGTCGACATCTGGCTCTCCAGCGAGTACAGCCGGGCGGGCGCCGGTGGCACGGGCGCCGCGAAGTGCGGCGGCAACTACGCCGCCAGCCTGCTGCCCCAGCAGGAGGCCGCGACGCACGGCTGCGCGCAGGTCGCGTTCCTGGACTCGGTGGAGCACCGCTGGGTCGAGGAGCTCGGTGGCATGAACCTGTACTTCGTCCACTCCGACGGCTCGATCGTCACGCCCGAGCTCAGTGGTTCGATCCTCGAGGGCATCACCCGCGACTCGATCCTGGCCATCGCCAAGGACCTGGGCCACGACGTCATCGAGCGCAAGGTCTCGATCGACGACTGGCGCGACGGCGTCGCCGACGGCACGATCACCGAGGTCTTCGCCTGCGGCACCGCCGCGGTGGTCACTCCGGTGGGCAAGCTCAAGTGGGACGGTGGCGAGGTCGTCAGCGCCGAGGGCGAGCCGGGCAAGGTCACGGCCGACATCCGCTCGGCACTGGTCGACATCCAGTACGGCCGCGCCGAGGACCGCCACGGCTGGATGACCCGCGCGGTCTGAGCTCCGCCGACCGCGAGATTTGCTCCCTTTTCGACCTTTCAGCCCGGCTGAAAGGTCGAAAAGGGAGCACATCTCGTTGCGGGGTCAGAACTGGACGGTGGGCGGGGCGTCCTGGCCGGCGGGAGCGTCGTAGAAGGTGCGCTCCTTCACGCCGGCGACGCCCGTGAAGAACATCCACGGGATCGTGCGCACCAGCTGGTTGAGCGCCCGCACCGCGTCGTTGTAGTACTGACGCGCGAACGACAGCTTGTCCTCGGTGTCGCTCAGCTCGGTCTGCAGGTGCTGGAAGTTCGCGGAGGCCTTGAGGTCGGGGTACGCCTCGGCGACGGCCATCACGTCGACGAGGGCACGCTCGAGGCGGGCCTCGGCGGCCGCGCGCTGCTCGACCGAGCCCGAGCGGGCGGCCTCGGTGACGCCGGCGCGCGCGGCGGTGACCTCCTCGAAGACGCCGCGCTCGTGGGCGGCGTAGCCCTTCACAGCGTTCACCAGGTTCGGGATGAGGTCGGCGCGGCGGGTCAGCTGCACGTCGATCCCGCCGAGCGCCTCCTGGGCGGCGATGTCGGCCGTGCGCAGCCGGTTGAACGCGACGACCCCGAACAGCACGAGGGCGACGACGATCGCGACGATGATCCAGATCAGCACGGGAACCTCCAGGAACGGGAACTGGTCGAAACTCTAGTGGGGCGCGGCGCCGGGGCCGAGGGGTTCACCACGAGCCGCCCCCGCCTCCGCCGCCTCCGCCACCGCTGAAGCCGCCGCCCCCACCGCCCCCGCTCGATGAGGAGGAGATGCTCGCGGTGTAGGCGCCGATCGAGCTGGAGAGCGCGCTCTCGAAGCTGCTGAAGGCGGCCGCGCCGCTGGCGCCGACGCTGCCGCCGCCCGTCGTGCCGCCGTACCAGACCGGGACGGGTGCGGGCAGGCCCGTGGCGGTCTCGTACTTGAGGGCCCACAGGTCGGCGACGCCGAAGGCGACCGCGTAGGGGATGAAGGCGGTGTAGAGGTCCTCGCGGCCGCTGAAGTCGAACCGGTCCTTCGCCGCGTCGGTGCTGAGGAAGCGCTCGAAGCCACCGGCGCGCGACCACAGCTCGCGGCCCTCGCGGGTGCGGCGCCGGCCGACACCGGGCATCAGCACGCCGACCGAGCCGATCGCGAAGGCGGCGAAGGGCATCAGGTAGAGGCCGGTGACCCCGACGAACGTGCCGCCGATCACCACGCCGATCGCGACCACGAGGAGCGCGCGCCACAGCCACTCGTGCGAGGCCGGGACTACGGTGCGGCTGGTGGTGCCCCAGGCCCGGGCGACGCCGGGCAGTGCGGTCTTCACCGCGGACAGGCGCTTGCCCGACTCGATCGAGCCGTCGGCCGTGAACGTGCGGCCCTCGCCGCGCAGGTCGAGCCCGGAGACGACCTCGCGGGCGAGCGGGTCGAGGCGGTCCCACGTGGCGGGGTCGACGTGGCTCGTGACGGTCCAGTCCTTGCCGTGCTGCCGCAGCTCGACGTGCTGCTGCTCGGCCAGGTGCAGCAGCGTGGCGGTCAGGGCGTGGCGGGGCACCCGCTCGTCGGTGACGTAGGCCGTCTGCACCGGACCGAGTCCTTCGGGCGGTTCGAACAGCACGGGGAGGCCGGGCACGCGCTCCCGCGTGGTGCGCTCCAGGAGGTAGCCCACGAGCAGGGCGACCGCGGAGATCAGCACGACGACGGCGAGGGCGGACAGCGACGAGCCCAGCATCCGGTCCCAGCCGATCGACCAGGGGACGTGCGCGCGGTCGGGGGCGGGGGAGTCCATCGCGGCGCGCACCACCACGGCGGTGTGGGGCGCGAGGTCGGTGGCCGTGATGCGCAGCTCGCGGGAGCCCTCGCCCTCGACGGTGCACGGGCGCCCGTCGCCGATCGAGCACTCCAGGCGGTCGGTCGGGTGCGGCAGGGAGACGCGCAGGTCGGCCACGCTGATCGGCATGCTCCAGCCCGCGGCCACGACCTGCCAGACGAGCTCGGCGCGGTCGGACTCGCCGCCGGTCCAGCTGGCGCTCGAGTCGGCCAGGCTCTCGGGATTCGGACCCAGCACGCCGTCGATCCGGTAGTCGATCGTGTAGGTGTGGGTGCCGGCCGCCAGGTAGGTGTTCGGGTCGCCGATCTTGGCCACGCGGAAGCGCCGGCCCTGCTCCCAGGAGCGGCTGACGGGCACGGGCTCGCCGTCGAGGCGGATGCGCACGTCCTTCGGGTGGTACCGGACGGTGTGGTCGCCCTGGTCCGAGCGGTCCCAGTAGCGGAAGATGCCGTGGCGTCCCCACGGGAAGTCGGCGGTGATGGTCTCGCTCGCGTGCAGGGTGCCGTCCGCGTCGACGTCGTACGTCGCGCGGTACGACGTGATCGTCACGGGATCGGCGACACCGGTGCTGGAGGAGCCTCCCATCGTCGCGAGCGCGGGGACGAGCAGCAGTCCGGCGAGGATCACCGCGGTGACCAACCGGAGCACGAGACGGGCCATGGCGGGATACTAGGCGGAGCGGACCCCACCCCGAATGCAAAGTCTTGCAGTGTTGTGCAAGAATGTTCCCCATGTCCAAGGTCCTCACCACTCTTCCCGTCGGCGAGCGCGTCGGCATCGCCTTCTCCGGCGGACTCGACACGTCCGTCGCCGTCGCCTGGATGCGCGACAAGGGCGCCGTGCCCTGCACGTACACCGCCGACCTCGGCCAGTACGACGAGCCGGACATCTCCGGCGTCCCCGGACGCGCGATGGAGTACGGCGCCGAGCTGGCCCGGGCCATCGACTGCAAGCGCCCCCTCGTCGACGAGGGCCTGGCCGCCCTCGCGTGCGGCGCCTTCCACATCAAGTCGGCGGGCCGCACCTACTTCAACACCACCCCGCTGGGCCGCGCCGTCACCGGCACGCTGCTCGTGCGCGCGATGCACGAGGACGGCGTCAACATCTGGGGCGACGGCTCGACCTTCAAGGGCAACGACATTGAGCGGTTCTACCGCTACGGCCTGCTGGCCAACCCCGAGCTGCGCGTCTACAAGCCGTGGCTCGACGCCGACTTCGTCCACGAGCTGGGCGGCCGCACCGAGATGAGCCAGTGGCTCGTCGAGCACGGCCTGCCGTACCGGGACAGCCAGGAGAAGGCGTACTCGACCGACGCCAACATCTGGGGCGCCACGCACGAGGCCAAGACGCTGGAGCACCTCGACGTCTCGCTGGAGACCGTCGACCCGATCATGGGCGTGAAGTTCTGGGACCCGTCGGTGGACATCGACGCCGAGGACGTCACGATCTCGTTCGAGGAGGGTCGCCCCGTCGCCATCAACGGCACCCGGTTCGACGACCCGGTCGCGCTCGTCCACGAGGCCAACGTGATCGGCGGCCGGCACGGACTGGGCATGTCCGACCAGATCGAGAACCGCATCATCGAGGCCAAGAGCCGGGGCATCTACGAGGCGCCGGGCATGGCGCTGCTGTGGATCGCCTACGAGCGGCTGGTCAACGCGGTGCACAACGAGGACACCATCGCGAACTACCACGCGCACGGCCGTCGCCTCGGCCGGCTGATGTACGAGGGCCGGTGGCTCGACCCGCAGGCGATGATGCTGCGCGAGTCGATCCAGCGCTGGATCGCGTCGCTCGTGCACGGCTCGGTCACGCTGCGGCTGCGGCGGGGCGAGGACTACTCGATCCTCGACACCCAGGGCTCGCACTTCTCCTACCACCCCGAGAAGCTCTCGATGGAGCGCACCGAGAACGCCGTCTTCGGACCCACCGACCGGATCGGCCAGCTCACGATGCGCAATCTCGACATCGCCGACTCGCGCGCCAAGCTCGAGATGTACGCCTCGCAGCCGCTCGACCAGGGCCAGGTCCTGGTCGAGAACGGCACGCTGTTCGGCGACCTGCCGGCCGGCGGCGCCATGCGGATCGAGGCGAACCCCTCGGTCGAGGGTGACGAGGAGGTGGCTCTCGAGGCCGCCGCCATGGAGTTCGGGACGGACTGATCGCCATGATCAAGGTCGCCGTCACCGGTGCCACCGGGTACGCCGGCGGAGAAGTGCTGCGGCTGCTGCTGTCGCACCCCGAGGTCGAGGTGGGCGCGCTGACCGCGGCGTCCACCGCGGGCTCGCGGTTCGGCCAGCACCAGCCCCACCTGCTCCCGCTGGCCGACCGGATCGTCGCCGAGACCACCCCCGAGACCCTCGCCGGACACGACGTCGTGTTCCTGGCGCTGCCGCACGGCGCGTCGGGCGCCGTCGCCGCGCAGCTGCCCGACGACGTCCTCGTGATCGACTGCGGGGCCGACCACCGGCTCGAGAGCTCGCAGGACTGGGCCGACTACTACGGCGGCGAGCACGCGGGCACCTGGCCGTACGGCATGCCCGAGCTCATCACGGGCTCCTCGCGTCAGCGCGCGGCGCTGGCCGGCGCGCGGCGCGTCGCCGTGCCGGGCTGCAACGTCACCGCCGTGACGCTGGGCCTGCAGCCGGCGGTCGCCGCGGGTCTGGTCGAGACCACCGACCTCGTCGCGGTGCTGGCGAACGGGTACTCCGGCGCGGGCAAGTCGCTCAAGACGCACCTGCTGGCGTCCGAGGGCCTGGGCGCCGCGCTGCCGTACGCGGTCGGCGGCAGCCACCGCCACATCCCCGAGATCGCGCAGAACCTCACGAAGGCCGGTGCGCCCGAGGTGACGATCTCCTTCACGCCCACGCTGGTGCCGATGGCGCGGGGCATCCTGGCCACCGCCACCGCGCGGCTGGCCGAGGGCATCGACGAGGCGCAGGTGCGCGCCGCCTACGAGGACGCGTACGGCGACGAGCCGTTCCTGCACCTGCTGCCCGAGGGCCAGTGGCCCACCACGGCCGCCACGCTGGGCGCCAACACGGCCCAGATCCAGGTCGCGGTCGACGAGCGCGCGGGTCGCCTCGTCACGGTCACGGCCATCGACAACCTCGTCAAGGGCACGGCCGGCGCGGCCGTCCAGTCGATGAACCTCGCGCTGGGTCTGCCCGAGACCACCGGACTCACCACGATCGGAGTGGCGCCATGAACGAGAACAGCACGGGCGTGACCGCTGCGCAGGGATTCCGGGCCGCGGGCGTCACCGCCGGCCTCAAGGAATCGGGCAAGCCCGACATCGCGCTCGTCGTCAACGACGGTCCGTCGTCGGCCGCGGCCGCCGTGTTCACCTCGAACCGCTGCAAGGCGCACCCGGTGATCTGGAGCGAGCAGGCGATCAAGGGCGGCAGCGCCCGCTCGATCGTGCTCAACTCCGGCGGCGCCAACTGCTACACGGGACCCGAGGGATTCGCGGCCACGCACCGCACGGCCGAGCGCGTCGCCGAGCACCTCGGCATCGGTGCGATCGACGTCCAGGTCTGCTCGACGGGCCTCATCGGGCGCCTGCTCGACGAGCCCAAGGTGCTGGCCGGGGTCGACGCGGCCGTCGTCGCTCTCTCGCCCGAGGGCGGCGCCGACGCAGCGACGGCGATCATGACCACCGACACCGTCATGAAGCAGTCCGTCGCGCAGGGCGACGGCTGGGTCATCGGCGGCATGGCGAAGGGCGCGGGCATGCTCGCCCCGGCGCTGGCCACGATGCTCGTCGTCGTCACGACCGACGCCGACCTCGACGCGGCCACGCTCGACACCGCCCTGCGGACCGCCACGGCCCAGACGTTCGACCGGCTCGACTCCGACGGCTGCCAGTCCACCAACGACACCGTGCTGCTGATGGCGTCCGGTGCCTCGGGCGTCGCGCCGGAGGTCGCCGCGTTCACCGAGGCGCTCACCACCGTGTGCCGCGACCTCGCGCTGCAGCTGCTGGCCGACGCCGAGGGCGCCGACCACGAGATCGCGATCACCACGGTCAACGCCGCGAGCGAGCAGGACGCGCTCGAGGTCGGCCGGTCCGTCGCGCGCAGCAACCTGTTCAAGACGGCGATCTACGGCAAGGACCCCAACTGGGGCCGCATCCTGGCCTCGGCCGGCACCACGACCGCGGAGTTCGACCCGCTCGACCTCGACGTCGCGGTCAACGACGTGTGGGTGTGCCGCAACTCCGGCGTGGGGGAGTCGATCGACCTGGTCGACCTCGAGCCGCGCTCGGTCACGGTCACGATCGACCTCAAGGCAGGCGACCACAGCGCCACGATCTGGACCAACGACCTGACGCACGCCTACGTCCACGAGAACTCCGCCTACTCGACCTGAGGAAGCACCGATGAGTGACAACGAGATGAAGCAGTGGGCGCCCGAGGACTGGGCGGCCGCCACCACGAAGGCGGCCACGCTGGCGCACGCCCTGCCGTGGCTGAAGGCCTACCACGGCAAGATCGTCGTGGTGAAGTACGGCGGCAACGCCATGACCGACGAGCGCCTCAAGCGCGCGTTCGCGGAGGACATCGTCTTCCTGCGGCTGGCCGGCTTCAAGCCGGTGGTCGTGCACGGCGGCGGGCCGCAGATCAGCGCCATGCTCGACCGCCTCCAGATCGAGTCGGAGTTCCGCGGCGGCCTGCGGGTCACCACACCCGAGGCCGTCGAGGTCGTCCGGATGGTGCTCAAGGGCCAGGTCGGCCCCGAGCTGGTCGGCCTGCTCAACCAGCACGGCGACCTCGCCGTCGGCCTGTCCGGTGAGGACGGCGGCCTGTTCCGTGCCCAGCGCACCCAGCCGGTCGTCGACGGCGAGCCGGTCGACGTGGGCCTCGTGGGCGAGGTCGTCGGGGTGCGTCCCGAGGCCGTCATCGACCTCATCGACGCCGGTCGCATCCCGGTGGTCTCCACCGTCGCGCCCGACGCCGACGGCCAGGTGCTCAACGTCAACGCCGACACGGCCGCCTCGGCCCTCGCCGTGGCGCTCGGGGCCGAGAAGCTGCTGGTCCTCACCGACGTCGAGGGCCTCTACGCCGACTGGCCGAACAGCAGTGACGTCATCGGCGAGATCAGCCCCGAGTCGCTCGAGGCGATCCTGCCCGAGCTGGCCAGCGGCATGATCCCCAAGATGACCGCGTGCCTCAACGCCGTCCGTGGCGGCGTCAAGCGCGCCACCGTCGTCGACGGTCGCGAGGAGCACGCCGTGCTGCTGGAGATCTTCACCGACGAGGGCGTCGGCACCCAGGTGCTCGCCGGCGCACGGACCAAGATCCGCACCGCGATGTACACGACCAGTGCGAAGGAGAAGTCGTGAGTCTTCCTGAAGGAGTCGTGATCCACGGCCGCGAGCCCCGGCTCGGCGGCGCCGAGTGGACCGAGCGCTACCGCGGCGCGGTGATGAACACGTTCGGCGACCCGCAGCGCGTGCTCGTGCGCGGCGAGGGCTCCCACGTGTGGGACGCCGACGGCAACCGCTACCTCGACCTGCTCGGCGGCATCGCCGTCAACGTGCTCGGCCACGGGCACCCCGCGATCCTCGAGGCCGTCGCGCAGCAGCTGCAGACGCTCGGCCACATCAGCAACTTCTTCGCGTCGGCGCCCCAGATCGAGCTCGCCGAGAAGCTGCTCGAGCTGCTCGGCTCCGACGGCCGCGTCTTCTTCGCGAACTCGGGCACCGAGGCCAACGAGGCCGCGTTCAAGGCCACCCGCCGCACGGGCCGCACCACGGTCGTCGCTGCCGAGGGCTCGTTCCACGGCCGCTCGATGGGCGCGCTCGCGCTGACCTCGAAGGCCGCCTACCGCGAGCCGTTCGAGCCGCTGCCGGGCGACGTCCGCTGGGTGCCGTTCGGCGACGCCGAGGCACTGGCCGCGGCCGTCGACGAGACCGTGGCCGCCGTGATCCTCGAGCCCATCCAGGGGGAGGCCGGCGTCATCGTGCCGCCGGAGGACTACCTCGCGGCCGCCCGCCGGATCACGTCCGAGCACGGCGCGCTGCTGTGGCTCGACGAGGTCCAGACCGGCATCGGCCGCACCGGCGACTGGTTCGGGCACACGCCGTCGGGCGTCACGCCCGACCTGGTGACCTTCGCCAAGGGCCTCGGCGGCGGCATCCCGATCGGTGCGTGCGTCGCGCTCGGGGAGGCCGCCACGCTGCTCGGCCCGGGCAACCACGGCACCACGTTCGGCGGCAACCCGGTCGCGACCGCCGCCGGCCTGGCCGTCATCTCCACGATCGAGTCGCAGGGCCTGCTCGCGGCCACGCAGGCGCGCGGCGACCAGCTCGCCGACGGCCTCACCCGCCACGCGCGGGTCGAGGGCGTCACGGGTCGAGGCCTGCTGCGGGGCGTCGTGCTCAGCGAGCCGCGCGCGGCCGACGTGCAGAAGGCCGCGCTCGACGCCGGGCTCATCGTGAACGCCCCCACGCCCGACCGGCTGCGCCTCGCGCCGCCGCTCGTGCTGACCGAGGACGAGGCCGCCCACGCCGTGTCCACCCTCGGCGCGATCCTCGACGAGGTGCTCTCATGAGCGAGCGCCAGCGAGCGAGCATCGGCACGGGCATGGTGCCGCCGACGTACCCTGCACTTTCCACGGAGGTGGGATCATGACCCGGCACTTCCTGCGGGACGACGACCTGACTCCCGAAGAACAGGCTGAAGTGCTGGCGCTCGCCGCCGAACTGAAGGCCGAGCCGTACTCGCGCCGCCCGCTCGCGGGACCCCAGTCGGTGGTCGTGCTGTTCGACAAGTCGTCCACCCGCACGCGCGTGTCGTTCGCGGTGGGCATCGCCGACCTCGGTGGCAATCCCGTCGTGATGGACACGGGCGTCACGCAGGTGGGTCGCGGCGAGCCGATCGCCGACACGGCGCGCGTCCTGGGCCGCATGGCCAGCGCCGTCGTGTGGCGCACCTACGCCCAGGACGGCCTCGAGCAGATGGCCGAGCACGCGGGCGTCCCGGTGGTCAACGCGCTCTCGGACGACTTCCACCCGTGTCAGATCCTCGCGGACTGGCTGACGGTGATCGAGCACAAGGGCGCGCTCGCCGGGCTCACGGTCGCCTACGTGGGCGACGGGGCCAACAACATGGGCCACTCGTACCTCCTCGGCGGCGCCACGGCGGGCATGCACGTCCGCGTCGGCGCACCCGAGGGCTTTCAGCCCGATCCCGCGATCGTCGCCGACGCCGAGCGGATCGCCGCCGGCACGGGCGGCTCCGTCGCGGTCACTGCCGACCCGGCCGCCGCCGTGGCCGGAGCCGACGTCGTCATCACCGACACGTGGGTCTCGATGGGGCAGGAGGACGAGAAGGCCGAGCGCGTCGCGCTGTTCGGCGCCTACTCGGTCACCGCGGACCTCATGGCCAAGGCCGACCCCGAGGCGATCGTGCTCCACTGCCTCCCGGCGTACCGGGGGCTCGAGATCGCCGCCGACGTCATCGACGGACCGCAGTCCGTGGTGTGGGACGAGGCCGAGAACCGCGTCCACGCCCAGAAGGCGGTCCTGACCTGGCTGCTGGAACGGTCATGATCCCCGGCACCAAGGCGTCCCGCCAAGCGCTCATCGTCGACCTGCTCGGCACGTGCGACGTGCGGTCGCAGGGCGAGCTCGTCGACCTGCTGCGCGAGCGCGGGGTCACCGCGACGGCGTCCACGGTGTCGCGCGACCTCGACGAGCTCGACGCCGTCCGCGTCCGCCAGGGCGACGGCAGCCTCGTCTACGCGGTTCCGGCCGAGGGCGGCGACCGCAGCGCGCGGGCCGCCTCCGACTCGTCCGCAGCGCAGGTCCGGCTCCAGCGGCTGCTGCGCGAGCTGCTCGTCTCGGCGCAGTCGTCCGCGAACCTCGTGGTGCTGCGCACCCCGCCCGGTGCCGCGCAGTTCCTGGCCTCCGCGATCGACCACGTGCAGATGAGCGAGACGCTCGGCACGATCGCCGGCGACGACACGGTCATGCTGATCTCGCGCGACCCGGCCGGCGGCGAGGCCCTCGCCGCCCACCTGAACTCCCTCGCCCGTAAGGTGCCCACCGATGACTGACTCCTCCGACCTCACGCCCGCCGTGCCCGGCTCCACCGACGTCGAGGCCGCCGACTCGCGGCTCTGGGGCGGGCGCTTCGCGTCCGGCCCGTCGCCCGAGCTGACCGAGCTCTCGCGCTCCACGCACTTCGACTGGCGGCTCGCGCCCTACGACCTCGCCGGCTCGCGCGCCCACGCGCGTGTGCTGCACTCCGCGGGCCTGCTGACCGACGACGACCTCGCGGCCATGATGGACGGCATCGCGTCGCTCGACGGCGACGTCCGCTCGGGTGCCTTCCGCCCCGAGCCGGGCGACGAGGACGTCCACTCCGCGCTCGAGCGCGGCCTGATGGAGCGACTCGGCGCCGACCTCGGCGGTCGCCTGCGCGCCGGCCGCTCGCGCAACGACCAGGTCGCCACGCTCTTCCGCGCCTACCTGCGCGACCACGCGCGCCAGGTCGCCTCGCTCGTCCGCGAGCTCGTCGAGGCCATCGCCGGGCAGGCCGAGCGCCACCTGGGTGCCCCGATGCCCGGCCGCACGCACCTCCAGCACGCCCAGCCCGTGCTGCTCTCGCACCACCTGCTGGCCCACGCGTGGCCGCTCGTGCGCGACCTCGATCGCCTGCGCGAGTGGGACGCCCGCGTCGGCTCCGAGTCGCCCTACGGCTCGGGCGCGCTCGCGGGCTCCTCGCTGGGCCTCGACCCCGAGGCGGTCGCGGCCGACCTCGGCTTCACCGGCTCGGCCGCGAACTCGATCGACGGCACCGCGGCGCGCGACTTCGTCGCCGAGTTCGCCTTCGTGGCGGCGCAGATCGGCGTCGACGTCTCCCGGCTCGCCGAGGAGATCATCCTGTGGAACACGAAGGAGTTCGACTTCGTCACGCTGCACGACGGGTACTCCACCGGGTCGAGCATCATGCCGCAGAAGAAGAACCCCGACATCGCCGAGCTCGCGCGCGGCAAGGCCGGCCGTCTGATCGGCAACGTGTCGGGCCTGCTGGCCACCCTCAAGGCGCTGCCGCTGGCCTACAACCGCGACCTGCAGGAGGACAAGGAGCCGGTCTTCGACTCGATCGACACGCTCGAGGTCCTGCTGCCGGCGTTCACCGGCATGGTCGCCACGCTCGAGTTCAACACCACGCGGATGGCCGAGCTGGCGCCGCAGGGCTTCGCGCTGGCCACCGACATCGCCGAGTGGCTCGTCCGTCAGGGCGTGCCGTTCCGCGTCGCGCACGAGCTCTCGGGCGCCTGCGTCCGGGCCTGCGAGGAGCGCGGCATCGAGCTGTGGGACCTCAGCGACGACGACTTCGCGCAGATCTCGCCGCACCTGGCCGGCGCGTCCGAGCCCGGGGGAGTGCGGCAGGTGCTGACGCTCGCCGGCTCGATCGCCTCGCGCGACGGCCGTGGCGGCACCGCCCAGGCGCGCGTCACCGAGCAGCTCGCGGAGCTCCGCTCGCGGCTCTGAGGGTCCTCACCAGCGGTTGCGGGCCTCCTCGGCCCAGCCGACGAGGCCGTCGAGCCGGTGCTCCACGCCCTTGCCGCCGCGGGCCCAGCCCGACCAGCGCCCGAAGGCCTGGTGGGTGCGCGACGCGATCACGCCCAGCTGGGTCTTCGCGACGCGGCGGTGGAAGGGCGTCAGGGTGGCCTCGACGTCGGGGCCCGTGACGGTCCACGGCGACGCGGGGTCCTCGAGGTCGTACGACCACTGGAGGTCGTCGATCCAGTGGTGCAGGCGGCCGTCGACGAACAGGCCGTTCTCGGTCTGGCCGGTCCCGTCGGTCCACTTCCCACCGAGCTGCAGGCCCAGGCGCCGGCCGCCCACGTCGCCGCTCCCGGCACCCCAGTTCCACGTCATCCGGTAGGGCCAGACGCCGCGGCCGCGGTCGAGGACGCCCCAGCCGGCCACGACGGCCTCGCGCTCGCCGTCGACCTCGATCGTGCCGCTCAGCGGCCGCGCGGGGTCCTTCAGTGTGTACTGGAATCGCCGCGGGCTCCACGGCACGACCACCCCGAGCGCGTCGTCGCCGCCCTCGGCCTCCAACGCGACCGTGACCCGCTCGGATTGCACGCTGATGCGCGTGCCCCGGCCGTGGTCGGCGAAGGTCAGCGGTCCGCTCGACACGGTGATCGGCGGGAGGTCGTCGGACAGGCCCGGGCGCAGCGGCCCAAGCTTCGTCGTGTTGAGGCTGACCTCGTGCCGGCGCAGCCGGTCATACGCGTAGACCTGCGTGAGGTTCGCGTAGTCGAGGTCGGCGATCGTCAGGCCCAGCACGAACCGGCGGGTGACGATGCCCCAGTACTCCCAGCGCTTCGCCCGGCCGGTCCAGGGCAGGGCCGTGCGGTGCAGCGGGCGTCGCGTCCAGCCGACGGCGTCGGGGTTGAGGCGGCGGCCGACGGCGAGGTCGACGGGCTCGGCGATCTCGGACATGCCCCGAAGCCTAGGGGCAGCAGGGCGGGCCGGGAGCGGGACTCCGTTCAGTCGAGGAGGTAGCGCCGCTCGGGCCGTCCGGCGGTGCCGTAGCGGAGCCTGACGGTGGCGCGACCGGTGCTCACGAAGTGCTCGAGGTAGCGCCGCGCGCTGACCCTCGAGAGCCCGATCAGCTCGGCGGCCTCGGCCGCCGAGACCTCGCCCGCACCCTCCAGCGCAGCCAGCACCGACGCCGCCGTCTCGGCGCTCAGGCCCTTCGCCAGCGGCGCCGGACCGCCCGGCCCACCGCCGAACGCCCGGTCGATCGCCGACTGGTCCGGCTCGGACTCGGTGTGCAGCGACCGGATCGACTTCGCGACGGCGCGCAGGCGGTCGGCCAGCTCGGGGTACTCGAACGGCTTCACGAGGTACTGCTGCGCGCCACCCAGCAGCGCCGCGCGGACCACGTCGGCGTCGCGCTCGGCGGTGACCATGATGACGCCGACCTCGTGCCCCGAGGCGCGCAGCGCGCGCAGCACCTCGATGCCGTCCATGTCGGGCAGGTGGACGTCGAGCAGCACCAGGTCGGGGCGGAGCTCGGCCACCGCGCTCAGCGCGTCCGCTCCCGTGCCGGCGGTCCCGGCGATCTCGAACCCGTCGGTGCGCTCGACGAACCGCTGGTGGATCCGCGCCACCATGAAGTCGTCGTCGACGACGAGCACGCGGATCATGCGGCGCCGCCCACGAGGGGGAGACGCACCCGGAACGTGGCGCCCGGCCCGCCGGGGTCGAGGGTGGCCGAGCCCCCGCGACGCGTGGCGATGAGGCGCACGAGCGGCAGTCCGATGCCGCGGCCGCCGAGGACCTCGGGCTTCGTCGAGAAGCCGCGCGAGAAGATCGATCCGGCGATCTCGTCCGGCACGCCGGGTCCGTCGTCGCTCACCACGACCTCGATCGTGCCATCGATCTCGGTCAGGCGGACGGCCACCTCGCGCCCGGCGCCGCCGCGGCAGGCGTCCACGGCGTTGTCGACGAGGTTGCCCAGCACGGTGGTGAGGTCGGCGGCCAGGTCCGGCTCCAGGGCTGGCACGTGCGAGGACGGGTCGATCCGCAGGTCCAGTCCGGCCTCGGCCGCCTGGCTGACCTTGGCGGCCAGCAGCGCGGCGACGGCCGGGTCGCGCACCGCGTCGCGCAGACTCGCGTCCAGCACCGCCCGCTCGCGCGTCAGCGTGCCCAGCAGGCTCGCCAGCTCGTCGTACTCGCCCAGCTCGACGAGGCCGGAGATCGTGTGGAGACGGTTCGCGAACTCGTGCGTCTGGGCACGCAGCGCATCGGTGATCGAGAGGTTCGAGCTGAGCTGCTGCTCGACCTCGACGACGTCGGTGCGGTCGCGCATCGTCGTGACGCCGCCGATGCCCAGGCCCCGGCTGGACGCCGCGCGCCGGTTGACCACCAGCACCCGGTCGCCCGTGAGGACGACGGCGTCGCGGGTCTCGGCGTCGCCCCCGATCACCTCGGTCAGCGCGGCGTCGAGTCCCAGCGCGTCGAGCGGCTGCCCGACCGGGTCTCCCGTGACGCCGAGCAGCCGCCGGGCGGCGTCGTTCATGACGGTCACGACGCCGGAGTTGTCCACGGCGACGACGCCCTCGCGGATGCTGTGCAGCAGGGCGTAGCGGTGGTCGGCGAGCGTGGCGATCTCGTCGCCGGCGAGGCCGCGGGTGCGACGCTTCAGCAGCCGCGAGACGGCCCACGTGCCGAGTCCGCCCAGCAAGGCCCCGAGACCGAGGTACGGCGCGAGGTCGGTGGAGGAGTCCGCGATCCGGTCCCACCACGACGGGTAGGCCTGCTCGGCGACCGCGATGCCCACGAGCGTGCCGTCGTCGGCGATCACGGGCGCGTGCGCCGTCACGTAGGTCCGGCCGTCGTGCTCGACGTCGCCGCTCCAGCCGCGTCCCTCGCGCACGCGGCTCTCGCCGAGGTCGAGCGTGGTGCCCACCTCCGACGGCTCGGCCGCGGCGATCACGGTGCCGTCGGGATCGGTCACCAGCACGTCGGTGGCGCCCGACAGCGCGACGGCCCGCTCGACGAACGGCGCGAGCGTCCGGGTGGCGGAGGGCTCGTCGATCGCGGTGCGGACGACCTCGCCGCCCGCGAGGTACTCCGCGACCGACCGCATCGCGCTGCCGCGCTCGTCGGTGAAGGCCGCCGTGCTCTGCCGGAACGAGATCACCGCCACGACGAGCAGCACGGCGGCGACGACCGCCAGCTGCAGCAGCAGCACCTGCCCGGCGAGCGTCAGCCGGCGCCGTCCGGGCGACACGCTCCGCATGACCACAATGACCAGAACCTCCTTTGGTTCCGCAATCGTGACCCACGCCACAAGGGCCCGCATGATCGGGGTGGAGCACGACGAGGAGGACCGATGATCAGGTGGGGAACGAGCGGCCGCCGTGGCCGCGCGCTGGGCGTGGGCCTCGTGGCGACGCTGGTGCTGGCGATGCTCGCCGGCTGCGGGGTCACGCGAGCCGACGACGAGGACGCGTCCAACCGGCGCCTGCGCATGATGATCCCGAACAGCCCGGGTGGCGGCTACGACCTCACGGGTCGCGCCGGTGTGCGGGCGATGGAGGAGAACGAGCTCACCGGACGCTTCGAGGTCACCAACGTCATCGGCGCCGGCGGCACCGTCGCGATGCAGCGACTCATGAACGAGCGCGGCGCCGACGACCTGCTGATGACCATGGGTCTCGGCGTCGTCGGGTCGGTCTTCACGAACGGCTCCGACGCCACCGTCGACAAGGCCACGCCGATCGCGCAGCTGGTGTCCGAGCCCGAGGGCATCCTCGTGCCGAAGGACTCGCCGTTCCGCACGGTCCAGGACTTCGTCGACGCCTGGAAGAAGGACCCCGGCAGCGTCACGATCGGCGGCGGCTCGTCGCCGGGCGGACCCGACCACCTCTTCCCGATGCAGCTCGCGGACGAGCTCGGCATCGACGCGAAGGACGTCAACTACATCACGTACGACGGCGGCGGACCGCTCACGACGGCGCTCCTCGGCTCCAAGATCGAGGTCGGCATGTCCGGCCTCGGCGAGTTCGAGGGCCAGATCGAGGACGGGTCCTTGCGCGTGCTCGCCGTCTCCGGCGAGGAGCCGCTCGAGACCGTCGACGCGCCCACCCTCAAGGAGGAGGGCATCGACTTCAGCTTCATCAACTGGCGCGGAGTGCTCGCACCGCCGGGCATCTCGGAGGAGACCCGCGCCGAGTACATCGAGCTGCTGACCGCCATGCACGAGACGCCCGAGTGGCAGGAGGCCCTCGAGCGCAACGGCTGGATCGACGACTTCGCCACGGGCGACGACTTCGGCACCTTCCTGGAGGAGCAGAACGACCGCGTCGCCTCGACCCTCGAGGAGCTGGGACTCGCATGACCACCACCACGAACTCACCGGCACGCACGGTGGACCGGGCCCAGTACGGGCTCGCGGCTTTCGTCACCGTCGTCGGCATCGTCGTCCTCGTCGACGCCCTCGGGCTCGACGCCGGCTTCGCCGACCAGCCCGTCCAGCCGTACGCGTTCTCGTACGCGATCGGCAGCGTGCTCGTCGCCCTCGGCGTCCTGCTGGCCGTCGCCACCTGGCGCGGTGACGTCGCCGAGCCCGAGGAGGGCGAGGACGTCGACCTCTCCGGCGGTCTCGACTGGACCACGCTGCTGCAGCTGGTCGCCGTGATCGTCGTCGTCGTGGCGCTGATCAACTGGCTCGGCTGGGCGATCATGGGCGCCTTCCTCTTCGCCGCCTCGGCGCGCATCCTCGGCAGCCGGCGCCTGCTGCTCGACGTCGGCGTGGGCATCGCACTCTCCCTGCTGACCTGGTACGGCTTCTACGTCGGCCTCGGCATCCCGATCCCTGCGGGCGTCCTGGACGGAGTGCTCTGATGGAGCTGCTGCTGGAGGGCTTCGCGAACGCCCTGACCCCCGAGAACCTGCTGTACGCCGTCATCGGCGTGCTGCTGGGCACGGCCGTCGGCGTGCTGCCGGGCATCGGCCCGGCGATGACGGTGGCGCTGCTGCTGCCGATCACCTACAACGTCGACCCGGCGGGCGCGCTCATCATGTTCGCCGGCATCTACTACGGCGGCATGTACGGCGGCTCGACGACGTCGATCCTGCTGAACACCCCCGGAGAGTCCTCATCGGTCGTCACGGCGCTCGAGGGCAACAAGATGGCCAAGCGCGGACGTGCGGCACAGGCCCTCGCCACCGCGGCGATCGGCTCGTTCGTCGCCGGCACCATCGGCTCGATCCTGCTCGTCGTCCTGATGCCCAGGATCGCCGACGTCGTGGTCGAGCTCGGTGCGCCGTCGTACTTCGCGATCATGCTGTTCGCGCTCTTCACGGTCACGGCCGTGCTGGGCTCCTCGAAGCTGCGCGGCTTCACCTCGCTCTTCCTCGGCCTGACGATCGCGCTGGTCGGCTCCCAGACGGGTCAGGCCCGGCTCACGTTCGGCCGGCCCGAGCTCGCCGACGGCATCGACGTCGTGGTCGTCGCGGTCGCGATCTTCGCCATCGGCGAAGCGCTGTGGGTCGCGGCCCACCTGCGCCGCCGCCCGCTGGAGATCATCCCCGTCGGGCAGCCCTGGATGAGCCGGGCCGACTGGGGCCGCTCGTGGAAGCCGTGGCTGCGCGGCACGGCGTACGGCTTCCCGTTCGGCGCCCTGCCCGCCGGCGGCGCCGAGGTCCCGACGTTCCTGTCGTACATCACCGAGCGTCGCCTCACGAAGCATCCCGAGGAGTTCGGCCAGGGCGCCATCGAGGGCGTCGCCGGCCCGGAGGCGGCGAACAACGCGTCGGCCGCGGGCACGCTCGTGCCGCTGCTGGCGATCGGTCTGCCGACCACCGCGACCGCCGCGGTCATGCTGCTGGCGATCCAGAGCTACGGCATCCAGCCCGGCCCGCAGCTGATGGACGCCGAGCCCGAGCTCGTGTGGGCCCTGCTGGCCAGCTTGTTCATCGCCAACGTGCTGCTGCTGGTGCTGAACCTGCCGATGGCGCCCATCTGGGCGAAGCTGCTGCAGATCCCGCGGCCGTACCTCTACGCCGGCATCCTGTTCTTCGCCGCGCTCGGTGCGTACAGCGTGAACTTCCAGGCGTTCGACCTCGGCATCCTGCTGGTGCTGGGCCTGCTCGGCTTCGCGATGCGGCGCTTCGGGCTCCCGGTGCTGCCGCTCATCATCGGTGTGATCCTCGGGCCGCGCCTGGAGGAGCAGCTGACCACCGCCCTGGCCATCTCGCAGGGTGACCTGAGCACCCTGTGGAGCGAGCCGGTGGCCGTCCTGGTCTACGTCCTCATGGCGGCGATCGCCGTGGTCATGGGGGTCGTGACGTGGCGTCGCCGCGGGCACGACACCGACGAGATCGACCGCATGCTCGACCGCGCGGCGGTCACCGACCGCGACGACATCTGAGAGGAACGACGACATGACGATCGTGGTGGCCTACAGCCCCGACCAGTACGGACGAGCCGCGCTCGCCCACGGCGCCGCCGAGGCGACGCTGCGCAGCGAGGGCCTGCTCGTGATCAACGACACCCGCGGCGACTCGCTCGTGGACACGCGATTCGCGCGCGAGGACGAGATCACGCAGGTGCGCGTGCGGCTGGCGACGCTCGGCCTCCAGGCCGAGGTGCGCCAGGAGGTCGTGCGCGACGTCGCCGAGAGCGTCGTCCGCGCGGCGACCGAGTCGGGCGCCAGCCTCATCGTGGTCGGCGTCCGGCACCGCAGCCCGGTGGGCAAGGCGCTGATGGGAAGCGTCGCCCAGCGGGTGATCCTCGATGCGCCGTGCCCCGTCCTGGCGGTCAAGCCGGACGAGGAGTCCGACGCGGTCTGAACCGGTTCGGGGTGGCTCGCGGCGGCGTGCCTACGATGACGCCGTCCCTGTTCCCGTCCCGGAAGCGAGATCCACGACCCATGGCCGAGGTCACCCTGCGCGCCCGCGACCTGTTGGGCCGCCTGCTGCACGGGCACGGCGTGGTCGCGCGGATCACCGAGGTCGAGGCCTACGGCGGCATCGAGGACCCCGCCTCCCACGCGTACGTCCGCACGCCGCGCTCGGAGATCATGTACGGACCGGCGTGGCGGCTCTACGTGTACCGGATCCACGGCCATCACGCGGCCAACGTCGTCACGGGACCCACTGAGAAGGCGGCCGCCGTGCTCATCCGCGCCGCCGAGATCGTCGAGGGGATCGAGCTCGCCCGCGAGCGCCGCGGTCCCGTGGCCGACGTCGCCCTGGCGCGCGGCCCCGGCAACCTCACGAAGGCGCTCGGGATCACCAGCGCCGATCTCGGCACCGACCTGCTCGATCCCGAGCCGGTGTCACTGGGGGAGCGGGTCGAGGATCCCGAGATCGTCGCCGGCCCTCGCGTGGGCGTCCGGCTCAACGCCGACGCGCCGTGGCGCTTCTGGGTCGCGGGCGACCCGACGGTGTCGGCCTATCGCCGGCACCCCCGGGCCTGACCCGCTCGTCAGCTCAGCGCAGGCACTTCGGCGTGCTGGTGGCCAGGTCGGCCGTGCGGACGACGCTGCCGTGCCGCAAGGTCACCTGGGCGCGCACCGGACCCCGGTGGGCGTGGCCGCGCAGCGACGCCGCCGACCGGGTGAGCGCGAAGGGCGCGCGGGTGTCGGTGCCGACCACGCGACTCCCGATGCCGAACGTGGTGGACGTGGCGAGGCCCTGCCCGCCGGTCACCCGCAGGGTCACCCGCGCCTTGCGCGCCGGTCCCTGACAGACGGCGTGCAGCCGCAGGGTGCCGGCCGCGCGACCGAGGCGGCGCCGCGAGTCGTGACGACCCGCCACGAGCGGCTCGATCGTCTCGAGGGCCTGGTCGGCCATCTGGGCCATGCCGGCGGTCGACGGGTGCAGCGGAGCACCGTCGCCGTAGGCCTCGAGGCCACGGATCCACTGGTCGGCCGGGGCGGCGCAGGCCGAGTGCTCCTGCCAGCCCTCGATGTCGCGCATGTCGACGAAGGCGATCTTCTGCTCCTTCGCCACGCGTCCGACGGTGTCGCTGAGTCGGTCGATCATCGACTGCAGGTACGCGAGGTCGGCGTTGGTCGCGCGGAAGAGCGCGGGGCACGTCTCGGTCGGCACGTAGGTGCCGTACCCGACCGCGACGATCTGCGCCTTCGGCGAGCGCTTGCGGACGTCGGCGATGACGCGCCGATAGGTGTCGGCGAGCCCGTCGATCGCATCGTGGTACGGCTGCGTGGGCAGGGTGCTGCAGCCCTGGATCAGGCACGTCTGGGCCAGGCCGACCAGGCCCACGTCGTTGCCGCCCATGGTGCCGATCGTCACGAGCGTGGTGTCGCGGGTGAGCGCGTCGAGCTGGGGCGGCACATCGCCGGCGGGCGTCGTCTGCGGGCTCCAGTAGTGCGCCGTCGTGGCCGAGCTGCAGCTCACGTCGGTGAAGCTCCTCGCGCCGATCTCGGCGGCGACGAGGCTGGGGAAGTTGTGGTCGCTGCGGGCACAGCCGCCGGGAACCTGCTCGGGGATGCCGGGGCCGGCGACGAACGAGTCGCCCATCGCGACGTACTTCTCGCCGGTCGCGGGATGGTGCCACGCAGGAGCGCGCTCGCCGGCGGAGGCGGGCAGCGCGCTGGCCAGGCCGGCCAGGAGGGCGAGGGAGGCGGCGACGGCCGACGAGCGACGGAAGGACTTCACGGGGGACTCCTCGAGGACGATGTGACCTGCATCACGCGAACTCCGCGACGGTATCACCGTCCCCCGTCAGATCCAGCGGCGCAGCGGCTTCACGAGGTCGAGCGCCCAGGAGACGCCCACCGAGATCACGACGGTGGCGACGTAGATGACCGGGAGCCCCACGATCGGGCGGTCCTCGACGAGCGGGCCGAGGTCGGTCGTGACCCGCAGGGTGTGCAGGACGAGCGCGTGCACGAGGTAGATCCGGAAGCTCAGCTCGGAGAGCCGGCGGACGGCCGGCCACGCGGGTCCGGGTCCCCAGCTGCGCGTGGCGAAGAGCGCGAAGACGCCGATCGAGTACATCAGCACCGGCGGCTTGAGATTGTCGTAGGCGGCGAACACGTCGGGATCGCCGTGGCTGGCCGCCTGCCACACGGCGACGAAGGTCCACCCGAGGCCGGCCACCGCCAGCGCGAGCCACGCGAGGTACGGCACCCCCAGCCGGTCGCGGTAGTGGCTGATCACGAAGCCGAGGACGAACAGGCCGACGTAGCCCGTCGGCAGGGCCGCGAACGGTGACGGGTAGAGCGCGGGAAAGCGGTCTCCGAGGAACCAGGCGCCCCACCGCGGCAGCAGGTCGGCGACGAGCCACAGCACGAGGAACCACGTCAGCAGCTGGCGGCGCTGGGGCTCGGGACGGTCCGTCAGGGCCCGCAGCAGCGGCACCGTGAGGTAGATCCCGAGCAGGACGTAGACGAACCACAGGTGGTACGCGGCCGGGCCGCCCAGGAGCGCCCGCACGAGACCGGTCAGTCCCAGCTCCCCGGGGTCGGTGAGGGTGCCGTTGACGCCGCGCGCGCCGTCCTCGCGCAGCAGCGCGTTCGCGAGGCCGTAGATCACGATCCACGTCAGCGTCGGGAGCGCGACGCGCAGGAACTGCGGCCGCAGCACGAAGCGGCGGACGGGGTCGAGCAGCAGCGCCCCCGACGTCATGAAGAAGCAGTTGACCGCGAAGCGCCCCAGCGAGTCGGCCAGGTTGCCGACGTTGAAGGCCGAGACCAGCTCGGGCGCCGAGTCGCGCCACACCACCACGACGATCGCCCCGGTGTGCAGCAGGATGACCGCGAAGGTCGCCAGCACCCGCAGGTGGTCCAGCTCGTGCCGGCGCGCGACTCTCGTGGCCGTGGTGCTCATGGCGGCACCTTAGAGGCCGGGCTCCGCCTGCTCCTCGGGTGCCCCGTCGCTCGCCTGCGGGATCTCGCAGACGCCGTCGACGCACACGGGCGCGTCGTCGTCGCCCACGATCTCGAACGGTCCGGTCACGCCGAGGCCTCCGCGACGGCCCGGTCGAGGACCTGGCGGAACGTCTCGGGGGCCTGCGCGCCCGACACGCCGAGGCGGCCGTCGAACACGAAGAAGGGGACGCCCGAGATGCCGTAGGCACGCGCCTGGGCGATGTCGGCCTCGACGTCGTCGGCGTGACGACCCGACTCGAGGGCCTCACGCAGCGCGTCGGCGTCCAGTCCCACCTCGGCGCCCAGCGCGACGAGCTCATCCACGCGGCCGACGTGGCGACCCTGCTCGAAGTACGCCGACAGCAGGCGCTCCTTGAGCTCGATCTGCTTGCCGTGCTCCTTGGCGAAGTGCAGCGCCTGGTGCGCGAGCAGCGTCTTGGTGTGGCGCAGCGCCTCGAAGTCGTACGACAGGCCCTCGTCGGCGGCCAGCGCGGTCATCTGCGTCAGCATCTGCTCGACCTGGCCGGCGTCCATGCCCTTGTGGTGCGCGAGGAAGTCGACCTCGCTGCCCTCGAAGTCGACCGGCGTGTCCGGGGCCAGCTCGAAGCTGTGGAACTCGACCTCGACCTCGCCGTCGAAGTCCTGCAGGGCGGACTCGAAGCGGCGCTTGCCGATGAAGCACCAGGGGCAGGCGATGTCGGACCAGATGTCGACCTTGACGGGACGTGCAGCGTTGTCGTTCACGTCGGTCCCAACGCCGGGGAGCCGTCGCGGCATTCCCGACGCGGGTGCGCGATACGCTCGGACCATGACCATCGCCGTCGCCTACCGACCCGACGACTACGGGCGCGCTGCGGTCCGCTGGGCCGCAGCCAAGGCCGAGGCCAACGACGAGAAGCTCGTCATCATCACGGTCAGCGAGATCGACCCCGAGTTCGACGAGCCCGAGGAGATCGACCTCTCGGAGTTCACCGAGCGGTTCGACCTCGAGGGCATCGACTACGAGGTCCGCCGCGCGGCCTCGCTCTCGGTCTCGGACGTCGTGATCGACGAGGCCGTCGACGCCGGCGCCGAGCGCCTCGTCATCGGCATCCGCAAGCGCACGCCCGTCGGCAAGATGCTCATGGGCCGCGTCACCCAGATGATCCTGCTCGACGCCCCGATGCCCGTCATCGCCGTCAAGCCCTGACGCGACCCCGCCACGTCACGGCGGCCACCCCGAGGCTGAACAGCCCGTCGACCGCGAAGTAGATGGCCACGACCCAGCGGATCGGCGCCCACAGGCCCCAGTCCGCGGCGACGGTGAGGAACACCACCGCCAGCGCGAGCTCGGTCAGGCCGTAGACGAAGCACGCGCCGGGGTGCTCGATCAGGAACCGGCGAAGGCCGCCGAGCGGCCCCTTCGTGATCTCCTCCCGCGAGAGCTCGGTGCGCAGGTCGCCCGCGGCGCCTCTCAGCCCGCGCGCGAGCATCTCGCGCTTCGAGAGGGGGCCGACGACCGTGACGGCCGGGGGTGGAGCCTCCTCCTCCAGCCACAGCGCCGCGGAGAGCGGGACGCCGACGGCGTCGGCGACGTCGGCCGCGAAGGACTTCTCGCCCGTCCCGGCGGCCTTGAGGCGCGCCACGAGCGCGTCGTCGAATCGGCGTCGCCGCGAGGGGAACCACAGGGTCACCTCGCCCCGCAGCAGGGCGCGCGTCTCGGGATCGTGGAGCCCCGTGGTCAGCTCAGGAGGGACGCCCCGGTCCACGTGACACACGACGGTGCGACCGCCGTGCCGGACACGGATGATCGCGCCACGGCCGTCTCCCTCCCGGCTGAAGGACACGGCAGGCAGCTGCGACCGCAGCGTCACGTCCACGACGACCCCGGGATCCGTGCTGAGCGTGTCGTGGATCAGCGTGAACCCATCGACCTCGGCGACCTCCACGGTCGCGTCGCCGCGATTGGCGATCGACTGGGCCTCCCCGCCGAGGTCCGGGTCGGTGCGGACGACGTGGACCAGCGTGAGCGGCAGGGAGTGGGTCTCGGCCTCCCACACGGTGCCCATGAGCTCATCGAGCTCCTCCGGAAGGTCGCCACCCGTGTGGTGCCGGCCGTCGCGATCCACCACGCCGTCGTCCACCAGCGCCACGGTGTCGAACCGGTGCACCAGTGAGCGGACCAGTCCCTGCCAGGGCAGGCTCGGCGGCAGGTCGTCGCTGCGCAGGACGAGCTCGTCCGCGTCGAGCGCCAGGCGAACCGTGTGCACCTCCGGCTGGCCTAGACGGGCCCCGTCGATCACGCCGCCTGCGATGCGCACGGAGTCCAGGTAGTCCAGGAGGTCGCGCGCGTCGATGGTCGAGCCGTCCGCGCGGACGGCCACGATCCCGACCTCGTGCGTCTCGGCAGGGGTGTTCACGCCCGAAGCCTAGTGAGGCCCCGGCGTTCCGCGCCGATAGCCTTGAACGCGTGACTACACACGTGATCGACGACCTGCAGGCGCGCGGCCTCATCGCGCACTCCACCGACCTCGACGCCCTCCGGGCCGAGATCGACGCGGGCCCGATCACCTACTACGTGGGCTTCGACCCGACCGCGCCGAGCCTCCACGTCGGCAACCTGCTCCAGCTCCTGACCGCGCGTCGCCTCCAGCTCGCGGGCAACCGGCCGCTGATCCTCGTCGGCGGCTCCACGGGCCTCATCGGCGACCCGAAGGAGTCGGGGGAGCGGATCATGAACTCCAAGGAGACGGTCGCCGACTGGGTCGAGCGGATCCGTGGCCAGGTCTCGCGCTTCGTCGAGTTCGGCGGGGACAACGGCGCCACGGTGGTCAACAACCTCGACTGGACGCAGCCGATGTCCGTGCTCGACTTCCTGCGCGACATCGGCAAGCACTTCCCGGTGAACCGGATGCTGGCCCGCGACGTCGTCGCCAGCAGGCTCGAGTCGGGCATCAGCTACACCGAGTTCAGCTACGTGCTGCTGCAGTCGATGGACTACCTCGAGCTGTTCCGCCGCCACGGCGCGGTGCTGCAGACGGGCGGCAGCGACCAGTGGGGCAACCTCACCGGTGGCGTCGAGCTGATCCGCCGTGCCGAGGGCGCCAAGGTGCACGCACTGTCGACGCCGCTCATCACCAAGGCCGACGGCACGAAGTTCGGCAAGACCGAGAGCGGCACGATCTGGCTCGATCCCGAGCTGATGAGCCCCTACGCCTTCTACCAGTCCTGGATCCAGGCCGAGGACTCCAAGGTGGGGGAGTACCTCAAGCAGTTCACGTTCTTGCCCGTCGAGGAGATCGACGCGCTGATGGCGGAGCACTCCGAGCGCCCGGGTGCCCGCGCCGCGCAGCGCCGGCTCGCGGCCGAGCTCACGACGCTCGTGCACGGGGAGGACGAGACCCGAGCCGCCGAGCTGGCCTCGGGCGCGCTCTTCGGGCGGGGTGACCTGGGGGACCTGCCCGAGTCCACGCTCGCGGCTGCGCTGCGTGAGGCAGGAGCCGTCGAGGTCCCGTCCGGCACCCCGCTGGTGGAGGCGCTGATCTCGTCCGGCCTCGCCGATTCCAAGTCCGCGGCTCGTCGCGCGATCGGCGACGGCGGCGCCTACGTGAACAACCAGCGGGTCGACGACCCCGAGCTGGAGCTGGGCGCCGAGCACCTGCTCCACGGGTCGTGGGTGGTGCTGCGCAAGGGCAAGCGGTCGGTTTCGGGGGTCCAGGTCGTGTGACCGCCCGAAACGACTGGAATTGCAGGTGTGACCCGGCACACCCACCCCCCGGTTTGCGCCCACGGGAGACGTGTGTGTAATGTTCTTCTTGTTGCTCCGCACGGCGGGGGAACGGGAAGCGCAGACCGAAGCGGTTAACGCCAGGAGCCCTGTGGGGAGCCGGAAACTGGCCGCGGGAAAACGTAGCGCTGGCATCGTGACCGAGCTGGGTTTGACCTGGTGGAAAACGGCGATGTAATGTGGATGAGCCCCTGTGGTTGTGCCGGTGACGGTGTGGTTGTGGGTGTGCGTCTGATCCTTGAGAACTC
>NZ_JBIMRD010000002.1:0-894189 GCF_044069275.1 Aeromicrobium sp. JJY06
CGAACTGTCCATCGTCATCGCCGGCGCCCGCCGCGACCTCGGACACCTCGACGCCGCCCTCCACATCCTCGAAACCGAACCCCTCCACACCACCAACCGCTCCGACTGGGTCACCCGCCTGCGATACGCCTACGCCGACACCCTCCTCGCCACCGGCAACACCCAAGACGCCATCACCTGGTTCCACCGCACCGCCGGCACCGACAGCCACCACACCACCGACGTCCACGACCGCCTCAAACAACTCGAAAACTAACCCGTCCACAGACGTCGCAGGGCCCACGCACGCCGTCCACAGGCAGTGCGTGGGCCCTGTCGTCGTTCCCCGTCGCCACGCGAGGCTGGGCGTCATGAACGACACCGACAACCAGGTCCTGCTTCGCGGGCGGGTGGCTGACGCCGCCGAGCCGCGGACCCTGCCCAGCGGGGACGAGCTCGTCTCGTTCCGCCTCATCGTCGAGCGCAGCGCGGCGGCCAAGCGTCGCTCGCGTCATCTCGTCGACACCTTCGACTGCTCGGCGTGGACGTCGCGGCTGCGCACCAAGGCGCTGAAGCTGAAGCCTGGGGACCGGATCGAGGTCGAGGGCGAGCTCCGACGCCTGTTCTCCAGCCGGTCCGGAGGCGTATCGAGCCGGGTGTACGTCGACCTCGGGTCGCTGACCCGGTTGCCCGAGCCCCCGGTAGCCTCGACGGCATGACGCTGGCCGCGACCGACCGCCCGCTCGTCGCCTCCCACGACGCGGTACTGCTGGACCTCGACGGTGTCGTCTACCGCGGCGGGCATGCCGTCCCCGGCGCCGTGGAGGCGCTGAACCAGGCGCGTGACGTGCGCCTGGCCTACCTGACCAACAACGCGAACCGGCCACCCGAGGCGGTCGCCGAGCACCTGCGCGAGCTGGGCCTGCATCCTGCGGTCGAGGACATCGTCACCTCGGCCCAGGCGATCGCCGGCGTCATCGCGCACGACGTCCCGCCGGGCTCCCCGGTGCTGGTGATCGGGGGAGAGGGGTTGCGCAGCGCGCTGCGTGCCCGCGGCCTGGAACCCGCCGACGATCGCCACGCCCCGGGACTGGCCGCGGTGGTCCAGGGCTACATGCCCGACCTCAGCTGGCGCGATCTCGCCGAGGCGGCCTACGCCGTGCAGGCCGGAGCGCCCTGGTACGCCAGCAACACCGACCTGACGATCCCGACCGCCGAGGGCATCGCGCCGGGCAACGGCGCCCTCGTCCACGCCGTCCGACTCGCCACGGGTCGTGAGCCCGTCGTGGCCGGCAAGCCGTACGCGCCGCTGTTCGAGGAGACGATGGAGCGCATCGCGCCCTCGTCCCCGCTGATGGTGGGCGACCGCCTCGACACCGACATCCGCGGCGCCAGGCAGGCGGGCATCGCCTCGCTGTTCGTCCTCACCGGAGTCAACACGCTGGTCGACGTCGTGAACGCCGACCCGCAGGAGCGCCCTGACCTCGTCGGGGCCGGCCTCGCGTCGCTCCACGAGCCGCACCCGGCCGTCGCCGTCGAGCGTGGGACCGCCCGTTGCGGCGAGGCCGTCGCCGAGATCCGCGACGGCGCGATCCGCGTGGCCCGGGAAGGGGCCGAGACGGAGACGCTCCGCGCGATCGTCGGACTCGGCTGGGCGTGCCGCGACGAATCGGGGCTCGACGTGACCGTCGATGAGAGGATCGACGCATGACGACCGAACCCACCGGCGACGGATCCGTGGAGGGCGTCGGCCCCGCGATCGACGAGGCCGTCGCGATGCTGGACACGCTCGGCGACCTCGAGGTGGCCCAGCACCCGCCGGTGTTCGAAGCCGTGCACCGCGTCCTGCGCGACCAGCTGGCCGGCTCGTCGGGGACCCGCGGGTGAGCCGGTGAGCCGCCGGGTGCGGCTCGACGCCGAGCTCGTCCGGCGAGGACTGGCGCGATCGCGCGACCAGGCGGCGTCGCTCATCGAGCAGGGCCGCGTGCTGGTGGGCGGGAACGCCGCCAGCAAACCGGCCACGCAGGTGACCACCGACCAGGCGATCGTCGTGCGTGAGGGTGACGACCCGGGCTGGGCATCGCGCGGTGCCCACAAGCTGCTCGGCGCGCTGGAGGTCTTCGAGCCCCAGGGTCTGAGCGTCGCCGGCCGCCGCGCTCTCGACGCCGGTGCGTCGACCGGGGGATTCACCGACGTCCTGCTGAGGCGCGACGTCGCCGAGGTCGTCGCCGTCGACGTCGGCTACGGCCAGCTGGTGTGGTCGCTGCAGTCCGACCCGCGGGTTCACGTCTTCGACCGCACGAACATCCGCTCGATCGATGCCGAGCTCATCGGCGGGCCGGTGGACCTCGTCGTCTCCGACCTGTCCTTCATCTCGCTCACGCTCGTGATCCCGGCGCTGGCCTCGGTCTGCCGGGCCGAGGGGGACATGGTCCTCATGGTCAAGCCGCAGTTCGAGGTCGGGCGCGAGAACCTCGGCAAGAACGGCGTCGTCCGCGACCCCGAGCTGCATGCGAGCGCCGTCCACGGCGTGACGACCACGGCCTGGGCCAACGGCTGGGGGACCCGCGCGCTCGCACCGAGTCCGTTGCCGGGCCCCGCCGGGAATGTCGAGTACTTTTGTTGGCTGAGGACCGACGCCCCGGCGCCGGACGAGGAGATGGCGCGCGCAGCCGTCGCGGCCGGGCCTCTCGCGGCCCGGCACCCGAAGGAAGGAAGCGGATCATGAGGAGCGTGCTGCTCGCGGTCCACACCCAGCGGAACGGGGCCCCGAAGATCGCGGCCGACTTCGCCGCCTCCCTCCAGGAGGCCGGTCTCCAGGTCCGCGCCCTCGAGGGCGAGGCCGAGGCCCTGGAGGCGGCCGGCGCGGTCGACCTGGCGGTCGTTCCCGCCGCGTCCGGTGCCGCCCAGGACTGCGAGCTGACCGTGGTGTTCGGCGGTGACGGCACGATCCTGCGCGCGGCCGAGCTGTGCCGCGGCACCGGCACCCCGCTGCTGGGCGTCAACCTGGGTCACGTCGGGTTCCTCGCCGAGGCGGACGAGGAGGACCTCGCCGAGGTCGCCCAGCGTGTCATCGCCGGCGACCTCACCGTGGAGGAGCGCCTCACCGTCGACGTCCTGGTCCTGCAGGACGGAGAGGTCGTCGCCACCAACTGGGCTCTCAACGAGGCCTCGGTCGAGAAGGCGTCCCGCGAGCGCATGCTCGAGGTCGTCGTCGAGATCGACGGGCGTCCCGTCTCACGGATGGGCTGCGACGGTGTCGTCTGCGCGACGCCGACCGGCTCGACCGCCTACAACTTCAGCGCTGGCGGTCCCGTGGTGTGGCCCGAGGTGTCGGCGCTGCTCATGGTCCCGATCAGCGCGCACGCCCTCTTCGCGCGGCCCATGGTCGTGTCGCCGGAGTCCACCCTCGCGGTGGAGGTCGTGGGACAGTCCGCCACCGGCGTGCTCTGGTGCGACGGCCGTCGCGCGTCCGACCTGCCGATCGGCGCGCGCGTCGAGGTCCGCCGCGGCGTCGAGACGGTGCGGCTCGCGCGCGTGCACCCGGCCTCGTTCGCCGACCGCCTCGTGCGCAAGTTCGAGCTCCCGGTCTCGGGGTGGCGCGGGTCCTCCGAGGCCTCCCGACGAGCCGCGGGAGAGCGCTGATGTGGCAGTCGCTGCGGCTGGCGTCCCTGGGCGTCATCGAGGAGGCCGAGCTCGACCTGGGCCCCGGCTTCACCGTGATCACGGGTGAGACCGGCGCCGGCAAGACGATGGTCGTGACGGCGCTCGGACTGCTGCGTGGCGAGCGTGCCGACTCCGCTCTCGTCCGTCGTGGAGCCGACCGCGCCCGCATCGAGGCCTCCGTCGTCGCGACGCCCGAGGTCGCCGCGCTCGTCGAGGAGGCCGGGGGCCAGGTCGACGACGACCTCGTGCTGGCCCGCGTGCTCACGAGCCAGGGCCGCAGCCGCGCCCTCGCGGGCGGGTCGACCGTGCCGGCCGGACTCCTGTCGCGGCTCGCGGACTCGCTCGTCGCGGTGCACGGTCAGTCCGACCAGCAGCGACTCGTGCGGCCACAGGAGCAGCGCGGCGCCCTCGACCGGTACGCCGGGTCCGAGGTGTCCGACTTGCTCGCGCAGTACCAGCCCGACTACGAGCGCCTCCGCGAGCTGAAGGCGCGCCTGCACGACCTGCGAACGCACGCGGGGGAGCGCCTGCAGCGCCTCGACCTGCTGCGCCACGGCCTCGACGAGATCGACGCGGTCGACCCGCAGCCCGGCGAGGACGAGGAGCTCGTGCAGCGCGAGAACCGGCTCGCGCACGCCGAGGCGCTCGCGGCGGCCGCTGCCGGTGCGTCCGTCGCCCTGTCCGAGGACGAGCACTCCGCCGCTGCCGCGCTCGCCGCCGCGAAGTCCGTCGTCGACCCCGTCGCCGGGAACGACCCTCGGCTCGAGGCGCTTGCCGAGCGGCTGCGCCGCGCCGCGATCGACCTCACCGACATCGCGTCCGAGCTGGCTGCCTACGCCGCCGACGTGGACCTCGACCCCGCCGGCCTGGCCACCGTGCAGGAGCGACGCGCGTCGCTCACCGCGCTGCAGCGTCGGTACGGTCCGGGCCTCGACGACGTCATCGCCTGGGCGGACCGGGCCCGCGCCGAGGTGCTCGAGCTCGACCTCGACGACACCGCGATCGAACGACTCGAGACCGAGGCCGACGCCGCGCGCGATCGGGTGGTGGAGCTCGCCGGCCGGCTCACGCAGGCCCGCACCCGCGCTGCCGAGCAGCTGGCGGAGGAGGTCGGCCGCGAGCTCGCCGACCTCGCCCTGCCATCGGCGCGACTCGAGGTCCGCGTCCTGCCAGGCGAACCCGGACCGCACGGTGCGGACGACGTCGAGATCTGGTTCGCGGCCAACAGCGGCGCCGAGCCGCGCCCCCTCGCCCGCGCCGCGAGCGGCGGCGAGCTGTCGCGCCTCATGCTCGCGATCGAGGTCGTGCTCGCGGGTCGCGACCCGGTGCCCACGCTCGTGTTCGACGAGGTGGACGCCGGCATCGGCGGCCGCACGGCCGTCGAGGTCGGCCGCCGCCTCGCCCGCCTCGCGCAGCACGCCCAGGTCATCGCGGTGACCCACCTGCCGCAGGTGGCCGCCTTCGCCGACTCCCACTTCGTGGTGAGCAAGTCCGACGACGGCACGGTCACCAGCAGCAGCGTGCTGCGCCTGGAGCACGACTCCCGGGTGGACGAGCTGGCGCGGATGCTTGCCGGGCTGGACGACTCGGCCGCGGCGCAGGAGCACGCCCGGGAGCTGCTCGAGCTCGCCCGCACTGCCTGAGGGTCACGTCACTTTCGAGGCCCGGATCGGCGTGTCGGGTGTGAACTCTCATGGAACGCGGGTTGCATGGAGGGCATCATGCCCATCTTGAAGCGCAGCAAGCGCGCCCTTCCCGACGGTCCCGGCGTGGTCGGCCCGGCGCGGCTGTGCCGCAATGCCGCCGACCTGTCCTCGGTGCGCTCGGGAGACGTCGTCGTCATCGACGTGGCCGACCTCGGCGCCGACACGGCCCAGTCGCTGGTCGAGCGCGGCGTCGCCGCCGTCCTCAACGTGTCCTCGTCCTCGTCGGGTCGCTACCCGAACCTCGGCCCGCAGGTGCTGGCCGCCGCGGGCATCCCGCTCGTCGACCGCGTGGGGGAGGTCGTCTGGCAGACGCTCCGCAGCGGCGACGTCGTGCGTGTGGACGAAGGCGCCGTCCACCTCGGTGAGACCACCGTGGCCACCGGCGTCGAGATGACCGAGTCGCGGGTCCGCGACCAGCTGGACGAGGCGTCCTCGGGGCTGTCCAGCCAGCTCGACTCGATCGTCACCAACGCGGCCGACACGCTGCGCCGCGACCGCGCGATGCTCCTCGAGGGTGCCGGCATCCCCGAGGTCTCCACCCCGATCAAGGGTCGCCCCGTGGTCGTCGTCACCGACGGTCCCGACGCGGCGAAGGACCTCAAGTCGATCCGCTCGTTCGTCCGCGACCACGACCCCGTGCTGATCGGCGTCGGCGACGGCGCCGGGCTGCTCATCGATGCGGGCCTGCGGCCGCACCTGCTGGTCGGGCGCGGTGACGAGCTCTCCGGCCGCATGATCGAGCGCTCGGGCGAGGTCGTCATCGTGTCGGCCTCGGGCCGGCTCGACCGTCCCGAGCAGTTCGAGGCCCACGGCCGTCAGCCGGTGGTCTTCACCGCGGCGGGGACGCCCGAGAACCTCGCCCTGCTGCTCGCCGACCAGAACGAGGCCGCAGTCATCGTGCAGGTCGGCGGGCCCTCGCGCCTCGTCGACATCGTCGACGGCGACACCGCCGACGCGGCCGGCACGTTCATCGCCCGGCTCCGCGCCGGCTCGCGCGTCGTCGACGCCCAGTCCGTGGCGTGGTTCGCGCGCCAGCGGCTGAGCTGGTTCGTCCCGCTGCTGCTCCTGCTGGCCGGCGTCATCGCCGTCGTGGCGGCCGTGGCCACCACCCCTCTCGGTCATGAGTGGCTCTCGCCCGTGACCGATTGTGTCTCCTCCTGGACCGAAGGACTCGTCTCGTGATCAACCTGCGCTACCACGTCATCTCCCTCGCGGCCGTGCTGCTCGCGCTCGCCGCCGGCATCGCGGTCGGGGCGGGGCTGCTCGACGAGAGCGACGCCGCCACGACGACGACCTCGTCCGACACCGCCGAGATCAGCCCTGCGCTGGCCGGCTTCGACGCGGGCTACGCGTCGATGACGGCTCCGGGCCAGCTGCGCGACAAGCTCAAGAACCGCACGGTGCTGCTGCTCACCACGCCCGGCGCGCGCGACAACGAGATCGACTCGCTCATCGAGAACCTCACCACCGCGGGCGCCCGCGTGACGGGCCAGGTCGAGCTCACCAGCAAGCTGCTGTCGCCGGCCAACCGCCAGTTCGCCGAGGGCGTCGCGGCCCAGTCCGACCCGGACGCCGCCTCCGAGGCGACCGACTACGGCAAGGTCGGCGCGGCGATCGCACGCGGCTACCTGACGAAGGGCGACGGCTCCCTGGACGAGACCGCCCGCACGATCCGCTCGGCGTTCACCGAGGGCGACCTGCTCGCCGTCGAGCAGGACCCCGAGGTCTCGGCCCAGCTGGCGCTCGTGGTGTCCGGACCCGCCGGATCGTCGTCCGGGGGAGAGGGCACGGTCGTGTCCAGCATGGTCGCCGGCCTCGACGCCGGCAGCCAGGGCGTGGCGGTCGTCGGGCCGGTCTCCTCGGGCGAGAACGGCGTCGTGAACGCCGTCCGCGGCAGCGACGCCGCTGCCAACGTCTCGACGATCGACGTCACCGACACGGGCACCGGCCGCGTCGCCTCGGTGCTCGGACTCGTGCGCGAGGCCGCCGGCCAGTCGGGTGCGTGGGGCACGTCACGGGCGGCCGACGGGCCCGTTCCGAACTGAGGCAGGATCAGGGTCTCGGGACCGTGGCGTTCGGCGCGGATGGTCCCGGGCCTCGGTCGGCGATGGTAGGCTGGAGTTCCGTGGAACCCAGAGTCGAACCCAGCCCCCGAGGCGGTTCCTCCACCCCCGGACGTTGCCGCAGGCACCGCCCGGTTCCGCATCCGAACCGGACCCACGGGAGTCATGTTGGCAACTAACGCCGTCACCAAGCACGTATTCGTCACCGGTGGAGTCGTGTCCTCCCTCGGCAAAGGCCTGACCGCCTCCAGCCTGGGGCGTCTGCTCAAGTCACGCGGCCTGCGCGTCACGATGCAGAAGCTCGATCCGTACCTCAACGTCGACCCGGGCACGATGAACCCGTTCCAGCACGGTGAGGTCTTCGTGACGGACGACGGCGCCGAGACCGACCTCGACATCGGCCACTACGAGCGCTTCCTCGACGAGGACCTCGTCGGCCGAGCCAACGTCACGACCGGTCAGGTCTACTCCGACGTCATCGCCCGCGAGCGCCGCGGCGACTACCTCGGCGACACCGTGCAGGTCATCCCGCACATCACGAACGAGATCAAGGACCGGATGCTGTCGATGGGCGGCCCCGACGTCGACGTGGTGATCCACGAGATCGGCGGCACGGTGGGTGACATCGAGAGCCAGCCGTTCCTGGAGTCCGCGCGCCAGGTCCGCCAGGAGGTGGGCCGCTCCAACGTCTTCTTCCTGCACGTCTCGCTGATCCCGTTCATCGGTCCCTCGGGCGAGCTCAAGACCAAGCCCACGCAGCACTCGGTCGCCGCGCTGCGCTCGATCGGCATCCAGCCCGACGCGATCGTCTGCCGGTCCGACCGTCCCGTGCCCGCGGGCGTGAAGCGCAAGATCTCGCTCATGTGCGACGTGGACGAGGACGCCGTCGTCACGGCGGTCGACTCGCCGTCCATCTACGACATCCCGAAGGTTCTGCACTCCGAGGGCCTCGACGCCTACGTCGTGCGCCGTCTCGACCTGCCGTTCCGCGACGTCGACTGGAACGAGTGGGACGCGCTGCTGCGCCGTGTGCACCACTCCGAGGAGGAGGTCACGATCGCGCTGGTCGGCAAGTACATCGACCTGCCCGACGCCTACCTCTCGGTCGCCGAGGCCCTGCGCGCCGGCGGCTTCGCGAACGACGCCAAGGTGCGCCTGCGCTGGGTGCCGTCGGACGACTGCGCCACCGAGGCCGGGGCCGCCGAGCAGCTCGGCGACGTCGACGGCATCTGCGTGCCCGGCGGATTCGGCATCCGCGGCATCGAGGGCAAGCTCGGCGCGCTGTCCTACGCGCGCAAGCAGCAGATCCCCGTTCTGGGCCTGTGCCTGGGCCTGCAGTGCATGGTGATCGAGTACGCCCGCACCGAACTGGGCATCGAGGACGCGAGCTCGTCGGAGTTCGACCCCGCCACCGAGCACCCGGTCATCGCCACGATGGCCGAGCAGCACGAGTTCGTCGAGGGTGCGGGCGACCTGGGCGGCACGATGCGCCTGGGCCTGTACCCGGCCAGCCTCAAGGCCGGCAGCATCGTCCGCGAGCTCTACGGCTCGGACAAGGTCGACGAGCGTCACCGCCACCGCTACGAGGTCAACAACGCCTACCGCGACGACCTGGAGAAGGCCGGCCTGGTGTTCTCGGGCACGTCGCCGGACTCGACCCTGGTCGAGTTCGTCGAGCTGCCCCGCGAGGTGCACCCGTTCTACGTGGCCACCCAGGCGCACCCCGAGCTGCGCTCGCGTCCCACGCGCTCGCACCCGCTGTTCTCGGGCCTCATCGCGGCCTCGCTCAAGCGCAAGCTGGAGATGCGGCTGCCCGTCGAGGAATCGTGACCTCGCACCCGCGGCTGCCGGGGCGGATCGCCGCACCGGTCGAGGCCGGAGACGGCACGTGGCCGCAGGTGGGGTCCGAGGTCGGGTTCCAGAACCCGTACCTGACGCTGACGGTCGACACCATCGAGGCGCCGGACGGCTCGACGCATCCGCGCGTCGTGGTGCGGCCGCGGCGTGCCGTGGGCGTGGCCGCGGTCGACGAGGACGGTCGCATCCTGCTCGTCGAGCAGTACCGTCACCCGATGGGCCGGCGCATGCTCGAGATCCCCGCGGGGCTGATGGACGTCGAGGGGGAGGAGCCGCAGCAGACCGCGGCCCGCGAACTGGCGGAGGAGACCGACCTGGTCGCCGGCACGTGGCGCGAGCTGATGCGGATCGCCCCCACGGTGGGCTACTCCACCGAGACGATCACCCTGTTCCACGCCTCGGAGCTGGTGCCGGTCGCCGAGGCCGAGCGCACCGAGCGCGAGGCCGAGGAGGCCGACATGGCGCACTGGTGGGTCGACCTCGACGAGGCCGTGGCAGCCTGCCTCGACGGTCGCATCTTCGACGCCAAGACCGTCGTGGCGATCCTGGCGGTGGCACGGGCGTGACCGACGGCGGTGCGGTCGAGCGGGTCGTGGCCGAGTACCTGTCCCACCTCGCGGTGGAGCGCGGCCTCGCCGAGAACACGCTGGCCTCGTATCGCCGCGACCTGCGTCGCTACACCGAGTTCCTGACGGGCGCCGGCGTCACGGAGCCCGCGGACATCGCCGAGGACCACGTCACGGCGTTCGCCGCCGCACTGCGCGAGGGCGACGAGGACCATCCCGCGCTCGGCACGTCGAGCGTCGCGCGCACGGTCGTCGCGGTCCGCGGCTTCCACCGCTTCTGCCTGCGCGAGCAGATCGTCGCCAACGACGTGACGGCCGCCGTGCGGCCGCCCAGGCCCGCGTCCCGGCTGCCGAAGGCGCTGCCGCTGGAGGACGTCGAGGCGCTGCTGACGGCGGCGGGGGAGCCCGGCACCGCCCTGTCGATGCGCGACCGTGCGCTGCTGGAGATCCTCTACGGCACCGGCGCGCGCATCTCCGAGGCCGTCGGTCTCGACGTGGACGACGTGGACCTCGAGCAGTCGTCCGTGCTGCTCACCGGCAAGGGCTCCAAGCAGCGCATCGTGCCGCTCGGGTCCTTCGCGCGCGACGCCCTCGAGACGTACCTCACGAAGGCGCGTCCGCACCTCACCGCGACCGCCGGCAGCGGGCCCGCCGTGTTCCTCAACGCGCGCGGCGGCAGGCTGTCGCGGCAGAGCGCGTGGACGGTGCTGACGAAGACCGCGCGACGCGCCGGGATCGACGCCGACGTGTCGCCGCACACCCTGCGTCACTCGTTCGCCACGCACCTGCTCGACGGCGGTGCGGACGTTCGCGTGGTGCAGGAACTGCTGGGCCACGCGTCGGTGACGACCACCCAGATCTACACCCTCGTGACGATCGACAAGTTGCGCGAGACGTACGCGGCGTCCCATCCCCGGGCACTGCGGTGAGCGGTACAGTGGCCGACATGCCCAGCACGGATCTCGGACCCACCGGTCGCCCGATGCCCGACCTCCCCGAGCCCGGACCGCGCACCACGCAGGGCCCCGCCGTCGTCATCTCGATGTGCAACCAGAAGGGCGGCGTCGGCAAGACCACGACCACGATCAACCTCGGCGCCGCGCTGGCCGAGACCGGCCGTCGCGTGCTGCTGGTCGACTTCGATCCGCAGGGCTCGATGACCGTCGGACTGGGCTACAACGCCCACGAGATCGAGCAGAGCATCTACCACGTGCTGATGGACCGCGAGCTCTCGATGAAGGAGATCATCCTCGGCACGTCGGTCGACAACCTCGACCTCGTCCCGGCCAACATCGACCTGTCGGCGGCCGAGATGCGTCTCGTCACCGAGGTGGGCCGCGAGCAGGTGCTCGCGCGCACCCTGCGCGACGTGCGCCACGACTACGACGTCATCCTCATCGACTGCCAGCCCTCGCTGGGCCTGCTCACCGTCAACGCCCTCACGGCCTCCGACGGCGTCATCGTGCCGCTGGAGTGCGAGTACTTCGCGCTGCGCGGCGTGGCGCTGCTCAACGAGACCATCGAGAAGGTGCGTGACCGCACCAACTTCGACCTGCGCGTCATCGGTCTGCTGGGCACGATGTTCGACAGCCGCACCCTGCACGGTCGCGAGGTCCTGCAGACGCTGGTCGACGGCTGGGGCGACGCCGTGTTCCACACCGTCATCCGCCGCACCGTGAAGTTCTCCGACTCCACGGTCGCCGGCGAGCCGATCACCGAGTACGCGTCCACGTCGCCGGGTGCCGAGGCCTACCGCCAGCTGGCGAGGGAAGTGCTGCAGCGGTGTCCCGACGCGTGAACCTGCCCGGTGCGGACGAGCTCTTCCGGCCGACCGCACCCAGTGGGCCCCGATCCGAGGAGACGCCTGCCGTGCCGCCGTCCGGCAGCGGCCGGGTCAAGCACGACGAGAAGATGACCGTCTACCTCACCAGCGACGAGCTGCTCGCCATCGAGCAGGCGCGCCTCGAGCTGCGCTCGGTGCTGGGTCGCAAGGTCGACCGCGGTCGCCTCGTGCGCGCCGCGATCGCCGGTGCGCTCGCCGACCTCGAGACCCGTGGGGCCGACAGCGAGCTCGCCCGCCGGCTCGGCGAGGAATGAGCGCCGCGGTGTCCGTGACGGATCCGGCACCCGCGCAGGCGTCCGAGACGGGCTTCTCGGTCTCGCTCGGCAACTTCGAGGGGCCGTTCGACCTGCTGCTGCAGCTGATCTCCAAGCACCAGCTCGACATCACCGAGGTCGCGCTCTCGGTGGTCACGTCGGACTTCATCGCGTACACGCGCGAGCTCGAGGACGACCTCGAGCAGACCACGCACTTCCTGCTGATCGCGGCCACCCTGCTCGACCTGAAGACCGCGCGACTGCTGCCGCAGGCCGAGGTCGAGGACGAGGAGGACCTCGCCCTGCTGGAGGCCCGCGACCTGTTGTTCGCCCGTCTCATGCAGTACCGCGCGTTCAAGGCCGTGGCGGCGATCCTCCAGGAGCGCTTCGAGAACCAGCTGCTGCGTCACCCACGCGCCGTCACGCTCGAGCCACGCTTCGCGACGCTGCTGCCCGAGGTGGAGATCCGCGCGACCCCGCAGGACCTCGCCGAGCTGGCCGCCGCCGCCCTCGCGCCGAAGGCGCCGCCGCTCGTGTCACTGGCGCACCTGCACGCCCCGGCGGTCAGCGTGCGCGAGCAGGCCCACCTCGTCGTCGACCGGCTCCGGCGCGAGCGCTCGCTGACGTTCCGCGCGATCGTCGCGGACGCGCCGGACGGCCAGACCAAGGTCGCGCGCTTCCTCTCGCTGCTGGAGCTGTTCCGTGAGGGGATGCTGTCGTTCGAGCAGGCCGTGCCGCTGGGCGAGCTGACCGTGCGCTGGACCGGCACCGACGACGGCGACATCGACGTGGGCGACGAGTTCGACGAGCCGACCCTGCCCGAGGAGGGCGACGCCGGGGACCCCGAGGTCCCGCCGGCCCCGACGACCGGAAGTGACGATGACCGAGACTGACGACCACGTGCCCGCCGAGGTGCCCGAGCAGGGTGTGACGGAGGAGAGCGTGACCGACGGGCGCCCGCCGGTCGAGCTGCGCCCCGCCCTCGAGGCCGTGCTGATGATCGCCGACGAGCCGCTCGACCACCTCGTGCTCGCGCAGGCCGTCGGCCACCCGCCCGCCGATGTCGAGCAGGCGCTGCGCGGGCTCGCCGCCGAGTACGCCGAGCAGGGGCGCGGCTTCGAGCTGCGCGAGCTGGCCGGCGGCTGGCGCTTCTACAGCCGTGAGGAGTTCGCCGACGTCGTCTCGGCGTTCGTGCTGGAGGGCCAGCAGGCCAAGCTGAGCCAGGCGGCGCTGGAGACCCTCGCGGTCGTCGCGTACCGCCAGCCGATCAGCCGCTCGCGGATCTCGGCGATCCGTGGCGTCAACGTCGACGGCGTGGTCCGCACGCTGGTGACGCGCGGTCTGATCGTCGAGCTGGGCAACGACGCCGAGTCCGGCGCGATCCTCTACGGGACGACGAACTACTTCCTCGAGCGGATGGGGCTGAGCGGGCTGGACGAGCTGCCCGAGCTCGCGCCGATGCTGCCCGACCTGGAGGACCTCGACGGCGAGCTGGAGCGCGTGGCGCAGCAGACCGCCGAGCGCGAGGCCGTGCCCGCCGAGGACGCTCCCTCCGTGGAGACCTCCGAGACCCCGGGAGGCGTCGGTGGCTGAGCCGATCCGTCTGCAGAAGGTGCTGGCCCAGGCCGGCGTCGCCAGCCGTCGGCGCAGCGAGGAGCTGATGGCCACGGGCCGCGTCGAGGTCAACGGCGAGGTCGTCACGCAGCTCGGCGCCCGCGTCGACCCCACCACCGATGTCGTGCGCGTCGACGGCGTGCGCATCCCGCCGCCGTCCGAGCACGCCTACGTGATCCTCAACAAGCCGCGGGGCATCGTCAGCTCGATGGCCGACGAGCAGGGCCGACCCGACCTGTCCGGTCTGCTGGCCGATCGCACCGACCGGCTGTTCCACGTGGGCCGGCTCGACACCGACACCTCGGGCCTGCTGATCCTGACCAACGACGGCGACCTGGCGCACCAGCTGGCGCATCCTTCGTTCGAGGTCACCAAGACCTACGTCGCCCTCGTCGACGGCAACGTCGCGGCCTCGATCGGTCGACGGCTGCTCGCGGGTGTGGAGCTGGAGGACGGCGTCACGGCCGTCGACCGCTTCGTGGTGCGCGACCGCAGCCGCGGCCGCAGCCTCGTCGAGCTCGACCTGCACAGCGGCAAGAACCGCATCGTCCGGCGCCTGCTCGACGCCGTCGGCCACCCCGTCGTGGAGCTCACGCGCACGGCGTTCGGGCCGCTGCGGCTGGGCGACCTGCGCGTGGGCGCGATGCGCGACCTGTCGCGCGACGAGCTCGGAGCGCTCTTCGATAGCGTGGAGGCATGAGTGCCGATCTGCCCGAACCCGTCGTGCCCGGACCGGTTCTGGTCATCGGCTGCGGCCTGATCGGCACCTCGGTCGCGCTCGGTCTGAGCGATCTCGGCGTCCGGGTGCACCTGCGCGACGCGCGACCCGCGAACGTCGAGCTGGCCGCCTCGCTGGGCGCCGGCACGCCCGATCCGGTGCAGGATCCGGCCCTCGTCGTGGTCGCCGTGCCTCCCGCCGCGGTCGTCGAGACCGCTCTGGCGGCGCTCGAGGAGTTCCCGTCGGCCGTGGTCACCGACGTCGCCAGCGTCAAGACCCACGTCTGCGCGGGCGTCACCGACCCGCGATTCGTCGGCGGCCACCCCATGGCTGGCAAGGAGCGCTCGGGCCCGATGGCCGGCTCCGGCCTGCTGTTCGAGGGTCGTGCCTGGGCCGTCGTCCCCACCGAGGGCACCGACCCCGAGGCCGTCGCGGTCGTCGAACGGGTCGCCACGGCGCTCGGCTCGGTCGTGCGGCGGATGGACGCGGCCTCCCACGACCGCGCGGTCGCCCTCGTCTCGCACGTGCCCCACCTCGTCTCCGCCCTGACCGCGGGCCTGCTCACCGAGGCCGAGGGCGATGACCTCCTGCTCGCCGGTCAGGGACTGCGCGACGTCATCCGCATCGCCGGCAGCGACCGGGGCCTCTGGGTCGACATCATCGGCAGCAACGCGGGCCAGGTCGGCGCGATCCTCGACGACCTCGCCGTCCGCCTCGACGACCTGCGCGCCGCCGTTCGCACCGCCGACGGCTCGGTGGGGGAGCACCTCGACCGCGGGCGGGCCGGGGTCGCCCGGGTGCCGGGCAAGCACGGCGCCCACCCGATCGCGCTCGCCGGCGTCTTCGTCTCGATCGACGACACCCCGGGCGAGCTCTCGCGACTCTTCGCCGACATCGGCGACGCGGGCATCAACATCGAGGACATGCGCATCGACCACGAGCTCGGCCGCCTCGTCGGCGTCGTCGAGGTCGTGGTGCAGGCCGGCGCCGCCGAGGACCTGCACACCGCCCTGATCGAACGCGGCTGGGCCGCCTTCCGCTGAGGAGACCAATGACCGACGTCATCGCCATCGACGGACCCTCCGGGTCCGGCAAGTCGAGTACCTCCCGTGGGGTGGCCTCACGGCTGGGCTACGCCTACCTCGACACCGGCGCGATGTACCGCGCGATGACGTGGGCGCTGCTCGAGCGGGGCGTCGACGTGCACGACCCCGCGGCGGTCGCCGCGGCCGCCCGGGAGGTCGTGCTGACCTCGGGCACCGATCCCGAGGCACCCACGATCGCCGCCGACGGCATCGATGTCTCCGAGCCGATCCGCGGCGACGCCGTCACTGCCGCCGTGAGCCCGGTCGCCACCGTCCCGCAGGTCCGCGAGCAGCTCGTGTCGCTGCAGCGCCAGGCGATCGCCGGGGCCACCGGCGGCATCGTGGTGGAGGGACGCGACATCGGCACCGTGGTGGCGCCCGACGCGACCCTGAAGATCTACCTCGTCGCCGACCCGGTCGCCCGCGCGAAGCGCCGTGCGCTCGAGCTCGGTGTGGAGGACGCGGAGGCGATGCGTGAGGCGCTGGCCCGTCGCGACGCTATCGACTCCAACCGCGCCGCGTCCCCGCTGGCGCAGGCCGACGACGCCGTCGTCGTGGACGGCACGGACCTCACGCTGGACGAGGTCATCGACCACATCGTGGGGCTCGCGCGCCGCTGAGTCCAGGGGAGCGAGGCGGATTGGAACGCGGCTGCTCGTTCTGGCAGAATGGGCGCTTGCGTCCGGAATCGGTGCGGCCCTCTCTCCCGCCGAGCCCGGCCCTCGATGAAGACCGGGCCTGCCCCACACGCCGGGTCGCCGTCACCACAGTTCGATTTCACAAGGAGACACCACACTCGTGGCAGTCAAGATTCGCCTCAAGCGGATGGGCAAGATCCGCACGCCGTTCTACCGCATCGTCGTCGCCGACAGCCGCACCAAGCGTGACGGTCGCGTGATCGAGGAGATCGGCACGTACAACCCGAAGACCGATCCGTCGACCATCAACGTCGACTCCGATCGCGCCCAGTACTGGCTCGGCGTCGGCGCGCAGCCGACCGAGGCCGTCGCGGCGATCCTCAAGCTCACCGGCGACATCGGTGGCGAGTCCACGCTCAAGCAGCCCGAGCCGAAGGCCGACAAGGCCGCGCTGTTCGACGCCGCCCTGAAGGACCTGCACGCCGAGCCCAAGAAGTCGGCCACCACCAAGGCCAAGAAGGCCGAGGCGAAGTCCGAGGACGAGCCGAAGGCCGAGGAGACCCCGGCCGAGGAGCCGAAGGCCGAGGAGACCCCGGCCGACGACGCGAAGGCCGACGAGGCCTGATCGTGTCCGCTCCCATGCAGGAGGTCGTCGAGCACCTCGTCGCCGGCATCGTCGACAACCCTGACGAGGTGACGGTCCGCGCGAAGCAGACCCGCCGCGGCGAGCTGTTCGAGGTGCGCGTGAACCCGAGCGACCTCGGCAAGGTCATCGGTCGCCAGGGTCGCACGGCCACGGCGATCCGCACCGTCGCATCGGCCATCGCCGGTGCCGACGGCGCGCGGATCGACTTCGTGGACGTCGACCGGCGCCGCTGAGCTCCAGCATGCGCGTCGTCGTCGGCCGGATCGGCCGTGCCCACGGCATCCGTGGCGACCTCGCCGTCGAGACCAGGACCGACGAGCCCGAACGGCGTTTCGCCGTGGGCTCGTCGGTCCTGTGTCGTGACCGGGAGCTGACGATCACCGTCAGCCGTCCCCACTCGGGCAAGCTGCTCGTGACGTTCGCCGAGGTCCCCGACCGCACAGCGGCCGAGCAGCTGCACGGCGCCCTGCTCGAGGTCGAGATCGACCCCGACGAGGTCCCCGAGGACGACGACGCGTTCTACGACCACCAGCTGATCGGACTGGCGGTGCAGGTCGACGGAGCATCGCGCGGGCGCGTGCTCGACGTGCTCCACCTGCCGGCGCACGACACCCTGCTGGTCGAGGTCGACGGCCGCCGCGTCCAGGTGCCCTTCGTCGAGGCCCTCGTGCCCGAGGTCGACCTCGACGCCGGCACGGTCACGGTCGTCGACCGTCCGGGCCTGCTGAACCCCGAGGAAGCCGACGAGGTGCGCTAGTGCGCATCGACGCCCTCTCGATCTTCCCCGACTACTTCGCGCCGCTCGACCTGTCCCTGCCGGGCAAGGCCCGCCGCGCCGGACTGGTCGACTTCCACGCGCACGACCTGCGCGACTGGGCCCACGACCGTCACCGCACGGTGGACGACACGCCGTACGGCGGTGGCGCCGGCATGGTGATGAAGCCCGAGCCGTGGGGCGAGGCGCTCGACGCCGTCGCCACCGATCGGGCCGTCGTCGTCGTGCCCACGCCGTCGGGCGCGCCCTTCACCCACGCCGAGGCGGTCCGCCTCTCCACGGCCGAGCAGCTGGTGTTCGCGTGCGGGCGCTACGAGGGCATCGACCAACGTGTCCTCGACCACGCCGCCACCCGCTGGGACGTCCGCGAGATCTCCCTGGGCGACTTCGTCGTCAATGGGGGAGAGGTCGCCGCGCTCGCCATCATCGAGGCCGTCGTGCGCCTGCTGCCCGGCTTCATGGGCAACCCCGAGTCGCTCACGGAGGAGTCGCACGCCGACGGCCTCCTCGAGTACCCCGTCTACACCAAGCCCGCCACGTGGCGCGGTCTGGACGTCCCGCCGATCCTGCTGTCGGGGGACCACGGACGCATCGCCGCCTGGCGCAGGGACCAGTCCCGCCTGCGCACCGAGCAGCGTCGTCCCGATTTAACACGCGATCTCGGCGAGTAACACGCTCGTAACGACGCTGGAGGCCCCGCGTAATCGGGCCGCAGCAGGATCGGTGCAGCGCCGCGGCAAGGGAGCTCCGGCCGCTGCTCACGTGTTACCTACTGCAAAGAGGTTGATATGGAACCCGGGACCATCTGGCTGCTGATCTGCGCGGCCCTTGTTCTCTTCATGACGCCCGGACTGGCGTTCTTCTACGGCGGACTCGTCAAGGCCCAGAGCGTCATCTCGATGATGATGCTGAGCTTCGGCGCGATGGGCCTGGTCTTCGTGCTGTGGATCCTCTACGGCTACAACATGGGCTCGGCCGGCTCGGCCGACCTCATCGACGGCTGGCTGGCCAACCCGTTCTCGGACTTCGCCCTGCAGGACCTGGCGACCGGTGACGGTGCGTCCGGCCTGGCCGGCGTCGCGTTCGGTTCGACGTTCGCCGTCATCACGACCGCCCTGATCTCCGGCGCCGTCGCCGACCGTGCGCGCTTCTTCCCCTGGATGCTGTTCGCGGGCCTGTGGGCCACGATCGTCTACTTCCCCTCCCAGGGCTGGGTGTGGGGCTTCGACGACGAGGGCCTGACGGGTTGGATCGGCACCCTCGAGATCGGTGACGCGGTCCCGATCGACTGGGCCGGAGGCACGGTCGTCCACATCAGCGCCGGTGCCGCGGCCTTCGCCCTGGCGCTCGTGCTCGGCAAGCGCACCGTCGGCTTTGCCAAGGAGTCCGCCGAGCCGCACAACGTCCCGCTCGTGCTCATCGGCGCCGCGATCCTGTGGTTCGGCTGGTTCGGCTTCAACACCGGTGCCGCGGTCGACGTCAACACCGCTGCGATCATCTTCCTCAACACGATCGCCGCTCCCGCGGCGGGCGTCCTGGGCTACATCGTCGTCGAGCACTTCAAGGACGGGAAGCCGACCGCCGTCGGCGCCGCCTCGGGCATCGTCGCCGGCCTGGTCGCCATCACCCCGGCCGCGGCCAACCTGACGCCGTTCTGGGCGATCGTCCTCGGCCTGCTGGCCGGCGCGGTCTGCTGCTTCGCGATCGACCTCAAGTACAAGCTCGGCTACGACGACTCGCTCGACGTGGTGGGCCTGCACCTGGTCGCCGGCTTCATCGGCTGCCTGTACCTGGGCTTCTTCGCCACCGACACGGGCCTGTTCACGGGCGGCGACTTCGACCAGCTGATCGCGCAGATCATCCCGTCGGTGTTCGTCGCGGTCTTCTCCTTCGCGGTGGCCTTCGGCCTCGGCAAGGCGATCGACGCCACGATCGGCTTCCGCGTCACCGAGGACGAGGAGGTCGCCGGCCTGGACAACGTCCTGCACGGCGGCGCCGCGTACAAGTTCGACTGAGCACCCTCTGCTGCACCGCGGCGCCCCGTCCCCGATTTCCTCGGGGGCGGGGCGCTGTGGCATCATGGACTGCTGGTGCCGGACGGCTCTGCCATGAGGGAGTCCCCACGGCGCACCACACCCAACTTTTCGGCAACACGACATCCGCAGGTGACTTGTGGCACCGGCGAGGAGAGATCATGACGAACGTCATCGACCAGATCGCAGCGCAGAGCAAGCGCGACGACGTCCCCGACTTCCGCGCGGGCGACACCCTGAAGGTCCACGTCAACATCGTCGAGGGCAACCGCTCGCGTGTGCAGCTGTTCCAGGGCGTCTGCATCAAGGTGCAGGGCTCGGGCATCGGCCGGACCTTCACCGTCCGCAAGGTCAGCTTCGGCGTCGGCGTCGAGCGCACGTTCCCGGTTCACTCGCCCGTGATCGAGAAGATCGAGGTCGCCACCCGTGGTGACGTCCGTCGCGCCAAGCTGTACTACCTGCGCAACCTGCGCGGCAAGGCCGCCAAGATCAAGGAGAAGCGCGAGATCTGATCTCTCCCGCCGCTCGACGACCCCGTTCCCGTGAGGGAGCGGGGTCGTCGCCGTTCCGGGCTACGATCTGCGGGTGACCGAGCAGCCCAGGACGCGACGGCGCCGGCTGCCCCGGTGGCTCGACGCGATCGTGCTGGTCGCCGGCACCCTGGCGCTGGCGCTGCTGGTGCGAACCTTCGCGTTCCAGGTCTTCGTCATCCCGTCGTCGTCGATGGTCCCCACGCTGGCGAAGGACGACCGCATCGCCGTGCAGAAGTGGTCCTACCGCGTGGGCGAGCCGCAGCGTGGTGACGTGGTGGTGTTCCGCGACCCGGGCGACTGGCTCGGGCCCCTCGAGCCGCCTGCCCCGTGGCAGCGCGGGCTGCAGGCCGTGGGGCTGTTCCCGCAGGGCGGGCACCTCGTGAAGCGCGTGGTGGGCGTCGCCGGTGACGAGGTCCGCTGCTGTGACGAGGCCGGGCGCCTGATGGTCAACGGCGAGCCGGTCGACGAGCCCTACCTGGCCGACCCGGCGGCCAACGTCGCGCAGCCGTTCCAGGTCACGGTGCCGCGGGAGAGGCTGTGGGTCCAGGGCGACAACCGGGCCGCGTCGAAGGACTCGCGGGCCCGCCTCGACGAGGCCGGCGGAGGCTTCGTGGACACCGATCTCGTGGTGGGCCGGGTCGGCGCGCGGATCTGGCCGCTCGACCGCATCGGGCGGGTCGCGCCGACCGACGCGTTCGACGACGTTCCGGCCCCGTGACGCGACCGACCGATGCGCGGTTCGCCCGGGACCAGCCGGTAGGCTCATCGAGTGCCTGAGGAGAAACGCCAGCTGCCGCTGTGGCAGGAGTCGATCCTCCTCGTCGCCACCGCCCTCGTCCTGGCTCTGATCGTCAAGACCTTCTTCTTCCAGGCCTTCTACATCCCGTCGGACTCGATGGTCCCGACGATGGTGAAGAACGACAAGCTGCTCGTGCAGAAGTGGTCGTACTGGAGCGGCGGACCCGAGCGGGGCGACATCGTCGTCTTCCGCGACCCGGGCAACTGGCTCGGGGGCGACGTCGACGAGTCCGCCAACGTCGTGCAGCGCGGCCTCGAGGTCGTCGGCCTGTTCCCGTCCGGCGGTCACCTCATCAAGCGCGTCATCGGCGTGGGCGGCGACCGGGTGGTCTGCTGCGACGCCGAGGGACGCACCACGGTCAACGGCGAGCCGATCGACGAGCCCTACCTGGCCGACCAGGACGTCAACGCCGACCAGACCTTCGACGTGAAGGTGCCGAAGGGCTACCTGTGGGTGCAGGGCGACAACCGGGGCAACTCGGCCGACTCGCGCGCGCACCTCGGCGAGCCCGGAGGTGGCTTCATCGCTGACGAGGACGTGGTCGGCAAGGCATGGTTGAGGGTGTGGCCGCTGAACCGCTTCGGGACGATCCCCGGGACCGACGCCTTCGACGAGGTCCCGTGAGCCCCGCGCCGTCGCTGCGCCACGAGCGCCGCCTGCTGCGCGAGGGCCGCACGGCGCTGGCCTGCAGCGACGAGGTCGGCCGCGGCGCCCTCTCCGGACCCGTCACGATCGGCATGGTCGTGGTCACCGAGCAGACCCGCACCGCGCCCCAGGGCGTGCGCGACAGCAAGCTGCTCACCCCGGCAGCCCGCGAGGCGCTGGTGCCGAAGATCCGCCGATGGGCGCCCGTTCACGGCGTCGGTCACGCGACCCCCACCGAGATCGACGAGTACGGGATCATCGCCGCGATGCGGCTGGCCGGTCACCGGGCCCTCGCCCAGCTGGCCGTGCGGCCCGACGCGGTCCTGCTCGACGGCAACCACGACTACCTCAGCATCCCGGAGCAGGCTGCGCTGTTCGGCCCGCCCGGCCTCGCCGACGAGGTCCCGCCGGTCACCACGATGATCAAGGCCGACATGCGGTGCGCCGCGGTCGCGGCCGCCAGCATCCTGGCCAAGACCGCGCGCGACGCGATCATGGTGCAGCTGGCCACCGAGCACCCCGAGTACGGCTGGGAGCTCAACAAGGGCTACTCCGCGCCCGAGCACATCGCTGCGCTGGCGCAGCACGGTCCCACGCTGCACCACCGTCGCTCGTGGTCCCTGCCGGGCTGCGGTCCGGCTCCCGACGTGGCGGTGGCGATGACGGAGGCGGTGGTCTGATGAGCGCTGAGGATCTCGAGCGGTACGAGAACGAGATGGAGCTCTCGCTCTACCGCGAGTACCGCGACGTCGTCGGCATCTTCAAGTACGTCGTCGAGACCGATCGCCGGCTGTACCTGTGCAACGCCGTCGACGTGAAGGTCCGCTCCGAGTCCGGCGACGCCTACTTCGAGGTCACGATGGCCGACGCCTGGGTGTGGGACATCTACCGCCCCGCGCGCTTCGCCAAGCACGTGAAGGTGCTGACCTTCAAGGACGTCAACGTCGAGGAGCTGCAGGACTCCGACGTCAAGCTGCCTCCGGCCTGAGCGACCCATGACGACCGATCCCACCGCGCCTCCCGACGGGGCGCGGACCTTCGCCCACGTCCTGACGAACACGCTGGTCGCCAACGTGACGACGAGCTTCCTGTGGTTCGCGCTGACGTTCTGGGTCTACCTCGAGACGCGCTCGGTGCTCGCCACCGGTGTCGTCGGCGGCGCCTACATGTTGATGCTCGCCCTGTTCGCGATGCTCTTCGGCACGCTCGTCGACCGCCACCGCAAGCGCGACGTCCTGGTGGGCTCGAGCCTGGTCACGATGGCGGCCTTCCTCGCGGCGGGCGTGCTCTACGCCTGGGTCGGTCCCGAGGCGATCGTCGACATGACCGGCCCGTGGTTCTGGCTGTTCTCCGGCATCGTGCTCTTCGGCTCAGTCGTGGAGAGCATGCGCAACATCGCGCTCTCCACCCTGGTGACCCTGCTGATCCCCGCCGACCGGCGCGATCGCGCGAACGGCCTGGTCGGCACGGTGCAGGGGATCGCCTTCATCGTCACGAGCGTCTTCAGCGGTCTGGCGATCGGCCAGCTCGGCATGGGCTGGACGCTGGTGATCGCGAACGTCCTCACGGTGGCCACGGTCGTGCACCTGGCCTTCGTGCGGATCGCCGAGGCGCACCCGTCGACCTCCGGCGAGCCGACGCCGAAGGTCGACGTCCGGGGCGCGCTCGCGGCGATCGCGCTGGTCCCGGGCCTGTTCGCGCTGATCGTCCTCACGACGTTCAACAACCTCGTCTCGGGCGTCTTCATGGCGCTCATGGACCCGTACGGTCTGACCCTGTTCTCGGTGGAGGAGTGGGGCCTGGTCTTCGGCTTCGCCTCGACGGGCTTCATCGCGGGCGGGCTCGTGATCGCGCGCTGGGGACTCGGCTCGAACCCGTTGCGCACGATGCTGTGGGTGCTGGTCGCGATGGGCGTGCTCAACGCCACGTTCACGCTGCGCGAGTGGCCCTGGCTGTGCATCGCCGGCATCTGGCTGTTCCTGCTGATCGTGCCGGCGGTCGAGGCGGCCGAGCAGACCGTGATCCAGCGCGTGGTGCCCTTCACGAGTCAGGGCCGGGTGTTCGGCTTCGCGCAGGCCTTCGAGTCGGCTGCGGCTCCCGTCACGGCCTTCCTGGTCGCGCCGCTCGCCGAGTTCTGGATCATCCCGCTGCTGGAGTCCGAGGAGGGCGCCCGCCAGTGGGAGTGGCTCGTCGGCACGGGTGACGCGCGCGGGATCGCTCTGATCTTCTTCTTCGCGGGGCTGACCATGGTGGCGCTCGCGCTCGCCGCGTTCGGCACGCGCTCGTACCGGCTGCTCTCCGAGCGCTACCTGGAGGAGGCGGCGGCCGACGCGGCCGACGCCCGTCCACAGGCCTGACGGACCCCGCCGGGCTCGTCCACAGGCCCCGCGCGGGGCCTTCTCCGAGGCGTGCCGGACCGGAAGGCTCGGCGCATGACCTACGCACGGAACCAGGCGCTCGGCGCCTACGGCGAGCGCGTCGCCGCCGACCACCTGCGCCGCCTGGGCATGGTGATCCTCGCCCGGAACTGGACCTGCCAGCACGGCGAGATCGACATCGTGGCGCGCGACGGCGACACGCTCGTGGTGTGCGAGGTCAAGACGCGCACCACGGCCAGTCACGGCACGCCGCTCGAGTCGGTCTCCGACCGCAAGATCACGATGCTGCGGCGGTCCCTCTCGCGCTGGCTCGACGTGCACGAGGTCAGCCCCGACGGCGTCCGCATCGACGTGGTCACGGTGTGGGTCCCGCGCAGCGGCGGACCACGCGTCGAGCGGATCGCTGGGGTGGCGTGATGGCGGCCGTCCACTCGATCGCCCTCGACGGACTCGCCGGCCGTCCCGTCGAGGTGGAGGTCGACATCGCGTCCGGCCTGTCGGCCACGGTCGTCGTGGGCCTGGCCGACGCCACCGTGAGCGAGGCGCGCAACCGCGTGCGCTCCGCCGTGGTGAACTCCGGCACCTCATGGCCCGACACCAGGGTGACGATCAACCTCGCTCCGTCCAGCCTGCCCAAGAGTGGACCGCACTACGACCTCGCGATGGGGCTCGGGGTGTTCGCCGCGAAGGCCGTCGTCCCGCCCGAGACGCTCGCCGGAACGGTCTTCCTCGGCGAGCTCGCACTCGACGGGCGGCTGCGGCCCGTCCGTGGTGTCCTTCCGGCCACGCTCGCGGCCGCCGACGCCGGTTTCGAGAAGGTGGTCGTCCCGGAGTCGAACGTCAACGAGGCACGACTCGTCCCCTCGATCACGGTCGTCGGCGTGCGCTCCCTGCGACAGGTCGTGGCGATGCTGCGCGGCGACGAGGAGCCCGAGGACCCGCCCGTCCCACCCCTGAGCGAGGCCGGCGACGGCTGGAGCGGCGTCGCGCCGACCGGCGAGCTCGACCTCACCGATGTCGTCGGGCAGGACGACGCCTGCCTGGCCACGGTGATCGCCGCCAGCGGTGGTCATCACCTGCTGCTCACCGGGCCGCCCGGGGTCGGCAAGACGATGCTCGCGCAGCGGCTCCCGGCGCTGCTGCCCGACCTCGACCCGAACGACTCCCTCGAGGTCAGCGCGCTCCACTCGCTCGCAGGCGTCCTGCCGTCGGACCTGCCCATGCTGGTGCGACCGCCATTCCTCGAGCCGCACCACACGGCGAGCGCGGCGGCCGTGGTCGGTGGCGGCAGCCGGGTCGTCCGGCCGGGCGCCATGTCGCTGGCCCACCACGGGGTCCTCTTCCTGGACGAGGCGCCCGAGTTCGCCAGCAACGTCCTCGAGGCGCTGCGGCAGCCGCTCGAGAGCGGTCAGGTGGTGGTGTCGCGTGCGGCGCAGACGGCGGTCTTCCCGGCACGATTCCAGCTCGTGCTCGCCACCAACCCGTGCCCGTGCGGCCATGCCGGCTCGGTCATGCAGCGGTGCGAGTGCCCGGCCGCGACGCGACGCCGGTACGCCGACCGCCTGTCCGGGCCGATCCGGGACCGCATCGACATCCACCGCACGCTCGTCGAGCCCACGCGGCGCGACCTCGTCTCGGGCCTGGTGACCCGCCCCACGACCGCCGAGCTCGCCGGCCGGGTCGCCGAGGCCCGCCTCCGGCAGCGGACGCGACTCGCCGGCACGCCATGGCGCGTCAACGCGGCGGTCCCCGGCGTCGAGCTGCGCAAGGCCTGGCCCGCCGCGACCGACGCGACACGCCTGCTCGAGCAGCAGGTGCGGGGGCACAAGGTGACGCCCCGGTCGGCCGATCGGGTCCTGCGGCTCGCCTGGAGCATCGCCGACCTGTGCGAGCACTCTCAGCCGACGATCGAGGACGTCCAGGCGGCGCTCGACCTGCGGCGCGGGAGTGCCATCGGCGGCGAGCTCCTCGGACTGCTGGAGGCGGCATGACGAGGAGCCAGTCCCGCACCCGACTGATGCTGTCGCTCGTGGCGGAATCGGGTGACCCGCGGCTCGTCGCCTGGCGGGAGCGCTGCGACCCGGTCGAGCTGTGGCATGCGGTCGTCCGTGGCGCCCCGGAGATCCCCGATCGCTGGCACGCCGGCGCTGCGGACGCCGCCAGTCGCGTGGACGGGGTGCTGCGGCGCGCCGACGAGGTCGGCGCCCGCTGGGTGGTCCCGGGCTCGCCCGCGTGGCCGGTCGCGCTCGACGACCTCGACCAGGTCGACGGCATCGGGCAGGTCACCGGTGCGCCACTGGGGCTGTGGGTGCGCGGCGGGGGAGACCTGACCTCGATCGCCGCGGCTCCGGTGGCGGTGGTGGGGGCTCGCGGCTCCACCACCTACGGCGCGGAGGTCGCCAGCGACATCGCGGCCGACTGCGCCGACCAGGGGCACGCCGTCGTGAGCGGAGCCGCGTTCGGCATCGACGCCTGCGCCCACCGCGGGGCGCTGCTCGGCGGCGGGCCGACGGTGGCCGTGATGGCGTGCGGCGTGGACGTCGAGTACCCGCGCACGCACGCGGCCCTCCTGCGCCGCATCGCCGAGGAGGGGCTCGTCGTCAGCGAGTTCCCACCCGGCGCCGAGCCGCAGCGCCACCGCTTCCTCGTGCGGAACCGGATCATCGCGGCGCTCAGCGTGGGCGTGGTGGTCGTCGAGGCCGCACGACGCAGCGGCTCGCTCAACACCCTGCACTGGGCCGACCTCCTCGGCCGGACGACGATGGTCGTCCCCGGGCCGATCACGTCGCAGGCCTCGTGCGGCACCCATCTCGCGGTGCGCGACGGCAAGGCGCTGCTCGTGACGTCGGGGCACGACGTCCTCGCGGACACCTTCGGGATCGTCGACGCCGATCTGCCCGCGATCGGTCCGGGGGCGCGGAGGGTGTGGCTCCGGCTCGGTGCCGAGCCCCAGCCCGTCGAGCAGCTGGCTCGGGCGCTGCGCCTCGGCACCGTCGCGGTCCTGCGGGCCCTGCGCGAGCTCGAGCGCCACGACGTGGTGGCACGGGACGAGCGCGGATGGCGACGCGAGACGAGGGTGACGAACCGTGAGGGAGGGGTAGGTTGAACGGCGTGAACGACTCCCACGCGATGGATCCCGCCCGAGCCGACGAGGTCTTCGCCCACTGGGAGGAGAAGTACGGGTCGAGCGAGGGCGTCTGGTCCGGTCACGTCAACGCGGCCCTGGCCCACGTGGTCGCCGATCTGCCCGCGGGCACGGCGCTCGACCTCGGCGCGGGGGAGGGCGGCGACGCCCTCTGGCTCGCCGAGCGGGGCTGGGAGGTCACCGGCATCGACATCTCGCCCACGGCGCTCTCGCGAGCCGAGAGGGCGGCCGAACGGGCCGGCCTGAGCGAGCGGGTCACCTGGGTGGCTGCCGACCTCGAAACCTGGTCCTGCACCCGAGAGTTCGATCTCGTCACGGCCTCGTTCCTGCAGTCGGCCGTGGCGCTCGACCGCGGCCGGATCCTGCGGGCCGGGGCCGACCGGGTCGCGGTCGGCGGCCACCTGCTCGTGGTCGCGCACGCCGAGGCGCCGCCGTGGGCTCACGACGGCGACCATGACCACCACGCGCGGATGCACTTCCCGACGCCCGAGGACGACCTGAAGGTGCTCGACCTGCCGGCCGACGAGTGGACCACGGTCGTCGCCGACGTCCGGGAGCGCACGGCGTTCGCCCCCAGCGGCGAGGAGGTCGTGCTGCGCGACGGCGTGCTGCTGCTCCGACGCAGCGCCTGACGCGCTCGACCTCAGGTGTGCAGGGGCGGGTCGTGGGGTCGCCCGTGCCCGAGCTGCTCGAGGGCATGGTCGACGATCTCGGACAGCACCTCGAGCCCTTCGCGCACCGCCCCGGTCGATCCGGCGAGGTTCACCAGGAGGGTGTGCCCGCTGATCCCGGCCGTGCCGCGCGACAGCGCCGCGTGCGGGGTCGTGCGCAGCCCGCGGGCGCGGATCGCCTCGGCGATGCCCGGCGCGGGCCGGTCGACGAGCGCGGCGGTCACCTCGGGCGTGTGGTCGTCGTCGGTGAACCCGGTGCCGCCCGTGGTGAGCACGAGGGCGCAGCCCTGGTCCACGAGGCGGCGCAGGACGTCACCGACCTCGGGACCGTCGGGGACGACGTGCGGACCCGAGACCTCGAAGCCGTGGGCCCGGCCCCACTCGGCGATCCGGGGGCCGGTGAGGTCCTCGCGCCGGCCGTCGGCGGCACGCGTGGACGAGACGACCACGCCGAGCAGGCGGGGCCGGGTGTCACTCATCGCGGGTCCAGTCGTGGGTGCCGCCAGTCTTGGCCTCGACGCGCACCTGGTCGATCACGGCGGTGTGGTCGACGGCCTTCACCATGTCGAACAGCGTCAGCGCCGCCACGCTGACGGCCGTGAGCGCCTCCATCTCGACGCCGGTGGGTGCCGTCGTGGCGACGGTCGCCTCGACCCGCACGCCCGACTCGAGGGCGCGGAAGTCGAGCGTGATCGCCGCCAGGGGGAGGGGGTGGCACATCGGCACGAGGTGCGGGGTCTGCTTCGCGGCCAGGATGCCGGCGATCCGCGCGGTGGCGAGGGCCTCGCCCTTCGGCAGGTCACCGCTCATGATCCGCTCGACGACGTCGGGCCGGGTGCGCAGCACGCCCGAGGCCGTGGCCTCGCGCCGCGTCGTGGCCTTGCCCGACACGTCGACCATGTGCGCGCTGCCGTCCTCGCGGTAGTGCGACAGCTCGTCCCCGGACCCGCTCGTGCTCATGCGATCCTCCACCACTCCACGGTATCGCCGGCGTCGAGCTCGGTGGTGTGCTCGGGGACCAGCACCAGCACGTCGGCCCGCGCGTAGGAGACCGCGAGGTGCGACCCCGCCTCGCCGACGAGGCTCACGCGACCGTCGTCGCCGAGCCGTCCCCGGCGTACCTGCAGTCGGCCGGGCGGCGACGTCAGCGGCTCGGCGAGGGCGGACGTGCCCGACGGGCGCCAGGCGACCCGGCCCGCCGCCTGGGCCAGCGCCGGGCGCAGGAACAGCTCGAACGACACCAGGACGCTGACCGGGTTCCCCGGCAGGCAGATGATCGGCACGTCGCGGTCGCCACTGCGGACCGTGCCGAGGCCCTGTGGTCCGCCGGGCTGGACGGCGACGTGGCCGAACCACGAGCCGGGCGTGCCCTCCACCACCTGCCGCACGACCTCGCGCGTTCCGGCGCTGACGCCACCGGTCGTGACGATGACGTCGTGCTCCACCGCGAGGCGGTCGAGCAGCTCACGCAGCAGCGCGGGGTCGTCGGGGACGACGTGCGTCGTGACCGGGAGGCCGAGGCTCACGGCGTGGGCGGCCAGGACGGAGGAGTTCGAGTCGGGGACGGCGCCCGTGACGAGCTCGGCCCCGGTGGCGACCACGGCGAGGCGCAGCAACGGCGCGACCTCGACCTCCGCGACACCTGACACGACGAGCGCCCCGATCGCGGCGGGCGTCAGTGGCGCGCCGGCGTCGAGCACGGTCGCGCCGGCCTCGACGTCCGACCCGGCTCGCCGCAGGAAGGTGCCGGGCTCGACCGCCTCGCCGAACTCGACCAGGCCACCGCCCTCGACCGGACCGAAGTCGCCGGGGCGGGTGCGCTCGACGGGCACGACCGCGTCGGCGCCGGGCGGGAGGGGAGCGCCCGTCATGATCGGCGCCGCGGTGCCGGGATCGAGGCGGGGCGGAACGGCGTCGCCGGCCACGACGTGGGCGACCGTGGGCAGGGTGACCGGGGTGACGCCGGCACGGGCGAGGTCCTCGGCGTGGACGGCGAATCCGTCCATCTGGCTGTTGTCGAAGCCCGGCACGTCGAGCCGTGATCGCACCGGGGTGGCGAGCCGCCCGGCGAGGGCGGCAGAGACCGCGACCGTCTCGGGCGGGTCCGTGGCTCGACGCTGAGCGGCCGCGCGGACGAGGGTCGCCACCTCCCGGACGTGCTCGTCGACGGATCTGCCCATGGTTCCTCCGGTCCGATGACGCATCTGAGCCGCTATCGTGGCAGTCATGTCTCAGGTGCGCGTCTCTGATGCCGCTGACTTCTTGGGAGTCAGCACCGACACCGTACGACGTCTGATCGCCGCGGGCCGTCTGGCCGCGGCGAAGGACGACGCCGGCCGGACCGTCGTGGACGGCCGTGGGCTGGCCGAGTACGTCAGGAGCGAGGGCCGATCGGTCGCCGATCCGACGTCGGTCTCCCGCTCCGCCCGCAACCGCTTCGTCGGCATCGTGACGGAGGTGGTGAGCGACCGGGTGATGTCCCAGGTCGAGCTGCAATGCGGCCCGCACCGGGTCGTCTCGCTCATCAGCACGGAGTCCGTCCGCGAGCTCGGTCTCGAGCCGGGAGTCGTGGCAGTGGCCGTCGTGAAGGCGACGAACGTCGCCCTCGAGACGCCGGGTGAGGGTCGATGAGGCGGCTCGGGGCCGTGCTGGTCGCGATCGCGGCGACGGGGTCCGCGTGCACGTCGAGCACGGACGCCGTTCAGGAGCGCACGCTCACCGTGTTCGCGGCCGCCTCCCTCAACCAGACCTTCACCGAGATCGCCGACCGGTTCGAGGGCGAGCACGACGGCGTCGAGGTCCGGCTGTCCTTCGGCGGCTCGTCCGACCTCGCCGCGCAGATCCTCGAGGGTGCGCCGTCCGACGTCTTCGCGGCGGCCGACGAGCGCACGATGGCACGGGTCACGGGGGCCTCCGAGGACGCGCTGGCGCCCGAGATCGTCGCGACCAACACGCTCCAGATCGCCGCGAGCCCCGACGGGAGCGTCGCGTCCGCGGACGATCTCACCGATCCAGGCACCAAGGTCGTCGTCTGCGCGCCCCAGGTGCCGTGTGGCGCGGCCACCCGGGTGCTGCTCGCGAAGAACGGCCTGAGGATCTCGGCCGTCAGCGAGGAGCAGTCGGTCACCGACGTGCTGGGCAAGGTCACCAGCGGCGAGGCCGATGCCGGGATCGTCTACCGCACGGACGTGGTCGCCGCGGGCTCCTCCGTGCGTGGCGTCGACGTGCCCGGAGCCGACGAGGTCGTCAACCGCTACCCGGCCGCGGCGCTCGATCCGGGCGACGACCTGGCGGCCGAGTTCGTCGCCTTCGCCTCCGGCCCGGAGGGTCGGCGCATCCTGTCCGAGGCGGGCTTCGGGGCACCGTGACGACACGCACCGACGTCCCGCGCTGGACCGCGATCCCGGCCGCGATCGCCGTGGCGCTGCTCGGGCTGCCGCTCGTCGGCCTCGTGCTGCGGGTCGAGTGGGCCGACTTCCTGTCCCTCGTGACGACGGAGTCCTCGCGCGCGGCGCTGGCGCTCAGCCTGCGAACCGCGGCCGCCAGCACGGTGCTGTGCGTGCTGCTCGGGGTGCCGCTCGCGCTGCTGCTCGCGCGCAGCACGGGACGCTGGGCGGCCGCCGTGCGCGCCGTGGTCCTGGTGCCGCTCGTCCTCCCGCCGGTCGTCGGGGGCATCGCCCTGCTGGCGACCTTCGGGCGGCGCGGGTGGCTCGGGGAGCACCTCGAGGCGCTCGGGATCGAGATCGCCTTCAGCACGCTGGCGGTCGTGCTGGCCCAGACGTTCGTGTCGCTGCCCTTCCTCGTGATCACGCTCGAGGGCGCGCTCCGGGCGGCGGATCCCGGATTCGCCGACGTGGCCGCGACGCTCGGTGCCTCGCCCGGACGGGTGCTGCGCCGGGTGACCATGCCGCTCGTGGCGCCCGGTCTCGTCGCCGGCGCCGTGCTCTCGTTCGCGCGGGCCCTCGGCGAGTTCGGCGCCACGGTCACGTTCGCCGGCAGCCTGCAGGGCGTCACGCGCGCGCTGCCGACCGAGATCTACCTGCAGCGCGAGGTCGATCCCGACGCCGCGACCGCGCTCGCGTTCCTGCTCGTCGCCGTCGCGGTGGTCGTGATCGCCGTCGTCCACCGGCCGGGGCGGTCTCCGTGGTGAGCCTCGGCGCGCGCCTGCGAGATCCGGTGCGCGACGTCGACCTGGAGGTCGCGGTGGCGTCGGGGGAGACCCTCGCCGTCATGGGGCCGAACGGCGCGGGCAAGTCCACCCTGCTCGCCACCATCGCGGGTCTGCTGAGGCCGGCGGAGGCGGAGGTCGTCGTGGGCGACCGCGTGCTCGCGGGGGACGGCACGTGGGTGCGTCCGCACCTGCGCTCCGTGGCGCTGCTCGGTCAGCAGCCACGGCTGTTCCCCCACCTGACGGTCCGGCAGAACGTCGCCTTCGGGCTGCGCGGCGACCCCGAGGACGTCGAGCACTGGCTCGGGCTGGTCGGCGCGCGGGAGCTGGGCGACCGACGCCCTCGCGAGCTGTCCGGGGGCCAGGCCCAGCGCGTCGCCATCGCCCGCGCCCTGGCCGTGCGCCCGGACGTCGTGCTGCTGGACGAGCCCCTCGCGGCCCTCGACGTGGAGGCGGTCCCCGAGATCCGTCGTCTGCTGCGCCACGTCCTGGAAGGGAGCACGGCCGTGCTGGTGACCCACGATCCGCTGGACGCGCTGGCGCTCGCGGATCGAGCGGTCATCGTGGAGCGCGGCCGTGTGGTGCACGAGGGGCCGGTCCGCGACGTGCTGGCCCATCCGCGCAGCGCGTTCGGCGCGGCCCTGGCCGGGGTGAACCTCGTGGACGGGGTCGCCCTCGCGGCCGACCGGATGAGGACGGCGGACGGCCGCGAGCTCACCGGCACGCCCACGGGTGGCCTTCTCGCCGGCGCGGGCGCCACGGCCACCTTCTCTCCGTCGGCGGTGGCCGTACACCGCGAGCATCCGAGCGGCAGCCCGCGGAACGTGCTGACCGGCACGGTCCTCGGCGTCGAGGTCCGGGGCACGACGTGCCGCGTCGAGATCTCGGGATGGCTCGCCGATGTCACCACCGCGGCCGTGGCCGAGCTCGAGCTCGAGCCGGGCCGCGAGGTCTGGCTGAGCATCAAGGCCACCGAGGTCCACCTCCACCCCGCCTGACCGCGCCTCCCGACGATCGCGCGACGCCGGTGCGAGAGTGGGGGAGTGAGTGACTTCTCCGAGGCCTGGGCGCGCACGCTGGCCGACTACGAGCGTCACCTCGTGCAGGAGCGCGACCTGTCCGACCACACGGTGCGGGCCTACCTGACCGACCTCGCGAGCCTCGCCGAGCACGCGACGCTGATGCGGGTGGACGACCCGTCAGGCATGACGATCCGGACCCTGCGCAGCTGGCTCGCGAACCTGCAGACGCGTGGCAAGGCGCGCACGACGATGGCCCGACGCTCGACCGCGGCGCGGGTGTTCACCGCGTGGATGGAGCGCACCGGCCGTGCCGCGACGGACGCCGGGGCCCTGCTCGCGGCGCCCAAGGCGCACCGGTCGCTGCCGCCCGCGCTCAGCCAGGCCGACATGCGCGGCGTGGTGGACGCGATCGTCGAGTCGATCGACGACGACAGCCCGGTGGGTCTGCGGGATCTCGCGGTGATCGAGCTGCTGTGGGCGACGGGCATCCGCGTGGGCGAGCTGGTCGGCGCGGACGTCGACGACCTGGACGCGTCACGACGCGTCCTGCGCGTCATGGGCAAGGGCTCGAAGGAGCGGATGGTGCCGTACGGCGTTCCCGCGCAGGACGCCGTCGCCGCGTGGCTGGAACGAGGACGGCCCGCGCTCGCGGTGCCCGGCAGCGGACCCGCCCTCTTCCTCGGGGCTCGCGGCGGCCGCGTCGACGCGCGTGTGGTGCGCCGCATCGTGCACGACCGCGTGGCCGCCGTTCCCGACGCGCCGGACGTCGGTCCGCACGGGCTGCGGCACACGGCCGCCACGCACCTCCTCGAGGGTGGGGCGGACCTGCGCTCCGTGCAGGAGCTGCTCGGGCACGCGTCCCTCGGGACGACGCAGATCTACACGCACGTCAGCGCCGACCGGCTGCGCGCCGCGTACGCCCAGGCGCACCCGCGAGCTTGACTCACCGGGCGGCGAGCGGGTCGACGGGCCGCCCGTCGACGAGTCTCATGAAGTGCAGGTGGCAGCCCGTCGAGTACCCGGTCGAGCCGACGCGCCCCACGACGGTGCCGGCGCCGACGCGCTGGCCCGGGCGCACCGTGACCGACCCGAGGTGGGAGTAGGAGGTCGCGACGCCCCCGGCGTGCTCGACCTGCACCTGCAGGCCGTACCCGCCGCGGAACCCGGCGTGGCCGACCTCGCCCGCCGCCACCGCGGGGACGGGGGTCCCGCACGGCGCCCCGACGTCCACCCCGTCGTGCAGCTTCCGCACGCCCGTGACGGGGTGCACCCGCATCCCGAACGCGGACGTCACGGGACCGTCGATCGGCAGGTCGCCGGTGCCGACGTCCGGCGGCTCGGGGACCTCGCCGTCGGGGTCGATGAGACGGTAGGCGCCGGCGGTGGCGAGGAGGTCGGCCGGGTCGAGGTACTCGTCGCCGCGCAGCCGCCCCAGGTTCAGGCACGTGCGACGGCACGACGGGTGGTCGCCGAGGAGCCGCCCGATGGGCTGGCCCGCGGTGACCGCGTCGCCGACGCGCACGGACGGCGCGACGGGCTGGTAGGTGGAGCGCTCCCCGCCGTGCTCGATCGTGATCGTCCAGATCCCGGCGACGCGTCCCGCGAACGCCACCCGACCCACGGCGACGGCCCGGACCGTCTGACCGACGCGTCCGGGGATGTCGACACCGCGGTGCCCGGCCCCGTACTCGGACGACGGTGGGTCGAAGGGCCGCTCGATCGTGTGGTCGCCCAGCGGCCACGTCCACGGGGCGGCCACGGCGGGCGACGCGAGCATGAGGGTGAGCAGGAGCGGGACGAGGAGGAGGGCACGGCGCATGCCCCGAGCCAACCGATCCGGGAGCCTGGGCGGAACCGCCGGCGTGGACCCTGTGGACCGCGCAACCCGGGCCGCACGACCCTGTGGAGATCGCCGCTTCGGCCCACCGTGGCACCGATTTCCTCGGGAGAGGTGCCGTGGACTAGACTTGGTTCGATCCGTCCACCGGACGGAAATTCGCGTGTCCTCTCCCGTGACGTGAGCAACCGAACGGGGCGCGATCCAGGTCCCATCCGTCGATGGGTGGCCCGCGTCGGACACCAGGGCGTCGCCGACCGGCGATGCGACAACTTGGTTTGAAAGGAAGTACGGCCATGGCCGTCGTCACCATGCGTCAGCTGCTCGAGAGCGGCGTCCACTTCGGGCACCAGACCCGTCGCTGGAACCCCAAGATGAAGCGATTCATCATGACCGAGCGCAACGGCATCTACATCATCGACCTCCAGCAGTCGCTGTCGTACATCGACTCGGCGTACGAGTTCGTCAAGAGCACCGTCGCCCGCGGCGGCACGATCCTGTTCGTCGGCACGAAGCGCCAGGCGCAGGAGCCCGTCGAGGAGCAGGCCAAGCGCGTCGGCATGCCCTACGTCAACCAGCGTTGGCTCGGCGGCATGCTCACCAACTACTCCACGATGTCCGCGCGCCTCCAGCGCATGAAGGAGCTCGAGGAGATCGACTTCGACGACGTGGCGGGCTCGAACCGCACGAAGAAGGAACTCCTTCAGATGCGTCGCGAGTACACCAAGCTCAACCGCACCCTCGGCGGCATCCGCGACATGGGCCGCGTGCCCAACGCCGTGTGGATCGTCGACACCAAGAAGGAGCACCTCGCGGTCGACGAGGCCAAGAAGCTCAACATCCCGATCGTCGCGATCCTGGACACCAACTGCGACCCTGACGACGTCGACTACCCGATCCCGGGCAACGACGACGCCATCCGCTCGGTGGGCCTGCTGACCCGCGTCATCGCCGACGCGGTCGCCGACGGCCTCATGTCGCGCGGTGGCGCCAAGACGGGCGAGGAGGCCCCGGGCCAGGAGCTCGGTGCCGAGGAGCCCATGGCCGACTGGGAGAAGGAGCTGCTCGCCTCGAAGGCCGAGCAGCCCGCCGAGGCCGCTGCCGCTGAGGCGCCCGCCGCCGAGGCCCCCGCCGCCGACGCGCCGGCCGCCGAGACCGCCGAGGCGCCCGCCGCCGACGCGGCCGAGGCTCCCGCCGAGTCCTGAGTCACTCCGACCATCTGCCGGCCCGACGCGATCCGTCGGGCCGGCACCACCAGAACCGAGGTTGAACATGGCAATCACTGCTGCCGATGTGAAGAAGCTCCGCGACGCCACGGGCGCGGGCATGATGGACGCCAAGAAGGCCCTCACCGAGGCTGACGGCGACTTCGACAAGGCCGTCGAGGTCCTGCGGATCTCGGGCGCGGCCAAGGCCGCCAAGCGCGGTGCCGAGCGCGAGGCCTCCTCGGGCCTCGTCGCCAACGCCGGCTCGGCCCTGGTCGAGCTCAACTCCGAGACCGACTTCGTCGCGAAGAACGACCAGTTCATCGCGCTGGCCGAGCGCCTGGCCACCGCGGCCGACGCCGCCAAGCCGGCGAACGCCGAGGAGTTCGCGCAGGTCACCCTCGACGACGGCAAGACCGTCGCCGAGACGATCAGCGCCCTCGCCGCCGTCATCGGCGAGAAGCTCGAGCTCGGTCGCGTCAGCGCCCTCTCGGGTCAGGTCGCCACCTACATGCACCGTCGCGCCAGCGACCTGCCGCCGGCCGTCGGCGTGCTCGTCGAGTACGAGGGCGACAACGTCGACGCCGCCCGCGGTGTCGCGATGCAGATCGCGGCCATGCGCCCGCGCTGGCTGACCCGCGAGGACGTCCCCGCCGACCTCGTCGCCAAGGAGCGCGAGATCGCCGAGGCCACGGCCAAGGAGGAGGGCAAGCCCGAGCAGGCCCTGCCCAAGATCGTCGAGGGTCGCGTCAACGGCTTCTTCAAGGAGAACGTCCTCCTGGAGCAGTCCAGCGTCACCGACAACAAGAAGACCGTGAAGGCCGTCGCCGACGAGGCCGGCATCACCGTCAAGGGCTTCAGCCACATCGAGGTCGGCGCCTGAGTCGCACCACGATCGTCGAGGGCCCCGCGGAGCGATCCGCGGGGCCCTCGTGCGTCTGCGGCGCGCGTCACAGCCCTCGCGCGATGCCCATGTCGGCTGCGCTCCGGGGCCGGTCATCGGATAATCTCGTACCCATGGCTCGCCGCGTACTCCTCAAGCTCTCCGGTGAGGTCTTTGGAGGAGGTGCGATCGGCATCGACCCCGACGTCGTCAACGACGCGGCCGCCCAGGTCGCCGCCGCCGTCCGTGACGGCGTGCAGGTCGCGATCGTCGTCGGTGGCGGCAACTTCTTCCGCGGGGCCGAGCTCAGCCAGCGGGGCATGGAACGTGCCCGCGCCGACTACATCGGCATGCTCGGCACCGTCATGAACGCGCTCGCGCTGCAGGACTTCATCGAGAAGCAGGGCGTCGAGACGCGCGTGCAGTCCGCCATCGCGATGGCCCAGGTGGCCGAGCCCTACATCCCGCGCCGCGCCATCCGCCACATGGAGAAGGGCCGGGTCGTGATCTTCGGCGCCGGCGCCGGCATGCCGTACTTCTCCACCGACACGGTCTCGGCCCAGCGCGCGCTGGAGATCAAGGCCGACGTCGTGCTGATGAGCAAGAACGGCGTCGACGGGGTCTACGACTCCGACCCGCGCCGCAACCCCGAGGCCCAGCGCTTCGACAGCCTGACCTTCAACGAAGCCCTCCAGCGCAATCTCCAGGTCGTCGACGCGGCCGCGTTCGCGCTGTGCATGGAGAACGAACTGCCCATGATGGTGTTCAACATGAACGACGAGGGCGCGGTCACCCGCGCCCTGCGTGGTGAGATGATCGGAACACTCGTCCACGCCTGAGGCATGGACACCCCCGACGATGCAACGGAGCATGACGTGATCGACGAGACACTGCGCGATGCCGAGACCCGGATGAAGAAGGCGGTCGAGCACACTCGCGACGAGTTCGAGGCCATCCGGACCGGACGCGCCCACCCGGCGATGTTCGCCCAGATCACCGCCGACTACTACGGCACGCCCACGCCGCTGCAGCAGCTGGCGGGCTTCCAGGTGCCCGAGGCGCGCACCGTCATCATCGCCCCCTACGACCTCGGCGCGAAGTCGGCCATCGAGAAGGCCATCCGCGACTCCGACCTCGGCGTCAACCCGTCCGACGACGGCAAGGTGCTGCGCGTGACGCTGCCCGAGCTCACCGAGGAGCGCCGCAAGGAGTACATCAAGCTCGCGCGCTCCAAGGCCGAGGACGGCCGCATCGCCGTGCGCGGCGTGCGTCGCAGCGCCAAGCAGGCGCTCGACAAGGCCGAGAAGGACTCCGAGATCAGCAAGGACGACAACACCGGGGCCGAGAAGCGTCTCGACGGTCTGACGAAGAAGCACGTCGACGAGATCGACGACGCGCTGAAGGCCAAAGAGGCAGAGCTCCTTGACGTCTGAGGGCCCGACTCCCGACTCGGCCGCCGCCAAGAAGACCGGGAGGGCCGGCCGCGACCTGCGCGCGGCCATCACGGTCGGCGTCAGCCTGGTCGCCCTGGTCCTGCTGTCCCTGTTCTGGGTCAAGGATCTGTTCGGCGTCGTCGCCGCTGTCGCGCTCGTCGTGGCGGCGCTCGAGATCGCCCGTGCGCTCGGCACGGCCGGCATCCGGGTGCCGCTGCCGCCGGTGCTCGTGGGCGGCGTCGCCATGCTCGTGGTGGCGTTCTACGACGACATGGACACCGCCGCGGCGGTCATGGCGCTCACCGTGATCGCGACGATGGCCTGGCGGCTGCGCTCGGGCAGCGACGGCTTCGTCCGCGACGCGACGGCGGGCGTCTTCCTGCTGTCCTACCTGTTCCTCATGGGCACGTTCGTCATGCGCATGCTCGCCGCCGACGACGGCCCGTGGCGCGTCGTGGCGTTCATCCTGGTGACGATCGCCTCCGACATCGGCGGCTACGCCGCGGGCGTCCTGTTCGGCAAGCACCCGATGGCGCCGACGATCTCGCCGAAGAAGTCCTGGGAGGGCTTCGCCGGCTCGCTGCTCGCGGGCATCGCGTGCGGCATCCTCGTGGTCGTCTACGCGCTCGAGGGCCCGTGGTGGGCCGGCCTGCTGCTCGGCGTCGCCGGAGTCTGCTTCGCCACTCTCGGCGACCTGTGCGAGTCGCTCATCAAGCGGGACCTCGGCATCAAGGACATGGGCGACCTGCTGCCCGGCCACGGTGGACTGATGGACCGGCTCGACTCGCTCATCGCCGTCGCGCCCGTCGCGTACCTGGTGATGTACCTGCTGGTCTGACCCATGACCGTCCTGCGTGACTACGCCGCCTCGGTGATCCAGCCGGCGCTGGGTCAGACGGCCGCCCTCTACGACGAGGTGGCCAGCCCCGACGGCACGCTGCGCACGTCGTGGAAGCGGCTCGCCGCCGAGGCCGTCGACCTGACCCTGCCCGAGCTCAACCGGGTGGGCGACGAGATCGCGCGGCTGCTCGCCGACGAGGGCGTGGTCTACACGCCCCCGGGCGCCGACCAGCAGGCGTGGCGACTCGACCCCGTGCCGCTCGTCATCGCGCCCGAGGAGTGGTCGGTCCTGGAGAAGGGCCTGGCACAGCGCGCCGAGCTGCTGAACGCGATCTCGCGCGACCTCTACGGCCCGCAGGAGCTGCTCGCGAGCGGCACGCTGCCCGCGAGCATCGTGTTCGGTCACAGCGGCTTCCTGCGCGTGGTGGCGCGGGCCAGCGCCGACCACCGCCGCCAGCTCGTCGTCACGGGCACCGACCTCGGGCGCACGCCGTCGGGGGAGTGGCAGGTCATCGCCGACCGCACGCAGGCGCCGTCCGGGATCGGCTTCGCGATGGAGAACCGCCGTGTCCTGTCGCGCGTGCTGCCCGTCGCCTACCGCGAGGCCGGCCTGCACCGGCTCGCCCCCTTCTTCCAGGCGCTGCGCGTGGCGCTGACGCAGGTGGCGCCCGACGGGCGAGAGCACCCGCGGGTCGTGGTGCTCTCGCCCGGTCCCACGTCCGAGACGGCCTACGACCAGGCGTTCCTCGCCACCACGCTCGGCTTCCCGCTCGTGGAGGGCAGCGACCTCGTCGCGCGCGACGGCGCGATCTGGATGCGCGTCCTCGGCCGGCTGGAGCAGGTCGACGTGATCCTGCGTCGTGTGGACGCCGAGTGGAGCGACCCGCTCGAGCTGCGCGGCGAGTCGCAGCTGGGTGTCACGGGCCTCACGGAGGCGGTTCGGCGCGGAACCGTGACGGTCGTCAACGGGCTCGGCTCCGGTGTGCTGGAGAACGCGGCCCTGCTGCCGTTCATGTCCGCGATGTGCGAGCGCCTGCTGGACGAGCCGCTGCGGCTCTCCAACGTGCCCACGGTCTGGGCCGGCACCCCCGAGGGACGCGACCAGGTGCTCGACCGGCTCGACGAGCTCGTGGTCCGCCGGATCGATCCGCCCTTCGTGCCCGAGGCGCTGACGCGCGAGCAGCTCGTCACCGCGATCCTCGCCGAGCCGTACCGCTACGTGGGCCAGGAGCGCGCGGCCGTGTCGGTCTCGCCCACGCTCGACCGCGGCCGCCTGCAGCCGCACGCGCTCACCCTGCGCGCGTTCACGCTGCGGCACGGCTCCAGCTACCGCCCGATGATCGGCGGCCTCGCCACGGCGGCACCCGTGGGCACCGAGTCCGACGAGGTCGGCGTCAGCAAGGACGTCTGGGTGCTCAAGGAGTCGCCGGACGAGCCCGACCAGGGACTGCTCGACTCGCTGCAGGTCGCCCACGTGCGGGCTCCCGTCACGCCGGTGCCGCGCGTCCTCGACGACCTGTTCTGGCTGGGCCGCTACGCCGAGCGCGTCGAGGACCTGCTGCGGCTCGCGATCGTCACGCACGAGCTCGCCGAGGACTTCCAGGGGCGCGCGCACTCCAGTGGCGGCCGCACCCTGTCCGTCGTCGCGCAGGTCCTGCGCTCGCTCAGCCCGTCGCCGTTCGACGCGCAGGACTTCGAGGGCGACCTGCGGTCGCTGCTGCTCGACACCCGGCGCCCCGGCTCCGTGGCCCAGACCGTGGCGCGCCTCAAGGAGATCGCCCAGAGCGTCCGCGACCAGGTCTCGCCCGACCTCTTCCGCGTGTTCGGCGCGATGGACCGCGCCCGCGGCGCGCTGGCGGCCAACCCGCACGGCTGGCAGATCGGCGAGAGCGCGGGCCGCATGCTCACCGACGTGCTCGCCCTGCACGGCGTCACGGGCAACATGGTGCGCGACGAGGGCTGGCACCTCATGGAGATCGGGCGCGGCATCGAGCGCAGCCTCCAGCTGTGCCACCTCGTCGGTCCCACCCTGTCGGTGCGGCGCGGGATCGACGTCGATCGCGACGTGCACCTGGCGGTGCTGCAGGCGGCCGAGAGCGCGATCACGCACCGACGGCGTCACCGCGGGGTGGTCCGTGGCGCCTCGGTGCTCGACCTGCTGCTCCTCGACGAGACGAATCCCCGGTCGCTCGCCTTCAACCTGCGCGCCATCGACGCCTCGCTCGCGACCCTGCCGGGCTCCAGCGGGGCGAGCCGTCCTGAGCGGCTCGTGGACGACCTGCTCGAGGAGCTCGAGCGTCTCGATGTCGCGGCGCTCATGTCGATCGAGGGTGAGAGCCGGCCGAACTTCGTGCGGTTCGCGCAGGCCACCGGGCAGCAACTGATGCGTCTGTCCGACGCGGTAGCCGAGGTGCACTTCGCGGCCGCGCCCACGCCGCGGGCGTTGGCGCTGTCGGCGGGAGGTGGCGCATGAGGTACCGGGTCTGGCACCGCACCACCTACACGTACGACGAGGACGTCTCGAACAGCTACGGCATCGCCCACGTCGTCCCGCGCTCCACGTCGTGGCAGCGGGTGGACGACGTCGACGTGCGGATCGAGCCGACCCCGGGCGACGCATCGCGAGACACCGACTTCTACGGCAACGCGGTGACGTACTTCCAGGTCACCGAGCCGCACCGTACGCTCGTCGTCGACGCCACGAGCGAGGTCGAGGTGCAGGTGCCCACGTACGACGCCGACGCCCTCGCGACGCCGTGGGAGCTGGCGCGTCCGGGGGAGCGGCCCGACGTGCCCGACGCGTGGCGCGCGGTGGACTTCGCGCTCCCGTCGACCCTCGTCGACCAGACCGAGCAGGCCCGCGCGTACGCGGCCGAGTCGCTCACGGCCGGACGCCCGGTGGGCGAGGCCGTCACCGAGCTGATGCACCGCATCCATGCCGACTTCCGCTACGACAAGACCGCCACCACCGTCACCAGCAGGATCGACGACGTCTTCGAGCAGCGCGCCGGCGTCTGCCAGGACTTCGCCCACCTCACGCTCTCGTGCCTGCGCTCGCACGGGCTCGCCGTCGCCTACGTGAGCGGCTACCTGGCCACCACGCCGCCGCCGGGGCGCGAGCGGGTCGTCGGGGCCGACGCCTCGCACGCCTGGGCCGCCGTCTGGCTGCCCAACGGCAGCTGGCTCGCGCTGGATCCCACCAACGACCACTGGGCCGACGACCGCTACGTCACGGTGGCGCGGGGTCGCGACTACAAGGACGTGCCGCCGGTGAAGGGCATCATCTACACCGACGCGCGCTCGTCCTCGCTCGACGTCCAGGTGGACGTGGCACCGCTCGTGTGACCCACGCCCTGTGGGCTCGAAGTGGCGCGCCCGCGGCTGTCGGGGTTGGGTGGTTCCGTGCGTGCGTTCGAGTGTCGTCGGTGCGGCAACCCCCTGTACTTCGAGAACACCGCGTGCGTCTCGTGCGGTGCCGAGCTCGGGTTCTCCCGCGAGGAGCGGGCGATCGTCCCCGTCGACGAGCAGGGCCGCTACGTCGATGCCGAAGGACTCGTGTGGTGGCGCTGCGCCAACCGCGAGCTGGCCGCGTGCACGTGGCTGACACGCTTCGAGGGCACGCTGTGCTTCAACTGTGTGCTCACGCGGACCCGCCCGAACGACCATGACCCCGAGGGCATGCGGGCGTTCCCCGGGGCCGAGTCGGCCAAGCGCCGGCTCATCGTCGAGCTCGACGCGCTGGAGCTTCCGATCGTCACGCGCGCGGAGGATCCCGAGAACGGGCTCGCCTTCGACCTGCTGTCCAGCGCGAACGAGCCGGTGACCACGGGACACCAGAACGGCATCGTCACGATCGACCTCGCCGAGGGCGACAGCGTGCACCGCGAGCGGTTGCGCCGTGACCTCGACGAGCCCTACCGCACGCTGCTGGGGCACTTCCGGCACGAGACCGGCCACTACTACGAGTCCCAGCTGGTTCAGGGCGACCTCATCGAGGCCGCGCGCGATCTCTTCGGCGACGAGCGCGCGGACTACCAGGAGGCCCTCGACCGGCACTACGCCGACGGCCCGCCGGCCGGCTGGACCGATCGCTACATCAGCGCCTACGCCACGATGCACCCGTTCGAGGACTTCGCCGAGACGTTCGCGCACGTGCTGCACATCGCCGACACGATCGACACGGCGCAGTCGTTCGGGCTGACGTCGGTGGACGTGGGCGCGTTCCGCTCGTTCCGCGACCTCGTCACGGGCGTCTGGATCCCGCTCTCGGTGGCGCTCAACCAGATCAACCGCTCGATGGGCAAGGACCCGCTCTACCCGTTCGTCATTGCCGGACCCGTGCTGGACAAGCTCGAGTTCGTCGCCGCGCTGTCGCCGCGCTTCCGCGCGCTCTGAGCCGTCCTCGCGCGGATTCGTTCCCGGTGGGCGCCGTCTGGGACACTGGGGACATGGCGAACGAGGTGAACGTTGCGGACGTGAATCCCAAGCCGTTGCCTCTCGTGATGGCACCGGCGCGTGGACGGGGCAAGCCCCCGCGGCACCTCGCCGACCTCTCGGGCGACGAGCGCAAGGCCGCCGCCGAGGAGCTCGGCCTCAAGCCGTTCCGGGTCAAGCAGGTGGCGCACCACTACTTCGCCCGCCACGAGCGCGATCCCGAGCACATGACCGACCTCCCGGCGAAGGAGCGCGACGCGATCGTCGGCGCCCTGCTGCCGCAGTTGCTGTCGCAGGTCCGCGTGCTCGAGGCCGACAAGGGCACCACTCGCAAGACGCTGTGGCGCCTGTTCGACAACGCGCTCGTCGAGTCGGTGCTGATGCGCTACCCCGACCGCGCCACCATCTGCGTCTCCAGCCAGGCCGGCTGTGGCATGGCGTGCCCGTTCTGCGCCACCGGCCAGGGCGGCCTGCAGCGCAACATGAGCACCGCGGAGATCATCGACCAGGTCGTCGACGCCGCGCACCAGATGGAGTCCGGCGCGATCCCCGGCGGCCCGGGCCGCCTCTCGAACGTCGTGTTCATGGGCATGGGCGAGCCGATGGCCAACTACAAGGCCGTCATCGGTGCCGTCCGTCGCATGGTGGCGCCCGCGCCCGACGGCCTCGGCATGAGCGCCCGCAACATCACGGTCTCCACCGTCGGCCTCGTCCCGCGCATGCGCCAGCTCGCCGAGGAGGGCATCCCGGTCACCCTCGCGCTCAGCCTGCACGCGCCCGACGACGAGCTGCGCAACGAGCTGGTGCCGATCAACAACCGCTCCAGCGTCGCCGAGACGGTCGAGGCCGCGTGGAACTACGCGAAGACCACGAAGCGCCGCGTCTCGATCGAGTACGCGATGATGCGCGACATCAACGACCAGGCATGGCGCGCCGACCTGCTGGGCGATGTGCTCAACTCGTACGGCGACTGGGGCTGGGTGCACGTCAACCTCATCCCGCTGAACCCGACGCCCGGCTCGATGTGGACCGCCTCGCGCCGCGAGGACGAGCGCGAGTTCGTCCGCCGCCTCGAGGCCAAGGGCATCCCCACCACGGTCCGAGACACCCGCGGCTCCGACATCGACGGCGCCTGCGGCCAGCTCGCCGCCGCCGAGTAACCGCCTTCCTGGTCCACTTCTGGAACGGTTTGCACGCTTTCCCGCGCTCGAACGGTGCATTCCGTTCCAAAAGTCGCGGGAGTCTCGATTCGAGCGCCTCAGAGGCGGCCGGCGTCGTGCATCGTGATGGCGACCTGGACGCGGTTCGAGGCGTCGAGCTTGGCGAAGATGCGCGAGATGTGCGCCTTCACGGTGGCGAGGCTCATGAAGAGCTCGGCCGCGATCTCGGCGTTCGAGCGGCCCTGGCCGACGGCATGGGCGACGTCGAGCTCGCGCTCGGTGAGGGTGGCGACGAGGCGCTCCGCGGCGGTGCGCCGCTGGTCGGCACCGTCCGCCGTGACCTGGCGGATGAGGTTGGCGGTGACGGCCGGCGACAGGATCGGCTCGCCCGCCATGACTGCCTGGATCGCTTGGACGATGCGCGGGGGAGGCGTGTCCTTCAGGAGGAACCCGGCGGCACCGGCGGCGAGGGCGCGCACGATGTGGTCGTCGGCGTCGAAGGTGGTCAGGACCACGACCTTCGGGGGAGAGGGCTCGGTGGTGATCACGCGGGTGGCCTCGATGCCGTCCATCACGGGCATCCGCAGGTCCATCAGCACGAGGTCGACGGGACGCTCGCGCACGGTGGCCACGGCCTCGCGCCCGTCGGACGCCTCGGCCACGACCTCGATGCCGGGGGCGCCGCCCAGGATGAGGCCCAGACCCGCGCGCACGAGCGGGTCGTCGTCGGTGAGCAGCACTCGAGTCACGCGATCCACGGCAACCACACTCTCAGGACGTGATGGCCGGCCACGACGGCGTGGTGCAGGCGGCCGCCGGCGAGCTCGGCTCGCTCGGCCAGACCCACGAGCCCGAGGCCCGAGGCGGGCAGGTCGGGAGCACGCCCTCCGGCCGGCAGCGGGTTCGACACCTCGATGACCAGGCCGTCGTCCGGACCGCCGGTGATCGCGAGGGCGACCCGCGCGTGCGGGGCGTGCTTGGACGCGTTGGTCAGGCCCTCCTGGACCGCACGAAAGGCGGTGCGACCGATGGACTCCGGCACGGTCGAGAGGTCGACCGACAGGTTGGAGTCGAGGTTCATCCCCGAGGCGCGGAAGTGCTCGACGAGGCCGTCGATGCCAGCGGCCGTGGGCTGTGGCGGCTCGGGGGCGCCGTCGCCCACGTCGTCGCGCAGGACGCCGAGCACCTCGCGCAGCTCCACGAGGGCCAGGCGCGAGCTCTGCTCGATGATGCCGGCGGTGCGGCGGATCTCCTCGGCGCCGAGGTCCTCACGGAAGGTGAGCGCCCCGGCGTGCATCGTGACCATCGAGATCCGGTGGGCCAGCACGTCGTGCATCTCCCGCGCGATGCGAGCCCGCTCGGCCGTGCGCGCCTGCGACACCCGGGCGGCCTGCTCGGCCTCGGCGCGCTCGGCGCGCTCCTGCAGCGTGGCCATCAGCTCGCGGCGCGAACCCACGTAGAGGCCCCAGCCGATCGTGAACCCGATGATCGTGATGACGAAGCCGACGTTGAGCAGCCACAGGCCCCGGTCGGTGGTGGGGTCGACGACCACGAAGACGAACGCCGAGACGAGGGTGGCGATGCTCACCGGGACGATCTCGCGCCACTGGCGCCGGGTGGACAGCGAGAACAGCGCCAGCGTGGCCGGACCGCCCGCCGTGGACGCGAAGGCGCTGGCGACGTTCGTGACGAGGGCCACCGTGACCGGGAAGCGCCGGCGCCAGAACACCAGGATGAAGCACGCGAGTCCGACGAGGAGGTCGAGCCACCACCACCAGCGCGCGTTCTCCCACTGCCAGGGGAACAGCGCCGACCACGCCACCGCGGAGATCGCGACAGCGACCAGGGTGCGCCACACGTGCCCCCAGAGGGACAGGGGAGGGGGCGGGGGCGTCACCGCCTCAGGATAGGCGCGACCCTCGGCGCGGCACCTCGGGCGAGGGGATGGCGCGCCCCCTACTTTCGGCTACCAGAACGAGCGTGTCGGCGTCTGTTGCGAGACCTCGGCACACGGCAGGGTGGAGTCATGATCGAAGTCCAGAACCTGTCCAAGTCGTACGGCGACTTCCGCGCCGTCGACGACGTCTCGTTCGTGTGCCGGCCCGGACGCGTCACCGGGTTCCTCGGGCCCAACGGCGCCGGCAAGTCCACGGCGATGCGGATGATCACCGGCCTGACCCGCCCCTCGGGCGGCACCGCCACCATCGGCGGCGCGAACTACGCCGACATCCCCAACCCCGGCACGCAGGTCGGCGTCCTGCTCGACGCCTCGGCCCAGCACGGCGGCCGCACCGGTCGCGAGGTGCTCGTCATCGGCGCCCGCGCGATGGGCCTGCCGATGTCGCGCGTCGACGAGATGCTCGCCCTCGTGGGTCTCACGCCCAAGGAGGCCAAGCGCCGCGTCCGCAACTACTCGCTCGGCATGCGCCAGCGCCTCGGCATCGCGCACGCGCTGCTCGGCGACCCGAAGGTGCTCATCCTCGACGAGCCCGCCAACGGCCTCGACCCGGCCGGCATCCACTGGATGCGCCAGCTGCTGCGCGAGTACGCGAACCGCGGCGGCACCGTCATGCTCTCGTCGCACCTGCTGCACGAGATCCAGATCATCGCCGACGACCTCATCGTCATCGGCCACGGCCGCATCGTCGCCAGCGGCACCAAGGACGAGCTGCTGCGCGCCGCCGGCACGCGGGTGCGGGCGCGCGACCAGGTCGCCCTGATCGGGGCGCTCGAGGCCGCCGGCCTCGAGGCGTCGGTCGCCTCCGACGCCGTCACCTCGACCGCGTCGCCCGAGGAGGTCGGCCTGGCCGCCGCGAAGGCGGGCGTGGCCCTGCTCGAGCTGCGCGAGGCCGACGGGGCGGGCCTCGAGGCCATGTTCCTGCAGCTCACCGCCGACGACCAGCGCGATGCCCTCGCCACCGAAGGAGCCCAGTCATGAGCACGACCACCACGAGCGGTTCGACGATCGACCTGTCGCGTCCCGCCATCCCCTTCTCCCGCGAAGTCAGGGTCGAGCTGCGCAAGATGTTCGACACCCGCGGAGGTCTGTGGCTGTTCATCATCACCGGTGGGCTGCTGCTGCTGGCCATGGTGCTCACGCTGCTCGTGCTGGCCCTGAACGACGACGTGACGATCACGGCGTCGGGCTTCTCCCAGATCATGACCATCCCGCTGTCGATCCTGCTGCCGGTGTTCGCGATCCTCTCCGTGAGCAGCGAGTGGAGCCAGCGCACGCACCTGACCACCTTCAGCCTGCAGCCCCACCGCGGCCGCGTCATCGGTGCGAAGTTCGCCGCCGTCACGCTGCTCGCCCTCGGTACGCTCGTCCTGGCGGCCGTCTTCGGTGCTCTCGGCAACGTCCTCTACGGCATGCTGACCGACCACGACGTCGTCTGGAACCTCACGGGCAAGGAACTGCTCTGGACGGTCGTGCTGCAGCTGGCGTTCTTCTGGATGGCCTTCGCGTTCGCAATGCTGCTGTTGAACACGCCGGCGGCTGTGGCCAGCTTCTACGTCGTCGCGCTGATCCTGCCGCTCGTGGCGTACCCCATCCTGATGGCCCTGTTCGGCTGGGCGCGCGATCTGCTGCCGTGGCTGGACTTCAACTACGCGGCCACGCCTCTCATCGCAGGCGAGGACGTCATGGGCAACTCGGTCGACGTCGGGGCGCTGGAGTACCTGCGCTTCGCGTTCACGTTCTGCCTCTGGGTCGTCGTGCCCGGCGTGCTGGGCTACCTGCGGGTCCAGCGCACCGAAGTCAAGTGACGCGGAGCCGTCCGCGCGATGGTCGCTCGCTAGGTTGGGTCGCATGCCCGACCTGCTGACCATCGCGCGCGACGGCGACGTCGTCGTCCTCACCCTCCGCCGTCCCGACCGGCGCAACGCGCTCAACCTCGCGCTGTGCCGCGAGCTGCACGAGGCCGCCACCGAGGCCGTCGAGCAGGGAGCCCGCGTGCTCGTCGTGACGGGGGAGGGCTCGGCGTTCTGCGCCGGTGCCGACCTCGACGGCGTCTACGGCGACGAGTTCATCGAAGCCCTGTACCGGATGCTGCACCACCTCGCGCAGGTCCCCGTGCCGGTGATCGCGGCCGTCAACGGCCCCGCGATCGGCGCCGGCACCCAGCTCGCGATCGCGTGCGACCTGCGCGTGGTCGACGAGCGTGCCCGGTTCGCGGTCCCCACGGCGCGCAACGGCATGGCCGTCGACGCGTGGACGATCCGCACCCTGGCCGACCTCGCCGGCAGCGGCCGGGCCCGCCGGGTCATGCTCGCCGCCGACACGATCGACCGCGACGAGGCCCTCACGTGCGGGCTGGCCGACCGGGCCGGCACCCTCGACGACGCGATCGCCTGGGCCCACGAGATCGCCCGGCTCGCGCCGCTCACGCTGGCGCACAACAAGCTCGTCCTCAACGGCTCGAGCCGCGACGACGAGCGCATCGAGCAGAGCTTCCGCGACGTCTGGGCCAGCCAGGACGTCAAGGAGGCGGCCCTCGCCCGCACCGAGAAGCGCGACCCGATCTTCAGGGGAAACTGATGGCACGCGTGCAGAGCATCGCCTTCCGCGCCCTCGACCGCCACGTGGTCGAGGGCCGCGCCGACGAGCTCGCGCTCGTCACGCCCTCCGGCTCGCTGTCCTACGCCCAGCTGCTCCACGAGAGCGCCTCGCTCGCCGGCGGCCTGCGCGACCTCGGCCTGCGCGCCGGCGCGCCCGTGGCGCTGTCCGTCCCCGACCGCCACACCTGGGTCGTGAGCGTGCTCGCGATCGTGCGTCTGGGCGCCGAGCCTGACCGCGAGGCCGGCTTCCGGATCGAGGGTGACCCGGCCACGATCCACACCGGTGACGAGAAGTACGAGCTCGAGCTCGTGCTGCGCGCCGGACGGGTCGATCCCGCTCGCGCCGAGATGCATGACGCCGGCGACTACGGCGAGCGCATGGAGCGCACGTACGGCGACGTGCTCGCCACGCTCCTGCACGGCGGCACCCTCACCTGACCGGCTCGCAGGGCTCGGCCCCGGGTTCGCCGGCCGGTGCCACAATGGACCCCATGAGTTCGCGGGTGGTCGTCCTGGGCTCGACCGGGTCGATCGGCACGCAGGCGCTCGACGTCGTGCGAGCCAATCCGGACCGGTTCGACGTGGTGGCGCTGGCCGCCGGAGGCGCCGATCCGGCGACCCTGGCATCCCAGGCGCTGGAGTTCGGCGTGGAGCTGGTCGCCGTGGCCAATGCCACCGCCGCGCAGGACGTGCAGCTCGCGCTGTACGCCGAGGCGCAGCGGCGGGGCTGGTCGGCGGGGGAGTACCGGCTGCCGCGGCTCGTGGCCGGTCCCGATGCGGCCGTCGAGGCCGCGCGGGTGCCCGCCGACACCGTTCTGAACGGTATGACCGGCGCTGTCGGCCTGATGCCCACCCTGGCCGCGCTGGAGACCGGTGCCACGCTCGCGCTGGCCAACAAGGAGTCGCTCATCATCGGCGGCGAGCTCGTGCTCGACGCCGCCAAGCCGGGCCAGCTCGTGCCCGTCGACTCCGAGCACTCCGCGCTCGCGCAGGCGCTGCGCGGCGAGGACCCCGAGGACGTGCGCCGACTCGTGCTCACCGCGAGCGGCGGACCGTTCCGCGGTCGCTCGCGCGACGAGCTGCTCGACGTCACCCCTGAACAGGCGTCCGCGCACCCCACGTGGGACATGGGCCCCGTCATCACGATCAACTCCGCCACACTGGTGAACAAGGGCCTCGAGGTCATCGAGGCGCATCTGCTGTTCGGGATCGAGTACGACCGCATCGACGTCGTCGTGCACCCGACCTCGGTCGTGCACTCGATGGTCGAGTTCGTCGACGGCTCCACGATGGCCCAGGCCTCGCCGCCCGACATGCGCCTGCCGATCGCGCTCGGGCTCTCGTGGCCGCGGCGCGTCCCCGGCGCCGTGCCCGCCTGCGACTGGACGTCGCCCACCGCCTGGGAGTTCTTCCCGCTCGACGACGAGGCGTTCCCCGCGATCCGCGTCGCCCGTCGTGCCGGAGCCTTCGGACGCACCGCCCCCGCCGTGTTCAACGCCGCGAACGAGGTCTGCGTCGACGCGTTCATGGCCGGCGACCTCGACTTCCTCGGCATCGTCGACACGGTGGCCGAGATCGTGGACGACCACCTCGCCGACCCGGAAGCGGCCACGGGTGACCTCTCCGTCGAGCGCGTCCTCGAGGCCGACGCGCGCGCCCGTGAGCGCGCTCGCCAGGTTGTCGCCGTCCGAGCAGGGACGGCCCGCCGATGATGTACGCGCTCGGGGTCATCGTCTTCCTGATCGGCGTCGCGGTCTCGATCGCACTGCACGAGGTCGGCCACATGTGGCCCGCGAAGAAGTTCGGCGTCAAGGTCACGCAGTTCTTCGTCGGCTTCGGCCGCACCGTGTGGTCGGTCAAGCGTGGCGAGACCGAGTACGGCCTCAAGGCCATCCCGCTCGGCGGCTTCGTCAAGCTCGTCGGCATGCTTCCGCCCGAGCGCGAGGAGCGCGACCACGACGGCCACCTCGTCGTCCGCTCGTCCAACACCGGCCTGTTCACCCAGATGGCCACCGACGCCCGCGCGGCCGAGTACGAGGACGTCGATCCCGCCGACGAGGACCGCCTGTTCTACCGCAAGCCCTGGTGGCAGAAGGTCATCGTGATGGCCGGCGGCCCCACCGTGAACCTGCTGATCGCCACCGTGCTGTTCGCGATCTCGTTCATGGCGTTCGGCGTGCCCACCCCGACCACCACCGTCGGTCAGGTCTCGGACTGCGCCATCACCGACGCCGAGGTCGGCCGCGCGTGCACCGACGCCGACCCGGTCACCCCCGCGCGGCAGGCCGGCCTAGAGACGGGCGACGTGCTCACCACGTTCAACGGCGAGCCGCTCGACGACTGGACCGAGGTCACCACGCTGATCCGCCGCAACGGCGACCGCGAGGCGACGATCGGCTTCGAGCGCGACGGCGCCGAGCGCGAGGTCACCGTGAACACGTCGGTGCTGGCGCGCGCGTCGGTCGACGACCCGGAGCGGGTCGAGAACGTCGGCTTCCTGGGCGTCTCGCCCACCTTCGTCAACGAGCGCCAGGGACCCGTCTTCGTCATCGACCAGATGGGGGAGATGATCGGCGCCACTGCGAACGCCCTGGTCCACCTGCCCGCCCGCATGGTCGACGTCGCGAAGGCTGCCCTCGGTGCCGAGCGCGATGCCGAGGGTCCCGTCAGCGTCGTCGGCGCCAGCCGCGTGGCCGGCGAGCTCGTCACGTACAACGACCCCACGTGGGGCGAGCGCGCGCAGCGCATCATCGGGCTGCTGGCGAGCCTCAACCTCTTCCTGTGGCTGTTCAACCTCATCCCCCTGCTGCCGCTCGACGGCGGGCACATCGCGGGGGCGCTGTGGGAGCAGCTGCGGCGCGTGTTCGCCCGCCTGCGGGGCAAGCCGGATCCCGGTTTCGTGGACGTCGCGAAGATGCTGCCGGTCGCCTATGGGGTTGGGCTCGTCCTTATAGTCATGGGTGTGGTCTTGATCTACGCGGACATCGTCAATCCGGTGAGGCTCTCGTGAGCGGGGTCGACCTCGGGATGCCCGAGGCGCCGCCGCCGGTGCTCGCACCTCGCCGGCCCACGCGCAAGATCAAGGTCGGCACCGTCGACGTCGGCGGCGACGCCCCGATCTCGGTGCAGTCCATGACCACCACGCTGACCTCCGACGTGAACTCCACGCTCCAGCAGATCGCCGAGCTCACCGCCGCCGGCTGCGACATCGTGCGCGTCGCGTGCCCCAGCCAGGACGACGCCGACGCGCTGCCCGCCATCGCGCGCAAGTCGCAGATCCCGGTCATCGCCGACATCCACTTCCAGCCGAAGTACGTCTTCGCCGCGATCGACGCCGGCTGCGCCGCGGTGCGCGTGAACCCGGGCAACATCCGCAAGTTCGACGACCAGGTCGGCGCGATCGCCAAGGCGGCCAAGGACGCGGGCGTCTCGCTGCGCATCGGCGTCAACGCGGGCTCGCTCGACAAGCGCCTGCTCGAGAAGTACGGCAAGGCCACGCCCGAGGCGCTCGTCGAGTCCGCCGTCTGGGAGGCCTCGCTGTTCGAGGAGCACGACTTCCACGACTTCAAGATCTCGGTCAAGCACAACGACCCCGTCGTCATGGTGCGCGCGTACGAGATGCTCGCCGAGCGCGGCGACTGGCCGCTGCACCTGGGCGTCACCGAGGCCGGCCCCGCCTTCCAGGGCACGATCAAGAGCGCCACGGCGTTCGGCGCGTTGCTCAGCAAGGGCATCGGCGACACGATCCGGGTCTCCCTCTCGGCCCCGCCGGTCGAGGAGGTCAAGGTCGGCATCCAGATCCTGCAGTCGCTCAACCTGCGCCCCCGCAAGCTCGAGATCGTCTCGTGCCCGTCCTGCGGCCGCGCCCAGGTCGACGTCTACACGCTCGCCGAGCAGGTCACCGCGGGCCTCGACGGCCTCGAGGTCCCGCTGCGCGTCGCGGTCATGGGCTGCGTCGTGAACGGACCGGGGGAGGCCCGCGAGGCCGACCTCGGCGTGGCGTCGGGCAACGGCAAGGGTCAGATCTTCGTCAAGGGCGAGGTCATCAAGACGGTCCCCGAGAGCCAGATCGTCGAGACCCTCATCGACGAGGCGATGCGCATCGCCGAGACGATGGAGCCGGTCGAGGGCGGTTCGGCCTCGGTCTCCGTGTCCTGACACCGAGTTGCAGCCGAAGTCCCGCGGGTAGTCTGGGTCACATGACCGAGGTGTGCGACCCGCCTGCCGCGACGTCCTCCTACGTGAGGCCGCTCGGTCGCGCCGACCTCGAGCTCATCCACGAGGTGCTCGACCGCGAGCCGCTCGTCGACATGTTCGTCCGCCACCGCGTGGACTCCACGCGCCTCGACCGCCGCTGGTTCGGCGCCGAGCTGTGGGGCTACTTCGAGGACGGCCAGGCGGTCTCGCTGCTGCACGTGGGGGCCAATGTCGTCCCGGCCCAGGCCACGCCCGCTGCCATCGAGGCCTTCAGCGAGCGACTGCTGACCCACGGCCACAAGCCGAGCTCGCTCGTCGGGACCGCCGCCACGGTGCTGCCGCTGTGGGACCGCGTGAAGGACGAGTGGGGCCCGGCGCGCTCACCGCGCCCGTCGCAGCCGTTCATGGTCCTCAAGCACGACAGCGACGTGCCGCTCGACCCGCGCGTGCGCCCGGTCCGGATCGACCAGGTCGACACGCTCTACCCGGCGTGCGTCGCGATGTTCACCGAGGAGGTCGGGGTCCATCCCGAGTCGGTGGGCTCGCCCAGCGGGTACCGCGCCCGCGTCACGCAGCTGGTGTCGATGGGCTGGTCGTACGCGATCATCGAGGACGACACGGTGCTGTTCAAGACCGAGGTCGGCGCCTCGACCGACACCGGCTGCCAGCTGCAGGGCGTGTGGGTGCACCCCGAGCTGCGCGGCACGGGCGTGGCCGCCCCGGCCCTCGCGTCCGTGATCCGTCAGGTGCGCCGCGCAGTGGCGCCCGCGGTCACCCTCTACGTCAACGAGCACAACACCCCCGCCCGCCGCACGTACGAGCGTGTCGGCTTCCGCCAGGTCGAGACGTTCGCCTCGATCCTGCTCTGAGAGGCACCATGTCCCGTCGCACCGATCTGGCGCTCGTCGCCGTCCCGTTCGCCGTCTCCGGCGTCATCCACCTCGTCCGTCCGCAGGTCTTCGAGCGGATCGTGCCGCGCTTCCTGCCGCGCCACCGCGAGATCGTCCTCGCATCGGGCGTCGCCGAGCTGGTCTGCGCGGCCGCGGTGATCGCACCGCCCACGCGCCGCGTCGGCGCCATCGCGTCCGCCGGCCTGCTGGCGGCGGTGTTCCCGGCGAACGTGCAGATGGCGGTCGACGTCGTCGGCAGCCGCCGGACGTCCCCGGCGTTCAAGGCCGGAGTCCTGGCGCGCCTGCCGCTGCAGTGGCCGCTGATCCGCGCCGCGCTCCACCTCGCGCGCTCCTCCTGAGCCCGTCGGGCGGTCACGTCGCCCGTCGCGCCAGCCGATAGCCTCGTGCCATGCGCATGAGCCAGCTGTTCCTCCGTACCCTGCGCGACGATCCCGCCGATGCCGAGGTCCCGAGCCACAAGCTGCTCGTCCGCGCCGGCTACGTGCGTCGCGTCGCGCCCGGCATCTACTCGTGGCTGCCGCTGGGCCTGCGGGTGCTGGCGAAGGTCGAGGCGATCGTCCGTGAGGAGATGGCCTCCATCGGTGGCCAGGAGGTGCGCTTCCCGGCGTTGCTGCCGCGCGATCCCTACGAGGCCACCGACCGCTGGACCGAGTACGGCGACAACCTCTTCCGGCTCAAGGACCGTCGCGGCAACGACATGCTGCTCGGCCCCACGCACGAGGAGATGTTCACGCTGCTGGTGAAGGACACGTTCTCGTCCTACAAGGACCTGCCCGCGATCCTCTTCCAGGTCCAGACGAAGTACCGCGACGAGGCGCGTCCCCGCGCGGGCATCCTGCGCGGCCGCGAGTTCATCATGAAGGACTCGTACTCCTTCGACGTGAGCGACGAGGGCCTCGAGGCGGCCTACCAGGCGCACCGCGCCGCCTACATCCGCATCTTCGACCGCCTCGGCTTCGACTACGTCATCGTCCAGGCCGACTCCGGCGCCATGGGCGGCTCGGCGAGCGAGGAGTTCCTCGTGGTCTCCGAGACCGGTGAGGACACGTTCGTGCGCTCGCCCGGTGGCTACGCGGCCAACGTGGAGGCCGTCACGACGGTCGTGCCCGACGCGATCGCGTTCGAGGGCCTGCCCGCGGCGCACGTCGAGGACACGCCCGACACCCCGACGATCGAGACGCTGGTCGCCCACGCCAACGAGAAGCACCCGCGCCAGGACCGCCCGTGGACCGCGGCCGACACGCTCAAGAACGTCCTCGTCATGCTGCGCCACCCCGACGGCTCCACCGAGCCGCTCGCGATCGGCCTCCCCGGCGACCGCGAGGTCGACGCGAAGCGCCTCGAGACGCAGGTGGCGCCCGCCGAGGTCGAGCCGTTCGACGAGGCCGCGTTCGCTCAGCAGCCGGGCCTCGTGAAGGGCTACATCGGTCCCGCGGCGCTGGGCGCCGAGAGCACCACGGGCATTCGCTACCTGACGGACCCCCGCGTCGTCGACGGCACCAGCTGGATCACCGGCGCCAACGAGCAGGGCCGGCACGTGTTCGACCTCGTCGCGGGCCGTGACTTCGCGTCCGACGGCACGATCGAGGCCGCCGAGGTGCGCGCCGGCGATCCCGCACCCGACGGCTCGGGTCCGCTCGAGCTGGCGCGCGGCATGGAGATGGGCCACATCTTCCAGCTCGGCCGCAAGTACGCCGAGCGGCTCGGCCTGCAGGTGCTCGACGAGAACGGCAAGCTCGTCACGGTCACGATGGGCTCGTACGGCGTCGGCGTCTCGCGCGCTGTGGCGGCGGTCGTCGAGGGCTCGTACGACGACGCCGGCATCGTGTGGCCGAAGGAGGTCGCGCCCTTCGACGTCCACCTCGTGGTGGCCGGCAAGGATCCCGCCCTGTTCGAGGCCGCCGACGGCCTCGTCGCCGAGCTCGAGACGGCCGGCTTCGACGTCCTCTACGACGACCGCCCGAAGATGTCGCCCGGCGTGAAGTTCAAGGACGCCGAGCTGATCGGCGTCCCGACGATCGTCGTCGTGGGCAAGGGCCTGGCCGACGGCGTCGTCGAGGTGAAGGACCGCGCCACCGGCGAGCGTCGCGACGTGCCCGTCGGCGAGCTCGTCACGGTGCTCGCCGACCACGCCTGACCACCGCTCCGCGGCGCCAGATGTGTAGCGGTATCCACAGTTTTTCGGCCTGAACGCCGGGAAAACGGTGGATGCCGCTACAGATCTTGCTCGCCGGAGGCGAGAGATTCAGTCGAGGCCGGGGAAGGGCTCGGGGTCGGCGCCCCAGCGGACCTGGGCGAGAGCGGCGGCGCGCAGGCCGCGGACGGCGCGGTCGCGAGCCCGATCGCTGGTGGGGCCGACGAGTCGCACGCAGGCGGCGGCGATGCGGGCCTCCACGTCGCGCACCAGCGCTCGAGCGGCGCTCGCGTCGCGCGGATCGGTGACGTCGTAGGAGGGCTGGGTCGCCACGGGCGTCCCGCCGAGGTCCGTGACGGCGTCGGCCAGCCGGTCGCGCGTGGTCTCGTGGGCCGGCAGGGCGTCCTGCGCGGCCCCCTCGAGCGCGGGGAACCGCGCCCCGACGAGGGCGAGCACCCAGATCGCCTCGTGCTCGAGGGCCAGCCACTGCTGCGTCAGGCGCAGCTCGGTCGCGGTGCTCACGCCAGCGTCACCGCCTGCGCGAGCCCGGCCGACATCGACGCCAGCACCTGGGCGAAGTCGGGGGAGATCGCGGCGCGCGCGTCGGTGGCGCGGTGACCCACGGCCGTGCGCAGCACCTCGGCGAGGTCGCCAGCCTCGGTGCCCGTGCCGGGCGTCGTGCCGAGCTGCTCCAGCTGGGCCGAGACCAGCGTCACGACCTCGGGGTTCGCGGCGCCTCGCGCGACCGCCAGCACGCGCTGCTGGTCCTCGACGACGGCCCGCAGGAGCGAGGTGTCCTCGGGGCGGGGGAGTGGCTTGGGCGTGGCGCCCACGGCCCGCAGCGCGTCGTCGAAGGTGTCGGTGACGAACAGTCCCGCGAGGCCCACCGCGGCTCCGCCGGCGGCGGCGATGACGACGCGTCGGCTGCTCACGACCGCAGACTACCGACCTCGACCTCTTCGGTAGGGTGGGGCAGTACGGATGACAACTGAACAGGAGCACCCGATGACCACCCCCACCCCGGAAGGGATCTCGAGTCTCCTCGAACCCGTCACCACCCCCCTCGGCCTGGACCTCGACGAGGTCGAGCTGCTGGGCAAGGGCGAGCGCCGCCGCCTCCTGGTCGCCGTCGACCGCGACGGCGGCGTCGACATCGACACCATCGCCGCGGCCACGCGCGCCATCTCCGCCGCGCTCGACGACTCCGACGTCATGGGCGAGAGCCCGTACACGCTCGAGGTCGCGTCGCGTGGCGTCGACCGGCCCCTCGTCGAGGCCCGCCACTGGCGTCGCAACGCCGGTCGTGTCGTGGCCGTCGAGCTGACCGATGGCGAGCGCTTCGAGGCCCGCGTGGGCGAGAGCGATGCCACGGGCGTCGACCTGGCCGTCAAGGGCGACACCACCCGCTTCCCGTACGACGAGATCGTCAAGGCCGTCGTGCAGATCGAGCTGAACCGGAAGGACGTCTGATGGACATCGACATGTCCGCGCTGCGGATGCTGGAGCGCGAGAAGGGCATCAGCTTCGACCTCGTCGTCGACGCGATCGAGACCGCCCTGCTCTCGGCGTACCACAAGACCTCGGGCGCCCAGCAGCACGCGCGCGTCGAGCTGGACCGCAAGAGCGGCCACGTCACGGTGTGGGCGCGCGAGCGTCTGGAGACCCCGCCGTCCGAGGACGGCGAGACGCCCCCCGCCACGTTCACCGAGGAGTTCGACGACACCCCCGAGGACTTCGGCCGCTTCGCCGCCTCCGTCGCGCGCCAGCTGATCATGCAGCGCATCCGCGACGTCGAGGACGAGCGCAAGTTCGGCGAGTTCTCCGGCAAGGTCGGCGACATCGTCTCCGGCGTGATCCAGCAGGGTCGCTCGCCGGGCGACGTCTACATCGACCTCGGCTCGATCGAGGCCGTGCTGCCACTGAACGAGCGGGTACCCGAGGAGCGCTACGCCCACGGCGAGCGCATCAAGGCCTACGTCTACGAGGTCGAGCGCGGCCTGCGCGGTCCTCGCGTCAAGGTCTCGCGCACCCACCCGAACCTGGTGAAGCTGCTGTTCGCGCTCGAGTCGCCCGAGATCGCCGACGGCTCGGTCGAGATCGCGGCCATCGCGCGCGAGGCCGGTCACCGCACGAAGATCGCGGTGCGCGCCACCGCCGCCGGCGTGAACCCCAAGGGCGCCTGCATCGGCCCGATGGGCCAGCGCGTCCGCGCCGTGATGACCGAGCTGCACGGCGAGAAGATCGACATCGTCGACTTCAGCGAGAACCCCGCCGAGTTCATCGCCTACGCGCTGTCGCCCGCGCAGGTGAAGGGCGTCACGATCGTCGACGAGGCCACGCGCTCCGCGCGCGTGGTCGTGCCCGACTTCCAGCTCTCGCTGGCGATCGGCAAGGAGGGCCAGAACGCCCGTCTCGCAGCGAAGCTGACGGGTTGGCGCATCGACATCCGACCCGACACGGCACCCACGCCGGGTGGCGATTCGGCGTCGCCTCGGTAGAGCCGCTAGACTTGACGATGGTGATTCGTACGTGCGTCGGCTGCCGGCAGCGTGCGGAGAAGTCCACTCTGGTGAGAGTCGTCGCCGGACGGAGTGCCACGGGAGTCACCGTGGAGCCCGACCCAGACGGCACTCGACCGGGCCGCGGAGCGCATCTGCACCCCGCGGAACGGTGCCTGCAGCTCGCCCTCGACCGGCGGGCGTTCGTCAGGGCCCTTCGACTCGAAGGATCCCCGGACACCGACGCCCTGACCGATTGGGTGCGGAACGAGGCCCAGTGCAGAGCCTGACCACTGCGGCACCGACCGGTGTCGCTCGAAACGGAAATCGGAGCACACGCTCATGAGCACTCGATGAGTACTGCGCAATGAAGATGCACCGCGCAATGAGCCTGTACGTCTACAACTGATCCGTGCCTCCTTCGGGGCCGGATCCCTGAAGGAGAAGAGTGGCCGTAAGAGTCCACGAGCTCGCCCGCGAGCTCGGTGTTGAGAGCAAGGTCGTCCTGTCCACCCTCAAGGAGATGGGCGAGTACGTGAAGTCGGCGTCCTCCACCGTCGAGGCGCCGGTCGTGCGCCGTCTGAAGGAGGAGCACGGCGACCGCCTGCGCGAGCAGGGTTCGAAGAAGGCTGCCAAGAAGGCCGCCCCGGCGAAGAAGCCGGAGGCCCAGAAGGCGCCCGAGAGCACCACCCCCGAGTCCACGCCCGCCGAGGTCGCCGCATCGCCGGCCGCCCCGGCGGCGCCTGCTGCGCCGAAGCCGGGTCCGGCTCCGGCGCCCAAGCCGGCGGCACCCGCCCCGGCCGCGAAGCCCACCCCGGCACCCCAGCAGCCGTCGGCCCCCGAGGCCCCGGCCGCTGCTGCCGCGGAGGCTCCCGCCCCCGCGCCGTCGCGCACCCCCGGTCCCCGTCCGGGACCGGCCCCGCGCCCCGGCCAGGCCGGCGGCCTGCCCACCAGCGGTGGTCCCCGTCCGGGTCCGCGCACGCCGGCGGCCCGTCCGGGCAACAACCCGTTCTCGTCCAAGCAGGGCATGCAGCAGGAGCGGGCGCCGCGTCCGCCTGCGGCCCGTGAGGGCGGCGGCGCCCCGGCTCGTCCGGGCATGCCCCGTCCCAACCCGGCGATGATGCCCAAGCAGTCCGCGGTCGGTCCCGCCCGTCCCGGCGCTCGTCCCGGTCCCGGCGGTCGCGCCGGCGGTCCCGGTCGTCCCGGTGGCGGCGGTCGTCCCGGTGGCGGTGGCGGCGGAGCCCGTCCCGGCGGCTTCAGCGGTCCTCCCGGTGGCGGTCGCCCCGGCGGCCCCGGCCGCAACCAGCGCGGCGGCACCCAGGGTGCCTTCGGTCGCGCCGGTGGCCCGGTCCGTCGTGGACGCAAGAGCAAGCGCGCGAAGCGTCAAGAGTTCGACCAGATGCAGGCGCCGTCGATCGGCGGCGTGCGCGTCCGCAAGGGCGACGGGCAGGTCGTGCGCCTGGCCCGTGGCGCCTCGCTGACGGACTTCGCCGACAAGGTCGGCGTCGACGCGGCATCGCTCGTCCAGGTGCTGTTCCACATGGGCGAGATGGTCACCGCGACGCAGTCGGTCAACGACGAGACGCTGCAGCTGCTCGGCGAGGAGCTGAACTACGACGTCCAGGTCGTCTCGCCCGAGGACGAGGACCGCGAGCTGCTCGAGTCCTTCTCGCTGGAGTTCGGCGAGGACGCCGGCGACGAGAGCGATCTGGCGGCCCGTCCGCCGGTCGTCACCGTCATGGGTCACGTCGACCACGGCAAGACGAAGCTGCTCGACGCGCTGCGCAAGGCCAACGTCGCGGCCAAGGAGGCCGGCGGCATCACGCAGTCGATCGGTGCCTACCAGGTCACGACCGAGGTCGACGGCGCCGAGCGTGCGATCACGTTCATCGACACCCCGGGCCACGAGGCGTTCACCGCCATGCGTGCCCGTGGTGCCCAGGCCACCGACATCGCGATCCTCGTGGTCGCGGCTGACGACGGCGTCATGCCACAGACGGTCGAGGCGCTCAACCACGCCAAGGCCGCCGGTGTGCCGATCGTCGTCGCGGTCAACAAGATCGACAAGCCGGGTGCGGACCCGTCCAAGGTCCGTGGCCAGCTGACCGAGTACGGCCTGGTGCCCGAGGAGTACGGCGGCGACACGATGTTCGTCGACGTCTCGGCCAAGGCCGAGCAGGGCCTCGACACCCTGCTCGAGTCGATCGTGCTGACCGCCGACGCCGAGCTCGACCTGCGCGCCAACCCGGCGCAGAAGGCCGAGGGCCTGGCGATCGAGGCGCACCTCGACCGTGGTCGTGGCCCCGTGGCCACCGTCCTCGTCCAGCGCGGCACCCTGCGTGTCGGCGACTCGCTCGTGGCGGGTCCGGCCTTCGGCCGCGTCCGCGCCATGCTCGACGAGTTCGGCGACAACATCGAGGAGGCGACCCCGTCGCGTCCGGCGCTCGTGCTCGGCCTCACGGCCGTGCCCGGCGCGGGTGACAACTTCATGGTGGTCGAGGACGACCGCATCGCCCGTCAGATCGCCGAGAAGCGTGAGGCGCGCGAGCGCAACGCGCTGCTGGCCAAGCGCTCGGGTCGCCGCACCCTCGAGGACTTCATGTCCTCGATGGAGAAGGGCGAGACGGACGAGCTCCTGCTCATCCTCAAGGGCGACGGCGCCGGCTCGGTGGAGGCCCTCGAGGACTCGCTGGCCGGCATCGAGATCGGCGACGAGGTCGCACTGCGGGTCATCGACCGCGGTGTCGGCGCGATCACCGAGACCGACGTCAACCTGGCGGCGGCGTCCAACGCGGTCATCATCGGCTACAACGTCCGGCCCCAGGGCAAGGCGACCGAGCTGGCCGACCGCGAGGGTGTCGAGATCAAGTACTACTCGGTCATCTACCAGGCCATCGAGGAGATCGAGAGCGCGCTCAAGGGCATGCTCAAGCCGATCTACGAGGAGCAGCAGCTCGGCACCGCCGAGATCCGCGACATCTTCCGGTCCTCGAAGGTCAAGGGCGGCAACATCGCCGGCTGCATGGTCACCAGTGGCTCGATCCGACGCAACGCCAAGGTGCGCATCGTCCGCGACGGCTCCGTCGTGGCCGACAACCTCGACGTGCTGTCCCTGCGCCGTGAGAAGGACGACGCGTCCGAGGTCCGCGAGGGCTTCGAGTGCGGTGTCGTGGTCTCGTACTCCGACATCAAGCTCGGCGACGTGATCGAGGCCTTCGAGCTGGTCGAGAAGAAGCGGGACTGACGATGGCGAGTCCTCGTCAGGCCAAGAAGTCCGATCGGATCAAGGAGATCGTGGCGACGATGCTCGAGCGGCGGGTCAAGGACCCGCGGCTCGGCTTCGTCACCATCACCGACGTGCGGCTGACCGGCGACGGTCAGCACGCCTCGATCTTCTACACCGTGATGGGCGACGAGACCGCTCGTGCGGAGACGGCCGCGGCGCTGGTCAGCGCCACCGGCCTGATCCGCTCCGAGGTCGGCAAGCAGCTCGGCGCGCGGCACACGCCGTCGCTGGAGTTCTTCCTGGACTCCGTTCCCGAGACGGCCCGCGAGATCGAGGACCTGCTGGCGAAGGCCCGCGAGTCCGACGCGCGGGTCGCAGAGCAGGCCCAGGGCGCCACGTACGCCGGCGACGCCGACCCGTACAAGCAGCGCGAGGACGAGGACGAGTCCACTGAGCAGTGAGGTTCCGCGGTCGCGGCACGGCTCGCCCCAGGGCGAGAGGCGTGCCGCGACCACGGAGTCCGGTCTCGTGGTCGTCGACAAGCCGATCGACTGGACGTCGCACGACGTCGTCGGTCGCACCCGCCGGCTCGCCGGCACGCGCAAGGTCGGCCACGCCGGCACCCTCGACCCGATGGCGACGGGCGTCCTCGTGCTCGGCGTCAACCGCGCCACGCGCCTGCTCGGGCACGTGGCGGGTGCCGACAAGGAGTACCTCGCCACGATCTCGCTCGGCGCGACCACCGTCACCGACGACGCGCAGGGTGAGGAGACCTCCGTCGCCGACGCCTCGGCGCTCACGATCGACGACGTCCGCGCGGCCATGGAGCCGCTGACGGGCGCGATCGAGCAGGTGCCGTCGTCGGTCTCGGCGATCAAGGTCGACGGCCAGCGCGCCTACGCGCGCGTGCGGTCGGGCGAACAGGTCGAGCTCAAGGCGCGACCCGTCGTCGTCTCGGCGTTCGAGCTGCTCGAGTTCGAGCCGGGGGAGCGTGCCGTCGCCCGTGTCCGCGTGGAGTGCTCGAGCGGCACCTACGTCCGCGCGCTCGCGCGCGACCTCGGTGCCGCACTCGGCGTGGGCGGTCACCTCACCAGCCTGCGTCGCACCCGCGTCGGCGGCTTCACGCTCGACCAGGCGCGCACCCTCGACCAGCTGGGGGAGCACTTCGAGATGGTCGGCCTCGACGACGCGGCGCGTGCCGCGTTCACGGCGGTCGAGCTCGACGAGGACCAGGCTCGCGACGTGCGGTACGGCCGCGCGCTGCCCGGGCTCTCGGTCCCGTCGGGCAAGCCGGTGGCGATGTTCGCGCCCGACGGCTCCTTCCTCGCGCTGTACGAGGCCGCGGGCTCCGAAGCGCGCCCGGTCGCGGTCTTCGTGTGAGACCACCTAGGCTGAGCGCCATGTCGCTCCGGTCGTCCCACCCCCGCGGTTGGCTCCGCCGGTTCCTCCTCGGCGCCCTCCTCGTACAGGTCGGCGCCGTCGTCTCGCTGATGACGGCGACGTCGGTGCGCAAGCGTTTGCGCGGCAAGGGCACCGAGCCGCTGCCGCGCATCGAGGCCGACCACTTCACCATCGGCGGCGGCAACGAGGTCCAGGTCTACGTCTCCGGCGAGGCCCTCTACGACGACATGCTGGCGGCGATCGCCGGCGCCCGGAAGCGGATCCTGCTGGAGTCCTACATCATCAAGGCCGACGCGATGGGGCGCCGCTTCCGTGCGGCGCTGCGCGAGGCGGCCGGCCGCGGCGTCGAGGTCTGCGTGGTCTACGACGGCTTCGCGAACCTCGTGGTCCCGCCGAGCTTCTTCCGCTTCGGTCACGGCGTGCGGATGATGCGCTACCCGATCCTGCCGCACCGGCTGGCGTTCTTCAGCCCGCGCGCGTGGGGCCGCAACCACCGCAAGATCCTCGTCGTCGACGACACGATCGGCTTCGTCGGCGGGTACAACATCGGCAGCCTCTACGCCGACGAGTGGCGCGACACGCACGTGGCGGTCACCGGTCCCGCGGTGTGGGACCTGGAGAACGCGTTCATCGACTTCTGGAACGACGTCCGGCCGCACGAGAGCATGACCGCGCTGTCGGAGTCCACGTGGGACCCGCACGTGCGCGCGCACCGCAACGTGCCGCGGCAGCTGATCTACCCGATCCGCGGGATGTACCTCGAGGCGATCGACCGGGCGACCGAGACGATCGAGATCACGCAGGCGTACTTCATCCCCGACCAGAACATCCTGCAGGCGCTCATCGACGCCAGCCGTCGCGGCGTGCAGGTGCGCATCCTCGTGCCGAAGGTCTCGAACCACGTGGTCGCCGACTTCGTCGCCCGTGGCTACTTCGGCCCGCTGCTCGACGCCGGCGTGGAGATCCTGCGCTACAGCGACCACATGGTGCACGCGAAGACGATGACGGTCGACGGCGAGTGGTCCACGATCGGCACCGCCAACATCGACCGGCTCAGCCTCACGGGCAACTACGAGATCAACCTCGAGATCCTCGACGAGGGCCTGGCGAAGGGGATGCGCCGCATCTTCGAGCGCGACGCCGAGAGCGCGCAGGTCCTCGACGCCGAGACGTGGCGCGAGCGCCCCACGATCGCCCGCCTCTACGAGCGCCTCATGCGCCCCTGGCGGCCGCTCGTCTGACAGTGCGGCGTTCATGAGAGTCCTCTCACGAACGTCTCACGGAGGCTTCACGGCCGGGCCCGAGAGTGGAGGCAACGACACTCGAGGAGGATGCATGAACAACCTAGTGCGCACCGGCATCGCGACCCTGGCCGGAACGATCGCCCTGACGACCGGAGGCGTCGTCGTGGCGCAGGCGGCCGTGGGCGGGCAGACCGACCCGGCCAAGCGCGAGGACGCCACCAGCAGCGTGGTGACCACGGTGGACGACGAGCCCACGCCGGATCCCGATCCGACGACCGACCCCACCGCCGACCCGACGCAGAACACGCTGAAGACGACGGTGTCGGCGCAGACGACCTCGGCGACCGCCGGGGCCGACGACCCGACGGCCCACACGGTGCAGTCGCGTCAGACGGTGCAGACCCGCCCGAGCGCCCCGTCGCGCCAGACAGTGCAGACGAAGCAGTCGCGCCCGAGCGCCCCGTCGAAGCAGACGGCGCCGAGCAAGCAGACCGTCGCGTCGAAGCAGTCCGCCAACACGCGCGGCACCAACTGATGCCCACCCCCGCAGCGTCCGGCACCCCGGCGGCAGACCTGCCGCCGGGGCTCGTCGGGCTCTCCGAGCTCGGCGGCGGCGTCCACCACGAGGTGTGGCTCGCGTACGACGAGTCGCGCCTGGCGCCCGTCGTCGTGAAGATCCTGCGGCCCGAGCTGGTCCGCGACGCCGACGCGGTGGCGAGCACCCTGCGCGAGATCGAGGTGCTGTCGCAGCTGGCGCACCCGTCGATCGTGCGGCTCTACGACTTCGACGACGGCGCCGAGCGCCCGTACCTCGTCCAGGAGCATCTCGACGGCCCCACGCTGTCGGCCCTCATCTTCCGCGACGGTCCCGTGCAGCTGCACCAGCTGCTGCCGCTCGCGCTCGAGCTCGCCGGGGGAGTGCACTACCTGCACGCCCGTGGCCTGCTGCACCTCGACGTGAAGCCCAGCAACGTCATCATGGGCGCGCCGGCGAAGCTCATCGACCTGAGCCTCACGCTGGACCTCGACACCGCCGCCGCGCTGGACTACCCGGTCGGCAGCGACGAGTACATGCCGCCCGAGCAGTGCGACCCGGTCACGCACGGGCCGATCGGTCCGGCTGCCGACGTCTGGTCGATCGGCGCGACGCTGTACCGCGCGGCGGTCGGCCACCGCGCCTGGCGCTTCGGCGGCGACGACCGCTGGCCCCAGCTGAGCACCCCGCCCGCGCCGATGCCGGAGTTCGTCCCGGCGCCGGTGCGCGATCTCGTGATGGAGTGCCTCGCGTTCGACCCCGCCGACCGGCCCACGACGGTCGATCTCGTGGAGCGGATCGAGCCCCTGCTCGCGGCGCTGCCCTCGGCGCGTCTCGCGGGCTTCAGCCTGCGTCGCTGAGCGCGCTCAGCCGGCCCGGTAGCCGACGCCACGCACCGTGGTGACGAGCTCCGGGCCGAGCTTCTTGCGCAGGTACCCGACGTAGACGTCGACGATGTTCGAGCCCGGGTCGAAGTCGTACCCCCACACGTGCGAGAGCAGCTGCTCGCGCGACAGGGCCTGGCCGCGGTGGCGCAGCAGCACCTCGGCGAGGGCGAACTCGCGGGCCGACAGATCGACCTCGCGGTCGCCGACGAACGCGCGTCGGCTGCGGACGTCGAGTCGCACGTCTCCGGCCGACAGGTCCTCGCTCACGACCGTCTCTGTGGTGGTGCGCAGCCGCAGGCGCACCCGCGCGACCAGCTCGGCGAAGCGGAACGGCTTGCTCATGTAGTCGGCCGCGCCGCCTTCGAGCGCCGCGACCGTGTCGGTGACGGAGTCGCGCGCCGTGAGGACGATGACCGGGAGCGTCGAGCGCTCCTCGCGCAGCCGCCGCAGGACCGTGTAGCCGTCCATGCCGGGCAGGCCGATGTCGAGCACGATGAGGTCGAACTCGCCGCTGAGCGCGTAGTCGAGCCCCGTGATCCCGTCGGCGACGACGGTGGGCGTGAAGCCCTCGGAGCGCAGGCCCTTGGCGACGAAGGAGGCGATGCGCTCCTCGTCCTCGACCACCAGGATCCGGCTCATGTCACCGATCCTGCACCCTCGGCAGGCGCAGCCGGAACACGGCCCCCGAGCCGGTGGGCGGATCGTCGAGGACCACCGTGCCGCCGTGCGCCTCGGCGATCGCGCTCACGATCGACAGGCCGAGGCCGAAGCCGTCGTGCGAGCCGGTGGTGGTGAAGCGGTCGAAGATCTCGTCGCGCAGCTCGGTCGGCACGCCGGGGCCCGTGTCGGCCACCCAGAGCTCGACCGAGCTCGAGGTCGCGCCGGAGCCGATCGTGATCGTGTCGCCGTCCTGCGTGTGCCGCACGGCGTTGTCGGCGAACTGGAGCAGCGCCTGCGTGATGCGCTGGCCGTCGAGCATGGCCTCGCCCACCGCGGACAGGTCGGTGCGCCAGTCCCGGTCGGCGAGCGCTCGTGAGCGGGCGGCGACGCCCTCGCCCAAGGTCTGGAGGTCGACCGGCTCGAGCCGGATGAAGTCGGGACGTCGTGCCTTGGCCAGCACGAGCAGCTCGTCCACGAGGCGCGACATGCGGTCGATCTCGTCGAGCAGCAGCGCCTTCGTCTCGTCGACCTCGGCCGGGTCGTCCGGGTCCATGAGCTCGATGTGGCCGCGCAGGACGGTCAGTGGCGTGCGCAGCTCGTGGCCGGCGTCGTCGAGCATCTGCCGCTGGGTGGAGAAGGCGGCCTCCAGCCGGTCGAGCATGTCGTTGAAGGTGACCTGGAGGTCCGTGAGGTCGTCGTGTCCGGTGACCTCGAGCCGTTCGTCCAGGGAGCCCGCGCTGATGTCGCGGGCCGTGTCGCGCAGCCGGCTGAGGGGCTGCAGCAGGCGTCCGGCGAGCCAGGACGACGCGGCCAGCACCACCACGAGCGCGAGCAGGCCGACGAGCGCGTACGTGATGAGCAGGTCGTTGAGCTGCTCCGTGGCCTCGGTCCGGTCGCGGGTCACGACGAGCGCCGCGGCGGCATCACCCTGCTGCACCGGCAGCACACCCACCCGGTAGCGCTCGCCACCCGCGGTGAAGTCGCGCAGGCCGCCCGTCGCGCGCAGGTCCTCGACGAGCGCGGAGAACCGGGGCGAGTCGAGCAGGTTGCGGTCGGCGTCGCCGATGTACGACGGGCCACCCGTCGTGGGGAACATCCAGACGATCTCGCCGTCGTCGGGCAGCGTGCGTGCCAGGAACTCCGACAGCCGCGCGTCGGCCCCGACGGTCGGCTCGGTGGCGAACGCCGTGCGGAACTCGGCGAACTCCTGGCTGATGGCGGCGTCGATGCTCTGGTCGATCCGGCGCGACTCCACGACCCACATCGAGACGCCGGCGGCCAGCAGCGCGGCTCCGACGAGCAGCCCGATCGCGGCGATCAGGCGACTGCGGACGGAGAACGAGGGCCGGCCCGGCCTCACCACGCCCGGCTCCGCCGGCGCGACTCAGTCGTCGTCATCGGGGTCGTCACGGTCGTCGAGGTCATCGTCGTCATCATCATCGTCGTCGTCCACCCGGCGCGGCGAGGGCTTCACCTGGCTGGGCTCGGGCTGCGTCGGCGTCGCGGTGGTCGGCGTGGGGCTGGGGGTCGGGCTGGGCGTGGGCGTCGGGTCGACGGTCTCGCTCACGGCGGAGGGGTCGATGACGACCGGCTCGACCGTGCCGTCGGATCCCTGCGCCGGGCTCAGCCGGCCGACGAGCACGCCCCCGAGTACGAGGACGACGGCGCCGAGCAGGCCGGCGACGAGCAGGGAGCGGGGGGACATGCTCCCATTCTCGCGGTTCCGGCGCCGATGCGAATGAGGTCTCGATGAGAGTCCGTGCCCGCTCACCGGAACGCCGGCGCGCGCGGCGGCGGATCGACGGCACCCTTGCGCAGCATCGGCAGCACGCGGGCGGGCACCAGCTCGGACAGCACGATCACGCTGCTGGTGCGGGCCACGGAGCCCGAGCCGCTGATGTGCAGCAGCGTGTCCTTGAGGTCCTCGTGCGAGGTGGCGGCGATCTTGCAGACGATGTCGGCGTCGCCGCTGGTGATGAACGCCTCCAGCACGTTGGGCAGCGACTCGAGCTCCTCGGTGACGTCGGCGATCGAGCCCTGCACGATCTGCAGGGTCACGAAGGCCTGCACGGGGTGGCCGGCGGCGGCGAGGTCGATGTCGGGGGCGTAGCCGGTGATGACGCCGGCCTCCTCCATCTTGCGCAGCCGGGACTGCACGGTCGCTCGGGCGACGCCGAGGAGGCGCGACAGCTCGAGGTCGCCGACACGGGGGTGGGTGTGCATCGCGTCGATCAGGGCGACGTCCAATCGGTCCAACATGACCTGAGCCTAGCAATCTGACCAGTTCACGACCGTCCTTTCTGCGCGGAATGACAGGTATGACCACCTCCACGTGAGCCGGTTGCCCACTCGGCACCGTGGGTGTGTCCTGAGTCACATGAGCCTCGACCTCACGGATGCCGAACGCCTCGCCCACCTCGACCTCGAGCAGCTCCAGCAGCTCGTCGGACTCGTCGAGCACGACCCCTCGACCGATCCCTTCCCGGTGACCGGCTGGGACGCGATCGTGTGGAACGTCGGCAACGCGACGCAGTCGGCGCACTTCTTCATGTCGGCCTACCGGATGGACCTCGTGGCCTACTCCGGCCCCGAGACCGGCAACCGCGACCACCACGCCTTCGTGCTGGCCAGCGGCGCGGTCCGCTTCGTCCTGAAGGGTGGCGTCGACCCCGAGAGTCCGGTGCTGGACCACCACCGCCGACACGGCGACGGCATCGTCGACATCGCCCTCGAGGTGCCCGACGTGGACACGTGCGTCGAGCAGGCGCGGCGGCAGGGCGCGACGATCCTCGAGGAGCCCCACGACGTCAGCGACGAGCACGGCACCGTGCGGATGGCTGCGATCGCCGCCTATGGCGAGACTCGCCACTCGCTGGTCGACCGCAGCCGCTACTCGGGCCCCTACCTGCCCGGCTACGTCGAGCGGACGTCCACGATGAAGCGTCCCGAGGGCGCGCCGAAGCGCATCTTCCAGGCGCTCGACCACGTCGTCGGCAACGTCGAGCTGGGCCACATGGACGAGTGGGTCGACTTCTACAACCGGGTCATGGGCTTCACCAACATGGCCGAGTTCGTCGGCGACGACATCGCCACGGAGTACAGCGCCCTGATGAGCAAGGTGGTCGCCAGCGGCAACCACCGCGTGAAGTTCCCGCTCAACGAGCCCGCGATGGGCAAGAAGAAGTCGCAGATCGACGAGTACCTGGAGTTCTACGGCGGCCCGGGCGCCCAGCACCTGGCGCTGGCCACGAACGACATCCTCGCGACGGTCGACTGGCTGCGTGACGCCGGCGTCCAGTTCCTCGACACGCCCGACTCGTACTACACCGACCCCGCGCTGCGGGAGCGGATCGGCGAGGTCCGCGTGCCCATCGAGGAGCTGCAGCGTCGCGGCATCCTCGTCGACCGCGACGAGGACGGCTACCTGCTGCAGATCTTCACCAAGCCCGTCGGCGACCGGCCCACGGTCTTCTTCGAGCTCATCGAGCGCCACGGGTCGCTGGGCTTCGGCAAGGGCAACTTCCAGGCGCTGTTCGAGGCGATCGAGCGCGAGCAGGCCCGGCGAGGGAACTTCTAGGACGGTCGGACATGGCCCACTACCGCAGCGCGGGGCTGGTCCCGCCGAAGCGCCACACCCAGCACCGGGCGCCCGACGGCTCGCTCTACCGCGAGGAGCTGATGGGGGAGGAGGGCTTCAGCTCGGACTCCTCCCTGCTCTACCACGTGGGCGTGCCCTCGGCGATCGTCGAGGCGCGCACGTGGCAGCTGCCCGACCAGGCGACGACGCCGAACGAACCCCTGCTCCCGCGGCACCTCAAGCTGCACGACCTGTTCACCGACGCCGAGCGCGACCTCGTGCGCGGCCGGCGGCTCGTGCTGGGCAACGGCGACGTGCGGATCTCGTACGCCGTGGGCGCCGAGGCCTCACCGCTCTACCGCAACGCCACGGGGGACGAGTGCGTCTTCGTCGAGGCCGGCAGCGGCGTGCTCGAGACCGTGTTCGGGCACCTCGCGTTCGGGCCGGGCGACTACCTGCTGGTGCCGCGCGCGACGACGCACCGCTGGGTGCCCGACGGCCCCGTCCGCGCCTACTGCATCGAGGCGAACAGCCACATCGGTCCGCCGAAGCGCTACCTCTCGCGCTACGGCCAGCTGCTGGAGCACGCGCCCTACTGCGAGCGCGACCTGCGTGGACCCGGCCAGCCGGAGGTGCGCGACGAGACCGACGTCGAGGTCTACGTGAAGCACCGTGGCTCGGGCCCGGGCGGGCTCTCGGGGTCGGTGCACGTCGTGCCCCGGCACCCGTTCGACGTCGTCGGGTGGGACGGCTGCCTGTACCCCTACGCGTTCAACGTCGCCGACTTCGAGCCGATCACCGGCCGTGTCCACCAGCCGCCGCCGGTGCACCAGGTGTTCGAGGGGAACAACTTCGTCATCTGCAACTTCGTGCCGCGCAAGGTCGACTACCACCCGCTGGCGATCCCGGTGCCGTACTACCACTCGAACGTCGACTCCGACGAGATCATGTTCTACGTCGACGGCGACTACGAGGCGCGCAAGGGCTCGGGCATCGGCAAGGGCTCGATCTCGGTGCACCCGGGCGGGCACTCGCACGGCCCGCAGCCCTCGGCGATCGAGGCGAGCCTGGGTGCCGAATCCTTCGACGAGCTGGCCGTCATGGTCGACACGTTCCGACCGCTCGAACTGGGCGAGGGCGGCCGCGCGGTGGACGACGGCGTCTACCACCTGTCGTGGGGGCGCTCGTGACGGCGGCGTTCGACGCGTTCTTCGACGACGCCGCGATCTTCCCGCCGGGCGACGCGCCCGTGGACGTCGCGGTCAAGGACCACCTGGCGCGCGCCGGAGCCGGGGACGGCGTGCACGTGGGACCGCTCGTGTGCGACGTCCCACGCCTGCCCGCGCTCCTCGACGCGGCGGTCCGTCCGGTGCGCGTCTCGGTGGTGGGCACCGCGGAGGAGCTCGCACCGGCGCTCCGCGCGCTGATGGGCACGCCCGTCGAGCCGGTCGCGGCCGAGGTGCGCGGACCGATCCACCTCCTGCCCGACCTGCCGGTGCACCAGATCGCGGTCGAGATGCCCTGGGGAGCGGGGTTCCGTGTTCCTCCGGGGGCGGTGCTGAAGCTGCGCTGCGGGGGCGCGTACGTGCCGACCCCGGAGGAGCTCGGGACCGCGATCGTCCACTGCGTCGAGCACGGCCGGCCGTTCAAGCTGACGGCCGGCCTGCACGCGGCGATCGCGCACGACGGCGCCCACGGCTTCGTCAACGTCATGGCGGCGGTCGTCGCGGCGCACCACGGCCAGGACCCCGTCCCGGTGCTCACGGCGGCGGCGGACGACCTCGACCTCGAGTCCCTGGGCGAGGCGCGCCGGCTGTTCCGCTCGGTGGGCACGTGCAGCATCGACGAGCCGCTGGGCCACCTGCGCGCGCTGGGCCTGCTGCGATGACGGACTTCGGGACGACGACGCTGCCGTACTGCAGCTTCACCGCCGACGATCTCGACGGACCGCGGGTGGGCGTGGGCGTCGGCGAGGGCGTGCTGGACCTGACCGGGCTCGCCCCGGCGCTGCTGCCGGACCTGGCCCCCCTGTTCGCCGACGGCACCCTCGATGCGCTGCTGGCGACCGACCGCGAGACGTGGTCGGTCGTCCGGACCGCCCTCCTCGAGCACGTCTCGGGCTCCCCGGAGGTGCGCGACGCGTCGGGCGTCGAGCTCCGCCTGCCCTTCACCGTGGCCGACTACGTGGACTTCTACGCCTCGCGCCACCACGCGACGAACGTCGGCCGGATCTTCCGTCCCGACGGCGAGCCGCTGACGCCGAACTGGAACCACCTGCCGATCGGCTACCACGGCCGCGCGGGCACGGTCGTCGTCTCGGGCACGCCCGTCCGGAGGCCCTCGGGCCAGGTGCGGTCCGCTGACGGCACGATCTCGTTCGGGCCGAGCGCGAGGCTCGACATCGAGGCCGAGGTCGGCTTCGTCGTCGGCACCGGCACGGCCCTGGGCGAGTCGGTGCCGATCGGCCGCGCCGAGGACCACCTGTTCGGCGTCTGCCTCGTCAACGACTGGTCGGCGCGCGACATCCAGGCGTGGGAGTACGTGCCGCTCGGCCCGTTCCTGGGCAAGTCGTTCGCGACGTCGGTCTCTCCGTGGATCGTGCCCTGGGAGGCGCTCGCGGACGCGCGGATCGATCCACCACGACCCGAGGCGGACCTTCAGGACTACCTGCTGCCGGCGGGACACGGACTGGACCTCGAGCTCGAGGTCGCCGTCAACGGGACGGTCGTGGCGCGACCACCGTTCCGGACGATGGGCTGGACGCCGGCGCAGATGCTGGCGCACCTGACCGTGAACGGCGCGTCGCTGCGCCCGGGCGACCTGTTCGCCTCGGGGACGGTGAGCGGACCCGAGCGCGACCAGGTGGGCTCGCTGCTCGAGCTGACCTGGAACGGGACCGAGCCGCTGCGGCTCGACGACGGCTCCGAGCGCGGCTTCCTGCGCGACGGCGACCGCGTCGTCATCGCTGCGGTGGCCCGCACACACGACGGCCGAACCCTGCAGCTGGGCGAGGTCGAGGGGATCGTGGCCTGACGGCCACAGGGAGGAGCGAGATGTTCGAGGAAGGGCAGTACTTCGCACCCGTCGTCAAGAAGGGCGACGGCAGCGTGTCCGTGGAGCTGGGGGAGGGCCACCCCGGCCTCGACGACCCGGTCTACCGGGAGCGGCGCGACCGCATCGCCACCGCCGCCGCGCAGTGGCAGCCCGGCGATCCGGCGCCGCTCATCGACTACACCGACGAGGAGCACGAGGTGTGGCGCGTGGTCTGCGCGGACCTGCACGCGAAGCACCGCACCTACGCGTGCCGTGAGTACCTCGACGGCAAGGAGGCGTTCGGCCTGCCCGAGGACCACGTGCCGCAGCTGCACGAGCTGTCGGAGGCCCTCGCGCCGCTGACCGGCTTCGCGTACCAGCCCGCGGCCGGCCTGGTGCCGCTGCGCGACTTCTACGGCGCGCTGGCCGACAAGAGGTTCTGGGCGACGCAGTACGTGCGGCACCACTCGGTCCCGCTCTACACGCCCGAGCCCGACGTGCTGCACGAGGTCGTGGGCCACGGCAACACGCTCGCCGACCGCCGCTTCACCGACCTCTACGAGGCCGCCGGCGCCGCCGCTCGACGGGTGGAGTCCGACGAGGCGCTCGAGTTCGTCAGCAAGGTCTTCTGGTTCACGCTCGAGTTCGGCGTCGTGCACGAGACCGACGGGCTGAAGGCGTACGGCGCGGGCATCCTGTCGAGCCCCGGCGAGATCGAGGAGTTCCGCCAGATGAGGATCCGGCCGCTCGACCTGGCCGACATGGGCACCACCGACTACGACATCACGCACTACCAGGAGGTGCTGTTCGCGGCGTCGTCCTTCGGCCAGGTGCAGGACGTGGTGGGCGGCTTCTGGGACACGTGCACCGACGACTCGATCGCCGCGCTGAGGCTCGCTGCCTGAGAACGCCGGGGCGCCATGTGGCAAAGTGACGCCGTGGCGATCTGGAAGGCGGTCGAGGGAGCTCCCGACACCTCGGTGTCCGAGCCGACGGCCGTGACGATCGGCAACTTCGACGGCGTGCACCGCGGACACCAGGCCCTGCTGGCCGCCACGCGCGCGGTCGCCGGCGAGGTCGCCACCCTCGCCATCACGTTCGACCCGCACCCGGTCGCGATCTTCGCGCCCGACCGCGCGCCGGCCCGGCTGACCACCCTGGAGCGCCGGATCGAGCTGCTGCACGAGCACGGCGCCGACCACGTGCGCGTCCTGGACTTCTCACGGGAGATGGCCGCCTGGTCGCCCGACGAGTTCGTGCGGGCCGTCGTGCTCGACCAGTGCCACGCCCGGGCGGTCGTCGTGGGGGAGGGCTTCCGCTACGGCAGCCGGGCCTCCGGCTCGATCGAGTCGCTCGCGGAGTCCGGGCGCGCCCACGGCTTCACCGCGCAGGAGTCCGCCCTGGCGGGCGACGCCGAGGCCTTCTCGTCCACGCGCGTGCGCGCCGCCGTCGCCGCGGGTGACGTCGAGCAGGCCACGGTGCTGCTGGGCCGCCCGCACGAGGTCGAAGGGGTCGTCGTCGAGGGAGACCGCCGCGGTCGCGAGCTGGGGTTCCCCACGGCCAACGTGCCGGTCGACGACACCTACGCGGTCCCGCCGGACGGCGTCTACGCCACGCGACTGCTGCTGCCCGACGGCACGCGCCTGCCCGGCGCCACCTCGGTCGGCACCAACCCCACCTTCGAGGGGGTCCGCGGACGCCGCGTGGAGACCTACGTGCTCGACCGCGAGGACCTCGACCTCTACGGCTCGCGCGTGCGCGTGGAATTCGTCGCGCGGCTGCGCGAGATGGTGGCGTACACGACGCTCGAGGCGCTCGTGGAGCAGATGCACCGCGACGTCGCGGACGCCCGCGTGGCCCTGCGCTCCTGACCGTGTGGCGATTGGCACCCGTCGTGCCCGCGCTGGTACCCTGATGGTTGCCGTCGAACGGCCACGGACAGAGAGTGCCCCGGTGAACAGGCCCGGGCGCGCCGTGCAACGGACACTCCAAGGAGAAACGTGTCGAAGAAGACCGCTGCCCCCACGGTGGCAAACATGTCGAAGCAGGACATCATCGCCGAGTACGCGACCGCTGAGGGCGACACCGGATCCCCCGAGGTCCAGATCGCGCTGCTCACGGGCCGCATCTCGCACCTGACCGAGCACCTCAAGGAGCACAAGCACGACCACCACAGCCGTCGTGGCCTGCTCCTGCTGGTCGGCCAGCGTCGCCGCCTGCTGAACTACCTGCAGAACAACGACATCGAGCGCTACCGCTCGCTCATCGAGCGTCTCGGTCTGCGCCGCTGAGGACGCGGGCGGTCATCCCCACGGGGATGGCCGCCCGTTCCGCATGCACCACAACTGAAGAAGAACCCACGACGAGGCCGGCGACTGCTCGGTCCTCGGTAGTGGCCCTCGGAGCCTCGGGCGCCGCGGGCCTCGATCGAAGACCGGCACCGGCCCGGGTCCTGTATGCGGACCGCTCCGGCGCAGCCGTCCTCGTCCCGACGAGCAGGGGAGCACCCCTGCAGAAGGGACACACATGTCCGACATCACCTCCGTGGAGACCGTGATCGACAACGGTCGATTCGGTACCCGCACCATCCGTCTCGAGACGGGTCTGCTGGCCCAGCAGGCCGCCGGCTCGGTCTCGGCGTTCCTCGACGACGACACGATGCTGCTCTCGGCCACCACGGCCGGCAAGCACCCCAAGGACCACTTCGACTTCTTCCCGCTGACGATCGACGTCGAGGAGCGCATGTACGCCGCGGGTCGCATCCCCGGCTCGTTCTTCCGCCGTGAGGGCCGCCCCAGCGAGGACGCGATCCTCACGTGCCGCCTGATCGACCGTCCGCTGCGCCCGACCTTCAAGAAGGGCCTGCGCAACGAGGTCCAGGTCGTCATCACGGTCCTGGCCCTCAACCCCGACACCCCCTACGACGTCCTGGCGATCAACGCCGCCTCGGCGTCCACGCAGATCTCGGGCCTGCCGTTCACCGGTCCCGTCGGCGCCACGCGCGTCGCGCTGATCGACGGCCAGTGGGTCGCGTTCCCGACGCACAGCCAGCTCGAGGAGGCCGTGTTCGACATGGTCGTCGCGGGCCGCATCGCGGGCGACGACGTCGCGATCATGATGGTCGAGGCCGAGTCCACCGAGAACACGTGGGAGCTCGTCCAGTCGGGCGTCCAGGCGCCCACCGAGACGATCGTCGCCGGTGGCCTCGAGGCCGCCAAGGTGGCCATCCGTCAGCTGTGCGAGGCCCAGGTCGAGCTCGCGTCCGCGGCCGCCAAGCCGGTCCAGGACTTCCCGGTCTTCCTCGACTACGAGGACGACGCGTACGAGGCCGTCCGCGAGATCGCGACCGCCGACCTCACCGAGGCCCTGACGATCGTCCGCAAGGCCGACCGCGAGGAGCGCGAGTCCGAGATCAAGGCAAACGTCGTCGAGCAGCTCGGCGAGCGCTTCGAGGGTCGCGAGAAGGAGCTCGGCGCCGCGCTGCGCTCGCTGACCAAGTCCCTCGTGCGCGAGCGCGTCCTGCGCGACAAGGTGCGCATCGACGGCCGCGGTCTGGCCGACATCCGCGCCCTGTCCGCCGAGGTCGGCGTGGTCCCGCGCGTGCACGGCTCGGCGCTGTTCCAGCGTGGCGAGACCCAGATCATGGGCATCACGACGCTGAACATGCTCGACCTGGAGCAGAAGCTCGACACGCTCTCGCCCGAGACGACGCGTCGCTACATGCACAACTACAACTTCCCGCCGTTCTCCACCGGTGAGACCGGACGCGTGGGCTCGCCCAAGCGTCGCGAGATCGGCCACGGCGCGCTCGCCGGCCGGGCCCTGCTGCCCGTCCTGCCGTCGCGCGAGGAGTTCCCGTACGCGATCCGTCAGGTCTCCGAGGCGCTGAGCTCCAACGGCTCCACCTCGATGGGCTCGGTCTGCGCGTCCACCCTGGGCCTGCTGAACGCGGGTGTGCCGCTGCGCGCCCCGGTCGCCGGCATCGCCATGGGCCTGATCTCCGGTGAGGTCGACGGCGAGCAGCAGTTCGTCACGCTGACCGACATCCTCGGAGCCGAGGACGCCTACGGCGACATGGACTTCAAGGTCGCCGGCACGCGTGACTTCGTCACCGCCCTGCAGCTGGACACCAAGCTCGACGGCATCCCCGCCGACGTGCTGGCCGGTGCCCTGCAGCAGGCGCACGACGCGCGGCAGACGATCCTCGACGTCATGGCCGAGGCCATCAGCGAGCCCGACGAGATGAGCCCCTACGCTCCGCGGATCATCACGGTGAAGGTCCCGGTCGACAAGATCGGCGAGGTCATCGGCCCGAAGGGCAAGATGATCAACCAGATCCAGGACGACACCGGCGCGAAGATCTCGATCGACGACGACGGCACCGTCTTCATCGGCGCCGAGGGTGGCGACGCGGCCGAGGCCGCGAAGGCCGCGATCAACGCGATCGCCAACCCGACGATGCCCGAGGTCGGCGAGCGCTACCTCGGCACGGTCGTCAAGACGGTCGACTTCGGCGCGTTCGTCTCGCTGCTGCCGGGCAAGGACGGCCTGCTGCACATCAGCAAGCTGCGTGAGCTCAACGGCGGCCAGCGCGTCAACAACGTCGACGACGTCGTCAAGGTCGGCGACAAGATCCAGGTCCAGATCGCCGAGGTCGGCGATCGCGGCAAGCTGTCGCTGGTCCCGGTCGTGGAGAAGGCCGACGAGCCTGCCGAGGCGCAGGAGTCCACCGACGCCTGATCGTCACGCTCGATCCCACGAGGCCCCGCACCGAGAGGTGCGGGGCCTCGTCCCGTTCGGGGGACCCCTCGTCGCCCCATCGGCCCCTGTGGTCGCGAGTTTGGGAGCGCTCCCAAAATTCTCTTGACAGCGGCGTGTGACGCGGACCACACTGCATGGGAGCGCTCCCATGACGGGTGGGGGACTGACGGAAGGCACGACGTTGAATCGCACACGACGGATCGCCGCCTCCCTTGCCGCTGTCGTCGCCCTGGGTGGCCTGGCCGCCTGCGGCGGGAGCGACTCGGGCGAGGACGGGGACGACATCACCTTGCGGGTGAACCTGTTCGGCAAGTTCGGCTACACCGAGGCGTACAAGAAGTTCGAAGAGGCTCACCCGGGCGTCAAGATCGTGGAGACGGCCGAGGGAGATCTCGGCAAGTACAACACCAAGCTCACGCAGCAGATCGCCGCCGGCGGCGACGCGGGCGACGTGGTCGCGATCGAGGAGGGCCAGACGGTCGCCTTCCTCGCGGCCACCGACAAGTTCGTGAACCTGCAGGAGAAGGGCGGCAACGACCTCAAGGACCGCTGGCTGCCGTGGGTGTGGGACAAGGCCACGACCGGCGACGGCAAGACCACGATCGGCTACGGGACCGACGTCGGCGGCCTGGCCATGTGCTACCGCCGTGACCTGTTCGAGAAGGCGGGACTGCCCACCGACCGCGAGGAGGTCGGCAAGCTCTGGCCCACGTGGGACGACTTCATCGCCACGGGCAAGAAGTTCCAGTCCGGCATCGGCGACGACAAGGTCGGGTTCATCGACTCCTCGACGAACACCTACAACTCGATCCTCATGCAGCAGGGCGACCACACCTACTTCGACCGCGAGGAGAACCTGGTGTTCGACACCAACCCCGCGGTGAAGACGGCGTGGGACTACGCGGTGGAGATCACCGAGGCCGACCTGTCCGCGCAGCTCAAGGCGTTCAGCGACGAGTGGAACGCGGGCTTCAAGAACGGCTCGTTCGCCACCGTGGCCTGCCCCGCCTGGATGACCGGCTACATCAAGGACCAGTCGGGCGAGGAGAACGCCGGCAAGTGGGACATCGCCACGGTGCCCGGCGGCGGGGGCAACTGGGGCGGCTCGTGGCTCGCGGTGCCCCAGACCAGCAAGCACCAGGAGATGGCGCTCGAGCTGATCGAGTACCTCAGCGACGAGGAGGGCCAGATGCTCGCCTTCGAGGCCGAGGGACGCCTGCCCTCCCTGCCGGCCCTGTACGACCAGCCCGAGCTGAAGGACGCCACCAACGCGTACTTCAACGAGGCGCCCATCGGCCAGCTGTTCGTGGCCGGTGCCGAGCAGCTCGAGCCGGTCTTCCTCGGCACCAAGAACGTCCCCGTCCGCGACGCGGTCGAGAACGCCCTGCGCAGTGTCGAGAACGGAGAGGTCCCGCCCGCCCAGGGCTGGGACGACGCCTCAGCCGCAGCCGAGAAGGCCGCACGCTGACGCACCCCTGACGCGGCCGGTGTCCGCGCGTTCCTCCAAGGCGCGGACACCGGCTGCCCCTGTTCGGACACCGAGATCGGAGAGGATCAGCCATGGCAACCAAGCGACTCGCACGGCAGCAGGGCGCCGGCCTCGCGTTCGTCTCGCCCTACTTCGTCGTTTTCGCGGTGTTCGGCCTGTTCCCGCTCGTCTACACCGCCTGGGTGTCGATGCACGAGTGGACGCTGCTGGCCGGCAAGGTCGAGTTCATCGGCCTGGACAACTACCGCGAGCTGATGGGCGACACCGCCTTCTGGCGGGCCCTGGTCAACACCTTCGGCATCTTCGTGCTCGCCACCGTGCCCCAGCTGGTGCTGGCCACGGTGCTGGCCCAGATGCTCAACACGCGGCTGCGGGCGCGCACCTTCTGGCGGATGGGCGTGCTGCTGCCGAACGTGGCCTCGGTCGCCGCCGTCGGCATCATCTTCGGCCTGATCTTCGCCCGCGACTACGGCATCGCCAACTGGTTCCTGGGTCTGTTCGGTGTCGAGAACATCGACTGGCGGGCCCACCGCTGGTCGTCGTGGCTCGCGATCGCGACGATGGTCGACTGGCGCTGGACCGGCTACAACGCGCTGATCCTGCTCGCGGCCCTGCAGTCGGTGCCGAAGGAGCTCTACGAGGCGGCCCGGATCGACGGTGCCTCGGCGTGGCGGCAGTTCTGGTCGGTCACCGTGCCGATGCTGCGGCCCACCCTGATCTTCGTGACGATCATCGCCACGATCGGCGGCATCCAGCTGTTCACCGAGCCCTTGCTGTTCAACTCCGGTGCCAACGCCATCTCCGGCGGCAACCGCGGCCAGTTCCAGACCCTGGCGATGTACCTGGTCCAGCAGGCCTTCACCGGCCAGCGGTTCGGCTACGCGTCCACCATCGCCTGGGTCCTGTTCCTCATCATCGCCGTCGTGGCGGCGATCAACCTGCTGCTCCTGCGGCGCATCCGATCGGCGGACTGACATGAGCCTGAGCACGCGCGCCGGCGCCTCCACCCTGGTCATCCCGCCGGCGGACCGACCGCCCGTGACCTCCCGCGCCACCGGCGCCTCGCCGCTGATGTACGTGGCGCTCGCGTTCGTGGTGCTGCTGTCCGCCGCGCCGCTGTACTTCATGGTCGTCATGGCCTCGCGCGCCAACAGCGACATCCTGGGCATCCCGCCGCCGCTGCTGCCCGGCGACCAGCTGGCGACGAACATCGAGCGAGTCTTCGCCAACGCCGACGTCCAGTTCGCCGAGGCGCTGCTCAACACGCTGCTGGTGGCGACGGTCGCGACGATCTCGGTCGTGGTGACCTCCGCGCTCGCGGGCTTCGCGTTCGCCAAGCTGCGCTTCCGCGGCCGCAACGTCCTGCTCGTGATCGTCGTGGCCACGATGATGGTGCCGGTGCAGCTGGGCCTGATCCCGCTGTACATGCTCATGACGAAGCTCGGCCTCGCCGGCGGGCTGGCCTCGGTCACGCTGCCCTTCCTGGTGAGCGGCTTCGGTGTGTTCTTCATGCGCCAGTACGCCTCGCAGGCGATCCCCGACGAGCTGATCGAGGCCGCGCGCGTCGACGGCGCCTCCACGTTCCGGATCTTCTGGTCGATCGTGTTCCCGGCGCTGCGTCCGGCCGCGGCGGTGCTGGGCCTGCTGACCTTCATGGAGCGCTGGAACGACTTCCTGTGGCCGTACATCTCCCTCGACATCGACCACCCCACGGTGCAGGTCGCGCTCTCGCGCCTGTCCGGCGGGTACTACACCGACCAGGCGCTGGTCATGGCCGGGACGCTCATGGGCACCCTGCCGCTCGTCCTGGTGTTCATCGTGTTCGGCCGCCAGATCGTCGGCGGCATCATGGAAGGCGGACTGAAGTCATGAGCGCTCTGAGCCAGCGGTTCGACCCCGGGTTCGTGTGGGGCGCGGCCACCTCGGCGTACCAGATCGAGGGGGCCGTGAAGGAGGACGGACGCGGTCCGTCGATCTGGGACACGTTCGCCGCGCAGCCCGGTCGCACGTTCGACGGTCACACCGGCGAGGTCGCCGTCGACCACTACCACCGGTGGCCCGAGGACGTCGCACTCGTGCGCGAGCTCGGCCTCGACGCCTACCGCTTCTCGATCTCGTGGTCGCGCGTCCAGCCCGAGGGCAGCGGACGCGTCGAGCCGCGCGGCCTGGCGTTCTACGACCGGCTCGTCGACGGCCTGCTCGAGGCCGGGCTCGAGCCGTGGCCGACCCTGTTCCACTGGGACCTCCCGCAGGCGCTCGAGGACGCCGGCGGCTGGCCCGTGCGCGACACCGCCGAGCGCTTCGCGGACTACGCGCAGATCGTGGCCGACGCGCTGGGCGACCGCGTGCGGAGCTGGACCACCACGAACGAGCCCTGGTGCGCGGCCTTCCTCGGCTACGGCGCCGGGATCCACGCGCCGGGTCGCACCGAGCCCGCCGCGGCGCTCGCCGCGTCGCACCACCTGCACCTGGCGCACGGACTGGCCGTGCCGCGGCTGCGCGAGGGGCGTCCCGAGGCGCGCGTCGGGGTCACGCTGAACCTCTACGCGGTGTCCCCGGCCGACGACACGGGCCGCCACGACGACGCCGCGCGGCGCATCGACGGGCTCATGAACCGCTGGTTCCTCGACCCCGTGCTGCTCGGTCGCTACCCGCAGGACGTGCTGGAGGACGTCGCGGGCGTCGGTGGCACCGAGGCGATCCGTGCCGAGGACCTCGCCGTGATCGCGGCGCCGCTGGACTTCCTCGGCATCAACTACTACTCGCGGCACGTCGTGGCGGCGTCGCCGTGGCCCGGTGCCTCGGAGGTCGACTTCGTGAACCGCGAGTGGCCCAAGACCGCGTCCGGCTGGGACATCGACCCCGCAGGGCTCGGCGAGGTGCTGCGACAGGTGCACCGCGACTACCCGTCGATCCCGATCTACATCACCGAGAACGGCGCGGCCTTCGACGACCTCGAGGTCCGTGACGGCACGATCGACGACCAGGACCGCATCGACTTCGTCGCCGGTCACCTCGAGGCGCTCGCGGACGCGGTCGACGACGGCGTCGACGTCCGGGGATACTTCGCGTGGTCGCTGTTGGACAACTTCGAGTGGGCCGAGGGGTACGCGAAGCGGTTCGGCATCGTCCACGTCGACTTCGACACCCTGGTCCGCACCCCCAAGGCCAGCGCACGCTGGTTCGCCGAGCTCGCGCGGGCGAGCAGCACGAAGGAGAGGGCATGACTGACAGCCGCCAGCCGACGCTGGAGGAAGTGGCCCGGCTCGCCGGGGTCGGGCGCGGCACCGCGTCCCGGGTCGTGAACGGCTCGGAGCACGTGTCGCCCCACACCCGCGACGCCGTGGAGCGCGCCGTCCGCGAGCTCGGCTACGTGCCGAACCAAGCCGCGCGCGCCCTGAAGACCCGACGCACCGACACGGTCGCGCTGGTCATCGCCGAGGACGAGGAGCGCGTGTTCGCCGAGCCGTTCTTCGCCGGCCTGGTGCGAGGCATCTCGCGCTCGGTCGACGAGACCTCGCGGCGCCTCGTGCTCTCGATGGTCCCCGACGAGTCCCACCTCGCACGGCTCGGCCAGTTCCTCACGCCCCAGCACGTCGACGGGGTCATGGTGGTCTCGATGCACGACGCGCTGAGCCTGCCCGAGAGCCCCGACCTGCCGATCGTGCACGTCGGCCGGCCGCGCGACCCGCGTGCGTGCTTCGTCGACGTCGACAACGTCGGCGGTGCGCGTCAGGCCGTGGACCACATCGCCTCGCGCGGGCGGCGCCGCATCGCCACGATCACCGGCCCCCAGGACCTCGCATCGGGCCGCGACCGCCTCGCCGGCTACCGCGAGGCGCTCGAGGCCGCCGGACTGCCGTTCGACGACGAGCTCGTCGAGGCGGGCGACTTCAGCGACGCCAGCGGCGTGAGCGGCGCGGCCGCCCTGGTGGAGCGGCGCCCCGACGTGGACGCGATCTTCGCCGCGAACGACGTCATGGCGCTCGGCGCGCTGCGCGAGCTGGGTCGGCGGGGCCTGCGGGTCCCCGAGGACGTCGCGATCGTCGGCTTCGACGGATCGCCGGCCGCGGCCGCCTCGACGCCGGTGCTGACCACCGTGCACCAGCCGCTCGCCGAGCTCGGTGCGACGGCGGTCGACGTGCTGGCCCGCCGGATCGACGACCCCTCGGCCGAGCCGCGGTCGGTCGTCCTCCCGGCCGTGCTGCAGGCGGGTGAGACCGCATGAGCGCCGTGGTCTTCGACGGGGCCACCCGGGTGTACCCGGGCCAGGAGCGGCCCGCAGTCGACCACATCGATCTCGAGGTCAAGGACGGGGAGTTCCTCGTCCTGGTCGGGCCCTCGGGCTGTGGCAAGTCCACGACCCTGCGCATGCTGGCGGGACTGGAGGACGTCGACGCGGGCAGCATCCTGATCGGCGACCGCGACGTCACGCGGGTGCCGCCCAAGGAGCGCGACATCGCGATGGTGTTCCAGAACTACGCCCTCTACCCGCACATGACGGTCGCCGAGAACATGGGCTTCGCCCTGCGGATCGCGAAGGTCTCCAAGGCCGACATCCGCAGCCGCGTGACGGAGGCCGCCGACCTGCTCGGGCTCACCGACTTCCTCGACCGCAAGCCGAAGGCGCTCTCCGGCGGCCAGCGCCAGCGGGTGGCGATGGGGCGCGCGATCGTCCGGTCGCCGCAGGTGTTCCTCATGGACGAGCCCCTGTCGAACCTCGACGCGAAGCTGCGCGTGCAGACCCGCACCCAGGTCGCCGCCCTGCAACGACGACTCGGGACCACCACCGTCTACGTCACCCACGACCAGGTCGAGGCGATGACGATGGGCGACCGCGTCGCGGTGCTCAAGGACGGCGTCCTGCAGCAGGTGGCGGCCCCGCGCGAGCTGTACGACCGTCCGGTGAACCTCTTCGTCGCGGGCTTCATGGGCTCGCCCGCGATGAACCTGCTCGAGCTGCCGATCAGCGACGGGGGAGTGGCCTTCGGCACGACGCACCTCGCGGTGCCGCGGCAGGCGCTGCTCGGCGCCAGCGGCAGCTCGATCGTCGTCGGCGTGCGCCCCGAGAACCTCGCGATCTCGGACCAGGGCCTGCCGATCGTCGTCGACGTCGTCGAGGAGCTGGGCTCGGACGCCTACCTTTACGGGCGTGCCGACGGCGTCAGCACTCCGGTGGTGGCACGCACCGACTGGCGCAACCCTCCGGTGAAGGGCACGCCCTCGCACCTGGCGGTCCTCGACCCCGAGCAGGTCCACCACTTCGACCCCCGAACGGGCCTGCGGATCGGTCGATAGCATCGGGGCCATGACACGCGTCGCGGTGCTGGGTGCGAAGGGCCGGATGGGATCGACGTCGGCGGCGGCGATCGAGGCGGCCGAAGGGCTCGACCTGGTGGCCGGCATCGACGTGGGCGACGACCTCGAGGCCGTCGTCGAGGCGGACGCGGAGGCCGTGCTCGTCTTCACGACGCCCGACGTCGCCTTCGACCAGGCGCGCTGGTGCCTCGAGCGCGGCATCCACGTCGTCATCGGCACCTCGGGCTTCGGGGACGACCAGGTGGCACGGCTGCGCGAGCTCGTCGACGGGCGGTCGGGCGTCGGCGTCATCGTCGTCCCGAACTTCTCGATCGGCGCCGTGCTGATGATGCGCTTCGCGGCGCAGGCGGCGCCCTTCTTCGAGTCGGTCGAGGTCATCGAGATGCACCACCCCGACAAGGTCGACGCGCCGTCGGGCACGGCGGTCCGCACGGCCGAGGTCATCGCGCAGGCGCGACGCGACGCCGGGTCGGACCCGTTGCCCGACGCCACCACCACCGACCCCGACGGGGCCCGCGGCGCCAAGGTCGAGGGCATTCCCGTGCACGCGGTCCGCGCGCGGGGCTTCATCGCCTCGCAGGAGGTCGTGCTGGGCGACCCCGGCGAGATCTTCAGCATCCGCCACGACTCGTCGAGCCGTGAGTCGTTCATGCCCGGCGTGGTCGCCGCGCTCCGCTGGATCCCGTCGCACCCCGGCGTCACGGTGGGGCTCGACGAGGTGCTCGGCCTGGAGTGAGGCCGCTCAGCCGGCGACGAGTCGCACGAGCGCGGTCGCCGCGGCCGCGGCGATGAGCATCGGCAGGAACGGCACCTTGCGCCACAGCAGCACGGCGGCGACGCCGATACCGACGACGCGGGCGTCCACCACGACCTCGGAGCCCGTGCTGAACCCCTGCACGGCGACCAGTGCCGCGAGCAGCCCCACCGGGATGAACGCCGCCGCGCGCACGGTGAGCGGGTGCTCCAGCACGCGCTCGGGAACCGAGAGGCCCAGCAGCTTCAGCGCGTAACAGCCGACGGCGACGGCCAGCACGCCCCACCAGATCTCAGTCATCGGCGCCTCGCGCGGTGGTGGGGACGAACGTCAGGCCGACGAGCACGGCGACGACGCCGCCGATGATGATCGGGGCGCCCGGAGGGGTGAAGGGCACGAGCCCGAGGGCCACGGTGGCGGCCAGCAGCGCCAGCAGCCGGGCGGCCGTGGAGTCCAGTCGCGGCCACAGCAGGCCCAGGAACGCGGCGGCGACCGCGGCGTCTAGTCCGATGGCGCGCGGGTCGCCGATCCGCTCGCCCGCCACGGCGCCGACGAGGGTCATGAGGTTCCAGACCGCGAAGATCGACAGTCCGGTCCAGTAGAAGCCCAGCCGGGCCTGGCGCGGGTCGTCGCGCACGACCGACATCGCGGTGGACTCGTCGATCACCACGTGGGCCGTGCCCAGCCGTCTCAGGCCCTTGACCCGCAGGATCGGCGCCAGCGTGATGCCGTAGAAGGTGTTGCGCACGCCCAGCAGCACCGCGGTCAGCGCGCCCGTCAGCGGGGCGCCGCCCGCCGCGACCACGCCGAGGAAGGCGAACTGCGACGCGCCCGTGAACGCCAGCAGCGACAGCGCACACGCCTGCAGCACGGACAGGCCGCTCGTGGTGGCGAGCGCGCCGAAGGAGACGCCGTAGAGCCCGACGCCGATCCCCACGCCGAGGGAGTCGGCGACGACCTGCCGGTCGCTGGTCTCGTCGCTCACGTCAGCGTGGTGTGGAGTCGAACCTGCTTGAGTGGGCCGGTGGCGCCGGCGAACTCGCGATGGGCTCCGTCGGCGGCCCACCCGGCGTCGAGCAGCCACGCCCGCAGGGCGTCGTCGGCGGGGGAGACCCACCACACCGCGCGGCTGAAGCCGTCGGCGCGCACGGTGTCGACGCACGCGTGCAGGAGGCGCGAGCCGTGGCCCTGGCCGAGGTGCTCGGCGTCGACGACGAACTCGCCGATCTCGGCGTCGCGCACCTGGTCGGCGTCGGGGTCGTGGCACGGGTGCACCAGGGCGAAGCCGCGCACCGTGGCGCGCTCCAGCGCGACGAGGGTGCGCATGCGCGCGTCACGGGGCGCGGTGATGAGCTGCGCCCACCGCTGCGCCATCTCATCGGTGTCGAGCGCGTCGAGCTCGGCCGGGTCGACGACCTCGCCGTACGCGCGCTCCCAGTGGGCGCGCTGGACCGCCGCGATCCGCGCCGCGTCGTCCGGCCACGCCAGCCGCACTGAGACATCAGCACTCATCGGCCGAACGCCTCACGCAGTCCGGAGGAGGCGCCGCCCTGCTCGAGGGCCGCGGCGAAGCGGTCGACGTTGCTACGGGTGGGCCAGGTGCCGAAGACGAGGGCGGCGAGCGCCGCGACGACGGTGACGAGCATGACGCCGCCGCCGATCAGCCCGGCGAGGCCGAGCACGGCCGAGATGACCAGTGGGACCTCGAGGACGAGGAACGCGCGGGCGATGTGCGAGGACAGCCGGCGCAGCGCGGTGTCGCGCGGATCGGGGTCGTCGGGGGCCAACGGCGCCGGACGCGACCACGAGCGGGCCACCCAGGCGCCCGCCACGAGGACCAGCGCGAACAGTGCCAGCGCGACCCACCAGCGGGCCGCCGGCTCGTCGCCACCGCCGAAGACGACGAGCACGAGGGCGGCGAACAGGGCGGTGACACCGAGCTGGAGGGCGACGAATCGCCTCACGTCCGCAGGACTCGGCGCAGTGGGTTCCGGCACGCGGGTCAGTATCTCACGGCGTTCGGACGGAACGTCGGGGCGCGTTGCTAGTCTGCCGACATGCAGGCCTACCTCGATCTCGTCCGCCGGATCCTCGACGAGGGAGTGGCCAAGGGCGACCGCACCGGCACCGGCACCCGCAGCGTCTTCGGGCACCAGATGCGCTTCGACCTCGCCGAGGGCTTCCCGGTCGTCACGACCAAGAAGGTGCACCTCAAGAGCGTCGTCGCCGAGCTGCTGTGGTTCATCGCCGGCGACACCAACACGCAGTACCTGCGCGACAACGGCGTCACGATCTGGGACGAGTGGGCCGACGCCAACGGCGACCTCGGCCCGATCTACGGCTACCAGTGGCGCTCCTGGCCCGCGCCGGACGGCCGCCACCTCGACCAGCTGCAGGCGGTCATCGCCGCGCTGAAGGCCGACCCGAACTCGCGCCGCCACATCGTCAGCGCCTGGAACGTGGCCGACCTCGACGCGATGGCCCTCGCCCCGTGCCACGCGTTCTTCCAGTTCTACGTCGCCGACGGCAGGCTCAGCTGCCAGCTCTACCAGCGCTCGGCCGACGTCTTCCTCGGCGTCCCGTTCAACATCGCCTCCTACGCGCTGCTCACGCAGATGGTCGCCCAGGTCACCGGCCTCGAGGTCGGCGAGTTCATCTGGACCGGTGGCGACTGCCACCTCTACGTCAATCACCTCGACCAGGCGCGCGAGCAGCTCACCCGTGATCCGCTGCCGCTGCCCACGCTGCGGCTCGACCCGTCCGTCACGGACATCGACGACTTCACGCTCGACTCGATCACGATCGAGGGCTATCAGTCGCACCCCGCCATCAAGGCGCCGATCGCGGTCTGACGCATGACGGTCACGGTGGCGGTGGCGGTCGGCGAGAACGGCGTCATCGGGTTCGAGGGCGGCATGCCCTGGCCCCGCACGGGCGACATGCGCCAGTTCAAGGAGCTCACGTGGGGGCACCCGATCGTCATGGGTCGCGCCACGTACGAGTCGATCGGGCGGCCGCTGCCGGGTCGCACCTCGATCGTGCTCACCCGTCGTGCGGGCTGGGACCCGGGCGACCCCGGCGTGATCGTCGCGGGCGACCTCGACACCGCGCTGGCGCGGGCGCGCGAGCTCGACGACCACGTGTTCCTCATCGGCGGTGCGGCCGTCTTCGGCGAGGCCCTCGAGCGCGACCTGGTCGACTCGATGGTGGTCACGCACGTGCCGCTGAGCCCGCCCGGTGACACGTTCTTCGCGCCGATCGACCCCGACCGCTGGACCGAGGTCGAACGCGAGCGGCACGCCGGGACGCCCGACTACGAGATCGCCACGTACGCCCGTCGCTGACCCCTTGTCGTGAGCCCGTCGCCGTCCGACACTGGCCGGGAGGACAGGAGTCAGCCATGGCACACGGCGACATCACGCACATCGACATCCCCGCGTCCGACCACGAGCGCGCGAAGGAGTTCTACGGCGCCCTCTTCGGCTGGAAGTTCCAGGAGTACCCGGGCTACGAGGGCTACCCCATGTGGCAGGCCCCCAACGAGATCAGCGGCGGGGGACTGGCGCCCCGCTCCGACGGCTTCACCCAGCCCCGCTCGTACGTCGAGGTCGACTCGATCGACGAGGTGCTGGCCACGGCGCGCAAGCACGGCGCCCGCGTGGTGATGGAGCGCCAGCCGATCTCCGAGACGAGCTGGTGGGCCATCTTCGAGGACCCCGACGGGAACGTCATCGGTCTCTACGAGGGCACCACCGACACCTCCGGCGGCTGACGGGTCAGAGCAGGATCGCGAGCTGACGCGACTGGGCCACGAGCCGGCCCTGGTCGTCCCACAGCTCGCCGTCCTCCTCGTGGAACCCGTCGGCGAGGTGACGGGTGCTGAACCGCGACGCCACCCAGGATCCGGGCTCGGGCAGCCGGTGGAAGTGCACCGTGAGCTGCACGGTCATCGACACGAGCGGGCCGAGCTCCATGACGGGCGGCGGACAGGCGTCGACCAGCAGGCCGAGGGCGGGCCAGTCGATCTCGGTGCCGCCGTCGAGGCGCTGCCAGACGTCGGTGGTGGGGTCGCCCGACGGCCGGCCGACCGACCAGCCCGGCGCCTGCGCCATCCGGTACTCGACGCGCCCGAACAGGCCGTCGCGCGGCATGCCGACCTCGCGCGGGTCGGGCAGCGTGCCGGGGTCGGGCAGCTCGGGAGCGGCGCCCAGCTCCTGCGTGGGACCGTGGTGGTCGCGCGCGAAGCTCGCGGTCATCCGTGCCAGCGGTCGCCCGTCGCAGGCCAGGTCGACGTCGACCGTCTGCACGCGGCGGCCCAGCTTCACCGGGGTGACCGTGAGGTCGGCGATCGTGCCGGCCTCGGGGGAGGCGAAGTAGGTGATGGCCGCCACCACGGGGCGGCCGACGTCGGCGTGGTCCATCGCCGTGCGCAGCATCGACGCCAGCACCCACCCGCCGTTGGGCTTGCCGAGCGGCGTGTTCCAGCGATCGGTGACCTCCAGGGTCAGCCGTCCGGAGCCGTCGGGGGTCGCGATGGTGTCGTGCGGGTAGAAGTCGGTCACGGCCTCATCCTGCACGAGGGCACCGGCGCCGTGACGGTAACCTCGGAGCATGACGTCTCCGCTGGCGACCGAGGCCGCGCCGTTCGGCCGGCTCCTCACTGCGATGGCCACCCCGTTCACCCCGGACGGTGGCCTCGACCTCGACGCCGCCGCGGCGCTCGCGACGCACCTGGTCGAGATCGGCAACGACGGCATCGTCGTCTCCGGCACCACCGGCGAGTCGCCCACCACGACGGGTGAGGAGGACGGCCGCCTGCTGGCCGCCGTGCTCGAGGCGGTCGGCGACCGCGCCACCATCGTGGCCGGCGTCGGCACGAACGACACCCGCCACACCGTCGAGCTGGCCGAGCAGGCCGTCCGCATCGGCGCCCACGGCCTGCTGGTCGTGTCGCCGTACTACAGCAAGCCGCCGCAGGCGGGGCTGCTCGCGAACATCGACGCGGTCGCGGCCGCGGCCGGTGACACGCCGATCATGCTCTACGACATCCCCGGCCGCACCGGCGTCGAGATCTCCGAGGAGACGTACGTCGAGCTCGAGTCGCGACGCACGGTCCTGGCCGTGAAGGACGCCACCGGCGACCTCGCGCGCGCGGCGCGCCTGCGCGCGACCTCGCGCCTCGCCCTCTACTCGGGCGACGACGCGGTCAACCTGCCGTGGTTCTCCATCGGCGCCGCCGGCGTCGTCAGCGTCATCGCCCACGTGGCGGGCGCTCGCATCAAGGCGATGATCGAGGCCGTCGACGCCGGCGACCTCGTCCGGGCGCGCCAGCTCGACGACGAGCTGCTGCCGATCGTCGACGCGATCATGGGGCAGACCCAGGGCGCCATCGCCACCAAGGTCGCCCTGACCGAGATGGGGATCATCCCCCACGCAGGCGTGCGACTGCCGCTCACGCCCGCGACGGACGCCCAGGTCCAGGTCATCCGCACGGCACTGAAGGACGCAGGCCTCCTAGCGTGAGCCGGAGCAGCGTGCGCAACCGAAGGAATCCCATGACATCACCGAAGAACGCCGCTCTCCGCCCGGAGGTCGCGTCGTGACCCACATGCACACCGAGCTGCCCACCCCGCCGCCGCTCGCCCCGGGCGCCATGCGCGTCGTCCCCCTCGGAGGACTGGGCGAGATCGGCCGCAACATGACGGTCTTCGAGTTCGACGGCAAGCTGCTCATCGTCGACTGCGGCGTGCTGTTCCCCGAGGAGCACCACCCGGGCGTCGACCTGATCCTCCCGGACTTCACGCCGATCCGTGACCGCCTCGACGACATCGTCGGCCTCGTCCTGACCCACGGTCACGAGGACCACATCGGCGGGGTCCCGTACCTGCTGCGCGAGCGCGGGAACATCCCGGTCATCGGCTCGAAGCTGACGCTGGCCCTGCTGGCGCCCAAGCTCAAGGAGCACCGCCTCAAGGACGTGCCCACCCACGTCGTGTCCGAGGGCGACGTCGAGCAGTTCGGCCCGTTCGCGTGTGAGTTCGTCGCGGTGAACCACTCGATCCCCGACGCCCTCGCGGTGGCGATCAAGACCGCCGCCGGCGTCGCGCTGCACACCGGCGACTTCAAGATGGACCAGCTGCCGCTCGACGGCCGCATCACCGACCTGCGCGCGTTCGCGCGCCTCGGCGAGGCCGGCGTCGACCTGTTCCTCACCGACTCCACCAACTCGGAGGTGCCGGGCTTCACGACCGCCGAGAAGCAGATCACTCCGGCGATCGACGCCGTGTTCGCGCGCAGCAAGAAGCGCATCATCGTGGCCTCGTTCGCCTCGCACATCCACCGTGTCCAGCAGGTGCTCGACGCTGCCGTGAAGCACGACCGCAAGGTCGCCTACGTGGGCCGTTCGATGGTGCGCAACATGCAGATCGCGCGCGAGCTGGGCTATCTGAGCGTTCCGGACGGGGTCGTGGTCGACAAGATCGACGCGGCTCCGCCCGAGAAGATGGTGCTCATGTCGACCGGCTCGCAGGGCGAGCCGATGGCCGCCCTGTCACGCATCGCGAACCGCACGCACGACAAGGTGCACCTCGAGCCGGGCGACACCGTCCTGCTCGCCTCGTCGCTGATCCCGGGCAACGAGAACGCGATCTACCGCGTCATCGACGGACTGACCAAGCTCGGCGCGAACGTCGTGCACAAGGGCAACGCTCTCGTGCACGTCTCGGGCCACGCGTCCGCGGGCGAGCTGCTCTACTGCTACAACATCGTGCAGCCCTCGAACGTCATGCCGGTGCACGGCGAGATCCGGCACCTGCACGCCAACGCCGCGTTGGCGACGCAGACCGGCGTGCCGAACACGATCATCGCCGAGGACGGCTACGCGGTGGACCTCATCGACGGCCATGCCGAGATCGCCGGTGCCTACGACGTCGGCTACGTCTACGTCGACGGTTCCTCGATCGGCGACCTGACCGACTCCGAGCTCAAGGACCGCCGCACGCTCGCCGCCGAGGGCTTCATCTCGGTCATCGCGGTCGTGGACTCCGTCACGGGCAAGATCGTCAGCGGCCCCGAGATCCACGCCCGCGGTCTGGCCGAGGACGACTCGGTCTTCGACCAGATCCAGCCCAAGGTCGTGGCGGCGCTCGAGGAGTCGATCGCCGACGGCGCCCGCGACGCGGCGGCCCTGCAGCAGGTCATGCGACGGGTCATCGGCTCGTTCGCGGGTCGCCGACTGCGCCGGCGCCCGATGATCATCCCGATCGTCCTCGAGGCCTGAGGGACGGGCGAGACACCCGTTACCGAACCTCGCCCGCACCGTAACCGCGAGGAAACAGTCGCTCACGACTCTTGAGGCGTGAGGACTCGGATCATCGTGTGCAGCCACGGCACGACGTCGCACATCGGCCGGTCGGCCATCGCGTCGCTCGTCAACGCGGTCCGACGCCAGGCGCCGTCGTGCGAGGTCGTCGACGCGTTCGTCGACGTCCAGCAGCCGTCGCTGGCCGACGTCGTCGCCGAGACGTCGGGTCCGCGGATCATCGTGCCGCTGCTGCTCAACCACGACTGCGAGACGTCCCGCCTGATGAACGAGGTGGCCGCGACGGACCCGCTGGTCCGGGTGGCGCCGGCGATGGGTCCGGACTGGGTCCTGGCCGAGATCGGCGTTCGCCGGCTCATCGAGGCGGGCGCGAAGCCGTCGGACACGATCGTCATGGTGGCGCCGCACGCCGACGGCTCGCCGGCGCTCACCGACGTCTCGAAGGCGGCCCGCCTGCTGAGCGCTGTGTGGGGTGGGCCCGTGCACGTCGGCGTGGTGAACGGTGTCGGCACGCCGGTCGAGGACGCGCTCGACGTCGCCCGCGCCCACAACCGGCGGGTCGTCGTCTCGATGTACGCGCTGGCGTCGGGGGAGGGGGCCTCGGCGATCGGGCGGCTCGGCGCCGACGTCGTCACCGCACCCCTGCTGGGCGCCGGCGCCCCGGACCCGCGGCTCGTCTCGCTCGCGCTGGAGCGTGCCGACGTCCTGGAGACGCCCGGCGAGGTCGGGTCCGCGATCCGCTGACCCCGTCCCCGCTCGCGGCGTGGGTCCGTGAGAACTCTCAGGTTCTGGTTTAGCCTTGGGATCATGGCGACCCGAACGTCTTCCCCGCCGCGCAAGCGGCCGTCCGGCAGCCAGGCCCGCAAGAAGAAGCCCGCGGCGCGCAAGCCTCCTGCGCGCAAGCCGGCACCCCGCACGGGTCCTGGTCCCCTCAGTGCTGCCCTCCAGGGCGTCATGCGCGCCTCCACGGCCTTCTGGCTGGGGCTGGCGGGCGTGGTCGGCGCGATCGCGCGCAGCATCGGACACGGTGCCCGCGAGCTCGACGCCGAGCAGCGCCGCGACGGCGTCGGCCTGGCGCTGGTCTCGCTCGCGCTCGTCACCGCCGCATCGGTCTGGTGGGATATCCCCGGAGGCGTGGGCGCCACCGTCCGCCGCATCACGACGGGATCGGTGGGCGTGCTCGCGTGGGCGGTCCCGATCCTGCTGGCCGTCGTCGCCTGGCGCACGCTGCGCCACCCCGACCGCAACGGTCCGGCCGGCCGTCAGGCGATCGGCTGGGGAGCCATCGTGGGTGGCGTGCTGGGGCTCGTGCACCTCGCGCACGGCACTCCGCGCCCCAGCGACCCCGACATGTCCGAGGCCGGGGGAGCGGTGGGCTTCCTGTTCTCCGCGATCCTCGTCGACCTGCTCAAGACGGGCTGGGTGGTCGCGCCGATCCTCGTGCTCGTCGTGATCTTCGGCGTCCTCGTCGTCACCGCCACCCCCCTGTACGCCGTGCCCGAGCGCGTCTCGTCGCTGGTGAACCGCGCCCTCGGTCGCGACAAGGCGGTCGAGCCCGAGCCCACCCCCGAGCCGGTCAAGAAGCGTCACCCGCGCACGGTCCCGGTCGTCGACGACGAGCCGTTCGAGAACCCGCTCGTCGACGGGCCCGACGAGGACCGTCAGGTGCCCGTCAGCCCGCCGCCGGTGCCCGTGCTCAGCGAGCCGGAGCCCCAGCCCGACCCGCGTCCCCTCGAGCCGCTGCCCGTCCGCGCGGAGCAGCTGGCCCTGTCGGGTGACATCGTCTACACGCTGCCGGAGCCGAACGCCCTCAAGGAGGGCACGCCGCCGAAGGCCCGCTCGGCCGCCTCTGACGAGGTCGTCGGCCGCCTCACCGAGGTGCTCGAGCAGTTCCAGATCGACGCCACCGTCACCGGCTACACCCGCGGCCCGACGGTCACCCGCTACGAGGTCGAGCTCGGCCCCGCGGTCAAGGTCGAGAAGGTCACCGCGCTGAGCAAGAACATCGCGTACGCCGTCGCCTCCAACGAGGTCCGCATCCTGTCGCCCATCCCGGGCAAGAGCGCGATCGGCGTCGAGATCCCCAACGTCGACAAGGAGATGGTCTCCCTCGGCGACGTGCTGCGCTCGAACAAGGCGCGCAGCGACCACCACCCGATGGTCATCGGCCTGGGCAAGGACGTCGAGGGCGGCTACGTCGTGGCCAACCTCGCGAAGATGCCCCACCTGCTGGTCGCCGGCGCCACCGGATCGGGCAAGTCGAGCTTCGTGAACTCGATGATCTCCTCGATCCTCATGCGCTCGACGCCCGACGAGGTCCGCATGATCCTCGTCGACCCGAAGCGCGTGGAGCTCAACGCCTACGAGGGCATCCCGCACCTCATCACGCCGATCATCACGAATCCGAAGAAGGCCGCCGAGGCCCTTCAGTGGGTCGTGCGCGAGATGGACCTGCGCTACGACGACCTCGCGAACTTCGGCTACCGGCACATCGACGACTTCAACAAGGCCGTCGCGTCGGGCAAGCTGCAGGCGCCTCCGGGCAGCGAGCGCGTCCTGACGCCGTACCCGTACCTGCTGGTGGTCGTGGACGAGCTCGCCGACCTCATGATGGTCGCCCCGCGCGACGTCGAGGACTCGATCGTCCGCATCACGCAGCTCGCCCGTGCCGCCGGCATCCACCTCGTGCTCGCCACCCAGCGACCCAGCGTCGACGTCGTCACCGGCCTCATCAAGGCCAACGTGCCGAGCCGTCTGGCCTTCGCCACCAGCTCGCTCGCCGACAGCCGTGTCATCCTCGACCAGCCCGGCGCCGAGAAGCTCGTGGGCCAGGGCGACGGCCTGTTCCTGCCGATGGGCGCGAACAAGACGATGCGCATGCAGGGGGCCTGGATCACCGAGGCCGAGATCGAGACGATCGTGACGCACTGCAAGGAGCAGCTGAAGCCCTCCTACCGCGAGGACGTCACGGCTCCGCAGCAGGCCAAGCGCGAGCTGGACGACGACATCGGCGACGACATGGACCTCGTCCTGCAGGCCGTCGAGCTGGTCGTCAACACGCAGTTCGGCTCGACCTCGATGCTGCAGCGCAAGCTGCGCGTCGGCTTCGCGAAGGCCGGACGACTCATGGACATCCTGGAGAGTCGTGGCGTCGTCGGGCCGAGTGAGGGCTCCAAGGCGCGTGACGTGCTCGTCAAGCCCGACGACCTCGCCGACGTGTTGGCGAGCATCCAGGTCGGCTGAGCCACTAGGCTCGACGGACCAACGCGTTCACCCTCGGGGGTGAACGGTGACGCGAAAGGGAACGCTGCATGACCTACAACGCACCTCCGCCGCCTCCGTCCTCGGGGCCCTACGGTGGAGCGACGCCGCCGCCGAACAACCTCGTGTGGGCGATCCTCACGACGCTGTTCTGCTGCCTGCCGCTCGGCGTGGTCTCGATCGTCTACGCGGCGCAGGTCAACGGCAAGTTCGCCGCCGGTGACCTCGCCGGGGCCCAGGAGTCGTCGCGCAAGGCGAAGCAGTGGGCCATCTGGTCCGTCATCGCCTTCTTCGTGGCCCTCGTCGTCTACCTGATCGTCATCTTCGTCGTGGTCGCCAACGGCGACACCACCTCGACGTCGAGCCTCTGATCTCGATCGACAGCCACCAGCGCCCCGCGCCCGCCGGATCCGTCCGGCGGCGCGGGGCGCTGGCGTTCGTCGGCGTCACGGTCGCCGGGCTCGCCGCCACGGCCGTGCTCGCGTCCGTCTCGCCCGAGGAGCCCGGGCACTACCCGACCTGCCCGTTCCTGGCCGTGTCGGGCCTCTACTGTCCCGGCTGCGGCAGCCTGCGCGCCGTCCACGCCCTCACCCGCGGCGACCTGGCGACGGCGTGGGACCGCAACCCGCTGGCCGTCCTGCTGCTCCCCGCGGTGCTGATCGCCTGGGGCGCGTGGGGTCTGCGGCTCCTGGGCCGGCAGGCCTGGCACCCCAGCCGCATCCCGGCCGCGTGGATCTGGGCGCTGCTCGGCGTCGTGCTGGCCTACTGGGTGGCCCGCAACGTGCCCGGATGGACCTGGCTCTCACCTGCCTGAGCCATACTGAACCCCATGGACTCGTCTCGCCCGGCCGACAAGCCGAGCAACCTGAACGTCCCGAACGTCCTCACCGTGATCCGCATCCTCGGTGTCCCGGTGTTCGGCTGGCTGCTGCTCCACGACGGAGGGGAGTCCATCGGCTACCGCATCGCCGCGTGGGCCACGTTCGCGGTGCTGATGGCCACGGACAAGATCGACGGTGACATCGCCCGCAAGCACGACCTGATCACCGACTTCGGCAAGATGGCCGACCCGATCGCCGACAAGGCGCTCACGGGCATGGCCTTCATCGGACTGGCGATCATCTTCACCGACCAGCCGTGGGGCCCGGTGTTCTGGGCCGCCGTCATTCTCATGCTCATGCGCGAGTGGGGGATCACCGTGATGCGCATGGTCATGGTGCGTCGTGGCTTCGTCATGCCGGCCGGACGCGGCGGCAAGCTCAAGACCGTCCTGCAGTCCTTCGCGATCGCCGGCTACTGCCTGCCGTTCGAGCTGTGGGACGGCGTCGTGCCGGCCGTGCTGCTCGCCGTCACCCACGTCCTGATGGCCGCGGCACTCGTCGTGGCCCTGGTCACCGGCGTGCAGTACGTGATCGACGCGCGCCGCCTGGCCGCCCAGCCCGCGGGCGACACCTCGCGGTGAGTCCGCTGGCCGACGCCGCGGCCGTCGTGGCCGACCTGCGCGCGGCCGGCCAGACCGTGGCCACTGCCGAGTCGCTCACCGGCGGCCTCGTGTGCGCCGCGCTCGTCGACGTCCCCGGTGCCTCCGCGGTCGTCCGCGGCTCCGTCGTGGCCTACCAGCCCGACGTGAAGGTCGAGGTCCTCGGCGTCGACGCGGCGCTCGTGGCCGAGCACGGCACGGTGAACGCCGCGGTCGCCGAGCAGCTGGCGCGAGGCGCGCGTGTGCGCCTCGGCGCCACGTGGGGGCTGGGCACCACGGGCGTGGCCGGCCCAGGGCCGGCCGAGGGGCAGCCGGCGGGCACGGTGCACGTCGCGGTGGCGGGCCCGGACGGGGTCACCTCGCGCCTGCTGCGGATCGACGGCGACCGCGACGCGGTGAGACGTTCGGCGGTCCGCGCCGTCCTGGCGGACCTGCACTATAGGCTGGGGAAGAACGACGGCTCGACGAGCGTTGAGCTCAACAGGGAAGGGTGATGGCGATGACCGCGATGCGTGAACTCATCGGTGACGTGCTGCGCGCGCGTCGTCTCGCCGAGGGCCTGACCCTGCGCGACGTCTCCGAGCGGGCCCGGATCAGCCTCGGCTACATCTCCGAGGTCGAGCGCGGGCAGAAGGAGGCCAGCTCCGAGCTGCTCGCCGCGCTCGCCCAGGCGCTCGAGGTTCCGCTCAGCAAGGTCCTGCTCGACGTCAGCTCGCTGCTCGAGCTGGAGGAGGCGGCCGACCTGGCCACCGTGTCGTCGATCGCCCGCGACGAGGCCCAGGCCTCCGCCGCGTGAGGCACAGCGAGTTCTGGCAGCGCATGGAGGCGGCCCTCGGGCCGGCCTACGCCGCCTCGTGGGCACGCCAACAGGCGATCGCATCGCTCGACGGGCGCACCCCGGTCGAGGCGCTGGACGCGGGCGTCGACCCGCAGCGCATCTGGCGTGCGGTGCACGCCGCGCTCGACCTGCCGGCACGCGACCGTTGAGCTAGCGTCGAGGAATGAGCGAACTTCCCGACCTGACCGGCAAGCATGTCGCGATCATCGCGACCGACCACTTCGAGGAGTCCGAGCTCACGACCCCGCGCGACGAGCTGGAGGCAGCGGGGGCGGACGTGAGGATCTTCGCCCCGCACGAGGGCACTCTCCAGGCGATGGAGGGCGACGTCGACAAGACCATCTCGGTCCGCGTCGACGGCACGCTCGACGGCTTCCACCAGCAGTGGCCCGACGTGATCGTGCTCCCCGGGGGCACGGTGAACGCCGACCACATCCGCCAGGACGAGCAGGCGCGGGGGATCGTCTCGGCCGCACTCGAGTCCGGCCTACCGGTCGCTGCGATCTGTCACGCGCCGTGGCTGCTCGTCTCGGCCGACCTCGTGAAGGGCCGGCGGCTCACCAGCTACCCGAGCCTCGAGGTGGACATCCGCAACGCCGGTGGCGAGTGGGTGGACGAGACCGTGGTGGTCGACGGCAACCTCATCACGAGCCGCAATCCCGACGATCTTCCGGCCTTCGTCAGCGCGATCGGCGAGGCCCTGACCGCCTGAGACCTTGTGCGAACGCCCCTTCCCGCGTGTGCCATCGCGAGGGGAGGGGCGTTCGGCGTGTCGCGCTTCCGTCGAACAGGTGTTCGGTCTAGGCTCGTCCACAGGCCGACGGTGAGGTCGGGCAGCATCCACAGGCGAGTCGACGAGGCTCACGAATGTCAGTGGGTCCGCCTACCGTCGAAGATGGCCCGCCACCCGACCGCCACGGTCGACGACACGAAGGACGCAGCATGCCTCCCAAGAGCAGCACCCCCTCGAACAAGGACATCGCCAAGGAGCGAGCCAACAAGGACAAGGCGATCGAGAACGCCCTGGCGCAGATCGACCGGTCGTACGGCAAGGGTGCGGTCATGCGCCTGGGCGATCAGGCACGGGCTCCCATCGAGGTCATCCCCACCGGTGCCGTCTCGCTGGACGTCGCGCTCGGCATCGGCGGACTGCCGCGTGGCCGCGTCGTCGAGATCTACGGCCCCGAGTCCTCGGGCAAGACGACGGTCGCGCTGCACGCGGTGGCCAACGCGCAGAAGGCCGGCGGCGTGGCCGCCTTCATCGACGCCGAGCACGCGCTCGACCCCGAGTACGCCCGCAAGCTGGGCGTCGACACCGACGCCCTGCTGGTGTCCCAGCCCGACTCCGGTGAGCAGGCGCTCGAGATCGCCGACATGCTGATCCGCTCCGGCGCGCTCGACATCATCGTCATCGACTCGGTCGCCGCCCTCGTGCCGCGCGCCGAGATCGACGGCGAGATGGGCGACAGCCACGTCGGCCTGCAGGCCCGCCTCATGAGCCAGGCGCTGCGCAAGATGACCGGCGCGATCAACGGCTCGGGCACGACGGCGATCTTCATCAACCAGCTCCGCGAGAAGATCGGCGTGATGTTCGGCAGCCCCGAGACCACCACGGGCGGCAAGGCGCTGAAGTTCTACGCCTCGGTCCGCCTCGACGTGCGCCGCATCGAGACGCTCAAGGATGGCACCGACATGGTCGGCAACCGCACCCGCGTCAAGGTCGTCAAGAACAAGGTCGCGCCGCCGTTCAAGCAGGCCGAGTTCGACATCATGTACGGCCAGGGCATCAGCCGCGAGGGAAGCCTGATCGACCTCGGCGTCGACGCGGGCTTCGTCCGCAAGGCCGGCGCCTGGTACACGTACGAGGGCGACCAGCTGGGCCAGGGCAAGGAGAACGCCCGCAACTTCCTGCGCGACAACCCCGACCTCGCCGACGAGATCGACAAGCGCATCAAGGAGCACCTGGGCATCGGGCCGCAGGTCGACCAGCCGGCCGATCCTGCCGTCGTCGTCGACGACCTCGCGGGCGACCTCTCGGCCGCCGACTTCTGATGATCGACCCCACGGATCCGGACGCGGATCCTCGGGCCGTCGTCGTCGCGGGCCGGACGATCGCGATGGATCGTCTGGCCGCGCGCGACCGCAGCCGCGGTGAGCTTCTCGACGCGCTCGCGCGTCGCAAGTTCCCCGAGGACGTCGCACACGTGGTCGTCGACCAGCTCGAGTCCGAGGGACTGGTCGACGACGAGCGGTTCGCCCGCTTGTGGGTCGAGCAGCGCGGTCGCGCGAAGGGTCTGGCGCGGTCGGTGCTGCGGATGGAGCTGCAGCGCAAGGGCGTCGCGCCCGAGGTCATCGACGTGGTCCTGGCCGACGTCGATCCCGACCTCGAGCGTCAGGCGGCCCACCGTCTCGTGCAGCGCAAGCTGCGTTCGGTAGGCGGCCTCGACCAGTCCGTGCAGGTTCGGAGGCTCACGGCGATGCTCGCCCGCAAGGGCTACGCGCCGCAGGTCGCCTTCGACGTGGTCCGTGCCGAGCTCGACGCCGAGCACGTGGCGATCGAGTCGACCTGACGTCGGTCGCCCTACGCTGTCCGCGTGTTCACGTTCCGCCCCCTGGCCGACGCCGACCTGGGGGCGGTCGTGTCCTGGCGGCGCGAGCCGCACGTGCTGGCGTGGTTCCCCGACCGTCTCGAGGACATTGACCACGCACGTCGTCGCTACGGTCGGCGCCTCTCCGGTGACGACCCGGTGCGGATGTGGATCGCCGAGCTCGGGGGAGTCCCGGTCGGCTACCTGCAGAGCTTCGTCGTGGCCTCCGACGACGACCTCACGGTGCGCTGCCAGGACCCCGAGGCCGTCGCGTTCGACTACCTCATCGGCGACCCCGACCTGGTCGACAAGGGCCTCGGCACCGAGATGATCGAGCGGTTCTGCCGCGACGTGCTGGTGCCGGAGTACCCGGACGCCCCGCGGTTCCTCGCGGCGCCCGACGCCCGTAACCACCGGTCGATTCGCGTGCTCAGCAAGTGCGGCTTCGTCACGGGTCTGTGGATCCAGCCCGAGGGTGCTCCGTGGGCCGACGTGGTCTGCACCGCCCAGCGCGCGACATTCGATCCTACTGTCGAGTAACATCACCGTCATGCCCTCGACCTATGCGATGTACCGCAAGCTCTCGGCCCTGCCCAAGGGGCGTGCCGTCTTCGGTCAGCTCTTCTCCCGCGCGGCGCCCTACTTCGCGAGCGCGCACCTGCGCATCGTCGACATGCGTCCCCATCACGGCGAGGTCGTCGTGCCGCTGCGTCGCTCCACGAAGAACCACATCGGGACGGTGCACGCGATCGCGGCCTGCAACGGGCTCGAGGCGGCCATGGGGCTCCTGGCCGAAGCCACGTGCCCGCCGGACCACCGCTGGCTGCCGAAGGGCATGGACGTGAAGTACCTTGCGAAGTCGGACTCCGACGTGGTCTGCACGGCCGACAGCGACGCCACCGACTGGGCGGGCGGACCGGAGGTCCCGATCACCGTCCGCGCCACGCGCGCCGACGGCACCGTGACCGTCGAGGGCACGATCCACCTGTGGGTGACGCCCAAGAAGTAGGGCGTCAGGCCAGGCTCAGCGCCGTGTGGGTGAGGCGGCCGGCGCGCATCGTGGCCTCGACGCCCACGGCGCGCAGATGGGACGCGACCGCGGCCGAGTCGCCGACGGGCGTCAGCGGGTTGCGATCCAGCAGCACGAGATCTGCCGGGCTCCCGACCGCGAGGGTGTCGCGGCCGTCCACGCTGGCGGCGAGCGCCTCGGCGGCGCTCAGGGCCTCGCCGGGGTTCCACGGCGCCCGCTCGTCGGCGGAGCGGTGGACGGCAGCCGCCATGGCCCACCACGGGTCCAGTGGCGACACCGGGGCGTCCGAGCCGAAGGCGACGGTGACACCGGCGTCGAGGAGTCCACGCAGCCGGAAGCAGCGGTCGGCGCGGTCGGCCCAGAGCCGGGCGGTCACGTCGCGGTCGTCGAGCAGGTGGCCGGGCTGGACGCTCGCCGTGACGCCCAGACGTGCCATCTCGGCGATGTCGAGTCCGGTCAGCAGCTGCGCGTGCTCGATGCTGCCGACGGCGCCGGTGGCCGCGAACGCGGCGAGCGCCTCGTGGGCGGCCGCGTCGCCGATCGCGTGCACGGCTGCCCGGAAGCCGGAGCCGTGCGCTCGGGTCAGCAGCTCGATCAGCGCGACACGGTCGTGGTTCTGCACGCCGCGGTCGGAGCCGCCGCCGTAGGGGTCGTGGCAGAACGCCGTCAGGGTGTTCAGCGAGCCGTCGGAGATGATCTTGAGCGGACCCACCGTGACCGGGCCATCGGGCGTGACGGGGGAGCCCGTGCGGAGCCCGGCGGCGATGACGTCGTCGAGGTACTCGGGGTACACGGCCGAGCGCACCCACAGCGCGTCCAGTCCTTGCGCGATGCGCTCGCACCAGATGGCGAGGGGTTCGGCCCACTCGAAGTCGACGATGCCGACGACGCCGCGCGAGGCGGCCTGGGCGATCGCGTCCGCCACGGCGCGGCCGCCGTCCTGGGCCGCGTTGCGCTCGACGACCTCGGCCATCAGGGCGAACCACGGCGCCTCGGTCAGCGGCCCGTCGCTCGGGGGAGCGCCGAGCGCCGAGAGGGCCGCGGAGTTCAGCCAGCCGGTGTGGGCGTCGCCGCTGGTGAGGACGACGGGACGGTCGCCGGTGACGGCGTCGAGCTCGGCGACGGTGGGCTCACGCTCCCAGCCCGCGAGCCGGAAGCCGAACCCGAACAGCCAGTCGCCGTCGGGGACGGACGGCAGGTGCGCGCGGACGATCTCGACCGCCGCCGTGGGGTCGGTCGCGTCCGAGACGTCGAGCCGCGTGCGGGTCTGCGCCCACTGGGTCAGGTGCACGTGCTGGTCCCACAGCCCGGGGATCGCCCAGCGGCCCTCGGCGTCGATCACGCGGTCGCCCGGCTCGGGCCCTAGGTCCGGGCCCACGGCCACGATCGTTCCGTCGGCGACGCGGAGGCAGACCGGATCGCTCGGGGCCGCCGAGTGGACCGGCACGAGGCGCACGTCGCGCCAGAACACAGGTGTCACGGCGACATTGTGACCCGGCAACGCGGCCGGTCCTGCCTCGGGTCAGCGAACGGCGAGCGTGGCGTCGTCGGCACCCGCGTCACCCTGCACGGTGCGCGACTCGGTGAGGCGTCGCTGGGCGAAGCGGCCGAGCTGCTCGAGGCACAGGTTGAGGATGATGTAGATCGCTCCGAGGACCAGCGCGACCTGCAGGTGGTTGTCGAACTCCCGCCAGATCTGGCGTCCGGCGTAGGTCAGGCCGGGGGCCACGATGATGTAGCCCAGCGAGGTGTCCTTGAGCGCGACGATGCACTGGCTGATGATCGCCGGCGTCATGATCTTGATCGCCTGCGGCAGCTGGACGATACGCATCACGGCGCTCTTGCGCATGCCGAGCGCGTACGCCGCCTCGACCTGGCCCTTCGGCACGGCGTTGATGCCGGCGCGGAAGGTCTCGGCCAGGACCGAGCCGTTGTAGAGGATCAGGCCGATCACCAGGGGAGCGAGCAGCTCGATCTGGAAGCGGTAGAGCGCCCACAGGTAGGTGATGAGGATGAAGAGCGGGACGGCCCGGAAGAACTCGACGATGGCCCAGCAGGGCCAGCGGACCCACGCGTGGTCCGACAGCTTCCCGATGCCGAACAGCATCCCGAACACGAGGGCGCCGGCGATCGCCATGACCGCGGCGAGCAGCGTGTAGTAGAGGCCCTCGAGGATGATCTCGATGTAGGCCGGGGTGACGAAGACCTCCCACAGCTCGTAGTCGAACTGGCCGGTGGAGGCGAAGCGCCACACGACGAGGCCGAGGAACGCCGCGACGACCACGACGGTCACCACGGACAGGATCTGGTGGCGACGACGGGCTCGGGGACCGGGGACGTCGAACAGCAGCGTGCTCATCGCGACTCCACCTTCCAGCGACGCTCGGCCCAGGAGGCCACGAGTGAGATCGCCGCCACGATGATGATGTACATCGCCGCGATCGTGAGGAACACCGCCGTGCGCGAGCTGGGGTAGTCGCGCATCAGGCCCTGGAGGCGGAACGCGATGTCCGCCAAGCCGAGCGCGGCGACGAGGGACGTGTTCTTGGCCAGGGCGATGAACACGCTCGCCATCGGCGGCACCACGAGGCGGAACGCCTGGGGGAGGATCACCTGGGTCATCGTCATGCTGAAGGGCATGCCCACGGCGCGCGCCGCCTCGGCCTGACCCAGGGGCACGCCGTTGATGCCCGACCGGAGCGCCTCGCACACGAACGCGGCGGTGTAGAGCCCGGCCGCGAGCGAGACGTTCCAGAAGAAGCCGAAGTCGATCCCCATGGCCGGCAGGCCGTAGTAGGTGATGAACAGCAGCAGGAGCAGGGGAGTGTTGCGGAACAGCGTGACGTACGCCGTGCCCACCGCCCGCATCGCCGGGACCGGGCTGACCCGGGCCACGGCGACGAACGTGCCGAGGACGAGGGCGATGAGACCGCTGGCGAAGAACACTCGCAGCGTGACCCAGAAGCCCTTCAGGAGCAGCTCCCAGCTGTCCTGCAGGAACGAGAAGTCCATCTCACCACCCTCGTCGTCGGTCGGTCGTCACGTCAGGCGCACTCGTCCAGCGTGGGCGGGTCGCCCGCGTCGGCGCCGCCCTTGCCCAGGGTCGCGTCGAACGCCTCGGCCCACGTGCCGTCCTCGAAGGCCGACGTCAGGCTGTCGTTGATGAACTGGCACAGCTCGGGGCTGTCCTTGCTGTAGCCGATGCCGTAGCGCTCCTCGGAGAAGGGCTCGCCGACGACCTTGAGCTCGTCGGGGTTCTCCGCGGCGTAGCCGAGCAGGATGGCCGCGTCGGTGGTGACCGCGTCGACCGAGCCGTTCTCGAGCTGACGGACGCACTCGGAGTAGGTGTCGAAGCCGGCCGGCGTGGCGCCGAACTCCTCCTCGACGGTCTTGATCGACGTGGAGCCGGTGACCGAGCAGACCTTCTTGCCCTTGAGGTCGTCCGGACCGTTGATCGAGTCGTCGTCCTTGGCGACCAGCAGGCTCTGGCCGGTGACGTAGTACGGGCCGGCCTGGCCCACGACCTTGCGGCGGTCGTCGGTGATCGAATACGACGCGATGACGAAGTCGACCGTGCCGTTCTGCAGGAAGGGCTCGCGGTTGGCCGAGACGGCCTCGACCCACTCGATGTCCTCAGCCTTGATGCCGAGCTTGGCCGCGAGGATCTTGCCGATCTCGGGGTCGAAGCCGGACGGGGCGTCGTCGGTGGCGGTCTTGAAGCCGACGCCGGGCTGGTCGTACTTGACGCCGATCTTGACCGAGCCGGCCTCCTGGAGCTCGGCCATGCGGGTGCCGGCCTCGAAGTCCTGCTCCTCGACCTCGACGTCCGGGCCGGAGCCCTCGTCATCGCTGTTGCCCGCGTCGCCGCAGGCGCTCAGTGCCAACAGGCCGGCGGCCAGGACGGCCGCGAACCGTGTCCTTCGTGCTCTCATCTTTCGTCCTCCCCCTTCGGGATCGATGTTGCGAGATACGTCGTGATGCAGATCAGTGCTTGAGGATCTTGCCGAGGAAGTCCTTGGCTCGATCGCTCTGCGGGTTGGTGAAGAACTCGTCGGGCGTGTTCTGCTCGACGATGCGCCCGTCGGCCATGAAGACGACGCGGTCGGCGGCGGTGCGCGCGAAGCCCATCTCGTGGGTGACCACGACCATCGTCATGCCGCCCTTGGCGAGGTCGACCATGGTGTCGAGGACTTCCTTGATCATCTCGGGGTCGAGCGCGGAGGTGGGCTCGTCGAAGAGCATCACCTTGGGGTCCATCGCCAGGGCGCGGGCGATCGCGACGCGCTGCTGCTGGCCGCCGGACAGCTGCGACGGCAGCTTGCCGGCCTGGGCGCCGACGCCGACGCGGTCGAGGAGCTCGCGGGCGCGCTGCTCGGCCTCGGACTTGGACTTGCCCAGCACCTTGATCGGTCCGAGCGTGACGTTCTCGAGGACCGTCTTGTGGCTGAACAGGTTGAACGACTGGAAGACCATGCCGACCTCGGCGCGCAGCCGGGCGAGGGCCTTGCCCTCCTCGGGCAGCGGGACGCCGTCGATCTCGATCGTTCCCTCGTTGATCGGCTCGAGCCGGTTGATGGCGCGGCACAGCGTGGACTTGCCCGAGCCGGAGGGCCCGATCACCACGACGACCTCACCGCCAGCGACCTCGAACTCGATGTCCTGCAGCACGTGCAGGTCGCCGAACCACTTCTGGACTCCGTCCATGCGGACCATCGGCGTGGTGGTGTCTCCCATGACGTACCACCCAACCGCAGCGCCCCCGCCCGCGCAACTGTTGAACCCGGTGGGCCCGAGACCGCAACCGGATCGCAACCGAGGCGCGGCCGCCGCCGCTGCGTCGTCCCACCAATTTTCACTGGCATCACTGGTCACATCAGGCTTGTCCGCCACCGCGTAGCAAACCGGCAACAAAACTCTTCTACGATCTGCCCAACGCATGGAAGAGACGTGCGTCACGTTTCAGCCCGAGTGAGGACCCTGCCTTGAGATCCGCTTCCCTCCGTCGCACCCTGAGCGCGGCGGCCCTGATCGCCCTGGGGCTCAGCGCCCTGGCGACCCCGGCCGTCGCCGATCCGCTCGTCCCCGAGACCCGTGAGCAGGCCCGCATCCTCGGCGGCGCCAGCGCCGGCGCCGACGTCACGTCGGAGGACGAGAGCAGCGGCTCGATCGCCCCCGGCGGCGTGCCGTTCGTGCCGATGGACTTCACCGCGCCGCTGGCGTTCGGCCAGGAGAAGGCCACGCCCAACGTCGAGCTCGTGAAGAACGTTCCGCTGCAGGAGGGCCAGGCGACGATGTCGAACCTGGCGTTCAAGGGCGACTACGTCTACCAGGGCAGCTACAACGGCTTCGTCGCCTACGACGTGAGCAACCCGGAGGATCCGCAGGTCGTCTCCAACACCATCTGCCCGGGCTACCAGGGCGACCTCTCGATCGCGGGCGACCTGCTGTTCTTCTCGGTCGACCAGCCGCGCAACGGCTCGGAGTGCGGGGCGGCCGCCGTCGCCTCCTCGAACGCCGCCGCGTGGGAGGGCATCCGGATCTTCGACATCAGCAACCCGGCCTCGCCGCAGTACGTCGGCAACGTGAAGACCCGCTGCGGCTCGCACACGCACACGCTCGTCCCCAAGCCGGGCGACGACAACAGCGTCTACCTGTACAACGCCGCGTACGACGTCTCGGCCTCGGCGTTCTACTGCAAGCCCCCGCACCAGCAGCTCGAGATCATCGAGGTCGATCTCGACGATCCCGCCGGTGCGCACATCGCCAAGGAGGTCTCGCTGTGGGACGCGGAGAACCCCGCGTTCACGACGGCCGACCGTGTCGACGGCGGCGCCTCCACCTCGGCGACGAACGGCTGCCACGACCTGACCGCCTACCCGGCCAAGGGCCTGCTCGCCGCGGCGTGCATGGGCGACGGCGTCATGGTCGACATCTCCGACCCGCTGAACCCGGCGGTCACCGAGCGCGTCCGTGACGAGAACTACGCGTTCTGGCACACCGCGCAGTTCAGCGATGACGCGAGCAAGGTCGTCTTCCAGGACGAGCTCGGCGGCGGCTCCTCGGCCACCTGCCTGCCCGGCACCCCGCAGTACCGCGGCGCCAACGCGATCTTCTCGATCGAGGGCGACGACCTGACCCTGCGCAGCTACTACAAGATCCCGCGCCGCCAGTCGACGCGCGAGAACTGCGTCGGCCACGAGGGCAACATCGTCCAGGTCGGCGACCGTGACGTCATGGTCCAGGCCTGGTACCAGGGCGGCGCCTCGCTGATCGACTTCTCGAACCAGACCAAGCCGCAGGAGATCGGCTACTTCGATCGCGGCTCGCTGGGCGAGAACAACCTGGTCCTCGGCGGCTACTGGGCCGTCTACCACCACAACGGCTACCTCTACGGCTCGGAGATCGGCCGCGGGCTCGACGTGCTCAAGCTGAAGGGCGACGAGTTCGCCGACGCCGTCCGTCACCGCCAGGACGTCCGCAACCCCGCCACGCAGGAGCCCATCACGTGGGACTGGAAGACCGCCCCGGTCGTCCCGTCGCTCGGGTCGCTCCCCGAGGCCGAGGTCTCGCCCGCGAGCTTCCGCGCCGGCACCGACCGCGACGTCACCGTCTCGGTTCCCGCCGGCACGTTCGACGAGGGCGAGTACGTGGACGTGTGGAGCACGGGCGCCGAGCCCGAGGTCCTGGCCACGGGTCGCGCCGAGGCGGACGGCTCCGCCTCGCTCTCGGTGACCGTCCCGGCCTCGGCCAAGGTCGGCACGCGCTCGTTCGTCGTCCGCGGCGACTCCGAGCTGGACGAGGCCCTGTACGCGGCCTCGGTCGAGCTCACCGCCGTCACCACCACGACCGCGCTGTCGGTCAGCCCGAAGTCGCAGGTCTTCGGCTCGAGCCCCGCTACGCTGACCGCCACGGTCACGGGTGAAAGCGCCGAGGGCACCGTGACGTTCAGCCACGGTGGCGGCGTCATCGCGAAGGGCGTGGCCCTGTCCGGTGGCAAGGCCAGCGTGAGGCTGCCGCGCGACTTCCCGGTCGCCAAGCGTCACGCGCTGCGTGCGGCCTTCGTGCCGTCGTCGTCGGGCAGCACGGCCTCGACGTCCTCGGTCGTCTCGTTCGACGTCCTCAAGGCGACGGCGAAGGTCAAGGCGGCCTCGGTCACGAAGGTGAAGGCCTCGAAGCGCGGCAAGCTGACGGTGAAGGTCACCGCCACCGGCACGACGCCGACCGGCAAGGTCACCGTCACCGTCGGCGGCAAGAAGGCGGCCGGCGTCCTGCGCAACGGCGCCGTGACCATCACGCTGCCGAAGCTGAAGGCGGGCACGTACCGCGCCACGGTCGCCTACGGCGGCAGTGCGTCGGTCTCGGCCCAGAGCGCCAAGGTGACGATCCGGGTCACCAGGTGACCTTGGCTCGTCGTGTCGTGGCCACGGTGGGCGTCGTCCTGACGCTCACCGTGGCCTCGGCCTGTTCCGGCGACGAGGAGAAGAGCGACGGTCCGGTCGTCAACGTGCCGGGCAAGGTGGGGGAGTCCAGCCGCACCGTCGACCCGGACGACCTCACGACCCCGCAGGACGACTACAACGAGGTCGACCGCGAGTTCGTGGAGATGATGGTCCCGCACCACCAGCAGGCGGTCGAGATGTCCGCGCTGGCGGCGAAGCACGCGAAGGACTCCGAGGTCGCCGGGTTCGCCCAGCGCATCAGCGACACGCAGCGCACCGAGATCGAGACGATGCAGAACTGGCTCCGCGATCGCGACCTGCCGGAGGCGCCGCTCGAGGCCACCGGCGAGCACGCCACGCACACGCAGGGCATGCTCACCCCCGAGCAGCTCGACGAGCTGGCCGCGGCACGCGGCACGGCGTTCGACAAGCTCTTCGTCCGCCGCATGATCGCCCACCACGAGGGCGCCCTCGCGATGGCCGACCGAGCGCTCAGCGACGGCATCGACACGACGAACCGCGGCTTCGCCGCCGACGTCGCCGCGTCGCAGTCCGCCGAGGTCGCGCGCCTCAACCAGATCCTCGCGACCCTCTGAGCCCCGTCAGCCGAAGCCTCGGAACACGCCGTCGGGTCCGACGTGCGTGGCGAAGTCCTCCCAGTCGAGGTTGGCCAGCAGCGCCACGTTGATCTCGAGACCGGCGATCTGGTCCGCCGCGGCACGCATCTGCGGCGGCGGGGAGGCGCCGTCGGCGAGGAGGACCAGCAGCGGGTGCCCGGCCTCGGTCATGGCTCGCCGGTCCGCGACGATCACGAGGCTGAGGCCGGTCGGGACGGGGTGCAGCGCCGCGAGGTCGGAAAGGGAGAGTCCTGCGGCGTCCGGGTCGTCGACGATCGCGATGTTCGCGTACTCGTCCCGCTCCTCCTGGGCGCGCGTCACCGCCTCGGTGAGGAGGCGCTGCCACGCCTCCTCGTCCTCGAACCACGTGCGGACCAGGGGAGTGGAGCCGTTCGGATACTCGACCATCGCGCCACCGTAGCGGCGGTCGGACTCGGACGACCGCGTGTCGACTCTCGCGTCCGCCGGCCCACGTACCATGGGACGGTCATGACGAAGACCTATGAAGTGCGCACGTACGGCTGCCAGATGAACGTCCACGACAGCGAGCGGCTGTCGGGTCTGCTGGAGACGGCGGGCTACGCCGCGGCGCCGTCGGGGGAGACCCCCGACCTCGTCGTGTTCAACACGTGCGCGGTGCGTGAGAACGCCGACAACAAGCTGTACGGCAACCTCGGTCACGTCGCGAGCCTCAAGGCGAAGAAGCCCGGCATGCAGGTCGCCGTGGGCGGCTGCCTGGCGCAGAAGGACAAGGACACGATCACCACGCGCGCCCCGTGGGTCGACGTCGTCTTCGGCACCCACAACATCGGCTCGCTGCCCGTCCTGCTGGAGCGTGCGCGCATCGCCGAGGAGTCCCAGGTCGAGATCCTGGAGTCGCTCGAGGTCTTCCCGTCCACGCTCCCCACGAAGCGCGACTCCGTGTTCGCCGCGTGGGTGTCGATCAGCGTGGGGTGCAACAACACCTGCACGTTCTGCATCGTCCCGGCGCTGCGCGGCAAGGAGCGCGACCGCCGCCCCGGCGACATCCTCGCCGAGATCGAGGCGCTCGTCGCCGAGGGCGTCGTCGAGGTCACGCTGCTGGGCCAGAACGTCAACAGCTACGGCGTCGAGTTCGGCGACCGCGAGGCGTTCTCGAAGCTGCTGCGCGCGTGCGGCCGGATCGAGGGTCTCGAGCGCGTGCGCTTCACCTCGCCGCACCCGGCCGCGTTCTCCGACGACGTCATCGCCGCGATGGCCGAGACCCCCAACGTCATGCCGCAGCTGCACATGCCGCTGCAGTCCGGCTCCGACCGCATCCTCAAGGCGATGCGCCGCTCCTACCGCAAGGAGCGCTTCCTGGGCATCCTCGACCGCGTGCGCGCGCAGATGCCCGACGCCGCGATCACCACCGACATCATCGTGGGCTTCCCCGGCGAGACCGAGGAGGACTTCCTCGAGACGATGGACGTCGTACGGAAGGCGCGGTTCTCCAGCGCCTTCACCTTCCAGTACTCCCAGCGTCCCGGCACGCCCGCCGCCGACCTGCCCGACCAGCTGCCGAAGGCGGTGGTGCAGGAGCGCTACGAGCGCCTCGCCGCCCTCGTCTCGGAGGTCGCGTGGGCCGAGAACCAGCGACTCGAGGGCACGGTCGTCGAGCTGCTCGTCTCCGACCAGTCGCAGGCCGGTGGCCGCAAGGACGCTGAGACCCACCGCATGAGCGGGCGCGCCCGCGACAACCGCCTCGTGCACTTCACGCCGGGCGGTCACGACGTGCGCCCCGGCGACCTCGTGGTGACCACGGTGACGAAGGCGTCGCCGCACCACCTCGTGGCCGACGACGAGCCGATCGAGGTGCGCCGCACCCGGGCCGGCGACGCGTGGGAGGCGCGGCAGGGCCGCACCTCCGTCTCGCCCGGCTCCGTGGGCCTGGGCATGCCGTCGGTCGGGGTCCCCGCCCCGCTGCCGCCGGCCCCCGCCTGCGCCGCCACCTGAGGCACGCGAGCCCGGGGTTCGGGTCGCGCGAAATCTTGAGGTAATCTGAATCCGCTGATGAGGCCAATGTCGTCCTCGCCCAGTTCTTTCCCCTTGGCACCGACGACAGGTTCTTTCGATGGATCGTCCTCTCTTCTCGGCCGCGCCCCCGGCGCAAGGCCTCTATGACCCCGCCAACGAGCACGACAACTGTGGTGTCGCCTTCGTGGCCACCCTCACCGGCGTGCCCAGCCACGAGATGGTGCAGCACGGCCTGACGGCCCTGCGCAACCTCGACCACCGTGGCGCCGTCGGCGGCGAGCCCAACACCGGCGACGGCGCCGGCATCCTCATGCAGGTGCCGGACCGGTTCCTGCGTGGCGTCGCCCCGACCGAGCTGCCCGATCTCGGCCACTACGCCGCGGGCATGGCGTTCCTGCCGCGCGAGCGCGTCACCGCCGCGAAGGCCGACGTCGAGCGCATCGCCGCCGAGGAGGGTCTCGAAGTCCTGGGCTGGCGCGAGGTTCCGGTCGAGCCGTCGATCCTCGGCTCCATGGCCTACGCCGCGATGCCCGCCTTCGAGCTGTTCTTCGTCACCACGCCGGACCGCTCCACCGCGGGACTCGAGCTCGACCGCCTCACCTACGCGGTCAACAAGCGCGCGCACCACGAGGCGGGCGTCTACTTCCCGTCGCTGTCGTCTCGCACCCTCGTCTACAAGGGCATGCTCACGACCGAGCAGCTCGACGTGTTCTTCCCCGACCTGCTCGACGAGCGCATGGAGTCGGCGCTGGCGATCGTGCACAGCCGCTTCTCCACCAACACGTTCCCGAGCTGGCCGCTGGCGCACCCGTTCCGCTACTTGGCGCACAACGGCGAGATCAACACCGCCCGCGGCAACCGCAACTGGATGCGCGCCCGCGAGGCGCTGCTCGAGAGCGACCTGATCCCCGGCGACCTGTCGCGCCTGTTCCCCATCTGCAGCCCCGACGGCTCGGACACGGCCTCGCTCGACGAGGTCCTCGAGCTGCTGCACCTGGGCGGTCGCTCGCTGCCGCACGCGGTGATGATGATGATCCCCGAGGCGTGGGAGAACAACGCCGAGATGGATCCCGCGCGCCGCGCGTTCTACGAGTTCCACTCCACCGTCATGGAGGCCTGGGACGGCCCCGCCGCGGTGTGCTTCACCGACGGCACCCAGATCGGTGCGGTCCTCGACCGCAACGGCCTGCGCCCCGGCCGCTACGTCATCACCGAGGACGGCCTCGTCGTGCTCGCGTCCGAGGCCGGCGTGCTCGACATCGATCCCAAGACGATCACCCGCAAGGGCCGCGTCGAGCCGGGCAAGATGTTCCTGCTCGACCTCGCCGAGCACCGCGTCGTCGAGGACCACGAGATCAAGCGCTCGCTCGCGACCGAGCACCCGTACGAGGAGTGGCTGTACTCGGGCCTCGTGCGCTTCGAGGACCTGCCCGACCTCGAGCACATCGTGCACACGCACGCCTCGGTCGCCCGTCGCCAGCAGGTGTTCGGCTACACCGAGGAGGAGGTCCGCAAGCTCGTCGCGCCGATCGCGCGCACCGGAGCGGAGGCCATCGGCTCGATGGGCACCGACACGCCGATCGCGGCGCTGTCCGACCGCCCGCGCCTGCTGTTCGACTACTTCAGCCAGCTGTTCGCGCAGGTCACGAACCCGCCGCTGGACGCCATCCGCGAGGAGGTCGTCACCTCGCTCGCCGGCACCATCGGCCCCGAGAAGAACCTGCTCGACCCCAGCCCGGCCTCGTGCCGCATGCTGCAGCTGCCGTTCCCCGTGATCGACAGCGACGAGCTGGCCAAGATCCGCCACATGAACCGTGACGGCGACATGCCCGGCTTCAGCGTGCACGTCGTCCGCGGCCTGTACGACGTGCTCGGCGGGGGAGAGGCGCTCGCGAAGCGCCTCGACGAGATCTGCGCCGAGGTGTCCGACGCGATCGTCAACCGTGGCGCGCGCATCATCGTGCTGTCGGACCGTCACTCCAACGTCGACCTCGCCCCCATCCCGTCGCTGCTGCTGACCGGCGCCGTGCACCACCACATGGTGCGCGAGAAGCTGCGCACGCAGGCCGGCCTGCTGATCGAGGCCGGCGACGTCCGCGAGGTCCACCACGTGGCCCTGCTCATCGGTTTCGGCGCCACGGCGGTCAACCCGTACCTGGCGCTCGAGACCGCCGAGGACCTGGCCCGCGAGGGCGTCTACGTCGAGGGCGTCGACCCGACCAAGGCCGCCCGCAACGTGGCCTACGGCCTGGGCAAGGGCGTCCTGAAGGTCATGAGCAAGATCGGCGTCTCGACGGTCTCGTCGTACACCGGCGCGCAGATCTTCGAGTGCGTCGGCCTGTCGAACGAGGTCGTCGACCGCTACTTCACCGGCACGTCGAGCAAGCTCGACGGCGTCGGCCTCGACGTCATCGCCGACGAGGTCCACGCGCGCCACCTCAAGGCCTACCCGACGAAGGGCATCGCCGGTCCGCGCCGCCTGCTCGAGGTCGGCGGCGAGTACCAGTGGCGCCGCCAGGGTCCGGAGCACCTCTTCGACCCCGACACCGTCTTCCGCCTGCAGCACTCCACGCGCACGGGCCGGTACGACATCTTCAAGCAGTACACGCAGAAGGTGGACGACCAGTCCGGCCGCCTGATGACGCTGCGCGGTCTGATGAAGTTCAACTCCGACCGTCAGCCCATCTCGATCGACGAGGTCGAGCCGATCTCCGAGATCGTCAAGCGCTTCTCCACCGGCGCCATGTCGTACGGCTCGATCAGCCAGGAGGCGCACGAGACCCTCGCCATCGCGATGAACCGCCTCGGCGGCAAGTCGAACACCGGCGAGGGCGGCGAGGACCCCGAGCGCCTCTACGACCCCGAGCGCCGCTCGGCGATCAAGCAGGTCGCGTCGGGCCGCTTCGGCGTCACGAGCGAATACCTCACGAACGCCGACGACATCCAGATCAAGATGGCCCAGGGCGCCAAGCCGGGCGAGGGCGGCCAGCTGCCCGGTCCGAAGGTGTACCCGTGGGTGGCCAAGACGCGTCACTCGACGCCGGGCGTGGGCCTCATCAGCCCTCCGCCGCACCACGACATCTACTCGATCGAGGACCTCAAGCAGCTCATCCACGACCTGAAGAACGCCAACCCGTCGGCCCGCGTCCACGTGAAGCTGGTCTCCGAGGTCGGCGTCGGCACGGTCGCGGCGGGCGTCTCGAAGGCCAAGGCCGACGTCGTGCTGATCTCCGGCCACGACGGCGGCACCGGCGCGTCCCCGCTGACGAGCCTCAAGCACGCCGGTGGTCCGTGGGAGCTCGGCCTGGCCGAGACCCAGCAGACCCTGCTGCTCAATGGGCTGCGCGACCGCATCGTCGTGCAGGTCGACGGCCAGCTCAAGACGGGTCGCGACGTCGTGATCGCCGCGCTGCTCGGCGGCGAGGAGTTCGGCTTCGCCACGGCGCCGCTCGTGGTCTCGGGCTGCATCATGATGCGCGTCTGCCACCTCGACACCTGCCCCGTGGGAGTCGCCACGCAGAACCGCTCGCTGCGCGAGAAGTACTCCGGCAAGGCCGAGTACGTCGTGAACTTCTTCGAGTTCATCGCGCAGGAGGTCCGCGAGATCCTCGCCGAGCTCGGCTTCCGCAGCATCGACGAGGCCGTCGGCCACGCGGAGGTCCTCGACGTCCGCGAGGCGATCGACCACTGGAAGGCCAGCTCGCTGAACTTGGCGCCCGTGCTGTTCCGGCCCGAGCTGCCCGAGGGCGCCTCGCTGCGCCGCACGGTGGAGCAGGACCACGGCCTCGACCGCGCCCTCGACAACGAGCTCATCGCGCTCGCGGGCGACGCGCTGGAGAAGGGCGAGCCCGTCCGGGCCCAGCTCGAGATCCGCAACGTCAACCGCACCGTGGGCACGATGCTCGGTCACGAGGTCACCAAGCGCTACCGCGGCGCGGGCCTGCCCGACGACACGATCGACATCACGTTCCTGGGCTCGGCCGGCCAGTCATTCGGCGCCTTCGTGCCGCGCGGCATCACGCTGCGCCTCGAGGGCGACGGCAACGACTACGTCGGCAAGGGCCTGTCGGGCGGCCGCATCGTGGTCCGCCCGCCGCGCGAGTCGCAGTTCGCGGCCGAGGGCCAGATCGTGGCCGGCAACGTGATCGGCTTCGGCGCCACCGGCGGCGAGATCTACCTGCGCGGCAAGGTGGGCGAGCGCTTCTGCGTCCGCAACTCCGGCGCCACGGCGGTCGTCGAGGGCGTGGGCGACCACGCGCTCGAGTACATGACCGGCGGCCGCGTCGTGATCCTGGGCCCGACCGGCCGCAACGTCGCGGCCGGCATGAGCGGCGGGTCGGCCTACGTGCTCGACCTCGACCACGACGTGGTCAACCCCGAGATGGTCGAGGTGCGCCCCGTGCCCGAGGCCACCGGTGCCGAGCTGGAGGCGATCGTGCGCCGCCACTTCGAGGAGACGGGCTCGGCCGTGGCCGAGCAGCTGCTCCGCGACTGGTCCGCGAGCCTGGCTCGCATCAGCGAGATCATGCCGGTCAACTACCGGCGGGTCCTGGAAGCGAAAGCCTCGGCGGAGTCGGAAGGACTCTCCGAGGACGAGACGACTGCACGCATGATGGAGGTGGCAGCCCGTGGCTGATCCCCGAGGTTTCATGACCACGCCCCGCAAGGTGGCCGAGCGCCGCCCCGTCGAGGAGCGGGTGAACGACTGGAACGAGGTCTATCCCGGCGGTGCCGGCCGAGCCCTGCTGCCGATCATCTCGGAGCAGGCCGGACGCTGCATGGACTGCGGCATCCCGTTCTGCCACCAGGGCTGCCCGCTGGGCAACCTGATCCCCGAGTGGAACGACCTGGTCTGGCGCGACGACTGGGAGGACGCGATCGATCGCCTGCACGCGACGAACAACTTCCCCGAGTTCACCGGGCGGCTGTGCCCGGCGCCGTGCGAGACGGCCTGCGTCGTGGGCATCAACCGCGACCCGGTGACCATCAAGAACGTCGAGGTCTCGATCATCGACAAGGCCTGGGACATGCACAACGTCAAGCCCGAGACGCCCGAGTGGCTGACCGGCAAGACGGTCGCGGTCGTGGGCTCCGGCCCCGCCGGCCTGGCCACCGCGCAGCAGCTGACGCGCGCCGGCCACACGGTCGCGGTGTACGAGCGCGACGACAAGGCCGGTGGCCTGCTGCGCTACGGCATCCCCGAGTTCAAGATGGAGAAGTCGCACGTCGACCGCCGCATCAACCAGATGCAGCGCGAGGGCACGGTGTTCCGCACCGGCGTCGCCGTCGGCGAGGCGATCACGGGCCAGCAGCTGCGCGAGCGGTACGACGCCGTCGTGCTGGCGATCGGCTCCACCGTCCGTCGTGACCTCCCGGCCCCCGGCCGCGAGCTCGCGGGCATCCACCAGGCGATGGACTTCCTGCCGCAGGCCAATCGCGTCGCGCTGGGCGAGACGGTCGAGGACCAGATCGTCGCCACGGGCAAGGACGTCGTCATCATCGGTGGCGGCGACACCGGCGCCGACTGCCTCGGCACCTCGATCCGCCAGGGCGCGCGCTCGGTCACGAGCCTCGAGATCATGCCGCGTCCCAGCGAGGAGCGGGCCGACGCCCACCCCTGGCCGACCTACCCGATGATCTACCGCGTCGCCTCGGCGCACGAGGAGGGCGGCGAGCGCGTCTACGCCGTCTCCACGAAGGAGTTCGTCGGCGACGAGAACGGCCACGTCAGCGGCCTGCACATCGTCGAGGTCGAAATGATCGACGGCCGCTTCCAGGAGGTCGAGGGCAGCGAGAAGGTCATCCCGGCGCAGCTCGTGCTGTTCGCGATGGGCTTCACCGGTCCCGAGACCGGCGGCGTCGTCGAGCAGCTCGGCGTCGACCTCGACGAGCGCGGCAACATCAAGCGCGACCTCGACTACATGTCCAGCGTCGAGGGCGTCTTCGTGGCCGGTGACGCCGGTCGCGGCCAGTCGCTCATCGTGTGGGCGATCGCCGAGGGCCGCGGAGCGGCCGCCGGCGTGGACGCGTGGCTGACCGGATCGACCACGCTCCCCAAGCCGATCCCGCCCACGGCGCGACCGCTCACGGTCTGACCCGTCCGCTCCGGACCCGGCCGCGTGGGCGTGTGACTCGCGGTTGGGTTCGGAGCAGGACTAGGCTGGACGACGTGCGTAGAGCCAAGATCGTCTGCACCCTCGGACCCGCGACCGACACCGCCGAACGCATCCTGGAGCTGGCGATCGCCGGCATGGATGTGGCCCGGCTCAACATGAGCCACGGAGAGCAGAGCGACCAGCTCAAGCGCCTCGAGCGCGTGCGCCAGGCCGCCGACGCCACCGGCAAGGCCATCGCGGTCCTGGCCGACCTCCAGGGTCCCAAGATCCGGCTCGGCCGGTTCGCCGACGGCCCCCACGATCTGAGCTACGGCGACCGCTTCACGATCACCACGCGTGACGTGCAGGGCGAGCGCGACCTGTGCTCGACGACGTACTCCGGGCTGCCGGGCGACGTCCAGGCCGGCGACGAGATCCTCATCGACGACGGCAAGGTCCGCCTCCGGGCCACCGAGGTCACCGACACCGACGTCGTCACCACGGTCGAGGTCCCCGGCGCCGTCAGCAACAACAAGGGCATCAACCTGCCCGGCGTGAACGTCAGCGTCCCCGCGATGAGCGAGAAGGACATCGACGACCTCCGCTGGGCCCTGCGCGTCGGCGTCGACTTCATCGCGCTGTCGTTCGTGCGCAACGCCGCGGACGCCGCCGAGGTCCGCGCGATCATGGACGAGGAGGGCGTGCACCGCCCGATCATCGCCAAGATCGAGAAGCCGCAGGCCGTGGAGAACCTCGACGAGATCGTCGACGCGTTCGACGGCTTCATGGTGGCGCGCGGCGACCTGGGCGTCGAGCTGCCGCTCGAGGACGTGCCGATCGTGCAGAAGCTCATCATCGAGAAGGCGCGCCGCAACGCCAAGCCGGTCATCGTCGCCACCCAGATGCTCGAGTCGATGATCTCGGCCCCGCGGCCCACGCGCGCCGAGGCCAGCGATGTCGCCAACGCGGTGCTCGACGGCGCCGACGCGGTGATGCTGTCGGGCGAGACCAGCGTGGGCCAGTTCCCTATCCAGACCGTGCGCATCATGGCGAGGATCGTGGGCTCCACCGAGGACCACGGCCTGCCGCGGATGGCCGCGTTCACGTGGCAGCCCAAGACCACGACGGGCATCATCTGCCGCGCCGCCTCGCAGGTGGCCGAGTCGGTCGAGGCCGACCTCATGATCGCGTTCACCACCACGGGCGACTCGGCTCGCCGCATGGCGCGCTATCGCTCGTCGATCCCGGTGCTGGCGTTCACGCCGCACACGCTCGTGCGCAACCAGCTCGCGCTGACGTGGGGCGTCGAGACGTTCCTGACGCCCGAGATCAGCCACACCGACCAGATCGCGCTCCAGGTCGACCGCGAGCTCCTCGGCCAGCAGCGCTGCGAGCAGGGCCGCCGCGTGGTCATCGTGGCCGGTGCCCCTCCGGGCATCCCCGGCTCCACCAACGCCCTGCGCGTGCACAAGATGGGCGACGCGATCAACCGTGTCGTCGCGGCCTACGACCCCGAGGAGACCCCGCCCACCATCGCCTGACGGAGCGTCGATCTTTCGACCCTCGGGTCGCCGACGGGGACGGATGTGTCGACCTTCGGGTCGCCCCAGCGACATCGTGGTACCACGTTTCGTCAGCCTGCGGCGACCGCTCGGCGCAGCTGGTCGATGACGGCGTCGCGGGCGTGCCGGATCGCGAACGACGAGAAGACCAGGACGCGCCGGCCGTCGATCACCAGCTCGTTCGTCCGGTGCAGATCGTAGCTCCACTGCTCGACCGCGAGGTGCGGGATGCCGTGGATCTCGATCGCCAGGTTGAACTGCTCCCACCACACGTCGAGGAAGTACCGGCCGCTCGGGTGCTTCACCCGCTCCTGACGGGTCGGTCTCGGCAGGCCCGCGAGCACGCGGACCTCCTCGAAGTCCCGCTCGGGCAAGGACTGGATTCCGCCGTGGGCGTCGAGGATCGACTCGATGATGACGCCGCGGTGCCGGCACGGTCCGCGCCGGCTGAGCGCGTCGCGCATCCGGGCGATGCTGGTGAGCTTCTGCTGGAACGCGGCGATCACGAGGACACGGGCGCGCAGGATCGAGTCGGACCAGCTGGCCGCGTCGACGACGCTTCGCTCGAGCGTCGTGACCCGCGGCGACCGGGGAAGCACATCCCTCGAATCGAGCATCGTGCTCCAGTGCACGACGGCCTCGACGGACGGTCGCTTCGCGCCCGCGGGCAGGACAAGGTGGATGGCGTGGGGCTCGAAGCCCTTGAGCCCCAGCCGCGACGCCGCGGTGAGTCCGGCGAGCGCCGATCCCACAGGGCTTGCGGCGAGGGCGACGCGCTCACGCTGGTCGGGGGTGAGTGGGCCGTTGTGGGTGACGATCACGCCACGCGCGGGGCGCTGCCACTGGCCGGTGGACAGGCGATGCCGCAGGGCCGAGCGGCTGAGGAGTGACAGGGCCTCGGCAGTGGTGAGCACGTCCATGGGTCGACGGTCGCCTCGCCCGGCCGCTCGAACCACTGACAGACGAAGTCCTGTGGACGCCAATGGGGGCCGGCGCCGCCCTGTGGACACCGATCTTGGTACCAAGATGTCGCTGGGGCGACCAGAAGGAAAAAGGACTCGTCCCTGCAGGGTGCCAAAGGACGAAAGATCGGTCCTCGTCAGGGGATGAGTGCCGAGAGCGGGACTCGAACCCGCACGCCCTTGCGGACAGTGGTTTTTGAGACCACCGCGTCTACCATTCCGCCATCCCGGCTCACCGTCGTGCCCGATAACCTTAGTGGGTGAACGACGCAGAACGCTCGACCGCCCCCGCGCCGCGCGTGGTGATCGCCGAGGACGAAGCCCTCATCCGGATGGACCTGGCCGAGATGCTCGCCGAGCAGGGCTATGACGTCGTGGGGGAGGCCGCCGAGGGGCAGGCCGCCGTCGACCTCGCCCGCGAGCACCAGCCCGACCTGGTGATGATGGACGTCCAGATGCCCGGCGTCGACGGCATCACCGCGGCCTCGCAGATCGCCGCCGAGCGGATCGCGCCGGTCGTCATGCTCACCGCGTTCAGCCAGCGCGAGCTCGTCGAGCGGGCCCGCGAGGCCGGCGCGATGGCCTACCTCGTCAAGCCGTTCACCGCCTCCGACCTGGTGCCGGCGATCGAGATGGCGCGCAGCCGCTACGCCGAGCTCCGGGCCCTCGAGTCCGAGGTCGGCGACCTGCAGGAGCAGCTCGCCACCCGCAAGGTCGTCGAGCAGGCCAAGGCGGTGCTGCAGGAGTCCCTCGGCCTGAGCGAGCCCGCGGCCTTCCGCTGGATCCAGAAGACGGCCATGGACGTGCGGCTGTCGATGCGTCAGGTGGCCGAGGCCGTGATCGAGAACGGGCCGTCTTTGCAGGGGTGACGGACCCCGAGTGTGGCAACGGTTACAAGTTGGCTACGAAACCTCCCAATCACGCATCATGCGAGATTTGGAAACGTCCGGCGACTAGGTTTCTTGTCACATCGCGCCGGGCGAACCGACCCGTGCGGATTACTCACACGGAGGATTGATGAAGCGCTCCACCACGACGCTCCGTCTGGCCGCACTGGCCAGCGCCAGCGCACTCGTCCTCGCCGCCTGTGGCGGCGGCGACGAAAGCTCTGACGACAACGACAAGGATGTGGCGAAGGGCGACGGCGAGTTCGTCGTCGGCTCGCTGCTCCCGCAGACCGGCAGCCTCGCCTTCCTCGGCCCGCCGGAGTTCGCCGGTGTCGACCTGGCCGTCCAGGAGATCAACGAGGCCGGCGGTGTCCTGGGCAAGGACGCGCGCCACGTCAAGGGCGACTCGGGCGACACCGACTCGGGCATCGCTCCGGCCGAGGCCGACAAGCTGATCAAGGCCAAGGCCGATGTCATCGTCGGCGCCGCGTCGTCGGGCGTCTCGATGACCGTCATCGACAAGATCCTCGGTGCGGGCGTCGTCCAGTACTCGCCGGCCAACACGTCGACCGACTTCGACGAGGGCAAGTACGCCGAGCCCGACCTGTACTTCCGCACCGCTCCGTCCGACGTCCTGCAGGGTGCCGTCATGGCCAACCTGCTGGTCGAGGACGGTCGCCAGAACGTCGCCATCCTGGCCCGCCAGGACTCGTACGGCGAGACGCTGGCCGAGCAGGTCAAGTCCGGCCTCGAGGCCGCCGGCTCGAAGGTCGCCGTCACGTCGTTCTACGGCGAGAAGGCTCCCTCGTACGACGCGCAGGTCGACGACGTCGCCGCCGCGAAGCCCGACGCCGTCGTGCTGATCGCGTTCGACGAGACCAAGAAGATCATCCCGCAGCTGGTCGGCAAGGGCGTCGGCCCGCAGGACGTCGCGACGTACTTCGTCGACGGCAACGTGGCCGACTACTCCGCCGAGTCGTTCGCGGCCGACCTGAAGGGTGTCAAGGGCACGGTCCCCGGCGCCGAGGCCACGGGCGAGTTCCGTGAGCGTCTGCTGGCCATCGACCCGAAGCTGAAGGACTACTCCTACGCGGCGGAGTCCTACGACGCGGTCATCACCTCGGCGCTGGCGGCCATCGCGGCCGGCAACGACTCGGGCGAGGCCATCGCGTCGGAGCTGGTCGAGGTCACGAAGGGCGGCGAGAAGTGCACGACGTTCAAGCAGTGCGCTGATCTGCTGGCCGACGACAAGGACATCGACTACGACGGTGTCTCCGGTCCGATCGAGATGAGCGACACGGGCAGCCCGACGTCCGCGTCCATCGGCATCTACGAGTACGACACGAAGGGCGGCTACAAGGCCGTCAAGTACATCGCGGGCGACATCTGAGTCGACTGACTCAGTCTCCGCACAGGAGGGCCCGGGGCGCACGCCCCGGGCCCTTCGCCTTTCCCTGCGGGCGCTGGTGGCCGGGGGAGCGGTGCGTGGTCAACCTCATGGACCTCCCATTCGGTTGATGAGGCACCGCGACCCGGGCGGAAGGGTTGACAGCTCACCGCCCCGGCGAGTCCTCACACGACGAACGCCCCGCCTCCGGAAGGAGGCGGGGCGTTCGCGGTGGTGCTGGGTCAGCCGGCCTGCTTGCCCAGCGTGCCCAGGTACAGCTCGATGACCTTGGGATCGTTGGACAGCTCGCGACCGGTGCCGCTGTAGGCCGTGGTGCCCTGGTCGAGCACGTAGCCGCGGTCGCAGATCTGCAGGCAGCGACGGGCGTTCTGCTCGACCATGATGATCGAGACGCCCGCCTGGTTGATCTTGCGCGTCTGGACGAAGACCTCGTCCTGCATGACAGGGGACAGGCCCGCGGACGGCTCGTCGAGCAGCAGCACGGACGGGTCCATCATGAGGGCGCGGCCCATGGCCACCATCTGGCGCTCGCCGCCCGACAGCGAGCCGGCGCGCTGCTTCGCGCGCTGGCCCAGCGTCGGGAACAGGTCGGTCACGAAGGCGAACCGCTCCTTGAACTTCGACGGGTCCTGGTAGCAGCCCATCTCGAGGTTCTCCTCGATCGTCAGGCTCGGGAACACGTTGTTCGTCTGGGGGACGAAGCCGATGCCCTGGCTGACCAGCACGTCGGCGCGCTTATTGGTGATCTCCTCACCCTTCAGCGTCACCGTGCCGGAGTGGATCTTCACCAGGCCGAACAGCGCCTTGAGCAGCGTGGACTTGCCCGCGCCGTTCGGGCCGATGATGCCGACCAGCTCGCCGGGCTGGCAGTACAGGTCGGCACCGTTGAGGATGTTCACGCCCGGCAGGTAGCCCGCGATCAGGTTGTCGGCGCGGACGACGGCGCCGTCGGCGCCCTCGGCGTGCTTCCGACGCTCCGACTCGGGGGTCTGGGGAGTGGGGATGGCGTCGCTCACTGGCTCTCCTCCGCATCGATCTCGGCCTCGACCTGCTCGGCCAGCTCGTCCTCGTTGAGCTCGCTCAGGTCGGTGTCGTGGTGGGCGCCCAGGTAGGCGTCGATGACGCGCTGGTCGGCCATCACGGCATCGGGCGTGCCCTCGGCGACGATCTGGCCCTGGGCCATGACGATGACCCAGTCCGAGATGTCACGGACCATGTCCATGTCGTGCTCGACGAACAGGACCGTGCGGCCCTCGTCGCGCAGCGACTTCACGTGCCCGAGCAGGGACTGCTTGAGCGCGGGGTTCACGCCGGCCATCGGCTCGTCGAGCATGATCAGGTCGGGGTCGACCATCAGCGCGCGCGCCATCTCGAGGAGCTTGCGCTGGCCGCCCGAGAGCGAGCCGGCGAAGTCCTCGCGCTTGGCGTCGAGCTTGAACCGGGTGAGCAGCTCGTCGGCACGAGCGGTGATCTCGTCCTCCTGGCCGCCCCACAGCGCCTTGACGATCGCGGGGAAGAACTTCTCACCGCGCTGGCCGGTGGCACCGAGACGCATGTTCTCGATGACCGTGAGCTTCGAGAGCACCTTGGTCAGCTGGAACGTGCGCACCATGCCCAGGCGCGCCACCTTGTACGCGGGCACCTTGGCCAGCGAGTTGTCCTCGAAGGACCACGAGCCGGTGTCGGGGACGTCGAAGCCGGTGAGCAGGTTGAACAGCGTGGTCTTGCCCGCGCCGTTCGGCCCGATCAGGGCGGTGATGACGCCGCGCTGGATCTCGATGTGCTCCACGTCGACGGCCTTGAGGCCGCCGAACGTGCGGGTGATGTCGTCGCCGACGACGATCGGGTCGGGCTTCCTGACGCCCGGATCGTTCGGCAGGGCGGCGAGCGCCTCGCGGGCGCTGGTGATGTCAACGGGCATCGATCGCGATCTCCCTTCGGTCGCCGAAGATCCCCTGGGGTCGGTAGATCATCAGCAGCATGAGGCCGAGGCCCATGAGAATAAAGCGGATGAGGCTGGCCTGCGTGTCAGTCATGATCGAGGCCGGGATCAGCGGGTCGACGCCGGAGGTGGCCTGGCTGAAGAACTCGCCGAGGCCACTGATGAGGAACCAGAAGATCATGGAGCCGACGACGGGGCCCAGCACGCGGGCCGCGCCACCGATCAGCAGCGCCGTGTAGGCGAAGAACGTCAGGTTGGTGCTGTAGTCCGACGGCACGACCGACGCCTGCTTCAGCGCGTAGAAGATGCCGCCGAGGCCGCCGATCATGCCGCCGAGCATCAGCGCCTGCATCTTGTACAGGAACACGTTCTTGCCCAGCGAGCGGACGGCGTCCTCGTCCTCGCGGATCGAGCGCAGGACGCGGCCCCAGGGGCTGCGCATGAGCGCCCAGATCAGCAGGCAGCACAGCGCCACCGCGATCCAGCCGACGGTCATGGCCCAGAGGTCGTTGCGACCCCAGGAGGCGATGCCGATGTCGATGCCACCCGTGTACGGGTTGAGGTCGTTCCACGTGTCGGTGAAGCCGTTGAGGCCGTTGGAGCCGCCGAAGACCTTCTTGGTCTCGACGGCGCCGAACACCAGGCGCAGGATCTCGGCTGCGGCGATCGTGACGATCGCCAGGTAGTCGGCCCTCAGTCTCAGGGTGGGGACACCCAGGACGAGCGCGAGCAGCAGCGAGGCGAACAGGCCGGCGGCGACGCCGACCAGCAGGGGCAGGTCCAGGCGGACCATGGTGACGGCGAGGCCGTAGGCGCCCACCGCCATGAAGCCGGCCTGGCCGAAGTTCAGCAGGCCCGTGTAGCCGAAGTGGACGTTCAGGCCGATGGCGGCGAGCGCGAAGACGATCGCCTGGGGGCCGAAGGCGTTGGAGAACGCCGCGTCGATGATGTTGCCGATGTCCATGGGTCAGCCGATCCTCTCCGCGCGGCCCAAGATGCCCTGCGGCCTGATGAGCAGGATGAGGATGAGCACGATCAGCGCGCCCACCTCCTTGATGGAGCTGGGCACGCCCAGCAGGGGGCCGACCTCGGTGATGACACCGATGACGAGGGAGCCGATCACGGCGCCCCAGACGGTGCCAAGGCCACCGAGCACGGTCGCGGCGAACACCATGAGCAGCAGCTGGTAGCCCATCATGAAGTTGACCTGGCTGTTGACGCCGAGCAGGACGCCGGCCAGGGCCGAGAGGGCCGCGCCCATCGTCCAGACCGAGGAGATGACGCCGTCGACGCGCATGCCGGACGAGGCCGACAGGGCCGGGTTGTCCGAGACGGCGCGCATCGCCTTGCCCAAGCGGGTGCGGGACATGATCGTCGTCGTGACGACGATGGCGACGATCGCGATGCCCATGATCGCGATCTCCTTGTCCGACAGGTCGAACAGGCCGAAGTCACGCGCTCGCTGCGAGGTGTACTCGTTGTAGGAGCGGGTGCCGGCGCCGAAGAAGAACTGGAACAGGTTGCGCAGCAGCAGGCCCAGACCGATCGAGACGATCATCATCGCGATGATGCCCGTGCCGCGGGACCTCAAGGGTCTCCAGAGCACGCGGTCCTGGCCCCAGCCGAACAGGCCGCCGATGCCGATCGTCAGCAGTCCGGCCAGGATGAGTGGCAGCCCGAAGGTGACGTTGAGGACGTAGGCCGAGATGGCGCCGAAGGTGATGAGCTCGCCGTGCGAGAAGTTCGTCAGGCCCGTGGTGCCGAAGATCAGCGACAGGCCCATCGCGGCGAGCGCGATGATGAGGCCGTACTTGACGCCCGAGACGATGCTGTCGACGAGACGCTCGGCGAACGGGGTGGCCTCGACGACCTTGCCGTTCAGCGGGAAGGCCACGTTCTGGCCGGACGCCAGGTTGACCTTCACCGTCAGGGTCTTCTTGCCCGTCAGCTTCACGCCCGAGGGGAGCGTGGACTCGTCGATGGAGACCTCGTACGTTCCCTTGCCGGGGATCGCGACCGCGGCCACGCCCTGGTCGTTGGTGACGGCCGAGCCGAGCTCGGAGCCCGAGTCGTCCGCGACGCTCACGGTGACGCCAGGGACGGGCGGCGGATCGTTGGCCGCCTTGCCGCCTTGCTGGTCGAGCAGCCGTACGCGGATCGCAGGACCCGTGACGGGGGCATCGGAGGCCGGCGCCGAGGCACTGGGTCCGGGTGTGGGGGACGTGGTCTCAGCCATTGCCGGATTCGCGAGAAGCACGAGTCCGGCAACGATCACCGAGAGCAGCGCCGCTGTTCGCAGTCGCACGCATTCTCCTGTCGCTGTCTGCGCACCGGGGTCAGGTACGCCAGAGTCGATCCCGAAGAGCATAGCGATCCCGGCGTTTCCCCGCCGGTCTCTCGCGGGTCGCTTTGGTAACAGTTCGGTTTCGATTGCGGAGGCCGGACAGCCATTCACACGAGCCGACGCGGAGGCGTAGGCTGTCGCCCGTCCCCGTCCGTCCCCCGCCCGGAGGTGCCACGTCGATGGCATTGCGCCAGCCCGTCGAGATTCGCGATGTCGAGGTCGACGACGCCGCCGCCCTGATCGCGCTGTGGGCCGCGTGTGCGGACGCCGTGACGGACGAGGGGTCCGAGGCGTACACCCAGCAGGCGCTGTGGCGCTGCCCGACCGAGGCCGAGGCCCGCGAGGCGATCGAGTTCAACGCCCGTGAGCACCGACGCCGCTTCTTCGTGGCGCTCGTGGGCGGCGAGATCGTCGCCGCGGCGACCGCCGACCTCGCCACCTTGAACCCCATCACGATGTCGAAGGTCATGATCGTGTCCGACCTGCAGGTGCGTCCCAGCCACCGCCGCCGGTCGATCGCGTCGGGCCTGCTGGCCGTCGTGGCCGCGCACGCCGAGGAGCAGGACTGCGAGCTCGTGCTCGCCTCGTCCGCCGCCCACGCGCGCGAGCCCAACCGCTACCTCACGAAGCTGGGCTTCAACCAGATCGCGGTGCTGCGCGCGATCCCGGTCGGCAAGCTCAACGCCCGGCTGGCCGCGAAGGCCGCCGGCTCCCGCGAGACGGGCCGTCTGCTGGCCGTCCGCCGCTCGCTGCGCCGCCGCGCCGCCGTCCGCGGCTGACCTGTCGGCGCGGGCGACTAGGGTCGTCCCGTGGACCGACTCCTGCTGATCGACGGACATTCGGTGGCGTACCGCGCCTTCTTCGCCCTGCCCGTCGAGAACTTCGCGACCTCGACCGGCCAGAGCACCAATGCGGTGTTCGGCTTCACCTCGATGCTGATCAACGTGCTGCGCGACGAGCAGCCCACGCACGTGTGTGTCGCGTTCGACCTGTCGCGGCAGTCCTTCCGCACCGAGGAGTACGCCGAGTACAAGGCCAACCGGTCGAAGTCGCCCGAGGAGTTCTCCGGCCAGGTCGCCCTGGTCAAGGAGGTGCTCGACGCGCTCGACATCCGCCACGTCGACAAGGCGGGCTACGAGGCCGACGACATCATCGCCACCCTGGCCACCCGGGCCGAGGCCGCGGGGATGGAGGTGCTGGTCTGCTCCGGCGACCGCGACGCCCTCCAGCTGGTCACCGAGCAGACCACGGTGCTGTACCCGCGCAAGGGCGTCTCCGACCTCGCGCGGATGACGCCCGAGGCCGTGCAGGAGAAGTACGGCGTGCTGCCCGAGTTCTACCCCGACATCGCCGCGCTCGTCGGCGAGACCAGCGACAACCTGCCAGGCGTCCCCGGCGTCGGTCCCAAGACGGCGGCGAAGTGGATCAACGGCTACGGCACCCTCGAGGCGCTCATCGCGCGCGTCGACGAGGTGCCGGGCAAGGCGGGGCAGTCCCTGCGCGAGCACCTCGACTCGGTGATCCGCAACCGCCGCCTCAACGCGCTGGTGCGCGACCTCGACCTGCCGCTCGGCCCGGCCGACCTCACGATCGACACGGCGTTCGACCGCGAGAAGGTCCACACCGTCTTCGACTCCCTCGAGTTCACCGCCCTGCGCGAGCGTCTGTTCACCACGTTCCCCGGCGTCACCGAGGAGGTGCAGCCCGAGGCCGGCTTCGACCTCGAGGGTCGCGCTCTCGCGCCCGGCGAGGTCGCGGCGTGGCTCGACCAGCACGCCGGCGGCGACGTGGGCCTGCACGTCCAGGGCTCGTGGGGCCGCGGCTCGGGCGACGTCATCGCCCTGGCCATCGCCGCCGAGGACGAGGCCGCCTGGATCGACGTCGAGCAGCTCACGCCCGAGGACGACGCCGCCCTGGCCGCCTGGCTCGGCGATGCCGGCCGCGGCAAGGTCCTGCACGACGCGAAGGGCCCGATCCTCGCGCTCGCCGACCGCGGCTGGACCCTGCGCGGGCTGCGCGCCGACACCGCCGTCTCGGCGTACCTGGTGCGCCCCGACCAGCGCTCCTACGACCTGGCCGACCTCTCCGTGCGCTACCTCAAGCGCGAGCTGCGCGACGACACCGCCGACACCGGCCAGCTCTCGCTCGACACCGACGACGACGCCGAGGTCGCGATGCTGCGGGCGCGGGCCGCCCTCGATCTCGCGGCCGCGCTGGCCGCCGAGGTCGAGCAGTCCGGCGGCACGCGCCTGCTGGCCGAGGTCGAGCTGCCGCTGGTCTCCACGCTGGCGCGGATGGAGCAGGCGGGCATCGCCGTCGACGACGACGCGCTGCTCACCCTCGAGTCCGAGTTCGCCGCCCGCGCGCAGGAGGCCGCGAACGGCGCCTACGAGGCGATCGGCGGCAGGGAGATCAACCTCGGCTCGCCCAAGCAGCTGCAGGTGGTCCTGTTCGAGGACCTGGGCATGCCCAAGACCAAGCGCACCAAGACCGGCTACACGACCGACGCCGACTCGCTCCAGCAGCTCTACGCCAAGACGGGCCACCCGTTCCTCGAGCACCTGCTCGCGCACCGCGACGTCACCAAGCTGCGCCAGACCGTCGAGACGCTGCGCCGCTCGATCTCCGACGACGGACGCATCCACACCACGTACGCGCAGACGATCGCGGCCACTGGGCGGCTCAGCTCGAACGACCCGAACCTGCAGAACATCCCGATCCGCACCGCGTCGGGCCGCCGCATCCGCGAGGCGTTCGTCGTCGGCGAGGGGTACGAGACCCTGCTCACCGCCGACTACAGCCAGATCGAGATGCGGATCATGGCCGACCTGTCCGAGGACGCCGACCTGATCGAGGCGTTCAACTCGGGCGAGGACTTCCACACGGTGATGGCCGCGAAGGTCTTCGAGCGCGAGCCCGACGACATCGGCACCGAGCTGCGTGCCCGGATCAAGGCGATGAACTACGGGCTCGCGTACGGCCTGTCGGCCTACGGCCTGAGCCAGCAGCTGTCGATCTCCACGGGCGAGGCGCAGGGCCTCATGGACGACTACTTCCAGCGGTTCGGCGGCGTGCGCGACTACCTGCGCGGGCTGGTGGACGAGGCTCGCCAGACCGGCTTCACCGAGACGATCATGGGGCGGCGCCGCTACCTGCCCGACCTGCAGAGCGACAATCGTCAGCGTCGCGAGATGGCCGAGCGGATGGCGCTCAACGCGCCGATCCAGGGCTCGGCCGCCGACATCATCAAGGTGGCGATGCTGAACGTCGAGCGCGCCATCGACGAGGCGGGCCTCCAGTCGCGGATGCTGCTGCAGGTGCACGACGAGCTCGTGCTCGAGACCACGGCCGGCGAGCTCGACCAGGTCACCGATCTGGTGCGTCGCGAGATGGCGGCCGCGGCCGACCTGTCAGTGCCGCTCGACGTGTCCGTCGGCGTCGGTCGCTCCTGGCACGAGGCCGGTCACTGAGCCGTCCCGCGGGGGAGTGGGCCGCAGCAGCGGCCACACCAGCAGCAGGCCGGCCACCACGGCGGCCACGCTCGCCATCGTGACCACGAGGCCGACGATGTCGATCCTCCAGAACCACGCGACGGCGAACACCGTGGCCGAGGCGGTCCACAACAGGACGGCGACGCCGGTGGAGCGTCGGGCGAGCGCATCGAAGACCAGCAGGTAGACCACGGCCAGGAACGTGCCCGAGAGCGCGAACAGCCACAGGTCGTCCGCGACCTCGCGGTACTGGTCGCCGCCGACCAGGATCAGCGCGAGTTGCGGCAGCAGGGCGCTGCACGCCACGACGGCGAGGCCCAGCACGCCGACCAGCCCGGCGGCGCGCAGGCGCGTGCGGTGGGAGGTGTCGCGGGCCATGCTCGGGAAGAACACGACGCTGACGAACTGCGGCAGGAACAGCGTGGACTTGGTGAGGATGAGCCCCGACGCGTAGAGGCCGCTGTCGTGGGCCTCGAAGCCGCCGCGTGCGATGAGCGCGTCGACGTTGCTGAAGGCGAAGTACGCCAGCAGGGTGGCCGCCGAGGCGACGGTCTCGAAGACGAGCGGACGCCGGCTGTGCACGTCGCCCGTGCCGGTGGCCCGGAGCAGCCCGGCCCCCAGGACCACGGGCAGCCAGGCACCGATCGCCAGGCCCATCATCGCGCTGGTGGCGGAGGGCTCGATGAGCAGTCCGGCGACGCCGCCGAAGAGCCGACCGAAGCCGTTGCCGACGTAGAGCGCGGCCAGCTTGCCCCACCGTCCGGTGCCCTGCGCGACGCCCAGCTGGGCGCCCGCCAGGGTCAGCGGCACGAGCATCGCCCCGCACCACACCACGGCGAGCACCGAGTCGAAGGAGAAGGCCGGCGTCAGCACCGGGCTCGACAGCGCGACGGCGAGGCCGACCGCGAGCGAGACGGCGAGTGCCACCCGCGAGGCGGTGTGGACGATCTGGACCGTGTGGTCGGGGTGGACCGAGATCCGGCGAGCGATCGAGGCCTGGAGGGCGAGCGCCACGACGTTCGCGATGAGGATGAGGCTCAGCAGCGCGGTGAGGGCGCCGAACTCCGCAGGAACGAGCAGCCGTGCGGCGACGAGGTTGAAGCCGTACGTCGCCACGTTCATCACCATCATCGCGACGGCGACGATCGTGCCGCTCGAGAAGGTGGCGCGTGCTGCCCGGCTCACGAGCTCGCTCCCCGGGCCTCGTCGGCGAAGCGCAGCACCTGGGGCATCATCCACGCCCACACCAGCGGTGCGGACTTCACGGTGAAGTGCAGGCCGTCCTCGTACAGCGGATCGCCGCCCAGCACGGGGTTGTACCCCTCGGAGCAGAACGCGGCGAACGAGTCGACGACGGGCACCTGGTTCTCGCTGGCCCACGAGGTGACCACGGAGTTGACCCGCTCGACGCGCTCGATGTCGTTGAGCTGCTGCATCTCGGTCTTGTCGAAGGCCGGGATGTCGTGGCAGGCCAGCGTCGACAGCGCGAGCGTGCCGGCGCCGTCGGCCTTGCGGTTCACCTCGTCGAGGGCGGTGCGGATCAGCTCGTCGTGCTGGGGCGTGCCGAACGTCGCGACCTCGTCGTCGTGGACGAGGTCGGACACGAACGTCTGCGGGACGAAGAACAGCAGGACGTCGGGCTTCTCGGCCTCGACCAGGGCGGGCCACTCCTTGCGCCAGTCCAGGCAGCTGCGGGTGGGCTCGTTGGCCTCACCGTCCACGACCTTCTGCAGGGTGAAGGGGTCGCAGCCCAGGTGCGTGGTCTGACTCATCGAGAGCTGGCGGAACTCGTGGGTGGCGACGTTCTTGTAGATGCTGAACGGGATCGAGTTGCCCAGCAGCATCGTCGAGCGGCGCGCCTCGGCGGTGTACGGCTCCGGGGTCAGCTCGAGCGGAGGCAGGTCGGAGTGGGGACCGTAGCCGGCCAGCTCGGACTGCGGCGGCTGGGAGTGCGCGACGACGAAGGCGCTCGTCAGCACGAGGGGCGCGGCCATGATCGTGATCGCTCGCGAGACGCGCCGGGCGGAGGCGAAGAAGGGTCGCCGTCCCCGGATCGGCGCCTCGATGAAGCGGTAGGTGAGCCACGCCAGTACCACCGACACGCCCACCCGGACCACGTCGAGGGCGAGCCCGTCGAGTCCGGTGGTGCCCGAGTTGAGGTAGACGATGACCGGCCAGTGCCACAGGTAGAGGGGATAGCTGATGAGGCCGATCCAGCGGGGGACCGGGCTGCCGATCGCGCGGTTGAAGGTGCCTGCGGTGCCGCTGGCGGCCGCAAGGATCGCGACGAGCGCGGCCAGGCAGACCAGCACGAGACCACCGCGGTAGACGGCCGCGGCCGACGAGTCGGTGACCACCATGGCCGCCACGATGAGCGCCAGGGCGCCCCAGGCCATGACATCGGTCAGCACCGAGGAGCGGCGCTCGCGGAAGGCGGTCCGACCCAGCACCAGGGCGGCGCAGACGCCGATCAGCAGCTCGAACGCCCGCGTGACGGTGCTGTAGTAGAGCGAGGTGATCTCGGTGCCGTTCGCGTACCCGTTGGCCATCGCGAGGGCCGAGGCGGCAGCGAGCGCCGCGAAGACGATCGACTGCCGGCGCCGGGCCCGGACCACGGCGCTGACGAGCAGCAGCAGCAGCGGGAAGACGAGGTAGAACTGCTCCTCGATCGACAGCGACCACGTGTGGCGGACCGGCGAGGGGAGCGAGAGCTGGTCGAAGTACTGCTCGTCGCCGAGCATGAAGCGCCAGTTCGAGACGTAGAACAGCGAGGAGACGATGTCCCAGGCGACCGCGGTGCGGCGGCCGGGGAGGGTCCAGATCCACGCGGCGACCGAGACGGCCAGCAGCACCGTGATGAGCGACGGCAGCAGTCGCCGCATGCGCGCGCCCCAGAAGCGGACGACGCTGATGCGGCCCCAGCGGTCCTGCTCGGCGACGAGGAGGTTCGTGATCAGGAAGCCCGACAGGACGAAGAACAGGTCGACGCCCAGCCAGCCGCCCTGGAGGAATCGCTCGTCGAGGTGGAAGACGAGGACGCCGATGATCGCGACCGCGCGCAGGCCGTCGAGGGCGGGACGGTAGGGCAGTCGCGCACGCAGCGCAGGAGTGGGAGCCGACATGAGGTTCGAGGCGGCGGGCGGGGCCCGCGGGTCTCAGCGTCCGTCGTCGAGGAGTCGGCGCCGCGCGCCGCCGTCGGAGTGGTCGTCACGGTCGGTGCCGCGCACCGAGCCACGCTCGTCGCGGTCGCGGTCGGAGTACTCGTAGTCGTCCGCGTAGCCGTGACGGTCGCCGCGGGCGCGCTCGACCTGGTGCGTGAAGCCGAAGAGCATCGCGCCGACTCCGGCGATGCCCACTGCGGCGACGATGGAGGCGAGCGCACCGTAGAGGTACTGCGTGTTGATCGGACCGCACACGCCGGCCTGGAACTTGTCCGCGGGAGGCTGCAGCGCGGAGCCGCACTCGAAGATCGCGCCCGAGCTGGTCTGGATCTCGGTGATGGGCGTCAGCAGCAGGTAGATCCCGTACGCCAGAAACGGGATCGCCGCGAGGATCGCCACCTTCGTCCCGAGGTTGGGGACGGGGCGAGAACGCACATCGGAGTCGTCGAGCATGTGACGCATACTACTATGGCGAACGCCGTGCGTACGCGCGGGTAACCAAGAGTTAGGGCTGTGTCTGTGCGCCGTGGGATCGTTCTCGCCGGAGGTCTCGGGACCCGCCTGCGAGCCGCGAGCGGCGACCTGCCCAAGCCCCTCGTCGAGGTCGGCGGAGAGCCTCTCGTCGCCCACCAGATCCGTCGCCTCGTCGCCGCCGGCGTCCCGGACGTGACCGTCGCCGTCGGGTACGGCGCCGACCGGGTCGTGCAGCAGCTGGGCACCGGCGAGGCGTGGGGCGCGCGCCTGTCGTACAGCCGCGAGGACGAGCCGCTCGGCACCGGGGGCGCGCTCGCGCTCGCCGCGCGCGGCACCGTCGCGCCCGGGGACACCGTGGTGGTGGTGAACGGCGACCTGCTCTCGCGGCACGACCTCGCCGCCCAGGTGCGCGTGTTCGAGGAGTCCGGTGCCGCCGTCCTCCTGCACGTGCGCGAGGTGTCCGACGCCCGGGCCTACGGCGTGGTGTCGCTCGACGGCGACCGCGTCACCGGGTTCCACGAGAAGCCCGCCGAGGCCGTGCCGGGTCTCGTGAACGCCGGCACCTACGTGATGCGCGGCGAGGTCCTGCTTGGCCTGCCGGACACCGTCCCGCTGTCCGTCGAGGTCGACGTGTTCCCGCGCCTGGTCACGAGTGCCGACGTCCGCGCGCACCGCGACGACGCGGAGTTCCTCGACGTGGGGACGCCCGAGGCCCTCGAGCAGGCACGGCGGGCGTGGGCGTGACGGCGGCTCCGGCACGCGCCCGGGTCGCCTCGCTGGACGGCATCCGTGGCGGCTTCATGCTCCTCTTCATGGCCTACCACTTCGGCCTGACCGTCCTGGGCGGTGCCTGGACCGGCATCAACGTGTTCTTCGTCCTCTCCGGATTCCTCATCGCCCGGCTGCTCCTGGTCGAGCGCGAGCGCTTCGGGCGGGTCGACCTGCTGGGCTTCTACCGACGCCGCGCCCGCCGGCTGCTGCCGGCGCTCATCGCCCTGCTGCTCGTCCTGGCTGTCTGGGGACTGGCGTTCGCCGACGACGCCGCGCGCCGCCAGCTGCGCGGCGACCTCGTGGCCACCCTCGGCTTCGTCATGAACTGGCGGCTCATCGCGCAGGCCGACCAGTACTTCGCCGAGTTCGGCTCGGCCTCGATGCTGCGCCACGCCTGGACCCTGTCGGTCGAGGAGCAGTTCTACGTGGTCGTCCCGCTGCTGCTCGCCGTGCTGGCGTGGCTGGGATCGCGCCGGATCGCAGCCGTCGTCCTGGTGCTGCTGGCCCTCGCCTCGGCGTGGTGGACCACACAGGTCGGCGTCGGCGACGCCACCGCGCAGGCGCACGCCTACTACGGGACGGACACCCGCGTGCAGTCCCTCCTCGTGGGCGTCCTCCTCGCGTACCTCGTGGCGGGGACCGGAGCGGTGACCCGCCGCGTCCCGTCGCGGGGAGTGCTCGAGCCGGTTGCCTGGGCGTCGCTCCTCGGTCTGCTGACCGCGCTCGTCCTGGTCGACCCGATGTCGTCGCTGTTCTTCGAGCGGGGCGGCATCCTCGTGCAGTCGGCGATCGTGGCGGTGCTCGTGTGGGCATGCGTCGCCCGGCCCGACCTCTCGGTGCACCACGTCCTCGGCTGGCGGCCGCTGGCGTGGCTCGGGGAGCGCAGCTACGGGCTGTACCTCTACCACTGGCCCGTCAAGCTCTGGATCGAGCGCGGCGTGCCCCAGATCGGCACCGCTGCCGAGATCGTGGTCGGCTGTCTCGTCACGACCCTGCTGGCGTCGCTCAGCTATCGCTACCTCGAGCGGCCCGTGCTCGACCACGGCCTGCGCGGCCTCGTGCCGCGGCTGCGCCGGCCGGGCTGGCTGGCGGTCGTCGGTCCCGCGTCGGTCGTCGTGATGGCGGTGCTCGTCGGGCAGGTCCCCGCCACCGGACAGGCCGTCGCGGCGCGCGACGTGCCGCCCCTGCGCGCCGGCCAGCCCGCCTACGAGGCGGGGGAGGAGCCCACCCGCATCGCCGTGTTCGGAGACTCCCTGCCCGACCGGTTGGCCGAGGTCTTCCCCGCGGAGCAGTACGAGGACCTCTCGGTGACCTCGCTCGCCGTGCCGGGGTGTGACCTGCTCGAGTCGCGCATCGCCTACCGCGAGCTCCAGCAGGACGACGAGTGCCGGGCCGCGAAGCGCGACTTCGCCGCGAACGTGCGCGACGCCGACGTGGACACCGTGCTCGTGATGCTGCCGACGTTCGCGGCGATCCCGCACGAGGACCCCGCCGGCGAACCGATCTGGCTCGAGTCGCCGCAATTCCGGCGTGAGGTGCTCGACGCCCTCGACCGCCTCCGGGAGGGCGCCGCCGAGTCCGGCACCACGATGCAGGTGGCCACCCTGCCGTGCCGCGACCCGCGCCAGATGGCGACGATCCCGGGCATCTCCACGTACGTCGCCGACCATCCCGAGGTCATCGACGCCACCGCCGAGCCCTCCGTCGTCAACGACTGGGTGCGGGCGTGGGCGCGTGCGCGCTCCGTGCCGCTGGTGGACCTCTACGGCGTGCTGGGCTGCGGTGACGGGCCCGTGCAGGAGATCAACGACGTGACCCTCTTCAGCGACGGCCTGCACTTCGACGACGAGGCCGCGGCGATGGTGTGGACCTGGCTGGCGCCGGCGGTGCGCGACCGGGCGCGGGAGGCCACGCGATGAGCTCGGTCTTCTCCCTGAGGAACAGCCAAGGCTCGCGCAGCGCGACCCTCGACGGCGTGCGCGGCCTGGCCGTCGTCGTCCTGCTGCTCTACCACTTCGGCGTCTCGGCCCTGCAGGGCGCGTGGGTCGGCATCAGCCTGTTCTTCGTCTTCTCGGGCTACGTGATCGTCATGATCATGCTCAAGGAGCACGCGCGCCGGGGCCGGATCGACGTGGTCGACTTCTTCCGGCGTCGCGCGCGGCGCCTGCTGCCGGCCCTGACGATCATGCTGCTGGCGATCGCCACGTGGGGGGTGCTCGCGGCCGATCACGCCACGCGTCGCTCGATGCGCGGCGACATCCTCGCCACGATGGGCTTCGTCATGAACTGGCGGCTGGTCCAGCAGGCCGACCAGTACTTCGTCGAGTGGGCCAACCCCTCCTTCCTGCGCCACGTGTGGACCCTCGCGGTGGAGGAGCAGTTCTACCTCGTCGCGCCGTTCCTGGTGATGGCGCTGATCCGCCTCGTCCACCGACGCTGGGCGCGCGTGGCCGTCGTCGCGTCGCTCGCCACCGCCTCGGCCGTCTGGACGGCCATGGTGGGCGTCGGCTCCACCGAGGCGCAGGCTCACGCCTACTACGGCACCGACACCCGCGTGCAGGCGCTGCTCGCCGGCATGGCGGTCGCCTTCGCCGTCGGGCCTGACCGCGACGGCCACCGGCCCGCCGACATGCGCCCGCGGGTCGCGGCCTTCTGGGCCTGGGCGGCCACGCTCACGTCGATCGCGTGCTTCTTCGTCGTGCCGCCGCTGTCGCCGTTCATGTTCGAGTCCGGCGGCATGCTCATGCTGGCGGCGCTCACGGCCGTCGGGCTGGCGGGCGCCGTCCAGGTCGGGCCGGGTCTGTTCCGCCGCGTCTTCACGGTGGCGCCGCTGGTCTACCTCGGCATCCTCACGTACGGGCTGTACCTGTGGCACTGGCCCGTGAAGCTGTGGCTCGACCGCTACGCGCCGGCGCTGCCCGTCGAGGGCACCCTCATCCTGGGCTCGCTCGTCACGCTGGCGCTGGCGGCGCTGAGCTTCCACCTCGTCGAGGTACCGGTCATGCTCGGCGGACTCGCGCGGCTCACCGGCGGGATCGATCGCGGCCGCGTGCTGGCGGTCGGCGCCACCGCGGCGGTCGTCCTCGCTGCGGTCCGGGTGGGCGACGTGCCCACCGTCGAGGAGGACCTCGAGGCGGGCCGGGTGCCGGCGCTCGTCGACGGCACCCCGACCTACACGCCCCAGGACGAGACCGTGCGCACCGCGCTCTACGGCGACTCCGTCGCCCACTACCTCGCGCAGGGCTTCCCCGACCGCACCTTCTCCGACCTGCAGGTCACCGACCTGGCCACCGAGGGCTGCAGCCTGCTGCCGCTCACGATCCACTGGACGCCGCGCAATCAGGAGGAGGTCTCGGACGCGTGCCGCGAGGGCCGCGAGAACCTGACCGAGAACCTGCGCGACGCCGACGCCGAGGTCCTGGTGCTCATGGTGGGCTCGGTGCTGGGCGTGCCGCACGAGCGCGAGGACGGCAGCCTGCTCGAGGTCGACGATCCCGCCTACCGCGCGACCGTGGAGGAGCAGCTCGACGGGCTGCTCGCCGACGCCCGGGCCGCCGACGTCCAGCAGGTGCAGCTGGCCACGCTGCCGTGCCGCGCCGACTCGATCGGCGACTACCAGATCGACGCGGAGGACGAGGACTGGTTCGACGAGCGTCCCGAGATCGCCGAGACGGTGGTCGATCCGCGCCGGATCAACGGCTGGCTCACCGCGTGGGCGGAGGCGAACGGGGTGCCCGTGCTCGACCTCTACGACGCCCTCGAGTGCCAGCGCGGCTTCGCCAAGGAGCGCCACGGGATCGAGGTCTTCCGCGACCAGCTGCACTTCTCCGAGGAGGCCACGCCGATGGTCTGGACGTGGCTCGCGCCCTCGATCCGGGAGCGCTGGCAGACCCGCGCGTGAACCCGCTCGGTTCACCCCAGAATCCGGTTACCAGCAGGTAGGCTGGTCGCCGCACGAAAGGCATTCATGGACACCTCCGCATTCTTCGACCGCGCCCCGACGCTCTTCCCCGGCGATCCGCAGGACACCGATCCGATCGATCCGTACTGGGACCAGGTCAAGGCCGACGTCACGGGCTTCACGTCCTCCAACGAGCTCGCGATGCTCAACCTGGCGGCGTCCCTGATGCCCGCCGACGAGGCCTACCTCGAGGTCGGCACCTTCAAGGGCCGGTCGATGTGCGGCACGGTCCGCGACAACGCCGACAAGGTCTTCTACGCCATGGAGAACTTCCTGGAGTTCGGCATGGCCGGCCAGGAGGCCCGCGAGGAGCTGATGGCCAACCTCGCGACGTACGGCGAGGGCGCCGACGTCCGCCTCCTCGAGGGCGACTGCTTCAAGCTGATGGCCGTCCCGAACATCCTCGACCGACCGGTCGGCGTCTACTTCTACGACGGCGAGCACACGCTGCTGGCGCACTACCTCGCGCTGGCCGTCGTCGAGCCGCTGCTGGCCGACGAGGCGCTCGTGCTGATCGACGACGCCACGTGGCCGGTCGTGCAGCGCGCCCACCGCCTCTTCCTCGACCGCCACCCGGGGTGGACGATCGACGCCACGTGGGACGCGAAGTCCGACGACGACCCGCGCTGGGCCAACGGTCTGCACGCGCTGACGTTCCGTCGCGCCACGCCGTCGGTGCTGAAGGGCCGCGACGAGTGGCTGCGCCGCTACCAGGTGCACGTGCAGAACCGGCTCAACCGGCTCGCGTGGAAGGCCGCGACGAAGTTCCCCGGCGTCATGAAGCTGGGCGCCCGCATCGTCATGGGCCGGTCGCGCGCGATCGAGCAGAAGCAGGACTGACGACCGACGCTCCGTCGTCCCGTCAGCGCGTTCCGAGGCGGCGCGATCGGACCAGCGCCGCGGCCACGATGGCCGCGGCACCGGCCGCGCACACCCCGACCAGCTCGTACGGGGTGTCGTGGAACCACAGCACCACCAGCACGCACTGCACGCCGAGGACGAGCCACGTGAACCGGCCGAGCCAGGGGCTGTCGAGGCCCATCTCGGCGAACAGCGACACCTGCACGAGCGCCCACAGCACGCCGAGGCCGACGCACGCCACCGCGAGTCCGCCGAACTCGGCGTACTCGGCGCCGCCGGCGAGCTCGACCCAGAACGAGGGGGCGACCGCGATCACGGCGACCCCGGCCAGGCCGAGCGCCAGGATCAGCAGCAGCGACCGGCGGAACGAGCGGGCCGCTCCGGGACCTTGCATCCGGGGGACCAGCAGCAGCGCCACGAACTGGGTGCCCCAGCCCATCGCGCGGCCGAAGGTGGCTGCGAGGGCGTAGCCGCCGGACTCGTGGTCGTCGAGGTAGGCGCGCGCCAGCGTGACGTCGACGTTCGTCAGCGCGATGAACGCGCCGAGCGACATCGTGGCGCGGATGAGCTCCGTGCCCAGGCTCTGGTCCTCGGCGAGCGTGAGGTCCTCGCGGCACAGCCACGCGCCGAGCACCGCCACGGCGGCCGCGACGAGCAGCAGGAGGGCGAAGACCTGGGCGACCGAGAGGCCGAGCGCCGCGCCGCCGGCTCCGGCGGCGAGCCGCCCTCCGGCGGTGGCGACGTAGATCGCCGAGAGGGCCGCCAGCCGGTCGCGCCCGAGCAGGATGCCCTGGAACGCGCCGGTGAGGGTCATCGGGACCAGCGTCAGGCCCAGCCAGATGGCCGACCACGCGGTGTCGAGCCGGAACGCGTCGGCCAGCAGGGGAGCGGCGAGGATCGTCGCACCGGCGAGGGCCGTGCCCACCATGAGGGCGGTGCGCAGGCCGCGCGAGTCCGACGACGCGCCGGCCACGTGACGGGCCACGATGACCTGCAGCGCGCCGGCGGGCACCGCCAGCACGATGCCGTAGGCGGAGAGCGCGGAGAAGCCGCCGAAGTCCGAAGGACCGAGCGCGCGCGACAGGACGAGGACGAAGACGTAGCTCAGGAGATTGGCGACGGCCATCGTGACGCCGAGTGCCGCCCCGGCGCCCGGACGCGTGCGTGACGAGGGGGACGGACGGGGCATGGCGACCTCAGGCTACCGGGCTTCGTGACTCGCCGGTAACAGATGTGTGACGCGGGCTATATTGGACGATGCTGTGCCCGCGGCCGACCGGCCGGACCTCGAGGGAGTTCTCTGTGCGCCTGTTCACCCACTACCGCTTCGTGGTGGGCTCGGCGATCGTCGCTCTGGCGCTGGTCATCGGTCTCAACGGCTGGGGCACCTTCTACACCGACATCAAGCCCGAGATCTACATCCGCCCGTGGGCGATGCTCGGCCAGTACATGTCGTCGTGGACCGCCTCGCCGTACCTGGGCTCGCCGAACTTCAACGTGGGCCTCGCGCCGGTGCTGCTCGTGCTGTCCGCGCTGCGGGGGATCGGGCTGTCGCCCGAGATGGCGTTCAAGGTCTTCCACTTCGTGCTCTGGCTCGTGGCCGCGTGGGGCGCGGCCCGCCTGACGCGGGTCGTCGCGCCGCGCGTCGGGCGCTGGGGCGGGCTGCTGGCGGCCGTGCTGTTCCTCGCGAACCCCTACACGATCAGCGCCGGTGCCACACTGGCCATCGCGCTGCCGATGGCGCTGCTGCCGTGGCAGCTGCTGTGCCTCATCCACGGCCTGCGCCGCCCGGCCAGCTGGGCGTGGCCGGCGCTGTTCGGCCTCACCTTCTTCGCGATGAGCGGCATGAACGTCGCCGTCGTGCCGCTGCTGCAGCTGCTCGCCGTGATCCCGGTCGTCCTGGCGATCCGCGCCAGCGAGGGACTGCGCTGGGTCGACGCGCTGCTGGTGCTCGCGAAGTGCGCGCTCTTCGTCGTCGTGCTGTCGCTCTACTGGCTCGTGCCGGCGTTCGCCGCGCTCACCACGGGTGCCCAGATCGTCGAGGGCTCCGAGTCGCTCACGGGCATCGCGAAGGTCTCGTCGCTCACCGAGGTGCTGCGCGGGCTCGGCCTGTGGCCGCTGTACGGCTCCAGCTCGACCGGGCCCTGGGTGCCCGAGCACGCGGTCTACGTCGTCAGTCCGCTCATCATGGTGCTGACCGCGCTGTGGCCGGCGCTCGGCCTCACGGCGCTGGCCTGGGCACGGACCCGCGCCCGGGTGCTCGTCACCGTGGCCGTGTTCGGCGCCGCGGTCGTCATGGTCGGCGTGTTCCCCACCGAGGACGGCCCGGCGTCTCCCTTCGGCCTCCTCCTGGCCCAGCTGCTCGAGATCCCGGCGCTCTCCGCGTTCCGCACGACCAACAAGATCGGCGCGGTGCTCGTCGTCGCGATGACGATCGGCCTGGTCGTGGCGGTCGTGCACCTCGCGCCGCGCGTCTGGCGCTTCCACCCCGCGCGCACCGTGGTCGTGGTCGTCACCGCCAGCGTGTTCGCCGCCTGGTGCCTGCCGGCGCTGTCGGGCCGCCTCTACATCTCGCCGATCGACGTCCCCGACTACTGGCACGAGGCCGCGGCCTCGGTGGACGAGAGCACCCGTCCCGGCTCGGTCCTCGTGCTGCCCGGACAGGTCCGGCCGTTCTACCGATGGACCGAGGAGCGTCCCGACGACATCGTCAACGCGCTCATCGACCGGCGCGCGGTGCTGCCCGAGACCACGCCGAACGCCTCGCCGCCCGGCGTGAACTTCCTCGCCGCGCTCGACGGCTCGCTGCAGTCCGGCACGTCCACGGGCGCCGTCGTCTCCACGATGGCGCGCTACCTCGGCGCCGGGCAGGTGCTGCTGCGCAACGACGTGGTGTGGGAGAACACCGGCGGCGCGCGCCCGTCCGAGATGAACCAGCTGGTCGCCGGCGATCCTGGCCTCTTCGGCCGCGAGAACATCGGCGTGCCCGGGCAGAACACGCTCTCGCCCGCGGAGGAGGACCCCTTCTTCCACGGTGAGCACCTGCTGCCGCCCGTGCAGATCTACGACGTCGGCGGAGCACGCGAGCCGCTGCGCGCCGTGCCGCTCGACGGACAGGTGATCGTCGCGGGCGACGGCTTCTCGTTCCCGGCGATGGCCGACGCGGGCCTGCTCGACGACTCGCCGCTCGTCCGGTACGCCCAGGACCTGTCGACCGACGACTTCAGCACGGCCCTCGACACGGTCGGCCGGATGGTGCTGACCGACACCAACGCGCGCCGCAGCGTGATCGCCAACCGGCTCACCGTCGGCCAGGGCCCGCTGCTGCGCGAGGACCAGGACCCGGGCGCCACCCGCACGCTCGGCACCGATCCCGAGGACCAGACCGTGCGCGTCGACTCGGTCGTCGAGGTCACCACGTCGCGCTCGGGCGGCACGTTCTTCGACCTGCCCTACGGCACGGGCGACTTCGCCGTCGACGGCGACCTCACCACCGGCTGGCGGTTCGGCGACTTCGGCACGGCCGCCGGTCAGCGCCTCGTCGCCACGTTCGACGAGCCCGTCACCCTCGACGAGGTCCCCGTGGCGCAGCTGCCCATCGGCGACGTGCAGATCGACGAGGTCACGGTGTCCGCGGGCGGTCGGAGCGACACCATCACCCTGCCCGAGAGCGGCCTGGCCACCGCGCGACTCGGCGGCGTCGAGACCGACGAGGTCACGCTCACCATCGACTCCACCCGCGGTGAGGGCTTCAACTTCGTGGGCATCGCCGAGATCGGCCTGGGCCAGCTGGCGCACGTCGCCGGCCGCACTCCGCTCACGCTCTCGAACACGTACGACGAGCTCGACGCCGACGACCGCCTGCGCTTCTCGCGCACGCCGCTCGACGTGCTGCTGACCCGTGTGCAGAACACGCCCTCCATCAACGACGACTCCGAGCGTGCGCTGAACCGCGTCGTCACCCTGCCCGACCGCCGCACCTTCGAGACGAAGGCGGACGTCCGCGTCAACGGCCCCGTCGAGGTCATGTACGACCGCGTCGAGGGTCGCGGCAAGGAGGTCGAGGCGGAGTCGAGCGGCTTCTACTTCGACAACCCCGTCTACCGCGCCTCGCGCGCCGCCGACGGCGACGCCGACACCGGCTGGGTGCCCGGCGGCAACACCCGCGGTGCCTGGTGGGAGATCCGCGGCGACGAGCGCCGGATCGAGCGCGTCGTCATCGACCAGGAGCCCGCGAGGATCCTCGACGACCAGACCCGCCACCGCGCCTCCCGCGTCACGGTCAGCGTCGACGGCCGCGACGTCGCCGAGTCCGAGATCGGCCTGGGGGAGACCACGATCGAGCTCGACGAGCCCGTCCGTGGCTCCGCCGTCCGGGTCACGATCGACGGCATCGCCGGCGACCCCTCGGGCGTCCCGCCCACGTTCCGCTCGATCGACACGGGCCTGCAGGTTCCGGAGGCCGACGAGGACGAGCAGCAGTGCCTGCCGGTCGCGCTCGCCGACGGGACCGGCCTGCTGATGCGGCCGCAGACCAGTCTGCTGGCGCGCAAGGACCAGCAGGGCACGCCGTGGGTCGGCTGCGACACCACGCGCCTCGAGGCGGGCGAGCACACGATCGACGCCAACCCCGCGTTCATCCTCGACTCGCTCCAGCTGAGCGACACCCGGGAGTCGCTCGAGCGCTTCGGCTCGCCGATCATCTCCGAGACCACCCGCGACGGTGACGCCCACCAGACGCTCGACGTCGAGGTCACGGACGGCCCCTACGCCGTCGTCACGGGCCAGAGCTACAACCCCGACTGGCGGGCCACCGCCGACGGGAAGGACCTGGGCGCCCCCGTCACGCTCGACGGCTTCTCCACGGGCTGGATCGTCGAGGACGGTGCCGCCGCCACGATCGACATCCGCTACGCCCCGCAGACGTGGGCCAACATCGCGCTCGGCGCGAGCGGCGTCGGCCTGCTCGCGGCCCTCGCGCTGATCGTCGCCGCCCTCGTGCGCCGCCGCCTGTTCGCGCTGCCCGACGGTCCGGCCGGGCCCACCACCCTGCGCCCGCGGTGGGCCTCGGCACCCGTGCTCGCGGTGACCGGCGTCGTCGGCGCCGGACTCCTGCTGGGCTGGGGCGGCCTGGCGGGCGCGCTCGTCGCCGTCGTGCTGACGTGGCTGCGGCCGGTCGACCCGCGCCGTCTCGTGTACCTCGGGTCGGGACTGGTGTTCGCCTCGATCCTGGCGCTGCTGGTCGTGCAGGCCCGGCGCGACGGGATCGGCGAGCTGTCCGCCGACGTGATCGCGGCCAGCCTGGTGCCGCACCACCTCGCGGGCGCGGGCCTCGTGCTGGCCGTCGCCGGCAGCCTCATCCTGCTCCTGCGGAGGGACGACGATGACTGAGCCCCTGGTGTCGGTGATCGTGCCGACGCGGAACAACGCCCGCACGATCGAGCGCTGCCTGGCGTCGGTGCGCGCGCAGGACCACCCGCACGTCGAGCTGATCGTGGTGGACAACCACAGCTCCGACGGGACCGATGACATCGCGCGGGGGATCGCCGACGTGGTCATCACGGCCGGTCCCGAGCGCAGCGCCCAGCGCAACCGCGGCATCCGCGCCGCCGAGGGCGTCTGGATCCTGTGGCTCGACAGCGACATGTACCTGCCCACCGACGCGGTCAGCGCCGCCGTGCGCACGGCCGCCGTCACCGACGCCACGGGCGTCGCGCTGCCCGAGCGCACGATCGGCGACGGCTTCTGGACGGCGTGCCGCGCGCTCGAGCGCGAGTGCTACCTCGACGCGCCGTGGCTGCACAACCCGCGCCTGTTGCGCCGAGCCGACATGCTCGCCGACGGGTTCCACGAGTCGATGTCGGGCCCGGAGGACGCCGACCTGCGCTTCCGCATCCGCGACGCCGGCGGCACCGTCGAGCTCGCGCCCGTCGTGGTCGACCACGACGAGGGCCGGCTGACCCTGCGCGACATCTGGCAGAAGCGCTACTACTACGGGCTCAGCCTCCCGGCGCTGGTCGAGCGTCACGACCGCGCGATGGCCGACCAAGGCTCCGGCGTGCTGCGTGCCTACGCCCAGAGCTGGCGCCGGCTCGCCCGTCGCCCCGTCCACGCGCTCGGCATGGCCGGCATGCGCGTGATGGAGGCCGCGGGCTACCTGTGGGGCGCCCGTGCGGGTCGTCGCCGGGCGCGGGTGTGAGGATCGACGGGTGACGCGCGAACTGTTGTGGGTGTCCCTGCCCGACCAGCGGCCGCGTCGCGAGCTCTTCTACATGTCGCTCCTGGGCGACACGCACGTCACCGCCCTGGCGCGCGACGAGCCGGTGGGTGACCTGACGTGGGTGCCCAGCACCTACCGCCGCCCGATCAAGCGCTTCATCGAGGCCGGCGCGTTCGCGTGGGTCAACGAGCTTCGCGACCAGGACCCGGCCGAGTTCGACTGGGTCGCCTCGCTCGAGCTGTGCTCGCTCGTCACCGGCCAGGCGTCGCGGTGGCGACGGCGCGGCACCGGACGGCGTCCGCTCCAGGCGGTCGTGACGTGGGAGAATCTCGCGCGCCAGCCGCTCTACCGCGTGCCGCCCTACCGCCAGGCGCTCGAGTCGTGCCGCGGAGCCGAGCTGCTGCTGTGCATGGTCGACGCCGCGCGCGACCACCTGCTGGAGAACCGCTTCGACGACGCGGTCATCCGCGTCGTGAAGCCGGGCGTGGACACCGAGATCTTCACGCCGGCCCACGACATCGCCGACCGCCCGCGGGTGGCGTTCGTCAGCCCGTTGGCCGAGAACAAGGGGATCGACCGCATCCTCGAGGCCATGCGCCTCGTGCGCCGCGAGATCCCCGAGGCCGAGCTCGTCGTCGCGGGCCGCGGGCCGCTCGAGGGCCTCGTGCGGGCCGCGGCGGACGACCCCCACGGCGGCGTCACGCTGGCGGGCGGCCTCGACGCCGGCGGCGTCGGCGACCTGCTGCGCAGCGCCGCGGTCTTCACCACGGCGCCGCGGCCCACGTGGAAGTGGGAGGAGCAGTTCGGCCTCGCCTACGTCGAGGCCCAGGCGTGCGGTCTCCCCGTGGTCACGACGCGCTGCGGCAGCAACCACGAGGCGATCGCACCGGGCAATGACCTGCTCGACGTCGAGGGGTCCGACCAGGTCGAGGCCCTCGCGGCGTCGTTGGTCGGCTGGCTGTCCGACGCCGAGCGTCGCCGCCGGCAGGGCGAGGCCAACCGCGCGTGGGTCGTCGAGCACCACGACCTGCTGACGCAGTGCCGTCGCATGGGCGAGGCGTTCGCCGAGATGGAACGTCTGCACGGGGCGCGTTGATGAGGCGCGCGACCACGCCCACCGCCGTCGGCGGTCTGGTCGGCCTGCTGGCCGCCGTGGTGATCCTCGGCCCCACGCTGGCGCCGGGCTTCCAGCTCGGCTACGACATGGTGTTCGTCCCCGACCTCGGGTTCGGGGAGCGCACCCTCGGCGTCGACGGAGCCGTGCCGCGCGCCGTCCCGAACGACCTCGTCGTGGCCGTCCTGTCCACCGTCCTGCCCGGCTGGCTGGTCCAGAAGCTGCTGCTCGTCACGGTGTTCGTGGCGGCCGGCGCGGGTGCGGGTGCGCTGCTGCCGGGGCGCCGCGCCGCGGTGGCCGGTGCGCTCGTCGCCTGCTGGAACCCGTGGATCGCCGAGCGGCTCGCGATCGGCCACTGGGGCTACCTGCTCGGCTACGCCGCGCTGTTCTGGGTCGTCCGCACCGCGGGTCGCGTCCGCCGGGGCGAGTCCGCCGGGGGGTCGCTCGGCGTGGTGATGGCGCTGGCCGGGCTCTCCGGCTCCACCGGCGCCGTGCTCGCCGTCGTCATGGCCACCGCCGTGCTGCTGGCCGGGTCGCGGTGGCCGCGGGCCTGGCGGGCGTGGGGCTGGGCGATGCTCGTCTCGGTGCTGGTCGCGGCCTCGTGGTGGTTCCCGTTCCTGCGCTCCGACGCCTCCTCGTCGGCGGACTCCGCGGGCGTCGAGGCCTTCGCCGCCCGCGGCGACACCCCCTGGGGCATGGTCGGCTCGGTGCTGACCGGGGGTGGCATCTGGAACGAGGCCAGCTGGTTCGCCGAGCGGCAGAGCCTGCTGCTGTCGGGCGTCGCGCTGGTCGGCGTCCTCGCGGCAGTCGTGATCGCGTGGTCCGACGCGCGGGTCCGGTCGCGCCCCGAATATCTCGGCGCCGCCGTCGCCGGCCTCCTCGGCCTGGTCGCGGGCATCGCGGCCGGACTGCCCGGAGGCCGTGAGCTCGTCTCCTTCCTCGTCCTGCAGGTCCCCGGTGGCGGACTCGTCCGCGATGGGCAGAAGTTCGCCGCACTGTGGATGGTCGCGGTGTCGCTGGCGGTGGGCCTGTGCGCCGCCCGTCTCGCCGCCACGGCGTCCCTGCGCGGTGCCGGACGCTGGATCGCCGGGGGACTGGCCGCCGCCACCGGCCTCGTCACCGTCGTCACGCTGCCGGGGCTCGCCTGGGGCGCCGGCGGCCGCTGGGGCTCGGTCGACTACCCCGTGGACTTCACGTTCGTCGCCGAGCGGCTGGAGCGGGCCGAGCCCGGAGCCGTCGCCGTGCTGCCGTGGACGCAGTACCGCCGGTACGGATGGAACGACGACCGCGTCCTGCTCGACCCGTGGCCGCGCCTGCTCCTGCGCGACGTCCGGGTCAACGACGCGCTGCCGCTGCGCGACGGCGTCGTGGCGGGGGAGGACCCCCGCGCGGCGGACGTCACACGCGCCCTCGGCGCACCGGGCGGCGACGTCCTCGCGGCACTGCGCGCCGTCGGCGTGCGCCACGTGCTCATCCAGCCCGACCAGCCCGGACCCACCCTCACGGCCCTGCAGCTGGCCGACGCCGACCTGCGCGTCCGCACGGAGTCCCTCGAGTGGTGGGACCTCGGCGACGAGGGGCTCGCCCCCGTGCCGGAGGCCGAGCCGATCGACCACCTCGGTCTCGCGCTGGGCGGCCTCGGCCTGCTCCTGGCCGCGGGCGGAGCCGCCCGTGCGGTCGTCCGGAGGCCGCGCGAGCACTCCTGAGGCGCCGTATCACGCGTGTGTCGTCTGCGGGACAAGCCGCCGGCGGGCTGCTAGGGTTACCGATAAGTATTCCTCGACTACGGAAAACAGGGGCACATGAGCGAGAACGCGGTCTGGACCATCGGCGGCAGCGCTGCCGGGATCATCCTTGGAATTCTCGCGGTCCTCGGCATCGTCGCGAGCCAGACCGCGGTCAAGCAGGATCAGACGCACTCGTCCGTCATCGCGTACGACGAGTCCTGATCGAACCGGGGTGACACACCCCACCATCGACGAACCCTCCGCGACGCCCGACGTCGCGCAACGGGTCAGAATCGCCGCCAGCACCTTGCTGGTGGCGATTCTTCCGTGGGTCGTCGCACCCGGGCGCACGCAGCCCGACACCAAGCTCGACCTCACGGTCGCCCCGTGGGACTACCTCGCTCGGGCGCTGTACGCGTGGAACTCGCACGCCGGCCTCGGTGAGCTGCAGAACCAGGCCTACGGCTACCTCTTCCCCCTCGGCCCGTTCATGGGTCTGGCCGACGCGATCGGCCTTCCCGGCTGGGCCGCCCAGCGCCTCTGGTGGAGCCTGATCCTGGTCGTCGGCTTCACCGGCACCTACCTCGTCGCCCGCCGCCTGCTGCGCCTGCGGCCCGACCTCGCCCTGCTCGCCGGCGCCCTCTACGCGATCGCCCCGCGCGTGGTCACCGTCCTGCCCGAGATCTCGGTCGAGGCCTGGCCGGGCGCCGTCGCGCCGTGGCTCGTGCTGAGCGCGTGGACGATGGTCCGGCCCTCCACCGACCGTGCTGCCCTGGTCCGGGCCGCCGCGATCACGGGACTGCTCACCTTCGCCCTCGGTGGCGTCAACGCCACCGCGTCCGCCGTCGTGCTGCTCCTGCCGCTGCTGGTGCTGCTCACCGCCCCGAGGGCCGCTCGGCGCGGGCGAGCCGTCCTCGCGTGGTCCGCCGGGGTGCTCGTCGGCGCCGCGTGGTGGGTCGTGCCCTTGCTCGTGCTCGGCCGCTACGGCTACCCGTTCCTGGACTACATCGAGACCGCCCGGATCACCACGGCCGTGACCTCGGTGCCCCACGTGCTGCGCGGCGCCGACCACTGGATCGCCTACATCCTCGACGCGGAGTCCCACCCCGTGTGGCAGTCCGGCTGGGTCCAGGCGCAGGGACTCGTGGCGATCGTCGCGGGCATGGTCGTCGCCGGCGCCGGAGTCGCGGGACTCGTCGTCCTCGGTCGCGACCGCGAGCGCCGCGACGTCTCGCGGTTCCTCGTCGGCTCGGCCCTGCTCGGCACCGTGCTCATGGCGGTGGGACACGCCGGGATCGTCGGATCGCCGGTGTCCGGGCTCGTCCGCGACTTCCTCGACGGGCCGGGCGCAGCGCTGCGCAACGTGCACAAGGCCGACCCGCTGGTCCGGCTGCCGCTCGCCCTCGGCGCGGCGGTGCTGGTCGGGCACGGCCTCGGTCGCGTGCGACGGCTGCCGCGGGCGGCCACCGTGGTGGTGCTCGTGGCGGCCCTGCTGTCGCCCATGGCCTGGTGGTCGGGCCGCGGTGGGGACGCCAACAGCTACGACGAGATCCCGGCGACGTGGCGCGAGGCCGCGGCCGACCTCGACGCCCTGCACGCGCAGGACGGTGGCTCCACGCTCGTGCTGCCCGCCGCGCGCACGGCGGAGTTCACGTGGGGCAAGACCTCGGACGAGCCACTCGTCGCGCTGGCCGAGTCGCCGATCGTCACGCGACCCGCCGCGCCGCTGGGACACCCGGGCGCGACCCGGCTGCTCGACCGGATCGACGCGGCGGCCGCGTCGGGCGTGGCCCAGCCCGGACTCGCGGACCTGCTCGAGCGGATGGGCGTGGCGCGCGTCGTCGTCCGGCACGGGGTGCTGTCACTCGTACAGGCGTTGCCGGCCGACCGGGTCGAGCGCACGCTCGCCCGCTCCCCGGGATTCGCCGAGCACCAGCGCTTCGGTGACCTCTCGGTGTGGACGGTCGGCTCCGGCCCCACTCCGGTCGTCGAGTCGATGCCGGCCGACGGCGAGGTCGTCGTCGCCGGGGGTCCAGAGGCGCTGCACGACCTCACCGCGATCGGCCTGTCGCCGTGGGCGTGGACCTCGGTCTCGCCGGCGGCCGAGGACGCCGACGTGGTCACCGACACGCCCCGCTGGCGGCAGTTCAACAGTGGCCGCCCCGCCCAGCTCGCCTTCGGGCCGACCCTCGACGTCGACGACGACGGCCCCGTCCCGATCGGGTCGCGCGACCTCCCGCCCGCGGGCGACCGCACCACGCAGCCCGTGCGCGAGTGGCTCGGTCTGGCCTCGGTCGAGGCGTCCAGCTCGGGCGCCGACCCGTTCGCCGCCACGTGGTCGGGCACGGCCTCCGGACCCGCGGCCGCCCTGGACGGTGATCCGGGCACCGCGTGGCTGACCGACGAGACCACCGAAGGACGCCTGGCGCTCACGCTCGACGAGTCCTCGCCGCTGGGGGAGGTCACGGTGGCGCCTGCCGAGACGACGCCCGCCACGGACCCCCTCACGCTGCGAGCGGTGCGCGCCGACGGCAGCTCGCGCGCCGAGGACGTCGACGCCGGCTCGGACTGGACCGCCGACTTCGGCGCCGAGGAGTTCATCCGACTCGAGGTCCTCCTGCCCGAGGCGCCGCGACCCGTGGTGCGGGGCATCGCCGAGGTCACCAGCTCGGAGCACGAGTGGGGCTCGCGCCTGCTCCTGCCCGGCGAGGTCGATCCGCGTCGCACCGGCGTCCTGCTGAGCCCGCTGGAGGAGGACGCCGCGGCGCCGCGCTGGGCCTTCCGGTCATCCGCGGAGGCGCGCGTGCCGGTCGAGGTCACCGCCCGCGCCCGCCCGGGGTCCCAGCTGGAGTCGCTGCTCGACGCCCCGGCGACGTTCGCCTCCGAGGACCGTGCCGACCCCGACGACATCGCCTCGCGACCCGGCGCGGCGTTCGACCGCGACCCGACCACGTCGTGGCAGGTCCCGGACGGGCGCGACGCCGCCACCGTCGAGGTCACGCTGCCCGAGGAGACCCCGCTCGGTCGGATCACGACGGACGGGGTGGGCATCGCGTCGATCCGCGCCACGGTCGGCGGACGCGTGACCGTGCTGCCTCCGACGGGTGGCGTCGTGGAGGGCAGGGGCGACCGCGTCACCCTCACCGTCGTGCGCACGCCGGGGGAGGGCGCCTGGGCCGTGCCCGACCTCGACTTCGAGGCGATCGGCGAGCCCGCGCCCGTCCGCGTGCCGTGCTCGGCCGTGACGGTCGGCGGCTCGACCGTCCGTGTCGGCGGCGAGATCGCCCGCTCGCGCCTGGTGAGCGGCGACCCGCTCACCCTCCCGGCGTGCGGGGAGGACGAGGTCTCGGTCGGTCGCGGCGTCGTCGAGGTCCGTCCCGAGCTGCCGCCGGCGCTCCAGGTCGAGAGGATCCTGCTCGGCACGGTCGACTCCGCGGCGGGGGTGGGCCGTCCGGTGCGTGCGGAGGAGCAGAGTCCGGGACGCATCGTCGCCTCGCTGAGCGGGGGAGACGACGCCGTCATCGCTCTGACCCAGGGGGCGAACGCGGGATGGCGCGCCACCACGGCCGACGGCGACGAGCTCGAGCCCGTGACGATCGACGGCTGGCGGCAGGGCTTCCGCGTCCCCGCGGCCGTCTCCGGCGACGTGGTGATCGACTTCGCCCCGTCCACGGCGCACCGCTGGGGTCTGGCCACCGCGCCCGTGGCGCTCCTGCTGCTGCTCGGGGCACTCGTCGCGACGCGGCGCCGACGGCTGCCCGACGACACCTGGCCGGCGCCCGCGGACGAGCCCGATCGCCGGCTCGGCTGGGCGGTCTCCGGGGTCGTCGGTCTGCTCTGCGGCGGACCCGCGGGGCTGGCCCTCGTGGTGGTCGCGTGGCTGCTGCCGCGCCGGTTCGTCGTGCTGGCCGCGATCGTCTCGATGGGGCTCGGCGCCGTGGCCATGGCCGCTCTCGGCGTTGTCGACCGGACCTCGGCCGGCACCGTGCTGGGTCAGCTGACGGGTCTGCTCACGCTCGCGCTGCTCGGTCGCGGGCTGTTCGATCCCGGGCCAGCGTCAGGATCGGCCGCTCGACCAGCATCCACGACAGCGACGCCAGCGCCACGCTGAAGCCGACCACCGCGTAGAGCACCCACCAGAATCCGGTGGCGAAGAGGGTGGCGCCGGTGACCTCGAACAGCACCTGCAGCACGACCAGGTGCCACAGGAACACGCCGTAGGAGATGTCGCCGAGCCAGCGCGTGACGCCCCAGCGGGCGACCTGGGCGGCGGGGGTGCCGGGGCGGGGCTCCTGCACGCACGCCGCCAGCAGCAGGAACGCGAACAGCGCGTAGAGCGCCTCCTTGACCACGGCCTGACCGACGGTCGGGGCAGCCAGGTCGCGCGGACCGGCGATCGGCGAGGACGCCAGCACGTAGGTGACGACGGCGAGCAGGACGAGCGTGGGCCGCGACCTCCAGACGGCCAGCAAGCCGGGGCGCGTGGCCAGGGGGCCGACCCCGCGGCGGTGGCCCTCGGCCAGCAGCGCCACGACGGTGCCCGCCCCGAACCACGCCAGGTGGCCGAGCACGCTGGTCGCCAGCACCCCCGCGCCGCCGTCGGAGCCCGCGCGCGTCCACGCGGCGGCCACGGCCTGCGCGACGAGGCCGACCCCGCCGACCGCCAGGGTGAGGCCGACGAGCGTGCCCACGCCGCGCGAGCCGCGCCGCCAGAGCCCGCGGGTGAGCACCGCCCCGAGCAGCGGCACGAGGACGTAGAACGTCACCTCGGTCGTGAGGCTCCAGGTCTGCGTGAAGGACTGGTAGTACTCGCCCGTGTACCCCTGCAGCACCAGGACGTGCGCGGCGACCTTCCCGGCGCCGCCGCTGCCGGACCCGACGACCCACACGGCTGCGGCGAGCACGCCGGCGAGGGCCAGCCAGTAGGCCGGCAGGATGCGCGTGGCGCGGCGCACGGCGTACCGCGAGAGGGAGCCCGGCTCGCCCGCCACGCCGTCGAGCCCCCGTGCGATGGCGGGCCGCAGCAGCAGGAACGCGGAGATCGCGAAGAACACCGCGACGCCCGCGTCGCCGCGTGCGACGAGCCCTCCGACGAGGTCGATGTTCGCCGCTCCGGTCCAGAACGCGACGTGCGAGACCAGCACGAGACCCGCCGCGACGGCACGCAGGCCGTCGACGAGACGCAGGTGACCCATGGGCCCTCCGGGATGGTCGTACATCAGGTAGGTTGACGTCGCACTGCGCCCGGCAGTGCGACGCGTCACGTCTGGAGGCTAGTACGGATGACACAGCAGTCCCACCAGGTGTCAGCCGATCCCTCCGCGGTCGACGTCCGCCGCCCGGTGCTGCGTGCCCGTGCTCCGCTGCGCATCTCGTTCGCCGGTGGCGGCACCGACGTGGCGCCGTTCCCCGAGCGCGAGGGCGGCGCGGTCCTGTCGGCCACGATCTCGGCCTACTCCTACTGCACCTTGCGCCCGCGCACCGACGGACAGGTCACCATCAAGTCGCTCGACTACGGCTACTCGGTGGGCTTCAACGTCGACGACGACCTCGAGCTCGACGGCCAGCTCGACCTGCCCAAGGCCACGATCGCGCGGCTGCGCCAGTACCCCGGCGCCGTCCAGGCCACGGGCTTCGACCTCTTCATCCACACGAACGCCCCGCCCGGGTCCGGCCTGGGCTCCTCGAGCGCGGTGATGGTCGCCGTGATCGGCGTCGTCGCCCAGCACCTCGGCGTCGACCTCACCGAGTACGAGGTGGCCGAGCTGGCCTACCGGCTCGAGCGCGAGGACCTGCAGATCCCCGGCGGTGCCCAGGACCAGTACGCCGCGGCGTTCGGCGGCTTCAACTACATCGAGTTCACCGACAAGGTCGTCGTCAACCCGCTGCGCATCCGCGACTCGACGATCCACGAGCTCGAGCACAACATGCTGCTGGCCTACACCGGCAACACCCGCGTCAGCGACCACATCATCGACGACCAGGTGTCGCGGTACGAGCGCGGCGAGGAGGAGGCCCTCGAGGGCCTGCGCGCCCAGAAGGTGCTCGCCGAGGAGATGAAGCTCGCGCTCGTGCGCGGCGAGGTCGACACGCTGGGCCGTCTGCTGGGTCGCGCATGGGACGAGAAGCGCAAGATGTCCGACCGCATCGCCACGCCGCTCATCGACCAGGCGATCGAGAAGGCCCTCACGCTCGGTGCGCTCGGCGGCAAGGTCACCGGCGCCGGCGGCGGAGGCCACCTGGTCTTCATCTGTGAGTTCGAGCGGCGCCACGTCGTGGCGGAGGAGCTGACCCGCATGGGGCTGGCGGTCTCGGAGTTCACGTTCTCGAGGGAAGGACTGGTCACGTGGAGGGGACAGAGTTGACGATCGAGCACCAGCTGCACCGCGTCTCGGACGACGCGGTCGCGCAGGTCGTCGCGCAGCGCCAGACGCTGGGCATCGACGCCTGGGCCACCTTGGCGCGCGCCCTCGAGGAGCCCGCGCTCGTCGAGGCCGTCGACGCCGCGGGCCGGGCCGTCGTCGAGACGCTCCGGGCCGGCGGCACGATCCTGGTGGCCGGCAACGGCGGCAGCGCCGCGATCGCCAGCCACGTCGCGGCCGAGTTCGTCGGCAAGTGCATCCTCGATCGCGCGCCGCTGCCCGCGGTGTGCCTCGCGGACTCGCTCACCTCGATCACGGCCGTCGGCAACGACTACGGCTTCGACGACGTGTTCGTGCGGGGCGTCCAGTCCATGGGTCGTCCGGGCGACCTGCTGATCGCGATGTCCACGAGCGGGCGCAGCGAGAGCATCCTGCGCGCGCTCGACGCGGCCCGCGAGCGCGGCATCGCCACCGTCGCGCTGACCGGTGAGGGTGGTGGCGACCTGCCGGGCCGCGCCGACCACGTGCTGCACGTGCCCTCGGACTTCACGCCGCGCATCCAGGAGGTCCACATGCTGTGGGCGCACGCCTGGTGCGAGGCGGTCGACGTGCTGTCGCAGCCGACGTCCTGACCATGTGGACCGCCGAGGCGCTGCTCGGACGCGACACCGGCGAGATCCCGCCGCCGGACCGCGACGTCCCGTGGGACCTCGTGCTGCTCGACCGCGACGGCACCCTCAACGTGCACCGGCCGGGCTACATCGCATCGCCCGCAGAGCTGCGGCTGCGCCCCGGCGCCGCCCGTGCGGTGGGGCAGTTGACCCGCGCCGGCGTGCGCACGGTGCTCGTCACGAACCAGCGGGGGATCGCCACCGGGCTGCTCTCCGAGCAGCAGCTCGTCGACGTCCACACGGCCCTCGTCCAGCGTCTCGCGCGGGCGGGCGGACGGCTCGACGGGATCGAGGTCTGCCCCCACCAGACGGGCACCTGCGACTGTCGCAAGCCGCTGCCGGGGATGCTGCTGCGGGCCCTGGCGCGGGCGCAGTGGGCCCGCCCCGAACGCGTCGTGATGGTCGGCGACCAGCCCAGCGACGAGGCCGCGGCGCACGCCGCGGGGGTCGCCTGGCTGGACGCGGGACCGGCGGGCGTGGGCAGTGCTCGCATCGCGGATGTACTCATCAGTAGGGATCCGCAACAAGACGGATTCGTGGTGCTACGCTCTCGCGAGAGGTAACTCACAAATACTGTTTGCAGCACCCTTAGACCGGAGGCACTTGTGCGGAAGTTTTCTCGTGGCGCGGTGGCGTTCCTGACGCTCGGAGCGTTCCTTCTGACGCTGGGCGTCGCGATGAAGGTGTACGCCTACGACCGCCTGGCCGTGGTCCCCAAGGACCAGAACACCCAGCAGGTCCTCGGTGACGACAACGCCAACTTCTTCGACGCCGACAACGTGGCCCCCGGCTCGGGCCCGATCTCCACCGTCGCGACCGTCATCGGCGATCCCGACCTCGCGTCGGAGGCCTCCGACGAGAACGACGGCGCCGACATCGGCGTCTACACCAAGGGCCAGAGCACCGACAACAACGACCAGGCGCCGCCGATCGACTTCCTCGAGCAGACGTTCGCGATCGATCGCTTCACCGGCGAGGCCGTCCCGTGGTCGGGCAGCTCGCAGAACGGCGAGCCCATCGAGTTCGAGGGCCAGATCATCAAGTTCCCGTTCAACACGCAGAAGAAGAGCTACGAGTACTGGGACGCGACGATCAAGGCGCCCATGACGATGGAGTACGAGGGCACCGAGAAGGTCGAGGGCACTGACGGCTCGATCGACACCTACCGCTTCTTCGGCTCGGTCCCCGAGACCGAGTTCGGCGTCCGCGAGGTCCCGCGCGGCATCTTTGGCCTCGAGGACACCGAGGCCGTGGAGGCCACCCGCACGTACGCCAACGAGCGCACCATCTGGGTCGAGCCCGAGACCGGCGTCATGGTGAAGATCCAGGAGGCCCAGAAGCAGTGGCTGAAGCTGGACGAGCCCGGCGCCGAGGACGTCGTCGCGATGGACACCGTCTCGGCGTCCACGCCCGAGACGGTCCAGGCCACGATCGACGACTACGGCTCCAAGGTCGGCGTCCTCAAGGCCGTCCGCACCTGGCTGCCCCTGGCCATCGGCGGCCTCGGCATCCTGTTCATCGTGGTCGGCATCGCGCTCGCGGTCCGGTTCCGCGGCAACCGCGACGCCGACGTGAACGACGACGCCTACGCGACCGCCTGACGGTCACCGGCACCGCAAGGGCCGCCGCCCCCTCCGGGGGACGGCGGCCCTTCGTCGTGTGCGGTGAGGAGTCTCAGGAGCGCGCGACGCGCTCGACCAGGTCGGTCAGCTCGTGGCCCGTGCGGTCCCAGTCGAAGCGCAGGGCGAACTCGCGTGCGGCGGCGCCGAGCTTGGCCCGCTCGTCGGGGTCGGCCAGCAGCCGGCGCAGCCCGGCGATGAACTCGTCGTCGGTGTCGACGAGCAGGCCCGTGTGGCCGTCCTGGACCGACTCCTGCGTGCCGCCGGCGTAGCGGAACGCCACCGTCGGCACCGCGTGGTATCCGGCCTCGAGGATGGTCAGGCCCCAGCCCTCCTTGATGGAGGGCATCGCCAGCGCAGCCGCCCCGGCGAGCAGGGCGTGCTTCTCGTCGTCGCTCACGTGGCCGTGGAAGACGACGCGGTCGCTGACGCCGGCGCGGCGCGCGTGCTCCACGAGGGAGTCCATCCAGTCACCGCCGCCGATGACGTCCAGCGCGATGTCGTCGAACTCGTCCTTCAGCGCCGCGACGGTGTCGATCGCGAGCTCGACGCGCTTGTGCGGCACGAGGCGGCCCAGGCAGGCCAGTCGCGTGCCCCGCTCGGGCTCGGGCTCCTGCTCCAGCACGTGGTCGGGGGCCTCGTTGCCGCTGTAGACCACCGAGACACGCGCGGGGTCGACGCCCACGGCCGCCAGCTCGCGCCGCGAGGCCTCGGACACCGTGACGTACTGCTGACGCCGGTACACGAAGGGCGCGACGCGCGACTCGAGGAACCAGCCGATCGAGGAGATCGGGCGCGGGAAGAAGGTGAACCACTGCTCGCGGTGCACGTGGTGCACAACGGCCAGCAGCGGCTTGGCGAAGACGAGGGGCGTCCAGAAGGGCACGCCGTTCTGGACGTCGAGGACGATGTCGTAGCTGCGGCGGCGGCGCCACACGTGCCACAGGCCCCGCGGGTAGACGGTGAAGCGGCCGCCCGCCCGGGCGAGGCGGAAGCCGTGTCGCTCGGCGTGGGGCGTCCCGCCGGGGAAGGAGGAGGCGAACAGGACGACGTCGTGACCGCGCTCGGCCATGGTCGCGGCGGTCCGCTCGGCGAACACCTCCGCGCCTCCGGCCTCGGGGTGCTCGAGGTCACGCCAACTGAGGATGGCGATGCGCAATCCGCTGATAGCGTGCTCTCCTGTCCGTGCGAGGGGTGAGGTGTCCGATGTCCTGTGAGGTGTGCTCCACACCGACGACGCCCGTGACCCTGCGGGACGGCGTCTCGGTGCTCGCGACCTGTCCGAAATGCTCTCACATCGAGCGCGATCCCAAGGCCGCTCCGGCGCATCCGCGCGACGTCGCCTACGGCGGCGACCCCGGCCTCGACCGGGTGCGGCTCGCCCTCACGTCGCGCACGCTGCGGCGGGCCGCTCCGTTGCGTCACGGGGCCCGCGTCTTCGAGATCGGCTACGGCGGCGGCGCCATGCTGCGCGGCTACCTCGACGACGGCCACCCCGTGGCGGGCTGCGATCCCGACCAGCTGCACGTCGACGTCGACCCGCAGGTCCGCGCGCGCGCCGAGCTGCACGCGTGCGGGATCGAGGAGGTCCCCGAGACCGCCGAGCCGGCCGACCTCGTCTACGGCGTCCACGTCGTCGAGCACGTGCAGGACGTGCACGCCCTGGCCCGCGCCGCGCACCGGCTGCTGAGCCCGGGGGGCCGCGTGCTCTTCCTGACGCCGGCGGCCGACAGCGCCTCCCTGCGCGCCTTCTCCGACGCCTGGTGGCTGCTGGAGGACCCCACGCACGTGCGCTTCTTCTCGGCCGACTCGATCACGCGGCTGCTCGACGCGGCCGGCTTCGCCGACGTGCGCGTGTCGCGGTCGCTGACGGACAACCTGACGATGGAGGGCGCCAGCCTCGTGCGGCGCCTCCGCCCTGCCGACCGCCCCGCGGGGGTGCTGGCGTCGCGCGCCACCCGCCTGCTCGCGATGGCGCTCGCGCCGGTCGCCCTCGTGCTGCGGATCGTGCGCCCGCGCTGGCGGCCCACGCTCGTCGTGACGGCCACGAGGCCCGTCCGATGAGGGGCGAGGGCATCGGCCGCTCGGTCCATCTCTTCCGGTCCTTCCTGGTCGAGCAGACCGAGCCACACCTCTTCTACGGTGCGCTCGCGCGCGACTCGGCCGACCTCGTCGAGCACGAGATGTCGCTGCAGGGGCGGCTCGTCGTCGACGTCGGCGCTGGCCCGCTGGAGTTCGCCGAGGAGTTCCGTCGCCGCGGCGCCCGCTACGTCGCGGTCGACCTCGACCCCGACGTCCCGGCGCTCGCCAACGGGGGAGTGGCGGCCGACGCCGCGGCCCTGCCGTTCGCCGACGGCTCGGCCGACCTGGTGTTCTCCTCCAACCTGCTCGAGCACGTCCGCGACCCCGAGGTCGTCGCCCGCGAGCTGGTGCGCATCGCCAAGCCCGGCGGGCTGGTGTTCCTCTCCTACACGAACTGGTGGTCGCCGTGGGGCGGCCACGAGACGTCGCCGTGGCACTGGCTCGGCGGCCGGCGCGCGATCGACCGGTACACCCGCCGTCACGGCCACCCGCCCAAGAACCGCGTCGGAGAGACGCTCTTCAAGCTCTCGGTCGCGTGGGGGATGCGATGGGCGCACCGGGCGCCGGGCGTGCGTATCGTGTCCGCGCGGCCGCGCTACCTGCCGCGCTGGGCCTCGTTCCTGGTGCGCGTCCCCGTCGTCCGCGAGGTCCTCTCGTGGAACCTGCTGTTGCTGTTGCGACGAGATGGGCGCGAAGCTGCCGAACCGGGCGAACTCCGAGGTACCCTGTGAGATGAGTCCTACTCGCCAGTAGAAAGCTGGCGGACTCAGGCGAAGGGAAGCACGGATGCGCGCGTTGATTGCCGGCGGCGCCGGTTTCGTCGGATCGCACCTCGTGGAGCGGCTCGTCGAGGCGGGACACGAGGTCGTCGTGGTCGACGACTTCAGCACGGGCCGACGTGAGAACCTCGCCGCCGTCGCGCACCAGGTCACGATCGTCGACGCCGACATCGCCGACGCGGCCGCGGTCGACGCGATCGAGGGCCCGTTCGACCAGGTGTACAACCTCGCCTCGCCCGCCTCGCCGGTCGACTACCACCGCCTCCCGATCCACACGCTGATGACGGGCTCGATGGGCGTGAAGAACACGCTCGACCTCGCCCACGCGCACGGCGCCCGCTACCTGCTGGCCTCGACCTCCGAGGTCTACGGCGACCCGCAGGTCCACCCGCAGCCCGAGACCTACCTCGGCCACGTGAACCCCGTCGGTCCCCGCTCGGTCTACGACGAGGCCAAGCGCTTCGGCGAGGCGATGACGGCGGCGTACCGCCGCGAGTTCGGCGTCGACACCAAGATCGTGCGCATCTTCAACACGTTCGGCCCGCGCATGCGCGTCGAGGACGGCCGCGCCATCCCGAACTTCGTCCACCAGGCGCTCACCGGCCGCGAGATCACCGTCGCCGGAGACGGCCACCAGACCCGCTCGATCTGCTACGTCGACGACCTCGTCGGCGGGCTCGTCGCGATGATGCAGTCCAGCGCCACGGGCCCGGTCAACCTCGGCAACCCCGAGGAGATCTCGATGCTCGACCTCGCCACGTGGATCCGCGACCTGGCCGAGTCCTCGTCGCAGATCGTGCACGTGCCGCGTCCCGTCGACGACCCGCAGATCCGCCGTCCCGACATCACCCTCGCGGGCGAGCTGCTCGGCTGGTCGCCCTCGACCACGGCCGAGATCGGCCTCAAGGCGACGATCGAGGACTTCCGCAACCGTCGCTAGGGTGGCGCCATGCACGCTGCCGACCGCCTGATCTCCTTCATCGACGCCTCGCCGACGCCGTTCCACGCCTGCGAGACGGCGGCCGCGCGGCTGACCGAGGCCGGGTTCACCGCGGTGGACCCGCGCGACGCCTGGCCCACCGCGGCGGGACGCCACTTCATCGTCTCGGGCGGCACGCTCGTCGCGTGGTCGACCGGTCCGGAGGCGCCCGCCCATGCCGGCTTCCGCATCGTCGGCGCCCACACCGACAGCCCGAACCTGCGGCTCAAGCAGCACCACGACGGCTGGCGCGACGGTCAGGCCACGGTGGCGCTCGAGCCGTACGGCGGCCCGCTGCTGGAGTCGTGGCTCGACCTCGACCTCGGCATCGCCGGCCGCATCGCGCTCAGCGACGGCACCACCCGCACCATCCGGGTCGACGAGCCGCTGCTGCGCGTGCCGCGGCTGGCCATCCACCTCGACCGCGACGGCTCGAAGCTCGACCGCCAGCGCCACCTCGACGCGCTCGCGGGCCTGACCCGCCGTCCGTTCCTCGAGGTGGTGGGGGAGCGCGCCGGGTTCCACGGCACGGCCGTCACGGGCTTCGACCTCATGACCTTCGACCTGCGCGCCTCGGGTCGCACCGGGCCCGACGGCGAGCTCGTCGCCGCCCCGCGACTGGACAACCAGGCCACGTGCTCGGCGGCCCTCGACGCGCTGCTGGGCGCGGTCGAGGCCGGCGACCCCACGGCGCGCCACGTCATGGTGCTGTTCGACCACGAGGAGGTCGGCAGCACCTCCGAGCGCGGCGCCGACTCGCCCCTGCTGTCCTCGGTCCTCGAGCGGATCGTGCTCGCCGCCGGCGGCGAGCGCGACGACGTCTTCCGCTCGGTCGCGGCGTCGGTCTGTGTCTCGGGCGACATGGCCCACGCGACGCACCCCAACCAGGCCGACAAGCACGAGCCGCTGCACCGCATCACGCTCGGCGGTGGTCCGGTGCTGAAGGTCAACCAGAACCTCCGGTACGCCACCGACGGCGTCGGCGCCGGGATCTTCGCCGCGGCGTGCACGGCCGCGGGCGTGCCGCTGCAGCGATACGTGCACCGTGCCGACCTGCCGTGCGGCTCCACGATCGGTCCGGTCAGTGCTGCCAGGACGGGTATCCTGACGATCGACGTCGGTGCGCCGCAGCTCGCGATGCACTCCGCGCGCGAGGTGATGGCCGCGGCCGACGTCGAGTCGTACGGACGGGCGCTGCGCTCGTTCTTGATCTCGGACTGAATCGGGGAAACTCTCGTGAGGTGGGCCCTGCGTGCTCTCGCCTGTGGCGTGAGTGGTCTCGTGATGGTGACGGGACTCGTCGTGGCGACCCCGGCCGAGGCCGCACCCCGGGCGACGGTCAAGGTCTCGCGCACGTCGGTGATGCCGGGCGAGCGCTTCTCCGTGGTGGTGGCGTCGGGGACCCGGGTGCGGCGCCCCGTCGTCCTGAAGTACCGCGCCGGCTCCTCGTGGCGCAGCTTGCGCGCGACAACCGATGCGAGGGGCGTCCTGCGGACGACCACCTCCACCACGCGCGCCCGGGTCGACTACCGCGCCGTCCTCCCGGCGACGACCGTGCGCGGGAAGCGCCACCGCGCGCTCTCCACGAGGACGGTGACGGTCCGCACGGTGCGTCCCGCAGCGGACACGACCGTGCGGGTCACCGGGGGACAGGTCCGCGTCGCCGCGCGTGTCACGCCCGCGCGCACCGGGCGCAAGGTCAGCCTGCAACGCCGTGACGGCTCGACCTGGCGCACCGTCGTCGCAGGGCGTCCCGGCAACGCCGCCGGACGGGTGGACTTCGGCGTCGTGGGCACCCAGCGCGACCTGACGGGACGCGCGTTCCGGGTGGTCGCCGGACGCTGGAAGGGCGCGCCCCAGGTTTCGGGCGCCGCGCAGGTCGTGCCGGCCCCGCCTACCTCGTCGCCGGACCCGACCCCGGACGAGCCGCTGGAGCAGCCGACCACCGAGCCCACGACCGAGCCCACCCCCACGATCCCGCCGCGCGTGACGTCGCTGGCCGTCGAGGTCCCCGGGCCGCGTGGCCCCGACGCCTGCACGCAGATCATCACCACGAAGACCGACTACGTGAAGGGGCGGCTGACGTTCCACGACCGGCGCGACGGCCGATTCACGACGGTGGCGGCCGGACTGCGCGTGCGGGGCAACTCCACCGCGTCGATCGAGCGCAAGCGACCGTACAAGGTCAAGCTCGACGCGAAGGCCTCGCTGCTCGGCCTGCCGCAGAGTCGGGACTGGGTGCTGCTGGCCAACCACTTCGACCGCTCGCTGCTGCGCAACGACGTCGCGATGCGCGCGGCGCGGATGCTCGCCGTCCCGTGGGCGCCCCACCTCGAGTCGGTCGAGCTGCGCATCAACGGCGCCCCCTGCGGCGTCTACCAGTTCGGCGAGGGCATCGAGACGCAGGACGGGCGCGTCGAGCTCGGCGACGGCGACACCCTGCTCGAGGCCGACACGAACGACGACGACGATCCCGAGTTCCGCACGGACCGCGGGCTGCGCGTCTTCCTCAAGGACGGCGACACGAACCATCCGGCCCGCGTGCGGCAGGCGTTCCAGGAGGTCGAGGACCTCCTCTACGACGAGTCCTTCCCCGAGAACGGCTACCGCGAGCGCATCGACGTGGACTCGTTCGTCTCCCTGTACCTCGTCAACGAGCTGACCAAGAACCTCGACGCGGGCTTCCGCAACAGCGTGTACCTCGTGATGCGGGCCGACGGCACGCTCGCGATGGGCCCGCCGTGGGACTACGACGTCTCGCAGGGGCTGTACGAGCTCGGCTACGCCGGCGACTCCCACCTGCCCTCGGGCTGGTGGATCGGCCGGCACTTCCACCCGCAGTTCCCCGACGACGGCTGGCGCCAGGCGCTGCTGCCGTCGCAGCTGTGGGCCGAGCCGGGTGGTCACTACTACAACCGCCTGCTGACCGATCCCTGGTTCGTCGAGCAGGTCCGCGCCCGCTGGCGCGAGGCCGCGCCGCAGCTGGCGACTCTCGCCACGCACGTCGACGAGGAGTCCGCCCGACTGCTCGAGAGCGCGACGGCCAACTTCACCCCGGTCGCCGACGGCGGGGCCGGTCAGCTGGTCTGGGCCGCGCCGGAGGAGATCGGCACGTGGACCACCGTCCTGCGCTTCGCGAGCGACCCGGACTCCGGCGTGGAGCCGGGGGAGGGCTGGCTGCGCGAGACCGCCCGGCTGCGGGACTGGATCGCCGGTCGCACCGCCTGGATGGACGAGCAGCTCGCCGGTTCCGACGGCTGAGCCGCCGGTTTTACGCGGCACCCGTGCGTGACGTAGACTGACAGTTGCGCTGGCTCCGGCATGCCCGGAATCCGGTGCACATCCTGTCCACACTCAATTCCATCCACTCGGAGCCCAACTACATGACTTCCGGCCTCGCAACTCCTTCTGCGGCCCCGCAGGTTGCGGTCAACGACATCGGCAGCGAAGAGGACTTCCTCGCCGCGATCGACCAGACCATCAAGTACTTCAACGACGGCGACATCGTCGACGGCACCATCGTCAAGGTGGACCGCGACGAGGTCCTGCTCGACATCGGCTACAAGACCGAGGGCGTCATTCCCTCGCGTGAGCTGTCCATCAAGCACGACGTCGATCCGAACGAGGTCGTCCAGGTGGGCGACTCGGTCGAGGCCCTCGTCCTCCAGAAGGAGGACAAGGAAGGCCGTCTGATCCTGAGCAAGAAGCGCGCCCAGTACGAGCGCGCCTGGGGCGACATCGAGAAGATCAAGGAAGAGGACGGCGTCGTCGAGGGCACCGTCATCGAGGTCGTCAAGGGCGGCCTGATCATGGACATCGGCCTGCGTGGCTTCCTGCCCGCGTCGCTCGTCGAGATGCGTCGCGTCCGCGACCTCGACCCGTACATCGGCCAGAAGCTCGAGGCGAAGATCATCGAGCTCGACAAGAACCGCAACAACGTGGTCCTGTCGCGCCGTGCGTGGCTCGAGCAGACGCAGTCGGCCGTGCGCCAGAACTTCCTCAACGAGCTCAAGAAGGGCCAGGTCCGCAAGGGCGTCATCAGCTCGATCGTCAACTTCGGCGCCTTCGTCGATCTCGGCGGCGTCGACGGCCTGGTGCACGTCTCCGAGCTGTCCTGGAAGCACATCGACCACCCGAACGAGGTCGTTCAGGTCGGCGACGAGGTCACCGTCGAGGTGCTCGAGGTCGACCTGGAGCGCGAGCGCGTGTCGCTGTCGCTCAAGGCGACCCAGGAGGATCCGTGGCAGCACTTCGCCCGGACCCACCAGATCGGTCAGATCGTCCCGGGCAAGGTCACCAAGCTCGTCCCGTTCGGTGCGTTCGTGCGCGTCGAGGAGGGCATCGAGGGCCTGGTGCACATCTCCGAGCTCGCCGAGCGTCACGTCGAGATCCCCGAGCAGGTCGTCCAGATCGGCGACCAGGTCATGGTCAAGATCATCGACATCGACCTCGAGCGTCGTCGCATCTCGCTGTCGCTGAAGCAGGCCAACGAGACCGAGGTCGCCGCCGAGGCCGACAGCTTCGACCCGACCCTCTACGGCATGGCGTCGTCCTACGACGAGCAGGGCAACTACATCTACCCCGACGGCTTCGATCCGGAGACCGGCGAGTGGCAGGAGGGCTTCGAAGAGGCCCGCGCCACGTGGGAGCGTCAGTACGCCGAGGCGCACGAGCGCTGGGAGGCCCACAAGAAGCAGGTCGCCGAGGCCGAGAAGGCCAACCTCGAGGCCGGCGAGGTGGGCGAGTACACGTCCGCTCCCGCCCAGGAGGAGTCCACCGGTGGCTCGCTGGCGTCCGACGAGGCGCTGCAGGCCCTGCGTGAGAAGCTGACCGGCGGCGAGTGATCTCCCGCTGAGCACGACGAAGGCCCCCGACCAGCTGGTCGGGGGCCTTCGTCGTCCTCGGAGTCGGTGTCATCAGGAGTCATACGACGCACCGAAGGTGTCGCGGGCGTGGCTGCGCGGGCCGGGGCGGACGCCGAGTCCGTCGTGGTTGATGGTCGACCACAGTCCGGCGGCGAGCGCGGCGGCCGTCGTGGTCATCAGCAGGAGCAGGAGGATCATCATGGCTTTAATTCTGCTATCAGTGATATTCTGCCACCAGTGGCAGGAACGCCATGACCCGTCAAGATTCCGCCACATGCGATGGAAACCCGCCAGGAGGTCCCCATGACCAAGATCGCGATGATCGTCCCCGAGCTCGCCGAGCCCTTCGGCATGGGCGTGCTCGCCGAGGTCTGGGCCGAGCCGTACCACCCCGACGACGACAATCCGGTCTTCGAGTTCGTCGCGTGCACCCCGGTGCCAGGGATCGTCACCGGCACCTCGGGATTCGACTACGTCGTGCGACACGACCTGTCGGCTGCCGACGACGCCGATCTCGTGGCGGTGGCGGCCCAGCGTCACTACCGCGACGAGGACCCGCGCATCAGCGAGGTGCTGCGAGCAGCGCACGCGCGCGGGGCGACGATCATGGCCTCGTGCTCGGCCGCGTTCCATCTGGGCCACGCCGGGCTGCTGGACGGCCGTCGCTGCACCACGCACTGGCGCTACGGTCCGGAGCTCGCGGCCACGTTCCCCGAGGCGGTCGTCGACACCGACGTGCTCTACGTCGAGCAGGACGGGATCGTCACCGGCGCGGGCTCGGCCGGCGGCATCGACGCCAACCTGCATCTCATGCGTCAGTGGTACGGCTCCCGCGTCGCGGCCACGGCGGCCCGACGGATCGTGGTGCCGCCGCACCGCGACGGCGGGCAGGCGCAGTTCGTGCGGGCGCCGATGCCCACGATCGAGGCCGAGACGCTCGCTCCCGTGCTCGACTGGGCCCAGCAGCACCTCGCCGAGCCGCTCACCGTGGCCGCACTGGCCCAGCGCGCGCACCTCTCCGAGCGCACCTTCGCCCGCCGGTTCCGCGACGAGACGGGAACGACGCCCTGGCAGTGGCTGCTGGGTCGCCGGGTGGCGATGGCCGAGGAGCTCCTCGAGACCTCCGAGCTCTCGATCGAGCAGATCGCGACCCGCGTGGGCTTCGGCAACGCCGCGACGCTGCGCCACCACTTCGGCGCGATCCGCGGCACCAGCCCCCAGGCGTACCGGCGCTCGTTCACGTGCATCGAGTCGGCCTGAGGCTGCTCAGAGCTCGGTGCGCCTGACCTTGCCGGTGGCGGTCCGGGGGAGCGCCTCGACGCGCTCGTACTCCTTGGGCCGCTTCGGCGGGGCCAGGCGCTCGGTGGCGGCCTCGCGCAGGGCGTCCTCCGAGGCGTCGCCGACGTGCGCTGCCACGACACGCTGGCCCCAGTGCTCGTCGGACCGACCGAAGACCGCGATCTCGACGACGCCGGGGACCTCCACCAGCGCGGCCTCCACCTCGGCGGGGTAGACGTTCACCCCGCCACTGATGATGAGGTCGGTGCGGCGTGAGTCGAGGTACACGTAGCCGTCGTCGTCGACGCGGCCGAGATCGCCCACCGTGAACGCCGGACCGTCGGCGGTGTCGCGCCAGGCGTTCGCCGTGCGCTCCTCGTCGTTCCAGTAGGCGAAGCGTCCCCACGGCGGCACGGCGCACCACAGCTCGTCCTCGTGGTCCACCGTGATCGTGCGGCCGGGCCGGGCGCGCCCTACGGTACCCGGGTGCTCGGCCCACTCCGGTGCCGAGCACGCCGTGAACTGTCCTTCGGTGGAGCCGTAGAACTCCCAGACCACGTCGGTGCCGAAGAGCGCGTGCGCGCCGCGGCGGATCGGGTCGGGGCAGGGCGCGCCGGCGTGCGCCACGAGACGGAACGACGAGACGTCGATCGTGGCGCCGGCCTCCAGATGCGCCAGCAGCCGTTGAAGGTGCGCCGGGACGCAGAACATCGTCGTCGGCCGCAGCCGCGCGACGGCCTCGCAGAAGCCCTCGGGGGTGAACGTGGGCAGCACGGCCACGTCGCCGCCGGCCAGCGCCGTGCCGAGCGCGAACCGCAGGGGAGCGGAGTGGTAGAGCGGCGAGACTACGAGGTTGACGTCCTCGGCCGCAAAGCCCCAGAGGTCCCGCTCCTCCAGGACGGCCTGCTCGGCGTCGGTGACGTCCCAGAAGCCCGACCAGACGCCCTTCGGGCGCCCCGTCGTGCCCGAGGTGAAGTGCATCGGGCGGCAGCGCGGGTCGGGGTCGAGGTCGACGGGCTCGGGCTCGAGCAGCTCGGCGAACCGTACGAGCGAGTCCAGCACGAGGGCGGGGGAGACGTCGTCGAGGATCGGCTCGCGCTCGTGCGGCGTCAGCCGTGGGTCGAGGGGCACGGGGATGCGCCCGGAGGCGACGCAGGCCCACACCGCCGCCAGCAGCTCGACGCTGTTCGGCAGGCTCACCACGACCCGGTCCCCGCCCCGCACGCCGGCCGTCTCGAGTCCCGCCGCGAAGCGGCCCGCCAGGCGGCGCAGGTCGGCCGCGGGCAGCGCCACGGGCTCGCCGGTTTGGTGTGACATCGCTCATTCCTCTCGCGGGGGATCGTCGAAGCCTCTGGGATCTGCGTGCTCAGTATGGTTGACTGGCAGGCGGCCGTTCCCCCGACCCGCATTGGTTTCGATGACCCAGACCCCCAAGCCCGGACACCGGCGCAAGCCCGTCGTCCGCGACCCTTGGTACGTCCGTGCCCGCAAGCACGGAGCCCTGGCGACCGGTGTGGCCTCCCTCGGAGTGGCCGCCGTCGCGGCTCTCGGCACCTCCACGGTGAGCCTGGCCGAGTCTCCCGATGCCGCCGACGCCACCCCCGTCGCCCACGGTGACATCGTCACCGAGGCCCTCAGCGGCTCCGCTCCCGCGCGCGCCAGCCGCAGCAGCGCCGAGCGCCCGCCGCTCCCGTCGGCCGTCGAGGCCGAGGCGATGGTCGAGGGCTCGCTCTACGCGCAGAAGACCGTGCCGGTCCGTGCCGACGCCTCCGACGACTCACCGGTGCTGGCCACCGTGGCGAAGGGCAAGACCCTCCAGGTCACGGGCGAGACCCGCGGCGACTGGACGCAGGTCATCCACAACGACCTCCCGCGCTGGGTCTCCACCGAGCTCGTCGACGAGGAGGAGCCCAAGCTCGGCCCCTCCGAGGGCACGATCTCCACGGCCGCCTGCGCCCGTGGCTCCGCGGTCGAGTCGGGCCTGCAGCCCGACACCGTGCGCGTCTACCGCGCCGTCTGCGCGCGCTTCCCCGAGGTCGCCAGCTACGGCGGCCTGGCCGGCCGTGGCGAGCACGCCACCGGCCACTCGCTCGACATCATGGTCCGTGGCCAGCTCGGCTGGGACATCGCCGCGTTCCTGCAGGCCAACCGCACCCAGCTGGGCGTGGACTACCTGATCTACGAGCAGCGCATCTGGACGGTCCAGCGTGGGGGCGAGGGCTGGCGTGGCATGAGCGACCGTGGTGGCGCCACCGCGAACCACTACGACCACGTCCACGTGACCACCGTCGGCAACGCCGGCACCCTCTGAGCCCCGCGCGATGGCACGTCGGGTCGGCCTGACCGGAGGCATCGCCTCGGGCAAGAGCACGGTCAGCGCGCGTCTGGCCGCGCTGGGCGCCACGATCATCGACTACGACCGGCTGGCCCGCGAGGTCGTCGCGCCGGGCAGCCCCGCGCTCGACCTCATCGCCCAGCGCTTCGGCGCCGGCGTCATCACCCCCGAGGGCACGCTCGACCGGCCCGCGCTCGGCGCGCTGGTCTTCGCCGACCCGGCGGCCCTGAAGGACCTCGAGGCGATCACGCACCCCGCCATCCGCGATCTCGCGGCCGAGCGGGAGCAGCAGGCGGGTCCCGACGGCATCGTCGTGCACGACAACCCGCTCCTGGTGGAGATGGGTGCCTCGGCCGCGTGCGACGTCGTCATCGTCGTGGACGCGCCCGAGGAGCTCCAGGTCGCGCGCATGGTGGGGGACCGCGGCATGAGCGAGGCCGACGCCCGCGCCCGCATCGCCGCGCAGGCGTCCCGCGATCAGCGCAACGCCGCCGCGGACGTCCTCATCGAGAACACCGGCACCCGGGAACAGCTGAGCGCCCGGGTCGACGAGGTCTGGAAGGACCTGGTCGAGCCGGGCGCTCGATGAGCGCGACGCCGCTGCAGTAGCGTCCGCTCGGGAGTGACCGCTTACGCGGCCAGTTCGGGATCGGCGATCTCGCGCAGTCGCGCGATCGCCTGGCGCTCCACCTGACGCACGCGCTCGGCCGAGATGCCGTGGCGCTTGCCGATGTCGGCGAGCTTCTGCTGGCGACCGTCGAGCAGGCCGTAGCGGGCCTTGACGATGTCGGCCTCGCGGGCCTCCAGTCGGTCGACGAGAGCGAGCAGCTGGTCGCGGGCATCGTGGTCGAGCATCGCCAGGTCGGGGCCGGGCGTGCTGTCGCGGGCGATCAGGTCGCCGAGGCTGGTGTCGCCGTCCTCGTCCACGGGGGAGTCGAGGCTGACGTGGTCGCGGCCCCAGGCGAGCAGGTCGATGACGCGCTCGACCTGCATCCCGAGCTCGGCGGCGATCTCGGCGGGCTCGGGGTCGTAGCCCAGCTGGCGCTCGAGGTTGCGACGGGCGCCGGAGACCTGGTTCAGCTCCTCGACGACGTGCACGGGGAGGCGCACGACGCGCGCCTGCTGCGCGACACCACGGGTGATGGCCTGACGGACCCACCACGTGGCGTAGGTCGAGAACTTGAAGCCCTTGGCGTAGTCGAACTTCTCCACGGCGCGGATCAGACCCGTGTTGCCCTCCTGGATGAGGTCGAGCATCGGCATCTGCGCGCGTCCGTACTTGCGCGCGATCGACACGACGAGGCGCAGGTTCGCCTGGACGAACTCCTGCACGGCGCGGTCGCCCTCCTCGGCGATCCACTCCAGCTCCTCGCGCGTGGCGCGCTTGGGCGCGCCGCCCTTCGCACGTCCGATGCGGCCGGTCTCGAGCAAGTGGCGGGCGTACAGCCCGGCCTCGATCGTGCGGCTCAGCTCGACCTCGCGCTCGGCGTCGAGCAGCGGGGTACGCGCGATCTCGGACAGGTACATGCCGACGCTGTCCTTGCCCTCGAATTCACGGTCTTCCACGGTGATCCTCCTGACGGTGGCTTCACCCGGTACAACGAACGCGGCAGCGCTGGTGTTCCGTTCTCAGGAGTTTCTTGGAATGGCGCCGGTCACGCGGGTCGCGGTGTCGATGATCCACGCCAGCTCCCAGGCCCGCTGACGCCAGGCGGCGTAGCGACCGCTGACGCCGCCGTGGCCGGCGGCCATCTCGGTGCGCAGCAGGACCGATCGCTCGGCCCCGGTGACCTCGCGCAGCCGGGCGACCCACTTGGCGGGCTCGACGTAGAGGACGCGGGTGTCGTTGAGCGACGTGCCGGCCAGGATCGCGGGGTACTCGATGTCGGCCACGTTCTCGTAGGGCGCGTAACCCTTCATGTAGGCGTAGACCTCGGGATCGTGCAGCGGGTCGCCCCACTCGTCCCACTCGATGACCGTGAGCGGCAGTGAGGGGTCGAGGATCGTGGTCAACGGGTCGACGAACGGCACGTCGGCGAAGATTCCCGCGAACGCGTCGGGTGCGAGGTTCGCGACGGCGCCCATCAGCAGACCGCCGGCGCTGCCGCCCTCGGCGACCAGCCGGTCGGCGGACGTCCAGCGCTCGTCGGCGAGGTGACGGGCGCAGGCGACGAAGTCGGTGAACGTGTTCTTCTTGGCCAGCTGCTTGCCCTGGTCGTACCAGGCGCGGCCGAGCTCGCCGCCGCCGCGCACGTGGGCGACGGCGTAGACGAAGCCGCGGTCGAGCAGGCTGAGGCGCGAGATCGAGAAGTCGGGGTCGAGGCTGATCTCGTACGAGCCGTAGCCGTAGATCAGGCCCGGGGCACTGCCGTCGCGCGGCGTGCCGCGACGGCACACGATCGACAGCGGGACGAGGGCGCCGTCGTCGGCGCGCACCCAGGCGCGGTGCTGCTCGTAGTCCTGCGGGTCGAAGTCGCCCAGCACGGGCGCGCGGCGGCGCAGGATCCGCTCACCGGTGGCCGGCTCGAGGTCCCAGATGGTGGCGGGCTCGACGTAGGACGTGTAGCCGATCCGCAGGTAGCGCGGGTCCCACTCGGCGTTGCCGGCGAGGCCGCACGTGAACAGCTCGGCGTCGAACTCGAGCTCCTGCGGCGCGCCGATGCCGTCGTCGCCGATGTCCATGAGGGCCAGGCGCGTGGTGGCGTCGCGCCGGTACGAGACGGCGAGGTGGTGGGCGAACGCGTCGGCCGCCTCGAGGCGGACGTCATCGGACCCGGGGATGAGCACGCGCGTGTCGGTGGGGTCCTCCAGCGGCGCCAGGACCAGCTCGAAGTTCACGGCGCCGTCGTTGTGGAGGATCGCGAGCTGGTCGCGGCCGCCGACGACGACGTGCTCGACGGAGTAGTCGACGCCCTCGCGGCGCGGCCACACGACGGAGAACTCGCCCGTGGGGTCGTGCGCGTCGAGCAGACGGACCTCGGTGGTGATCTTGGACCCGACGGCGATCACCAGGAAGCGCTCGGAGCTGGTGCGGCCCAGGCCGACGAAGTAGCGCTCGTCGGGCTCCTCGAACACGAGCACGTCGTCCTCGGTGGAGCCGAGCTCGTGGCGCCACACGCGGTGCGGGCGCCAGGCCTCGTCGACCGTGACGTAGAAGAGGTGGCGGCCGTCGGCCGACCAGGTGGCGCCGGGCGCGGCGCCCTCGACGAGGTCGGGCAGGACCTCGCCGGTGGAGAGTCGCCGGACGCGGATCGTGTAGCGCTCGTCGCCCTGGGTGTCGACCGACCAGGCCAGCAGGTCGCCGTCGTCGGAGATGCTGAACGCGCCGAGGGAGAAGAACTCGTGCCCCTCGGCCTCCTCGTTCGAGTCCAGCAGCACCTCCTCGCCGGGCAGGGTGGCGCCGGGCTCGACGACGGGCGGCTCCCAGTCGTCGGGGCCGGCCAGCGGCACCCGGCAGCGGATGCCGTACTGACGTCCCTCGACCGTGCGGGAGTAGTACCACCAGCGGTCGTGGCGCACCGGGACCGACATGTCCGTCTCGAGCGTGCGGTCCTTGATCTCGGTGAAGACCTGCTCGCGGAGGTCGGCCAGGTGCGCCGTGGTGTCCTCGGCCCACGCGTTCTCGGCCTCGAGGTAGGCGATCGTCTCGGGATCGTCCTTGTCGCGCAGCCAGTCGTAGGCGTCGACGACCGTGTCGCCGTGGTGCGTGCGCTCCACCGGACGGCGGGGGGCGGAGGGGACGGTCGGCCGCTGGTCGGTCATTCCCCGACCGTACCGGCCGGCTGCGACACCGTCCCCGCATGGCCGGGAACCAGATCGGGGTCGTCCGCGCGCAGGGTCCGCACGGGGCCGACGGGGGTGTGCCGGGTCTCGAACCGCACCGTCACCAGGCCCATGCCGCGACCCCACACCCAGCCGTCGCCGTGCTCGACATGGTGGACGTCCATGCCCGGCGACCAGTCGCGGCGCGGCTCGGGGACGGCGGGGACCTCCTCGACCGGCTCGGGCAGCACGGGCTCGTCGTCCGCGGTGTCCTCGGCGAACAGGTCGTCCTGGACCCAGTCGGCCAGCCCGCTGATCCCCACGCCCAGCAGCCGCAGGCCGCCGCCGGTGTCCGTGGCGTCGAGCAGGCGACGGGCGGTCTGGACGATCAGGCGCGTCTGGTCGGTGGGCCCGGGCAGCGTGAGGGAGCGGGTGTGGGTCGTGAAGTCGTGGTAGCGGACCTTGAGCGTCACGGTGCGGCCCGACAGCTGCGCCCGTCGCAGCCGCTCAGCGGTCTTGCGGGCGAGCGAGTCGCAGATGAGCCCGAGCTCGGCCCGGTCGACGATGTCGGTCTCGAAGGTGTCCTCGGTGCTGACGGACTTGTTCTCGCGGTGGGAGCTGACGGCACGGTCGTCCATGCCGCGTGAGAGTCGGTGCAGCGAGGCACCGGACGCTGACCCGAGCAGGTCGACCAGCTCGGCCTCGGAGTGACGCCACACGTCGCCCACGGTCGTGACGCCGATGTGCCGCAGCCGCGCCTCGGTCGCCGGGCCGACGCCCGCGATGACGCCGATCGGCATCGGCTCCAGCAGGCTCCGCTCCGTGCCGGGGGCGACGATGAAGGAGCCGTCCGGCTTCTCGATCTCGCTCGCGATCTTGGCCATGAGCTTCGACGACGCCACGCCGACCGACGCCGTGAGCCCGTCGGTCAGGCGCGTGACGTCGGAGCGCAGCTCGTCCACGAGCTCGGGCAGCCGGTCGGGGTCGAAGTCCTCGCCGGCGGCCAGGTCGACGAAGGCCTCGTCGAGCGAGAGCGGCTCGACGGCGGGGGAGAGGGCGCGCAGCCGGTCCATGACGATCCGCGAGGCCGCGCGGTACGCGTCGAACCGGCCGGACAGGAAGGCCGCGTGGGGACAGCGCGATCGGGCCTCGGCCATGCTCATCGCGGAGCGGACCCCGAACTTCCGTGCCTCGTACGACGCGGTGGAGACCACGCCGCGCTGACCGATCCCGCCGACGATCACGGGCTTGCCGCGCAGGGACGGCTTGTCGCGCTGCTCGACCGAGGCGAAGAAGGCGTCCAGGTCCAGGTGCAGGATCGAGGCCGTCGGACGCATGCGCCCATTGTCACGCCGACGTCACGTCTCGCGGTCGTTCCCCCGCCGACACGGGCGCGTAACGCGCGGGATACGAGAGATTTCTAGCCTGACGGCACCATGAACGGTCTGCCCGGTCCCGCGGCCCTCGAGCGAGCGATCGCCGATCCGCCAGAGGTCCCCGATGTGCGTGAGGCCTCCGACCTCGCGGGACTCGACCGCCGGTCCGTTCGTGCGGAGGACCTGCTGGCGAACTCGGTCGCCGTCATCGCGCCCGCAGCCAGCGCCCTGAGCGTCCCGTTCGTGCTCCTCGCCGTGGTCGGGCCCGGCGCCTGGCTCAGCGCGGTGCTCGGATTCGGGCTGGCGCTGCTGCTGGCCGGGGTGTTCTCGCACTACGCGACCCGCATCGCCGCGCCCGGCTCGATGTACACGTGGGTGACGCGGTCGCTCGGACCCTGCGCAGGGCTGCTCGTGGGAGCGTCGATGCTGCTCGGCTACGCGATCCTGGTGGCGTTCGGCCTGTCGCAGACGATGCGCCGGTCGACGGACGCCGTCGCGTCGGCCGCCCCCTCCGCGCCCGCGCTCGGGGCCGGCTCCCAGTGGTGCATCGGCGCCGCGGTCGTGGTGGTCTGCCTGCTGGTCTCCGTGCGTGGCGTGCGGGTCGCGACCCGCTTGGCGCTGGTGGTGGAGTCGGCGCTGGTCGTGGGTCTGCTGGTCCTCGCCGGGCTCACGTTCGCGCGGGAGGGCGCACCGTCCCTCGCGATCCTGTCGCTCGACGGCGCCGATCCGTGGCGGGTCCTGCTCGGTGCCGTCGCGGTCCTGGGCATCACGGTCGGCTTCGAGTCGTCGGCGGCGCTCGGCGGCGAGGCCGAACGACCCTTCTGGAGCGTCCCGCGCGCGATGACCGGCGCGCTGCTGGTGGCCGCGGCGCTCTACGCCGTCGCGTTCACGGCCGTCGGCACCCTGACCGCCCCCGAGGGGGAGCGCCGTGGCGGTCCCGCGCAGTGGTGGTTCCCGGAGTCGGTGGACGCCCACGTCGCCGACGCCGCGCTGAGCTCGCTGCTGGCGGTCTCGTTCCTGGCGCTGACCCTCTGCGCGTGGAACGCGCTGGCGCGGGTGATCTTCTCGTTCGCCCGCGAGGGCGTCCTGCCTGCCGTGCTGGGTCGCACGCACGACCGGTGGGGGTCGCCCGTCGGGGCGCTGCTGGTGGTCGCGCCGGTCGCGATCGCTCCCGCAACCCTCACGCTGGTCACAGGACGCCAGGTGGGCGTGCTGTCGATGGCGCTGCTCCAACACGCCGTCCTCGTCCTGTTCGTGGCGTATGCACTGGTGGCCCTCGCGCTCCCGGTCTTCCTGCACCGCATCGACGAGCTGACGCCGGGGCCGCTGGTCCTCGCCGGTCTCGCCGCGGCGCTGACGCTGCTGCTGGCAGGACTCGCCATCGTGGAGGACGTGCGCGGGGGCGACCTCGGGGGGCTGACGCTCACGCTCGGCTCGCTCGGCTCGGGCCTGCTCTGGTTCGTCGGGCTGCGGTGGCTCCGGCCCTCCTCGCTGCGGCGGATGGGCATCCACGACGAGACGATCAGCACGGACCTGCTGGGCGCATGAGCGGATCGGGTCAGTCGTCGAAGGTGCCGCCCGCGGCCTTCCGCGGCCGTGAGCCCGGTGCGGTCGACAACGCCTTCGCGATCCTCGAGGAGGTGGCCCGATCGGGAGCCGGGGTCTCCGCGCGGGAGATCGCCGAGAACCTCGGCATGCCGCGCGCGACCGCCTACCGGATCCTCAAGCACCTCGTGCAGCAGGAGTACCTCGTGCGCAGTCCCGACCTGTCGGGCTTCGCGCTCGGTCAGCGGGTGCGGGACCTCGCCCGAGGGACCGACTCCCTCGGGACGACGGTCGATCCCTGACGGCCGCGAGGCGTCAGGGCCAGCCGCGCAGCACGCGGGCCCGGACCGCCGTCAGCGGCAGGAGGCCCGTCTGGCCGCCTCGTGCCTGCATGGCACGCGAGTCGAAGGAGCGACGGCGGTTGTCGCCGAGCACCCAGAGGTGCCCCGGGGGCACCGTGACGTCGTAGGCCACGTTCGAGACGTCGATCGGGGGCTCCGCGAGGTACGGCTCGTCGAGCACGTGCCCGTTGCGCATCAGGGCTCCACCGGGTGCGCAGCATGTGATCCGGTCGCCGGGCAGCCCGAGCACGCGCTTCACCATCGCGTCCTGCGCGCCGACCTCGTCTCCCGCGGCGCCGGAGCGGGCGCGGTGGGCCTCGCGCCAGCTGCGCGGAGCCTCGAACACGACGACCTCGCCGCGGTCGGGGTGTCGCGCCCCGAGCGACGTCGTCAGCAGGGTGCTGCCGACGTCGTGGGTGGGCGCCATCGACGGAGAGGTGACCGTCGCGTGCCCGAGCAGTCCGGTGAGGAAGGACATCGCCAGGGTCGCGGCGAGGGTCGCGCCCGCCCACCAGCCCAGGTGGCGGGGACGACGCGAGGTCAGCTCGCGGGGCACGTCCGGGGCCCGTTGGTCTCGCACCACTCCCGGACCAGACCCTCCATGTAGCGCACCTCGGTGGTCTGCTCGGCGATGATGTGCGTCGCGGTGCTGTGGACGAACGCGTTCGACTGAACGGGCAGGTAGTCCTGCGACATCGTGATGGCACCCTCGTGGTGCTCGATCATCGCTCGGAGGAACGCCACCTGGGCGTCGGGCGTGGGGAGCGTCGCGATCTCGTCCACGCGCTCGGCCGCGATCATGCCCGGCATCGTGCCCGCCGTGTGGTCGTGATCGTCGGCGGCATCGTCCACGGGCTGCTGCCAGGCGCGCAGCCACGCCTTCATGGTCGTGATCTCGTTGCGCTGGTCCTGGATGATGAACCGGGCCGAGGCGCTGACGCGCTCGTCGAGGCCCGCATGACGGCGGACGTTCTCCGAGAGCTCGATGGCCTGCCGGTGGTGCAGGATCATGTCCCGCGCGAACGCGATGTCGGCCGCCGCCGGCGGCTCCGCCTTCTGCAGCCGGGGGAAGGTCTTCACGGTGCCCCACGGGCGCTCCACCGTGGGCCGGTCCGCCGCGGTCTCGGAGGCCTGGGTGCCGCCGAGCGCCACCTGCTGGGGTTGCGATCCGCAGCCGGTGAGGGCCAGCGTCGCCACCACGAGGGCGAGGGGGCGAAGGAGAGTCGTCACGCGCATGGGTACTCCGTCGTCGAAGGGAGGGGGAGGGGACCGGGACGCCACCCGCGCGGATGGCGTCCCGGCCCAGGGCTCAGCCGGTTGTCACTTCCTGACCACGTACTTCACCGCGGCGGTTCCCGACTTGACCGTGCCGCTTCCGGCGTACGACGCCTTCACGACGTACCCCTTCGGCTTCTTCGGTGCCGTGAAGGTGAGGTTGGTGCGACCCTTCACCAGGGTGAGCGTCCTCACGCTGCCGTTCACCGTGAGTCGCACCTTCCCGGAGACCGGCTTGCCGGCCGCGGTCACCGTGACGGCGACCTTGTTCTTCCGGCCGGGCTTCACGGTCTTGGCCGCCAGCCGCACCGCCACGCGCGGCGTCGCCTTGGCGACGGGCCGCGTGGTGGGCGCCGTCGTCGGTGCCGTGGTGGGCGCCGTCGTCGGGGCGGTCGTCGGCTCGGTCGTCGGCTCCGGGGTGGGAGCCGTCGTGGGCGGGGTGCCCCACACGACCGCGTCGGACTCGGCGACGTTCGACGGGAAGCCGGCGGCCGATGCGTTCACCTTGACCGAGATCGACGCGTTCATGTCGGCCTCGCTCAGGGTGTAGTCCTGGCCCGTCGACACGGCCTCGCCGTTGCGGAACCAGGTGTACGCGTAGGTCAGGCTCTGGGCCGCACTGCGCCACGTGCCCGCGCTCGACGTCAGGACCTTGCCCACGGCGGGAACGACGGTCGCGGTGCTGTCGGCCTTGTCGGTGATCTTCGGCTTGACCGTGTTCTCCGGCGTGCACGGCTTCGTGACCGCGTTCACCGAGGAGAACGGACCGTTGATGCACTTGCGCGCATCCTTGATCGTCGGCTTCTGGGCGAAGAAGTCACGCGGGACCAGCTGGAACTTCTGCCAGTGGATCGGCATCGGCGACTGGTCCTCGTCCTTGTCGGTGTGGTGGAACCCGACGTTCACCCACGCGACCGGGTCGGTCAGCTCGTGGGTGTCGTTCGCGACGTAGTCGAGGATCGTCTGTCCCGGGCACCCCGCGTTGAGGTTGTCCGAGGCGTACTCCTCGCACGAGCGGTAGTTCGTGAACGACACCGCCGGCGACGTGACCGGGATCAGCGCGTTGGAGGTGTTGTTGTTCACGATCTCGTACGAGCGCGCGTGCCCGTCCTTGTTCTTGCTGTTGGGGTTCAGCACGCGCCACCAGCTGAGCTGGTCGTGGTCCTCGTTCTCGACCGAGGAGAAGGCCGAGCTCTTGACCGTTCCCGTGCCCTCGACGATCGGAGCGCGCGTCCCGGACCCGGGGCTGCTGAAGTCCCACTGCTCGACCGTCTGCCGCTCGGCCTTGTCGATGCCGAAGTCCACCTTGTAGATCGCGTTGTGCCAGTGCGAGCCCGCGTACGACTGGACCTCCTTGGTGGTGGTCTGGCCGCCCTGGGTCGACGTCACGGTGGACTTGCCCGACAGGGGCCAGCCGACCTTGGGGTTGGTGCCGAAGAACGCACCGGTCTGGCTCTCGGAGGCCCAGCCGGGTGCGATGTCGCCCGTGGCGCCGAGGCCGACGTCGATCTGACCGTGGTCGTCGAAGGAGACGCGCTGCTGGTACTCGTACCAGCTGATCTTCGAGATGGACGAGACGGCGAGGGTCGTGCCCTGGTCGGCGTACAGCGTGCCGCCGCCGATCTGGGTCTCCTGGGCGTGCGTCATGAGTCCCGTGGGGTCCTCCTGAACGCAGATGCCCGGGATCGTCCGCTCCACGAGACGTCCGCTGTACGTGAACGACTGGTCCACGTCGAGCGCCTCGCCGGAGCACACCTCGGGCCCCTGCGTCATCAGGTACTGCTTGCCGAACCCGTACGAGGTGATGTCGTTGTACTGCACGTGACCGGTGTCGTACGGCACGTTCAGCTGGGCGATGTTGAGCTGGTCGAGCACGCGCTTGTAGCCCGCGTACTCGTAGTCGCCCGTGGCCGGCTTGAACTCGATCTGCTCGAGGATGAGGCCCTTGATCGGGTGGATGCGCGCGCACATCCGCCACGCGGACCCGTTCTCGAGCTCCTTCTCGATGAGGCTGTCCGCACACGCCAGGGGCGACTCGGCGGCGGTCGCCGCCGTCGAGGGCAGGACCGAGACCAGGCCTGCCGTGAGGAGTGCGGTCGCGCCGGCGGCGACGATCCGCGTCAGTGTCTTCTTTCGCATCGGACTTCTCTCCCTGCTCACTGCGTGCGGACGATCTTCTGGGTGGACAGGTTCACGACGAAGTCGAAGGTGTTGAGGTACACCCCGGACGCGGTCGAGACCATCAGCTGGGCGCAGCGGTCCTCGCCGCACTCCTTGCCCTTGGCGGTGGTCTTGTTGAAGACCCACGAGCCGGCGACGTAGTCGACCTGGTCGGGATCGATGAGCGGGACGCCCATGTTCTCCTCGAACTCGGCCTTGAACGCCAGCTTCTCCTCGGACTCGACGGCGATCCGCATGGCCAGGTCCGCCTCGGTGGCCGAGGTCGGAGGCTGGGCCTTGGCCGACTTCGTGGAGTCCACGACCTTGCCGGCGCCGAGGTCCACGACCTGGTCGTAGGCGATGTCGTGCGTGTAGTCGTACAGCGCGACCACGGCCTTGCGGCCGGTGTAGTCGTCACCCAGGTCGGGCAGGTCGGCGTAGAGGAACTCCGGCCCCGCCTTCCCCCGCACGTCGGTCGCGTCCGCGGGGATGCTCGCGTCGGTGGACGCCACGTGGATGGCGTAGCCGGTCTCCTCCGCCGAGAGCGTGGCTCGGTCGGCGCCGAGCTTCGGCTTGCTGGTGGGCAGGTCGCCGTCGCCGACGACGGTGAACTTGCTGCTCTCGCCGGAGTCGGTGCCGCTCACGTCCTGTTGCGCCATGACGTAGGTCGTCGCGGCGGCGGTCAGTCCGAGGGCGAGTGCAGCGACGGCGACTTTGCGTGTCCTCCAGGGCACGCGCTGTGACGCATTCACATGGTCTCCTTGTGGGGCTGGTTGGGTGATCGACGCCGGAGGAGCCGGAGCCGTCGGGACCGGCCCGGGGAGCCGGTCCCTCGGGCCGTCGATCGCCGACGGTCCGAGGTCTGGGGAGCGGCGAGGCCGCGTGGGTCAGCGCACGGTCGTCTTCCTGGTGAGGGAGGCGCCGCTGGTGGACGCGTCTCCTGCGTAGACGATGCGCACCGTCGAGCGGCCCTTGCGCAGCCCCTTGATCGTGAGCGTGCGGCTGCCGCGGGAGAGCGTCGTGCGGACGACCTTGGTCTTGCCACCGGACTTGACCGTGACGGTGACGCGTCCCGTGCGCGACCCCTGCGAGGTCACCTTGGCCGTGACCTTCAGCCGTCCCTTGCGCAGCGGCTTCGCCGAGGCGCTCAGGCGGGTCGTGGCCCGGGCGACCGGACGCGCGGCGCTGGTGGCGCTCGCGCCGCCCGCAGCGTTGCTCGCGGTCACCACGACCGCGATCCGGGCGCGGGCGTCGGCGGGGGTGAGACGGTGGGACCGGCCGGTCGCGCCGGAGATGGCCTTGCCGTTGCGCGTCCACCGGAAGGCGTGGGAGGCCGCGGTGCTCCACGATCCGGTCGTGGCCGTGAGCGTGCTGCCGACGCGGGCGGTGCCGGACACGGTCGGCGGAGTCACCAGGACCGGTGCGACCAGCACGGGGGCGGCGCTGGTGATCGGTCCGAAGTCGGTGGACTCGGCGACGCCGGCGGTCCAGCCGGACCTCGACGCGGTGGCTCGCACGCGCAGCACCGAGCCGATGTCCTGGGTCGCCGTGGTGTAGCTGCTTCCGGTCCCGACCACCGTGTCGCCTCGCAGCCACTGGAGGGTCACGCTCGCGTCGGCCGGCGTCCAGCTTCCCGGGGTGGCCGTGAGCACGGAGCCCACGGTCGTGGACCCTGAGATCGCGGGCTTCGCGACGTTCGCGATCGTCTCGACCGGGGCCGTCCCACCCGTGACGAGTGCGGTGGACGCGCTCGTGGCCGTCTCCGTGGCCCCCTGCACCATCGCCACGGAGCGGACGGAGATGCGGTGACCGCCGTCCGCGTCGCGCAGTCGGTAGGTGGAGGTCGTCGCGCCGGCGATGACGGCGCCGTCACGCAGCCACTGGTGGCTGAACTCGACGCCCTGCGTCGGGTACCAGGTGCCACGGCTCGCGGTCAGCACCGAGCCCACGGTGGGAGTGCCCGAGATCGTCGGCACGGCGAGGTTCTCGCTGATCTGGGTCAGGTACGCGTCGGCGACGTACGTCTGCCCGGCGCCGAGCGTGATCGGCGTGGCCTGAGGCTTGTCGGGCTGGTTGTCGTACCACTCGCTGACGGCTTCGTTCTGGTTCTCGAACCACAGGATGTAGGAGCCGGGCTCCAGTCCGGTGAAGGCGTACCCTCCTGCCGACGAGTCGGCGACCGTCGCCTGGACGAACTCTCCGCTGAGTCGGTAGAGCGACACGTCGATGCCCGGCGCGATGACGTGTCCGGTCTCCAGGACGGTGCCGCGGATGACGCCCGTCGCCTCCGCGTGCGCGACCGACGAGGTGAGGGTCGCCAGGGCCGTCGTGGCGACGGCGGCTGCGGTGAGCTGGGACAGGACGCGAGTGACAGACATGCGGGGAAGTTCCTTCTGGCCGGGGTCGATTCGGCCATCAATCTGGTGGCGACGCGTTTCGCGCGGCGGTCGCGGCGGGAACTGGCGCGTTACGAAAGCGCCGTCGATGTGAAGGAGTCGCGATCGTGAATGAGACACCGAATGGGACTGAGGGGCCGCAGGGCCGTGACGGGCGTGTAAACATCAGGTCACCGGCGTCGGGAGCGGGGACGCGTGGCCCTACGCTGACGTCATGGTCGCCCCCGCCGCTCCGGTCGCACGCGTCGTGCGTGCCGGCTCCGTGAGCCTGTGGTCGACCCTCATCGCCGTCGGCGCGCACGTCTCCGGGAGCGGTCAGCCGCCCCCGGCCGTGGTCCTCGTGCCGGTCGTCGCCGCCGGGGCCGCGCTGGCCTGGTGGGCCGCCGCGCGGCGGATCGGATTCGCCGTCGCCCTCGGGCTGCTCGCGGTCCCGCAGGTCGTCGTCCACGTGCTGACGGGCTACGTCCACGGCCACGACGTGGTCCCGGGCGTGGGCATGCTGGTCGCCCACGTGCTCGGGCTCGGAGTCGTCGCGGCGGGCATCGCGCTGGCCGAGCGCCTCTGGTGGTCGTGGTGGCGCCACGTCACCTTCGTCCTGCGCCTCGTCCGTCCCGTCACGGCCCCGGTGCCGGTCGCGCTCGCGCTCCGTGGGGCCGAGCCGCTGCATCCGTCCGCTCTGCTCGAGCACATCGTGGTGCGGCGAGGTCCGCCCTTCTCCCGGGTCGTCACCGCCCCGGTCGCCCGCATCTGCGGGTGACTCCTCTCCGCCTGACCTCAGGCGGTCACCGAACCAGGAGAAGAACCATGTCCCTTGCCCCTCGTGCTGCCCGGACGGCAGCGCTCGCCCTCACGTCCTCGGCCCTCGTGGTCCTCGGCGCAGGAGCGGCCTCGGCCCACGTCTCGGTCACGCCGTCCTCGACGGCTGCCGGCTCCTACGCCGTGTTGACCTTCTCGGTCGGCCACGGCTGCGAGGCCTCGCCGACGACGCAGCTGACCTTCCAGATCCCTGAGGAGGTCATCGCCGTGACGCCGACGGTCAACCCGAACTGGACGGTCGAGAAGAAGATCGAGAAGCTCGAGTCCGCCGTCAAGGGGAGCCATGGCAGCGAGTACACCGAGCGCGTCGCGGAAGTCGTCTACACGGCCAAGACGCCGCTGGCCGACGGTCTGCGCGACACCGTCTCGTTGCAGCTGCCGCTGCCCGAGGAGGAGGGCGAGAAGCTCGTCTTCCCCGTGATCCAGACCTGCGAGAAGGGCGAGACCGCCTGGACGCAGACCTATGAGGAGGGTCAGGACGAGCCCGAGTCCCCGGCGCCGTTCATCACGACGACGGCCGCCGAGACCGACGGTCACGGCGGTCATGGCGACGCCGACGCCGACGCGGACGCGGACGAGACGGCCGAGGCCGGCTCGGGCTCCGACGCGCTGGGCTGGGCCGGCGTCGTGCTCGGCGCGCTGGGACTCGCGGCCGGCGGACTCGCGCTGGGTCGCACGCGGAAGCGCGCGTGACCTTCGCCCCACGCGCCCGGAGAGCACGGCTCGCCGCCGTGCTCTCCGGGCTGCTCCTGCTCCTGGTGTGGCCGGCCGCCGCGTTCGGCCACGCCACGCCGATCGGGAGCAACCCCGCGGACGGGCAGGTGCTGACGTCCTCGCCGAGCGAGCTCACCGTGTCGTTCACGGAGCCGGTGACGCTCGCGGGGAACGGCAACGCCGTGCTCGACGCCACCGGCGAGGAGGAGCCGGCGGAGTTCTCCGTGCGTGACTCCGTCCTCACGATCCGTCCCGAACAGCCCCTGCCGACGGGGACCCACGTCGTGACGTGGCGCGTCGTGTCGGCCGACTCCCACCCCGTCACCGGTGGGTTCACGTTCGCGGTGGGCGAGGCGACGCCCGGCGCGATCGGCGTGCCGGATTCCGAGGCCCAGCGCGAGCTCGTCGTGGGACGGTCGGTCGTCGAGGCCCTCCGCTACGCCGGTGTGCTCGGGCTCGCCGGGCTCGTCGCCTTCTCGCTCTTCGTGGTGCCCTCCTCCGTGCGCCGGGCGCAGGACGTCGAGCGACGCACGCGCGCAGCCACGCGGCGACTCGCCGCGCTCGCCGTCATCGCCTCCGTCCTGCTCGCACCCCTCACCGCCGTGTGGGAGTCGGGGGAGGAGCTGTCCGCGGTCGCGCGTCTCGACGCCTGGCGCGACGGACTGACCTCGTCCGCCGGCGTGGCCGCACTCCTGGCGCTCCTGGGAGTGGCGGCGGCGCTGCGCGGGCGATCGCGTGAGCCCGTGCTCGCCGCGGTCGGGGTCGCGCTGATGCTCTCCTCGCTCGCGCCGGTCGGGCACACCCGCAGCTACGGTCCTTGGTGGCTCGTCGTCCCGGCCGACCTCCTGCACGTGCTCGCCGGTGCGGTCTGGTGGGGCGGACTGATCGGCCTCGCGATCGTCCTCGCGTCGGGCTCGACCCTGCGGGTGCGGGAGCGCGCTGCCACCCTCTCCCGTTTCTCCGCCGTTGCCGGGGTGTCGGTCGTCGGGCTCGTCGCGGCGGGCATCGTCCTCTACTGGCGGGTCGCGGACTCGTTCTCGGCCCTGTGGGAGACCGGGTACGGCAGGTCGGTGATGATCAAGGCGCTCCTGCTCGTCCCCGTGGTCGCGGTCGCGGCTTGGAACCGTCGGTTCGTCGTGCGCCGCGTCTCCGGACGCGACGCCGAGGCGGGGGCGCGCGTCCTCCGGCGCACCGTGGCCTTCGAGGCCGTCGTGATCGCCGGAGTGCTGCTCGCCACCGGCGTGCTCGTCGGGCAGACCCCGCCCCCGCGGACGGACACCGTCGTCAGGGACGTGCCGACCGTCCAGCGCGCGCAGCTCGAGCTGGAGGACTCCCACCGCGTCGAGGTCGTCGTGTCGCCCACGCGCCGCGGAGTGAACGCCGTGCAGATCGAACTGACGGACGGCGCGGGCCGCGTGGTGGACCTGCCCGATCCGCCACGCCTGCAGATCTCGCTCGAGGAGGGAGACGTCGGCCCGATCAACCGGCCGCTGACCCGAACGGGCCCGGGTCACTGGGAGGGCACCGCGGACCTACCTCTGCCGGGCGCCTGGCGGCTGCTGGTGGCCGTGCGGCTGACCCGGTTCGACGAGCCCGTCGTGTCGACGGAGGTGCTGATCCCATGAGCGATCGACCGAGACTCACCCTGGCCGCCGCGAGCGCCGCCGTCGCTCTGGTCGTCGGGGCGGCTTCGCCCGCGATCGCCGATACCTCGATCGAGGGCATCGTGCCCCAGGGCGACGGGACCACCGTCCTCGTGGTCGCCGTCGAGGACGGCTGCGGCGACGCCCCGACCACCGGGTTGGCGCTCGAGGTGCCTGACGACGTGTCGCTGATCGATGCCACGGCGCCCGACGGGTGGACGCGAGTCCTCGACGGTCCGCGCGTGGAGTTCGCCGGTACCGGCATCCCGCCAGGACAGGCGACCGAGTTCCTCGTCACGGCGCGCATCGGCGAGGAGGCGGCTCCGGAGGTCGCGGTCGTGTCCGAGCAGCAGTGCGGGGACGGACGTGTAGGCGCTCGGTCCCAGCCGGCCTTCGAGGTGACGGCGGAGTCCGTCGACCCGCGGATGACCGTCCGGGAGCCGCCGACCGTCTCCCCGGGCGCCGACAGCGCCCAGATCGCGTTGGTGGTCGGGGCGTTCGTGCTCGCCGTCGCCGCAGGCACGGTCGTGGCACGGCGGCGGAGCGACCGGGACTAGCCCTCCGTCCACAGGGGCGGATCGGAGCCCGGCATCGTCCACAGGCCGCGGGGGAGGGGTTCAGCCGAGCCCCGTCCGAGCACGAGGGTCGGCTCATGACCGAATCCGTGTTCCGCGCCCACACCCACGAGGACCTCCTCAACGCCCTGCCCACCTTCTTCGGGTTCGTGCCCCGCGAGTGCGTCATCGGCATGGCGGTCTCGGGCCCGCGCTGCCGGTTCGGCTTCCGACTGCGGCACGACCTGCCCGAGCCGGGCGAGGAGGCCGCGCTGGCCGCCGAGCTCGCGCCGCACCTGCTGCGCAACGGGGACGAGGGCTTCTTCGTCTTCGGGCTCTCCTCCGACGCCGAGCGTGCCCGGACGATGGCGTTGGCGCTGCGCGACGCCCTGCCGCCCGGTCGGGACTGGCTGACGATCTGGGCCGACGACCACCGGCTCTGGGCCGATCTCCCGGAGGTCCCGCCCGAGGGCGAGCCGTACACGCTCGACGCCCACCACGAGGCGATCGTGCGCGCCGTCGCCGAGGGCCGGGTCATCGCACGCGACCGGTCCGACCTCGCGGCCGAGGTGGCTCCGGCACGCGACCCCCGCCGCCGCTGGCTCGACGCGGCGCACGACGAGGAGCTGGGGCGCTTCATGGCTCGCGCGCTGACCACGGATCCCGACGCGTTCCTCGCGGGGGAACGCGCGGCCGTCGCGGAGCTCACCGATCGGTTCCTGGCGGGAGCGCACCTCACCGACGGCCAGCTCGTCGAGCTCTCGGTGCGCGCCTCGGGGCGGCAGGTCCGCGACACCGCGTGGCTGCGGATCACACGGGACAACGCTGGGCCGATGTACCAGCTGTGGGCGGCGGTCGCGCGCATCGCGGCCGAGGAGTTCGCGCCGGCGTCCCTGTGCCTCGCCGGGTTCTCGGCCTGGCAGATGGGCGACGGTGTCCGCGCCCGGTTCGCGCTGGAGCGTGCCCTCGTGCTGGAGCCCCACTACCGGATGGGCCAGCTGCTCCGCGGCGCGCTGGAGGCCGGGATGCATCCCGACCTCTGGGCCACAGCGGGCGCGCGGCCCTGATCCGCCCCTAGGCTGGCGACATGGGACAGGACGTCGAGGCCCGGGAGTTCACGGGCGAGGACCGGGCTCGGTACCGCGCCAAGGTGCGTCGCAACCTCGACGTGCTCGCCGCGATGCTGGGGCAGCAGGACTTCTCGGTGCCGGATCCGCACGTCGGCATCGAGATCGAGTTCAACCTCGTCGACGACTCGGGCGACCCGGCGCTGCGGAACTCCGAGACGCTCGACGCGATCGCGACCGAGGACTTCCAGACCGAGCTCGGCCAGTTCAACGTCGAGATCAACGTGCCGCCCGCCCCCGTGGCGGGCCGCGGGCTGGCGGACATGGCCGAGCGCATGCGCGAGGACCTCAACGTCGCGCAGGGGAAGGCGCAGAGCGTCGGCACCGGCCTCATGATGATCGGCATCCTGCCCACGCTGGACGCGCCGCACCTGACGCGTGAGTCGATCTCGGCGAACCCGCGGTACCACCTGCTCTCCGACCAGATCCTCACCGCGCGCGGCGAGGACATCCACCTGGTCATCAACGGCGTCGAGCGGCTGCGCACGACGATCGACACGATCATCGCCGAGGCCGCCTGCACGAGCACCCAGCTGCACCTGCAGGTCGAGCCCGAGGACTTCGCGCCCACCTGGAACGCTGCGCAGGCGATCGCGGGCGTCCAGATCGCCGTCGGCGCGAACTCGCCCTTCTTCCTGGGCAAGCGGCTGTGGCACGAGACCCGCATCGCCCTGTTCGAGCAGGCCACCGACACGCGCACCGACGAGCTCAAGGCGCAGGGCGTCCGCCCGCGCGTGTGGTTCGGCGAGCGCTGGATCACCTCGGTCTTCGACCTCTTCGAGGAGAACTCGCGCTACTTCCCGGCGCTGCTGCCGATCGTCGAGGACGAGGACCCGGTGGCCGAGATCGAGGCCGGCCGGATCCCGGTCCTGCCCGAGCTCCGCCTCCACAACGGCACGATCTGGCGCTGGAACCGGCCGATCTACGACGTCGTCGACGGCAAGCCGCACCTGCGCGTCGAGAACCGGCTGCTGCCCGCGGGTCCCACGGTCAAGGACACCGTGGCGAACGCCGCGCTGTTCTACGGGCTCGTGACCGCGCTGACCGAGCAGGAGCGTCCCGTCTGGAGCCAGCTGTCGTTCAAGGCGGCCGAGGAGGGCTTCCACGAGGCCGCCGCCGCCGGGATCGAGGCGCAGGCCTACTGGCCGGGCATCGGCACCGTTCCCGTGCGCGAGCTGGTCCTGCGCCACCTGCTGCCCCTGGCGCACGTGGGCCTGGAGCGTCGCGGCGTGGACGGCGCGGTCATCGACGAGTTCCTCACGATCATCGAGCGACGCTGCGTGACCGGGCGGAACGGCTCCACCTGGATGACCGAGCAGTTCGACCGGATCCACGAGCGCGGCAGCGACGTCTTCGACTCGATGCGAGCCCTCACGCGCCGCTACGCCGAGCACATGCACAGCAACGAACCGGTGCACTCCTGGCCCGTCGACTGAACCGGTACCCGTTCGTCTTGGGCACCGTGGCACACTGGTGCCAGAGGTTGACCGCAGGCCTCATTGTCATGCCCCGAACGACGTTGTGAGGTTGATGATCCGGTGACTCGTGCCGCCCAGACCGCGAAGGCAGCGACCACGAAGAAGGCGCCTGCACCGGCGTCCAAGAAGGCCGCGAGCGCGTCGGAGGAGGTCACCGACGCGAGCTCCGCCGTGAAGAAGGCCCCCGCCAAGAAGGCTCCGGCGAAGAAGGCCGCGGCCAAGAAGGCGCCCGCGAAGAAGGCTGCTGCCGCGAAGGGCGGCGAGGTCGTCCTCGGCGACCAGGTCGATCTGGCCGACGTGCTCGAGACGAAGCCGGCGGTCGACGCCGACGGCAAGAAGGTCCTCCCGGACATCGCCGACGAGGTCTTCGAGAAGGACCTGAAGGAAGACCCCACGCTGAAGGAGGACGAGGAGGCCAGCTTCACGCTCTCCTCGGCCGACGACACCGACGAGCCCGCGGTCCAGGTGACCGTGGCCGGCGCCACCGCCGACCCCGTCAAGGACTACCTCAAGCAGATCGGCAAGGTCGCGCTGCTGACCGCCGCCGAGGAGGTCGAGCTCGCCAAGCGCATCGAGGCCGGCCTGTTCGCCGAGGAGAAGCTCGCCAAGTCCAAGCGTGTCGCGGACAAGCTCCGCGAGGAGCTCGACTGGATCATCATCGACGGTCGCCGCGCCAAGAACCACCTGCTCGAGGCCAACCTGCGACTCGTCGTCTCGCTGGCCAAGCGCTACACCGGCCGCGGCATGCTCTTCCTGGACCTGATCCAGGAGGGCAACCTGGGCCTCATCCGTGCGGTCGAGAAGTTCGACTACACCAAGGGCTTCAAGTTCTCCACGTACGCCACGTGGTGGATCCGTCAGGCCATCACCCGCGCCATGGCCGACCAAGCGCGCACCATCCGCATCCCGGTGCACATGGTCGAGGTCATCAACAAGCTGGCCCGCGTCCAGCGCCAGATGCTCCAGGACCTGGGCCGCGAGCCCACCCCGGAGGAGCTGGCGGTCGAGCTGGACATGACGCCCGAGAAGGTCGTCGAGGTCCAGAAGTACGGTCGCGAGCCGATCAGCCTCCACACGCCGCTGGGCGAGGACGGCGACAGCGAGTTCGGCGACCTCATCGAGGACTCCGAGGCGATCGTCCCGGCCGACGCCGTGTCGTTCACCCTGCTCCAGGAGCAGCTGCACGCCGTGCTCGACACCCTGAGCGAGCGTGAGTCGGGCGTCGTCTCGATGCGCTTCGGCCTCACCGACGGCCAGCCCAAGACGCTCGACGAGATCGGCAAGGTCTACGGCGTCACGCGCGAGCGCATCCGCCAGATCGAGTCCAAGACGATGAGCAAGCTGCGTCACCCGTCGCGCTCGCAGGTCCTGCGCGACTACCTCGACTGAGCCTCACCCCACGGCGAACGGCCCGCGACCTCACGGTCGCGGGCCGTTCTGCGTGTGAGAGTCGCGTGCGGAACGTCGGTCAGCGGAGGCGGCGGCGCACCGCGCGGGCGAGGCGACGGGCGGGGGAGACCGGGCCGGCGTTCGACCGGACCACGGGCGGGAAGCCCGGGTCGGCGGCCACGGCCGCGACGGCGGCGTCGAAGCGCTCGACCCCGCCTGCTGGACCGAACCCGTGCCGGAGCCCGTGACGCTCGAGGAATGCCGCGTAAATGTCCCATCGCTCGCGGTGACCGTCGACGAGCGCGGACCAGTCGGCCTGCGCGAACAGGTCCGGCACCGAGACCTCGGACGGGTCGCGCTCGTCGAGCCGCACGAACGGGATGCGGTGGTACCGCGCCAGCTCGAGGGTGCGCGAGTCGTGCGCGAGCAGGACCGCGGGCGTGCCGGAGATCAACGACACGATCGTGCCGTGGATCCGCGTGCCGAACGCGAACCGCTGGCTGCGCAGGAACTCCTGCCACGCGGGGATGTTGAGCGGGAACACCGTGCGTCCGGGCGAGAAGATCGGGTGCTCGGGGGAGAGCGGCAGGCGGGGATCGTCGCCGGCCAGCGACGTCCCGCGCAGCAGCAGCCGCAGCGTGTGGACGTCCTGGCCGATGTAGGTCAGGTGCCGGTGCCGCCGCAGGCTCTGCTCGAGGATCGGCCCCATCTCGGTCACGTAGGGAGAGATGGTGATCGCGATCGGGTCGTCGGCCGCGACGGCGTCGGGGAGCCGCAGCGGCAGCTCGGGGCCGTGGAGGAACATCGAGGGACAGCCGATGACGTCGACCTCGGAGTCGTCGAAGCCCAGGCCGACGAGGTACTCCTTGGTGAAGTCGCCGCGGACGCCGATCGACGGGCCGCGCTCCAGGACCGCACGGACGAAGCGCCGGGTGGCCTTCTCGACGGCCTCGCGCTCCGCGCGGGGCGCGTTGCCGTCGAGGTCGGCCTGCGCCCCGACCCCCAGCACGGTGAAGCCGGTGGTGAGCTGCTCGATCGCGGTCGACTGGCGGTCGAGGGCCTTGAGGTTGGAGGCGCGGAAGTGGTTGGCGAGCGGGAAGACCACGTGGTCGAACTCGCGGTTCACCCGAGCGGGGTCGGCGAACCACGGGCCCGTGGGCGCTGCGGTGACGTCGTCGCCGGGGTGCGTCAGGAGCCGCTCGGAGGCGTGGCTGAAGGCCAGGTTCCCGACGTTGTTGCCGATGAGGTTGCGCTCGAGGACGGTGGCGGCGTCGGCCGGTTCCAGCGTGGGGTGGTGGACCTTCAGGAGAATGCGCGCCACCCGCTGGACTATACCGACGCGGCGCCCGGCCGCCGCGGTCCCGTGACCCCACGCGGCCATGGGTTAGGCTGTCGCGACCGCTTGTTGTCGTCTCGGGGGAGTTCCACCGTGTCCGTCAGTCATCGACTTCGACTCGCGAGTGTCGCCGCCCTCGGTGCGCTCGTGCTGCCGCTCGTCGCCGCTTCCACCACGTTCGGAGCGGACGAGACCGAGGTCGCCGACCCCGCCGCGGCCGTCGAGCCGCAGGCGGCGCCGACGGAGGAGGCGCCCCGGGTCGAGACCCAGGCGGTGACCCCGCAGGCCGTCGCGCCGGCCGCCACCACGGTCCGCGGTCGCCCCTACGGCGCGGCCTACCCGGTCGAGGTCGAGGCCAACTTCTCGCGTCCGTACTTCGACCGCGGCGCCTCGAACCGCGACTACTCCCTGCTGAACGACCTCGAGCGCCTCATCCGCGGCTCGTACAAGACCCCGCAGGGCAAGTACAAGAGCAAGAAGCAGCGCCGCGCCACCTCGGTCTACGCCGCCAACTCGCGCATGGAGGACTCGGTCCGCATCGGCCGCGAGCTCGTCCGCGCCGCGAAGGCCGGCGTCAACGTGCAGTTCATCCACCCGAACGCGCACCTGTCGGGCGCCTCGAAGAAGCTGCGCAAGCAGCTGAACGCCACGAAGTACGGCAAGTTCCGCATCTGCTCCAACGGCAAGTCGATGGCCTGCCTCTCGCGTGTCAACGGCGCGATCATGCACTCCAAGATCGTCATGGTCAGCGACACCTACACGCGCAGCAACAAGCGCGCCAAGGGCGTCGTGTGGACGGGCTCGACGAACTTCGGCGGCCGCAGCGCCGAGCGCACGTACAACAACGGCAGCACGGTCTACAACGACAAGAAGCTCTGGTACCAGATGCGCGGCGTCTGGAAGGACATGTGGGCCGAGCGCCGCATCGGCTCGGACTACGGTCGCTACATCGCCAAGCGCAGCACGCGCTACGGCTACCGCACCGCCACCCGCGACGGCTACTCCAGCGCCTACGCCAAGCGCGGCCTGCTGTACTCGAACCTCTCGAACTACACGGTGCACGTCACGCCGCTGCGCGCGACGCCCACCAACGGCCGCGACCCGATCCTCAACATGCTGAACCGCATCGTCCCCGACGAGCAGTGCCGCATCCGCGTCATGGAGAACCGCTTCAAGTACCGCCGCATCGCGCTGGCGTACAAGCTGGCGGCGCTCAACAACGGTGGCTGCCGTGTGTCGGTCGTGGCCTTCAAGGACGACCTGAAGAAGAACTATCTCGAGCACTGCCGCCAGCTGCTGCGCGTGTGCAAGCCGATCCTCGACGTGCTCAAGACCTCGCGCACCGAGGTCGACGCGGCCTACGCGCAGATCCACGACAAGGCGATCCTGGTCGACGCGAAGCTCAAGCGGAACAAGATGAACCCCGAGGAGCGCCTGCCCGGTGGCGGCGTCTGGCCCAAGTCCGGTGCGCGCGTCAAGCTCGTGCTGGCCGGCTCGGCCAACCTGACGGGCTCGAACCTGGTGGCCAGTGACGAGATCACGACCATCACGACCGACCCCGACGTGTACGACGCCTACGTCGAGCACTGGCGCTCGGTCACCCAGACGAAGTCGTACGGCGTCTTCAAGTACTGAGCCTCAGGTACTGGGCGACGAGAACGGCGCCGGACCCCTCGGGGTTCGGCGCCGTCGTCGTTCTCGGCTGGGGCGGGTGCGCCTCAGACCGTGAGTCGGTCGCTCTCGTCGTGGTAGTCCACGGCGATCTCGCGCAGTCGCGTCTCGTGCAGTCGGGCGTGGTGGCCGCAGAAGACCAGGTCGGCGCCCGAGGGCAGTTCGACGCGAACCAGCGCCTGCGCACCGCAGCGGTCGCAGCGGTCGGAGGCGGTGAGGGCGGGGAACTCGGCAGTGGCCGTCACGGTGTCCTCATTTCGTCGGGTGTCGTCGAACATCACCATGAATACTCCCTCATCCGGCCAAACGCGCGTCGGACGCGCCGAGGGGGCGTGTCACGTGCGATCCGGTGGGGTCGGCTCGATACCGTGAGAGCCGGGGGAATCGATGAGGAGGAACCGGACATTTCCACGTACGACGCACGCAATCTGCTCGTCCTCGAGGGGCTCGAAGCGGTACGCAAGCGACCCGGCATGTACATCGGCTCGACGGACACGCGCGGCCTCATGCACTGCCTGTGGGAGATCATCGACAACTCCGTCGACGAGGCGCTGACCGGTCACGGCGCGCACATCGACGTCCTGCTCCACGGCGACGGCTCGGTGGAGGTCCGGGACGACGGACGCGGCGTGCCGGTCGACATCGAGCCGAAGACGGGCCTCACCGGCGTCGAGGTCGTCTACACGAAGCTGCACGCGGGCGGAAAGTTCGGCGGCGGCTCGTACAACGCCACCGGCGGTCTGCACGGCGTCGGCGCCTCCGTCGTGAACGCGCTCTCGGCGCGCCTCGACGTCGAGGTCGACAAGGGCGGCGCCACGTGGGCCATGTCCTTCCGCCGTGGCGTGCCCGGCGTGTTCGCCGGCGACGGCGCCGACGCGGACTTCACCCCCGACAACACGCTGCGCAAGATCGGCAAGGTCGCGAAGGCGCGCACGGGCACGCGTGTCCGCTACTGGGCCGACCCGCAGATCTTCATCAAGGGCGCCAAGTTCTCCTACGAGGACCTCGTCGCCCGCGCCCGCCAGACCTCGTTCCTCGTGCCCGGACTGCGCCTGCGCATCCGCGACGAGCGCGCCGACGAGCCGCGCGAGGAGGACTTCTTCCACGAGGGCGGCATCTCCGAGTTCTGCGACTTCCTGGCGCCCGACGGGCCCGTCTCGGAGGTGCTGCGCATCCAGGGCGAGGACACCTTCGTCGAGACGGTGCCGGTGCTCGACGAGAAGGGCCACATGACGCCGCAGGACGTCGAGCGCACGCTCGGCGTCGACATCGCCCTGCGCTGGGGCACCGACTACGACACGGTCGTGAAGTCGTTCGTGAACATCATCGCCACGCCCAAGGGCGGCACCCACGTGTCGGGCTTCGAGCGCGGCGTCACCAAGACGTTCAACGAGGTCCTGCGGAGCTCCCGCATGCTCAAGAACGGCGATCCCGACGTCATCAAGGACGACGTGCTCGAGGGCCTCACCGCCGTCGTCACCGTGAACCTCGCCGAGCCGCAGTTCGAGGGCCAGACGAAGGAGGTGCTCGGCACCCCGCCGGTCACCCGCATCGTCAACAAGATCGTGGCGCGTGAGCTCAAGGCGTTCCTGACCTCCACCAAGACCGCGCAGAAGGCCAAGGCGCGCCAGGTGATGGAGAAGGTCGTCGGCGCGTCGCGCACGCGCCTGGCGGCGCGTCAGCACCGCGACACCCAGCGCCGCAAGAACGCGCTCGAGTCGAGCGCCCTGCCGGCGAAGCTCGCCGACTGCCGCAGCAACGACATCGAACGCTCCGAGCTGTTCATCGTGGAGGGCGACTCGGCCCTCGGCACCGCGAAGTCGGCGCGCGACGCCGAGTTCCAGGCGCTGCTGCCGATCCGCGGCAAGATCCTCAACGTCCAGAAGGCCAGCATCGGCGACATGCTGAAGAACGCCGAGTGCTCGTCGATCATCCAGGTGGTGGGCGCCGGCTCGGGCCGCACGTTCGACCTCGACGCGGCGCGGTACGGCCGGATCATCTTCATGGCTGACGCCGACTCCGACGGCGCCCACATCCGCTGCCTGCTGGCGACGCTGTTCTTCCGCTACATGCGCCCGATGGTGGAGGCCGGCCGCGTCTACACCGCCGTCCCGCCGTTGCACCGGATCGAGCTCGTCTCGCCCAAGAAGGGGCAGGACAAGTACATCTACACGTACTCCGATCCCGAGCTGCAGCGGAAGCTGGCCGAGCTGAAGAAGCGCAACATCCGCTGGAAGGACGCGCCGCAGCGCTACAAGGGCCTGGGCGAGATGGACGCCGACCAGCTGGCCGAGACCACGATGGACCCGCGCCACCGCACGCTGCGCCGCCTCACCGTGGACGACGCGGAGGCCGCCGCCGACGTGTTCGAGCTGCTCATGGGCAACGAGGTCCCGCCGCGCAAGGAGTTCATCATCCAGGGCGCCTACGAGATCGACTCCGAGCTCATCGACGCCTGAGCGGGGAGGATGGGTCCGTGCGGAGCCTGAGTCTCACCTCGCCGATCATGGCGGCGCCGATGGCCGGCGGGCCGACGACGCCGGCGCTGCTGCGCGCCGTCGCTGACGCGGGATCCCTCGGGTTCGTCGCGGCGGGCTACCGGACGGCGGCGCAGCTGGCCGAGGACGTCGCCGCGTCGCGCCCCCTCTCCGGCGACTTCGGGGTGAACCTGTTCGTCCCCGAGCGGGAGCCGGTCGACCTGGACGCGGTGCGGCGCTATCGCGACCTCATCGCCGCCGAGGTCGCGGCGACGGGGGCCGAGGTCGGTCCCGTGGTCGAGGACGATGACGACGAATGGGACGCGAAGGTCGATCTCCTGACCCGGGATCCCGTCCCGTGGGTGAGCTTCACGTTCGGGCTTCCCGACGTCGGCACCGTGCAGCGACTGCGCCGGGCCGGCTCGCGACTGCTCCTGACGGTCACCGACGTGGGCGAGGCCCGCGCCGCCGCCGAGCTCGATCCCGACGGACTGGTCGTCCAGTCGGCGACGGCCGGCGGGCACCGCGGCACCTTCGACCAGCGCCACGAGCCGGGGACCGAGGACCTGCCGTCGCTGGTCGGCGCGGTCGTCGCCGCGACCGGTGTGCCGGTGATCGCCGCCGGGGGAGTGTCCGGCGCTGCAGCGGTCCGGTCGGCGCTCGAGGCCGGTGCCGAGGCCGTGGCGGTGGGCACGGCGCTGCTGCTGGCTGACGAGGCCGGCACCCGGCCCACTCATCGAGAAGCGCTCACGGACCCCGCGTCCACGACCACCACGATGCGGGCGTTCACCGGCCGGGTGGCACGCGGGATCCGCACCTCGTTCAGCGACCGGTACGACTCCACGGCTCCGCCGGCCTACCCGGCGATCCACCACCTGACGTCGCCGATGCGACGCCGGGCGGCGCAGCACGGCGACCGTGATCACGTGCACCTCTGGGCCGGAACCGGCTTCCGTCAAGGACGGGCTCTTCCGGCGCGCGAGGTCCTGGCGGCGCTGATCCCGTGAGAGACGCCGGTGGGCGGTCAACCGAATGACGACCGCTTTCCGTTGACCACCGACCGCTCCCGGGCGGGAGCGGTTGACGGCTCACCGCTCAGGCATGAGTCAGTCGACGGGGGTCAGCAGGCCGCTGTCGACGTCGTAGAGGAAGCCGCCGACCTCGACGGAGTCGGGGACGAGCGGGTGGCTGCGGACCTTGTGCACGTCGGCGCGGATCGTGGCCTGCTGGTCCTCGATGACACCGATCGACATCCACGAGGCGTCGGTGCCGGTGAACTCCGCGACGCGCTCCTTGACCTGCTCCTCGGTGGAGGAGGCCATGGCGCAGCGGGTGTGCTCGATGACCAGGACGCGCTTGACCTGCAGCAGGCTCACGCCCAGCACGATCGCGACGAGGACCTGGTCGGTGACGCGGCCGCCGGGGTTGCGCAGGATCTTCGCGTCGCCCTCCTGGAGGCCGATCATGGCGAGGGGATCGATGCGCGAGTCCATGCAGGTCACCATGAGGACGCCCGCACGGGCGATGCCGTCGAAGCCTCCCTCGTGGTCCTGGGCGTAGCGCCGGTTCGCTTCCAGCAGGTCGTCGAAAGAGGTGGTCATGAGGAGAAACTAGCGCGCCGGCGCAGGAGCAGCAGGGCGAGGGCCGCCGCGACGAACGCCGCCACCGCGGCGCCGGTGAAGACGGCCTGCAACTGCGCGATCCCGGCGTCGCGCATCGCCCCGTTGTAGGCGCGGCACGCGGTGGCCGAGCCGTTGCAGAGCTCCTCGATGGGCGGGATCCGCTCCACCGCGGAGTGGAACGCGCGCAGGCCCAGGGTGGTCAGGGCGGAGATGCCGATCAGCATGCCCACCATGCGGGCCACGACGAGCAGCGCGCTCGCCAGGCCGTGCACGTCGTCGGCCGTGTGCTCGAGCAGCGCGGCGTTCACCGGCGCGATCGCGAGGCCGAAGCCGAGGCCGCACGCCGCCAGCACGATCGTCGACGTGAACGACTCGAGCGACTTCTGGTCCCACGTCGCCATGACGAGGAAGCAGCCGCCCGAGAGGGCGAGGGCGGCACCGGTCAACGGCCCGGCCGGCAGGTGCCGCAGCAGCCAGCCGCCCAGGACGGCGCCGACCGGCAGGGCGACGAGGAAACGCAGCAGCACGAGGGCGGCCTCGAGCTGGTCGTCGGGCGCGATCGTCAGGCGCGCGAAGAACGGGATGTCGACGAGCGCGGCGATCAGCGCGGAGCCGACGAAGAACGAGACCGCGATGGAGCCCCACGCAGGAGTGGCGGTGAGTGAGCCACGGGGGATGAGCGGGTGCGCCGCGTGCCGTCCGCGCCAGACGAAGAGACCGAGCGCGATCGCCGCGACCGGCAGCAGCACGATCGCGTCCTCGGACACGACGGCCTGCTCGGGCTCCGCGCTGGCGAACGTCAGGATGACGGCTCCGAGGGCCACCGTGAGCGCCGTGGCGCCCCACAGGTCGGTCTGGCGTGCCACCTCGCCCCATGCGCGCCACGCGAGCAGCGGACGAGCTGCGGTGGCTTGGCGCACCGCGAAGGCCACGAGCAGGCCGTAGCCGACGAGGGCGAGCGGCGTGAGCCACCGCGAGTCGCCGGCCACCGGAAGGAACGCCAGCCCGCTCGTGACACCGGTGGTGAGCCGCTCGGGCTCGAGCATCACCAGCAGGAGACAGCCACCCGCCAGCAGCGCCAGGAGCAGGCCGGGCACGTCCCAGCCTCGCTCGTGCTCGGCGGGGCGGTGACGCAGGAGGGCGGCGCCGATGAGGAGACCGACCGCCGCGTTGAGCCAGAAGATGTCGTGCCACGTGCCGAAGGCGAGGATCGCCGCGCCCCAGAGCGGGCCGACGACGCTGCCGAGCTCCTGGACGGCGCCGACGATGCCCAGCGGCAGCCCGCGCCGCTCGGCGGGCCACGTGTCGGCGATGAGCGCGAGGGTCGGCGGGATGAGCCCGCCCCCGCCGATGCCCTGGATCAGCCGTCCGAGCACGATCGTGGTGAGGTCGTAGCCCGCCGCCGTGATCACCGAGCCGATCGCGAAGATCACGAGGCAGCCGATCAGCACGGGAACCCGTCCGCGCAGGTCCGAGACCCGGCCGATGAGCGGCAGGACCGCCACGTAGCCGAGCAGGAACCCCGAGATGATCGGCGCGGCCCGCTGCAGCTCGGCGACCGTGAGGCCGGCGGCCGTCATCATGTCCGGCAGCGCCAGGACGACGACGTACGTGTCCGCGGCGGCGAAGCCGATGGCCACCGCCGCGAGCGCGAGCAGCCCGCGGGACGCGAGCTCCTTCATCGCCACCGGCTCAGGGAGCCTCGATGCCGGCGGGCTCGTCGCGCGGTTCCAGCCGCAGCGTGTAGGTCACGTCCTCGCCGCCGTAGAACGGGCCCGTGATCTTGGCGTCGTGCAGCTCGTCGTCGTCGGTGAGCCGGTACGTGACGTCGAAGTCCTCGGTCTTGTCGGCCGTGGGGATCAGCTGCGCGATGCGCTCGCCGGGCAGGTCGCCGGTGATCTCGGTGAGGACGAGGTCGCCGTCGCGGGACTGGTCGCCGGCCTCGACGTCCTCGGTGGCCTTCAGCAGGCCGGCGAGTCCGGAGTCGGCGTCGGTGCCCACCAGGTCGGCCGGGTCGGGTGCGCCGAGCGAGGCGGGGTCGAGGGGCGCCCAGACGGGCGAGAAGCCGGTCTTGGCGTAGGTCTTGCCGTCGACCGAGATCACCTCGGCCGCGAGGGTGGCGCCACCGGCGACCACCTTCACGTCGCCCTGGAAGGCGGGGGACTGGTCGCCGACGCCGTCCGCCGAGAGCAGCCCGCGCTGCCCGCTGGGCAGCTCCTTCGTGCTGAGGGAGATGTCGAACGACTCGGCCTCCGCCAGCGCCTGTGAGGCGGCGTCGAGGCGCTCGGCGGGGTCGCCGGAGTCGGAGTCGTCGCCGGTGCAGGCGGTCAGCAGCAGGGCGCTGCTCAGGATCGTCGCGGTCAGCAGTCGAGGAAACACGTCGGTCAGTCTGACACGTCTCGCGCCCCCGGCAAGGAGGCCGCGGCCGATGAGACGCCCGTGATCGGCTGGCCCACCGGAGTGCCCGAGGCGTCGCGCTTCTCCACGGGCTCGGGCAGGTCGACCGGCGAGCCGCTGGCCGCGGAGGCCACCGGGGTGCCGTCGCCGACCCACGCGAACACCAGGGCGTCCTCACCGCTCAGCAGGCGCTGGCAGCGGACGCCGCCGGTGCCGCGACCCTTGCCCGGGTAGATCGCGAACGGGCTCACCTTGGCCGAGCCGGCCTGCGTGCCGGGAAGCGCGTCGGAGCTGCCGGCCACCGTGACGACGTGGGCCGACTCGACGTCGGACACCGCGCCGAACGCGACCACGTGGGCACCGCCACCGAGCTTGACGCCGGCGACGCCGCCGCCGCTGCGGCCCTGAGGGCGCACGAGCGAGGCGGGGAAGTGCAGCAGCTGGGCCTCGGAGGTGACGAACGCCAGCTCCTCCTCGCCCGTGGTCAGCGGCACCGCGCCGACCACCTTGTCGCCGTCCTCCAGCCGGATGAGCTCCCACGAGTCGCGGTTGGAGAGGTGGTCGGGCTTGACCCGCTTGACGACGCCGTCGCGGGTGCCGAGCGCGAGCCCGGGCACGTCCTCGTCGAACGTCATGAGCGTGAGCGCGTCGCCGTCGAGGCTCAGCAGCTCGCCCAGCGGGACGCCGCCCTGGAGGCGGGGGGAGTCGGCCGTGGGCGGCAGGGCCGGCAGGTCGACGACCTCGAGGCGGTGGACCGTGCCGGCGGACGTGACGATGCCGACCTGGCCGCGCGCGGTGGCGCGGACGGCGGCGACCACGGTGTCGTGCTTGGCCCGGCGGCCGTGGTCGCCCAGCGGCTCGGCGTCGGACGTCCGCGCCACGAGTCCCGTGGAGGACAGCAGCACCCAGCACGGGTCGTCGGGGACCTCGAGCGAGCCGCCCTTGGCGATCGGCACGGGAACGCCCGCCGACTCCAGCAGCACGGTGCGCCGCGGCGTGCCGAACTGCTGGGCCATCTGGGCGAGCTCGTCGCCGACGACCGAGCGCAGCGTGCCCTCGTCGGCGAGGATCGCGTCGAGCTCCTCGATGAGGCGGCGCAGCTCGTCGGCCTCGCGCTCGAGCTCGAGCCGCGAGAACTTCGTCAGCCGGCCCAGCTGGAGGTCCAGGATGTAGTCGGCCTGGAGCTCGGAGAGGTCGAAGACGGACATGAGGCGCTGGCGTGCCTCGCCGCGGTTCTCCGAGGAGCGGATCAGCTGGATGACCTCGTCGATGTCGAGGATCGCGATCATCAGGCCGTCGACGAGGTGCAGCCGGTCCGCCGCCTTCGTGCGGCGGAACGTGGTGCGGCGGCGGACGACGTCGATGCGGTGCTCGAGGTAGACCGTGAGCATCTCGCGCAGACCGAGGGTGCGCGGCTGGCCGTCGACGAGGGCGACGGCGTTGATGCCGAACGAGGTCTCCAGCGGCGTCTGGCGGTACAGCTGCTCGAGCAGCGCCTCGGGGACGATGCCGTTCTTGATCTCGATCACCAGCCGCAGCCCGTGGGTGCGGTCGGTGAGGTTCTTCAGGTCGGAGATGCCCTGGATCTTCTTGGCCTGGACGAGCTTCTTGATCGACTCGATGACCTTCTCGGGGCCCACGTTGTAGGGCAGCTCGGTGACGACGATGCCCTTCCTGCGCGGCGTCACGTTCTCGATGCGGGTGGTGGCGCGCATCTTGAACGAGCCGTTGCCGGTGGCGTAGGCGTCGCGAATGCCGTCGAGGCCGACGATCTTGCCGCCCGTGGGCAGGTCGGGGCCGGGCACGAACCGCATGAGCGCGTCGAGGTCGGCGTCGGGGTGGTCGATGAGGTGGCGCAGCGCCTGGACGACCTCGATGAGGTTGTGCGGGGCGATGTTCGTGGCCATGCCGACCGCGATGCCGGACGCGCCGTTGACGAGCAGCTGCGGGATCGCGGCGGGGAGCACGGTGGGCTCCTGCAGGCGACCGTCGTAGTTCGGCTTGAAGTCGACCGTGTCCTCGTCGAGCGACGCAGTCATCGCCTCGGCCGCGCGGTCCATCCGGATCTCGGTGTAGCGCATCGCGGCGGGCGGGTCGTCGGGCGAGCCGAAGTTGCCGTGGCCGTCCAGCAGCGGCAGCCGCAGCGCCCACGGCTGGACGAGACGCACGAGCGCGTCGTAGATCGCGCTGTCGCCGTGCGGGTGCAGCTTGCCCATGACCTCGCCGACGGGGCGCGCGCTCTTCACGTGCGGACGGTCGTGGCGCAGGCCCATCTCGTCCATCGTGTAGAGGATGCGGCGTTGGACGGGCTTCAGGCCGTCGCGCGCATCGGGCAGCGCCCGGGCGTAGATCACCGAGTAGGCGTACTCGAGGAAGCTGGAGCGCATCTCGTCGCCGACGTCGGTGTCGAGGATGTGCTCCTCGAAGTCCACGGTCTCGGTGCTCGATCCAGTCACGCCGGCCATTCTCCCGCCCCGCCCCGCGCGGGGTGCGCCCGACCCGCCGCGTGCGGGGTAGGTTTGTGCCCGTGAGTGGCAGCGAACCGGTCGAGACGAGCCTGATGCCCCACCCGGTCCCCGCGTGGGAGGCCGACGTCCTGCTCAAGGACGGGCGCGTCGCTCAGATCCGCCCCATCGTCCCCGAGGACGCCCCGAAGTTCGTCGAGTTCTACGACCGCGTCTCGGCCGAGTCGAAGTACTTCCGCTTCTTCGCCCCGTACCCGCGGCTGTCCGACCGCGACGTGCAGCGGTTCACCACCGTCGACCACTACAAGCGCGTCGCGTTCGTGGTGACGCAGCAGGACGACATCATCGCGGTCGGCCGCTACGACGCCGTCTCCGACGACGAGGCCGAGGTCGCATTCCTCGTCGAGGACGCCCACCAGGGTCGTGGCATCGGCCAGCTGCTGCTGGAGCACCTCGCCCAGGCCGGTCGCGAGCGCGGCTTCACCGAGTTCACCGCCGAGGTCCTGCCCGAGAACGTGCGCATGCTCCAGGTGTTCCGGGAGATGGGCTACACCATCAGCGGCACCCTCGAGGACGGCGTGCAGCGCCTCACCTTCGAGATCAACCCCACCGACTCCGCGCTCGGCGTCATGCGCTCGCGCGAGCAGCGCGCCGAGGCCGCCTCGATTGCCCGCATCTTCGGCGCCCGCAGCGTCGCCGTCGTCGGCGCCAGCCGCCGTGCCGGCTCGATCGGCCAGGCCATGGTCCGCAACCTCGTGCTGGGCGACTACGGCGGCACCGTCTACGCCGTGAACTCCCAGGCCGAGGCCGTCTCGGGCCTCACGGCCTACCCGACCGTGCGCGACATCCCGGGCGAGGTCGAGATCGCGATCGTCGCGGTGCCGGCCGAGCACGTCAACGACGTCGTCCTCGACTGCGCCGCCAAGGGCGTCCACGGCCTCGTGGTGATCTCGGCAGGCTTCGCCGAGGAGGGTCCCGAGGGGCGCGCGCGCCAGCAGGAGCTGCTGCACTCGTGCCGCATCCACGGCCTGCGCCTCATCGGCCCGAACTGCCTGGGCATCATCAACACGTCCTCCGACGTCCAGCTGAACGCCTCGCTGTCGGCCACGATGCCGCCGCCCGGCCGCGCGGGCTTCTTCTGCCAGTCCGGCGCCCTCGGCACGGCGATCCTCGAGACCGTCTCCGCGCGCGGCCTGGGCCTGTCCACCTTCGTCTCGGCCGGCAACCGCGCCGACGTCTCGGGCAACGACCTCCTGCAGTACTGGCAGCAGGACGACAGCACCGACGTCGTGCTGCTGTACCTCGAGTCCATCGGCAACCCGCGCAAGTTCTCGCGGCTGGCCCGCCGCGTCTCGGAGGTCAAGCCGATCGTCGCGGTGAAGTCGGGCCGGTCCACCCAGGGTGTGCCCGTCGGCCACACGGTGCGCCGCAGCTCGGCGCCCCAGCAGGCGGTCGACGCGATGTTCCGCCAGGCGGGCGTGATCCAGGTCGACAACCTCGACGAGATGTTCGACGTCGCCCAGCTGCTGGCCCACCAGCCGCTGCCGCGCGGCAATCGCATCGCCGTGGTCGGCAACTCCGACGCCGTGGGCCTGATCGTCACCGACGCCGCGAAGTCGCAGGGCCTCCAGGTCGCCCCGCCCATCGCGCTGGGCGCCACCGCCGGCGCCGAGGAGTTCGAGGTCGCCATCGAGGCCGCGCTCGCGCGCCCCGACGTCGACGCGCTCGTCGTGGTCTACACGCCGCCCATCACCACCGACAGCGACGCGGTGGCCACCGTGCTGGCCGCGATCGGCGAGCAGTCCGACAAGCCGATCGTCTCCACGTTCCTGGCCAGCAAGGGCATCCCGGTGCTGCTGCGCGTGCCCGACCTCGAGGGCGGCTCGGCCGGCCGCGGCTCGGTGCCGTCGTACGCGGCGCCCGAAGCGGCCGTGAAGGCGCTGGCCCGTGCCACGAACTACGCCGAGTGGGCCTCGCGCGACCACGGCGAGTACCACGTCGCCGCCGAGCACCGCTCCGGCGACGCGAAGGCGCTGATCCGCGACGTGCTGACGATCGCTCCGCGCGGCGCGGTGCTGTCCACCGAGCAGGTCCACTACCTGCTGTCCTGCTACGGCATCGACCTGTGGACCTGGACCAACGTGCACAGCAAGGAGGAGGCGATCGCGGCCGGCGAGCAGCTCGGCTGGGACGTCGTCCTCAAGGCCGGCAGCGAGCACCTGCGCGCCCGTCCCGACCTCGCGCACGTCTGGCGGGGCATCCACGACGCCGAGGACATGGCCGAGGCCTGGGACGAGATGACCACGTGGAGCGGCATCCGCGCCGACACCACGTTCTTCGTCCAGCGCTCGGCGCCCGACGGAGTCCAGGTCGCGTTCCGCGCCACGGAGGACCGTCTCTTCGGCCCGCTCGTGTCGTTCGGCATCGCCGGCGCCCCCAGCGAGCTGCTGGAGGACCGCAGCTACGGCATCCCGCCGCTCACCGACGTCGACGCCCGCACGATGGTCAGCGGCATCCGCGCGGCGCCGCTGCTGTTCGGCCACCACGGCAGCGAGCCCGTCGACGTCGCGTCGCTCGAGGACATCGTGCTGCGTCTCGCGGCCCTGAAGGACGACCTGCCCGAGGTGGTGTCGCTCGACCTCGAGCCGGTGCTGGTCAATCCCGACGGCTACACGGCCCTGAGCGCCCGCGCGAAGGTGATCCCGTCGTCCGACAGCCGCGGCGACTGGTACGTGCGGCGGCTGAGTCAGCCCGATGCGGCGACGGATACGCTGGGTCGGTGACCCGAACCACGGACCGCACGAAGGACCTGTACGAGTCGATCTCCCGCAGTGGCTACTACCCGGAGATCGTGGCGGGCGCCCTCGAGGACGCCCTCGCCACCGAGCCCGTCGAGTCGTTCGTCGTGCACCACGAGCCCACGTTCGACCGTGAGGAGATCCGCCGACACATGTCGGTGCTGGTCCTCACGCCCACGCGCCTGCTGCTGACGCACACCGACGAGCACCCCGGCGACACGCTGCTGCCGAAGCCCTACACCTCCACCTCGGTCGAGGCGGTGCCGCTGTCGCGCGTCTCCGGCGTCGTCGTCACCCGCATGGTCTCGGCGCAGACGCAGCAGCTGGAGGAGGCGCTCCTGACGATCGGCTGGGGCGCCGTGTCCCGGGTCGAGCTCGAGCCCGCCCGCTGCGACGACCCCGAGTGCGAGGCCGACCACGGCTACACCGGCTCGATCTCCGGTGACGACTTCTCGCTGCGGCTGAGCGCCGCCGCCGAGGGCGGTGCCGCCGTCGTCGGCCTGCTCGAGTTCGCCCGCGCGCTCACGGCCGCCACGACCGTCACCGAGGCTCGATGACCACGCCCCACGCCGACATCCACGAGATCATGACCTCGGTGGGCGGCGCCCTCGGCGCGAGCGGCTTCACCGACGTCCTGGGACTCCCGCAGGCGAAGCGCTTCGTCGTCATGGTCGTCGACGGCCTCGGCCTCGACCTCCTGCGCGAGCACGCCGAGCTGGCGCCCTTCCTGTCGTCCTGCCTGAACATCAACGGCGTCCTCGCGGGCATCCCGTCCACCACGTCCGTCAGCCTCACGTCGCTCGGCACGGGCCTTCGGCCCGGCCAGCACGGGATGGCGGGCTACACGTGTCGCATCCCGGGCACCTCGCGCTTCCTCAACACGCTGCAGTGGGACGACCGGATCGATCCCGCAGAGTGGCAGCCGTACCCCACCGTGCTGAAGCAGCTGGCCGACGAGCGCATCGCGGTCACCGTCGTCAACGACGCGCGCTTCGAGCTGAGCGGCCTCACGCAGGTCAGCCAGCGCGGCGTGCCGTTCGTCGGCGTGCGCCACGCGTGGGACCGCCTCGCGGCCGTCGTCGAGGCCGTCGAGCGCGACGACCGCGCCCTCGTCTACGCCTACGAGTCCAGCGTCGACCACACGGGCCACGGCTCGGGCGTCGACTCCGAGGAGTGGCGCAAGGCGCTCGTCCAGGTGGACCGCGACGTCGCCGACCTGCGCGCGGCGCTGCCGCCCGACGTCGTGCTGCTGGTCACCGCCGACCACGGCATGGTCGACGTCCCCAAGGACGACCGCTTCGACCTCGTCGACCACCCCGAGCTGCGCGACGACGTCGTGCTGGTGGCGGGGGAGGCGCGGTTCCGGCACGTCCACACGCGCTCCGGCGCCGAGGCCACCGTGGCCGCGCGCTGGCGCGAGGCGCTGGGTGACCGCGTCGAGGTCCGCCTGCGCGACGACGCGGAGGAGTGGTTCGGCCCGATCGACCCCGCCGTCCGCGGGCGCTTCGGCGACGTCGTCGTGGCTGCACTCGACGACTTCGCGGTGTTCGCCTCCGACGCCTTCGCCGTCGAGCTGCTGCTGCGCGGCTTCCACGGCTCCATCACGGACCGCGAGCGCCGCATCCCGGTCCTCGTGGCGGGCTGACGCCGTGGCCGAACTGGTCTTCTACTCGGGCACGATGGACTCGGGCAAGAGCACACTGGCGCTCCAGCTCGATCACAACCACCGGGCGCGCGGCCGTGTGGGCCGCATCTACTCCTCGCACGACCGTGCCGGCGAGGCCACGCTGTCGAGCCGCCTCGGGCTGTCGACGTCCGCCGTCGAGGTCACCGAGGAGCTGGACTTCTGGGACGACGTCGTCGGCCAGCTGACCAGCGGCGCCCGCGTCGACTACCTCGTGTGCGACGAGGCGCAGTTCTACACCGCGCGCCAGGTCGAGCAGCTGGCCAAGGTCGCCGACGAGCTCGACCTCGACGTGTTCTGCTTCGGCATCCTCACCGACTTCCGCACGCGGCTGTTCAGCGGCTCACAGCGACTCGTCGAGCTGGCCGACCGCGTGCTGACGCTCCAGGTCGAGGCGCTGTGCTGGTGCGGCGCCCGTGCCACGCACAACGCCCGCACCGAGGACGGCGAGATGGTCACCGAGGGCGAGGTCATCGTGGTGGGCGACGTCGAGGATCCCGACCGCCCGACCCCGCAGGTCGGGTACGAGGTGCTGTGCCGTCGCCACCACCGCAAGCGGATGACCGCCGCGCGCGCGAAGGCCGGTGCGCTCTCGCCCGACGTCCTGCCCTTCGACTGAGGGCGGTGGGTCCTCAGTCCGAGGAGCCGCCGAACATGATCTCGTCCCAGCTGGGGACCGAGCGGCGCGAGTGCTTCTTGCGGGGCTTCGGGGTGTCGGGCACGGCGATGCGCTCCTCGAGCGCCTGGTCCTCCAGGTCCTCGACGACCTCCTCGACGGGCTCCTCGAAGACGGCCTGCTCGAGGGCCCGGCGGTCGCGCGCCTCCTTGATGGAGCGCACGAGCGGGGCGTGGTCGGGCTCCTCGGCGATGGCTCCGCCGAAGGCCTCGGGCGCGTCGGTGACGAGGTCGGCCAGCGCCATGTCGTGCTGGTCCTGCGTGGCGAGGTCGCCGACCAGGCCGCGGGCGGCGTCGTCGTCGGCGATCACGTAGCGGCTCTTGGGGTCGTAGAGGAACGACGCGGCGCCGTCCTGGAGGTCGACCTGGACGGTCCAGCGACCGTCCTCGCGACGCCAGGCGTCCCACTGGGCGTTCTCGGGGGCGATGCCGCGCTCGGCCAGGGCGGTGTCCGCCAGCTCGGCCAGGGCGACGGCGGGTCCGCCGACGTGCTTGCGGCGCACCGACGTGGCGCGTGCCGACTGGGCCATCCACTCGCGCTCGGCGATGACGGGCACGGCGAAGCCCTGCACCCGCTCGACCGTGATGCCGGCGGCCTCGGCGACCTCTTCGACCGACTCGCCGCGGCGGATGCGGGTCTGGATGTCTCGGGGGGTGAGCGAACTCTCCATCGGAATCTCCATCTGTCCGGAACGACTCGACCCTACGGGAGTGCGATCGACCAGCGTGGTGAGCCGGCGATCGATGCTGAGTCGGAAGCGTTCTCCGGTGGTCGCGTCACGGGCCACGAGGAATCGTCCGTCGTCGCTGAGTCCCACGGTCGCGAGTTCCCGCATGTTCGAGCCTCCCCGTGTCGCTGCTGCCACCGACTTCAAGGCTAGTGAACGGCCGCGACGATCCCGGGAGACGCGCCGTGTCCGGATGTGTTTTCCGAGACGCCGTCGGTCACTCGGCGAGGGCGTGACGCTGGGGGAGCGGACCGCGGAACCAGAAGGCCACCGAGGTGGTCATCAGCGCCGCCACGATGGGCAGCGTGAAGCCCACCGATGCGGACCACCGGTCGACCATGAGTCCCGCGATGGCGGCCCCCGCGGCGGTGCCGGCGGACATGCCGGTGGTGGTCCAGGTGAGGGCCTCGGTGAGGCGCGACGGCGGCACGCACAGCTCGACCAGGTGCACCGCCGTGATGAGCGTCGGCGAGAGCATGAGCCCGGCCAGCAGGAAGCCGATCGCGAGCAGTGCGATGTTGGGCGCGAAGGGCAGGGGCGCGAGGAAGACGAGCAGGCCGAGCGTCGACAGGCGCAGCCGTCCGACGGGGTCGGCCGGCGGCGCCAGCGCACCGATCACGAGGCCCGCGGCGAGGCTGCCCGCCGAGAAGATCGCCAGGACGATCCCGGCTGCCCCGGGGCGACCCTGCTCCTCGGTGAACGCCACCACGAGGACCTCGGCCGCGCCGAAGAGCAGGCCCAGCCCGCATGCCGCGACGACCAGCGGACCGAGCAGGACCCACGGCAGCGGCTCGCGCGGGCCTTCGGCGTGACGGCGGTGCGGCGGCTGGGTGGAGCGCTGGAGTGCCAGGCCCCAGGCGCCGACGAGCGCGGCGGCGCCGGCGACGGCGAGCCCGGTCCAGTCGAGGACGCTGAGCGTGAGGACGGTGACGAGGACGGGACCGACGATGAAGACGACCTCGTCGAGCACCGCCTCCAGGGCGAACGCGGTCTGCAGGCGACCGCGGTCGGAGAGGTTGTGCGTCCACCGGGCGCGGACCATGTTGCCGGCCTGCGGCGCGCCGAGGCCGGCGATCACGGCGCCGATCGCGGCCACCCACAGCGACAGGTCGACCGTCGTGAGCAGGATCGTGATGCCCGACGCGAACAGCGCGCCGGCCGTGAGGAGCACGGGCGCCTGACCCACGCGGTCGGCGAGCCGGCCCTGGACGGGCGCGCAGATCGCCGACGTGACGACGTAGACCGCCATCAGCAGACCGGCGGGGCCGTAGTCGCCCGTGCGTCCCGAGACGAGCAGCACGATGCCGAGACCCGTCATGGACAGGGGCAGGCGTCCGAGGGCGCCGGCCGAGGTGAAAGCGGGCGCGCCGGGCGTCGACAGGATCGAGCGGTAGGCGGAGAGCATGACGGGACTCATCTTGGACCCACTCGCCGACGAACCGGGGACCGGCTCGCCCGAAGCGTGCCCGAACGGGCCCCGTGGAAGACTGGCGGCATGGACGCACGCCCCTACGACGCCCTCCTGCTCGTCTCCTTCGGAGGCCCCGAGAAGCCCGAGGACGTGGTCCCGTTCCTCGAGAACGTGACGCGCGGCCGGGGCATCCCGAAGGAGCGTCTGGTCGAGGTCGGGGAGCACTACTTCGGCTTCGGCGGCAAGTCGCCCATCAACGACATCAACCGCGACCTGCTGGCCGCGCTGCGGGCCGACTTCGCCGAGCAGGGACTCGACCTGCCGGTCTACTGGGGCAACCGCAACTGGGACCCGTACCTGGCCGATGCGTTCGACCAGATGGAGGCCGACGGCGTCGAGCGCGTCGCGTGCTTCATGACCAGCGCCTACTCGTCGTACTCGAGCTGCCGCCAGTACCGCGAGAACCTCTTCGAGGTGTCGCACGACCGCCCGATCCGGGTCGACCGGCTGCGTCACCACTTCAACCACCCGGTCTTCGTCGAGCTGTTCACCGAGTACACGCGCGCGGCGCTGGCCGAGGTCGGTCCTGACGCGCGCGTCGTGTTCGTCACCCACTCGGTGCCCGACCAGATGAACGAGGCGAGCGGCGGCCCCGGCTGCGGCCTGTACGAGCGTCAGCACCTCTCGGTGGCCGGCCTCGTCGCCGAGGCGCTCGACCTGCCGACGTGGTCGCTGGCCTACTGCTCGCGCTCGGGCCCGCCGAGCCAGCCGTGGCTCGAGCCGGACGTCAACGACCACCTCGAGGAGCTGGCCGAGCAGGGCGTCACCTCCGTCGTGCTGGTGCCGATCGGCTTCGTCGCCGACCACATGGAGGTCGTGTACGACCTCGACACCGAGGCCAAGGCGACGGCCGAGCGCCTCGGCCTGCGCTTCGCGCGCGCCGCCAGTCCCAACGCCGACCCGCGCTACGCGGCGATGGTGCGCGAGCTCCTGCTCGAGCGTGCCGCGGCCGAGCGCGGCGAGTCGCCGGAGCGTCCGGCACTCGGCGAGTTCGGGCCGAAGGCCGACACCTGCCCGGGCGACTGCTGCGTCAACCCGCGGTCGATGCGCCCGGTGCTGGCGTGACCGAGCTGCTCGACCTCGCGCGCCGGGTCGCGGCCGAGGCGGCCGAGCACGTCGCCGCGCAGCGTCCCGCCGGCCGGGTGGGCGTGGCGGGGACGAAGTCCAGCCCCACCGACCTCGTCACGCTGATCGACCGCTCGTGTGAGGAGCTCATCCGCGAGCGCATCCTCGCCGCCCGTCCCCACGACGCCTTCGTCGGCGAGGAGGGCCAGGACGTGCCCGGGACCTCGGACGTCGAGTGGGTCGTCGACCCGATCGACGGCACGGTCAACTTCGTCTACGGCATCCCGCGGTACGCGGTGGCGATCGGCGCCAGGGTCGGTGGCATCGACCACGTGGGCGTCGTCGTCAACATCGCCACGGGCGAGTCCTACGAGGCGGTGGCGGGGGAGGGCGCCTGGCGGGTCGACGAGGCCGCGCCGCGACGCCTGACGGGCCCGCCCGTCCTGCCGCCGGCCGAGATGCTCGTGGCCACCGGCTTCAACTACGTGCCTGAGGTGCGTGAGCACCAGGCGAAGGCGGTCGGCGCGATGCTGCCCCACGTGCGCGATGTCCGCCGGATCGGCGCGGCCGCGCTCGACCTCACGGACCTCGCGGAGGGGCGCCTGGACGCCTTCGTCGAGCAGGGCCTCCAGCCGTGGGACCACGCCGCGGCGGGACTGATCGCGCGCGAGGCCGGACTCGTCGTGACGGGCCTGGACGGTCCGCCGTCCGACCGCCTCGTGGTCGCGGCTCCCGCGGGCGGGATCGAGGAGTTCCTCGCGCTCGTCCGACGCTGCGGCTTCTGAGCCGCATCGGCGCCCTCCACGACTGGCGGAACGGCGGCTGCGGTGGGAATATCGGCGCCACCGGGCGGCTTGTGTCTTCCGGGTGCGCGCGAGTTGGACCCATGTGGTTGAATCTGCGCGTTCCACAAGAACACGACCAGAGTTCCACGAGAACCAGCATGGAGAGTTGATGGCAACCGATTACGACGCGCCCCGCAAGACCGACGAGGAGCAGTCCGAGGACAGCATCGAGGAGCTGAAGGCGCGTCGCCACGAGAAGAACTCGGGCAAGGTCGACGAGGACGAGGTCGAGGCGGCAGAGTCGTTCGAGCTCCCCGGCGCCGACCTGTCGCACGAGGAGCTCGCGGTCAAGGTCGTCCCCAAGCAGTCCGACGAGTTCACCTGCATGTCCTGCTTCCTGGTGCACCACCGCAGCCAGCTGGCCACCGAGAAGAACGGCATGGCGATCTGCAAGGACTGCGCCGACTGAGGTCCGCGCCCCGACGAACGCACGACGTCCGGCGTCGCCGCTCACGCGGCGGGCCGGACGTCTTCGTGTGTCAGGGGCGACGCGTCAGCGCTTGGCGTCCTTCGTCGACTTCATGCCCGGGGGCAGCCCGCCGGTGGACTTGAGCCAGTAGCTGGCCGCGCCGCGCCGGGCCACGGTGCGCACGATCTGCACGGTGGCGCCACCGATCGCGGCCCACGCCACGGCCTCCTTCGTGCTGAGCTCGGGGCTGCGCGTGTTGCGCGGGGGCTGACGGCCGGTGACCGCGCGCCAGGCCAGGTTGGACACGTACGGGGCGAGCGTGGCCGCGAGCAGGCCGGAGCCGGTGTCGAGCGCCCGCCAGGCGCCGCGGCCGCGTCCCTTCGAGACCTTGGCCTCGGCCTTCGAGGTGGTCCCGGCGTCAGGCGTCGCCTTCGTCGCGCGCTTCCTGGCCATCGATGGTCCTTTCGTCCGTGGGGTCACCGGTGTCGGTGGGAGCACCAGTCTGGCCCACGGCGCGACTCAGCGCGTCGGGACGGCGCGTCGACACGAGCCAGTAGGGCGTGGGATCGGCCGGATCGGCCACCTCCACGCGCACGCCGCGGTCGATCCACGGGCGGGTCAGGAGGAAGGCGCGATCGGTGCCGGCGCGGTCCAGGGCGGCCCGCCAGGACGCGGGGTCGAGGGCCTCGACGGTGCCGAGGTCGGGCGCCTCGAGGTGGGCGTCGCCCGCGCGCAGCCGGCCCGGCTCGGCCGTCACCAGCAGCGACCCGTACCTCCACAGGCCGGCCCCGGCGATCAGGAGGGTCAGCAGGCCCACTCCGGCGGCGACGAACGGGCTGGTGGCCACGAGGAGCAGCCAGCCGACGCTCACGGAGGCGACGACGACACCGCCCCACCACAGGCCGGGGGCGACGAGGCGCTCGCGGTGACGCTCGGGGGTGTTCTGCACGGGTCCACTGTGCCTCACCCGAGCCAACCCGCCCGACCGCGGCCGACGTGCCCGCAGAAGCCTCGCGCCAGTATCGTCGCCACGTGACCGAGGTGCAGATCCGGCGACTCGACGCCGACGTCCCCCTTCCCGCGTACGCCCATCCCGCCGACGCCGGCGCCGACCTGGTCTCCACGATCGACGTCGTCCTCGAGCCGGGGGAGCGCGCCCTGGTCCCCACCGGCATCGCCCTCGCGCTGCCCGAGGGCTTCGCCGGCTTCATCCATCCGCGGTCGGGCCTGGCGCTGCGGCACGGTCTGTCGGTCGTGAACACACCGGGAACGATCGACGCGGGTTACCGTGGGGAGATCAAGGTGCTGCTGGTCAACCACGACCTGCGCGAGCCCGTCCACATCGCGCGGGGCGACCGCGTCGCCCAGCTCGTGGTCCAGCGCGTCGAGCACGTGCGCTTCGTCGAGGTCGACGGACTGGAGGACTCCGTACGTGGCGAGGGCGGGTACGGTTCCTCGGGTGGTCACGCCTCGATCGGGGCATCGACGGAAGGAAGTCACTGATGTTTGGTCGCAAGAACGCCGGCGCGACCGAGTCCCCGGCCGCTGCTGCTGCTGAGCCCGTCGAGGTCGCCGGGCCGCGCGCCGACGGACCCTTCGACGTCACCGAGCGCCCCATCGAGTCGCCCGACGAGTACGTCGACCTGGGCTCGCTGCTGATCCGGATGCGTCCGGACATCGAGGTCCAGCTGCCCACCGAGGACGACGTCGTCACGGCCGTCCTGGTCACCTCCGGCGGCTCGGCCGTCGAGCTGCGCCCGTTCGCCGGGGCCCGCAGCGGCGGCACGTGGGACGGCGTCCGCGCCGACCTGCGCGAGGAGGTCGACAAGCGCGGCGGCACGATCACCGAGATCGACGGCCCGTTCGGCCCCGAGATCCTGGCCCAGTTCCCCGCCACCACCGCCGACGGCACCGCGGGCGTGCAGCCCGCTCGGTTCATCGGCATCGAGGGCCCCCGCTGGGTCGTGCGTGCCACGATCCTGGGCGCTGCGGGCCTGGAGTCCACCGACGAGGGCGTGTTCGTGGAGGTGCTGCGCGACCTGCGCGTGCGCCGCGGCGAGGAGCCGCGGATGCTGCGCGAGTCGCTGCCGCTGGTGATCCCCGCCGACGCCCAGCGCGTCGAGGAGGAGTAGGTCCCGTGCCCGGTGTCGTGTCGAAGTGGCTCGACCGGTTCTCGGTCGAGAGCCAGGAGGACTCCGAGCTGCGCGGCCGCGCCACCGCCGCGGGCTGCGCCGCGATCAAGGACGCCCCCGAGCGCGAGCGCGTCGACATCCACGGCGTGCTGCACGACGTCACGCTGCGCCCCGTCGGCGACGTGACGGCGCTCGAGGCCTCGCTGTATGACGGCACCGGCACGATCACGCTGATCTGGCTGGGCCGCCGTCGCATCGAGGGCATCGCCGCCGGCCGCTCGCTGACCGCCACGGGCCGCATCGGCCACCGCGGCTCCGAGCGGGTCATGTACAACCCCGCCTACCGATTGGACTCCTGAGATGTCCGAGCCCCGCGAGGCGAACGTCGCCACCGTCGAGCAGGTGGTCCGCCAGCGCCTCGCGGAGGCGTTCGGAGGCGTCCGCGGGATCGTCGAGGCGGCCGTGCCGACGATCACCTTCACGCTCTGCTACCTGACGACGCGCGAGCTCAGGATGAGCCTCATCGTGGCGTCGGCGCTGACCGCCGTGCTGCTGATCGTGCGCGTGGTGCAGCGCTCCAACCCGCAGTTCGTCATCAACGCCCTGGTCGGCATCGGCATCGCGGCGCTGTTCGCGTCGCGGTCGGGGGAGGCGCGCGACGTCTTCCTGCCGGGCATCATCTACAACGCCGGCTACGCCGTGGTGCTCGTCGCCACGGTCGTGATCGGCTGGCCGGCGATCGGCGTGATGATCGGCGCCCTCGTGGGCGACCTCTCCGGCTGGCGCCGCGATCCCGGCATGCGCAGGCTCTGCAACCGCCTCACGCTGCTGTTCGCGCTGCCGTGCGTGCTGCGCGTGCTGGTGCAGTACCCGCTCTACCTGTCCGACCAGATCGGCTGGCTCGGCACCTCGAAGGTGATCATGGGCTGGCCGCTGCAGATCGCCACGCTCGCCGCGATGGTGTGGCTGCTCAGTCGCAACAGCACGCCCGTCACGGAGATCGAGGACGAGACCCCGGCCCCGTAGGCGCTCTCAGCCCCGGTGGTTGGCCAGCAGGGCCGACAGCTCGCCCTCCGCGGCGGACGGGGTGACGAACAGCAGCTCGTCGCCGGCCTCGACCGTGCGGTCGGCCTCGGGCAGCAGCGACTGCTGCTGACGCAGGATGACCACGGGGTGCACGCCGGCGGGCCAGGTGATGTCACCCAGCCGGCGGCCCACGTAGGCCGAGTCGGCCGGCACGGTCAGCTCGACGAGGTTCGTGTCGCTCTGGCGGAACGTGAACAGGCGGACGAGGTCGCCCACCGCCACGGCCTCCTCGACGAGGGCGGCCATGATGCGCGGCGTCGACACCGCGACGTCGACGCCCCAGGACTCCCCGTACAGCCACTCGTTGCTGGGATTGTTCACGCGCGCGACGGTGCGCGGCACCGTGAACTCGGTCTTGGCCAGCAGCGACATCACGAGGTTCGCCTTGTCGTCGCCGGTGGCGGCGATGGCGACGTCGCACGTCTGCAGCTGCGCCTCCTCGAGCGTGGACATCTCGCAGGCATCGGCCAGCAGCCACTGCGCGTCGGGCACGAGATCGCTGCGGATCGAGGTGGGGGACTTGTCGATCAGCAGGACGCTGTGACCGTGGTCGAGGAGCTCCTGGGCGACGGAGCGGCCGACGGCCCCGGCTCCGGCGATCGCGACGCGCATCAGTCCGTCTCCTTCGGTCCGGCCTCGAGCGCGGCGAGCGCGGTGTCCGCCTCGTCCGACACGAGGAACATGCTGAGGTAGTCGCCCTCCTGGATCACGGTGTCGCCCGTGACCTGCTGCCCGGTGCCCAGGCGCGTGATGTAGGCAACGCGCGCGCCGGTGTGGGCCTCGAGGGAGGCGACGGTGCGACCCACCCACGCGAACGGCGCGTAGGCGTTGTCGAGCTGCAGGCGGCCCGACGGGTCCCGCCACGCGGGCTCGGACCCGGCCGGGAGCAGGCGCCTGAGCATCTGGTCGGCCGCCCAGGGGACGGTCGCGACGGTGGGGATGCCGAGCCGCTCGTAGACCTCGGCGCGGCGCGGGTCGTAGATGCGCGCCACGACGTTGCCGACGCGGAAGACCTCGCGGGCCACGCGCGCGGCGATGATGTTGGAGTTGTCGCCGCTGGAGACCGCTGCGAAGGCGTCGGCGCGCTCGATGCCGGCAGCCACGAGGACCCCGCGGTCGAAGCCCATGCCGGTGACGGTGTCGCCGGCGAACGAGGGTCCGAGGCGCCGGAACGCGTCGGGATTGGAGTCGATGACGGAGGTCGAGTGCCCCCGCGACTCCAGGCTCCGGGCGAGCGACGCACCCACGCGTCCGCACCCCATGATCACGATGTGCACACCGGCGACGGTACACCGGCCCGAACGGGTCTAGCATCGACCGCGTGGGAATGACCGGTGCGCTGAAGCGCGCCCTCATCGGACGGAAGCTGCGCACCTCGCAAATGGGGGAGACCCTGTTGCCGAAGCGCGTCGCGCTGCCCGTCTTCGCGAGTGACGCGCTCTCGTCCGTGGCCTATGCGCCGGACGAGATCTTCCTGACCCTGTCGATGGGCGGGCTCACGGCCTACGCCTTCAACTGGCAGATCGGCCTGGCCGTCGTCGTCGTGATGCTCACGGTCGTGGCGTCGTACCGCCAGAACGTGCGCGCCTACCCCAGCGGAGGCGGCGACTACGAGGTCGCCACGGTGAACCTCGGCCGCAACGCGGGCCTCACGGTCGCGAGCGCGCTGATGGTCGACTACGTGCTGACCGTCGCGGTGTCGATCTCCTCGGGCGTGCAGAACGCCGCCGCCGCCCTGCCTTTCCTCAAGGGCCACGAGGCCACCGCCGCGGTCGGGCTCGTCGCGCTGCTGACGGCGATGAACCTGCGCGGCACCAAGGAGTCGGGCCGGGCGTTCGCCGTGCCGACGTACCTGTTCATGATCGCGATCGCGCTCATGGCCGGCTGGGGCTACGTCGAGTTCGCGATGGGCACCCTGCCCGAGGTGGAGAGCGCGCAGTACGACATCGCCGCCGAGGAGCCGTTCACCGGGGCGGTCAGCGGCATCGCGATGGCCTACCTGCTGGCGCGCGCCTTCTCGTCGGGCTGCGCCGCGCTGACCGGCGTCGAGGCGATCAGCAACGGCGTGCCGGCCTTCCGCAAGCCCAAGAGCCGCAACGCGGCCACCACGCTGCTGCTGCTCGGCACGATCTCGATCGCGATGCTGATGAGCATCATCGTGCTGGCCGACCTGATGAACCTGCGCTACGTCGAGGACCCGGCGCACCAGCTGCTGCTCAACGGCGAGCCAGTGGGGGAGGGGTACACCCAGGAGACCGTGATCGGCCAGCTGGCCGGGGCGCTCTTCCACGATGTGCCGCCGCTGTTCTACTTCGTCATCGCGTGCACCGGCGTCATCCTGGTGCTGGCCGCGAACACGGCCTTCAACGGCTTCCCGGTGCTCGGCTCGATCCTGGCCCGCGACGGCTTCCTGCCCCGCCAGCTGCACACCCGCGGCGACCGCCTCGCGTTCAGCAACGGCATCCTGCTGCTCGCCGCCGCGGCCGCCGTGCTGATCGTCGCGTTCGACGCCGAGGTCACGAAGCTCATCCAGCTCTACATCGTGGGCGTGTTCGTCTCCTTCACGCTGAGCCAGCTGGGCATGATCCGGCACTGGACCCGGCACCTGCTCACCGAGACCGATCCCGCCGAGCGGCGTCGCATGCAGCGCTCACGCGGCGTCAACGCCTTCGGCCTGGCGATGACCGCGACGGTGCTCGTGATCGTCCTCGTGACGAAGTTCCTCGCCGGCGCGTGGATCGCGATCCTGGCGATGATCGCGGTGTTCGTGGTGATGCGGTCGATCGCCGCCCACTACGACCGGGTCGCCGCCGAGCTGGCCGTCGACGACGCCGACGTCGCCCTGCCGGCGCGGGTCCACGGCGTGGTCCTGATCAGCAAGCTGCACAAGCCGGCGATGCGCGCGATCGCCTACGCCCGGCTGGCCGGCGCGAGCTCGCTCGAGGCCGTCGTCGTCGACCTCGACCCCGACGAGACCGCCGAGCTGACCCGCCGGTGGGACGAGCTGCGCGTCCCGATCCCGCTGCGCGTGCTCGACTCGCCCTACCGCGAGGTCGTGCGGCCGGTCATGCGCTACGTCAAGAACCGCCGGTCGCAGAACCCGCGCGACCTGATCACCGTCTACATCCCTGAGTACGTCGTCGGCCGCTGGTGGGAGCAGGCGCTCCACAACCAGACCGCGCTGCGCCTCAAGGCCCGCCTGCTGTTCGTGCCGGGCGTCCTCGTCGTCAGCGTGCCGTTCCAGCTGGCCTCGGCGAAGCGCGTGGCCACGGGCGACTCGCACCCCACCGCCGGCGACGTGCGACGGGGCATCCGCCGGGAGGAGCGTCGATGAGCGACGCCGTGGTCACGGTCGGACCGGTCGCGCACGGGGGGCACTGCGTCGCGCGCCTCGACGGCCAGGTGGTGTTCGTCCGCCATGCGCTGCCCGGCGAGGTCGTCGAGATCCGCATCACCGAGCGCTCCAAGCGGTTCCTGCGCGCCGACGCGGTGCAGGTGCTCGAGCCCTCGCCCGACCGCGTCACCCCGCCGTGCCCGCTCGCGGGTCCGGGGCTGTGCGGCGGCTGCGACTTCCAGCACGTCTCCGAAGAGGGTCAGCTGACGCTGCTGACCGACGTCGTCCGCGAGCAGCTGCAGCGGCTCGCCGGGCTCGACTGGGACGGTCGCGTCGAGGCGGTCGGCCCGCTGCTGGACTGGCGCACGCGCGTGGTGTGGTCGGTCGCCGAGAACGGCATGGCCGGCCTTCGCCGTCACCGCAGCCACGACGTGATCCCCGTCGAGTCGTGCCCCATCGCGCACCCCGACATCCCCGACGTCAGCCGCCAGCTGTGGGACGAGCCGCGCGTGGAGACCATCGCGTCCTCCACCGGGCAGCGCCTGCTGGTCACCGACGCCTCGATCGAGGACGACCTCGAGGCGCAGGTCGACGGCGTCGTCGCCTCCGACGGCACCGTGCGCGCCGGCACGGGCACGCTCGTCGAGGAGGTGCGCGGCCGACGCTTCTCGGTGAGCGGATCCGGCTTCTGGCAGGTCCATCCCGCCGCGGCCACCACCCTCGTGGAGGCCGTGCTCGCCGGCGCCGACGTCCGTCGAGACGACCGGGTGCTCGACCTCTACGCGGGCGCCGGGCTGTTCTCGGCGTTCCTCGCCGAGGCGTGCGCGCCGGGCGAGCTGGTGAGCGTCGAGGGCAACCGCCGCGCCTCGGCCGACGCGCGGGGCAATCTCGCCGACCTCCCGAACGCGTCGATCGTGCACGCCCCCGTCGAGCGCGCGCTGCGTCGCGGACTGCTCGGCGCGCGTGCCGACGTCGTCGTGCTGGACCCGCCGCGCACCGGAGCGAAGGAGGCCGTTCCGGCCATCGCCGCGCTGGAGCCTCGCCGCATCGTCTACGTGGCCTGCGACCCCGCCGCCCTCGCGCGCGACCTCGCCACCTTCGCCTCGCTCGGCTACCGCCTGGAGTCGCTGCGCGGCTTCGCGCTGTTCCCGATGACGCACCACGTCGAGTGCGTCGCGGTGCTGACGCGAGTCGGGCGCGGGCGGCCGTCGCTCTGATACGTTCCTCACGGTAGAGCGAACTGCGACGAGGCGTCACGTCTCACGAGCGACTCGGGGGATGACGGCCATGTCACAGGATGCGCGACGGGTGCCGGTGGAGGATCGCTGGCTCGGGCTGGATCGAAGGTCACTTCCCTACGGCCTGGTCGGCTTCGCGGTGATCGCGTTGTGGGCCTGGGTGATGCCCTGGGTCAACGCTCAAGTGCCGTGGGACGACACGACAGAGGTCGGGGAGGCGTTCCAGGTCACCACCGAGGTCGCCATGACCGTCCCCGCTGGGTGGGGCGTCGAGTCCGGACTCAGGACCGTCGACGAGCCGCGCGGCGGCGATGAGGCGCGAGATGCCGAGCAGACGGTGCTCGTGAAGGATGGCGTGGTCTTCGCGATCCTTCAGGGTCCGTTCGACGAGAGTCCCGCCCGTCTGCTCGAGCAGGCGAACCGGATCACCGGCGCGCAGTCCTCCGGCTACCACGTCTCCGGCGAGGTGCACAATCTGACCACTTCCGGAGGGCTGCGCGGGGTCGCACAGGACTTCACCGCGGCCACCGGCGCCGGGACCGTGTCCGCATTCGTGGTGGACGGGCAGGGCATCGAGATCCAGGTCGCCGGGCCGCAGGAGCAGGTCACTGCTCTCAAGGGGGAGACGCGCGCGATGATCCACTCCCTGACGAAGGACGGAGGCGAGTCCTGATGAGCATCACGACCGAGTCCGCCACCCCGGAGTCGCGCGAGCTGCTCGAGCGTCGCGAGGCAGCGATCGAGGAGTCCGGGTGGGGTAGCCGATTCCGCCTGTTCCAGCCTCGCAATCTCTGCCTCTGGGTCCTCGTCCTGCTGCTGCTCATGGGTGCTCGCCAGCTCTACGGGATCGCGGCGCCGTTGGCCGGCGTGTTCGCCGACGCCGACCTCGCGGCCGTCGCGTCGTCCGGGGTCTTCCTGCTGGTGTTCGTCCTGTTCCTTCACCACGCCGACCGCTACGAGCGCACCCCGGCGCTGCTCGCCGTGACCGCCTTCGTCGGCGGTGGCATCGGAGCCACGTGGGCCATGGCGCTGCCGGGGAACGCCGCGCTGATGGACCTGTATGCCAAGCTCTTCGGGCAGGCATGGGCCTCGGACTGGAAGGCAGGCCTGACCGCGCCATTCGTGGAGGAGAGCGCCAAGGGCGCGGTGTTCCTCCTGCTGCTCGGCCTCGCTCCGTTCGTCATCCGCACCGTCTACGACGGTCTGATCGTCGGCGCTTACGTGGGACTGGGATTCCAGGTCCTGGAGGACATGCTGTACGGGCAGAACGCCGCCTACGCGAACTTCGGCGTCGACCAGGTCGGGGCGGTGCTGCAGACCTTCTTCATCCGCTCGCTCTCGGGCATCGCGTCGCACGCCATGTACACCGCCATCTTCGCCGCCGGCATCATCTACCTCGTCGGCACGCGAGCCCAGCCGCGCCGAGTGGGGCGGGGTCTGCTGCTGATGGTCTCGGCGATGGTCGTTCACGGTCTGTGGGACTCGATGCTCGCGCTCGCGAACGACAACGGCTTCGTCGTGTCGCTGCTCATGCTCGGCATCACCGTCGCCAGCTTCGTCGTGCTCCTCGTGGCACTGCGCTGGGGTGCGCACCGTGAGCGCGGCTGGCTGCACGACGTGCTCGCTCCCGAGGTCGCCAACGGCACGCTCACCGACCTCGAGCTCGCGGCGCTCGCAGGCGCACGCTCGCGGCGTCGCAAGGATCGCAAGGCCGCCATCAAGCACCGCGGCGACGGGGTCAGCCGGCGACGCGAGAAGCATCTTCTCGCCGCCGGCCTGGACCTGGCTCACGACCTGTCCGAGAGCCACGGCAACGAGAGTCCCGAGGTCGCTCACTCGCGCGCCGAGATCCAACGGCTCCGGACCCGCTGAGCTCGCCGCGCCACACGCCGATCTGGTGCAGGACCCCCGCGCGCTCGCACGTGGGCGGTGCGCACGCGGGCGAAGGCGTGGCGGTGCTTGCGCGGGGCTGACCCGTCCGGTTGAGTCACCCCCGTGACGTACGCCGATCCCCACGCCTGTCCCGCCTGCCGAGGCCCGATCGGCGGCGTCGACACCTGCCCGCGCTGCGGCTTCGTCCTCGGCTCGCCCGAGGCGCAGCGGCTGTGGGGCCTGTTCCTCGAGGCCGACCGGCTCGTCGCGCAGGGACGCGCGCGCCAGGGAGCCACGGCGGCCGAGGTGACCGCGCCCGTCGCCGCCACGCCCGCCGCGACCCCCACCTCCTCGATGCCCGCCGCAGTCGTGCCCCCGGTCCGCACGTGGTCGACCGGCTCGCTCCTGCTCGGCCTGGGCGCCGTGTGCCTCATCGTCGCGGCGATCATCTTCGCCACCGTGGCGTGGGGCTCGCTCGGCATCCTCGGCCGCGCGCTGATCCTGCTCGCCGTCACCGCGCTCGTCGGCGCGACGGCCTCGTGGGCCACGCGACGGGGTCTCGTCGGCACGGCCGAGGCGCTCTGGACCGTGTTCCTCGGCCTCGTCACGGTCGACTTCCTGGCCGCGGTCGCCGAGGGCCTCTTCGGCCTGTCCTGGTCGGACTTCGCCCTCGTCTCGGTGATCTGGACCGCCGTGCTCGTGGGCGCCGGCGTCGCCATCGTGCGGTGGGCTCGGCCCCGGCTGGACCGTGACCTGATCACCCCGCAGCTCGCGGGCGGGTTCGCGCCCTTCGTCAGCGCGCCCGCCGTGATGATCAGGCTCGGAGATCTGGGGGAGGGCGACCACTGGTTCTGGGCGGCGGCCGCCGCCCTGGTGCTGCCGCTGGCGGTCGTCGCGGTCGCCCATCGCACGCGCCTCCGCTGGATGCTGTGGCCCAGCGCCCTGCTCGCGCTCCTGCTCACGGCAGTGCTCGTCGTGCTCGCGATCGACTCCGCCCTCGGCGGCTCCCGTGTCCTCACGCCGAGTGACGCGTTGCCGGCTCTCGTGCTCGCGGCAGTCGCCGTGGCCGGAGCGCGCCTGGTCCCGCCGCTGCGCGCCTGGCTGATCGCCTTCGCGGTCGTCGCCGTCCTGTTCCTGGTGGGCGTCGCGTTCGACGGCTGGGCGTGGAGCGCCGACCTCGACACGACCGCCGCGGGGCTCGTCGCGGTCGCCGTGGCCGTCGCTGTGCTCGCCGCGCTCGTCACCCGGCCCGACCTCTGGTCGCTCGGCGTGCGGTGGGGCGCGGTCGTCGCCGGCGCGGGCGTGCTTCTCTGGTGCGGCGCGGCGAGCACGGCCACCCTGGAGCGCACCGACCGGGCCGGCTGGTTCTCCTCGCCGCGCGATCTGTGGATCCGCCCGGCCGACATGACCATCACGGAGGGCTGGTGGGTCCTCGCGGTGGCGCTGCCGTTGATCGTCGCGTGGCTCGCCACCGCCCGCTGGCCGGCCCCGCGGCTCCTGCCGGACGAGTGGCGCGTCCCGGTCGCCGAGATCGCGGCGGGCGCCGCCGTCGTCACGGCTGTCGCGGCCTCGTCCCTGCCATTCCTCGTCCACGCGATCACGCTCGTGGTGGTGGGCGTCGTGCTCGCCGTGGTCCTGCGCACCGCTCGCTGGGAGCTGTCGATCGTCCCGGTCGCGGTCGTCGCTCTCGCGATGGTGGTGGTGCCGCTCGGCGGTCCGTCGACCGCGTGGGCCTGGGGCCTGGCCGCGGTGGGCGCCTTGGCATGCGCGGCGGTCGACCTCGACGAGGACCCGCCGGGGCCCCGTCGCCTCGTCTCCGCGGGGGCGGCAGGACTGGCGGCGTTCGCGATCGTGGCGACCGTGGCCCAGGTGGCCGACCTCGCCGACGTCGCCCCCGAGGCGTGGGGCGTCGTGGTGTTCGGCGTCGCCGCGGGCCTGCTGCTGCTCACGCTGGCGCTCGACGAGCTGCCGTGGCACCGCACCGCCGTGGAGGTCGTCGTCGCGGTGACCCTGCTCGTGTGCGTGGTCCGCGACGGCGACGACCTCGCACGGGTCGCGCTGCTGCTGACGATCGGCGCGGTCGGGACCGCGATCGTGGGGCTGCTCGACGACGACCGCACGTACCTGCGCTGGGTCGCCCTCGGCCTCACCGGCGGCGCCTGGGTGGCGCGGCTCGCGGCCAGCGAGGTCGACACGATCGAGGCCTACACGGCGCCGTTCGCCGTCGCGGTCCTCGCAGCCGGCTGGTGGCGCCTGCGCACGGATCCCGAGAGCCGCACGTGGACCGCCCTCACGCCGGGTCTCGTGCTCGCGCTGCTGCCGTCGCTGCCGCAGGCGCTCGACGAGCCGACGAGCCTCAGGGCCGCACTGCTGGCCCTCGTCGCCGCCGCCGTCCTGGGCGCGGGCGTCGTGCTGCGCTGGGGCGCCCCGGTGATCGCGGGTGCAGCGGTGCTGCTGCTGCTCGTGCTGGCGAACGTCGGGCCGACCGCGCTCGGCCTGCCGCGGTGGATCCTGATCGCCGCCGCGGGACTGGTGCTGCTGCTCGTGGGTACGACCTGGGAGAAGCGCGTCGCGGAGGGTCGCGCCCTCGTGGCGCGCCTCGGCGCGCTGAGGTGAGGGTCACCTGAGCACGGCGCGCCGGGACATCATTTGATACCGTTTATCTTGACATCAAGATATCTGGGACTTAGGTCATCCTGATCGCCCGCGGGCGCTGTCGCGGGGGCAGGATGGGAACACCAGCGAAGGAGAAGCCCATGAGCGTCGACACATTCAAGGCCAAGGACTCCCTGTCGGTCGGGGACGCGTCTTTCGACTACTACCGGCTCGATGCGGTCCAGGGCGAGGGACTCGACGTCGCCTCCCTGCCGTTCAGCCTCAAGATCCTGCTCGAGGCGCTCCTGCGCACCGAGGACGGCGCGGACATCACCGCCGACGACATCAAGGCGCTGGCCTCCTGGGACCCGAAGGCGGACCCGAGCAAGGAGATCCAGTTCACGCCCGCCCGCGTGATCATGCAGGACTTCACCGGCGTCCCGTGCGTCGTCGACCTCGCCACGATGCGCGAGGCCATGGCCGACCTCGGCGGCGACCCCGCCAAGATCAACCCGCTCGCGCCCGCCGAGATGGTCATCGACCACTCCGTGATCGCCGACGTCTTCGGCACGCCCGAGGCGTTCGAGCGCAACGTCGAGATCGAGTACGAGCGCAACGGCGAGCGCTACAAGTTCCTCCGCTGGGGCCAGGGCGCCTTCAGCGACTTCCGCGTGGTCCCGCCGGGCACCGGCATCGTCCACCAGGTCAACATCGAGAAGCTCGCCCGCGTCGTGTTCACCCGCGACGCCGACGGCGGCGTCGTGGCCTACCCCGACTCCTGCGTCGGCACCGACTCGCACACCACGATGGTCAACGGCCTGGGCGTCGTCGGCTGGGGCGTGGGTGGCATCGAGGCCGAGGCCGCGATGCTCGGCCAGCCGATCAGCATGCTGATCCCGCGCGTCGTCGGCTTCAAGCTCTCGGGCGAGCTGCCCCAGGGCGCCACCGCGACCGACCTCGTGCTGACGATCACCGAGATGCTGCGCGACCACGGCGTCGTCGGCAAGTTCGTCGAGTTCTACGGCTCGGGCGTCAGCGCCGTGCCGCTGGCCAACCGCGCCACGATCGGCAACATGAGCCCCGAGTACGGCTCCACCATCGCGGTCTTCCCGATCGACGAGGAGACCACGAAGTACCTCGAGCTCACCGGCCGCACGGCTGAGGAGATCGCCCTGGTCGAGGCCTACGCCAAGGCCCAGGGCCTGTGGCACGACGCCGACCACGAGCCGCGCTACTCCGAGTACCTCGAGCTCGACCTGTCCGAGGTCGTCCCGTCGATCGCCGGCCCGAAGCGTCCGCAGGACCGCATCGAGCTGACCGACAGCAAGACCGCGTTCCGTGCGTCGCTGCGCGACTACGTCGACCACAGCGAGCAGCAGCTCAACGGCTACGACGAGGCCGTCGAGGACTCCTTCCCGGCGTCCGACACCCCGAAGACGTCCACGTACGCCAACGGCGGCGAGGGCCCGCACGAGCACGCCACCGGCGCGCCGGGCGAGCGCGTCCGCAACCCGCAGACCGTGACCCTCGAGGACGGCACCACGTTCGAGGTCGACCACGGCGCCGTCACCATCGCGGCCATCACGTCGTGCACCAACACGTCGAACCCGTCGGTCATGATCGGCGCGGGCCTGCTGGCCAAGAAGGCCGTCGAGAAGGGCCTGCAGCGCAAGCCGTGGGTCAAGACCACGCTGGCGCCCGGCTCGAAGGTCGTCACCGACTACTACGAGAAGTCGGGCCTCAACGTCTACCTCGACAAGCTCGGCTTCAACCTCGTCGGCTACGGCTGCACCACGTGCATCGGCAACTCCGGTCCGCTGATCCCCGAGGTGAGCGCCGCCGTCAACGAGGGCGACCTGGCGGTCACCGCGGTGCTCTCGGGCAACCGCAACTTCGAGGGCCGCATCAACCCCGACATCAAGATGAACTACCTCGCGTCCCCGCCGCTGGTCATCGCGTACGCGCTCGCCGGCTCGATGGACGTCGACCTGTTCAACGACCCGCTCGGTCAGGACGAGGACGGCAACGACGTCTTCATGAAGGACATCTGGCCGTCGCCGTCGGAGGTCGAGGACGTGATCGCCAGCGCGATCGACGCCGACACCTTCAGCCGCGAGTACGCCGACGTCTTCGCCGGTGACGAGCGCTGGCAGAACCTGCCGACGCCCGAGGGCGACACGTTCGCGTGGGACGAGGACTCCACCTACGTCCGCAAGGCCCCGTACTTCGACGGCATGGGCCTGGAGCCCGACCCGGTCACCGACGTCGACGGCGCGCGCGTGCTGCTCAAGCTGGGCGACTCGGTCACCACCGACCACATCAGCCCGGCCGGTGCCATCAAGAAGGACAGCCCGGCGGGCAAGTACCTGATGGACAAGGGCGTGCAGCCCCGTGACTTCAACTCGCTCGGCTCGCGCCGTGGCAACCACGAGGTCATGATCCGCGGCACGTTCGCGAACATCCGCCTGCGCAACCAGATCGCGCCCGGCACCGAGGGCGGCTTCACGCGCGACTTCACCGCCGACGGCGAGGTCACGTCGGTGTTCGACGCCTCGCAGAACTACCAGGCCGCCGGCGTCCCGCTGGTCGTCCTGGCGGGCAAGGAGTACGGCTCGGGCTCGTCGCGCGACTGGGCCGCCAAGGGCACCGCGCTGCTGGGCGTCAAGGTCGTCATCGCCGAGTCGTACGAGCGGATCCACCGCTCGAACCTCATCGGCATGGGCGTCCTGCCGCTGCAGTTCCCCGAGGGCGAGAACGCCGACTCGCTGGGCCTGACCGGTGAGGAGACCTTCACGGTCACCGGCATCACCGAGCTCAACGACGGCACCACGCCGCGCACGGTGAAGGTCAAGGCCGACGACATCGAGTTCGACGCCGTCGTCCGCATCGACACCCCCGGTGAGGCGAACTACTACCGCAACGGCGGCATCATGCCTTACGTGCTGCGCTCGCTGCTCGACTGAGCGAACGCTCCCGGAACCGCCCGTCACCGTCTCGGTGGCGGGCGGTTCTGCGTCCCGCCGTGATGGGATGGGGGAGTGACGATCCACTCCGAGCACCCGTTCGTGCCCGCCGACCGCGACAAGGACGCCTTCCGGCGCCTGCGGGGACGGCTGCCGTCCCCGGTCACGGTGGTGGCGACGGGCACCGGCCGCGGCCGCGCCGGTCTCACGGTGTCGTCTCTGCTGCTCGTCGACGGCGATCCTCCGCGCATCGAGGTGTTCGTCGACCCGGACTCCGAGCTGGGGGAGTCGCTCGAGGTGGGCGCCCGCGCCGCGGCCAGCGTCCTGCAGGCGGGGGACGCCTTCCTCGCCGAGGTCTTCGCCGGCCTGGCGCCGGCTCCGGGCGGCATGTTCACGGTGGGCACCTGGGTCGACTCGGACTGGGGTCCGCGCCTCGACGACCGGTCATGGTGCGGGTTCACCGTCGACGAGATCTCCGAGCTCGGCTGGTCGCTGCGGGTCACCGGCACGGTGCGGACGGTGGCCGTCGAGGCCGCCACCGGGGCCGCCCACGCCCGGGGCCGCTTCCACGATCTCGGCTGAGCGACGCGGCACGGCTGGTCGCGGGGCCGCGCTGGTCGGTCGTCGTTACGATGGAGCAATGGCTTCAGTGCTCAGCTCCGTGTCCGGTCCCGCCGATCTGCGGCGCCTGGACGACGAGTCGCTGACGCGGCTCGCCGCGGAGGTCCGCGAGCTGCTGATCGAGTCGGTCGCGGCCAACGGCGGACACCTCGGTCCCAACCTCGGCGTCGTCGAGCTGACGATCGCGCTGCACCGCGTCTTCGACTCCCCGAACGACAAGATCGTGTGGGACACGGGCCACCAGGCGTACGTGCACAAGATGCTCACGGGCCGCGCCGACCAGTTCGGCGACCTGCGCAAGGAGGGCGGCCTCTCGGGCTACCCCAGCCACGCCGAGTCGCCCCACGACTGGGTCGAGAACTCGCACGCCTCCACGTCGCTGTCCTACGCCGACGGCCTGGCCCGCGCCAACGCGGTGCAGGGCAAGGACGACCACGTCGTCGCCGTGATCGGCGACGGCGCCCTCACCGGCGGCATGGCGTGGGAGGCCATCAACAACATCTGCGCCGACAACTGTCGCCGGGTGGTCATCGTCGTCAACGACAACGGCCGCTCCTACACGCCCACGGTCGGCGGCCTGGCCAACCGGCTCACGCAGATCCGCACGAACCCGCGCTACGAGCCCGCGTTGAGCGCGATCCGCGAGCGGATGACCACCGGTCCGAAGGTCGCCGAGGTCGCCTACGAGGCGCTGCACGCGATCAAGAAGGGCTTCAAGGACGCGCTCGCGCCCCAAGGCATGTTCGAGGACCTCGGCATCAAGTACCTCGGTCCGGTCGACGGCCACGACCGCCGCGCGATGGAGCAGGCGCTCACCGCGGCCCGCAACTTCGGCGGCCCCGTGCTGGTCCACGCGATCACCACGAAGGGCCAGGGCTACGACATCGCCGTGGCCAACGAGAACGACCAGATGCACCAGGCGCACCCGTTCGACCGCTCCACGGGCGAGGCCATCAGCATCGCCCCGGCGGGCTGGACCTCGGTCTTCCGCGACGAGATCGTGCGCATCGCCGACGACCGCCCCGACGTCGTGGGCATCACCGCCGCGATGCTGTACCCCACCGGCCTGGACGCGTTCGCCGACAAGTTCCCCGACCGCGTGCTCGACGTCGGCATCGCCGAGCAGCACGCCGTCACGAGCGCGGCCGGGATGGCGATGGGCGGCCTGCACCCCGTCGTCGCGGTCTACGCCACCTTCCTCAACCGCGCCTTCGACCAGGTCCTCATGGACGTCGCCCTGCACCGCCTGGGCGTCACGTTCGTGCTCGACCGCGCCGGCGTCACCGGCGACGACGGCGCCAGCCACAACGGCATGTGGGACCTCTCGCTGCTCCAGCTGGTCCCCGGCCTGCACCTGGCCGCCCCGCGGGACGGCAGCCGCCTGCGTGAGCTGCTGCGCGAGGCCGTCACGATCGACGACGCCCCCAGCGTGGTCCGCTTCGCCAAGGGCCCGGTCGCTCCGGACCTCGAGGCGATCGACCGCGTCGGCACGGTCGACGTCCTGCACCGCAGCGAGGGCTCCGAGGTCCTCGTCGTCGGCGTGGGCACGATGGCCGCCACGGCCGTCGACGTCGCCCAGCGCCTCGAGGCCGAGGGCGTGCCCGCCACGGCCGTCGACCCCCGCTGGATCAAGCCGCTCGACCCGGCCGTCCTCGACCTCGCGGCCGAGCACCGCCTCGTCGTCACGATCGAGGACAACGGCCGCCAGGGCGGTGTGGGCTCCACGATCCTGCACGCCGTGAGCGATCGTGGCCTCGACGTCCCGGTGCGCATCCACGCGGTCGAGCAGGAGTTCCTCGACCACGCCAAGCGCGACGTCATCCTGAAGCGCCTGGGCCTGACCGCCGAGTCGATCGCCGAGGACGCGCTCGGCCGGCTCCGGGAATTCTCCGAGGGTGACCGACGTTGACGCGGAAGTGGTTTTCACGACGACGTTCCGATGAGTACGAGCGCGACCCGATCCCGCTGATCGTCGCCCTCGACGGCTTCCTCAGCGCGGGATCCTCCTCCGTCCTCGCGGCGGAGCACCTGCGCACCGCCGACGCCGAGGTGGTCCACGAGTTCGATCTCGACTCGATGCTGGACTACCGCGCGCGGCGACCCCCGATCACGTTCCGGCGCGACCACTACGTGGACTACGTCGAGCCGGTCCTGCAGATCACCCGCCACCGCGATCGCGCCGGCACGCCCTACCTGCTGCTGGCCGGCCCCGAGCCGGACTTCGGCTGGGAGGCCTTCGCGGCCGAGACGATCGACGTCATCTCCGAGCTGGGCGTCCCGTTGACGGTGGGCCTCGGGGGAGTGCCGATGGGCGTGCCCCACACGCGGCCGCCGCTGCTGACGATGCACGGCACGCGCCCCGAGCTGGTCGACCGGAAGAACTTCTGGAACGCCGAGGTCTCGGTGCCGTCGTCCGCGCAGTCGCTGCTGGAGTACCGCATGCGCGAGCACGGCCTCGACGCGATCGGCTACGTCGTGCACGTGCCGCACTACCTCGCCCAGGTCGAGTACCCCACGGCGGCGCTCGCGCTGCTCGAGGCGGTCGGCCTGCGGCTGGGGCTCGACCTCGACCTCGAGGAGCTGCGCGCCCGCCAGCCCGAGTCGATCACCGAGATCGAGCAGCAGATCGCCGAGCAGGACGGTGAGCAGGTGCTGCACGGCCTCGAGGAGCAGTACGACATCTTCAGCCGCGGCGCGGCCGAGTCGCTGCTCGCCGACGACGCCAGCCTCCCCACGGGCGACGAGCTCGCCAGCCAGCTGGAGCAGTTCTTGGCCAGGCAGCGCAAGGACGACCAGGGCTGACCCTCAGACCCGTCCTGTGACCACGGTTACCGCCACCTGGGGCCGCCGGCGCCCCGGTGGCGGAGCCGATCTTCGATAGGATCGCGATCGTGCCTGCCTCCGTGAACGAACTCGTCGAACTGCTCCAGATCGAACAGCTCGAGGTGAACCTCTTCCGCGGTGGACAGCCCCGCAAGTCGCGCCTGCAGCGCGTCTTCGGCGGCCAGGTGGCCGGGCAGGCCGTGAGCGCGGCCCAGCACACCGTCACCGACGGCAAGCACCTGCACTCGCTGCACGCCTACTTCATCCTGGGCGGCGATCCGAGCATCCCGATCATCTACGACGTCGAGAGCGTCCGCGACGGTCGCTCCTTCGCGACGCGCCGGGTCTCGGCGCGCCAGCACGGCGAGGTCATCTTCTACATGACCGCGTCGTTCCAGCGCGACGAGGAGGGCTGGGACCACCAGGACGTCCTGCCGCCCACGCCGGGTCCGGAGGACGCCACGTCGATGTTCGACCTGGTGAAGTACATCAGCCCCGACGGCGCCGAGCAGTGGAAGCAGGAGTGGGGCGGCTTCGACATGCGCTACGTCGGCGATCCGCGCCCGGAGGACGATCCCACGCGCCCGTACGTCCCCGTCGTGCAGCGGATGTGGTTCAAGGCCAGCGACCGGCTGCCCGACGATCCCGAGCTGCACCGTGCCGCGTTCACGTACTACAGCGACTTCAGCCTGCTGGGCGCGTCGCTCGTGCCGCACGGCCTGGTGATCAGCTCGCCGAAGGTCCAGCCGGCCTCGCTCGACCACGTCGTGTGGTTCCACCGCCCGTTCCGCGTCGACGAGTGGCTGCTGTACGACCAGACGTCCCCGTCGGCGTCGGGTGCCCGCGGACTGAGCACCGCGCGCGTGTTCACGCAGGACGGCACCCTCGTGGCCACCGTGGCCCAGGAGGGCCTGATCCGGCCGGCGAAGCCGCGCGAGCAGCGCTGACCCCGCCGGGCCGGAGGGCGGTCAGGCCGGAGTGATCCGGCCGACGAGGTGCGGGACGGACTTCCGCGCGTCGCGAACGCCGAAGGTCGTCACCTCGCCCTCGGACTCGGTGCCGAACACCACGGTGGACGGCAGCAGGACGGGCTTCTTGAACTCGACGTCCACCGTGTAGGCGTCGGGCAGCCGGTTCTGCAGCGTGGCGAGGCTGTGCGCCTTCGTCCACATGCCGTGCGCGATCTGGCGCGGGAACCCGAACGCCTTGGCGGTCCACGGGTAGAGGTGGATCGGGTTCCGGTCGCCGGAGACCGCGCCGTAGCGACGACCGAGGTCGCTGCCGAGCTTCCAGTGCACGACCCCCTCCGGGGCCTCGACGCCGGCCAGCGGCGGCACCATGCGCTCGTCGCCACCGTGACGGCTGCGGAACAGGACGGTCATCGTCTCGTCCCACACCAGCTCGCCGCCGACGTGCGCCTCGCTGACCAGCGAGATGAGCCGGCCCTTCGGGTGCGGGTCGTCGGAGGTGGCGCGCAGCGACAGCTCGTAGATCTCCTCGCGGCCGATTGGACGGTGCTGCGTGATGCGGTTGCGCAGGTGCACCGCGCCCATCGGCGGGAACGGGAACGCCGTGTCCGTCATGAGGCTCAGGTGCAGCGTGTGGGCCGCGATGTGCGGGTAGGTCGCCGGGAGCGTGTCCGCGCGCGAGAAGCCGCAGACCTCGTTGTAGCGGTCGAGGTGGGCGAGGTCGGTGGCGACCCGCGTGCGCCGCAGCGTGACGTCGGGTAGACCGCCCTTCTCGTGCTTGATGCCCGGCAGCGTGCCGACGACCGGGATCGCCGGCAGCGCCGCCTTGAGCATGAGCGGCAGGCCCGCGGGGGCCTTCTCGTAGGTGCGGGTGCTCATGTCAGGCCCCGAGGAAGCCCTGGCCGCACACGCGCACGACGTTCCCCGAGATCGCGGACGAGCCGGGGTGGCAGTACCAGGCGATCGCCTCGGCGACGTCGACGGGCTGCCCGCCCTGCGACAGCGAGCTGAGGCGGCGCCCGGCCTCGCGGATGCCCAGCGGCATCGTCTTGACCATGTCGGTCTCGATGAAGCCCGGCGCGATCGCGTTGACCGTGATGCCGTCGCCGGCCACCTGCGGGGCGAGCGCCTGGACGAAGCCGATGACGCCGGCCTTGGCCGTGCCGTAGTTGGTCTGGCCGTTGTTGCCCGCGATGCCGGCGATCGACGAGATGCCGATGACGCGACCGCCGGGGCGGATGAGCTTCTGCTCGAGCAGGTGGGCCGTGATGCGCTCGGGGGCGCCGACGCTGATGTCGACGACCTTCGCCCAGTTCTCGGACTTCATGTTCTTGAGGCGCTTGTCCCGCGTGATGCCCGCGTTGTGCACCACGAGGTCGACGCCGTCGCCGAGGCCGGCTGCGATCGTCTCGGGCGCGTCGTCGGCGGTGATGTCGCAGACGATCGACGAGCCGCCGAGCTCCTCCATCAGCGCGTCGAGGTCGGCCTGCAGCGGCGGGACGTCGAGGCCGATGATCGTGGCGCCGTCGCGGTGCAGGGTGCGGGCCATCGCGGCGCCGAGGCCACGCGAGGCACCGGTGACGAGGGCGACCTTCCCGGCCAGCGGGAGCGCGGGGTCGGCGGGGGAGTCGGCCTCGACGAGGTCGGTGGTGCCGAGGCGGACGACCTGGCCGTCGACGAACGCGGACTTCGGCGAGAGCAGGAACTGCAGCGTGGAGCCGATCGCGTCCTTCGACTCGGGCGTGACGTACACGAGGTTGGCCGTGCTGCCGTTGGCGCCGATCTCCTTGCCCAGCGAGCGCACGAAGCCCTCGAGGCCGCGCTGCGCGATGGCGGCGCCGACCGAGCCGGCGCGCTCGGGCAGCACGCCGACGACGACGATCTTGGCGCTGGACGCGAGGCTGCGCAGGACGGGCGTGAAGAACTCCTGGAGCGCGACGGTGCCGGCGGCGGAGTCGATGATCGAGGCGTCGAAGACGAGGCCCTTGTAGCGACGACCCTCGGCGCGCACGGTGGTGGTGTCGATGCCGGCGCCCTTGAGCAGACCCGGGAGGGACTCGGCGACCAGGCCGGCGCCACCGATCAGGACGGGACCGTCGACCAGCGCGCCGCCGCGGTAGCGCTCCAGCTCCGGCGGATTCGGCAGGCCCAGGTTCTTCACCAGGAACTGACCGATCGGGTTCTGGACCATCGACTTGTAACGGTCGCTCATCGCAGGGTGTGTCCTATCTCTCGGATCTCTCAGATACCATCGGTATCTGAACGCGTTAAGGTGACTCTAGCCTGCACGACAGCGCCACGGCAAAGGAAAGCGACGAAGGTCGCAGACGAAAGGTTCCTCATGGCTGACAAGCCCTCCACGAAGGCCTCGAAGGCCGCCTCCCAGGACGCCGCCACCATCCGCCGCGTCGCCGTCATCGGCGGCAACCGGATCCCGTTCGCGCGGTCCAACACCGTCTACACGGGCGTCTCCAACCAGGACATGCTGACCGCCGCCCTCGACGGGCTCGTCGAGCGCTTCGGCCTCGAGGGCGAGCGCGCCGGCGAGGTCGTCGCCGGAGCCGTCCTGAAGCACGCGCGCGACTTCAACCTCACCCGCGAGGTCGTCCTGGGCTCCAAGCTCTCGCCCGCGACGCCCGCCACCGACATCCAGCAGGCGTGCGGCACGGGCCTGCAGGCCGCGTTCCAGGTCGCCAACAAGATCGCCCTGGGCAAGATCGAGTTCGGCATCGCCGGCGGGACCGACACCACGTCCGACGCGCCGCTGGCCGTCAACGACAAGCTGCGCAGGATCCTGCTGCAGGCCAACCAGGCCAACGCCAAGGGCGACAAGAAGGCCCTGCTCAAGCTGTTCGGCAAGATCCGCCCGAGCCACCTCGCGCCCGACCAGCCGCGCAACGCCGAGCCCCGCACGGGCCTGTCGATGGGCGACCACCAGGCGCTCACCACGCATGAGTGGGGCATCACCCGCGAGGCGCAGGACGAGCTCGCCGCGCGCTCGCACCAGAACCTGGCCGCTGCGTGGGAGTCGGGCTGGCAGGACGACCTCGTCACGCCCTACAACGGCGTCGAGCGCGACAACCACCTGCGCCCCGACTCCACCGTCGAGAAGCTCGCCAAGCTCAAGCCCGTCTTCGGCAGGCAGCTGGGCGACGCCGCCACGATGACGGCCGGCAACTCCACGCCGCTGTCCGACGGCGCCTCCGTCGCGCTGCTGGCCTCGGAGGAGGAGGCCGCGCGTCGGGGCTGGGACGTCAAGGCGTTCCTCGTCGACTACGAGACCGCGGCCGTCGACTACGTCAACGGTGGCGAGGGCCTGCTCATGGCGCCCGCCTACGCGGTGCCGCGGATGCTCGAGCGCAACGGCCTGACCCTGCAGGACTTCGACTTCTACGAGATCCACGAGGCGTTCGCCGGCCAGGTGCTGTCGACCCTCGCGGCGTGGGAGGACGCGGACTTCTGCAAGCAGCGCCTCGGCCTCGACAGCCCGCTCGGCTCGATCGACCGCGACAAGCTGAACGTCAAGGGCTCGTCGCTCGCCGCCGCGCACCCGTTCGCGGCCACGGGCGGCCGCATCATCGCCAACCTCGCGAAGCTGCTGGAGGAGAAGGGATCGGGCCGTGGCCTGATCTCGATCTGCGCCGCCGGCGGTCAGGGCGTCGTGGCGATCCTCGAGCGCTGACGCACGAACGACAGCGGGGCCGGTGGCATCAGCCACCGGCCCCGCTTCGCGTCTGGGGGAGGGTCAGTCCGGGCGCTCGACGATGGCGCGCACCGACCGCTTCGCGAGGTCGAGGACCTCGGTCGTGGGCAGGTGCTCCATCGTGGGCAGCCCGGAGTTGAGCTCGCGGATCGAGCGCTGGAAGGTCACGAGGTTCAGGATGCCGAGGCCCTGCGTGTACATGATGTTCGCGATGAGCTCGGGGTCCTTGACGTCGAACTCGCCGGTAGCGTTGCCCGCCTCGATCGCCGACGTGATGTGGTCGAAGCAGCGGTTGATCGCCGCGCCCAGCTCGGTGAGCCGCTCGAGGCTGATCTGCTCCAGCAGCTCGGAGCCGCGGTGGCGCAGCAGGGACTGCGCGCAGTCGACGAAGGCCGGGTACTCGGTGCCGTAGGAGAGGAACTCCACGGTGATGGTGTCGATCCGCTGGCCCGGGGTCAGCTCGGGGTCGTCGGACTTGGCCAGCCGCGACTCGAGCTGGTTGAGGTAGTCCACCAGCGTCATCGCGAAGAGCTCTTCCTTCGTGGTGAAGTGGCGGTAGATGATCGCGCGGTTGATGCCGACGGCCCGGGCGATGTCCTCGATCTGCGCGTCCCGCATGCGTCGCTCGTCGAAGAGCGCGCGGGTCGCATCGAGGATCTCGCGCGTGCGTTGCGCCCTGCGCTCGACGATGGCCATGACACCGACCCTATCGGTCTGGTCCGCGTTTGCACCGGCCGCGTCGGCCCGCCGAGGCAGAAACTGTGAGGCAGGACACCGCTAGGGTGACGGCATGGGGAAGTTGGACATTCGTACGAAGCGGTGCCTCGTCACGGGAGCGGCCGGGGGCATCGGCGCCGCCACCGCGGTCGCACTCGGCCGGGAGGGGGCCCACCTGGTGCTCACCGATCTCCATTCCGCGGGACTCGAGCGGACGGCTGAGGAGGTGCGTGCCGCGGGCGGACGCGTGCTCATGGTGCGTGCCGTCGACCTCACCGACGCCGACGCCGTGCGCGCCCTCGCCGCCGAGGTCGGGGCGGAGGTGGGCGCGCTCGACGTGCTGCTCAACATCGCCGGCATCTCGATCTGGGGGACCATCGACCGGCTCCAGGAGGAGCACTGGCGCCGGCTCATCGACGTGAACCTCATGGGACCGGTGCACGTGATGTCGTCGTTCCTGCCCGCCATGATCGAGGCGCGCCGCGGGGGACACGTGGTCAACGTCTCGAGCGCGGCGGGGATCTTCGGCCTGCCGTGGCACGCGGCCTACAGCGCCAGCAAGTTCGGCCTCCGGGGCGTCTCCGAGGTGCTGCGGTTCGACCTGCGCCGCCACGGGATCGGCGTGAGCCTCGTGTGCCCGGGCGCGGTGGCGACGCCGCTCGTCGAGGGTCTCGAGGTGGTCGGCGTCGACCGCTCGGCGCCGTCGATGCAAGCCGTGGAGCGCCGGTTCCTGCGGCACGCGATCAGGCCCGACGAGGCCGCGGCCGCGATCGTGAAGGGGCTCGAGCGTCGGCGCTACTGGGTCTACACCTCGCGCGACATCCGCCTCGGCCACTACGCGCAGCGCTGGTTCCCGTGGGGGTACGAGGCGGTGATGCGGCTTCTCAACCGCAGCCTCACGCGGGCCGAGGCGAAGGCCACGGCCGGAGCGGGCCGATGAGGGCGCCCCGCGTCGCCCCGGGCGGCCGCCGCCAGCTCGGGCTCGTGAACTTCCTGCTCGGCAAGGCGCTGTCCCGCGGGGCCGGCGTGCGTGAGGCCCACCTGTTCACCACGCTCGGCCGCAACCGCTCGTTGTTCCGGGCCTGGCTCCTCTACTCGGGGGCCCTCATGCTGCGCGGCCGCCTGCCGCGGCGCGAGACCGAGGTCGTGATCCTGCGCGTCGCGCACCACTGCGACAGCGACTACGAGCGCCGTCACCACGTGCGACTCGGCCGGCGCGCCGGACTGACGACCGGGGAGATCGAGCGCACGCGTGCCGACGGCCTCGAGGGCTGGAGGCCCTCGGACGCCGTGCTGCTCGCCGCCACCGACCAGCTGATCGCGCACGAGGGCATCGACGACGCCACCTGGGCTCGGCTGCGCGCCTACTGGGACGAGGCGCAGGCGATCGAGCTCACGCTGCTCGTCGGTCAGTACCGGGGCCTGGCCACCACGATCCGCACGCTCGGGATCGCGCCCGACCCCTCGACGGACTGAGACCCGGCGTCGTACGTTCGGACGACCGACGGCAGGGGAGACGCGATGCACGACGTGACGTACTCGATGGGACTGACGCTCGACGGCTACATCGTCGGGCCCGACGGCTCCTTCGACTGGGGCGCGACCGACGAGACGATCACCGAGATCATGGAGATCTCGCTCGACGAGATCGCGGGCGTCTCCACGCACCTCATGGGCCGGCGGGTCTACGAGACGATGCTCTACTGGGAGACGGCTGCCGAGGACCCCGACCTGAGCGACCTGGAGCGTCGGTGGACCGAGCGGTGGAACCCGCTGCCGAAGGTCGTCCTCTCGCGCTCGCTCACCGAGGTGCAGGGCGCCGCGCGGCTGGCCACCGGCACGCTGCAGGAGGAGATCGAGCGGCTCAAGGCCGAGCCGGGCGACGGTGACATCGCGATCGGGGGCGCCACGCTGGCCGCGCAGGCCGCCGACCTCGACCTCATCGACGAGTACCGGCTGCGGGTGAGTCCGGTCCTGGTCGGCGGGGGCATCCCCTTCTTCTCGCACGGTCGCCGGCGGGTCGACCTCGACCTCGTCGAGAGCCGCGAGTGCGCCGCCGGGCTGATGTACCTGCGGTACCGCGTCAGGCGCTGACCGGTCCTCTCTCGCCGACGCGCGAAATGTCGGACCTCGCCCGTAGGCTCGACGCATGAGACCTGTCTCCGAGCTCACGCGGCAGGTGGCGCCGTTCGAGGTCGTCTCCGAGTACCAGCCCGCCGGCGACCAGCCCGCCGCGATCGCCGAGATCACGCAGCGCATCCAGGGCGGGACGAACGACGTCGTCCTCATGGGCGCCACCGGCACCGGCAAGACCGCCACCACGGCCTGGCTGGCCGAGCAGCTCCAGCGCCCGATGCTCGTCATGCTGCCCAACAAGACCCTCGCCGCGCAGTTCGCCAACGAGCTGCGCGAGCTGCTGCCGAACAACGCCGTCGAGTACTTCGTGTCGTACTACGACTACTACCAGCCCGAGGCGTACATCGCGCAGAGCGACACCTACATCGAGAAGGACTCCTCGATCAACGAGGAGGTCGAGCGGCTGCGCCACTCGGCCACGTGGTCGCTGCTCACGCGGCGCGACGTCATCGTGGTCGCCACCGTGTCGTGCATCTACGGCCTCGGCTCGGCGCAGGAGTACCTGAACCGCATGATCGGGTTCAAGGTCGGCGACGAGATGGGTCGCGACCACCTGCTGCGCACGCTCGTCCAGGCGCAGTACGTGCGCAACGACGTCAGCTCCACCCGCGGCACGTTCCGCGTGAAGGGCGACACCGTCGAGATCTTCCCCGTCTACCAGGAGATGGCGGTGCGGGTCGAGTTCTTCGGCGACGAGATCGAGCGCCTCATGACCCTGCACCCGCTCACGGGCGAGGTGCTCAGCGACGACCAGGAGCTCTACGTCGGCGCCGCCACGCACTACGCCGCCGGCCCCGAGGTGATGGCCCGGGCGATCGAGCGGATCAAGCTCGAGCTCGAGGAGCGCCTCGAGGTGCTCGAGCGCGAGAACAAGCTGCTCGAGGCCCAGCGCCTGCGCATGCGCACCACGTACGACCTCGAGATGATGGAGCAGGTCGGCACCTGCTCCGGCATCGAGAACTACTCGCTGCACATGGACGGCCGCCCTCCGGGCTCGGCCCCGAACTGCCTCCTCGACTACTTCCCGCAGGACTTCGTGCTCGTCGTCGACGAGTCGCACGTGACGATCCCGCAGATCGGCGCGATGTACGAGGGCGACATGAGCCGCAAGCGCTCGCTCGTCGAGCACGGCTTCCGGCTGCCCAGCGCGATGGACAACCGGCCGCTGAAGTGGCCCGAGTTCCTCCAGCGGATCGGCCAGACCGTCTACCTCTCGGCCACGCCGGGCGACTACGAGATGAACAAGGTCGAGGGCGACGTCGTCGAGCAGGTCATCCGCCCCACCGGCCTGATCGACCCCGAGGTCATCGTCAAACCCACGAAGGGCCAGATCGACGACCTCATCGGCGAGATCAACGACCGCGTCGAGCGCAACGAGCGCGTCCTGGTCACCACGCTGACCAAGAAGATGTCCGAGGACCTCACCGACTACCTGCTCGAGGCCGGCATCCGCACCCGCTACCTCCACAGCGAGGTCGACACGCTGCGCCGCGTCGAGCTGCTGCGCGAGCTGCGGATGGGGGAGTACGACGTCCTCGTCGGCATCAACCTCCTGCGCGAGGGCCTCGACCTGCCCGAGGTCAGCCTCGTGGCGATCCTCGACGCCGACAAGGAGGGCTTCCTGCGGTCGGGCCGCTCGCTCATCCAGACGATCGGCCGCGCGGCGCGCAACGTGTCGGGCCAGGTCATCATGTACGCCGACCGGATCACCGACTCGATGGCCTCGGCGATCGACGAGACCAACCGCCGCCGCGAGAAGCAGGTCGCCTACAACACGGCGAACGGCATCGACCCGCAGCCGCTGCGCAAGAAGATCGGCGACATCACCGACATGCTCGCCCGCGAGGACGAGGACACCCGCGCGCTGCTCGCCGCCACCGGCGACCACAAGCGCAAGGGCGCGGCGGTGCCGCTGGGCCAGCACACCAAGGACCTCGCCGACCTGCCCTCGGGCGAGCTCGCGGCGCTCATCGACCAGCTGTCCGACCAGATGCACCAGGCCGCGGCCGACCTGCAGTTCGAGGTGGCCGCGCGCCTGCGCGACGAGATCGGCGAGCTCAAGCGTGAGCTGCGCGGCATGCTCGGCGCCGGCACCTGAATTGGCGCTGTCACCACCGTGCTGCGAGACTGTTCCGGCGGAGGGGAGTATTCCCATCACCGGCGTCTCGTCAGCACGGGGGTCATCGTCGACCACCCCGGGACGCCGGACCGGCTCGCTGCACAGCCCGGTGGAAGAGACCTCCGAGTCGTAGCCGACCCGGAGAGAACAGAGGACCGCCTGTGAACGTCAGCACGCTCGAGTGGGGTGTCACCATCGGGGTGACCATCGCCATCTTGCTGTTCGACATCATCGTCATCGCCCGCAAGCCGCACGAGCCCACCACCAAGGAGTGCGCGCTCTACCTGTCGTTCTACATCGGCCTGGCCGTCGCCTTCGGCGCCTGGGTCTGGTCGTTCCACGGCCACCAGTACGGCATCGAGTTCTACGCGGGCTGGCTCACCGAGTACAGCCTGTCGATCGACAACCTGTTCATCTTCATCATCATCATGAGCAGCTTCGCCGTCCCGCGGAAGTACCAGCAGGAGGCGCTGCTCGTCGGCATCATCCTGGCGCTGGTGTTCCGTGGCATCTTCATCGCGCTCGGCGCCGTGGCGATCAACGAGTTCTCGTGGGTGTTCTACATCTTCGGCGCCTTCCTGATCTACACCGCGATCAAGCTGGCCAAGAACGACGACGAGGACGAGGACGTCGAGAACGCCGTCGTCCGCTTCGCGCGCAAGCGCTTCAACCTGAGCGACACGTGGGACGGCCTGAAGCTGGTCGTCCGCGAGAACGGCCGTCGTGCGATCACGCCGATGGCGCTGGTCATCATCGCGCTGGGCACCACCGACATCCTGTTCGCGCTCGACTCGATCCCGGCGATCTTCGGGCTCACGCAGGAGCCCTACATCGTCTTCACCGCGAACGTGTTCGCACTGATGGGTCTGCGCCAGCTGTACTTCCTGCTGGGCGACCTGCTGCAGCGCCTCGTGTTCCTGTCGTACGGCTTGGCGTTCCTGCTGTTCTACATCGGCATCAAGCTGGTGCTGCACGCGCTGCACGAGAACGAGCTGCCGTTCATCAACGGCGGCGAGCCGGTGCACCACATCGGCCCGGTCCCGGTGCCCGAGGTGCCCACGCTGCTCAGCCTGGGCGTCATCATCGCGACGCTGACGATCACGGCCGTTGCCAGCCTCTGGTACTCCAAGAAGTACCCCGAGCGCGTCGGCGGCGGCCACTAGGAAGCGAGCCAGCCGCCGAGCGGCTGGGGGTCAGGGGATGTCGTGGGGCGGCAGGTCGTCCGGCGAGCCCACCTCCAGCCGCTCGCCCCGGCGGCGGCTCAGCAGGTACATCGGCACCGACAGCACGAGGCCGATGACCAGCAGCACGCCGGCGATCTCGTACTGCTCCGCGGGACGGCCCGACAGGGGAGTCACCAGGTAGACGCAGGTGATGACGCCGAGGATGGCGATCGGCGCCGCGGTCGAGAAGTGCGAGTGCTCCACGTGGTCCTTGCGCAGCACCAGCACAGCGGTGTTCACCACTGCGAAGACGGCCAGCAGCAGCAGGCTCGTGGTGCCGCCGAGGATCGCGACGGCCTCGGTGCTGGCGTTCGAGACGTACGTGATCAGGCCCAGCGCGAGGGCCGTCGTGAGCACGATGGCGGCCCACGGGGTCTGGCGGCTGCTCACCTTGGAGATGCTGCGCGGGATGATGCCCTGCTTCGACATGCCGTACAGCAGGCGGCTGGCCATCAGCATGTTGATGAGCGCCGAGTTCGCGACGGCGAACATCGAGATGAACGGCAGGATCTGGTCGATCGGGATGTCGGGGGCGCCGCGCTCGACCACGGTGACCAGCGGGGTGTCGTTGCCGGCCAGCTCGCCCACGGGCACGATCGCCACGGCGCAGATGGACACCAGCAGGTAGATCACTCCGGTGACGCCCAGGCCGGTCAGCATGATCTTGGGGAAGATGCGGTTGGGCTCGTGGCACTCCTCGGCCATGTTCACCGCGTCCTCGAAGCCGACCATCGCGAAGAAGGCCAGCGAGGTCGCCGTGGTGACGGCGAGGAAGACGTTCTTGTCGTCGGGCGTCTCGAAGGCGACGACGCGGCCCCAGTCGGCGTCGCCACCGGCGATCGCCCACAGGCCGACGAGGATGACCAGCAGCAGGCCCGAGAGCTCGATCAGCGTCAGCACGACGTTGGTCTTGACGCCCTCGCTCACACCACGCAGGTTGATCGCGGCCACGAGCAGCATGAAGCCCAGCGCGATCAGCATGATCTCGAAGTTCGAGGCCTTCCAGTCGATGCCGACGGCGAGGTTCGAGGCGAACGCGCGGGCGGCCGTCGAGGCCGACGTGATGCCGGAGCACATGACCGTGAAGGCCACCATGAACGTGAACAGGTGGATGCCGAACGCCTTGTGGACGTAGAGCGCGGCACCGGCGGCCTGCGGGTACTTGGTGACCAGCTCGAGGTAGGACAGTGCGGTCAGCAGCGCGACGCCGAACGCGACGAGGAAGGGCAGCCACGCGGCGCCGCCGACCTCGGCCGCGACCTGTCCGGTGAGGGCGTAGACGCCCGTGCCGAGGATGTCGCCGATGATGAAGAGCAGCAGCAGCTTGGGTCCGAGGACCCTCCTGAGCTCGGTGGGCTGGTCGTCAGTGCTGGTCGACATGTCTCCCCCTCGTAGTTCCCTACAGGGTCGACCCGTGGGCCCGATCCGGCAACCCATGCCGGATCCGGACCCCTCGACGGACTATCGTGTGCGGGTGAAGTTGCTGCGGGGAATCCGCTCCAAGGTGTTGTCGTCGGTGGCCCGACGGCACGTCGCCAAGCGCGGGATCGACCTCGCCAGCTTCTCCTTCATCCCCGAGCCCACGAAGGCGCCGCTGCAGCGCATCGGTCTGGACCCCGTGCCCGAGATGGCCCGCATCCGCCGCGAGGAGCCGCTGCACCGGCTCGACCTGCCGTTCGACTTCACCGCCTACCTCGTCACGGGCCACGAGCAGGCGCGCCAGGTGCTCACGGCGCGCGACACCTACTCCACCGACATCCGGCACCTATTCTCCGGGGACGGCCCGGCCACGTCGGACGACATCGGGGGACTCGGCTTCACCGACCCGCCCGTGCACACGCGGCTGCGCAAGATCATCACGCCCGAGTTCACGATGCGCCGCCTCGCGCGGCTGGAGCCGCTGATCGAGCAGATCGTCGACCGCGCCCTCGACGACCTCGAAGCGGCCGGTCCCGAGGCCGACCTGGCGGAGGTCTTCGCGTTCCCGATCCCGTTCAACACGATCTGCGCCCTGCTGGGACTCGACTACGAGGACACGCAGGCGTTCTCCAAGCTCGGCAGCGCCCGCTTCGACGCCACGAACGGGGGAGCGGCGGCCTTCGGCGCCGTCTCCGAGCAGCGCGAGTTCCTGTTCGAGGCGGTGGCCCGCCAGCGCAAGGAGCCCGGCCCCGGCCTGATCGGGCAGATCATCCGCGACGAGGGCGAGCTCATCAGCGACCGCGACCTCGCGGGTCTCGCCGACGGGGTCTTCACCGGCGGCTACGAGACCACCGCCGGCATGATCGCGCTCAGCACGATCATGCTGTCGCGCGACCCGGCCTACGCCGACCTCGTCCGCTCGGGCAACCGCGAGACGCTCGACCGTGTGATCGAGGAGCTGCTGCGCTACTTCTCGGTGGTCCAGGTCGCGTTCCCGCGCTTCGCGAAGCAGGACATGGAGCTGTTCGGGACGCAGGTCAAGGCCGGCGACGTGCTCCTCGTGTCGCTCAGCGCGGCCAACCGCGACGAGGCCAACGCCGGCCTGGCCCCCGACACGTTCGACCCGCTGCGGATCCCGTCGAGCGGACACCTGGCCTTCGGCCACGGCATCCACCGCTGCATCGGCGCCGAGCTGGCTCGCATGGAGCTGCGCATCGCCCTGCCGAAGCTGCTGCGGCGGTTCCCCGACCTGCGCCTCGCGGTGCCGGAGTCCGAGCTGGAGTTCCGCCAGCTCAGCTTCGTGTTCGGGATCGAGTCCCTGCCCGTCACCCTCTGACGGTCACCAGCCGCGGGCGCGCCAGTCCGGAAGGCTCGGGCGCTCGGCGCCCAGCGTGGAGTCGTCGCCGTGGCCCGGGTAGAACCACGTGTCGTCGTCGAAGCGCGCGAAGATCTTCGACTCGACGTCGCCGCACAGCCGCATGAAGTCGTCGGGGGACCACGTGCGACCGACGCCGCCGGGGAAGAGGGAGTCGCCGGTGAACAGGTGGGTCACGCCGTCGGGGTCGTCGTAGACCAGCACGATCGAGCCGGGCGTGTGGCCCACGACCTCGATGACCTCGAGCTCGCACGAGCCGACGCGAACGCGGGCGCCGGTGCGGACCCGGACGTCGACGTCGACCGGCAGCTCGTCGGCGTCGTCCTCGCCGGCCACCGTCTCGGCACCGGTCGCGCGGACGACCTCCTCGAGGGCTCCCCAGTGGTCGGCGTGCCGGTGGGTCGTGATGACGCGGGCCAGGCCACCGTCGCCGATGAGCTCCAGCAGGCGCGGCGCCTCGGCGGCGGCGTCGATCAGCACCTGCTCGCCGGTGAGCGCGCAGCGCAGCAGGTAGGCGTTGTTGGCCATCGGTCCCACGGCGATCTTCGTGATCACCAGGTCGCCGGCCTCGCGGGTGTCGGGCGCGCCGCCGACCGTGACCTCTCCCGTGTACGTCATGCTCCCGACCCTACTCGTCGAGAGGTTTCTGTCAGGGCTCCTCAGTAGGCTTGTCGGGTGACCGATCGTCTCGTTGTGAGGGGTGCGCGCGAGCACAACCTCAAGGATGTCTCCGTCGATCTGCCCCGTGACTCCCTCATCGTCTTCACGGGGCTGTCCGGCTCCGGCAAGTCGTCGCTGGCCTTCGACACCATCTTCGCGGAGGGCCAGCGCCGCTACGTCGAGTCGCTGTCCGCGTACGCGCGCCAGTTCCTCGGCCAGATGGACAAGCCCGACGTCGACTTCATCGAGGGCCTGTCCCCGGCGGTGTCGATCGACCAGAAGTCCACGTCCCGCAACCCGCGGTCCACGGTCGGCACGATCACCGAGGTCTACGACTACCTGCGCCTGCTCTACGCTCGCGCGGGCCGCCCCCACTGCCCCACGTGCGGCGAGCCGATCGCTCGGCAGACGCCGCAGCAGATCGTCGACCGCATCCAGGCCGGCGAGGAGGGCACCCGCTTCCAGGTGCTCGCGCCGGTCATCCGCGGCCGCAAGGGCGAGTACCTCGACCTGTTCCGCCAGCTGCAGCAGTCCGGCTTCAGCCGGGCGATCGTCGACGGTGAGACGATCATGCTCGCCGACGAGCCGCCCAAGCTCGCGAAGCAGAAGAAGCACACGATCGAGGTCGTCGTCGACCGCCTCACCGTGAAGCCCTCCTCGAAGCAGCGCCTCACCGAGTCGGTCGAGACCGCGCTCGGCCTGGCCGACGGCATCGTCATCATCGACTACGTCGGCCTCGAGGAGGACGACCCGGGGCGGCGTCGCCGCTTCTCCGAGCGCCTCGCCTGCCCGAACGACCACCCGCTCCAGGTCGACGAGCTCGAGCCGCGCTCGTTCTCGTTCAACGCGCCCTACGGCGCCTGCCCCGAGTGCCACGGGCTCGGCTCGCGCAAGGAGGTCGACGCCGAGCTGCTCGTGCCCGACCCTGACAAGACCCTCGCCGAGGGCGCCATCACCGCGTGGACCTACACGCAGGTCTCCGACTACTTCCTGCGTCTCATGCGCTCGCTCGGCGACGAGCTCGGCTTCGACGTCGACACGAAGTGGAGCGACCTCGAGCCCGAGTTCCAGGACGCCCTGCTGAACGGGCACTCCACGAAGGTGCACGTCCAGTACAAGAACCGCTACGGCCGGCAGCGCTCGTACTGGGCCGAGTTCGAGGGCGCCAAGGCGTTCGTCGAGCGCCGCCACTCCGAGACCGACTCCGACACCAGCCGCGACCGCCTCGAGGGCTTCATGCGCGAGGTCCCGTGCCCCACCTGCAAGGGCACCCGCCTCAAGCCCGTCATCCTGGCCGTCACGCTCGAGTCCGAGCGGTTCGGCGCGATGAACATCGCCGAGGTCTGCCACCTGTCGATCGCCGAGGCGGCCGACTTCCTGCAGGACCTCGTGATGAACGACCGCGAGCGGCAGATCGGCGAGCGCGTCCTCAAGGAGATCCACGAGCGCCTGCGCTTCCTGCTGGACGTCGGCCTCGACTACCTGGCCCTCGACCGCGCGGCCGGCTCGCTGTCCGGTGGCGAGGCCCAGCGCATCCGTCTGGCCACGCAGATCGGCGCCGGCCTCGTCGGCGTGCTCTACGTGCTCGACGAGCCCTCGATCGGCCTGCACCAGCGCGACAACCACCGCCTCATCGAGACCCTCGTGCGGCTGAAGAACCTCGGCAACACGCTCATCGTCGTCGAGCACGACGAGGACACGGTGCGCGCCTCGGACTGGGTCGTCGACATCGGCCCCGGTGCCGGCGAGCACGGCGGCCAGGTCATCGTGTCCGGTCCGGTCGAGGAGCTGCTGGCCAGCCCCGACTCGCTCACCGGCGCCTACCTGTCGGGTCGCCAGTCGATCCCCGTGCCCGAGGTCCGCCGTCCGCGTGACAAGGGCCGCCAGCTCGTCGTGAAGGGCGCCCGCGAGAACAACCTGAAGAACGTCGACGTCGCGTTCCCGCTGGGCCAGCTGGTCTCGGTCACCGGCGTCTCCGGCTCGGGCAAGTCCACGCTCGTCAACGACATCCTCTACACCTCGCTCGCGCGCCAGATCTACAAGGCGCGCACGATCCCGGGTCGTCACCGCACGATCGAGGGCACCGAGCACGTCGACAAGGTCATCCACGTCGATCAGTCGCCGATCGGCCGCACCCCGCGGTCCAACCCGGCCACGTACACGGGCGTGTTCGACCACGTCCGCAAACTGTTCGCGCAGACGCCCGAGGCGAAGATGCGCGGCTACCAGCAGGGCCGCTTCTCGTTCAACATCAAGGGCGGCCGCTGCGAGGCGTGCCACGGCGACGGCACGATCAAGATCGAGATGAACTTCCTGCCCGACGTGTACGTGCCGTGCGAGGTCTGCCACGGCGCGCGCTACAACCGCGAGACCCTCGAGGTCCGCTACAAGGGCAAGACGATCGCCGAGGTCCTCGACATGCCGATCGAGGAGGGCGTCGAGTTCTTCGAGGCCATCCCCGCGATCGCACGGCACCTGCGCACCCTCGTCGACGTCGGGCTGGGCTACGTCCGGCTCGGCCAGCCCGCGCCCACGCTGTCGGGTGGCGAGGCGCAGCGCGTCAAGCTGGCCTCCGAGCTGCAGAAGCGGTCCACGGGTCGCACGGTCTACGTCCTCGACGAGCCCACGACGGGCCTGCACTTCGAGGACATCCGCAAGCTGCTGATCGTGCTGCAGCGCCTCGTCGACGCGGGGAACTCGGTCATCGTGATCGAGCACAACCTCGACGTCATCAAGGCCTCGGACTGGATCGTCGACATGGGTCCCGAGGGCGGCAGCGGTGGCGGCACCGTCGTCGCACAGGGCACCCCGGAGCAGATCGCGGCGCACCCCGACTCGCACACCGGCCGGTTCCTCGCGCCGCTGCTGTCGTGACGGCGGGGGAGGGCCCGAGTCATGGCTGACCCGTCCACCTACCGTCCGCGGCCCGGTGAGATCCCCACCGACCCGGGGGTCTACCGGTTCCGCGACGAGCAGGGCCGCGTCATCTACGTCGGCAAGGCCAAGAGCCTGCGGCCGCGGCTGAGCTCGTACTTCCAGGACCTCGGGAACCTCCACCCGCGCACGCACCAGATGGTCACCACGGCCGCCTCGGTCGACTGGACGGTCGTCAACACCGAGGTCGAGGCGCTCGCGCTCGAGTACTCCTGGATCAAGGAGTTCGACCCGCGGTTCAACGTCAAGTACCGCGACGACAAGTCCTACCCGTGGCTCGCGGTCACGGTGGGCGAGGAGATCCCGCGCGTCCTGGTGATGCGTGGCGCCCAGAAGAAGGGCGTGCGGTACTTCGGCCCGTACGGCCACGCGTGGGCGATCCGCGACACCGTCGACACGCTGCTGCGCGTGTTCCCCATGCGCTCGTGCAGCGCCGGCGTCTTCAAGCGCGCCAAGGCCGCCGGGCGTCCGTGCCTGCTCGGCGACATCGGCAAGTGCTCGGCGCCCTGCGTCGGTCGCGTCTCGCCCGACGAGCACCGCGACATCGTCAACGACTTCCTGTCGTTCATGGGCGGCCAGACCGCCGGGTTCGAGCGCGGCATCGAGCAGCGCATGCGCGACGCCGCGGCCGATCAGGAGTACGAGCTCGCCGCCAAGTACCGCGACGACCTCATGGCGATGCGGCGCGTCCTGGAGAAGCAGTCGGTCGTGCTGCGCGACGGCACCGACGCCGACGTCCTCGGCTTCGTCGACGATCCGCTCGAGGTCGCCGTCCAGATCTTCAACGTCCGCGGGGGCCGCATCCGCGGGCAGCGCGGCTGGGTGGCCGACAAGGGCGACGACGCCGGCCTGCCCGAGCTCGTGCAGAACGCCCTCATGACCCTCTACGCCGATGTCACGCCGTCGGCGATCCCGCGCGAGGTGCTCGTGCCCGAGTTGCCGGCCGACCACGACGCCGTCGCCGAGCTGCTCACCGAGCGACGCGGGGCGAAGGTCACGGTGCGAGTCCCGCAACGCGGCGACAAGCGCGCCCTGCTCGAGACGGTCGAGCAGAACGCCAAGCAGGCCATCGCCCGCCACAAGCTCAAGCGCTCCGGCGACCTCACCACCCGCAGCCGCGCCCTGGAGGAGATCCAGCTGGCGCTCGACCTGCCCACGCCGCCGCTGCGGATCGAGTGCTTCGACGTCTCGAACCTGCAGGGCACCGAGATCGTCGCGTCGATGGTCGTCTTCGAGGACGGCCTGCCGCGCAAGTCCGAGTACCGCCGGTTCACCGTGCGTCACGAGGGCCAGAGCGACGTCGCCGCCATGCACGAGGTCATCACCCGCCGGTTCGCCCACCACCTGCGCGCGGTCGAGCGCCAGGGCGAGGACGCCGAGCCGGGGATCGACCCCGAGACCGGCAAACCGCGCCGGTTCGCCTACGCCCCGTCGCTGGTCGTGGTCGACGGTGGACCGCCGCAGGTCGCGGCGGCCCAGCAGGCCATGGACGCCCTCGGCATCACCGGCGTGGCGCTGTGCGGCCTGGCGAAGCGCCTCGAGGAGGTCTGGCTGCCCGACGACGAGGACCCCGTGATCCTGCCGCGCACCAGCGAGGGCCTCTACCTGCTCCAGCGCGTGCGCGACGAGGCGCACCGGTTCGCGATCACGCACCACCGCCAGCGCCGCAGCAAGTCGATGGTCGAGAGCCTGCTCGATCCCGTCCCCGGACTCGGCGAGACCCGCCGCCGCGCGCTCATGAAGCACTTCGGCTCGGTGAAGAAGCTGCGCGCCGCGACCGCGGAGGAGATCACCATCGTCCCCGGGATCGGCCCGGCTACGGCAGAATCCATCGTGGCGGCACTCCACGAGGGGGAGTCGCCGGCCCCGGCCGTCAACATGGCCACCGGCGAGATCCTGGAGGATGAGACCCGACCATGACCAAGCTCACCGAGTTCGTCCTCGTCACCGGGATGACCGGCGCCGGCCGCAGCACCGCGGCCAAGGCGCTCGAGAAGCTCGGCTACTACGTGGTCGACAACCTGCCCCCGGGCATGCTCAACGACCTCGTCAGCTCGGTCGACGCGGCCGAGGACATCGACCGGCTCGCCGTCGTCGTCGACTCGCGCTCCCGCACGTTCTTCTTCGGCCTCGTCGACGCGATCGAATCCGTCCACGACCTCGGTGTCCGCGTGCGCACGCTCTACCTCGAGGCCGCCGACGAGGTGCTCGTCCGCCGCCAGGAGGCGGCGCGCCGCCCCCACCCGCTGAGCCGCCAGGGCCGCCTCATGGACGGCCTCGTCCGCGAGCGCGAGCTGCTGCGCACGATTCGCGGCCGTGCCGACCTCGTCATCGACACCAGCCGGCTCAACGTGCACCAGCTGGCCCACCGGGTCCGCCAGGCCTTCGAGGTGGAGGACGAGCGCGGCCTGCACGTCACGATCGTGTCGTTCGGCTTCAAGTACGGCATCCCGATCGACGCCGACATGGTCGCCGACATGCGCTTCCTGCCCAACCCGTTCTGGGTCGACGACCTGCGTCCCCTCAGCGGCCAGGACGAGCCCGTGCGCGAGTACGTCTACAAGCAGGAGCGGTCGCAGGAGTTCCTCGACCGCTACGTCGAGCTGCTCTCGATGATCACCAACGGCTTCCTGCAGGAGGACAAGCTCTTCCTCACGGTCGGCATCGGCTGCACCGGCGGCCGCCACCGCAGCGTCGCGATGGCCGAGGCCCTCTCGGAGCGACTTCGCACGCGCGACGTCCGGACGCTCGTCGTCCACCGCGACCTGGGACGCGAGTGACCACCGAGCGGGCCGGGGGGCCCGCCGTGGTCGCGCTCGGGGGAGGGCACGGCCTGGCGGCCACGCTGTCGGCGCTGCGGCACGTCACGAGTCGGCTCACCGGCATCGTCACGGTCGCCGACAACGGCGGCTCGTCGGGGCGCCTGCGCACCGAGTTCGGCATCCTTCCGCCCGGCGACCTGCGCATGGCGCTGGCGGCCCTGTGCGGCGACGACGACTGGGGCCGGGCGTGGGCCGAGATCCTGCAGCACCGGTTCGGGGGAGCGGGCCCGCTCGCCGGCCACCCCGTCGGCAACCTGCTGCTCGCGGCGCTGTGGGACATGGAGCGCGACCAGGTCGCCGGCCTCGATCTCGTGGCCGAGCTCCTCGGCGCGCGCGGCCGCGTGCTGCCGATGGCCAACATCCCGCTCGACATCGAGGCCGACGTCGACTTCGGCCCGCCCGCCCGGATCGAGGTCGTGCGCGGCCAGGCCGAGGTCGCCACGACGCCCGGACGGATCCAGGCCGTCCGACTGGAGCCCGGCGACCCGCCGGCGTGCCCGCAGGCCGTCGCGGCGCTCGAGGCCGCCGACTGGGTCACGATCGGGCCCGGCTCCTGGTTCACCAGCGTCATGCCCACCCTCCTCGTGCCTCAGCTGCGCCAGGCGCTGCTGCGCACGCCCGCGAAGCGCGCCCTCGTGCTCAACCTCGTGGCACAGCCGGGGGAGACCGAGCACCTGACGCCCGAGGAGCACCTCGAAGTGCTCGCGGCGCACGCGCCCGACCTGCGCCTCGACGTCGTCGTGGCCGACACCCGCGCCGCGCGCGACGTGGACGCCCTCACGCGGGCCGCCGCGCAGCTGGGCGCGGGCCTCGTCACGGCCGACGTCCGCTCCACCGAGCAGGCCGACCAGCACGATCCGGCCGCGCTGGCCGAGGTCTTTGCCACCACGTTCGCCCCCGCGTCACCAGCCCGGGCATAGAGTGGCCCGAGCGGGCTACTCGGGACCGCTGGACTGGAGGCTGATGACGTAATGGCGATGACGGCTCAGGTGAAGGCGGAAGTGGCCCGCATCCCCGTGACGAAGGCGTGCTGCCGCAAGGCCGAGGTCTCGACGACGCTGCGCTTCTCCGGGGGCCTGCACATCGTCTCGGGCCGCATCGTGATCGAGGCCGAGCTCGACACCGCCGCCGCCGCGCGTCGCCTGCGTCAGGAGATCGCCGAGGTCTACGGCCACGAGAGCGAGATCATCGTCCAGCAGGGCGCCGGGGTCCGGAAGACCACGCTCTACGTCGTGCGCATCGCGCGCGGAGGCGAGCTGCTCGCCCGCCAGACCGGCCTCGTCGACGGTGGCGGCCGCCCCGTCCGCGGCCTCCCTCCCCAGGTCGTCTCGGGTCCCTCGTGCGACGCCGTCGCCGCGTGGCGCGGCGCGTTCCTGGCCCGCGGCTCCCTCACCGAGCCGGGTCGATCGTCCGCGCTCGAGATCGGCTGCCCCGGCCCCGAGGCCGCCCTCGCGATGGTGGGTGCCGCCCGGCGCGTCGGCGTCTCGGCCAAGGCCCGCGAGGTCCGCGGTGGCGACCGTGTCGTCATCCGCGACGGCGAGGCCATCGGCGCGCTCCTCACCCGACTGGGCGCCCACGAGACGCTGCTGGCGTGGGAGGAGCGTCGGATGCGCCGCGAGGTGCGCGCCACCGCCAACCGTCTCGCCAACTTCGACGACGCCAACCAGCGCCGCTCGGCCCGCGCGGCCGTCGCCGCCGGCGCTCGCGCCCAGCGCGCGCTCGACATCCTGGCGGAGGAGGTGCCCGACCACCTGCGCCTCGCCGGCGAGCTGCGGGTGCAGCACCGCGAGGCCAGTCTGGAGGAGCTCGGCCAGCTGCACGAGCCGCCGCTGACCAAGGACGCGATCGCGGGCCGGATCCGCCGCCTGCTGGCGATGGCCGACAAGCGGGCGCACGACCTCGGGATCGACGACACCGAGGCGGGGCTCAACCCCGATCAGTACGCCGACGGTTGAGATCTCGCGAGCGGCGACGCCCGGTGCGATGTGACGGGCGCTCTCGGTAGGGTGAGGACGTAACGAGACTTCCACCCGGCAACCCAGGAGCAACCCGTGACTGTTCGCGTAGGCATCAACGGATTCGGCCGCATCGGCCGTAACTTCTTCCGCGCGGTTCGTGCCGCCGGCACCGACGTCGAGATCGTCGCCGTCAACGACCTCACCGACAACAAGACGCTGGCCACCCTGCTCAAGTACGACTCGATCCTGGGTCGCCTCGACGCCGACGTGAACTTCGACGACACGGCGATCTACGTGGGCGACCAGAAGATCGTCGCCTTCGAGGACCGCGATCCCGCGAACCTCGACTGGGCCTCGGTCGGCGCCGACATCGTCGTCGAGTCCACGGGCTTCTTCACCGACGCGACGGCGGCCAAGGCGCACATCGACGGCGGCGCGAAGAAAGTCATCATCTCGGCCCCGGCCAAGAACGAGGACATCACGATCGTCATGGGCGTCAACGACGACCTGTACGACCCGAGCGCCCACACGATCATCTCGAACGCCTCCTGCACCACGAACTGCCTCGCGCCGATGGCCAAGGCCCTCAACGACGGCATCGGCATCGAGCGTGGCCTCATGACCACGATCCACGCCTACACGCAGGACCAGAACCTGCAGGACGCCCCGCACAAGGACCTGCGTCGCGCCCGCGCCGCCGCCCTCAACATCGTCCCGACCTCCACGGGCGCCGCGAAGGCCGTCAGCCTCGTGCTGCCCGAGCTGAAGGGCAAGCTCGACGGCTACGCGCTGCGCGTCCCCACCCCCACCGGCTCGGCCACCGACCTGACGTTCACGGCCAGCCGTGAGACCTCGGTCGAGGAGATCAACGAGATCGTCCGCAAGGCCGCCGAGGGCTCGACGTACCTCAAGTACAACGAGGACCCGATCGTCTCCACCGACATCGTCACCGACCCGCACTCGTGCATCTTCGACGCGCCGCTGACCAAGGTCACCGGTGACCTCGTGAAGGTCGTCGGCTGGTACGACAACGAGTGGGGCTACTCCAACCGCCTCGTCGACCTGACGTCGCTCGTCGGCTCCTCGCTCTGAGGTCCTCCGTGAAGACGATCGACGACCTGGGCGATCTGAAGGGCAAGCGCGTCCTGGTCCGCAGTGACCTGAACGTGCCGCTCGACGGTGCCACCATCACCGACGACGGCCGCGTGCGCGCGAGCGTCCCGACGATCCAGCGGCTGCTCGACCAGGGAGCGCGCGTCCTCGTGGCCGCGCACCTGGGCCGGCCGAAGGGCGAGCCCGATCCGCAGTACTCGCTGGCGCCCGTCGCGGCGCGCCTGAGCGAGCTGCTCGGCCAGACCGTGCGCTTCGCGTCCGACACCGTCGGCGTCGACGCGCAGCGCACCGCCCAGGAGCTCAAGAACGGCGAGGTCGCCCTGCTGGAGAACGTCCGGTTCAACGCCGGCGAGACCAGCAAGGACGACGCCGAGCGCGGCGAGTTCGCCGACCAGCTCGCGTCGCTCGCCGACGTCTTCGTCTCGGACGGCTTCGGCGTCGTCCACCGCAAGCAGGCCAGTGTGTACGACGTCGCCGAGCGGCTGCCGTCGGCCGTCGGCGGCCTCGTGCAGGCCGAGGTCGAGGTGCTCCAGCGCCTCACCGAGTCGCCCGAGCGGCCGTACGCGGTCGTGCTCGGCGGCTCGAAGGTCTCGGACAAGCTGGGGGTCATCGACCACCTGCTGACCAAGGCCGACACGCTCGTCATCGGCGGCGGCATGGTCTTCACGTTCCTCGCGGCCCAGGGCCACGGGGTCGGCTCCTCCCTGCTCGAGCAGGACCAGATCGAGGTGGCGAAGGGCTACCTCGAGCGGGCGCAGGAGCTGGGCGTGTCGATCGTGCTGCCCACCGACGTCGTCGTGGCGCCGGAGTTCAAGGCCGACGCCCCGGCCACCACCGTCACGGTGGACGCGATCCCCGACGACCAGATGGGCCTGGACATCGGCCCCGAGTCGGCCGAGGCGTTCGCCGAGGTCGTGCGCGGTGCGAGGACGGTGTTCTGGAACGGCCCCATGGGCGTGTTCGAGATGGCGGCGTTCGCGGCCGGCACCCGCACGGTGGCGCAGGCGCTCACCGAGGTCGACGGCCTGTCGGTCGTCGGCGGCGGCGACTCGGCCGCGGCCGTGCGCCAGCTCGGCTTCAGCGACGACCAGTTCGGTCACATCTCGACCGGCGGCGGCGCGAGCCTGGAGTACCTGGAGGGCAAGACCCTGCCGGGCCTGGCGGTACTGGAGGAGAACGCATGAGCGAGCGCCAGCGAGCGAACATGAGGACACGAATGACGGCACTGCCACACTGCACTTCTCCCAAGGCGGTGGCGTCATGAGCCGTACGCCCCTGATGGCGGGCAACTGGAAGTCCAACCTGAACCACCAGGAGGCGGTGGTCCTGGTCCAGAAGCTGGCGTGGACCCTGTCGGACAAGAAGCACGACCACGCCAAGAGCGAGGTCGTCGTGATCCCGCCGTTCACCGACCTGCGCAGCGTGCAGACGCTGATCGACGGCGACAAGCTGCCGATCGGCTACGGCGCCCAGGACGTCTCGGCGCACGACGGCGGCGCGTACACGGGCGAGATCTCGGCGGCCATGCTGGCCAAGCTGGGCTGCTCGTACGTCGTCGTCGGCCACTCCGAGCGTCGTGAGTACCACGGTGAGTCGGACGAGCTCGTGAACGCGAAGGCCGCCAAGACGCTCGCGGCGGGCATGACGCCCATCGTGTGCGTGGGCGAGGGCCTCGAGGTCCGTCAGGCCGGCGAGCACGTGGCGTACACGCTGGCCCAGGTCGACGGCTCGCTGGCCGGCTTCACGGCCGAGCAGGTCGCCGGTCTCGTCATCGCGTACGAGCCGGTCTGGGCCATCGGCACGGGCGAGGTCGCCACTCCCGAGGACGCCCAGGAGGTCTGCTCGGCCATCCGTGGACGACTCGCGGAGACCTGGGGTACCGAGGCGGCCCAGCAGACACGTATCCTTTACGGCGGATCGGTCAAGGCGGCGAACGTGGCCGCGATCATGGCGAAGCCCGATGTCGACGGAGCGTTGGTCGGCGGGGCGAGTCTGGTCGCGGAGGAGTTCGCCGGGATCGCCCGGTTCTACGACATGCCAGACCTCCAGGGGTCCTGACCGAAAGGGAGCGACGTGGTCATCGCGTTCTCCGTGCTGCTCGCCCTGAGCAGCCTGCTCATGATCGTCCTCGTGCTGATGCACAAGGGCCGAGGCGGCGGTCTCTCCGACATGTTCGGCGGCGGCGTCTCGAGCTCGCTCAGCGGGTCGTCGGTCGCCGAGCGCAACCTCGACCGGATCACCATCGGCGTCGCCGTCGTGTGGGTCGTGTGCGTCTTCGCGCTCGGCCTGCTGCTGAAGGTCAGCAACTGATGGCCGCCGGAGCGATTCGCGGCAGCCGCATCGGCGCCGGCCCCATGGGCGAGGCCGAGCGTGGCGAGGCCGCACCGCGCCAGGCCGTCTCGTACTTCTGCACGAACGACCACGCGGTCACGCTGAACTTCGCCATCGAGGCCGAGGTGCCGGTGGAGTGGGACTGCCCGAAGTGCGGCATGCCCGCCAGCATGGACTCGGACAACCGGCCCGACGCGCCGAAGACCGAGCCCTACAAGACGCACCTGGCCTACGTGAAGGAGCGCCGCTCCGAGACCGAGGCCGCCGACATCCTCAAGGAAGCCCTCGACACCCTGCGCAGCAAGCGCAAGACCGGCGAGATCATCTTCTGAGCACCATCTGAGAAGGCCCGTCACCCTGCGGTGACGGGCCTTCGTCATGCCGGGCCGCCGGAGGAGGCGGTGAGCTGTCAACCTCAACGGAGCCCCATGCGGTTGACGGCCAACCGGGGAGCGCGGGGAAGGGTTGAGGACTCACCGCGCCCTCAGCGTCCCGGCTCAGCGCGGCAGCTTCGAGGCCGCGGCGGTGTCGAGGAACCACAGGGTCTCCTCGAGGCCGCGGGCGCCGGCGGCGGGCGCCTCGTCGATCGGGGTGCCGCTCATCGCCTTCGCGACGGCCTCGGCCTTGTCGGCGCCCGACACGACGAACCAGGTCGCCCGCGTGTGGTTGAGCGCCGGGTAGGTCAGCGTGATGCGCTGCGGCGGCGGCTTGGGGGAGTCGAAGACCTCGACGGCGCGACGCTCGGTCTCGTGCACCTGGGGGTGGCCGGGGAAGAGCGAGGCGATGTGGGCGTCCGGCCCGACGCCGAGCAGCACGACGTCGAACGGGTCCTCGGGCAGCGTCTTCGCGTAGGCGTCGGCGGCGTCGGCCATCGACAGGTCGCAGCCGTGCGCGGGCATGGCGTGCACGTGGTCGGCCGGGACGCCGAGGCGGTCGAGGAAGCCCTCGCGCGCCTGGCGGTCGTTGCGGTCCTCGTGGCCCTCGGGGACGAAGCGCTCGTCGCCCCACCAGTACTCGGCGCGGGTCCAGTCGGCGTTCTCGCCGGACAATCGGCCGTAGATCCTCCCGGCGATGGTGCCGCCAGTGAGCACGATCCGCGGCGGCCGGCCGGCGGCGGTGACCGACTGCACGCGGGCGGCCAGCTGGCGTGACACCGCGAGGGCGAGGTCGTTCGCGCTGTCGAAGATCTGGATCGTCATCGGCTCATCGGTCCTTTCCGGTGACCAGGTGCTGCAGGGTCTCGCCGTAGATCTCGTCGGCGTCGAGGCGGCGCAGGTCCTCGGCGAGCAGCTCGGGGATCGTGCGGCGTCGGATGGGCACGATGCGCGGCGACGATCCCGGCACGCTGAACTCGCAGGCCATCTCGTCGGTGCGCCGGATGTCGATGTCGCCCACGTCGGTGAAGAGCGTGACGCGCTGGATCTGCGAGCCGGAGTCGTCGTCGACGAACTCGATCGGCACGCCGAGGCGGCACTCGAGCCAGGCCTGCAGCAGCACGGCGACGGGGTTGATGTCGTCGGCCAGGATGCGGCCACCGGTGGCCGACCCCGAGGTCTGGTCGAGCGCGGCGGCCAGCAGGGCGCGCCACAGGGTGAGACGGGTCCACGCGAGGTCGGTGTCGCCCGGGTCGTAGCCGGGCGCGAGCTTGTGCAGCCACTGCACCGGCGCCGGCGTGCGCTCGGAGTCGGTGAGCCGGCGTCGAGCCAGGCGGCCGATCGGATCGAGCGACGGCTCCAGCGGGCCCACGCCGGGCCACCAGACGACCACGGGGGAGTCGGGCAGCAGCAGGGGGAGCACGGCGGACTCCGCGTGCTTCACGAGCGGGCCGGACATGCGCAGGAGCACGGACTCGCCCGGGGACCCGGCGCCGACGCGCACGCGAGCGTTGAGGCGCGGCTTGCCCCGCCCGTCGCCCAGGATCACGCCCAGGACGCGGGAGGGGTGCTCGTGCTGCAGCACGTTCGCGGCCTTCATCGCCTCAGCGACGTTCTCGTCGTCGGTGACGATGAGGAACGTGAGCACCATGTCCATCGCGGGACTGCCCGCGAGCGAGCGTCCCTTGGTCAGGGCCTTGGCCACCGACGCGGCGTTGGTGTCCTCGAGGGTCAGGTCCATCAGGGTCGCCTCCAGACGCGGCCGTCGCGAGCCAGCATGTCGACCGCGGACTGCGGGCCCCACGTGCCGGCCTGGTAGGTGTCGATCGTGCGCTTGCGCGACCAATGCTCGATCACCGGATCGAGGATCTTCCAGGACAGCTCGACCTCCCGGTGCTGCGGGAACAGCGGCGGGTCGCCGAGCAGCACGTCGAGGATGAGCCGCTCGTACGCCTCGGGGCTGCTCTCGACGAACGAGCCGCCGTAGACGAAGTCCATGTTGACGTCGCGGATCTCCATCGTGGTGCCGGGCACCTTGGCCCCGAACCGCATCGTGACGCCCTCGTCGGGCTGGATGCGCATCACGAGGGCGTTGTGCCCGAGCTCGGTCACGTCGTTGCTCTCGAAGGGCAGGTGCGGCGCCTTCTTGAACACGACCGCGACCTCGGTGACCCGCCGGCCCAGTCGCTTCCCGGTGCGCAGGTAGAACGGGACGCCGGCCCAGCGGCGCGTCTCGATGTCGAGGCGCAGCGCGGCATAGGTCTCGGTGAGGGACTTCGGATCGGTGCCCTCCTCCTCGAGGTACCCGACGACGGGCTGACCGCCCGCCCAGCCCTCGACGTACTGCGCGTGCGCCGAGTGCTTGTCGAGGTCGGCGGGAAGCCGCAGGCTGCGCAGGACCTTCTGCTTCTCGACCCGCAGGCTGGAGGCGTCGAACGCGACGGGCTCCTCCATCGCCACGAGGGCCAGCAGCTGGAGCAGGTGGTTCTGGATGACGTCGCGGGCGGCGCCGATGCCGTCGTAGTAGCCCGCGCGCGAGCCGATGCCGATGTCCTCGGCCATCGTGATCTGCACGTGGTCGACGTACTGGGCGTTCCAGACGGGCTCGAACATCTGGTTCGCGAACCGCAGCGCGAGGATGTTCTGCACCGTCTCCTTGCCCAGGTAGTGGTCGATCCGGAAGACCGACTCGGACTCGAAGACGTTGCCGATCAGCTGGTTGAGCTCCTTGGCGGACTCGAGGTCGTGCCCGAAGGGCTTCTCGATGACCACGCGGCGCCAGCCCGTGCCGGGCTTGGCCAGTCCGTGCTCGTCGATCTTGGACACGACGGTGGGGAACAGGCCCGGCGGGATCGACAGGTAGAAGGCGTGGTTGCCGCCCGTGCCCTGGCGCTCGTCGAGCTTCGTGAGGGTCTTGGCCAGCTCCTCCCACGCGTCGTCGTCGTCGAATTGCCCCGGGACGAACTTGATGCCGGCGGCCAGCTGCTTCCAGACGGTCTCGCTCCACTCGGTGCGGGCGCCGGCCTTGGCGGCCTTCTTCAGCAGCGCGGCGAACGTGCCGTCGCCCCAGTCGCGACGGGCGAAGCCGACGAGGCCGAAGCCCGGCGGCAGCAGGCCGCGGTTGGCCAGGTCGTAGATCGCGGGGATCAGCTTCTTGCGCGCGAGGTCGCCCGTGACGCCGAACATCACGACGGTGCAGGGTCCGGCGATCCGGGGAAGGCGGCGGTCGCGCGGGTCGCGCAGTGGGTTGGGGCTCATGCCAGGGCGTCCTTGATCGCGGCGAGTCCGGCCTCGAGGTCGTGCAGGTGCAGGCGCAGCACGGGCCGGCCCTTGTCGCGCAGCACCTGGGCGTCGCCCGCGGCCTGCGACTCGATGAACTGGCCGAGGGTGAAGTCGCGTCCGGGCACCGGCAGGTCCTCGGCCGGGTCGCACGTGACCTGCAGGAAGACGCCGACCGGTGTCCCGCCCTTGTGGTACTGGCCGGTGGAGTGGAGGAAGCGCGGGCCCCAGCCGAACGTCACCGGCCGGGAGAGGCGGGCGGCCAGCCGCGGCGCGAGGGACTCGAGGCCCTGGAGCGCCCAGCGGTCGAGGTACAGCTGCAGGGCGAGGTACTCGCGGTCGCCGACCTGCTGCAGCAGCTCGCCGATCGCGTCGGCCACGCTCGTGGCGGACGAGCCGTAGACGTCGGCGACGTCGCCACGGTGGTCGGGCTCGGGCAGCGAGGCGTCTCCGCCCAGCAGCTCGCGCGCGGCGGCCTTGGCGCTCTCGACGTCGGGCTGGTCGAACGGGTCGATCGAGAGGATCCGCCCGGCGACGGCCGTGGCGACCTCCCAGATGAGGAACTGACCACCCAGCGAGCCGTGCACGGCGGCCGACCACGGCTGGGACGGCAGGTCCTCGGTGCCGACGTGGACGACGATCTCGTCGGACGTGACGGGGTCGCCGGGGGAGAGGGCGACGACGGGCAGGATGCCGGTCTCGTCCTTGCCGGTCGACTCCGCGACGAGCTGCTCGATCCAGTCGCCGAGCCCCCGTCCGTCGTGGTCGAACAGGACGACCTTGTCGACGCCCTCGCGCGCGGCGACGCCGAGCAGGGCGCCGAGCCGCAGTCCGTCGTTGGAGGCCGCGTCGTCCTCGAGATCGGCGACGACCTGGCCGGCCTGGTCGAGCAGCGCCGCGATGTCGGCGCCGGCCAGACCGCTCGGCACGAGACCGAACGCGGTGAGCGCCGAGTAGCGGCCGCCGACGTGCGGATCGGCCCGGAACACGCGGTAGCCCGCGGCCGTGGCCTGCTCGTCGAGCGGGGAGCCCGGGTCGGTGACCACGACGATGTGGGCGGACGGGTCGAGGCCGGCGTCGGTGAACGCCTGCTCGAAGATCCGGCGCTGGCTGTCGGTCTCGACCGTGCCGCCGGACTTGCTCGACACCACCACGACGGTCGCCTCGAGGTCGTGGATCGCCGACCCCACCATGTCGGGCTGGGAGGAGTCGAGCACGTCGAGCTCGACGCCCTCGGCCGCGCAGATGACCTCGGGGGCCAGCGACGAGCCGCCCATGCCGCACAGGACCACACGGCTCACGCCGCGCCCGCGCAACTCGTCGCGCAGGGCGACGATGTCGGGGACGAGCGCGCGCGAGGACTCGTGCAGGGTCACCCACGACAGGCGGATCGCCGCCTCCGACTCCGCCTCGGGACCCCACAGGGTGGGGTCCTCGGCGAAGAGCCGTGACGCGAACCGCTCCGCGACGAGAGCCTCGACGGCACTCTCGACCGACTCGTGCTGGGGTGTCTGGATGCGGAGCCGGTTCGTCATCGTCAGTCCTTGTGGAGCTCGGCCTTGACGGTCTCGAGGAGCTCGGCCCACGAGTCGTCGAACTTCTGGAGTCCTTCGTCCTCGAGCTTCTCGACCACCTCGTCGTACGAGATGCCCTGGGCCTCGAGGTCGTCGATCACCTGCTGGGCCTCGGCCGCGCGTCCGGTGACCGTGTCGCCGCGAACCTCACCGTGGTCGGCGAAGGCCTCGAGCGTCTTCTCGGGCATCGTGTTGACGGTGCCGTCGACGACGAGCTCGGTGACGTACATCGTGTCGGGGTAGGCCGGGTCCTTGACACCCGTGGAGGCCCACAGCGGGCGCTGCGGGTGGGCGCCCTTCGCGAGCAGCTCCTTCGCGCGGTCGGAGCCGAAGACCTCCTGGTACGCCGCGTAGGCGAGCCAGGCGTTCGCCAGGGCGGCCTTGCCGCGCAGCGGGCTGTCCTCGGGGAGGCGCCCGTCGACCTCGGCGTCGACGCGGCTGACGAAGAAGGAGGCCACCGAGTGGATCTTCGACAGGTCGCGACCCTCTGCCGCGGCCTGCTCCAGTCCGTAGAGGTAGGCGTCCATCACGCCGCGGTAGCGCTCGAGCGAGAAGATCAGCGTCACGTTCACGCTGATGCCCTTCGCGATCGCGGCCGCGATGGCCGGCAGGCCCTCGCGCGTGGCGGGGATCTTGATGAGCAGGTTCTCGCGGTCGATCTCGCTCCAGAGCCGCTCGGCCATCTCGACGGTGCCGTCGGTGTCGCGGGCCAGGCCCGGCTCGACCTCGATCGAGACGCGGCCGTCGAAGCCGCCGGTGGCGTCGTGGACGGGCTTGAGCACGTCGCAGGCGTCACGGACGTCGGTCGTGGTGAGCGCGAAGACCGTGGCGTCGATGTCCGCGCCGGAGGCCTTGAGCTCGGCGACCTGCTTCTCGTAGCGCTCGCCCTTGGCCAGCGCCGAGGCGAAGATCGTCGGGTTCGTCGTGACGCCGACGACGCTGCGCTCCTTGACCAGGTCGGCGAGGTTGCCGGTCTCGATCCGCTCGCGGGAGAGGTCGTCGAGCCAGATCGACACCCCCGCGTCGCTGAGTGCCTTCAGTCGTTCGGTCATGTCGATCACTCCTGTGATGGTGTGTCAGTGGGTCGTGTCGGGGAGCACCGGTCCGGTCGGTCGCGCGAAGACCGGGACGCCCCCCTCGTGCTGTGCGGCCTGGATGGACTCCTGCGCGGCCGCCACCGTGGTGGCCGCAGTGATCCCGAACCGCTCGTAGAGCTCGCTGTAGTTCGCCGAGGCTCCGAAGTGCTCGAGCGAGACGATCCGCCCCGCGTCGCCGACGATGTCGCGCCAGCCGAACGCGACGCCGGCCTCGACCACGACACGGGCCCGCACGTGCGGCGGGATGACGCTGTCGCGGTACTCCTGGTCCTGCTCCTCGAACCACTCGCGGCACGGCATGGAGACGACGCGCGCCCCGATGCCCTGCTCGGCCAGCGTGCTGCGCGCGGCGACGGCCAGCTGCACCTCCGAGCCGGTCGCGACGATGATCACGTCCGGCGTGGCGTGGTGCAGGTCGGCGGGGGAGTCCAGCAGGACGTACGCGCCCTTGGCCACGTCGGAGGCCGGGGCGTACTCGCCGTCGCGCGGGAACACCGGCAGGTTCTGGCGGCTCAGCGCCAGGGCGGCCGGGCGGTGGTGGCGGTGCAGGATCGTCTTCCACGCCGCCACGGTCTCGTTGGCGTCCGCGGGACGGACGACGTCGAGGCCGGGGATCGTGCGCAGCGCGGCGAGGTGCTCGACCGGCTGGTGCGTGGGGCCGTCCTCGCCGAGACCGATCGAGTCGTGCGTCCACACGTAGGTGACGGGCAGCTCCTGGAGCGCGGCCAGGCGAACTGCCGGGCGCATGTAGTCGCTGAAGACCAGGAACGTGCCGCCGTACGGCCGCGTGGGGCCGTGCAGCGCGATGCCGTTCATGATCGATCCCATCGCGTGCTCGCGGATGCCGAAGTGCAGCACGCGGCCGTACCAGTCGCCGCTGAACTTCTTCGTCGAGTTCTGCGGCGGCAGGAAGGACGGCTGGTCCTTCGGGGTCGTGTTGTTGGAGCCGGCGAGGTCGGCCGAGCCGCCCCACAGCTCGGGCAGGTGCGGGGCCGCGGCGGACAGGAAGTCGCCCGAGGCGACGCGGGTGGCGACGCCCTTCTCGTTCGGCTCGTAGACCGGCAGGTCGGCGTCCCAGCCCTCGGGCAGCTCGCGCGACTGGAGGCGGTCGAGCAGGGCCTTGCGCTCGCCGTTGGCGGTGACCCACAGGTCGAAGCGCGTCTGCCACTCCTCGCGGGCCTCGGCGCCGCGCTGGATCGCGCCGCGGGTGTGCTCGATGACCGCGTCGTCGACGGCGAAGTCGACCTCGGGGTCGAAGCCGAGCAGCTCCTTGGTGGCCTTGATCTCGTCGGCGCCCAGGGCCGAGCCGTGGGCTGCGCCCGTGTTCTGCGCGTTCGGCGCGGGCCAGGCGATGATCGTGCGCAGCACGATGAGGCTCGGACGGTCGCTGACGGACTTGGCCGCGGCGAACGCGTCGGCGAGGGCGTGGACGTCCTCGCGGTACTCGCCGCCGCCGTGGGTCCAGTCGACCGTCTGCACGTGCCAGCCGTAGGCCTCGTAGCGCAGCGCGACGTCCTCGGTGAACGCGACGTCGGTGTCGTCCTCGATCGAGATCTTGTTGTCGTCGTACAGCACCGTGAGGTTGCCCAGCTGCTGCAGGCCGGCGAGCGAGGACGCCTCGCCCGACACGCCCTCCTGGAGGTCGCCGTCGGAGCAGATCGCGTAGATGTCGTGGTCGAACGGGCTCTCGCCCTGGCCCGCGAACGGGTCGAGGAGGCCGCGCTCGCGGCGGGCCGCCATGGCCATGCCGACGGCGTTGGCGACGCCCTGGCCGAGGGGGCCGGTGGTGACCTCGACGCCCGGCGTGTGGCCGTACTCGGGGTGACCCGGGGTCTGGCTGCCCCACGTGCGCAGCGCCTTCAGGTCGTCGAGCGACATCGGGTAGCCGGCGAGGTAGAGCTGGATGTACTGGGTGAGGCTCGAGTGGCCGCACGAGAGCACGAACCGGTCGCGGCCGATCCACTGCGGATCTGCGGGGTCGTGCCGCATCAGCTTCTGGTAGATCAGGTAGGCCGCGGGAGCCAGGCTCATCGCGGTGCCGGGGTGGCCGTGACCGGCCTTCTGGACGGCGTCCGCCGCCAGCAGTCGCGCCGTGTTCACGGCGCGGTCGTCCACGTCCGACCAGTCGATCGTCGGTTCAGTGGCATGGGGGGTGTGGGTCACCGCGGCACTCCTGGGTCGTCACGAGGTTGGTCGAGCGAGGTCTGCGTCTCGAGCCTATCCGTCGGGCATTAGACTGTGCCACGTGACCGTCCTTCCGCATGCCTCCGACGAGCACACCCGTATCGATCGGCCCAGCCGCCGTGATGTGGTGCTCGCCTACGTGGCTCTCACCAAGCCTCGCATCATCGAACTGCTCCTGCTGACGACGGTTCCGGTGATGTTCCTGGCGCAGAAGGGCGTCCCCGACCTGTGGCTCGTCGTGGCCACCCTGATCGGCGGCTCCTTGTCGGCCGGATCGGCCAACGCGCTGAACTGCGTGGTCGACGCCGACATCGACCAGAAGATGCGCCGCACGTCGCGCCGGCCGCTGCCGCGCCACCAGGTCGGCACCCAGGACGCGCTGCGATTCGGCCTCGTCCTGGGCGTGCTGTCGACGCTCTGGCTCGGTCTCACGGTCAACTGGCTGTCGTCGGCGCTCGCGCTGGCCGCCAACGTCTTCTACGTCGTGGGCTACACGATGATCCTCAAGCGACGCACCACGCAGAACATCGTGTGGGGCGGCGCCGCCGGCTGCTTCCCGCCGCTCATCGGCTGGACCGCGGTCACCAACGAGCTGGCGTGGACCCCGGTCCTGCTGTTCCTCGTCGTCTTCTTCTGGACGCCGCCGCACTTCTGGGCGCTCGCCATGCGCTACCGCGAGGACTACGCCGCCGCCGAGGTCCCGATGCTGCCGTCGGTGACCACCTCGGCCGAGGTCGGTCGCCAGATCGTCCGCTACACGTGGGCCACCGTGCTGACCTCGGTGCTCGTGTGGCCGGTCGCCGACACGGGCTGGTTCTACCCGTCGATCGCGATCCTGCTGGGCATCGTCTTCCTGCTGGAGGCGTACGACCTGCGCTCCCGTGCCCGCGAGACCGAGGAGCTCTCGGTCATCAAGCCGATGCGGCTGTTCCACTTCTCGAACGCGTACCTGGCGCTGCTGTTCGTCGCCGCCGCGATCGATCCGTTCATCGGCTGAGCGACCCACGCGCCGTAGGCTCGGCACATGCGCGCCTTCCTCGCCTGGATCCTTCCCGCCGCCGCCACGTTCGCCGCGTGGTGGGTCTTCCTCGGGACGGACGAGGACGACCAGTACACGGTGCTGCAGGTCGCGGGTCTCGTCGTCGTCCTGGTCGCCATCGGCGTCGCCTGCGGCTGGCTGGCCCGTCGCACCGAGCTGCTGGGCGTGATCGTCTCCGCGGTCGTCGGTGTGGCCGCCGCGTGCTGGACCAGCTGGTCCGACGACGACAGCGGCATGTTCGCCGTCGGCTGGATCATGGTGGTCTTCGGGACGATCGTGGGCGCGGTCGTCGTCGTCACGGTCACGGCCGCCGCTCGCCAGCGGCGTGAGGGCCGTCGCCCCGCGCCGTGAGCGCCCGGATCGAGGTCGTCGAGCCCGACGACTGGGAGCGGTGGCGTGCCGTTCGCCTGCGTGCCCTCACCGAGGACGCTGCGGCCTTCGCCTGCAGCGCCCACGCCTGGCTCGAGGGCGGCGACACCGAGCAGCGGTGGCGTGAGCGGATCGCCGCGCCGGGCCGCCTCTACCTGGCCGCCGAGAAGGACCACGACGTCGCCATGATCGGGCTGGCGCCCGGCGACGAGCCCGAGCTGATCTCGATGTGGGTGGCGCCCGAGGCGCGCCGCGGCGGGGTCGGGCGAGCGCTCGTCGAGACGGTCGTCGCCGAGGCCGGAGGACGGCCACTGCGGCTGCGGGTCATGGCGGACAACGCCGCCGCGATCGCGTTCTACGAGGGCTGCGGGTTCGCGCTGACGGGTGCTCCGCCGGACGCCGAGGGCACCCTCACGATGCGACGGGACGTGCCACGATCCACCAGCGCGTGGCCAGCGCCAGCAGCACGGCCGCACCCAGGAGGTGGGCCGCCACCAGCAGGATCGGCAGATCAGTGAAGTACTGCACGTAGCCGATCAGGCCCTGCGCGAGTCCGGCCCCGAGCACGAGCAGGCCGACCTTGCGCGCCTGCCCACGCAGCAGCACGATCGCGACGACCGTGAGGATGATGAACGTCCACACGCTCAGCGCGTGCACGCGGCTCCACCACACGGGGTCGAGGTCGTTGCGCGGCGCATCGGCGTCGCCGGCGTGCGGGCCGCTTCCCGTGACGATCGTGCCGAGGTAGATCGCCACGAGCAGCACCCCGTAGGCGATCCGCACGACCCAGGCGGCACGCGGCGAGGCGGTGCCCTCGTCGGGACGCAGGCTCACCAGGAAGACCGTGGCCGCCACGACCAGCGCCATGGACAGGATCAGGTGCAGCGAGACGACCCACGGGTTGAGGTCGGTGAGCACGGTGATGCCACCGATGACGCCCTGGAACGGGATGCCGAGGGCGATGCCGAGCACGAGGCGCAGCTGCGTCCGCGTCGCGTCGGCCCAGCGCCACGTGGCGATCACGGTGCCGATCGCGATGACGATCAGCACGTAGGTCAGCGTGCGGTTGCCGAACTCGATGACGCCGTGCCAGCCGAGCGCGCCGTGCGGGACGAAGGACTCGTCGGTGCACCGCGGCCACGTGGGGCAGCCCAGGCCGGAGCCGGTGAGGCGGACGGCACCGCCCGTGAGGATGATCAGCGTGTTGGCGACGAGGTTGGCCCAGGCCCACTTCTCGACCGTCGCGCGCGACACGGTGCGCCGCGAGACAGCGCTCACTCCCATCGGAACCACCTTCCGGCGGCGGCCGCGGCCACGACGGACCACACGGCGAGCACCACCACAGCGAACGTACCGGGCGATCCGGTCATGAAGGCCTCCCGCAGACCCTCGCCGAGCGCCGCCGAGGGCAGCACGGAGAGGAGGTCGCGGACGGCCTCGGGGTACTGGGCCAGCGGCAGCAGGAGGCCGCCGCCGACGAGCAGCAGGACGTAGACGAGGTTGGCCAGCGCGAGCGTGGCCTCTGCCCGTAGCGTGCCGGCCAGCAGCAGACCCAGCCCGCCGAACGCGATCGTGCCGAGCAGACCCAGCACGAGCAGCCACAGCGTGCCCGCGACGGGTGCCTCGGGCCGCCAGCCGAGCGCGACCGCGAGGCCGCCGAGCACGGCGAACTGGGCGACCTGCAGGATCGCCACGGCGCCGACCTTGCCCGCGAGCAGTCCGCCGCGCGACAGGGGAGTGGCGCCGAGGCGCTTGAGCACGCCGTAGCGGCGCTCGAACGCCGTCGCGATCGCCAGGGACGTGAACGAGGTCGAGACGATCGCCAGAGCAAGCACGCCCGGGGCGAGCACGTCGAGCGGATCGTCGCCGTCGAAGAAGCGGTCGGAGCGCGAGCCCACCACGAGCAGCAGGACCGGGATCACGAACGTGACCACCATCTGCTCGCCGTTGCGCACCGTCAGCCGGAACTCCATCGCGGTCTGGGCCCACACGCGGCGGAGGCGCGACGCGGCGCCGGGCGCGGGGGAGAGGTCGAGGGCGGTCATCGCAGCTCCCGGCCGGTCAGCTCGAGGAACCGGTCCTCGAGGGTCTGGTGCTCGACGAGGACGGACTCGACCAGCACGTCGTGCGCCGCGCACCACCCGGTGATGCGGTGCAGGACGCCCGGGTCGACCTCGGTCGAGAGGACGTACTGGCCGGGCTCGGTCTCGACGACGACGGCGCCCTCGGGCAGCTCCTTGACGAGCGAGTCGGTGTCGAGGCCCGCGCGGGTGCGCAGCCGGATCGTGTTCTGGGCGCCGGCGGCGACGAGCTCGTCGGGCGTGCCCGAGGCGATCACCCGGCCGGCGTCGATGATGTGGACGTGGTCGGAGAGCTCCTGCGCCTCGTCCATGTAGTGCGTCGTGAGCACGGTGGTCACGCCGTGGCGACGCAGCTCGTCGACGAGGTCCCACGTGGCGCGGCGCGACTGCGGGTCGAGACCGGCGGTGGGCTCGTCGAGGAAGACCAGCTCGGGCCGGCCGACGATCGCCATGGCGAGCGAGAGCCGCTGCTTCTGGCCGCCCGACAGACGCCGGTAGGACGTGCGGGCGAACGACGCCATCCCGAGGCGCTCCACGAGGGCGTCGACCGGCATCGGGTTCGCGTAGAGCGACGCCATGTGGTGCAGCATCTCGCCGGCTCGGACGCCCAGCCAGGCCCCGCCGGACTGCAGCATGACGCCCACGCGAGGGCGCAGCTCGGCCGCCTGCGCGACGGGATCGAGGCCCAGGACGCGCACCTGCCCGGACTGCGGACGGCGGAAGCCCTCGCACGTCTCGATGGTGGTGGTCTTGCCCGCACCGTTGGGTCCCAGGATCGAGGTGACGGTGCCCGTCTCGACCCTCAGGCTCAGGCCGTCGACGGCGCGCACCTCGGCGTCGCCGCGCCCGTACCGCATGGCGAGGTCGCGAACCTCCACGGCGGGAGTCATCGTCGTCGAGGGCACCAGAACATTCTAGGTGTGGCAGGTTGAGGCCATGGACCTGCCCGTGATGCCGCCGCTGGCGCCGATGCTCGCCAAGTCCGCGAAGAAGGTGCCGCACGACGACGGCCACCTCTACGAGCCGAAGTGGGACGGGTTCCGGGCCATCGTGTTCCGCGACGGCGACGAGGTCGAGATCGCCAGCCGGTCGACGAAGTCGCTGACGCGGTACTTCCCCGACGTGGTCGAGGCGATCCGCGCGCACACGCCCGACCGGTGCGTGCTCGACGGCGAGATCGTCATCGCCCAGGACGGCCGGCTGAGCTTCGACCTGCTGTCGAACCGCATCCACCCCGCCGATTCACGGGTGACGATGCTGGCCCGCGAGACGCCTGCGTCGTTCGTGGCGTTCGACCTCCTGGCGCTGGGCGACCGCTCGTACGTCGACGAGCCGCTCTCGGTCCGTCGGCCGGCGCTCGTGGAGGCCCTGGCGCACGCGCAGCCGCCGGTGCACGTCACGCGGGTCACGGAGGACCCCGACGAGGCCGAGCACTGGTTCACCACGTTCGAGGGCGCGGGGCTCGACGGGGTCATCGCGAAGCGGCTGGAGGGCGCCTATGCGCCGAACGGCCGCACGATGCTGAAGATCAAGCACGCGCGCACCGCCGACGTCGTCCTGGCCGGCTACCGGCTGCACAAGAACTCCACGGCCGAGCGCCCGCTGCTCGGGTCGATGCTGCTCGGGATCTACGCCGACGACGGCCGGCTCCAGCACGTGGGCGTGGCGGCGTCGTTCACGGAGGCGCGTCGGGCCGAGCTCGTCGACGAGCTCGAGCCGCTGCGGCTGGCGGAGGGGGAGAGCCACCCGTGGGACCGCTGGCAGGACGAGGCGGCGCAGGCCTCGGGCCGACTGCCCGGCGGGCAGAGCCGCTGGACCGGCACCAAGGACCTGTCGTTCGTGCCGCTGCGCCCCGAGCGGGTGCTCGAGGTCGCGTACGAGCACATGGAGGGCGAGGGCGACCAGGCCCGGTTCCGCCACATGGGCCGGTTCCAGCGCTGGCGCCCGGACCGCGAGCCCGAGTCGTGCACGTACGCCCAGCTCGAGGAGGTCGCCCGCTACGACCTCGGCGACGTGCTGCGGTGACTCACCAAGGCTCGAGGTCCTCGAAGTCCTGGTAGTCGTCGAGCTCCTCGACCTCGAAGGTCGGCTGCTCGACCGGCGTGGGGTCGGTGTCGACGGAGGCCAGGAGGCCCGCGGTGACGAGCGCGAGCACGGCGACGGTCAGGACGACGAGCGCGGCGACGGCGTTGCCGCCGATGCCGGAGGGTCGCCGCTGGGCAACCGGCTGGGTCTGCCCGAGCGGCACGCGCTGCCCGTTGAGCAGCATCCACCCCTCCGGGACGCGCTCGCGCCGATCGGTGCTGCTGGGCGTGGGGACCCCCTGCACCTGCTCGGTCCAGGCCGAGCCGTTCCAGTAGCGACGTCCGCCGCTGCCGGCGGGATCGTCGTACCAGCCCGCGGGAGGCTGCTGCTGATTCACGCGCCGAGCGTAGCGAACCGCCCCGCCGGAGGGAGCCCGACGGGACGGCCCGTGACAGTGGAACGGGGTTCGTGGGAAAACATGACGTAACCCTCAGTTGCTCTGTCCCACTTTCCGCCCCGAAGCGCGACACGGCCCGGAGCCGCAAGAAAAACTGATGCTGGTGCAGCGCTGTTCGCTGGGCCTAGTGTGACGCCTGACACGTCCTACACGAACAGGAACAAGCCACATGCCCTCATCCCTCTCGATGCGGAGGAAGGCGGTGGTCGTGACGCTCGCGTTGGCGGCACCCGGTCTGCTCGCCGTGTCCGCCGTGCCCAGCGCCCTCGCCTCGTCCTCCTCGACGCCCACCGACGTGGTCCTCGAGCGCCTGCCCGACGAGGTCCCCGACGTCGTCGAGATCACCGTCCCGGGGACGAAGGAGCTCGATCGTCTCGTGGCGACCGGGGTCGACCTCGACCACGGCGTGGAGCAGCGGCCCGACGGCCTCGAGGTGCGCGCGATCATCACGCCCACGGAGGCCAAGGCCCTGCGCCAGGCCGGCTTCGAGACGGGCGAGACCCTCTACACGGCCGAGGACACCGAGGACGCGCTCGAGCAGCGCGCCGCGACGATCCGCGCCGCGAAGGCCGAGAACGCCGAGTTCGCGGACGAGGCGACGCACCCCGACGTGTCGGACGTCAAGATCACCCGCGCCGAGTACTTCACGTCGTTCGGCGTGCCGGTCCTCTCGGTGGAGGCCAAGTGGGCCGAGGGCCAGACCGCGACCACCACGCTCACCGTGGAGCGCGACAGCGGTCCCGGCACCGCGTTCGGCAGCGGCGGCACCCAGACGATCTCGCGCTTCGTCGACGCGAGCGTCTACCTCTACCACCGCGGCGCCAGCCCCACGACGGGCGCCGCCGCGCTGACCAGCCGTCCCGACCGCATCCGGATCACCAGCCCGACGGGAGACGTCGCGATCGCGAAGGTCACCGACTGGCTGCCCACCGGCGACGAGGCCGACCCGTTCAAGGGCGCGGGCTACCAGGAGGACTTCATCACGTCCTACCTCGACCCGACGCAGCTGTACGACCGCATCCGCCAGCTGGCGACCGACCACCCGGACCTCGCCGAGATCGTCGAGCTGCCGAACAAGACGAACGGCTACCGCCGTCACTCGCAGGCCGTCATCCCCGCCGGCACCGCGACGGCCGACAACCCGCGCCGCCTCGCGATCACCTCGAAGGCCTACGGCTCGGACGGCGGCAACGCCCTCTCGGTCCGGGTCGACCACCCGACGGCGGCCGACCAGGCCCTGACCGTCGCGGTCGACGGCTCGCTCGTCGTGGTGACGTCCGCGACGGACGGCTCCGGTGCGGCCACCAGCACGGCGGCCCAGATCGCCGCGGCGATCAACGCGCACCCCGAGGCCAGCACGCTGGTGTCGGCCGCGACCTACCGCGGGAACGCGGGAGCCGGGGTCGTCCCCGCGGCGACCGTGGCGCTCTCAGACTTCCTGAACGCGCCGGCCAACGTCTCGCGCGACCCGCACGCGGTCTACGCGATCAAGATCGGCAAGGTCCGCGACGGGTCGAAGCCGGGCGTCTTCTTCTACGCGCAGGAGCACGCCCGTGAGTGGGTGCCGCCGCTGGTCACGATCGAGACGGCCGAGCGCCTGCTGCGCAACTACGACTCGCACGCGGCCACGCGTGACCTCGTCGACAACCTGGAGATCTGGGTGCTCCCGTCGGTCAACCCCGACGGCGGTCACTACTCGTTCTACGACTTCAACTCGCAGCGCCGGAACATGACGATGCACTGCGGGACGACGGCGGGCGGCAACACCGACGCGAACGCGCGCAACCAGTGGGGCGTCGACGTCAACCGCAACTACGACGAGTACAGCTTCTTCGACGGCTACTCGGGCGCCTCCAACAACTGCAACGGCGACACCTACGCGGGTCCGTCCGAGCTGAGCGAGCCCGAGGCCAAGAACGTCGACTGGGTCGCCGCGCACCCGAACATGAAGTGGTCGATGAACGTGCACAGCTCGGGCAACTACTTCATGTGGTCGCCCGCCGCCTACCGGACGCCCGGACGCATCACCGCGCCCGAGCCCACGCTCGAGGAGGAGTCGCTGTTCCAGGGCGCCTCGTCGCGCATCCTCACCGCGATCAAGCGGCACCGCGGCCTGTCGGTGACCCCGGCGCGCACCGGTCGCGTCGTGGACACCCTGTACTCGGCGGCCGGCAACTCCGGCGACATGCTCTGGTACAAGTACGGCATCTACGCCTGGGACTTCGAGGTCGGCTCGACCTTCCAGCCGCCGTTCGAGGCCGAGACGCCCACGGGCGCCGGCGCCCACCAGGAGGCGATGGAGTTCTCCAACGGCCTCGTCGAGATGCTGCGGATCGCTCGCGACCACGACACCGACACGGTCGCGCCCACCAGCGAGGTCAAGGTCACGTCCAGCGCGACCGAGGGCCAGGTCAACGTGGAGTTCGCCACGAGCGAGCCGGCGAGCGTGTTCTACACGACCGACGGCACGGTCCCGAACCTGCGGTCGACGATGTACGCCGCAGCGGGTCTGCGCGAGGGCGGCGAGCGCCTCCGCGTGGCCGAGGGCACCGAGGTCCGCTGGATCACGGTGGACGCCCGCGGCAACGTGGAGCGGGGCTTCGTCCCGGGCCGTGAAGGCAACTACCGCACGTGGATGGCCGAGGTCGGGTACGAGGAGCCGCTCCCGGCGTCCTCCACGACCCTGACGCTCGATCGCGACGAGATCCGCGCCGGCCAGACCGGCGTCACCGCCGCCATCGAGGTGGCGGCCACGGGCGCCGGCGACCAGCCGGATCCCGAGGGCGTCGTCACGGTCTACGTCGGCGACGAGCCGGTCGGCTCGGCCGAGCTCGACGGCAGCGGGCGGGCGCAGGTCGCCCTCCCCGCGCTCAGCGCGGTCGGCAGCCAGCTGGTGACCGCGCGCTACGGCGGCAGTGCCGAGCTGGCGGGCAGCACATCGCTGCCGGTCGCGCTCAAGGTCGTGGCCGCGCCGGGTGTCCCGAGCGCCGCGGTGGCCCTGACGGTCTCGCCGAAGAGCATCACGGCGGGCAAGCGGGCGACGGCGAGCATCGCGGTGAAGGTCGACCGTGACGGCGACGTGACGGCCGGCAAGGGCGTCGTGGACGTCTTCGTCGACGGCGTCCGGCACCGGACGGTCTCGCTCGACCGCAACGGCCGCGCCACGGCGCCTCTCGGCCCGTTCGCCACGAGCGGTGCCCGGGTCGTCACGGCGACCTACCGGGGCACCCAGGACGTCGGCGCGAGCTCGTCGAGCCCCGTGGTCCTGCGCGTCACGAAGGCCTCCTCGAAGGTCGGCGTGAAGATCACGCCGCGCAAGGTCACGACCGGCACGCGCGCCCGGGTCACGGTCACGGTCAAGGCCCCCGGTGCCCACGTCCGCGGCAAGGCGCTCGTCAAGGTCGGATCGCGCTCCTACGTGGTCACGATCGACGCGAAGGGCCGCGGCTCGGTCAAGCTGCCGCGGCTGAGCAGCGGCACGAAGCGCGTGACGGTGTCCTACCTGGGCAACGCGCACGTGAAGTCCGCGAAGAAGGCGGTGAGGCTCACCGTCCGCCGGTGAGGTGACGCAGGAACGGGGGTCGGCCGCGCGGCGGTCGGCCCCCGTTCCGCGTGCTCAGTCGGTCCTCTTGCGCGACGGCTGCACGCGGCGGGGCTCGCCGGGCATCTTCGGGTAGTCCGGGGGGTACGGCATCTCGCCGAGGCCGTTCTCCTCGTCGCGGTCGTACCAGTCGAGCAGCGTCTGGATGGAGTGGTGGACGTCGTCGATCTCGCTCCACGGGTCCGTACGTTGCTCGAGAAGGCCGGGCACGGTCGTGAGGTTGAGCGTGCGCGGGTCGTCGACCTCGAACAGCTCCTCCCAGGTCAGGGGAGTGGACACGGGCGCGCCGGGCTTCGGTCGCAGGCTGTACGCGCTGGCGATCGTGCGGTCGCGGGCGTTCTGGTTGAAGTCGACGAAGATCTTCTCGCCGCGCTCCTCCTTCCACCAGGCCGTGGTGACGCCGTCGTCGCGGCGCTCCAGCTCGCGTCCGAACGCCAGCGCGGCATGGCGCACGTCCGTGAACGTCCACTTCGGCTCGATGCGCGCGAAGATGTGGACCCCGCGGTTGCCGCTGGTCTTGGCGAAGCCGCGGATGCCGATCTCCTCGAGCAGCTCCTTGGCCACCCGGGCGACGCGCTGCGCGTCGTGGAAGTCGGTGCCGGGCTGCGGGTCCAGGTCGATGCGGATCTCGTCGGGATGGTCCACGTCGGCACGGCGCACGGGCCAGGGGTGGAACGTGATCGTCCCCATGTGGGCAGCCCAGGCGGGCACGGCGATCTCGGTGGGGCAGATCTCGTCGGCGCGACGCCCCGAGGGGAAGTGGATGCGCACGGTCTCCAGGTATGGGGGAGCGCCCTTGGGCACGCGCTTCTGGTAGAACGCGTCGCCGTGCCCGTCGGCGCGCGTGGCCATCACCATGTCCTCGCGCACGCCCTTGGGCCAGCGCTCCAGGGTGGTCGGCCGCTCGCGCAGCGCGCGCATCAGCCCGTCGCCGACGGCGACGTAGAACTCGACCACCTCGAGCTTCGTGATGTCCGGCGTGTGGTCGGTCTTCTCGAAGATCACGCGGTCGGGACTGGAGACGCGCACGGTGCGCCCTCCGGCCTCGACCTCCGCTGCGGATGCCCCCATGGGCCGACCTTATGGCCAAACGGCGTGGTGAGGCGCGGCTCACTGAGGCGAGCCTTCGTTGAACGGGGGGAATCATTAACGTCACAATGGTGTTGTGAAAAGCATGCGCGTGAATCATGAGGTGTCGTCCGTCGACGACCTCTCCACGCGCGAGCGCGTCGCCGAGAGGATCCTGGAGAACGGTCCCAGCACCGCCACGACCCTCGCGACGCGGCTCGGACTCACTCCCGCGGCCGTCCGCCGCCACCTCGAGCACCTCGTCGAGCAGGGTCTCGTCGAGTCGCGCGAGGAGCGGGTCCGGGGCCAGCGCCGCCGTGGCCGTCCGGCCCGCGTGTTCGCGCTGACCGCCGCCGGTCGCGACACCTTCGCCCACTCCTACGACGACCTGGCCGCCGAGGCGCTGCGCTTCCTGCGCGCCACGGGTGGCGACACGGCCGTCATGGAGTTCGCGCGACACCGACTCGCCGATTTCCGCCAGCGCTACGAGCGACTGCTGCACGGGGTCCCGGTCGAGGACCAGGCCGCGGTGCTCGCCCGGGCGCTCACCGACGACGGCTTCGCCGCCTCCGCCAGCACCACCCCGCTCGGCGAGCAGATCTGTCAGCACCACTGCCCGGTGGCCCACGTCGCCGAGGAGTTCCCGCAGCTGTGCGAGGCCGAGACCGAGATCTTCGGCGAGCTGCTGGGATCGCACGTCCAGCGTCTCGCCACCATTGCCCACGGCGACGGGGTGTGCACCACTCACCTGCCCCGCGCCACCCAGACCACCACCAACGCTGTGTCTCCAACTGAAGGGGAGTCGTCATGACGACCACGAACGACACGACCTCGATCGAGGACCTGAACCCGGGACTGAAGGAGGTCGGCAACTACGAGTTCGGCTGGCACGACGCCGACGTCGCCGGCGCCAGCGCCCAGCGCGGCCTGAACGATGCCGTCGTCCGCGACATCTCGGGCAAGAAGAGCGAGCCCCAGTGGATGCTCGACCTGCGCCTGAAGGGCCTCAAGCTCTTCGATCGCAAGCCGATGCCGACGTGGGGCGCCGACCTCGACGAGATCGACTTCGACAACATCAAGTACTTCGTCCGCTCGTCGGAGAAGCAGGCCCAGTCGTGGGAGGACCTGCCCGAGGACATCAAGAACACGTACGACCGGCTGGGCATCCCCGAGGCCGAGAAGCAGCGCCTCGTCGCCGGTGTCGCCGCGCAGTACGAGTCCGAGGTCGTCTACCACTCGATCCGTGAGGACCTCGAGCAGCAGGGCGTCATCTTCCTCGACACCGACACGGCGCTCAAGGAGCACCCCGAGATCTTCGAGGAGTACTTCGGCACGGTCATCCCGGTCGGCGACAACAAGTTCGCCGCACTGAACACGGCCGTGTGGTCGGGCGGCTCGTTCATCTACGTGCCCAAGGGCGTCCACGTGGACATCCCGCTGCAGGCGTACTTCCGCATCAACACCGAGAACATGGGTCAGTTCGAGCGGACGCTGATCATCGCCGACGAGGACTCCTACGTCCACTACGTCGAGGGCTGCACCGCCCCGATCTACAAGACCGACTCGCTGCACTCCGCGGTCGTCGAGATCATCGTGAAGAAGGGCGCTCGCGTCCGCTACACGACGATCCAGAACTGGTCGAACAACGTCTACAACCTGGTGACCAAGCGCGCCACGTGCGAGGCCGGCGCCACCATGGAGTGGGTCGACGGCAACATCGGCTCCAAGGTCACGATGAAGTACCCGGCCGTCTACCTCATGGGCGAGCAGGCCAAGGGCGAGACGCTGTCGATCGCGTTCGCCGGCGAGGGCCAGTACCAGGACACCGGCGCCAAGATGGTGCACGTCGCGCCGAACACGTCCAGCTCGATCCTGAGCAAGTCCGTCGCCCGAGGCGGCGGCCGCACGTCCTACCGCGGCCTGCTCCAGGTCAACGAGGGCGCCTATGGCTCGGCCAGCACGGTCAAGTGCGACGCGCTCCTGGTCGACCAGATCAGCCGCTCGGACACGTACCCGTACGTCGACGTGCGCGAGGACGACGTGACCCTCGGCCACGAGGCCACCGTCTCCAAGGTCAGCGACGACCAGCTCTTCTACTTCATGCAGCGCGGCATGGAGGAGGACGAGGCCATGGCGATGATCGTGCGCGGCTTCGTCGAGCCCATCGCTCGCGAGCTGCCCATGGAGTACGCGCTGGAACTGAACCGACTCATCGAGCTGCAGATGGAGGGTGCTGTCGGATGACCGCAACCATCGAGGGAACCGACAACGGCCTGGCCGCGGCGCTGGAGCTGGACCACGTCCAGTCCCACCTGCACCCCGAGCCGTCGTACGACGTCGAGGCCCACCCCAAGCCCACGGGCCTGGAGGAGATCTGGCGCTTCACGCCGCTCAAGCGCCTGCGTGGCCTGCTCGACGGCACGCCGTCCGACGCCTGCCTGGAGTGGAAGGACGAGCTGCCCGCGGGCGCCTCGCTCTCCACGATCACCACCGACGAGGCCAAGGCCCTCGGCGGCATCGCGCCGCTCGACCGCCTCGCCGCGCTGGCAGTGGAGAACGCCGGCGGTGCCACGCTGCTGTCGATCGACGGCGAGCTCGACGCCCCGGCGCGCATCCGGCTCACCGGCCCCTCGGTCGAGGAGACCGTGTGGGGCCACATCGTGGTCAAGGTCGCGCCGTTCTCGAAGGCCACGATCGCGTTCGACCACGTCGGCTCGGCCACCTATGCCACGAACGTCACCTACGTGGTGGGCGACGGTGCTCAGCTCGACGTCGTCAACCTGGCCGACTGGGAGGACGACGCCGTCCACGCCGTGCAGAACGGCATCAGCGTCGGTCGCGACGCCACGGTGCGCTTCTTCGAGTTCACGCTCGGTGGCGACCTCGTCCGCTCGTCGACCAACGTCGACTACCGCGGACCCGGCGGCAGCGTCGACCTGCTCGGCATCTACTTCGCCGACGCGGGCCAGCACCTCGAGCACCGCCAGTTCGTCGACCACACGGCCCCGAAGACCCGCAGCAACGTCGAGTACAAGGGCGCGCTGCAGGGCCAGGACGCGCACACCGTCTGGATCGGCAACGTGTTGATCCGCAAGGTCGCCGAGGGCATCGAGACGTTCGAGCAGAACGACAACCTCGTCCTCACCGACGGCGCGCGCGCCGACTCGGTGCCGAACCTGGAGATCGAGACCGGCGACATCGCCGGCGCGGGCCACGCGTCCACGACCGGTCGATTCGACGACGAGCACCTGTTCTACCTGCAGAGCCGCGGCATCGACCCCACCGAGGCCAAGCGCCTCGTCGTGCACGGCTTCTTCAACGACATCATTCGCCGGATCGGTGTCGCGGACCTGCAGGAGCGCCTCATGTCCGCCATCGAGGACGAGCTGGCCGCCGTGGTCGGCAACCCGTCTGCGGTGTCGGCATGACCTTCCAGGAGGTCGCGAAGCTCGCCGACGTCCCCGAGGGCGCGGCGCTCGGCATCGAGTTCGAGGGCCACGACCTGGCCCTGGTGCGAGACGGTGACACCGTCTACTGCATCCAGGACTGGTGCTCGCACGCCGAGATCCCGCTGTCCGACGGCGACGTCGAGGGCTGCGAGATCGAGTGCTTCCTGCACGGGTCGCGCTTCGACCTGCGCACCGGCAAGCCGCTGGGCCTGCCGGCCACCGAACCGGTCCCCGTCTACCAGACCAAGATCGAGGGAGAGACCGTCTGGGTCGACCTCCCCAACCAAGGAGAGAACGCATGAGCACTCTGGAGATCAAGAACCTCCACGTGTCCGTCGACACCGAGGACGGCGCGAAGGAGATCCTCCGCGGCGTCGACCTGACCATCAACTCCGGCGAGGTCCACGCCATCATGGGCCCGAACGGCTCGGGGAAGTCCACGCTGGCCTACTCGATCGCCGGCCACCCCAAGTACCAGGTCACCGAGGGTGAGGTGCTGCTCGACGGCGAGAACATCCTGGAGCTGAGCGTCGACGAGCGTGCCCGCGCCGGCCTGTTCCTGGCGATGCAGTACCCCGTCGAGATCCCCGGCGTCTCGGTCGCGAACTTCCTGCGCACCGCGAAGACCGCCATCGACGGTGAGGCGCCCAAGCTGCGCACGTGGGTCAAGGACGTCAACGCCGCGCTCGAGCGGATGACGCTCGACCCGTCGTTCGCCTCCCGCTCGGTCAACGAGGGCTTCTCCGGCGGCGAGAAGAAGCGCCACGAGATCGCCCAGCTCGAGCTGCTCAACCCGAAGTTCGCGGTCCTCGACGAGACGGACTCCGGCCTGGACATCGACGCCCTGCGCGTCGTCTCCGACGGCGTCAACCGCTACTCGGGCCAGGGCGATCGCGGCGTGCTGCTGATCACGCACTACACGCGCATCCTGAACTACATCCAGCCCGACTACGTGCACGTCTTCGTCGCGGGCAAGCTCGCCGAGACCGGCGGCCGCGAGCTCGCGGAGCTGCTCGAGGCCGAGGGCTACGACAAGTTCACCAAGGCGGCCGTCTGATCATGGCCGGCTACGACGTCGAGGCGATCCGCAAGGACTTCCCCATCCTGTCCAGGACGATGGCGGGGGACCGCCCTCTGGTGTACCTGGACAGCGCCAACACGTCGCAGAAGCCGCGTGACGTCGTCGAGGCCATCGAGCGTCACTACCTCGAGCACAACGCCAACGTCGCGCGGGCGATGCACCAGCTCGGTGCGGAGGCGAGCGAGGCGTTCGAGCTCGGTCGCGACAAGGTGGCGTCGTTCATCGGCGCGCCGCGGCGCGAGGAGGTCGTGTTCACCAAGAACGCGTCCGAGGCGCTCAACCTCGTGGCTCGCGTCCTCGGTGACGCGGGACGCGTGGGCGCCGGCGACGAGGTCGTCGTCACCCAGATGGAGCACCACTCCAACCTGGTGCCGTGGCAGCTGCTCACGCAGCGCACGGGTGCCGACCTGCGCTGGTACGGCGTCACGCCCGAGGGCCGTCTCGACCTCGACTCGCTCACGCTGACGGAGAGGACGAAGGTCGTCTCGGTCACGTGGGTCTCGAACATGCTCGGCACGATCAACCCGGTCGCGGAGATCGTCCGCCGCGCGCACGAGGTCGGCGCGCTCGTCGTCATCGACGCGTCGCAGGCCGTGCCGCAACTTCCGGTCGACGTGGCCGCGCTCGGTGCCGACTTCGTGGCCTTCACGGGTCACAAGATGGTCGGCCCGACGGGCATCGGCGTCCTATGGGGTCGCTACGACCTGCTCGCCGAGCTGCCGCCGTTCCTCGGCGGCGGCGAGATGATCGAGACGGTGTCGATGGAGGCCACGACCTTCGCCGCGCCGCCGCACCGCTTCGAGGCGGGCACGCCGCCGATCGCGCAGTCGGTCGGACTCGGCGCCGCCGTGGACTACCTCTCGGCGATCGGCATGGAGAACGTCGCCGCGCACGAGCAGCAGATCACGGCGTACGCGCTCGAGGCGATGAACGACCTGCCCGGCGTGACGATCGTCGGCCCCAAGGAGCCGGTCGACCGCGGGGGAGCGATCAGCTTCACGATCGACGGGGTGCACCCGCACGACGTGGCGCAGCTGCTCGACTCGCAGGGCGTCGCGGTGCGCGCGGGTCACCACTGCGCCAAGCCGTTGCACGCGTGCTTCGGGGTGCAGTCCACGACCCGTGCCTCGTTCTACCTCTACACGACCGAGGCCGAGATCGACGCGCTCGTCGCGGGGATCCGGCACACCCAGTCGTACTTCGGAGCCTGATCATGAACGCATCGAACGTCGACGCCCTGTACCAGGAGATCATCCTGGATCACTACAAGAACCCGCACGGTGCGGGCCTGCGCGAGCCCTTCGAGGCCGAGGTGCACCACGTGAACCCCACGTGCGGCGACGAGATCACGCTGCGCGTGCACCTCGAGGGCGGCCGGGTGGCCGACGTGTCCTACGACGCGGCCGGCTGCTCGATCAGCCAGGCCTCGGCCTCGGTCCTGAACGACCTCGTGGTCGGCCAGCAGGTCGACCACGCCCTGACCACACTCGACGCCTTCCAGGAGCTCATGCAGGGCCGCGGACAGGTCGAGCCTGACGAGGACGTGCTGGAGGACGGCATCGCCTTCGCGGGCGTCGCCCAGTTCCCGGCGCGCGTCAAGTGCGCCCTGCTGTCCTGGATGGCCTGGAAGGACGCCGTCGCCCAGGCTTCGGCCAAGGAGGAAGCATGACCGATCACAGCGATCTGCCCGACGTCGCCGTCGCCCCCGGCGCCACCACGCAGGAGGACGTCGAGGAGGCCATGAAGGACGTCGTCGACCCCGAGCTGGGCATCAACGTCGTCGACCTCGGCCTCGTGTACGGCGTCCACGTCGACGAGCACAGCAACGCGATCCTGCAGATGACGCTGACGTCCGCGGCCTGCCCGCTGACCGACGTCATCGAGGACCAGACCCGCGCCGCGCTCGACGGCCTGGTCAACGACTTCCGGATCGAGTGGGTCTGGATGCCGCCGTGGGGCCCCGACAAGATCACCGACGACGGCCGCGAGATGCTGCGCGCCCTCGGCTTCAACATCGGCTGACGCGCCACCGCATCCCGACACTTTTGGAACGCGTTGCACCTTCCGCGCCCCTGAAAGCGTGCATCGCGTTCCAAAGGTGGGAACGGGCGAGCCACGCTCGGCGGGATTTCGCGCCACCGGTGCTGGGTCCGTAGACTGGCTCGGTGGACATGATCCGGCTGGAGTGACGCACGAGCACCTGCTCGACCCCGCGTCCTCGCCCCGTTCACCCCTCACGAAGGCTCTTCCATGATCACCGCTTCCCACGTGGAGCTGCGCTTCGGCGCGCGCGTCCTGATGTCCGACGTCTCCTTCCGTGTCACGAAGGGGGACAAGATCGGCCTGGTCGGGCGCAACGGCGCCGGCAAGACCACGTTGACGAAGATGCTGGCGGGCGCCGGCGGCGAGCCCGCGTCGGGCTCGATCACCCGGTCGGGCACCGTCGGCTACCTGCCGCAGGACCCGAAGACGGGCGACCTGTCGATCACGGCGCGTGACCGCATCCTCTCGGCGCGCGGACTCGACGACGCCCTGCGCCGCATCCGCCAGGCCGAGAAGGACATGGCCTCGGAGGACTCCTCGGTCGCCGAGGACGCCATGCGTCGCTACGCCCGGGCGGACGCCGACTTCGGCGCCGCCGGTGGCTACGCCGCCGAGGCCGAGGCCGCGACGATCTCGCACGCCCTCGGTCTGCCCGACCGTGTCCTGGAGCAGCCGCTGCAGACCCTGTCCGGCGGTCAGCGCCGCCGCATCGAGCTGGCGCGGATCCTGTTCAGCGACGCGGACACGATGCTGCTCGACGAGCCGACCAACCACCTGGACGCCGACTCGGTCGTGTGGCTCCGCGGCTTCCTGCAGACGTACTCCGGCGGGCTGATCATCATCAGCCACGACGTGGACCTGGTCGAGGAGACCGTCAACAAGGTCTTCTACCTGGACGCCAACCGCGCCACGATCGACATCTACAACATGGGCTGGAAGCACTACCTGCGCCAGCGCGAGTCCGACGAGGCGCGCCGCAAGCGCGAGCGCGAGATCACCACCAAGACGGCCGAGCGGCTCATCGCGCAGGGCAACAAGATGCGCGCCAAGGCCTCGAAGGCCTCCGCGGCCCAGCAGATGCTGCGTCGCGCCGAGCAGATGATGGCCGGCCTCGAGGACGTCCGCCAGGTCGACAAGGTCGCCAAGATCGACTTCCCGAAGCCCGCTCCGTGCGGCAAGACCCCGCTGATGGCGGAGGGTCTGTCGAAGTCGTACGGATCGCTGGAGATCTTCACCGACGTCGACCTCGCGATCGACCGCGGCAGCCGCGTCGTGGTGCTGGGCCTCAACGGCGCCGGCAAGACCACGCTGCTGCGCATGCTGGCCGGCACGCTGCAGCCCGACACCGGCGAGATCGTCCCCGGGCATGGCCTGAAGATCGGCTACTTCGCCCAGGAGCACGAGACGCTCGACCTGAGCCGGACCGTGCTCGACAACATGCAGCGGGCGGCGCCCGACCTGACCGAGACCCAGGCGCGCAGCGTGCTGGGCGCGTTCCTGTTCACCGGCGACGACTCCGACAAGTCGGCTGGGGTGCTGTCGGGCGGCGAGCGCACGCGACTGGCGCTGGCGGGACTCATCGTCTCGAGCGCCAACGTGCTGCTGCTCGACGAGCCGACCAACAACCTCGACCCCGCGTCGCGCGAGGAGGTGCTGGCCGCGATCCGCTCCTACGAGGGCGCCATCGTGCTGGTCTCCCACGACGAGGGCGCCGTGCGCGCGCTCGACCCCGACCGGGTGCTGCTGCTGCCGGACGGCGACGAGGACATCTGGAACGACTCGTACGCCGACCTGATCAGCCTGGCGTGACCTCGGCGGACGCCTTCGGGCGGCGCTCGCGCAGCTCGGCGCGGACGAACAGGAAGTAGCCGACGACCGCGAGGCCGGAGAAGAACCACCACTGGATCGCGTAGAACAGGTGGGGTCCGGTGCCGAGGTCGGGCTGCGGCGGGCCGGTCAGGCCCTCCTGCTCCGGCGAGGTCAGTGCGACGTAGCCGGGCAGCGGCTCGGCACCGAGGAAGTCGGTCCAGCGCTCGCCGTTCACGGCACGGACCTGGCCGTCGCGCGGCGTGGTGGCGGCCTGGTCGGCGGTGCTCGCGCGCTGCAGCCAGCCGGTGATCGTCACGGGACCCTGGGCGGCGGCCGGCACGTCGTCCGGAGCCGTGCCGTCGCGCGGTCCCGCGATCCAGCCGCGGTCGACCAGGACGACCTGACCGTCGGTGAGCCGCAGGGGAGTGATGACCTGGACGCCCGGGGCGCCGTCGCGGTGGGCGAACCGGACGGTGATCTCGCGCGAGCTGTCGAACGTGCCCGTGGCGGTGACCGTGCGGTACTCGAGGTCGGGGTCCCAGCCGTCGGCGAGGACGTCCTCGACCGGAGCGGGGTCGCCGGCGACGTTCGCCTCGACGATCGCGTTGTCGGCCTTGCGCTGCTCCCAGCGGTCGTACTGCCAGCCGCCCAGGACGTAGCACGTGACGGCCATCAGCACGACGAAGATCGCGAGCCCGATCCAGCGCGGGCTCACCAGGAAGCGCAGCACCTACTGGTCCAGTTGCTTGCGGTCGACGCCGAACGGTGACGGCCCGTCGCCGGAGCTCCGGATGGCGGAGTTGCCGATCACGACGGCGACGTACGGCAGGAACACGGCGCCGACGAGCAGGATCCAACGGGTCCAGTGATCGACCGCGACGAAGCCGATGAAGCAGGCGACGCGGACGGCCATCGAGATCAGGTAGTTGCGCTCGCGATGGTCGACCTGGGAGCTGTAGGGCTCGCGCGCACTCGTGATCGAGTGCACCTCTTCGGGTTCGCGCCGGGCCATGTCCCGAGTCTACGCCGTGGGTCCTGCACGGCACCCGCCGCCGGGTGGGACGATGAGCCCATGAGCAACCGCACCTATCGAGTCACCGAGATCGTCGGCACCTCCCCGGCGGGCGTCAGCGAGGCCATCGACAGCGGCATCGCGCGAGCGTCGCAGACCCTGCGGCACCTGGACTGGTTCGAGGTCGTGGGCATCCGCGGCCAGATCGTCGACGACGAGGTCGAGCACTACCAGGTCACCCTCAAGATCGGCTTCCGCCTCGAGGACGACGAGTAGGAACGGCTACGGCGCCGTCGTCACGTCGGCGGCGTCGGCCGCCTCGACCTCCTCGCGCGTGATGCCCATGAGGTACACGATCGCGTCGAGGTAGGGGACGTTCACCGAGGTCTGCGCCTGGTCGCGCACGAGCGGCTTGGCGTTGAACGCGATGCCGAGCCCCGCGGCGGCCAGCATGTCGAGGTCGTTGGCGCCGTCGCCGATGGCCACGGTGTTGCGCACGTTGATGCCGGCCTGCGCCGCGAAGTCGCGCAGGGCCTCGGCCTTGCCCGCGCGGTCGACCACGCGGCCCAGGACGCGGCCGGTGAGTGCGCCGTCGACCACCTCGAGGTCGTTGGCGGCGAAGTAGTCGATGCCGAGGTCGGCGGCGATCCGCTCGATGATCTGCGTGAAGCCGCCGCTGACCAGCGCGAAGCGGTATCCCAGACGCTTGAGCGTGCGGATCATCGTGCGCGCGCCGGGGGTGTAGGAGAGGTTCTCGTAGACCTCGTCGAGCGCCGCGGCGGGCACCCCCTGCAGCTGGGCGACGCGCTCGTGCAGCGACTCGGCGAAGTCGAGCTCGCCGCGCATGGCCCGCTCGGTGACCTCGGCGACGGCCTCCTCGCAGCCGGCGTGGGCGGCGAGCATCTCGATGACCTCGCCCTGGATGAGGGTGGAGTCGACGTCCATCACCACGAGCCGCTGCGCGTGCCGCAGGATGCCGTGCTCCTGCACGGCCACGTCGGTGCCGTGGTCGTGGGCGATCGAGGCCAGCTCGGACTGGAGCGCGTCGGGATCGGCGCCCGAGACCTCCATGCGGATCGCGGTGACGGGGTAGCGGGCCATCCGGACGATGCGGTCGATGTTGCCGCCGAGGGCGTTGATGCCCTTGGTCAGCGCGGCCATCGCCTCGGGTCGCAGCGGGGCGCCCAGCACGACCACCTGCGAGCGGCCCACCCGCCGGGGGCGGTTGTCGCCCGTGCCGTGGACGACCTCGACCTCGAGTCCCAGGTCGGCGCCCACGGCGTCGAGATCGGACTGGAAGCCCGGGAGCTCGCCCGGGGTGGTCACGAGGACGCTCAGCACGAGCCGGCCGCGCACGACCAGCTGCTCGACGTCGATGACCTCGACGTCGTGGGCGGCCAGGGCGGAGAAGACGCGACCGGAGACGCCGGAGCGGTCGGGACCGCTGAAGGTCACCAGCACCGTGGGCTCGGTCAGGTGCAGCGTGGGGACGTGTCCCGAGTCAGGCGTGCTCATCGTGTCGAGGGTATCGGCAGAAGGTTGAGCCCAACCGATAGGTTGGTGGTGTGACCGCCGTGTTCGACCTGACCGACGTCACCATCGTGCGCTCGGGCAAGACTCTCCTCGACCGCGTCTCGTGGCGCGTGGAACCGGGGGAGCACTGGGTCATCGTGGGTCCCAACGGTGCGGGCAAGACCACCCTCCTGCAGGTGGCCTCTGCGAACATGCACCCCACGTCCGGGTCGGCGGAGATCCTCGGTGAGCGCCTCGGCGCGGTCGACGTGTTCGAGCTGCGCCCCCGGATCGGCCACACCAGCGCCGCGATCGCCGAGCGCGTCCCCGCTGGGGAGACCGTCCGCAACCTCATCCTCTCCGCGGCCTACGCGGTCCTGGGTCGCTGGAACGAGGAGTACGACGACGAGGACCACCGCCGTGCCATGTCGATGCTGGCCGAGCTGGGGATCGCACCGCTGGCCGACCGCACCTTCGGCACGCTGTCCGAGGGCGAGAAGAAGCGCGTCCTGCTGGCGCGCTCCCTGATGACCGATCCCGAGGTCGTGCTGCTCGACGAGCCCGCGGCCGGCATGGACGTCGGCGCCCGCGAGGACCTCGTCGAGAGCCTGGAGGCGCTGGCCTCCGACGAGCTCGGCCCGTCGCTCGTGATGGTGTCGCACCATCTCGAGGAGATCGCGCCCGGCTTCACCCATGCGCTGCTGCTGGCCGGCGGCGGCGTCGTGGCCTCGGGCCCCATCGCCGACGTCCTGACCTCGCAGAACCTGTCGACGGCGTTCCGCCAGCGCCTCGACGTCACGCACGACGCGGGACGATTCTCGGCACGACGCCCCCCGGTGCGCCGGCGGGCGAACTAGGAGGGCACATGGACTGGTTCGGGGACGACATCTGGCTCACGTGGGCTGCGCTCGGCGTGCTCATGGGCCTCATCGAGCTCGCCAGTGGCGAGCTGATCTTCCTCATGTTCGGCATCGCGGCCTTCTCGGCCGCCCTCGCCGCCGGCTTCGGGGCACCGATCGTGCTGCAGATGGCGCTCTTCGGCATCCTCTCGGTCGCGCTCCTGGCGCTCGTCCGCCCGCGCATCGCTGCCCGGGTCCACGACGGTCCCTCGCTGCCCCTGGGCCAGCACGGCCTCGTCGGGCAGCTGGCGATCGTCGACGAGCGGGTGAGCCGCCACGCCGGCCGCGTCGTCATCAACGACGTCCTGTGGACCGCTCGCCCGATCGACCCCGAGGCGACCTACGAACCTGGCGACGAGCTCCTCGTCGCCGACATCGACGGTGCGGTGGCCCGCGTCGTCCGGAAGGAGAGCTGAATGTTCGAATCCGCCCTCGTGATCTTCTTCGTCCTGCTGGTGGTCCTGCTGATCGTCACCGCAGCGATGAGCCTGAAGATCATCCCGCAGAACTTCGCGGGGATCGTCGAGCGACTCGGCAAGTACCGCACCACCCTGACCCCCGGGCCGCACCTGATCGTGCCGTTCCTCGACCGCGTGAAGTACCGCGTCGACCAGCGTGAGCAGGTCGTCTCCTTCCCGCCGCAGGGCGTCATCACCGAGGACAACCTGACGGTCGAGATCGACACGGTCATCCTCTACACGGTCAACAACCCGGTGGCGGCCACGTACGAGATCGTCAACTACATCGAGGGCATCCACCAGCTCACGACCACCACGCTGCGCAACATCATCGGTGGCATGACGCTGGAGCACGCGCTCACCAGCCGCGACCAGATCAACCGCACGCTGAGCGCCGAGCTCGACGCGGCCACGGGCCGCTGGGGCATCAAGGTCAGCCGGGTCGAGCTCAAGAGCATCGATCCGCCGCCGACCATCATCGACGCCATGGAGAAGCAGATGCGCGCCGAGCGTGACAAGCGCGCCGCGATCCTCACGGCCGAGGGCGAGCGCCAGTCGGCCATCCTGAGCGCCGAGGGCCAGAAGCAGGCCGCGATCCTCACCGCAGAGGGCCAGAAGCAGTCGGCGATCCTCACCGCCGAGGGCGAGAAGACCGCCGCGATCCTGACCGCGCAGGGCGAGGGCCGCGCCATCGAGACCGTCTTCCAGGCGATCCACGACGGCAACCCCGACCAGAAGCTGCTGTCCTACCAGTACCTGCAGACGCTGCCGAAGATCGCCCAGGGGCACAACGCCTCCACGTGGATCATCCCGGCCGAGGTCACCGCCGCGCTCAGCTCGATCGGCAACGTCGTCGGGTCGATCCCGGTCGACGGTGGCGGCTCGCAGAAGCGGGTCGACCTCGACGAGCCCGTCGAGACGGCGTCGTCCGGCCCGGCCGAGACGTCCAGCGCGGTCGAGGAGGCCATCCGGGCCGCCAAGCAGGCGGAGTCGCCGGTCTCCACGCAGGACGTGCCGCCGACGGACCAGCCGCCGGGGGCATGACCTCACGGATCCTGCTGCTCGGTGCCGCCGTGCTCGCCACGGTGGGCATCCTCGTCGCGTGGCTCGTGGTGGGCCGCGGCGGCGAGGACGACCCCATCAGCGGGCCGGCGGCGCAGCAGGCCGAGGAGGTGCCCCTCGCCGAGGGCTCGACCACCGAGCCCGACGCGGACTGGGTCACCGAGACGGCCGCCGACCGGCAGATCCCGGTGCGCGCGATGCAGGCCTACGCGCGCACCGAGATCAGTCAGCGCGAGGCGGCGCCCGAGTGCAACCTCCGCTGGAACACCCTCGCGGGCGTCGGCTCGGTCGAGTCGGCGCACGGCACGCTGGGTGGCGCCGGCCTCGACGCGGCCGGCGTGCCGAGCAAGCGGATCATCGGTCCGCCGCTCAACGGCGAGAACGGCACGCGGGCCATCGAGGCGACGAAGGAGTCCACGGCCCTGCACGGTGACGAGGAGTGGGACCGCGCGGTCGGCCCGTTCCAGTTCCTCACCTCGTCGTGGGAGCAGTACGGGGCCGACGCGGACGGTGACGGCCGCGCCGACCCGCACGACATCGACGACGCGGCCCTGGGCGCCGCGAACCACCTGTGCGACCGCGAGCGCGACCTCGCCGGCGAGGGCTGGGTGCCGGCGGTGTTCGCCTACAACAACTCGATGGCCTACGTGAAGAAGGTCCGTGGCATCGCCGACAGCTACGCGAAGTAGCGCCGGCGACCCGGGGTCACCACTGCCAGGTGCCGTGGATGATGGCGCGACCCAGCGTCTTGAACGCCAGGTTGAAGCCGACGACGGCGGGGGAGGCCGACGGGTCCACGCCCAGCGTCTCCTCGCCGACGGCGTGCACCACGAAGTAGTAGCGGTGGGGCTGGTCGCCCTCCGGCGGGGCCGCGCCCATGAAGTTGAGGCCGCCGCCGTCGTTGCGCACGTGGAAGGCGCCGCCGGGCAGCGTCTCGTCGCTCGCGCCGGCGCCGGTGGCCAGTTCGGTGACGTCGGCCGGGATGTCGACGGCCACCCAGTGCCAGAAGCCCGACACGATCGGCGCGTCGGGATCGAAGCACGTGACGACGAAGGACTTCGTGCCTTCGGGGGCTCCGCTCCACGCCAGCTGCGGCGAGGTGTCGCCGTGCGCGTTGACCTGGTCCTCCTTGAGGGAGGCGCCGTCGGTCACGTCGTCGCTGGTGACGGTGAAGGACGCGGCGGCGGGCAGCAGCGGGTACGGATCGGGAGTCACGGGTCGGTCGAGGCTCATGCCACCTAACCTAGTGCGGTGGCCGACCTGATCGCACTCGATGACGCCCGCGACGAGCGGCTTCGCGACTACACCGACCTGCGCGACGTGCAGCTGCGAACGACCGTCGAGCAGGAGCGGGGGATCTACATCGCCGAGGGCGAGAAGGTGATCCACCGTGCGGTCGCCGCCGGGCACACGCCGAAGTCCCTGCTGCTCGCCCCGCGCTGGCTGGACAACCTGTCCGACGTCCTCGAGACGACCGACGCGCCCGCCTACGTGCTGACCGAGAAGGCGATCGAGCAGGTCACCGGCTTCCACGTGCACCGCGGGGCGCTCGCGGCGATGCAGCGGCCGCAGGAGCGTGAGCCCCGCGAGGTGCTGGCCGCGGCCCGCCGCGTGCTCGTGGCCGAGGACCTCGTCGACCACACGAACATCGGCGCGATCATGCGCAACGCGGCGGCGCTGGGATTCGACGCCGTGCTGCTCTCACCGCGCTGCGCCGACCCGCTGTACCGGCGCTCGATCAAGGTGGCGATGGGTGCGGTGTTCTCGCTGCCGTGGGCCCGTCTCGACGACTGGTACGGCGCGCCCGCGCTGCTGCGGGAGCTGGGCTTCACGACCTACGCGATGACGCTGGCCGACGACGCGGTCAGCCTCGAGGACGTCGAGCCGGCGGAGCGCGCGGCGGTGATCGTCGGCTCCGAGGGGCCGGGACTGACCGAGCACTGGCAGCGCGAGGCCGACCACCGGGTGATCATCCCGATGGCGGCCGGCATCGACTCGCTCAACGTGGCGGCGTCGACGGCGATCGCCTGCTGGCACTTCAGTCGTCGCTAGGGTCCTCGCCCACGGGCCAGTCGTCGGGGTAGTCCTCGGCGAGCGACTTGTGCTGCTTGTAGAGCTTCTTGCGCGCCTTCTCGGGCACCCGGTCGCCGAAGACCGTGCCGAACAGATGGTCGGTCTCGTGCTGGAGGCAGCGGGCCAGGAGGCCGGTGCCCTCGAACGCGACGGGCTCGCCGGTGTGGTCGACGCCCGTGACCCAGGCGTGGTCGGGGCGGCCGCACTCGGTGAACGCGCCGGGCAGCGAGAGGCAGCCCTCGTCGGCGACGTCGAGCTTGCGGTCGGTACCGTCGGGGAGACGGAGCACGGGGTTGCACACGACGCCCGTGATGCGCTGGTGGTCGGCGTCGGGGCAGTCGAAGACGAAGACCTTCAGGTCCTCGCCGACCTGGTTCGCGGCGAGGCCGACGCCCTCGGCGGCGTACATGGTGGCCACCATGTCGGCCACGAGGGTGGCGAGCTCGTCGTCGAACGCGGTGACGTCGCGCAGCTCGTGGTGCATGACCGGCGTTCCCCAGCGGGTGATGGGGCGGACGGAGCCACCGGTGGGCAGCGGGCGGGACTGGTCGGCGGAGGGCGTTTCGGGCACGCCTCAGCCTATCGACTGGCCGACACGCGCAAACGCTGGCAACTGACTCGTGTTTCAGATACTCTCGGTATGTGAAACTGTAAACGACAGTTTCCTCTGAGTCTCCAATCACCGAGTCTTCAATCACCAAGGGAGTGAACGTGGCGGGTAGAGACCCCATGGCCTACGGACTTCGCGCACTGAACAAGCTGGCGGCCTCCGAGACGCTGGATCGCATCGGTCTGCGCAAGTTCGCCGAGCGGGCGGTCCACGGATCGACGAAGGCAGGATTCCAGGCGATCGGCGCGGCACAGCGCACGTTCACCAAGGTCTCCGGCAGCTCGCAGGGCAGTCGTGCCGAGTCGGCGCAACCGTCCGGCGTGTTCGACCTGACGCCCACCGAGGACCAGCAGATGATGGTCGACGTCATCGGCGAGTTCGCCGCCGAGGTGCTGCGCCCCGGTGCCGAGCAGGCCGAGTCCGCCGACGACACGCCCAAGGAGGTGCTGGCGCAGACCTCCGAGTTCGGGCTCAGCCTCGTCAACATCCCCGAGGCTCTCGGAGGACTGGCCGAGCAGCGCTCCGCCGTCACCGGCGTCCTCGTCGCGGAGGCGCTCGCGCACGGCGACATGGGCCAGGCCGTCGCGTGCCTGGCGCCGTCGGCCGTCGCCACCGCGATCTCGCTGTGGGGCACCGAGGGACAGCAGCAGACCTACCTGCCGTCGTTCACCGACGGCGACGTCCCGGCCGCCGCACTCGTCGTGACCGAGCCGGTCCCGATGTTCGATCCGTTCACGCTCGCCACGGTCGCGAAGCGCGCCGAGTCCGGCTACGTCCTCAACGGCGTGAAGTCCGGAGCGGTCCGCGGCGCCGAGGCCGAGCTGCTGGTCGTCGCGGCCGACGTCGAGGGCCGTGGCCCGTCGATGGTCATCGTCGAGACCGGCACCGACGGCGTCGCCGTCGCGGCCGACCCGGGCATGGGCCTGCGGGCCGCCGGTCTCTCGCGCATCCAGCTCACGGACGTCCACGTGGCCGAGGACGCGATCCTCGGCTCGGCCGACGACTACCGCGAGATGGTCCGCCTCTCGCGGATCGCCTGGGCCGGCCTCGCGCTCGGCACCGGCCGCGCGGTGCTGGAGTACGTCAGCGAGTACGTGAAGACCCGTGAGGCGTTCGGCGAGCCGATCGCCCACCGCCAGGCCGTGGCCTTCACGGTCGCCGACATGGCGATCGAGCTCGAGGGAATGCGCTTGGTCACCCTGAAGGCCGCGTCGCGCGCCGAGCGCGGCGCCGACTTCGCCCGTGAGACCGCGCTGGCCCGCCGGCTGGCGGCCGAGTACGGCATGAAGATCGGCACCGACGGCGTGCAGATGCTCGGTGGCCACGGGTTCGTCAAGGAGCACCCGGTCGAACGGTGGTACCGCGACCTGCGTGCCGTCGGCGTGATGGAAGGAGCAGTCCTCGTCTGAGGGCGCAGCGATCATGATCTACCTCGAGACCCCCAAGAAGTTCCGCGGCTTCGTCCAGCAGGCGCACGACGTCGCGAACGAGTTCCTGCGCGCCAACTCGCGCAAGTACGACCTGGCCGAGCACAGCTACCCCAAGGAGCTCGACCTCCTGGCCTCGCTGATCGACGGCCTCAACGAGTCGGGCAACAGCACGGGCGCCGGTGCCGCCGGCGTGCGCGTCAAGGACGACACGAAGAAGAAGGACCAGGGCGTCCGCAACGCCACGAACATGGCATCGGTGCTCTCGGTCATCGAGATGTGCTGGGGCGACGTCGGCCTGCTGCTGTCGATGCCCCGCCAGGGGCTGGGCAACTCGGCGATCGCCTCGGTCGCCACCGACGAGCAGGCCGAGCGCTTCAAGGGCACGTGGGCCTCGATGGCCATCACCGAGCCCAGCTTCGGCTCGGACTCGGCGGCCATCAAGACCACGGCCATCAAGGATGGCGACCACTACATCCTCAACGGCGAGAAGATCTTCGTCACGTCGGGCGAGCGGTCGGACTCGGTGGTCGTGTGGGCCACCCTCGACAAGTCGCTCGGCCGCGCCGCGGTCAAGTCGTTCGTGGTGCCGAAGTCGCTGCCCGGCATCCGGGTCGAGCGCCTCGAGCACAAGCTCGGCATCCGCGCCTCGGACACTGCCGTGATCGTGCTCGAGAACTGCCGCGTGCCCGCCGAGAACCTGCTCGGCAGTCCCGAGATCGACACGAAGCAGGGCTTTGCGGGCGCGATGGCCACGTTCGACAACACCCGGCCGCTCGTCGCCGGCATGGCCGTGGGCTGCGCCCGCGCGTCGCTGGAGGTCATGCGCGACCTCATCGAGCAGTCGGGCCTGGTCGTGGACTACGACCGCGCGCCGGCCCTCCAGCCGCACGTCGTGGCCGAGTTCCTCCAGATGGAGGCCGACTGGGAGGCCGCGCTGCTGCTGACCCTCGAGGCCGCCTGGATGGCCGACAACCGGCAGGCCAACTCGCTGCAGGCCTCGATGGCCAAGGCGAAGGCCGGCCGCGCGGGCAACCGGATCACGCTCAAGTGCGTCGAGCTCGCGGGCTCGCTGGGCTACAGCGAGACCGAGTTCCTCGAGAAGTGGGCGCGCGACTCCAAGATCCTCGACATCTTCGAGGGCACGCAGCAGATCCAGCAGCTCATCGTCGCGCGACGACTGCTGGGCCTGAGCAGCTCGCAGCTGCGGTGACCCGACGGGCCGCGATCAGGGACGCAGCAGCGCCTTGATCGCGGTCCGCTCGTCCATCGCCGTGTAGGCGTCGGCGACCTCGTCGAGGGCGAACGTGCGGTCGAAGACCGCGCCGGGCCGCAGGTCGCCCGAGAGCACCTCGGGCAGCAGCTCGTCGAGGTACGCGCGCACCGGCGCGACGCCGCCGGCGAGGCCCTGGTTGCGGCCGAACATCGCCGGGACGTTGAGCTCGACGCCGTGGGGGACGCCCACGTAGCCGACCGTGCCGCCGGGACGCAGCGACAGGAACGCCTGCTTCATCGACTCCTTCGTGCCCACGCACTCCAGCACGGCGTCGGCGCCGATGCCGTCGAGGATCTCGCGCACCTCGGCGGCGCCTTCCTTGTCGCGCTTCTCCACGATGTGGTCGGCGCCGAACTCGGTGGCGAGCGCCTGCCGGTCGGCGTGGCGCGACATCGCCACCACGGTGGAGGCACCGAGGCGCTTCGCGGCCAGCACCGCCGAGAGGCCGACCGCGCCGTCACCGACGACCACGACGGTGGAGCCGGCGGTGACGCCGGCGCTGACGGCCGCATGGTGGCCCGTGGGGAACACGTCGGTCAGCGCCAGGACGTGGGGCAGGAGGTCGTCGCCGACCTCGCCCGGGACGGTGACGAGGGTGCCGTCGGCCTGCGGGACGCGGACCAGCTCGGCCTGGCAGCCGGTGTAGCCGCCGCCATTGACGCACGAGGTCTGCACGCCGTTGCGGCAGTGGACGCACGTGTTGTCGCTGTACATGAAGGGCGCGATGACGAAGTCGCCCACCGAGAGCGCGGAGACGTCGCTGCCGACCCGCTCCACGACGCCCACGTGCTCGTGGCCGATCTGGTGCGGTTCGGTCTGCGGCTTGTTGAGCCCACGGTAGGGCCACAGGTCGCTGCCGCACACGCACGCGGCCACGACGCGCACGATCGCGTCGGTGTCGGCCTCGAGGTCGGGATCGGGGAGAGTGTCGAGTCGGATGTCGCCGGGGGAGTGAAGGACTGTCGCGCGCATGCGTGCAAGGATGGCAGACATGAGTGAAAAGCCCGAAGTCGATTTCACCCCCGGCCCCGCCCCGACCGACCTCGTGATCGAGGACATCACCATCGGTGACGGCGACGAGGCGGTCAACGGCGGCGTCGTCGACGTCCACTACGTGGGCGTGGACTTCGAGACCGGCGAGCAGTTCGACTCCTCCTGGGACCGTGGCCAGTCGGCCCGCTTCCCGCTGCCCCAGCTGATCGGCGCCTGGCAGCAGGGCATCCCCGGCATGAAGGTCGGCGGCCGTCGCAAGCTCATCGCCCCGCCGGAGCTGGCCTACGGCCCCGCCGGCGGCGGACACCGCCTCTCGGGTCGCACGCTGGTCTTCGTGATCGACCTGCTCGGCGTCGGCTGAGCTAGATCTCGGCGAGCGCCTTCGCCACCCGCTGGGGCGAGATCGGCCCAACGGCCCGCAGCTCCTGCGCGAAGGTGCTCACCCGCAGCTCCTCGAGCATCCAGCGCACGCGTCGCACCGGCGGCGTGAGGCGCTGCCACGGGCGCAGGTCCTTCGTGCGCTCGTGGAACCGTGCCTCGAGGTCCCAGATCTCGCCGGCGTCCTTCGTGGACGTCAGGCGCTTGGCCGCGGCCCGCAGGTAGACCGCGAGCCGGCCCACCTGGTCGGCGCCCATGTCGCGGATGAACCCGGGGTGGACGAGCCACGAGACCTGCACGCGCACGTCCTCGGCGGCCTCGCCGGTACCGGGGTTCAGGTCGCCGAGCGCCTGGAGCGCCGTGATCACCTGGCGCACGATCCGCTCCGTCAGCGGCACCGCATCGGCGCGCACGAGATCGCGCAGGGCGCGGTAGGCGGCCCCGTCGCGCACCGGACCGCCGTGCTGCACCACGAGGTGGTCCAGAGCCGTCAGCCACGACTCCTCGATGACGGCCGCCGCGTCGCCCTGCGGCGACGTGGACAGCAGCAGCTTGTCCTGCAGCGACAGCGCCCGCCCGACCGTGCTGAGCGGTGAGCCGGTGGACAGCGCGATGAGCCGCGCCGTGCCGCGCACGGTGGCGACGCGCTGCTCCGCCTCGGTGCGCAGCACCCGCAGCGCCACGCTGTCTCCCTCGTCGACGATCGCGGGGTAGCCGGTGACCTGACCGGCGGTGATGCTGACGGGCAGCTCGCCGAAGTCCCAGTCCTTGATGCCCGTGCGCTCCTCGCGCCGGGCGCGCTGCTGGAGGTCGCGGCGCAGGCGCGGCTCCAGCTCCCGCCGCAGCGCCTCCAGGTCCTTGCCCGAGGCCAGCTCCTTCTCGCCGTCGACCACGCGGAACGTGGGGCGCAGGTGCGCCGGCAGCGCCGTGGGGTCGATGAGCGAGGGGTCCACCTCGAGGGCGCGCCCCAGCTCACCGCGCAGGTCGCGCGACGTGTCCAGCGACGGCAGCACGCGCTCGGCGGACTGCGCGGCCGGAGCGAACCGCCGTCGCTCGGACTTGGGAAGTCCACGGATCAGCTCGGTGACCAGCTCGAGACGCCGCCCGGGCACGCCCCACGCGAACTCGTCGCCGTCGATCGTCAGCAGGTCGTCGACCGGCACCGTGATCGTGATGCCGTCGTCGGCGGCCTGCGGGTCGAAGCGGTAGGACACATCGAGCACGGCGTCGAAGTGGGCGCTCTGTGAGGTCCAGGACGTCGGGAACGCCTCCGCGTCCACGTCGGTGCGGAACAGGTCGTCGGTGAAGTCGAGGATGCGCTTGTCGGGCTGCTTCTTCCACCACGCGTCGAAGTGGCGCACCGAGACGACGTCGGCGGGGACGCGAGCGTCGTAGAAGTCCACGAGGGTCTCGTCCTCGACCCGGATGCCGCGGGTGCGGACGCGCTCCTCGAGCTCCTCGATCGTCGCGAGCCGGTCCTGGTTGCGCTGCCAGAAGCGGTGATGGGTGCGCCACTCGCCGCCCACGAGCGCGTGCCGGATGAACAGCTCGCGGGCCAGCGGGGCGTCGTGCTGGGCGAGCATCACCGTGCGGTCGACCACGACGGGCAGGCCGTAGAGCGTGGACCGCTGGGTGGCCACGGCCGCGCCGCGCTTCGCCGACCAGCGCGGCGCGGAGTACTGGTGCTTCAGCAGGTGGCCGCCGGCCTTCTCGATCCACGCCGGGTCGATGCGGGCGTTGTCGCGCGCGAAGAGGCGCGAGGTCTCGACCAGCTCGCCGGCCATCAGCCAGCGTGGCGGCTTCTTCGCCAGGCCCGAGCCGGGGAAGACCATGAAGCGCGCACCACGGGCGCCGAGGTACTCGCGGGTCTCGGCGTCGCGCAGGCCCACGTGCGACAGCAGGCCGTGCAGGAGGGCGCGGTGGATCGCGTCGGCGTCGGGCTCGCTGCGGACCTTGCCCGGCTTGAGGCCGAGCTCGCGCACCGTGCGGCGCAGCTGGGAGTTCACGTCGGCCCACTCGCGCACGCGCAGGTAGTGCAGGAACTCGTCGTGGCACATCCGGCGGAACTTCGTGTGCGAGAGCTCGTCACGCTGCTCCTGCAGGTAGCCCCAGAGCTTCAACAGGCTCAGGAAGTCCGAGTCGGGCTGTCGGAAGCGCGCGTGCATCGTGTCGGCGGCCTGCTGCTTGTCGAGCGGGCGCTCGCGCACGTCCTGGATCGAGAGTCCCGCCACGATGACGAGCACCTCGGGCAGGACGCCCAGCCGGTCGGCGGCCAGCACCATGCGCGCGTGACGGGGGTCGAGCGGCAGCCGGGACATCGTGCGACCGATCCTCGTCAGTCGATCGCCGCCGTCGAGCCGCGGAGCGAGCGCGTCGAGCTCGCGCAGCAGCGTGAGGCCGTCGGCGACGGCACGGTGGTCGGGCGCGTCGAGGAAGCCGAACTCCCGGATGTCGCCGAGGTCGAGCGCGGCCATCTGCAGGATGACGCTGGCGAGGTTGGTCCGCTGGATCTCGGGGTCGGTGAACTCCGGGCGGGACTCGAAGTCCTCCTCGTCGTAGAGGCGGATGCAGATGCCGTCGGCGACGCGGCCGCAGCGGCCGGCGCGCTGGGCGGCGCTGGCCTGCGAGATCCGCTCGATGGGCAGCCGCTGCACCTTCAGGCGGGCGCTGAAGCGGGAGATGCGCGCGAGGCCCGGGTCGACGACGTACCGGATGCCGGGGACGGTGATCGAGGTCTCGGCGACGTTGGTGGCCAGCACGATCCGTCGTCGCGGACCCGTCTGGAACACGCGCTGCTGCTCATGGGCGGAGAGGCGGCCGTAGAGGGGCACGACGTCGCCGAGCGACGTGCCTTCGAGGACCTCGGCGGTGTCGCGGATGTCGCGCTCACCGGGCAGGAACACGAGGACGTCGCCCTCGCGCGGCAGCTCGCGGACGGCGCTGACGATCCCGTCGATGACGTCGTCGTCGCGCTCGAGCGGGCGGTAGCGGACCTCGACCGGGTACGTGCGGCCGCTCACCTCGATGACCGGCACGGGTCGCTCGGGGGTGCTGAACAGCTGGGCGAACCGCTCGACGTCGATCGTGGCCGACGTGACGACGACCTTGAGGTCGGGGCGGCGGGGGAGCAGCTCGCGCAGGTAGCCCAGCAGGAAGTCGATCGAGAGTGACCGCTCGTGAGCCTCGTCGATGACGATCGTGTCGTAGCGCTGCAGGCGGCGGTCGTGCTGCAGCTCGGTGAGCAGCAGGCCGTCGGTGACCAGCCGGATGACCGTGTCGGGGCCGGAGCGGTCGTCGAAGCGCACGGCGTAGCCGACCTCGGCGCCCAGCTCGACGTCGACCTCCTGTGCGATGCGGGCGGCCACGGAGCGCGCGGCGATCCGGCGCGGCTGGGTGTGCGCGATCCGCTTCCGGCCGAGCTCGGCGAGGATCTTCGGCAGTTGCGTCGTCTTGCCCGATCCGGTCTCGCCGGCCACCACGACCACCTGGTGGTCGCGGAGGGCGTCACGGATCTCGTCGTGCCGGGCGGCGATCGGCAGGGCGGGGTCGAACTCGAGTCTCATCGCTCCCATCTTCACCGGAGGCCGATGGCGTCGGCGAAGAGGGCATACCCGACGAACGCGACGACGTCGAGGATGGTGTGTGCGATCACCAGCGGCATGACCCGTCCGGTGCGGTGGAACCACCACGCGAACACGACGCCCATCGCCGCGTTGCCGAGGAACTGGCCGAAGCCCTGGTACAGGTGGTAGCTGCCGCGCAGCAGGGCCGAGGTGGCGATGATCGCCGGCAGTCCCCAGCCGAACTGCTTGAGCCGGGTCATCAGGTAACCGACGACGATGACCTCCTCCAGCAGTGCGTTCTGCACGGCCGAGAGGATGAGGATGGGCACCGACCACCAGTACAGCTGCTCGGGGCTCGTCACGATGTCGGCGGTGATGCCCAGAGCACGGCCGCCGAAGTAGACCGCGAGCCCGGGGATGCCGATGACGGCCGCGAGGGCCGCGCCGAAGCCGAGGTCGCGCCACGGCTGACCGCGGTCGAGCCCGAGCCGCCGGAGCACCGGCGGAGCCTGGTCGAGGCTCAGCAGGTAGAGCGCGAGCGCGACGGGCACGAGCGCGAAGCCGATCGCCAGCAGCTGGTACGTGAGGTCGATCCAGGGGATCGCGTCGCGCGACTGGTTCAGGCTCGCGGTGGCGTCGCGCAACGAGCCCTCGTAGAGCTTGCGCAGCAGGCTGACGACCGCGTAGACGGCGGACTGGCCGAGGGACAGGCCGAGGACGATCCAGACCTCGGCGCGCAGGCGCCGGGGTGCGGTCGTCACAGGTCGTTCGTGTTGAACGTGTCGCACGAGTTCAGGTTGCCGGACTCGTAGCCCGTCGTGAACCAGCGCTGACGGGACTCGCTCGAGCCGTGCGTCCACGAGTCCTGGTTGACCCGGCCGCCGCCCAGCGTCTCCTGGATGTGGTCGTCGCCGACGGCGGCTGCGGCCGACAGTGCCGACTCGATGTCGGCCCGGGTCAGCGGCTGGATGAGCGCCGTGCCCTGCTCGTCCTGCGTGCTGGCCGCGTGGTGGGCCCAGACGCCGGCGAGGCAGTCGGCCATCAGCTCGATCCGGACGCCGCCGCTCTGCGGGCCCGTCTGGCCGTCCTGACCGCGGGCGAGGATGCCGAGGATGTTCTGGACGTGGTGGCCGTACTCGTGGGCGACGACGTACATCTGCGCGAGATTGCCGCCGTCGGCGCCGAACTGGCTGCTCAGCTGGTCGAAGAACGAGGCGTCGATGTAGACGCGCTCGTCGGACGGGCAGTAGAACGGGCCGGTCTGGTTGGAGGCGGTGCCGCACGGCGACTGCGTGGCGCCGGAGTAGATCACGGTCTGCGCCTCGCGGTACTGGCGGTTGATGTCGGCCGGCAGCGCGTCGGTCCAGTAGTCCTGGGCGCTGTTCACGGTGCCGACGATGCGGCAGACGTCGTTCTCGTTCGCGTCCGCGCCGGTCTGGCACTCGCTGACGTCGATCGACGAGGAGTTGCTGCCGCCCGTGAGGATCTGGTTGACGTCGAAGCCCGACGACGAGCCGCCGTCGAGCGGGTTGCCCCCGAGGAACGCGAACAGCAGCATCAGGACCAGGCCGCCGATGCCGCCGCCGATCACGGCGCCGCCCTTGCCGCCGGTGACCTGGCTCGTGTCGAGGCGTGCGCCCTCGTTGAACGTCATGCGCCAGATTCTAGGTGGAGATCGCCTGCGCGCCTCGCCGAGCGCGCGCGCCTAGGGTGTCGCCATGACGGATGTGATGAGCCCGGTGCTGCCGATGACGGGCGACGACGAGGCGCGGCGCGCGGGCCTGCGGCGCATGCGGACGCTGGCCACGTCGCTGCTCGTCGTCGCCGCGATCGTCTTCGCGCTGACGCACGGTCGCGACGGGGCGTGGGGATACGTGAACGCGGCGTCCGAGGCCGCGATGGTGGGCGCGATCGCGGACTGGTTCGCCGTCACGGCGCTGTTCCGCCACCCGCTGGGGCTGCCGATCCCGCACACGGCGCTCATCCCGCGGAAGAAGGACCAGCTCGCCGCGAGCCTGCAGGACTTCGTCTCGGAGAACTTCCTGCGCGAGGACGTCATCCGCGACCGGATCGCCGCCGCCGGCCCGGCCGAGCGTGTCGGCGCGTGGATCGGCGTGCCGGGTCGCGCGCACCGGCTCGTCGACGAGGGCGCTCGGGTCGCCTCGGACCTGCTCGGGCGGGTCAAGGAGGAGGACGTGCAGGCGGTGGTCACCGAGCTGATCGTGCCGCGCATGCTCGAGGAGCCGTTGAGCCCCGCGGTGGGCCAGCTGCTGGCGGAAGTCCTCGACGAAGGGGCGCACACGGGACTGGTCGACCTCGGCCTGGACGAGCTGCACGGCTGGCTGCAGCGTCACCCCGAGCGCATCACCGACCTGATCATCGCCCGCGCGCCCGACTGGGCCCCGCGCTGGGCGAACGCGCTGATCGCCGAGCGGCTGTTCCGCGAGGTGCTCACGTGGGTGGAGGACATCCGCGACGATCCGCGCCACGACGCCCGGATCGCGCTGGACCACTGGCTGGTCGCGCTCGCGCACGACCTGCAGCACGACCCCGAGGCGATGGCGCGGGCCGAGCGCCTCAAGGAGCGTCTGCTGACCCAGACGAAGGCCGCCACGACCGCCGTGAAGCTGTGGGACTCGTTCCGCCGCGGACTGATCGATGCGCTCGCCGCCGAGGACGGCGTGCTGCGTCGTCGGGTGGTCGAGGAGATCGAGACCCTGGGGGAGCGGCTGCAGTCCGACCCCGCCCTCGCCGCCCGCATCGACGGCTGGGCCGGCGACGCCGCGGCCTACGTGGTCGAGCACTACGGATCCGAGATCGCCACGGTGATCTCGGCGACGGTCGAGCGGTGGGACGGGCAGGAGACCGCCGAGCGCATCGAGCTGCACGTCGGCCGCGACCTGCAGTTCATCCGCATCAACGGCACGGTCGTCGGAGGCCTCGCGGGACTCGTCATCCACGCCGTCGCGCAGGTCCTGTGATCCACAGGTGTGGACGGCGGCTGTGGACGGCTTGTGGATCGGAGCGCGAGTGAGTGTGGACAACCTGTGGACGCGAAAATTCCTGCGGTGACTTCGAAAAAGGCTCTTGTGTCGTGGGTCACGGTGCCCTAGAAATGACTCACGCACTCCTCCGGGAGAGCGGGAAGGAAGCCCCGACTCCCTCCACGTAGACGGCGCAAGCCCGACGCAGCACCCCTGGTGATGCAGGTGTGGGAAGGAACCTTACGGGCGACCGGAAACGAAGGCAGCCATCACGCACCATCGATCCGAAGGCCCCGGGAACTCATACTTCCCGGGGCCTTCTTCATGGCCTCGCGAGGGGCCTGATAGAGTTCACTGCTGTTGAACAACGCACCTGTCCGGGTGGCGGAATTGGTAGACGCGCTAGCTTGAGGTGCTAGTGCCCGGTTACGGGCATGGGGGTTCAAGTCCCCCCTCGGACACAGATTGACCAGATGGCTCTGACCAGCGGGAACGCGGTCAGGGCCATTTGTTGTTTCGGCCCCGGAACGCCTCCGATGTACACACCTCGCTCGCGATTGCGGGGCTCATCCCGGGCATAGGTGAGTTCGCCGACGGGGCCGATGCAGTCCTCTACCTCATCGAGGGGGACACCTCCAACGCCCTGCTCTCTGCCGCAGCCATGCTCCCTGGCGTGGGTGCCGCAGCGGGCGCCGCGAAGCTTGCGCGCCTTAGCGACGAAGTCACGCAGACGGCCGCAACCGCGGGTAGCAGGCTGGGCTGGAGCACCGGCCAGGACATTAATGCGCTGACCAAGGCAGGCGATGCGCCGGCATGGTCGACCGTCAGGGGGCGGTTCTGGAAGAACGAAGCCGCGAAACCGCAGATCGATAACTGGAGCGCGGCCAACCTCGACCGTATGAGGCGTGGGCTCGCACCGCAGCGATACAACCGCGACAAGGGCGGGCTAGAGTCCATGGAACTTAGCCATGAACCCATCCCGTACCGCGACGGCGGAACCAATGTTGTCCCGCGTTGGCCGCAAGACCATGCGAACGTCGATCCATTCAGATTCCCGGGGTACTGACCGTGACCGACCTTTCTGCCACCTTCGCCGAGCAGCAATCCAATGTCATCGAGTGGAAGGGTATGACGCTCCACGGACTTCTCGAGTTCGAGAGTGTGCCGGACCAACTCCGCCTTCAGTTCCTCGCATTCAAGCCACGCCCGGTGCAGGGCGTGCAGTTGCGTTGCCGCGGAGGCGAGTTGGAGATTGACGGAGTCAAGGCCACTGACTTCGTACTGTGGACGGACACGGCTCCTCAAACTGTCACTGTGACGGTTCACGCGACGGGGCGCAGCACCACGCTGAAGCTCTGGAACGTCTGGCGCGGCGGCCTCGACGTGACTCAAGCCTGGCTAGGCAACTCCGCAATTCAGGTCGATCGATCTGACGAACCAACAGCTTTGGTGCTCAGGTGCAGTGACGGCGAGGGCGAGCCTGACTTTGAGGACCTTGTGGTCGGGATTACCGCTGGGTGAGAGCGACGTGATCGCGCGCTGAGCAAGAAACCAGTCTGACGCGGTGCGGCACGTTGGCTCCCGCAGTCGGGTCCCCACAACGCGTGGTGTTGATCCGAGCGTCCGCGTGGTCTCGCCGTATGTGACATCCTCGACAACCCGACGAGAACGATAATGCGCCCGAACGGCACGATCCGCGTCTATCAAGATAAGGACTGGGTCGCCATCCGCGACTTGGGACCGATGCACGTTGTGAGGGTGATGGTTCGATGGCAATCGCGCCAGAGGTTACCGCCGCGGCCCGTCGGATTCTCGACGGGGACGACTCCGCAGTCGCAGCCGCGGCCCTTGAAGAAGCGCTTCACGCCTACCACCCCCATAAGGAGAAGTTCGAGGACTTCCTCGAAACGCTGTCCCTGTATGCGCCGTCGATGGAGCGTCCCTACACCGACCACCGTCAGCTTTGTGTGGCAATTCGGCAGTCAGCCATTGTGGTGACAACTGAACTGTGGTGCGCTGACGGAGGGATGTCGACCGTGCTCGCTCTAGTTCGCAGTCGGAGTCTTGCGAGCGTCCGGGAACGGCGCGGCGAACAGGCCATAGCCTGCCCGCCGGGGAGCAATGGGGTGACGACTACTCTCGACAACACGAACTGAAGATCGGTGCACCCCCAGGGGGCACAGTCCCGAGGTAACGGGACACAACGGTAGGTAACCGCGCAGTGGAATTGCAGGGAGAAACGGATTCTGCCTGGAATGCCAAGGGATCACGCTTGGGTTCAAGTCCCCCCTCGGACACACCTGCGAAGTGGCCCCTGATCTGCGCAAACGCAGACGGGGCCACTTTGCATGTGCGGCCGGAACGGTGGCGCCGTGTGCGGAGACCCAGCCCAAGGTCGCGGCGACCAGGAGCACCTCGAGCAAGGGAGTCCAGGCGTCCCTGCCTCGGGACTCGGCGAGTGGCCGGCTCTCCCACGGTCCGGGCGCCGTCACGATGACCCCCGTCAGCCCGATCAGGGTGAGCAGCCGACTGGAGCCGACGCCACCCCTGACCGCGACCCGAGCTTCGCTCCCCGCGCTCGCCCTGGGCGACGTGACGGCGGAGAGGCTGGCGTCCGCCGGCATCGAGCTCAGTGGCGATGCGACGGTTCTGTCCCGCCTCGCGGGCGTGCTCGATCCGGGCGACCCGGACTTCGCCATCGTGACTCCTGACAAGGATTGACGCTTGACGGGTCACTCGCCTACTCCGTCAGCCGCCAGCGGCACGTCTCGGGCGCCGGACCTCACCGTGGAGTGAAAGTCACTCGGTGTCCTCGAGCTGACGGCCCTCTCCGGCGACCCCGGTGATCAGGGGGTGCGCCCCGGATCGCGTTCGGCTCGGGCCAGCCAGGTGAGGGCCCGCACGCTCTCGACCGACCCGTGCTTCAGGCCCTGCGCGGCCTTCCGTGCGGTCGCGTACAGGTCGTCCGCCTCGGGACGTCCCTGGGCTCTCGCCTCGACGGCCAGCATGGACAGTGCCTCGACGCTGGCCCAGGAACCGGGCTTCAGCCCGGAGGCTGCGTCCAAGGCCTGTTGGAGTGCGGGACGTGAGTCATGACGCTGGGTGAACACGAGCATCTTCTCCTCGATCGATGGCCGGACTCTATCCGGTCGGGGAGTCGGAACCCGCACTCCTCGGTTGGCGGCGGCCGTCGAAGCCGACCATGCTTGACGGGTGACGACCTCCCGCGCGCTGGCCGACCTGGCGGCCGCGCACCACGTCGCCACGTCGTTCCGTGGCTCCGATCGCCAGATGGTGCAGGTGGACGACGACATCGTCGTGGCGGTCCTGGCCCAGCTCGGCGTCGACGCGAGTGGCCCGGAGGCGATCCGGCGTGAGCTCGAGGCGGTGCGCCAGAGGGAGGCGCGGGCCGCCCTCCCGCCGACGATCGTGATGACCGACGGCGCCACACGCGAGCTGGATGTCCCGGCGACGCTGGTGCTCGAGGACGGCACCTCGTCACGCGTGGAGCGCCTCTCCGACCTGCCGCTGGGGTGGCACCGACTGATGACGGACACCCAGGACGTGACCCTGATCGTCGCGCCGAGCCGCATGCCCGAGGTGCCGCGGACCTGGGGCTGGATGCTGCAGCTGTACTCCTTGAGCAGCGACCGGTCCTGGGGCATGGGGGACTACGGCGACCTCGCCGAGATGGCCCGGCGCGCCGGCACCGAGCAGGGCGCTGGGGTGCTGCTCGTCAACCCGGTCCAGGCGTTCGTGCCCTCGAAGCCGCTGCAGCGGTCGCCCTACTCCCCGTCCAGCCGGCGCTACGCCAACCCGCTCTACCTCCGGGTCACCGAGACGGCGGCGTTCCTCGAAGCGGACGAGACGACCCGGCGGGACGTGCTGGCGCTCAGGCCCGACTCCAGGACGGAGCTGATCGACTACGACGAGGTCTGGACCGCGAAGCTGGCCGCCCTCGAGCTGCTCTGGGCGACCCGACCGCCGAACCAGGAGCAGATCGACCCTGACCTGAGGGCGTTCGCCACCTTCTCGGCCCTGGCGGAGCTGCACGGGGCCGACTGGCGCGAGTGGCCGGAGGCACTGCGGGACCCGGCCGGGGACGCCGTGGCCGAGGCGCAGGACTCGCTCGCCGATCGCATCGCCTTCCATGCATGGCTCCAAGGGATGTGCCGGGAGCAGCTCGACACCGCGCGCGCGGCCGCCCACGACGCGGGCATGGCCGTCGGGATCGTGCACGACCTGCCGGTCGGCGTGGATCCGGGCGGCGCGGACGCCTGGGCGCAGCAGGACGCCTTCGCCTCCGACGTCCGGGTGGGGTGTCCGGCCGACGCCTTCAACCCGCTCGGCCAGGACTGGGGGCTGCCCCCATGGCGCCCGGACCGGCTCGCCGCCTCGGGCTACGCGCCCTTCCGCGACGTCATCCGCAGCGTCCTGCGCCACGCCGACGGCATCCGTGTCGATCACATCGCCGGACTCTGGCGACTGTGGTGGATCCCGCCGGGCGAGCCGGCCCACCGCGGCACCTACGTCCACTACGACGCGGACGTCATGCTGGGCATCCTGGCCCTGGAGGCGTGGAGAGTCGGCGCCATCGTGGTGGGCGAGGATCTCGGGACCGTCGAGGACGTGGTCACCGAGACGATGCACGAGCGCGGGATGCTGAGCTCGGCCGTGCTCTGGTTCGAGCGCGACTGGGAGGCGCCCGGCCAGCCTCACGTGCCGCCGGAGCAGTGGGAACCCGAGACCTTGGCCAGCATCAGCACCCATGACCTCCCCACCGCCACCGGCTGGCTCCGGGACGAGCGCGTCCGCGTGCAGGCCGAGCTCGGCCTGCTGGCCGGGTCGGCAGAGGAGGCCTACGCCGAGGCCGCGGCCGATCGTGCAGCCATGCTCGACCTGCTCCGCGCCGAGGGCATCGACGAGGACGATCCCGTCGTCGCGCTCCACGCGGTGATCGCCCGTGCCGCGTCCCGCCTGGTCCTCAGCTCACCGGCCGACGCCGCGGGCCAGGTCCAGCAGCCCAACCTTCCCGGGACGGTCGACGAGTATCCCAACTGGCGGATCCGGCTCCCGATGGGCCTCGACGAGTTCTTCGCCGACCACCGGGTACGTGCAAGCATTGCCCCCCTACAGGCCTCGCGGCCGTCCGTGTGACTCAACCCATCGAGGAGAACCTGTGCAGCCCTGGCCCGGATCGGCTTACCCGCTCGGCGCGACGTTCGACGGGACCGGTACCAACTTCGCCGTCTTCTCCGAGTCGGCCGAGTTCGTCGAGCTCTGCCTGTTCGACGAGTCCGGCAACGAGACACGCGTCCGCCTCGAGGAGGTCGACGGCTTCGTCCACCACGGGTTCCTGCTCGGGGTGGCCCCGGGACAGCGCTACGGCTTCCGGGTGCACGGCCCGTACGAGCCCGAGCGCGGGTTCCGCTGCAACCCCGCCAAGCTGCTGATCGACCCGTACGCGAAGGCGATCTCGGGACCGGTCCAGTGGGACCGATCGTTGTTCGCGTACGACCTGGACGACCCCGAGCAGATGAACGAGGACGACTCGGCGGGACACGTGCCGTACTCGATCGTCATCAACCCCTACTTCGACTGGGCGAACGACCGGCTGCCGCGGACGCCGTACAACGAGTCGCTGATCTACGAGGCCCACGTCAAGGGCCTGACGATGACGCACCCCGACGTCCCGGAGTCCCTGCGTGGCACGTACGCCGGCATCGCGCATCCGTCCATCGTCGAGCACCTGAAGTCGATCGGCGTGACCGCGATCGAGCTGCTGCCCGTGCACCAGTTCCTGAACGACCACTACCTGGTCGAGAAGGGCCTGACGAACTACTGGGGCTACAACACGATCGGCTTCTTCGCGCCGCACGCGGACTACGCCGCCCACCCGGGCCGCCAGGTGGAGGAGTTCAAGGGCATGGTGCGGGCGCTGCACCAGGCCGACATCGAGGTCATCCTCGACGTCGTCTACAACCACACGGGGGAGGGCAACCACCTCGGACCGACCCTGTCGATGCGCGGCATCGACAACTGCGCCTACTACCGGCTCGTCGAGGGCGACGAGCAGCACTACATGGACTACACCGGCACCGGCAACTCGCTGAACGTGCGTCACCCGCACACGCTGCAGCTCATCATGGACTCGCTGCGCTACTGGGTCACCGAGATGCACGTGGACGGCTTCCGCTTCGACCTCGCCGCGACCCTCGCCCGCGAGTTCTACGACGTCGACAAGCTCGCGACGTTCTTCGAGCTCGTCCAGCAGGACCCGGTGGTCAGCCAGGTCAAGCTCATCGCCGAGCCTTGGGACGTCGGTCCCGGCGGCTACCAGGTCGGCAACTTCCCGCCGTTGTGGTCGGAGTGGAACGGCCTCTATCGCGACACCGTGCGCGACTTCTGGCGCGGGGAGCCCGCGACGCTGGGCGAGTTCGCCTCCCGCATCGCCGGATCGTCCGACCTCTACCAGGACAACGGCCGGCGGCCGTACGCCTCGATCAACTTCGTCACGGCGCACGACGGGTTCACCCTCAACGACCTCGTGACCTACAACGACAAGCACAACGAGGCGAACGGCGAGGACGGCCGTGACGGTGCCGACGACAACCGGTCGTGGAACTGCGGCGTCGAGGGGCCGACCGACGACGAGGAGGTCCTCGAGCTGCGTCGCCGCCAGCGCCGCAACCTGATGGCGACCCTCCTGCTGTCCCAGGGCGTGCCGATGATCCTGCACGGGGACGAGCTCGGCCGGTCCCAGGGCGGGAACAACAACGTGTACTGCCAGGACAACGAGGTCAGCTGGGTCGACTGGGACTCGCGTGCGGAGGAGCGCGCGCTGCTGGAGTTCACCTCCGCGCTGGCGGCCTTCCGCCAGCGTCACCCGATCTTCCGTCGCCGGCGGTTCTTCGAGGGCAAGCCGGTCCGCAAGGCCGACGAGCTGCGGGACATCGAGTGGTTCACCCCCTCCGGAGACGAGATGGAGGAGCAGAACTGGGAGGACGAGCTCGGCAAGTCCATCGCGGTGTTCCTGAACGGTGACGCGATCGCCGACCGCGACGCGCGCGGCATGCGGGTCACCGACGACTCGTTCGTCCTGGCGTTCAACGCCCACAGCGAGCCGGCGGAGTTCACCCTCCCACCCGAGGACTACGGCTCCGGATGGAAGGTCGTCGTGGACAGCTCGACCGGCTCGGTCGAGCAGCCGGGTGCCGAGACGCTCAGCGCCCTCGCCAGCTTCACGGCTCCGCCGCGTTCGCTCGTGGTGCTGCAACGAGTCGGCTCATGACCGCACCGTCGTCGACGTACCGGCTGCAGCTGCGGCCCGGGTTCGGCTTCGACGACGCGCGCGGGCTGGTGGTCCAGCTGGCGACGATGGGCGTGGGAGCGCTGTACCTGTCCCCGGTGCTGGAGGCGACGCCGGGATCGACCCACGGATACGACGTCGTCGACCCCGAGCGACTGCGCGACGAGCTCGGCGGCGAGCGCGCCTTCCGCGACCTCGTGGACGCCGCGCGCGAGGCTGGCCTCGGCGTCGTCGTCGACATCGTGCCGAACCACATGTCGGTCGAGGTGCCCGAGGCGAACCCGTGGTGGCTCAGCGTGCTGCGCGAGGGAGAGGCGTCCCCGTACGCCCACCACTTCGACATCGACTGGTCGCGCGGGCGCATCCTCGTGCCGATCCTCGCGAGTGACGCGGACGTCGCGCAGCTGTCGGTCGAGGGCGACCACCTGACCTACTTCGACCACCGCTTCCCGCTGGCCCCCGGCACCGGCCGCGGCACGCCGCAGGAGGTGCACGCCCGCCAGCACTACGAGCTGGTCGACTGGCGCCGCGGCAACGCCGAGCTCACCTACCGCCGGTTCTTCGACATCACGACGCTGGCCGCGGTGACCGTCGAGCGCCCCGAGGTGTTCGAGCAGGCTCATCGGGAGATCCTGCGCTGGGTCGAGCGCGGCGACGTCACGGGACTGCGGGTCGACCACCCCGACGGACTCGCCGACCCCGGCGGATACGTGCGGCGCTTGCGGGAGGCTGCACCCGATGCCTGGATCGTGATCGAGAAGATCCTGCATCCGGGGGAGAGCCTGCCCGCCGGCTGGCCGGTCGACGGCACCACCGGCTACGACGCGATGCGCGAGGTGTTCGGCGTGCTGCTCGACCCCGCGGGAGAGCCCACGTTCACCGCGCTGGCCGACCGGCTCGGCGTGCCCACCGACTACGCGGCGGTCGAGGAGGACGCCCGGCGCATGGTCACGGACAAGATCCTGGTCGCCGAGGTGCGCCGGATCGCCGGGCTGGTCGAGGGGGTCGACGGGGAGGCCGCTCGGGCGGCCGTGGCCGAGACGATGATCGCGTTCGGCGTCTACCGCTCCTACCTCCCCGAGGTCGAGTCCCCGTGGGGCGAGGCGATCGCGAGGGCACGGTTCCGACGTCCCGCCCTCGGCGACGCGCTCACGGCCCTCGATCGTCAGGTCCGTGCCGACCCGGGCGGCGAGCTCGCGACGCGCATCCAGCAGACGTCCGGGATGGTCGTGGCCAAGGGAACGGAGGACACGACCTTCTACCGGTACACCCGCTTCGCCGCGCTCAACGAGGTCGGCGGCTCGCCGGACGTCTGGGGCGTCGGGGTGGAGGAGTTCCACCGGCTCGCCGCCGCACGCGAGGCGTCCCAGCCGACCGCGATGACGGCACTGACGACGCACGACACCAAGCGCTCGGAGGACACCCGGGCGCGCCTGGCCGTGCTCGCCGAGGTGGCCGACGAGTTCGCCGGGAAGGTCGTCGAGTGGACCGACCGCTGCGGCCTCGACGAGCCGGCGCTGAACCTGCTCGCGTGGCAGACGCTCGTCGGCGCCTGGCCGATCAGCGACGAGCGGCTCGCCGACTACCTGCTCAAGGCGGCGCGGGAGTCCAAGCTCCGCACCACGTGGACCGAGCCCGACGAGCCGTTCGAGGACGCTGTGGCGGAGTGGCCGCGCAGGGTCCGTGACGAGATCGGTGGCGAGATCGACGAGTTCGTCGCCCGCATCGAGGCGCCGGGATGGTCCAACTCGCTCAGCCAGAAGCTCGTCCAGCTGACGATGCCCGGCGTCCCCGACGTCTACCAGGGCACCGAGCTGTGGGACTTCTCGCTCGTCGATCCGGACAACCGACGTGAGGTCGACCACGGCCTGCGCCGCGAGCTGCTCGAGCGGGGAGCTCAAGGCGAGCTCCCAGAGGTCGACGCGTCGGGCACGGCCAAGCTGCTGCTGGTCCGACGCACGCTCCGTCTGCGTCGGGGCCGGCCCGAGCTCTTCCGCGGCTATCGACCGCTCGCCGCTGACGGTCCTGCGGCCGACCACCTGCTGGCTTATGCACGCAGTGAGGACCTCGTCGTGCTGGCGACCCGACTGCCCGTGGGGCTCGAGCGCGCCGGCGGGTGGGGCGAGACCACGCTGGAGCTCCCGGAGGGGCCCTGGACCGACGCGCTCACCGGAGCCTCGGTCGACGCCGGGCAGGTGCGCGTGGCGTCCGTGCTCGGCCGCTACCCCATGGCACTCCTCGTCCGGGGTGAGGGCCGATGACGTTCACGGTCTGGAGTCCCGACCTCGAGCGGGTGCGCGTGCGGATCGGCGACGTCGATCACGAGATGCGACGGGCTGACGACGGCTGGTGGACGGCCGACGTCGAGGCGTCCGCCGGGACCGAGTACGCCTTCCTGCTCGGCGACGACGACACCCCGTTGCCCGACCCGCGCTCGACGTGGCAGCCGCACGGCGTGCACGGCGCCTCGCGCGTCTACGACCAGGATGCCTTCGCGTGGTCCGACCACGACTGGGCCGGACGCTCGCTCGAGCGCTCCGTGATCTACGAGCTCCACGTCGGCACCTTCACGCCGGGCCGGACCTTCGACACCGCGATCGAGCGCCTCGACCACCTCGTCGAGCTGGGCGTCGACCTGGTCGAGGTGCTGCCGGTCAACTCCTTCGACGGCACCGCGGGATGGGGCTACGACGGCGTGCTGTGGAGCGCCGTCCACGAGCCCTACGGCGGACCCGACGGCTTCAAGCGGCTCGTCGACGCCTGCCACGCCCGTGGGCTCGGGGTCGTCCTCGACGTCGTCTACAACCATCTCGGTCCGTCCGGCGCCTACCTCGACCGATTCGGGCCGTACTTCGCCGGTCAGAGCGACTGGGGGCCGGGGCTCAATCTCGACGGGCCGCAGTCCGACGAGGTCCGCCGCTTCGTGGTCGACAACGCGATGATGTGGTTCGAGCACTTCCACGTCGACGCACTGCGACTCGACGCCGTCCACGCCCTGGTCGACACGCGCGCGATGCCGATCCTGGAGGAGCTGTCGGCCGAGACCGCGCGGATGTCGGCCGTCCTCGGCCGGCCGCTCAGCCTCGTCGCGGAGTCCGACCTGAACGACCCTCGCACGGTGCGCCCGAGGTCGAGCCACGGACTCGGCATGGACGCCCAGTGGTCGGACGACCTGCACCACGCGCTGCACGTGCGACTGACCGGCGAGACCGACGGCTACTACGCCGACTTCGCCGCGCCGGGAGCCCTCGCCAAGACGCTGCGCGGCGCGTTCTTCCACGACGGGACCTGGTCGTCCTTCCGCGGCCGCACGCACGGCAGGCCCGTGGACGTCCACGAGCTCACCGGCACGTCGTTCCTGGCCTACCTCCAGAACCACGACCAGATCGGCAACCGCGCCACGGGGGATCGCATCTCGGCGACGCTCACACCCGATCTCCAGGCGTGCGGCGCCGCGATCGTGCTGCTCGGGCCCTACACGCCGATGCTCTTCATGGGCGAGGAGTGGGCGGCCTCGACGCCGTGGCAGTTCTTCGCCTCGTTCCCCGATCCCGAGCTGGCCGAGGCGGTGCGCGCGGGCCGGCGCCGCGAGTTCGGGCGGCACGGCTGGGGCGAGTCCGAGGTGCCCGATCCGATGGACCCGGCCACCGTCGAGCGTTCCACCCTCGACTGGGACGAGCTCGCCGATCCCGAGCATGCGCGGATGCTCGACGTGTACCGCTCGCTCATCGCGCTGCGACGGCAGCACCCCGAGCTCTCCGACCCGTCCCTGAGCGACTTCACCGTCGACGTGGCGGACGACGACTCGTGGCTCGTGATGCATCGAGGCCGCTTCCGCGTCGCGTGCCGGTTCGGCGACGTGGCACCCCCCGTGGAGGGCGAGATCGTCCTCGAACACGAGCGGCTCACCGTCACCGCGACGAAGTAGTCCACGGCACACCGCCGGGTCCGCGTGTTGCGGGCAGTCGCGGGGTACACCAACGTTGGTGGGGCGAGCGAAGCCATCTACGCGTGGGGGAGTGCACTGCATGACAGCTCGAATCGGCATCGACGACGTGAAGCCGGTGTCCGGAGACGGCACCTATCCGTCCAAGGCGGTGGTGGGAGAGCACGTGCCGGTCACCGCGACCGTGTGGCGCGAGGGGCACGACGCCGTCGCGGCCGAGGTCGTGTGGCGAGGCCCGGGGGCGCGGCGCGACCGCACGTCCCGCCTGCGCGAGCAGGACCCGGGCACGGACACGTTCGGCGGCGTGATCGTCCCGGACTCCGTCGGGCTATGGACCTTCCGCGTCGACGCGTGGAGCGACCCGTGGGCCACCGTCGTGCACGCCATCGAGGTGAAGCTGGCGGCGGGGCAGACCGCGGACGAGCTCGCGAATGATCTCGAGGTGGCGGCGCGCCTGCTGGACGAGGTCGCCGCGCGCAAGGAGCGCGCCAAGGACCGGCCGACGCTCGGGGGCGCCGCCACGGCGCTGCGCGACGCGAGCCTCCCGCTCGGCGCACGCACCGGGCCGGCCCTGGCCGACGAGGTCCGCCGGATCATGCACGACCACCCGGTCCGCGAGCTCGTCACGACGGGCCCCGAGCGCACCGTGTGGGTCGACCGCACCCGTGCGGCCTACGGGTCCTGGTACGAGTTCTTCCCCCGCTCGACCGGCGGCGTGGACGCGAAGGGCGTGCCCGTCCACGGCACCTTCGCGACCGCCGCCAAGGAGCTCGACCGGGTCGCCGAGATGGGCTTCGACGTCGTGTACTTCCCGCCGATCCACCCGATCGGCCGCGTCAACCGCAAGGGCCCCAACAACACGCTGACGCCGGGGCCGGACGACCCCGGCTCGCCCTGGGCCATCGGCGCCGCGGAGGGCGGACACGACGCGATCCACCCCGAGCTCGGCACGGAGAAGGACTTCGCCGCCCTCGTCGCGCGAGCGACCGAGCTGGGGCTGGAGGTCGCCCTGGACCTCGCCCTGCAGGTCGCGCCGGACCACCCCTGGGTGGCGGCGCACCCCGAGTTCTTCACGACGCTCCCCGACGGCACGATCGCCTACGCGGAGAACCCGCCGAAGAAGTACCAGGACATCTACCCGCTCAACTTCGACAACGCGCCGGACGCGATCTACGCCGAGATGCTGCGGGTGACGCTGCACTGGGTCGAGCGCGGGGTCCGGATCTTCCGGGTCGACAACCCGCACACCAAGCCGCCGAACTTCTGGGCGTGGCTGATCGACGAGGTCAAGCGCGAGCATCCCGACGTGCTGTTCCTCTCCGAGGCGTTCACGCGTCCGGCCCGCCTGTGGGGGCTCGCGCGGCTCGGCTTCACCCAGAGCTACACCTACTTCACGTGGCGGACGACCAAGCAGGAGCTCATCGAGTTCGGCGAGGACCACCGGGACCGGTGGGACGAGGGTCGGCCGAACCTGTTCGTCAACACGCCCGACATCCTCCCCGAGCACCTGCAGGTCGGCGGCCCCGGCATGTTCGCCCTCCGGGCGGCACTGGCGGCGACGCTCTCCCCGACGTGGGGCGTCTACTCCGGCTACGAGCTGTACGAGCATGAGCCGCTCGGGCCCGGCAAGGAGGAGTACCTCGACTCGGAGAAGTTCCAGCTGCGCCCCCGCGACTACGCGGCCGCGCTGGCCGAGGGCCGGTCGCTCCAGCCATGGCTCACGCGGCTCAACGAGATCCGTCGCGCGCACCCCGCGCTGCAGCAGATGCGCACGCTGCGCTTCCACGAGGTCGACCACGAGGCGCTGATCGCCTACTCGAAGCAGGATCCGGAGTCCGGCGACACCGTCGTGGTCGTCGTCTCGCTCGACCCGCACGAGTCGCGGGAGGCCACGATGTGGCTCGACCTGCCGAGCCTGGGCTTCGAGCCGGGCGAGCACCTGGTCGCCCACGACGAGGTCACCGGCGAGACGTACGACTGGAGCGACTCCAACTACGTGCGACTCGACCCCACGCGCGCCTGCGCCCACATCATCAGCCTGACCAGGAAGGGGGCCTGAGGTGAACGACGAGGTCCACGACGTCACGACAGCCCCGGACGCAGCCCTGGTCGGGCTGGAGGACACCCCGCACACCGGCGAGTCGATCGCCGACGACGGCACCCTCACCGAGCCCCAGGCCGACGAGTTCGCGCACGCCGAGCAGGCGCCCGACGACCCGGAGTGGTTCAAGCGGGCAGTGTTCTACGAGGTCCTCGTGCGAGCGTTCGCCGACTCCAACGGCGACGGCACGGGTGACCTGCGCGGCCTGGCCGGCCGGCTCGACTACCTCCAGTGGCTCGGCGTCGACTGCCTGTGGCTGCCGCCGTTCTACGCCTCACCGCTGCGCGACGGCGGCTACGACATCAGCGACTTCCGCGCGGTGCTGCCCGAGTTCGGCACCGTCGACGACTTCGTCCACCTCCTCGAGGAGGCCCACCAGCGGGGCATCCGGGTCATCACCGACCTGGTCCTCAACCACACCTCGGACGCGCACCCGTGGTTCCAGCAGTCGCGCAACGACCCCGACGGCCCCTACGGCGACTACTACGTCTGGCGGGACGACGACTCGGCGTACAGCGACGCGCGCGTGATCTTCGTCGACACCGAGTCGTCGAACTGGACCTACGATCCGGTGCGCGGACAGTTCTTCTGGCACCGCTTCTTCAGCCACCAGCCCGATCTCAACTTCGAGAACGAGGAGGTGCAGGAGGCCATGCTGGACACCCTGCGCTTCTGGCTCGATCTCGGGATCGACGGCTTCCGGCTGGACGCCGTGCCGTACCTGTTCGAGGAGGAGGGCACCAACTGCGAGAACCTCCCGCGGACGCACGAGTACCTCCGCCGGGTCCGGGCGACGGTCGAGGAGGAGTACCCGGGACGGATCCTGCTCGCCGAGGCCAACCAGTGGCCCGCGGACGTCGTCGAGTACTTCGGCGATCCCGCGGTCGGCGGCGACGAGTGCCACATGGCGTTCCACTTCCCGCTGATGCCGCGCATCTTCATGGCGGTGCGCCGCGAGTCGCGCTTCCCGATCTCGGAGATCCTGGCGCAGACGCCGCAGATCCCGTCCGGCACGCAGTGGGGCATCTTCCTGCGCAACCACGACGAGCTGACCCTCGAGATGGTCACGGACGACGAGCGCGACTACATGTACCGCGAGTACGCATCGGACCCGCGGATGAAGGCCAACATCGGCATCCGACGCCGGCTGGCGCCGCTGCTGGAGAACGACCGCAACCAGCTCGAGCTGTTCACGGCACTGCTGCTGAGCCTGCCCGGCTCGCCGGTCCTCTACTACGGCGACGAGATCGGCATGGGCGACAACATCTGGCTCGGCGACCGCGACGCGGTCCGGACGCCGATGCAGTGGTCGCCCGACCGCAACGCCGGCTTCTCCCGGTCGGACCCGGGCCGCGTCTACCTGCCGCCGATCATGGACCCCACCTACGGCTACGAGGCGATCAACGTCGAGGCGCAGCAGGGCAACGCCGCGTCGCTGCTCAACTGGACGCGCCAGATGATCGCGGTGCGCAAGGAGCACACGGCGTTCGCGGAGGGCGAGTTCGTCGACCTCGGCGGCTCCAACCCCAGTGTGCTGGCGTACAAGCGCGTGTACGAGCGCGCCGACGGCGGGCTCGACGTGGTCCTGTGCGTCAACAACCTGTCGAGGTTCCCGCAGCCCGTGGAGCTCGACCTCTCCGAGCACCTCGACTGCACGCCGGTCGAGCTCACCGGCAGCGTGCGCTTCCCGCGCATCGGCGAGCTGCCCTACCTGTTGACCCTGCCCGGTCACGGCTTCTACTGGTTCCAGCTGGTGGAGATCGGCGACGAGGGCGAGAGGAGGAGCCAGATATGAGCGGACAGGACGCGCATCCGACCGTCCCGCGTGACGAGCTGGTGGCCCAGCTCGCGGCCGCCCTCCCGGCCTGGCTGCCGACCCAGCGATGGTTCGGCGGCAAGGACCGCGAGATCACCGCGGTGCACCCCGTCTCGTGGACCACCCTGCTCGAGGGCGACCCGTTGCTGCTGCACCTCGTGGTCCGGGTGGAGCAGGACGACCGTCGCGAGCTGTACCAGCTGCTCATCGGCAGTCGCCAGTCCCAGCTGCCGAACGTGCCCGCGCCGGCGTCGATCGGGCTCGAGGACGGTCTCACCTGCTACGAGGCGAGCGGCGATGCCGATCTGACGTCGTGCCTGCTCGACCTCATGGCCGAGGGGGCACAGGTCGAGGCGCTGACGTTCGAGCACGAGTCCGGTGCCGACCTCGCCACCGGCCTGCGCGCCCACCCCATCACGACCGAGCAGAGCAACACGTCCCTGGTCTACGGCAGCCAGTACATCCTCAAGCTCTTCCGCAAGCTGGTCCCCGGTGTGAACAAGGACCTGGTGCTGCATCGCGCCCTGCACGAGATCGGCTCGGAGCAGATCGCCGAGCCGCTGGGATCGATCAGCGCCGAGGTCGACGGCGAGGAGGTCACGATCGGCATGCTCCAGCGGTTCATGCCCGATGCGGCCGACGGGTGGGTCATGGCGACGACCAGCGTGCGCGACTACCTGACCGATCCGACGGGACTGCCGCCCGAGGAGTCCGGCGGCGACTTCGCCGGCGAGGCCTACAGGCTGGGCAAGGCCGTCGCGACGGTGCACGCCGACCTGGCTCGCGCGCTCGGCACCGAGGAGGTCGGTGAGGACAGGCTCCACAGCGTGCTCGACTCGATGCTCGGCCGGCTCGAGCGGGTGTCCGCGCAGGTGCCGGAGCTGGCGCAGCACGCGGATGCCCTGCGCCCCGTGTTCGAGCGCATCCTGGACGCGCCCGTACCGATCGCGACCCAGTTCATCCATGGCGACCTGCACCTGGGACAGGTCCTGAGGACGATCCACGGGTGGCTCCTGCTCGACTTCGAGGGCGAGCCCGCGGCCAGCCACGCCGAGCGCGCGGCCCTGGCCTCGCCCCTGCGCGACGTCGCCGGGATGCTGCGGTCGTTCGACTACGCCGCGCAGCAGCTGCTCGTCGGCCAGCCGGAGGACCCCGAGCGGGCCGCGGGCGCGATGGCCTGGGCGCGACGCAACCGCGACGCGTTCTGCGACGGCTACGGCAAGGTGGCCGGCCGGGACCCGCGCGAGAGTGCCGACGTGCTGCGTGCCCTCGAGCTCGACAAAGCGGTCTACGAGGTCGCGTACGAGCACGCCAACCGACCCGAGTGGCTGACCGTGCCGCTGGCATCGATCGCCCGGATCGTGACCGAAGGTGAGTGAGCCTGTGAGCGAGACCTCTGCGTGGCCCCCGTCCATCGGAGAGCTGGACCTGCACCTGATCGGCGAGGGACGACACGAACGGCTGTGGGACGTCCTCGGCGCCCACGTCACCACCCACGACTCCGAGGACGGCCCGGTGCGCGGCACGAGCCTCGCGGTCTGGGCGCCGCACGCGCGTGCCGTGCAGGTCATCGGCGACGTCAACGGCTGGCACGGTGACGAGCACGCCATGCGACCGCTGGGCGGCTCGGGCGTGTGGGACCTCTTCATCCCGGGGATGGGGGAGGGCTCCCGCTACAAGTTCCGCATCCAGGGCCCGGACGGCCACTGGCGCGAGAAGGCCGACCCGATGGCCTTCGGCACGGAGGTGCCGCCCGCCACGGCTTCGGTGGTGGTGGAGTCGCGCCACGCGTGGTCCGACGACACCTGGATCGCCCAGCGCGACGCGACGTCGTGGCTCGACGCGCCGATGAGCATCTACGAGGTGCACCTCGGCTCGTGGAGGCCCGGCCTCGACTACCGCGAGCTGGCCGGTGCGCTGGCGGACTACCTGGCCGAGACGGGATTCACGCACGTCGAGCTCATGCCGATCGCGGAGCACCCGTTCGGGGGATCATGGGGCTACCAGGTCACGTCCTACTACGCGCCCACGTCGCGATTCGGCTCGCCGGACGACTTCCGCTGGTTCGTCGACGAGCTGCACCGGCGCGGCTTCGGCGTCATCGTCGACTGGGTTCCGGCCCACTTCCCGCGCGACGAGTGGGCGCTGGCCCGCTTCGACGGCACCCCGCTGTACGAGCACCCGGACCCGCGCCGCGGCGAGCAGCCCGACTGGGGGACCTACGTCTTCGACTTCGGGCGCCCGCAGGTGCGCAACTTCCTGGTCGCGAACGCGCTGTACTGGCTGGAGGAGTTCCACCTGGACGGGCTGCGCGTGGACGCGGTCGCCTCGATGCTCTACCTCGACTACTCGCGCAACGAGGGGGAGTGGGTGGCCAACCGGCACGGGGGACGCGAGAACCTCGAGGCCGTCCAGCTGCTCCAGGAGCTCAACGCGACCGTCTACAAGCACCATCCCGGTGTCGTCATGGTGGCCGAGGAGTCCACCGCGTGGCCGGGCGTCAGCAGCCCCACCAGCAGCGGCGGCCTGGGGTTCGGCTTCAAGTGGAACATGGGCTGGATGCACGACACGCTCTCGTACCTGGGCCACGACCCCATCCACCGCTCCTACCACCACGGCGAGATGACGTTCTCGATCGACTACGCCTGGAGCGAGCACTTCATCCTGCCGCTGTCGCACGACGAGGTCGTGCACGGCAAGGGGTCGCTCTGGCAGCGGATGCCGGGCGACGAGTGGAACAAGGCGGCCGGGGTGCGCGGACTGCTCGCCTTCATGTGGGCCCACCCGGGCAAGCAGATGCTCTTCATGGGAGGCGAGTTCGGCCAGGCGAGCGAATGGGCCGAGTCGGGCTCCCTCGACTGGGCCGCGCTCGACGATCCGCTGCACGCGGGCATCCTGCGCCTGGTCACCGACCTCAACACGCACTACCGCTCGGACCCCGCGCTGTGGTCGGCAGACGCAACGCCGGACGGGTTCCGCTGGATCGACGCCAGCGACACCGCCGGCAACGTCATCTGCTTCCTGCGCCTCGGCTCGGACGGCTCGCAGCTGGCCTGCGTCGCCAACTTCTCCGGAGGACCCCACCACGACTATCGCGTGGGTCTGCCGCTCGCCGGCACGTGGACCGAGGTGATCAACACCGATGCCGAGATCTACGGCGGCTCGGGTGTCGGCAACCTCGGAGCGGTGCAGGCCACCGACGAGCCGTGGCACGGCCAGCCGGCGTCGGCACTCCTGCAGCTGCCGCCCAGCGGCGTGCTGTGGCTGCAGCCGGAGGTCAAGGCCTGAGGGCGCTGCTGAGCGAGCGCAGGGTGTCGTCGACGACCCGGTAGAACGCCCAGCGACCGCGCTGTTCGCGGACGACGAGGCCTGCGTCCACGAGCTGCTTCATGTGGTGGGAGACCGTGGGCTGGGAGAGGCCGACCGGCTCGGTCAGGTCGCAGATGCACGCCTCGCGCTCAGCTTGGGCGGCGATGAGGGACAGCAGTCGGACGCGCGTCGGGTCGCCCAACGCCTTGAACATGCGCGCGAGGTGCTCGGCCTCGTCGACCTCGAGCGCTCCACCGGTGACGGGGGAGCAGCAGTCGACCTGGTCGATGACGGGGAGGGCACTGCGGACGGTCATGACCCCAGTCTGGCAGACGTATTGACAAACGTCGATAGATAGATGAATCTCGATACATCGATGACCGTCGATCGAATGAGAAGGAGTCCGCCATGACCAGCGCATCGCCCACGAAGGAACAGCTGCTCGACGAGGTGCGCCAGCGCTATGCGCAGGCCGCCACGGCCGTCGGGGGAGGCAAAGCGACCGGTTGCTGCACGGGCGACGCGACGGTCGACGAGTCCTTCGGCGCCGCGCTCTACGACAGCACCGATCAAGAAGTGCTGCCCGCGGAGGCGATCGCGGCGAGCCTCGGCTGCGGCAACCCCACGGCGGTCGCCGAGCTGCGAGCGGGGGAGAAGGTCCTGGACCTCGGATCGGGCGGTGGCATCGACGTGCTGCTCTCGGCCCGCCGGGTGGGGGAGACCGGGTTCGCCTACGGCGTCGACATGACCGACGAGATGCTCGAGCTCGCTCGCGCCAACGCGGAGAAGGCCGCCGCGACGAACGTCGAGTTCTTGAAGGGGACGATCGAGGACGTCCCGCTGCCCGATGCCTCGGTCGACGTGGTGATCTCGAACTGCGTCATCAACCTGTCGGTGGACAAGCCGAAGGTGCTCGCCGAGATGTTCCGCGTGCTGGCTCCCGGCGGCCGCATCGGCATCTCCGACGTCGTCGCCGAGGACCACCTGACGTCCGACGATCGCGCCGATCGGGGCTCCTACGTCGGCTGCATCGCGGGAGCCCTGTCGAAGCAGGAGTACCTCACGGGGCTCGCCGCGGTCGGATTCGTCGACGCCGAGGTCGAGTTCACCCACGAGGCGGTCCCCGGCATGCACGGCGCGATCGTCCGCGCCACCAAGCCTGTCGCATGACCGCGACTCCACAGGCCGAGGCCGAGCGTCGGCTCGGCACCCTCGACCGATACCTGCCCGTGTGGATCGGACTGGCGATGATGGCCGGGCTCCTGGTGGGGAGGTCGGTGCCGGGCGTGGCCGACGCACTGGATGCCGTGACGGTGGGCGGGATCTCCGTGCCGATCGCGCTCGGCCTGCTCGTCATGATGTACCCGGTGCTGGCGAAGGTCCGCTACGACGAGGTCGGCCACGTCGCCCGCGACCGCCGCATGATGGCGCTGTCACTCGGGCTCAACTGGGTGATCGGCCCGGCGCTCATGTTCGCGCTGGCGTGGCTGTTCCTCCCCGACCTGCCGGAGTACCGCACGGGCCTGATCATCGTCGGGCTCGCCCGGTGCATCGCCATGGTGATCATCTGGAACGACCTCGCCTGCGGCGACCGGGAGGCCGCCGCGGTCCTCGTCGCGGTGAACTCCGTCTTCCAGGTCGTGGCGTTCGCCGGTCTGGGCTGGTTCTATCTCGACGTCCTGCCCGGCTGGCTGGGCCTGTCCACGACCGGACTGGACGTGTCCGCCTGGGAGATCGCGCGCAGCGTGCTGATCTTCCTCGGCGTGCCGCTCGCCGCCGGCTACCTCACGCGCCGGATCGGTGAGGCCCGCCGGGGCCGGAGCTGGTACGAGCGCGAGCTGCTGCCACGTCTCGGCCCCTGGGCGCTGTACGGGCTGCTGTTCACGATCGTCGTCCTGTTCGCCCTTCAGGGCGAGACCATCACGAGTCAGCCGTTCGACGTCGCTCGCATCGCCCTGCCGCTGGTCGTCTACTTCGCGCTGATGTGGGCCGGCTCGCTCGCCCTCGCTCGCGCCGTCGGACTGGGCTACCCGCGCGCCACCACGGTCGCGTTCACCGCGGCCGGCAACAACTTCGAGCTCGCCATCGCCGTCGCGATCGGCGTCTTCGGCGTGACCAGCGGTCAAGCGCTCGCCGGGGTGGTCGGCCCCCTCATCGAAGTTCCCATCCTCGTCGGACTGGTGTACGTCAGCCTCTGGGCGCGTCGCTGGTTCCCCGACACCACCGAAGGAGCACGTCCATGACCGAGCACGTCCCGCAGGTCGTCTTCGCCTGCGTCCGCAACGGAGGCCGCTCGGTCGCGGCCCGGGTGCTCACCGAGCACTACGCCCAGGGCCGCGTCGTCGCGCTGTCGGCGGGCACCCAGCCCGGCGAGCACATCCACCCGGAGGTCGCCGACGTCCTCGAGTCCCTTGGCCTGGACACCTCGGGCGAGCACCCTCAGCACCTGACGCGGGAGATGATCGCGGCCAGCGACCTCGCCATCACCCTCGGCTGCGGCGAGGAGTGCCCCTACGTTCCCGGCGTCACCTACCGCGACTGGCCGGTCGACGACCCGGGCGGACAGGACGAGGCGACCGTGCGACGCATCGTCGCCGACCTCGACGCTCGGGTGCGGGCGCTGCTGGGCGAGCTCGCGCCTGACCTTCCGCTCGGCCCCAGCGTCCTGGCCTGAGCCAAAGCGGCGTGGCCTCGGCACGTTGGCCCTAGTCTGACTACGGCCGCGAGGCCCGGTGACGCGACGACGGCGGGGGAGATTCGATGACGGCTGGGGACGGGCATGTGCCTGCCGTGGCTGTCGTCTCGGCGTACCTCGCCGCCGGTGCCGCGCTGGGCTGGCTCGTGAACATGCCGTACGTCGCGCTCGGGGTCGGCTGGATGCTCGCTGCAGCGACCGCGGTCGCTGCCGCGATGAGTGTCATGTCGATCGGTGCTCGCCTCGGCTTCGCGGCGGTCGCGCTGGTGACCGGTTACCTGGCGTACGTCGCTCTCGGGCCGATCGCTGACGAAGAGAACGCCTACATCTTCATCGCGCTGCGGATGATGGCGGTGATCGGAGTCGTCTATGCCGTGGCGTTCGTCCTGGCGCATCGGGGCTCCCTGGCGAGAAAGTCCGGGCGATCTGAGTTGCATGGATGAAGCGCCGCCCATGAGATCGGGGATCTGGAACCTCCTCCGGCCAGGCAAGGATCGGCCCACTCGCTCCTCGATCGCGTTCGGGCTGGTGTTCGCCGCCGTGGTGGGACTCGGCTCGTACTGGGAGTTCCGACAGTCGGCCGATGGCCCAAGGGAGATGGCCACGGTCATCGAACGGCAGAAAGCCGGGGCTGGCTACTGCCCGTCGGGTGGGCGCGGACGCTCTGACCCGAAATGGGACGTCACGTGGAGGTCCGAACATCCTCCGCCCGGGCTGCCGGCCGAGTTCACCGAAGAGGAGGTCTGCAACTGGAACGAGGTGGGCGAGAGGGTCGAGGTGATCAGGGTGCCGGAGGGACGTCAGACGAAGGTCTACCAGGACGTGGTCCACGGCGGACGAGAGTCGCTGGAGTTCGCGATGTGGACGTTCGGGATCGTTGCGGTCTTCTTCGCCCTGCCGATCTTCTGGCTCGGGTTCGGAGTGAGTCGGTGGCGGCAGCGTCGAGACGGACGACCGCACGCGCCGACTTCCGCTCGGGATGCGAAGCCGTCGAGTTCGCGTAGCGTCGCGGGCATGACTGATCTGACACCGGAGAAGCTCGAGGCGATCCAGTTCGTCGTGAACCGCGTGGGTGCCTACCAGGACGGCGCACCCGGCGGCACGATCGGCGACGAGTTGCGCAAGGGCCTCGAAGAGGCCGGATTGACGCTCGACGACCAGCATGTCGACAGCCTGGCGAAGGCGATCGACGAGGCGGACGGCACCGTCGACGTCGCGTCCGTCCTCGGCTGAGGACCGTCTACGCGTCGGAGTCGAATCCGTAGACCACGAAACGGCTTCCCAACACGCTCCGCAGCTCCTGGAGCAGCTGCTCGGTGACGAGCGGGTCCGGTCCGGGCACGTGGTCCGGATCCGCCGTCACCGCCCACGCGCGAAGCTTCTCCTTCAGGTCGTCGGAGAGCATCGTCCAGTCGTCGGGGTCACTGAGACCGTCGTGGGTCCACAGGGGCCAGTCGCACATGTACTCGCCCATGAGAGTGACCTCCACGACCCCGGGACTCGGGCTCACCCTCACGGTCCATTGACGACGGAGCCTGCGCCGCAGTCTCGTCTCCAGACGCCTCGTGACCTCGAGGAACTCCAGCCGCGACTTCTCGTCGGTCCACCCGAGGGTCAGATCGAGCTCGTCGAAGTCCACCGGGCGGTATGACTCGGTCAACAGCGCCACCGCCCGGTCCACGACGGGCGTAAGGTCCTCGCAGCTGTCCGGCAGGCCCGCGTGCTCGTGGCCGCTCGACAGGCGACGCCAGATGCTGGCGATGAAGGGCGGCGCGCTGCGGTCGCCCCGAGCCGTGGCCCCACTGGGCTTGGTCGCGAACCATCCGCCGCCCACGGCCGACCAGTTCGGAACGAAGCCGATGCTCAGGTGATGCATGCCGCGGCTCACGCGCATCGGGCCGTCTTGTCACTCACCCAGTGACCGTAGTGGTCAGCGGGACGTGGTGTCCGGCGTTCGCCACGGGAATTCAGCGGCGCCGGGCGAGCGCCAGCGCGGCGCGCGCTCGGGTGCTGCGGGTCGGGCGCGCCCATCTGCGTAAACTGGTCTTGTCAGAGCGTCGCTTCCCCCGTTGCCAGTCTTCTGGTGCTGCATCGCGCAGCCACGAGCCCGGGACGGCCGCTCATTCAGCTCGCTGGTCGTGCAGAGCAACCGATCAGGGGCCTTCGCAGGCTCCTGCTGCGCTGTCGTCCTGTGTGGTCAGCGTGTGATCAGAGGAGAGAAGCTTGGCCACTCGAGGCCGACGTCAGTCAGGCTCCACCGGGGCCGGCTCCCGCAACCAGCGGCGCGGACGCGCTGCCGGTAACGAGGGCATCATCCCCGTGCTCGCGCGCGCCGTGCGTGAGGTCGAGTCGGGTGTCCAGCGCGGACGCGCGACGCAGACGAACCGGACCAAGTTCCAGACCGTCGCCCTGCTGGCGCGCGAGGAGCGCACCCGCATCAAGACCGACGCGAGCATGAGCGAGCCCCAGCGGGCCGAGCAGCTCAAGCGGCTGGACGGCATCGGCACGATCCTCGCGAAGACGGCCGCCCTCGACACCTCGCTGCTGTCCCTGCTGGCCGAGGACGCCGCGGTGTCCGACGCCGCCAAGGACCTCAAGCGGGACATGCTGGCCGCGGCCGGAATGGAGGCTCCCGAGGAGCCGGAGGAGCCGGTCGAGGAGGACCCCACCCCGGCGCCCGTGTCGCGTCAGGTGGTGCCGCAGTCGGTCATCTCGCGCCGCCTCGCCGACCCGTTCCTCGCCCCGCAGTTCGAGACCGTCGAGCGTCGCACGCCGCCGCCGCGCCGGCTGGCCGGCTGGGAGCTCATCGGACCGCTGCTCTCGTCGTTCGAGCGCGCCGCCAGCGGCGCCCCTGCGTGCATGGATCTGCCGGAGCCCATCGACGTCCCCGTCCCCGAGGGCATGGAGCTGATGCGCCACCAGGCCGAGCTCGTCGCCGCGGCAGCGGACGGACACCGGACCTTCCTGCTGGCCGACGAGCCCGGACTCGGCAAGACCGCCCAGTCGCTGCTGGCCGCGCAGGCCGCGAACGCCTACCCGCTGCTCGTCGTCGTGCCGAACGTCGTGAAGGCCAACTGGGCGCGCGAGGCGAACATCTGGACCCCGCGGCACGCGGCCACCGTGATCCACGGCGACGGCGACACGATCGACGGTTTCGCGGACATCGTCATCGTCAACTACGAGGTGCTCGACCGCCACGTCGGCTGGCTGGGCGACCTGGGCTTCCGCGGCATGGTCCTCGACGAGGCGCACTTCATCAAGAACAAGTCGTCGCAGCGCTCGCAGCACGTCCTGCAGCTCTCCGAGCGGATCCGCGCCCGCACCCCGCGACCCCTGCTGATGGCCCTGACCGGCACGCCGCTGATCAACGACATCGAGGACTTCCGCGCCATCTGGCAGTACTTGGGCTGGATCGACGAGAAGAAGCCCCGTCCCGAGCTGATGCACGCGCTCGAGGAGACCGGCCTGACGCCGCTCGACCCCGGCTTCTTCCCAGCCGCGCGCTCCCGCGTCATCGACATGGGCATCGTGCGGCGCCGCAAGGTCGACGTCGCCGCCGACATCCCGGCCCGCCGCATAGCCGACCTGCGGGTCGAGCTGGACGACGAGGCCGGACGCTCGATCCGGGCGGCCGAGGCCGAGCTCGTCCGGCGGCTCGTCTCGCGGTACGAGCGCGCCATCGAGGCCCGCGACGAGAGGACCGACGGGATCGACCACGACCTCGTGCGCCGGATCGCCGCGTCGGAGCGCGAGGACTCCTCGAAGTCCGAGGAGAACGTCTTCACGATGATGCGGCGGATCGGTCAGGCGAAGGCGAGCCTCGCGGCGGACTACACGGCCCAGCTGGCGCACAGCGTCGGCAAGGTCGTCTTCTTCGCCAAGCACGTCGACGTCATGGACGTGGCCGAGCAGACCTTCGAGCAGCGCGGCCTGCGCTACTCGTCGATCCGCGGCAACCAGACGCCCTCGGCGCGCCAGAAGAGCATCGACGCCTTCGTCAACGACCCCGACGTCTCCGTGGTGGTCTGCTCGCTGTCGGCCGCCGGCGTGGGCGTCAACCTGCAGGTCGCCTCCGACATGGTCCTCGCGGAGCTGTCGTGGACCGACGCGGAGCAGACGCAGGCGATCGACCGCGTCCACCGCATCGGCCAGGACGAGCCCGTCACCGCGTGGCGCATCGTCGCGTCGCGCACGATCGACACCAAGATCGTCGAGCTCATCGACAGCAAGGCCGGCCTCGCCGCCCGCGCGCTCGACGGCTCCGACGAGGAGATCGCCGACTCGGCCGACCTGCAGCTCGAGACCCTCGTGGCGTTGCTCACCGATGCGCTGACGCCCGCCTGAATCATCCGAGCGGGGTGAGTTCCTCGTCCCGGCGCCGCGCCTAGCGTGACCGACAGGACCACCGAGAGGAACGACATCATGAGTGATCGACGGCCGTACGAGGGCTCGGCGAAGCAGGCGTGGACGTGGGGGATCGTCGGGTTCGGGGCGGTGATGCTGTTGAGCATCGGTGTCGTCCAGCTCATCCAAGGCTTCTCGGCGATCGCCGAGGACGAGGTCTTCGTCGTTGGCGCCGAGTACGCCTTCGCGTTCGACCTGACGACGTGGGGCTGGATCCAGGTCGTGCTGGGCGTGCTGGCCCTGGCCGTCGGTGCGGGCCTGCTCGGCAGCCGGAACTGGGCGCGCATCGGCGCGGTCATCATCGCGTCGATCGGCATCGTCGCCCAGTTCGCCTTCATGCCTTACTACCCGCTGTGGTCGATCGTGCTGATCGCCTTCAACGTCGCGGTGATCTGGGCCGTATCGACCCAGAGCGACCACGGCGAGTGATCGCCCCGAGCGCCGATTGCGCCCGGGGCTCGTGGGTACTCCACCGAGCAACCGATCGCTCAGGAGGCGACATGGCGGACATCACGGTGGACTCGCGACTCTTCGGACTCAAGGACGTCGACCTGCACGTCGACGACCACGGCGGTGAGGGACGGCCGGTCGTGCTGATCCACGGCTGGCCGCTGTCGGGGGAGTCGTGGAGCGAGCAGATCGGTGCCCTGACGGACGCGGGCCTGCGCGTGATCACCTACGACCGCCGCGGATTCGGCCGCAGCGACAAGCCCCGCACCGGATACGACTACGACTCGCTCGCCGACGACCTCGCCAGCCTGCTCGAGGCGCTCGACCTGCGGGACGTGTCCCTCGTCGGCTTCTCGATGGGTGGCGGCGAGGTCGCGCGCTACGTCGCCCGCCACGGCGAGGAGCGACTGCGCAGCGTCGTCTTCGCCGCCGCGGTGCCGCCGATGATGATGAAGGGGCCGAACAACCCGCAGGGCCCGCTGGAACCGTCCGAGGCGGCCGAGATGAGCGCCCAGCTGACGGCCGACCGCGGGACGTTCTTCGACGGGTTCGTGGACCAGTTCTTCGCGGCGAACGGCGAGGGCCCCGTACTGGTGACGCAGGCGCAGCGGCAGGACGCGCTGCGCCTGACGGCCATGGCCGACCAGCTGGCCGCGCTCGAGGCGATGCAGTCCTTCGGTCTCTCGGACTTCCGCGAGGACTTGAAGCTGATCACCGTCCCGACTCTCGTGCTGCACGGCGACGCCGACGGGATCGTGCCCTTCGAGGGCTCCGGACGTCGCACGCACGAGGCCGTGGCCCACAGCGAGCTGGTCCTCGTCCCCGGCGCGCCCCACGGCCTCAACGTCTCGCACGCCGACGAGTTCAATCGAGCCCTGGTGGACTTCCTGACTCGGTAGGTTCTGAGGATCGCCATCACGAAGAGGGGACGGCCATGACCTCCACGCAGGACTTCCAGGACTACCGCAGCCGCGACGCCGTCGGGCTCGCCGAGATGGTGCGGGCGGGGGAGATCAAGCGCGAGGAGCTGCTCGGGCTGGCGCGCGCTCGCGCCGCCGAGGTCAACCCGCGGCTCAACGCGATCGTGCGGGACGTCGAGCCTCCGGTGCCGGGCCCCGAGCCGGAGGGCGGCCGGCCGTTCGACGGCGTGCCGTTCCTGCTCAAGGACCTCCACCAGGACCTCGCTGGCGTCCCGACCAGTGGCGGCAGCCGGTCGCTGCGTGACGTTCCGGCGGCCGAGACCGCCGAGGTCGTGAAGCGTTGGATCGACTCCGGACTGGTCGTCTTCGGCAAGACGAACAGCCCGGAGTTCGGAGCGAAGGGCATCACCGAGCCGCACGTCTTCGGTCCCACGCGCAATCCGTGGAACACCGACCACACGCCCGGTGGCTCGTCCGGCGGCAGCGCGGCCGCGGTCGCCGCGGGCATCGTCCCCTGCGCGGCCGCGAGCGACGGCGGCGGCTCGATCCGCATCCCCGCCTCGGCGTGCGGACTCTTCGGCCTGAAGGTGAGCCGCGGCGTGATTCCGTTCGGCCCCAGCCACGGCGAGCCCTTGGGTGGCACCGCCACCGACGGCGTCGTCTCGCGCAGCGTGCGCGACACGGCGGCCATGCTCGACGTGCTCTCCGGCTCGACGAGCGTGTCGGCCTACCTGCCCGGCGGGCTGCCGGGCGAGGGCTTCGCCGCCGCGCTCGCCGAGGAGCCGCGGCGCCTGCGCATCGGCATGTCGTGGCAGAGCTCGATCAACCCCGACCCGCACCCGGAGGCCCGCGCCGCGGTCCAGCACGCGGCCGCGCTCCTGACCGAGCTGGGACACGAGGTCGTCGAGGTCCCGGTGCCCGTCGACGACGCGCGTCTGGCGCAGGACTTCCTGACCTCGTGGTTCGTCCACTGCGCCGTCTCCGTCGCCGAGGCGCGCGAGCTGTCGGGTCTCGGCGAGGACGCCTTCGAGCCCGACACGCGCGTCATGGCCGCGCTCGGCCGGGCCACCAGCGCCACCGACTACGTGCGCGCCGTCGAGGGGCGCCACGAGCACGTCCGTCGTCTCGCCGCGTTCCACGAGGACCACGACCTGCTCCTCACGCCGACCACCGCCACGCCGCCGCCGCGGATCGGCGCCTTCGACCTGCCGGCCCGTATCGAGCGGCTGCAGCGGGTGCTGCTGAAGGCGCGCGCGGGGTCGATCCTGCGGTTCACGCCGATCGTCGACCAGCTGATCAGCGAGAACCTCGGCTGGGTGCCCTACACGCAGCTGGCGAACCTCACCGGTCGTCCCGCGACCAGTGTCCCGCTGCACTGGACGCCTGACGGACTGCCGATCGGCGCGCAGTTCGTCGGCCCGCTCGGCAGCGACGCGCTTCTTCTTCAGCTCGCCGCGCAGCTCGAACGGGCGGCGCCCTGGTGGGACCGCGTGCCTCAGGGTGTCTGAGTCGCCTGCTGGCCGACCCGGATGGCCAGGAGCGCGGGATCGGTGTCGGTCGCGAGCAGGCGCAGGGTCGTGGCGCAGCCGCCGAGGGCGATGACGATGGAGCTGTTCCGCCAGATCGCCGGCTCCTCCCACGCCGCCGACCTGCGCGAAGAGGCCCATCAGCGCCGGGAGCAGGAACGCCAGGTGGAACGTGCTGACATCCATGGCGCCTCCCCCGAAGACCGGACATCGCCAGTCTGCCGTCGGACGTGGGTCACGCGGCGCGACGGGGGTCGACGATGTCGGTCTCGATGATGATCGGCGGGCAGGGCAGATAGCGCTCGATCCGTCGGACGGGCGCGTCGAGGTAGCGGTCGGCGAGGTGACCGTGACTCTTCATGTTGTGGTGACGGCGGCAGAGGCATCGCAGGTTCGACGCGGACGTCGCTCCGCCACTGTCGTAGGCCTCGGCATGGTCGAGATCGGTCTCGAACACCGGTGCGCGGCAGCCGGCGACCCGGCAGGTTCCGTCCCTCCACCGCAGTGCCCGGCGCAGGGACTCGGGTGGTCGATAGCTGAGGACCGTGGTGTCGAGCACCTCGCCGACGGGGTCGAGGACGAGGCGCCTCAGGATCGTGTGCTCGGACTGCGCGAGCGCGCGGACCCACTCGGCGCCGACGGGCTCGCCGTCGTGGGTGAGGCCCGGCCCCTCGGTGAGGCCGATGAGGTCGGTGGCGGCGATGCTGATGGCGATCTCGGCGCGGATGTCGCTGGTGGTGCCGGTGCACGAGGTGAGCCAGTCGGCGACGAGGTCGGCCTGCTTCTGGTCGCGCGTGCGCGCGTCGCGAGCGCCGGTCTCGGGATCGACCGACGGGACCGCCCGGGCGGCCTTGCGGAGCCGTTCGCCGATCGCGATGGCCAGGCCGGTCGGCAGCAGGGCGTTGAGCCAGCTGGTGCCGTCACTCAGGTGTGTGATGGAGACCCGGCGCTGCTGGAGCGCCTCCGCCGTCTCGGTGGCGACCTGCTCGGGCTCGAGCCGGGCGCGGAGGCGGCGCAGCCAGGCGCGCAGCTCGGTGATCGTGTGGGTGGCGGCGTACTCGGGTGCGGTCTGCTCGAGCATCGCCAGCGCCTCCGGCGTGCGGAGCCGCTCGGCGGTGTCGGCGATCGCGGACACTCGCACCCCGTCGATGTCGCCGACGCGGAAGGAGCTCCACACGCGAGGGGCCCTCTCCTTGAGGGTGGCGGCCTCGTGGACCATCGCCCACACCGTCTGCTCGGTGACGTGCAGGCCCTGGGCGAGCTCGAGGACGACCTCGCGGCGGGCGAGGTCCTTCGACAGCGGGATCTCGTCGGAGCGGTCGATCTCGGCGACCCGGCGCGCGTGGTGCGCGACGACCCAGTCCCACTCCTCGTGCTCGGCCACGGCGCGGGCGCGACGCACGAGGTCGCACACGTCAGCCACGCTCCCCGAAGTCATGCACCCAACCTAGTGGGCGGCACTGACAGAAACGCGCGACTCGTCAGGGGATGCCCTCGCCGCATTCCTCGTCGCTCTCGCTGCGGCCGCAGAGGCGGAAGGTCCAGTCGAGCTCTGTCTCGAAGGCCTCGCCGTCGAAGGTGTACTCCACCCGCGCCTTGCGGACGGTGGCACCGCCTTCACCGGTCGTGAGAACGACCATGAGCTCGGTGAACGGCGCGTCCGGCTCGGAGCTCGAGGGGCACTCGCGTGCCACGGCGGCCCCGACCGCCGGCTCGACCCGGACGCCCGTGGCGTGACCGGCCTCCTTCTCGGGAACGCCGGTCGCGCTGTAGATCGGGACCGCGCCGCCCTCGTGCGCGGCGCCCGTCACGCGGCGGACGACGAAGCGGGAGTCGAGGACTCCCTGCGCATCGATCAGCTCGGCCCCGGTGATGACGGCCTGGCCCGGACGGGTGAGGCACGTCGTGAAGCCACCCGAGTGGGCGGTCCAGGCCCCGGTTCCCCTCGGCGCGTACACGCCGAAGGCGCTGGGGCCACTCCCGAACGAGACGGGATCGAGATCCGGCGACCTGCGCTCGAGCGCGATCAGCAAGGCCGCGACCGTCGCAAGTGCTGCCGACAGTCCGAGCAGACGCCGCATCCCGAGACCCCTGAAGCTCACCAGCGAAGGCTGTCACGCCCGTGCCGTCACTGGACGGAAACCCGGGAATTCACCCGAAGCGTGGTCTGGTGCTATCTGACTACAGCGCACTAGAGTCAGCGACGAGAGCGCAGCGCGACACCACGCGCGGGACCAGGCCCGAGCTCACGGGGAACGGCCCTCCCACCGCCCGCCAGGGCAGCACGAACCCATGCCGTCGAGAGGCATCCCCATGTCCGAACCCCCCACCGTCGTCCTCGTCCACGGACTCTGGATGACGCCGCGCAGCTGGAGTCACTGGAAGACCTACTACGAGTCGCAGGGCTGACCGTCCTGACGCCCGCCTATCCCGGCTTCGAGATCGAGGTGGAGGCGCTCCGCGAGAAACCGCAGGTCATCGCCGACCTGACCGTGCCGGAGACTGTGGACCATCTGGCCTCGGTGATCGAGGCACTCGACGAGCCGCCGATCATCATGGGTCACTCCTTCGGCGGGACGCTCACGCAGCTCCTGCTGGCGCGGGGCCTCGGCGCCGCCGGCGTCGTCATCGACTCCGCGCCGACCGAGGGGGTCCGCGTGAGCCCGATCTCGCAGGCGCGGTCGTTGCTGCCCGCGCTGAAGAGCCCCGCGAACATCCGCCGGGCCGTGGGCTTCACGCCCAAGGAGTTCCACTACGCGTTCACGAACACGCTCACGGCCGAGGAGTCGCGCGCGGTGTGGGACCGGTTCCACATCCCGGCGCCGGGGCGGTGGATCTGGGAGTACGGCCTGTTCGCGAACTTCAAGCCCGGCCACCAGGAGACGTGGGTGGACTACGCGGCCGACCGTGCGCCGCTGCTGTTCATCGCGGGGGAGCGCGACCACATCATGCCTCCCTCGGTGAACCGCTCCAACGCCAAGCACTACCGGAAGTCGCCGGCTCTCACCGAGTACGTCGAGCTGCCCGGACGCGACCACTGGACGTGCGCCGCACCCGGGTGGGAGGAGGTCGCGGACCGCGCCCTGGAGTGGGCGAGGGCGCACGCCGTCGCCCGCCCGGGGAGCGAGGATCCGAGTGCCGGAACCTGACTTCACGGCACGCGAGTCAGGCGTACTGTGCGGGTATGCCCATCAAGCTCGGGGGTGCACTGGCGTCGCGCGGCGAGGAGCCCATCGGCGCCTACTGCCCGATCGAGCGCGCGATGGCGGCGCTGCGCACGCGCTCGGCGATGCTCGTCCTGCGCGAGGCGTTCTACGGCGCCACGCGGTTCGACCAGTTCGCCGCGCGTGCCGGACTGACCGACGCCACCACGGCCGCGCAGCTGCGTGAGCTGACAGCTGTCGGGATCCTCGAGAAGCATCCGTACCGTGAGCCCGGCAGCCGTCTGCGTCACGCCTACGTGCTGACCGAGGCGGGCGCCGACCTGCTCCCCGCCGTGTTCGCGTTGCTGCAGTGGGGCAACCGGCACGACCCGCCGCCCTACCCGCCCGAGCTCAGCCACGACGGTTGCGGCGAGCCCGTCGAGATCGCCGTGAGGTGCGCGGCCGGGCACGCGGTCGGTGTCGACGACCTCCGCGTCACGGCGGCCGGCCCGTTCGGCCTCGGCGACCCGCGTGACCCCGACCCGTCCCGGAGGACCCGTGGCTGAGTTCGTGCCCGCCGTCGGCAACATCCTGAGCCTCATCGAGCGGAGGGACTGGACGCGGCTGGAGCGGAGCCTCTCGCCCGAGGTGCACTGGACCACCGCGGTCGAGGAGCACCTCTACGGCCCGGCCGAGGTCATCGCGTGCCTGCGCGGCGACCCCGTGCCGGGTCCGCCGGCTTACCACGACGTCGACGAGCGCGGCCTGCTCACGCGGTGGGTCGACAAGATGGGCTGACTTCCTCGGCGACGAGGACTATCTTGCGAGACATGGAGCCCGGGGAACTCCACGTCGTCCGGCACGGGGAGGGCCGCCCGGCGGTGGTGCTGCACGGTGCGGGAGTCGACCACCGCGAGGCCGAGGCCTGCTTCGACCCGATCCTCGAGGCTGCGGGCCTGCGCCGGATCTACCCGGACCTGCCGGGGATGGGTCGGTCGCCGGCTGCGGATGAGCTGCACTCGTCCGACGACGTCCTGCACCTCATGATCCGGTTCGTCCTGGCCGAGGTCGGACCCGAGCCGTTCCTCCTGGTCGGTCACTCGTGGGGCGCCTACCTGGCCCAGGCGATGGCGGCCCGGCTGTGGGAGCAGGTGGCCGGGCTCGCCCTCGTCTGCCCGGTGCTCCCCGACGAGCAGGACGTCCCCGAGCACCGGCCCGTCGTGACGTCGAACGGGATCGGCGACCACGTGTTCCGGGGCTACTTCGTGGTGCAGACGCCCGAGATGTACGAGCGCTACGAGCGGTACGTGGCACCGGCCGCCGACCTCGTGGACGAGGAGGCGATGGAGCGCATGGGCGAGAACTGGGGTCTTTCCCTCGCGGCCAAGCCCTACCCGGGTCCGACGCTCGTCGTTGCGGGGCGGCTCGACTCGACGGTGGGATACGCCGCGGCGGCCGACCTGCTGCACGTCCACCCGCGCGCGACGGTCGCGGTGGTGGACGAGGCCGGTCACGCGCTGCCGCACGAGGAGCCCGAGGTGCTGGGCGCCCTGATCCGGCAGTGGCTGGTCCGGGTGGAGCGCGCAAGGGTGTCGGGCTGAGCCCTAGTCGGGACGGAGTCGGTCGACCGCGGCCGCCACGTGACGCGACCGGGCTTCGGCGCTGCGTGCCTTGAGCAGTGGCAGCACCAGGTCGTACTGCTCGGTGCGACTGAGCTGACGGAAGACCGCAGCGGCCTCGGGGACCGCTGCGAGTGCCGCTCGGAGGTCGGGCGGGACCTCGCCCGAGGACTGGGGCGCGTAGGCGGAGGCCCACCGGCCATCAGCGCGGGCTGCCTCGAGCGACGCGAGCCCGCCTGGCCGCATCTCGCCGGAGCCCGTCGATCCAGCCGTGGCACAGTGCGCCGTCGAGGGCGTTGCCGATCGTGATGAGCGGCAGGTCGGCGTGCTTGCGTCGGATGCGCAGCCAGGCCTCCGTCGCGGTGTCGTGATGCTCCTCGAGCCACGTGTCCCACGCCTGGCCGTCGGCGAACTCCAGCACGTCCATCGCCACATCGTCGCACCGGCGGGGTGCCGCGTTGTGTGCACCTATACCCTGTAGGTGAGGAACTACAGGAAGTAGATGGATGGACGCCCGCACCCCGCTCACGGCCGAGTCGCTCACCGAGACGGCTGCCGGCCTCGCCGACGAGCTCGGCCTCGACCAGGTCACCGTCTCGGAGGTCGCCCGGCGCGTCGGTGTGAAGCCGGCCAGCGTGTACTTCCACCTCCGCGGCACCGACGACCTGCGAGGTCGGGTCAGCACGCTCGCCCTGGCCGAGCTCGCGGACCGGCTCGGGCTCGCTCTCGCCGGTCGCGCCGGTCGTGACGCGTTGGGCGCCCTCGTCGACACGATCCGCACGTACGCGAACGACCACCCGGGCCGATGGGAGGCCACGCAGGTCCGCATCACCGCCCCGGACGCCGAGGCGCCGGGTGGTCGCGTGGCCGCGCTGATGCTTGCAGTCGTGCGCGGCTACGACCTCCCCGAGGCGGAGCTGACCCATGCCGTCCGCCTGATCGGCAGCACGATCAACGGCTTCGTCCGCCTGCACGTGAACAGCGGCTTCGACCGCTCCGAGCCCGACCCGGAGGCGTCGTGGCTCCGCATGACCCAGGCGCTCGACAGCGCCCTGACCCACTGGCCCACCGACGAGGACACCACCCGATGACCGACCCCGACCTGCACGACGTCCCCCTGACCGGCGAGCTGTTCCGCGGGGTGGTCGAGCTCGAGCACACCGCGACCGGCGTCCAGCCACACCGGCTGCCGGCGTGGGCACGGCGTCAGCTGCCCGACCCACAGCTGCTCATGGCCGAGGCCCAGCCGTCCGGTGTCCGCCTCGTCATGCGGACGACCGCGTCGACGATCGAGCTGACCGCCCGTCCGACGCGCGTCGGCTACGTCGGAGCGCCCGCACGCCCCGCGGGGGTGTACGAGCTCGTCGTCGACGGCGAGCCGTTCGGGCGTGCCTCGGTCGACGGCGGAGACCTGCTCATGATCGACATGACCACCGGTGGTCGCGAGGTCACGCGCGGCGAGCCGGGCACGATCACGTTCGGCGACCTCCCGGCGCGATCCAAGACCCTCGAGCTCTGGCTGCCCCACAACGAGCTCACCGAGCTGGTCTCGCTGCGCGCGGACGCCGCGGTGGAGCCCGTCGGCGCGTCCGGCCGTCGCGTCTGGCTGCACCACGGGAGCTCGATCAGCCACGGCTCCAACGCGCTGACGCCGACCGGCACGTGGCCGGCGATCGCCGCGGCGTCGGTTGGCGTGGACCTGGTGAACCTCGGCTTCAGCGGCAGTGCCCTGCTCGATCCGGCCACCGCGCGCACGATGCGCGACCTGCCGGCCGACGTGATCAGCGTGAAGATCGGGATCAATCTCGTGAATGCCGACCTGATGCGCGTCCGGGGATTCGTCGCGGCGGTGCACGGGTTCCTCGACACGATCCGCGAGGGCCACCCGCACACCCCGCTGCTGGTGGTCTCGCCGATCCTGTGTCCGATCCACGAGGACACGCCCGGTCCGGGCCTCCCTGACCCGTCCACGTTGGGCACGGACGCCGTGCGCTTCATGGCCACGGGGGACCCGGCCGACGTCGCGATGGGGAGGCTGACGCTTCGGGTCATCCGCGAGCAGCTGCGCCAGATCGTCGAGGCCCGCCGCGTGGACGACCCGCACCTGTACCTGCTCGACGGGCTCAGCCTCTACGGCGAGGCTGACGCCGAGGCGCACCCGCTGCCCGACGCGCTGCACCCGAGCGCCGAGACGCACCGGCTCATGGGCGAGCGCTTCGCGAGGCTCGCGCTGGCGCCGGGCGGTCCGCTGGGCTGAACCGCCCCGTCGCGGCACCGCCGAGCGCTAGCGTCGCGGTGTGAACGAGGAGATCGTCGAGCTGCTGGTGCGTCTGACGTGTGGGGAGGCCGCGGAGCCGCCGGTGCGCGGAACGGTCGCGCTCCATGGCGAGCGCTTCCGGGTCTGGAAGCACGGGGAGCGTCGTCGGGTGGAGACGGTCGAGGGCGAGCTGCGCTCGATCCGTGAGCCGGAGCGGAGCCTGGAGTTCCCCGTGGGCGGAGGCGTTCCGGTGGAGAGCGGTCCCGGCGCGTTCGACCACGACGAGGAGGACGAGCCGTGGGTGCTGATCCGCCGGCCGGAGCTGGGCGAGCTGGACCTGCGCGAACGACGGCTCGACGGAACCGTGGTCCGGGGTCAGCGCTTCGGCCGGGAGACCGCGACCTTCACGCTCCCGGACCCGGAGGACGAGGAGCTCGGTCTCACGTACGTCCTCGACGTCACGACCGGCATGCCGCTCGAGATCGTCGAGGACGGCGAGGAGATCCTGCGCTGGCACGAGCTCGAGGTGGTCGACGCGATCGATCCGCAGCTCCTGAGGTGGGACGGCGAGGTCACGGAGAGCGGGTGGGTCGCCTACGTCGGTGTCGGCCCGGACGGCGAGGTGACCTCTGACGGGCCGATCCCCGAAGGAGCGCGTCGACGACTCGGTGAGATCGCTCGGCGAGACGCCGAGATCCAGCATCAGCTCGACCTTCATGGCCTCTCGGCCGTCGTTCCACTGAAGCTCAGCGTGGACACCGGGGATCCGGACACGGTCTCGCTCTCGTTCATGTCGCGTGGCTTCCTCTCCGTCTGGGGAACCTCGGTGCCGGATCCGGAGGAGACGAACGAGTCCAGCTGGACCACCGCGGACGGCTGGACCTGGACTTCGGATAGCGACGGCATCGACGATCCGCGCCTGCTGGCCACCGTGCGCGAGCGGATCACCCGATGGCGGGAGCGTCAGACCCCATGAGAGCCGTGGTCCAGGACCGCTACGGCGGGACTGAGGTGCTGCGCGTCGAGGACGTGCCCGTGCCGTCGCCGGCCGCGGGGCAGGTCCTGGTCCGGGTCGCGGCGACGTCGCTGAACCTCAGCGACTGGGAGTGCCTGACCGGCTCACCGCTCTATGCGCGGATCGGCGGTCTGCGCGCGCCCGCGCGACCGACGCTCGGCTCGGACATCGCAGGGGTCGTGGAGAGCGTGGGAGAGGGTGTCACCCGCTTCCGCCCGGGAGATCGGGTGTTCGGCGACAACCTCGCGCTCAAGGGTGGGTTCGCCGAGCTCGCACTCGCACCGGAGTCCGCGCTGGCGCCGCTGCCGCAGGGACTCGGCTTCGTGGAGGCCTCGACGATCCCGCAGGCCGGCGCGATCGCGCTCCAGGGGATGGCGAGGGTGCGGCCGGGCGCCCGCGTCCTGATCAACGGAGCAGGTGGCGGCTCGGGCACCTTCGCGATCCAGCTGGCGAAGCAGCGAGGCGCCCACGTCACCGCCGTCGACCATGCCTCGAAGCTCGACCACATGCGCTCGCTCGGCGCCGACGAGGTGATCGACTACGAGCGCGAGGACTTCACCCGCGGGCAGCCGAACGACCTCGTGCTCGACCTCGTCGCGCACCGCTCCGTCTTCGCGTACCGCCGGTCGGTCACGCGCGGAGGCACCTACCGCTGCGTCGGCGGCTCGGTCGTCACCCTGCTGCGGGTGCTCACGGCGGGATCGGTCCTCGGCCTCGCGACGGGTCGCTCCCTCGGCGTGCTCGTCGTGAAGGAGGGCCCGGAGCACTTCCTGCCGCTCGCGGACCTCGTCACCGCCGGCGACGTGCGGGTGCACGTGGACCGCACGTTCACGCTCGACGAGGTGCCCGAGGCGCTCGCGCACGTCGGCGCGGGTCGCGCCCTCGGCAAGGTCGTCGTCACGCCGTAGGGCGGGGTGAACGCACGAAGGGCGAGTCACCATCGGTGACTCGCCCTTCGACGGGGTGCTGCGGGATCAGACCCGGCGGACCTTGTAGGAGCCGGTCCAGATCTTGACCTTCTCGACGCTCTTGCCCGGACGGGGGGAGTGCCAGATCTTGCCGTCACCGGCGTAGATGCCGATGTGGTAGACGCCCGACCCGTTGTAGAAGCCGATCAGGTCACCCTTGCGCTTGTCGCCCTTGGAGACCTTCTTGCCCTTCTTCATCTGGGCACCGGCGACGCGCGGCATGCTCTTCTTGACGGACTTCTTCACGGCGTACTTGACGAGGCCGGAGCAGTCGAAGCCGGACGGGCTCGAGCCGCCCCAGCGGTACGGGGTGCCCTTCTGCTTCGCTGCGGCGTTCATGATCTTCTTGCCGCGGATGATCGCGCGCTTGCGCTTGATCGCCTTCTTGCGCGCGATGACGTACTTCTTGCGCTTGAGCGCCTTCTTCTTCTTGAGGATGCGCTGCTTGCGGAGCTCGGCCGCGGTGGGCGAGCTGGTGGAGGAGGCGACCGCGGAGGTCGCGGCGGCGGAGGTGGTCACCGGGGCCGCCTGGGCGGCGGGAGCGGCGATGGACAGGACGGACGCGGCCATGGTGGCAGCGAGCACTCGTGCGACGTGTCGCATATGGGGGATCTCCTTCAACGCCTTCGAGGAGAGACCTGTCGGGCTGGCAGTGAAGGTGTGCCCCACCGTGCGGTGGTGAGCCCCAAGTCGCGCGCTGGGCGCGACGCCGTGCTGGTTTCCCCGGCTCGCCGATTGAGATGCGTTGACTGGTCCCGTGAGCCTCGGCGAGTTCAGCGCGCTCACGACCTGGCCCGTTGGGGCCTCAGGGAGACTAGGCAGGCTTCTGGGCCGAACCCCAACCGGAGGGTTTCGGACGGAACGCGGAGTTACTCGACGTCCGACCTGCCGTTCGAGGGAAAAATGCGAGAGACGAAAATTGGCCGACGTGACGCATCTCACGCTGGCCTCGCCTCGCTAGGCTCACCAGTCACACCGAACGAAGGACGCAGACATGGTGACCCTGGCTCCGGCCGCCGCCGGCAATTGGCGCGACATCACCCGAGTGAAGGCCGCGGAGACCCAGCGCGAGTGGGTCGCCGACGCCGCGTACTACCTGTGCCTCTCGGCGTATGACGGGCTCTGGCGCTCGTACGCGGTCCAGGACGACGACGGCGCCGTGGTCGGCCACGTGATGTGGGCCGTGGACACCGACGACGGCAGTCACTGGATCGGCGGCCTCGTCATTGACGCCGAGCGCCAGGGGCAGGGTCTCGGTCGCGCCACCGTGCGGACGCTGCTCGACCTGTGGGAGCGCGAGGAGCCGTCGCTGTCGCGCACGGCGTACCGCGAAGCCGCGCTCTCGGTCGCTCCGGAGAACGAGGGCGCGCTGGGGCTCTACCGCTCGCTCGGCTTCGTCGAGACCGGGGAGCAGGAGGACGACGAGGTCGTGCTGCGGCGTCCGCGTTCCTGAGGCCTGTTCCCGGGCGCGCGGCGGGCGTACCGTGAGAGCGTGTCCGCGTCGCTGGCAGAGCGCGTGATCCGCAGGGTGGGCGAGAGCCCGGTGGCGGAGGCGATCGGGAACGCCCAGCAGCGGGTCTACGGGCCGTTGCTCGACTGGGCACGACGCAGTCCGCTCCACACCGACGCGTTCGGGCACTCGGTGCACCCGCCGCTGACCGACGTCACCCTCGGCTGCTGGCTCAGCGCCACGATCCTCGACGTCGTCGGGGGCGAGAGCGCACGTCGCAGCGCCACGGTGCTCACCGCTGCGGGCCTGGCGGCCTCGGTGCCGACCGCCCTCGCGGGCGCGGGGGACTGGACCGAGCTGGCCGGGCCGGAGCGCCGCATCGGCGCGGCGCACTCGGCCGCCACCGACGTGGCCACCTTCCTCTTCCTCGGCTCGCTGGTCGCGCGACTGCGCGGGAACGACGGGGCCGGGGCGCGGTTCGCGCTCGCGGGGAACCTCGTGGCGGCGGGGGCCGGCTTCCTCGGCGGTCACCTCGCGCTCAGCCGAGGCACCGCCGACCGCGGCGCCTAGGACGGCGCCGGCCTCTCGCGCCGGTGATGAGTTCCGGCGCTCCCCGCCGTCATACCTGTGACAGGACATGACGAGACGGAAGAGGATGACCATGAGTGTGGACACGCGAGTGGGGGAGCGGAGCGACATGACCGAGGTCGACGAGCCGACGTTCTCCGCGATGGTCGAACGGCACCGGCGAGAGCTGCACGTGCACTGCTACCGGATGCTCGGCTCGTTCGAGGACGCCGAGGACGCCGTGCAGGAGACGTTCCTGCGGGCGTGGCGACGGCGTGAGACCTACGAGGGGCGCTCCACGTTCCGCGCGTGGCTGTACCGGATCGCGACGAACGCGGCGCTCGACCTGATCGCGAAGCGGCGCCCCGAGCCCGCGACCGGTGGTGAGGTGCTGTGGCTGCAGCCGTACCCGGACCGGCTGCTCGACGAGCTGCGCGCGGACGAGTCCGAGGAGCCCGAGACGGCCGCGGTCGCCCGCGAGACGATCGAGCTCGCGTACATCGTCGCGCTCCAGCACCTGGCGCCGCGCCCGCGAGCCGCGCTGGTCCTGCGCGACGTGATCGGCTGGCCGGCGAAGGACGTCGCCGAGCTGCTGGGCGACTCGGTGAACTCCGTGAACAGCGCGCTCCAGCGGGCTCGCGCGGGGATGCGCGAGCACCTCCCCGCCGAGCGGCAGGACTGGACCGGCGGCGCCGACGACACGCAGACACGCGAGGTCGTGCGCCGCTACAGCGAGGCCTGCCTCGCCACCGACATCGACGCGATCGCCGAGATGCTGCGCGAGGACGTGCGGTGCTCCATGCCGCCGACGCCCGGTGTGCAGATCGGTCGCGACGCGGTCGTCGCCGACTGGACCGCGGGCGGGTTCCCGGAGATGCGAGGCCTGCGGATCGTGCCGACCTCGGTCAACCGGCAGCCCGCCATCGGCGCCTACCTCTGGCGCGAGGCCGACAAGGCGTACCTGCCGCTGACCGTCGACGTGCTGCGTGTCGAGGACGGGCAGATCGCCGAGATCGTCACCTTCCACGACGACCAGTTCCCGCGGCTGGGGCTGCCCGAGCGCCTGGAGGAGTCGTGAGCCGCGCGGCGCTGGCGCAGGCCGTGCGCCCGCGGCTGGGCCGGGTCGCCCTCACCGGGATCGTCGCGACGGTCGTGGCGGCGGCCGTCACCACGGCCGGCGGCGCGCTCGCGAAGGCGGCGGGCGTCGACTTCGAGATCCCCGACGGTGGCGAGTCCATCCCGGTCGCCGGGTTCACGTCGGTGACGACCATGCTCTCGCTGGCCGGAGTCGCGATGGCGCTCGGGCTGGCTCGCTGGAGCCCTCGGCCGGCGGCGTGGTTCGTGCGGGTCTCGGTGACGCTCACGGCGATCTCGCTGGTGCCGCCGCTGGTGGTGGGCGCGAGCGCTGCGACGGCGCTGGCGCTGATCGCGCTCCACCTCGTCGCGGCGGCCGTGATGATTCCCGCGCTGGCGAGGGCGCTGCGCTAGTCGAGGTGCACGGCCAGCCAGTCCGCGACGGACGGCAGGACGAGGTCGAGGCGCCGCAGCATGACGTCGTGGTCGAGCCCCGGCGCGACCTCGTACGGGATGCCGCGTGCGTCCAGATCGCTGCGGAGCTCGGCAGGGGAGAGGAACGACGCCACCAGGGCGTCCTCCTCTCCCCACCACGTGCGGAGGGGGCGGTCGAGGTCGGCCAGCGCGTTCCGCGGAAGCGCGGCGACGTCGTCCCAGAAGGCCTCGGCCGCCACGGGGTCGTAGGTCGCGAGGACCTCGGCCCAGGCATCGGGATCGTGCCGTGCCGCCTCGTTGCGGGCGCGCGCCCGGTCACCCATGCCGGCGAGGTCGGCGGTGAGAGGGAAGCCGCCGCACGCCACGGCGACCACGCGCGGGGTGCTCTGCGCCAGTCGCGCGGCCATGACCCCGTTCATCGAGTAGCCGAACGCGGTGTACGAGTCGACGTCCAGATGGTCGAGGACCTGCTCGATGTCGGCGACGAAGCCGCTCATCGCGTAGCCGCCGGGCCGCTCGCTGGGACCGAAGCCTCGCGGCGACACGATCACCACGCGGAAGCGGTCGGTCAGGGGAGAGAGGTCGACGGCGGTCCAGTCGACGTTGAGCCGCGGCACGACCACGGCGGGTCCCTCACCGGACGACGTCCACCAGATTCCCTCGGGCACGTGGCCAGACTAGGCCGAGGCGATGTCGTCCAGCGCCGCGAAGTCGGCAGCGTCGAACCCGCCCTCGTCGAGGACGTCGCTCAGCGAGATCGAGTCGAGTTCGGCGACGATCGCGTCGGCCACGCGTCGCTCCAGCGCGACGAGCACGCCCTGGATGCTGCTCCCGACGGGGCAGGCCGGGTTGGGACCGTGGATGCCGAGCACCGGGTCCTCGCCCTGCAGGGCGCTCCAGACCTGGGCCAGCGTGACCGCGGCGGGGTCGACGGCCAGCTCCCAGCCGCCGTGCGCGCCGGGCCGCGACGCCGTGAGACCGGCCTCGCGCAGGGGGCCGAGCACCTTGCGCACGTGGACGGGGTTCACCGCCGTGCTGCCGGCGAGCTCCTCGGAGCCGACGGGTGTGGTGCGACCCGCCGCAGCACCGGCGGCGAGGTACGTGAGGACGTGCACTGCCACCGCGAACTGGGTGTTGGTCGAACGGGCCACGACCCCATCTTGCCATATCGCCACCATGATGACTACAGTTGCGAACGAATCGCCATCATCGTGACTACAGATCAGGAATGCTCATGACCATCGCCGTCACCGGTGCCTCCGGCCAGCTCGGCCGCCTCGTCGCCGACCAGCTCCTCGCCACCGTCGATCCCTCCGAGGTCGTGCTGCTCACGCGCGACCCCTCCAAGCTCGCCACCTACGCCGAGCGCGGCGCGATCGTCCGCGAGGCCGACTTCGGCCAGCCCGACGCCCTCGTCGAGGCGCTCGCCGGCGTCGACCGGATGCTGCTGATCTCGACCGACATCGTGGGCGCCCGCCTCGACGGCCACCTGGCCGCGATCGACGCCGCCTCCCGTGCGGGTGTCAGCCACGTCGCCTACACGTCGATCCCGGAGCCGACGCCCGACAACCCGTCCGGTGTCGTGCCCGACCACGCCGCCACCGAGGACGCGCTGCGCGCCAGCGGCCTCGCGTGGACGATGCTGCGCAACAACCTCTACGCCGAGATGCAGGTCGACACGATCCGCCAGGCGGCCGCCAGCGGCCAGCTGTTCGTGAACACGGGCGACGGCGGCGCCGCCTACGTCACGCGCGCCGACTGTGCCGCGGTGGCCGCGGCCGTGCTGACTGGCGACGGCCACGAGGGCGAGGTCTACGACGTGACCGGTCCCGCCGCGATCACCGCGGACGACTTCGCCGCGCTCGCCGAGCAGCTCGCCGGCCGGCCGATCGAGGTGCTCAACGTCGACGACGAGGCCTACCGGGGCGGACTCGTCGCCGCAGGCGTCCCTGAGGAGTTCGCGCCGTTGCTCGTCTCCTTCGGCACGTCGATCCGCCTGGGCAAGCTGGCCCGGGTGACCGACGTCGTCGAGCGCGTCGGCGGCCGCACGCCCACGCCGTTGGCCGACCTCGTGGGCGCCCAGGGCTGAATCCCGCGGAGAGCGCGCGCATCCTGCGAAGATGGCCGGATGCGCGCGCTCGTCCTCGATTCCGCCCGGTCCCGTCCCGAGGTCCGCGACGTCCCCGAGCCCTCGGCGCCCGACGGCGGAGTCGTGGTGCGGGTCGTCGCGACCGGCCTGTGCCGCAGCGACTGGCACGCGTGGGCGGGGCACGACGACGGCGTCGCCTTCCCGCATGTGCCGGGCCACGAGCTGGCCGGGGAGATCGTCGAGCTCGGCCCCGACGTGCGCGACTGGCAGGTCGGCGACCGCGTCACCGTCCCGTTCGTCGCGGGCTGCGGCACGTGCGAGTGGTGCCTCGTAGGCGACGCGCAGGTGTGCCCCGACCAGGAGCAGCCCGGCTTCACCTATGGGGGCTCGTTCGCCGAGCGGGTGGTCGTCCACGCCGCCGACACGAACCTCGTGCGCATCCCCGACTCGGTCGACTTCGCCACCGCGGCAAGTCTGGGTTGCCGGTTCGCCACCGCGTACCGCGCACTCGTCGGCCGGTCCCGCGTCGCCGAGGGCGAGTGGGTCACCGTGGTCGGCGCCGGGGGAGTCGGCCTGAGCTCGGTCATGATCGCCCGCGCGCTCGGCGCCCGGGTCATCGCGGTCGACCGGAACTCCGAGGCGCTCGGCGTCGCGACCGACCTCGGTGCCGAGCACGTCCTCTTGGCCGACGGCCGCGACATTCCCTCCGCGGTCGCCGAGCTGACCGGAGGCGGCAGCCACGTCGCGGTCGACGCCGTCGGCAGCGAGCAGACCTGCGCCGATGCGATCCTCAGCCTGCGCCGACGTGGTCGACTCGCCCAGGTGGGACTCCTACCCGCCATCGAGGGGCACCCGCGCGTGCCGATGGAGCGCGTCATCGGCTGGGAGCTCGACCTCCTCGGCAGTCACGGCATGGCCGCCGCCGACTATCCGGGGATGATGGCGCTCATCGAGCAGGGCGCCCTCCAGCCCCAGCGACTCATCGAGCGCACCATCGGCCTCGAGGAGGCCGCCGAGCTGCTGCCGGTCTTCGACCGCGCGACGCTCGCCGGGATGACGATCATCGATCCGACGCGCTGAGGGCCCGCAGCCGCCCGTCGACCATGCGGTGGGCGCTGGTCAGGCGCGGCAGGATCCGCTGGTCGTGCGTCACCAGGATCGTCGCGGTGTGGTTCTCCTCGGTCAGCCGAAGCAGCAGGTCGACGATCTGGCCGCCGCGCTCCTGGTCCAGGGCGCTGGTCGGCTCGTCGACGATGAGGACCGACGGACGGTGCATCAGCGCGCGGGCGATGTTCACGCGCTGGCGCTGCCCGCCGGAGAGCTGGGCGGGCCGCTTGTCCCGGTCGCCCGCGAGGCCGACCGCGTCCAGCAGCTCGGCGGCGCGCTCGCGGGTGGCGTGTCGCTCGGCGCGTCGCTTCGGATCGGTCGTCAGCTCGTTCATCACGAGCAGCTGCTCGTACGCCGTCAGCGAGCCGAGCAGGTTCGACTGCTGGAAGACCAGGCCGATCTTCGTGCGCCGCAGCTCGGCCTTCTCGGTCAGGCTGAGGTCGGTGGTCTCGACGCCGTCGATGGTCACGGTGCCCCGGTCGGGGGTGATCAGGGTGGACGCGACGGCCAGCAGGCTGGACTTCCCGGAGCCGGAGGGACCGGTGACGCCGGCCGTGCTTCCGGCCTCGACGCGCAGGCTCGCGTCGTCGATCGCGGTCACGCGCGAGGCGCCGTCGGGGAAGGTCAGGGTGACGTGGGACAGGTCGATCATCGGTTGCTCCCCAGGGCGTTGAGGGGGTCGGTGCGGGTGATGGAGCGGGTGGCGAGTCCGGCGCCGGCGAGTCCGAGCGCGGTCATGATCAGGCCGGGCAGCAGGGTCGTCAGCGGGCTGAGGACGAAGGGCAACGCACTGCCGGCCACGGCGCCGAGCGCGGCGGTCACCGCGATGCCGGCGCTCACGCCGAGGAGCAGCACCACCGCCGCCTGCCCGAGGGCGTCTCGGGTGAGCATGCGGTTCGTCGCGCCGAGCGCCTTGAGCACGGCCACGTCGGGCTGACGCTGGATGCTCCACACGGTGAAGAACGCGCCGACGACCAGCGCCGAGATCCCGAACAGCATCCCCACCATGAGCAGCAGCGAGCCGATCTCGGACCGGAACGACCCGAGCGCGGTCAGCGAGGACAGCACGCCCTCGGAGGTGGTGCCGGCCACCGCGTCGGCTGCCGCGAAGTCGGTGTCCGACGCGGACACGGCCAGCACGGTGGCGAAGGGCGCGGGCTCGCCGGGTCGGGCGCCCACGTCCTGCCAATCGCTCAGGTCGAGTCGCACGACCGGCAGGTGGGAGTACCAGGTGATGTCCGGCTCGGTGGTGACGACGAACGACTTCGCGCCGATGCGCACGTGGTCGCCCTTCTCGACCTCGAGCTCCTGCGCGGTCTCGGTGCTCATCGTCACGTGACCGGGGGCGGGAGCCTGCACGGCCGACGCGCCCTGCGCGACGCCGAACGCGGTGACCGTCTCGTGCCGATCGCCCGCGGACACCCGTGTCGTGCTGATGCCCAACGGGTCGACGGCGGTGACGCCGTCGCGACGCTCCCACGCGTCGGCCTGGTCGCGCGTGATCGCGGAGTCGGCGTAGGACGGCGACTGCGCATCCTCCGCCGAGAACACGATGCGGTCGGCCTGGAGCGAGGTGATGGCCGAGACGTTCTGCTGGGCCAGTCCTCCGGTGAGGCCGGCCAGGAAGGTGACGAGAATCGTGATGAGCGTGACGACGGTGGCGATGAGGGCGAAGCGCCCCTTGGCCACTCTCAGATCGCGCCAGGCGACGAACATGGGCGGGTCCTCCGGGCTGGGTCGGGCACGGGTCCTGATGACCTCGTGCACTGTCTCCACGGTGTCTCGTTTCCGGGGCCGGGCCATCGTGCGCGGGAACGCTTTCCCGGACCCGAAGGATGGACGGGAACTCCACCTTTCGTACGACGCCCGCGAGAACCGCGACGCCTAGACTGGAGCCGTGATGTGGGCGTGAGATCGCACGACGGACGCCGGGGGATCGGCTCGATCTCGGCGTGGCTCTCGCTGTCCCTGCACCTGCTGGTGGGCGCCCTGCTCACGGTGCTGGTGCTGACCTCCGCCGACGGCACGCGAGCCGAGAGCATCGCGGTGATCGCCCTGGCGATCCTGTTCGCCGCCACCTACGTCGTGGGGGTGTGGCCCGACGGCGCGCTGCCCGAGTCCGGCCGGTGGGGCTGGTGGTGGGTCGGCGCCCTGACCGTCGAGTGGATCGTGCTGCTGGCGTGGAGCGTGGAGGCCACCTACCTGGCGTTCGCGCTGTTCTTCCTCTACCTGCGACTGCTCGGCACGGTGCGCGGCATCGTGGCGGTGGTGGTCGCCACGGTCGTCGCCGTCGGCGCGTTCGGGCTGCACCGCGGGTTCGACGTCGCGGGCATCATCGGCCCTGCCCTCGGCGCAGGCGTCGCCATCGTCATCGGACTGGGCTACGAGGCACTGAACCGCGAGGTGACCCGTCGGCAGCGTCTCATCGAGGAGTTGACACGCACCCGCGACCAGCTGGCGATCGCGGAGCACGCCGCCGGGGTGGTGGCCGAGCGGGAGCGGCTCGCGCGCGAGATCCACGACACCGTCTCGCAGTCGCTGTCGAGCGTCATCATGCTGCTGCACGCCGCCCAGCGAAGCGATCCCGGAACGCCGAAGGGGCGCGAGCGGCTCGAGCAGGCACGCGAGGCGGCCGCGGAGGCGCTGGCCGAGACCCGCGAGTTCATCCATGCCCTCGCGCCCCCGGCCCTGCGCGACGGCGGCATCGGCGACGCGCTGGAGCGGCTGGGGGAGCAGACCCGCGAGACGACCGGCCTGCGTGTCGAGGTCGACGTGCCCTCCGACGGGCGGGCCGTGCCGACGCCGGTGGAGACCGCGTTGCTGCGGATCGCCCAGGGCGCGATGGCCAACGTCATCCAGCACGCGCGGGCCGAGCGCGTCGACCTGACGCTCACGCGGCTCGACGACGAGATCATCCTCGACGTGGTCGACGACGGGGTGGGCTTCGACGCGGAGACCCTGACCAGGCGCGACGGAGCGTCCCGGTCGTTCGGGCTGGCCGCGATGCAGGAGCGCGCGGCCGACCTCGGCGGACGGGTGGTCGTGGAGTCCCAGCCCGGCCGGGGCACGAGCGTCGTGGCGAGCTTCGGGGTGAGCCCATGAGCGTGCGCGTCCTGATCGTCGACGACCATCCGCTCATGCGGACGGGCCTGTCCGCCCTGTTCGAGACCGATCCGCAGATCGAGGTCATCGGCGCGGTGGGAACCACCGCCGAGGCTCTCGTCGAGGCCCGGCGCGCGCGGCCCGACGTGGTGCTGATGGACCTGCAGTTCCAGCGCGTGTTCGAGGGCGCGGTCGCGACCCGCGAGATCCGCGCGCTGCCCGACCCACCCGCGGTGCTCGTGCTGACCAACTTCGACACCGACGCCGACATCATCGAGGCGATCGAGGCGGGTGCCGCGGGCTACCTGCTGAAGGACGCCGCGCCCGAGGAGATCACCGCCGCGATCCACGCCGCCGCCGCGGGCCAGACCGCGCTGTCGCCCTCGGTGGCGACGCGCCTGCTCGCCCGCATGCAGCAGCCCCACACGTCGCTGAGCGCGCGCGAGCTCGAGGTGCTGAGCCTCGTCGCCGCCGGCCACAGCAACACCGACATCGCCCAGCGGCTGCACCTGAGCGAGACCACCGTGAAGTCCCACCTCGCGCACATCTACCCGAAGCTCGGCGTCAGCTCGCGCACCGCCGCGGTGGCCGCCGCTCGAGAAGCGGGCATCATCGGCCGAGGTTGATGGCAGGCTCGTCCCCATGGCATCGAAGGCGGCGAGCATCTCCACGGCGACCGGAACCGACTGGACCGACTGGGACACGTGGCTCACCGCGCAGGGAGGGCTGACCGCGCCTCATGCCGAGATCGCGCGGCTCGCGCTGCAGCGGGTGCACGATCTCGGCATCACGACGCACGCCGGCAACGGCAAGCCGTTCAACGACGGCTGGTGGTCCCAGACCATCGCGATCGAGTACGGGCACCAGCACGGCCTGCGCGAGAAGGGCCAGCTGGCGGCGGGGGACCACGCCGTGACGGCCTCGAAGAAGGTGGTCGGGTCGCTCGACGAGCTGCTCGACCGGTGGCTCGCGGTCGTCTCGGGCCGCGAGGAGTTCGACGGCGTGGCCCTCGCGGCCGAACCGCGGGTGAGGTCCACCGAGAAGTGGCGCTACTGGCGCGCCAAACTCGCCGACGGATCGTCGGTGAACGTCGACATCTCCGCGGACCGGGTGGCCGTCCAGCACGCAGCCCTCGGCTCCGCCGAGGATCGCGAGCGGTGGCGGCCGTTCTGGAAGAAGCTGCTCGGCGAGCTCTGACGCTCAGTCGTCGAAGTACTCGGACATGAACGCGCTGACCCACGCCGGCTGACGCGCGTCGGTCGGCACGAACTCGACCATCGTCGGCTTGAGGTCGATCACGGGCGTGCCGTCCACGGCGTCCAGGCCGACCACGGTGAGCTCGCGTCCGTCGACCGCATCGATGCGGCAGCAGGTCACGCCGATCCGGTTCGGCCGTCGTGGCCCGCGCCCCGCGAAGATCCCCATGGTCGGGAGGTCGGCGCGCCCGCGGTACGGCTGCGGCTCACCGGGCTCGCTGGGCTCGTCGAACTGGTCGAACACGAACAGCACCTCCACGTGGGAGAAGCTCTCGAGTCCTTGGAGGCAGGCCTCCCCGAACCGCTCGTCGACGGTGATCGTGCTGTGGACCGCGCCCCACTGATCGGAGTGCTGCACGTCCGTCCGGTGGTTCCGGACGACACCGATCGGTCGGATCTCGAAGGTGCGCATGTCTCGTTCTAGCGCACCTCGGCGCTCACCTGCGGTGCGCGCTTCCGGCCTGCCACCATCGACGGATGCACGCAACAGGTCCGACACTCCCTTCGTGGGGCGCGAGAGCAGCCATGGTCGTCGCGGCGCTCTCGGGCTTCGTCCTCGCCGTCTGGATGATCCTCTGTGCCGTCGCCTACGCGTCGAGCGACCGGCAGGTCCTCGGGGGCGTGGTCTTCGAGTCGGAGGTCAACGCCGCGTTCGTGCTGGTGACCGCCCTCGGATCAGGACTTGGTCTCTTGGCGGCTCTGCTCGGTCTGTCCGGGCTGCGGGTCGGACGGCTGGGGCGTACGCGGTGGGTGTGGGCGGTGACGTCGCTGGCGTCCCTCGCGTGGGCCTTCGCATCGGTCGTGGACGGTGGAGCGACCTTCTTGACCGTCTACCTGCTGTTGGCCACCGGCCTGGCGGCAGGCGTCGTCGCGCTCGCGCCGACATCTTGGTACCAAGATGTCGCCCCAGCGAACGAGAGGTAGAAAGACTCGTCCCCCGGGCCCCGTCCGGCGCGCGGACCGTGCGCGGAGCCGAACGTCGCCCACTGATAAAGTCGCCCCGAACCATCCTTTAACCACCGTCCCGTGAGGCGGAGAAGGAGGTCGGCTTTGAGCACCGTCATGGATGCCACCGACATCTCGCGTGCGCTGACACGCATCACCCACGAGATCCTCGAGCGGAATCGCGACGCCGAAGGCGTGGTGATCCTCGGGATTCCCACCCGCGGGGTCGAGCTCGCCGAGCGGATCGCCGCGAAGATGGCCGAGGTCGAGGGAACCACCATCAAGCCGGGCGCGCTCGACGTCACGATGTACCGCGACGACCTGCGCCTGAAGGCACCTCGCGCGCTCGAGCACACCAACGTCCCCGAGGACATCGACGGGCGCGTCGTCGTCCTGGTCGACGACGTGCTCATGAGTGGCCGCACGATCCGGGCCGCGCTCGACGCGCTCAGCGACCTCGGTCGCCCGAAGGCCGTGCAGCTGGCCGTCCTGGTCGACCGCGGCCACCGCGAGCTGCCGATCCGCGCCGACTTCGTCGGCAAGAACCTCCCGACCTCCAAGACCGAGAAGGTCCGCGTCCGCCTCGGCGACACGGACGGCACCGACGACTCGGTCACGATCGAGGGGAGCGACGCGTGAAGCACCTCCTCAGCGCCGGCGACCTGACCCGCGACGAGGCGGTGCGCATCCTCGACACCGCCGAGGAGCTGCTCAGCGTCGCCCAGCGCCCCATCAAGAAGCTGCCCACCCTGCGCGGCCGCACGATCGTCAACCTCTTCTTCGAGGACTCCACCCGCACGCGCATCAGCTTCGAGGCCGCCGCGAAGCGTCTCTCGGCCGACGTCATCAACTTCAGCGCCAAGGGCTCGAGCGTCAGCAAGGGCGAGAGCCTGAAGGACACGGCGCTGACGCTGCAGGCCATGGGCGCCGACGCGGTGGTCATCCGCCATCACGCGTCCGGCGCCCCGCACCGCCTCGCCACCTCCGAGTGGACGCGCGGCGCGGTCGTCAACGCCGGCGACGGCACCCACGAGCACCCCACGCAGGCCCTCCTCGACGCCTTCACGATGCGCAGCCGCCTCGGTGACCTGGCCGGCAAGAACGTCACGATCGTCGGCGACGTCCTGCACAGCCGCGTCGCCCGCTCGAACGCGCTGCTGCTCGACACGCTCGGCGCCAACGTCACGCTGGTGGCCCCGCCCACGCTGCTTCCGGTCGGCGTCGAGACCTGGCCGGTCGAGACCTCCTACGACCTCGACGCGAGCCTGGAGAAGGCCGACGCCGTCATGATGCTGCGCGTCCAGCGCGAGCGGATGAACGCCTCGTTCTTCCCCAGCGCCCGCGAGTACAGCCGTCGCTACGGGCTCGACGTCGCCCGCATGAACCGGCTGCCCGACCACGCGATCGTCCTGCACCCCGGACCCATGAACCGGGGCATGGAGATCAACGCCGACGTCGCCGACAGCGACCGCTCCGTCATCGTCGAGCAGGTCACCAACGGCGTCGCCGTCCGCATGGCCGTCCTGTACCTGCTCCTCGGTGGAGCCACTGAAGGAGAGAACACATGAGCACGGTCATCAAGGGCGCCCGGATCCTGGGCGGCGAGGCCGCCGACATCCTCGTCGAGGACGGCGTCATCACCGCCATCGGCGCCGACCTCAGCGGCGAGGAGACGGTCGACGCGGCGGGCCTGATCGCCCTGCCGGGCCTCGTCGACCTGCACACCCATCTGCGCGAGCCCGGCCGCGAGGACGCCGAGACCGTCCGCACCGGCACCCAGGCCGCCGCCCGCGGCGGCTTCACGTGCGTGTTCGCGATGGCCAACACCGAGCCCGTCGCCGACACGGCCGGCGTCGTCGAGCAGGTCTGGCGCCTCGGCCGCGAGCACGGCTACGCCGACGTGCAGCCCATCGGCGCCGTCACCGTCGGCCTGGAGGGGGAGCGGCTCTCCGAGCTCGGCGCGATGGCCGACTCGGCCGCCCAGGTCCGCGTCTTCAGCGACGACGGCAAGTGCGTGAGCGACGCGGTCCTCATGCGTCGGGCGCTGGAGTACGTCAAGGCGTTCGACGGCGTCATCGCCCAGCACGCCCAGGAGCCGCGCCTCACCGAGGGCGCGCAGATGAACGAGGGCCCACTGTCGGGCGAGCTCGGCCTCACCGGATGGCCCGCGGTCGCCGAGGAGGCGATCATCGCCCGCGACGTCCTGCTCGCCGAGCACGTCGGCAGCCGCCTGCACGTGTGCCACCTGTCCACGCGCGGCTCGGTCGAGATCGTGCGCTGGGCCAAGAGCCGCGGCATCGACGTCACCGCCGAGGTCACGCCCCACCACCTGCTGCTCGACGACGAGCTGGTGCGCAGCTACGACCCGATCTTCAAGGTCAACCCGCCGCTGCGCAGCAAGGACGACGTCCTCGCCGTCCGCGAGGGTCTGGCCGACGGCACGATCGACATCGTCGCCACCGATCACGCCCCGCACCCCATGGAGGACAAGGAGTGCGAGTGGGGCGCCGCCGCCTTCGGGATGATCGGTCTCGAGACCGCCCTGTCGATCGTCCAGCAGACGATGGTCGACACCGGCGCCCTCAGCTGGGAGCGCGTCGCCGAGGTCATGAGCGCCACCCCGGCGCGCATCGGGCGTGTCGCACATCACGGCCGCCCGCTGGCGGTCGGCGAACCGGCCCACGTGGTGCTCTACGACCCGGCGGCCACGCGTACGATCGAACCCGCCGACACGGCCAGCCTGTCGCGCAACACCCCCTATGCCGGACGGGAGCTGCCGGGCCGCGTGGTCGCGACGTTCCTCGCCGGGAAGGCCACCGTCCTGGACGGACATCTCGTGGAAGGAATCGGTCAGTGACGCATCCCCCCGCCATCCTGGTCCTCGAGGACGGTCGCACGTTCCGCGGCCGCTCCTACGGCGCCACCGGCACCACCGTGGCCGAGATCGTCTTCAACACCGGCATGACCGGCTACCAGGAGACGCTCACCGACCCCTCGTACCGCGGCCAGATCGTCGTGATGACGGCCCCGCACGTCGGCAACACCGGCGCGAACGCCGAGGACTTCGAGTCCCGGCAGGTGTGGGTCGACGGATACGTCGTGCGCGACCCCGCCCGCCAGCGCTCGAACTGGCGCGCCGACCGCAGCCTCGACGACCTGCTCACCGACAGCGGCGTCGTCGGCATCAGCGGCATCGACACCCGCGCCCTCACGCGTCACCTGCGCGAGCGCGGCTCGATGCGGGCCGGCATCAGCACCGAGCTCGACGCCGAGGAGCTGCTGGCGCAGGTCACGGCCGCTCCCGAGATGACCGGGTCGAACTACCTCGCCGACGTCACCGTCCCCGAGGCGCACGTCGTGCCGGCCGAGGGCGACAAGAAGTACACGGTCGTCGCGCTCGACCTCGGCATCAAGGGCATGACCCCCAGGCTGATGGCGCAGCGCGGCATCGAGGTGCACGTGCTGCCCGCGACCTCCACGCTCGACGAGGTGCTCGAGCTGAACCCCGACGGCGTGTTCATGTCGAACGGCCCCGGCGACCCCGCCACCGCCGACCACCAGGTCGAGCTCGTGCAGGGCGTCCTCGAGCGCGGCACACCCTACTTCGGCATCTGCCTGGGCAACCAGATCTTCGGCCGTGCGCTCGGCCGTGGGACCTACAAGCTCAAGTACGGCCACCGCGGCGTCAACCAGCCCGTGCAGGACCGCACCACCGGCAAGGTCGAGATCACGGCGCACAACCACGGCTTCGCCGTCGACGCGCCCCTCGACGAGGACTTCGAGACGCCCTACGGCCCGGCCCGGGTCACCCACGTGTGCCTGAACGACGACGTCGTCGAGGGCATCGCCCTGCTGGACCGCCCGGGGTTCAGCGTCCAGTACCACCCCGAGGCCGCCGCGGGTCCGCACGACGCCGGCTACCTCTTCGACCGCTTCACCGACCTCATGGAGGCAGCCCGTGCCGAAGCGCACTGACATCGAGTCCGTCCTGGTCATCGGGTCCGGCCCGATCGTCATCGGCCAGGCGTGCGAGTTCGACTACTCGGGAACGCAGGCCTGCCGCGTGCTGCGCGAGGAGGGCATCCGCGTCGTCCTGGTGAACTCCAACCCGGCCACGATCATGACCGACCCGGAGTTCGCCGACGCGACCTACGTCGAGCCGATCACCCCCGAGTACGTCGAGAAGGTCATCGCCGCCGAGCGCCCCGACGCGCTGCTGGCCACCCTGGGCGGCCAGACCGCGCTCAACTGCGCCATGCAGCTGGACGCGGCGGGGATCCTGGAGAAGTACGGCGTCGAGCTGATCGGCGCGTCCATCGACGCGATCGAGAAGGGCGAGAACCGCGAGACCTTCAAGGCGATCGTCGAGGACCTGCCGAAGGAGTGGGGCGCCGAGGTGGCCCGCTCGGTCATCTGCCACACGATGGAGGAGTGCGAGGCCGGCGTCGAGACGCTCGGCGGCTACCCGGTCGTCGTGCGGCCCTCGTTCACGATGGGCGGCTCGGGCTCGGGCCTGGCGTACGACCACGACGACCTGCTCCGCATCGCCGGCTCCGGCCTGGCGCTGAGCCCCACCACCGAGGTCCTCCTGGAGGAGTCGATCCTCGGTTGGAAGGAGTACGAGCTCGAGGTCATGCGCGACACCGCCGACAACGTGGTGATCGTCTGCTCCATCGAGAACCTCGACCCGATGGGCGTCCACACCGGTGACTCGATCACCGTCGCCCCGGCGATGACGCTGACCGACGTCGAGTACCAGCGTCTGCGCGACATCTCGATCGGCGTCATCCGCGAGGTCGGCGTCGACACCGGCGGCTGCAACATCCAGTTCGCGGTCAACCCGGTCGACGGCCGCATCGTCGTCATCGAGATGAACCCGCGCGTCTCGCGCTCGTCGGCGCTGGCGTCGAAGGCCACCGGCTTCCCGATCGCCAAGATCGCCGCGAAGGTCGCCATCGGCTACACCCTCGACGAGATCCCGAACGACATCACGCAGGAGACTCCGGCGAGCTTCGAGCCCACGCTCGACTACGTCGTCGTCAAGGTCCCGCGGTTCGCGTTCGAGAAGTTCCCGGCCGCCGACGCCACGCTGACCACGCACATGAAGTCGGTCGGCGAGGCGATGGCCATCGGCCGCAACTTCACCGAGGCGCTGCAGAAGTCGCTGCGCTCGCTCGAGCGTCCCGATGCCGTGTTCTCGTGGGAGCGCGAATGGGTCGACCTCGACAAGGAGGCGCTCCTGAAGTCGGCGTCGGTGCCGCACGACGGCCGCCTGCGCGAGGTCATGGACGCGCTGCGTGCCGGGGCGACGCCCGAGGAGGTCTTCGAGGCCACCGCGATCGACCCGTGGTTCGTCGACCAGCTCGCGCTGCTCAACGAGGTCGCCGCCGAGCTCACTGCCGCCGAGCGCCTCACGCCCGAGCTGCTCCAGCACGCCAAGCGCCACGGCTTCTCCGACGCGCAGATCGGCCGGATCCGCGGCCTGTCCGAGGACGTCGTCCGCGGCGTCCGGCACGCGCTGGGCGTCCGTCCCGTCTACAAGACCGTGGACACGTGCGCCGCCGAGTTCTCGGCCAAGACCCCGTACCACTACTCGTCCTACGACGAGGAGACCGAGGTCGAGCCGCGCGAGCGCGAGGCCGTCATCATCCTGGGCTCGGGCCCGAACCGCATCGGCCAGGGCATCGAGTTCGACTACTCGTGCGTGCACGCGTCGCTCGCGCTGTCCGAGGCGGGCTACGAGACCGTCATGGTCAACTGCAACCCCGAGACCGTCTCCACCGACTACGACACCAGCGACCGGCTCTACTTCGAGCCGCTCACGCTGGAGGACGTGCTCGAGGTCGTGCACGCCGAGCAGCAGGCCGGACCCGTCGCGGGCGTCGTCGTGCAGCTCGGCGGCCAGACGCCGCTCGGTCTGGCCGCGGGCCTGAAGGCCGCCGGCGTCCCGATCGTCGGCACCCAGCCCGAGGCGATCGACCTCGCCGAGGAGCGTGGCGCCTTCGGCCGCGTGCTCACCGCCGCGGGTCTGCCGGCGCCGAAGCACGGCACCGCCACCACGTTCGAGGGAGCGAAGCAGATCGCCGACGAGATCGGCTACCCCGTGCTCGTGCGCCCCTCGTACGTGCTCGGCGGCCGCGGCATGGAGATCGTCTACGACGAGGAGTCGCTCTCGACCTACATCGAGAACGCCACCGAGATCTCGCCCGACCGGCCGGTGCTGGTCGACCGCTTCCTCGACGACGCGGTCGAGATCGACGTCGACGCGCTCTTCGACGGCGAGGAGCTGTTCCTCGGCGGCGTCATGGAGCACATCGAGGAGGCCGGCGTCCACTCCGGCGACTCGGCCTGCGCGCTGCCGCCGATCACCCTCGGCAGCCTCGAGATCGACAAGATCCGCGCCTCCACCGAGGCGATCGCCCGCGGCGTCGGCGTGCACGGACTGATCAACATCCAGTTCGCGCTGAGCTCCGACACGGTCTACGTGCTCGAGGCCAACCCGCGCGCGTCGCGCACCGTGCCGTTCGTCTCGAAGGCCACGGCCACGCCGCTGGCGAAGGCCGCCGCGCGCCTCATGCTCGGCGAGTCGATCGCCGACCTGCGCGCCGCCGGCGTCCTGCCCGCCGAGGGCGACGGGGGCCGGCTGCCGGCCACCGCGCCCATCGCGGTGAAGGAGGCGGTGATGCCGTTCAACCGGTTCCGCACCTACGACGGTCGATATGTCGACACGCTGCTCGGTCCCGAGATGCGCTCGACGGGCGAGGTCATGGGCATCGACGCGTCGTTCGGCTCGGCGTTCGCCAAGAGCCAGTCGGCCTCGGGTGCTCAGAACGGCCTGCCCACCTCGGGCACGGTCTTCGTCTCGGTGGCCAACCGCGACAAGCGCCACATGATCTTCCCGATCAAGCGCCTGGCCGACCTCGGCTTCGAGATCCTCGCCACGAGCGGCACCGCCGAGGTGCTGCAGCGCAACGGCGTGCAGGCCACGGTGCTGCGCAAGCTCCACGAGGAGGGCTCGCAGGGCAGCACCGTCGTGCAGAAGATCAACGACCGCGAGGTCCAGCTGATCGTCAACACCCCGCACGGCCTCTCCAGCGGCGCCAACGCGCGCGTCGACGGCTACGAGATCCGCACGGCCGCGGTGGCCGAGGGCATCCCGTGCCTCACCACCGTGCAGGCGCTCGCCGCCGCGGTGCAGGGCATCGAGGCCGAGATCGCCGGCAGCATCGGCGTGCGGCCGCTGCAGTCCTGGGCGGAGACGGTCGCGCGATGAGCTTCGGCAGCCGCGCCCACGTGGCGATGCAGGCGTACGGTCCGCTGTGCGTCGGCATCGACCCCCACGCCCACCTCCTGCAGGAGTGGGGGCTGGAGGACTCGGTCGACGGGCTCGACCGCTTCGCCGCCACGTGCGTCGAGGCGTTCGCCGGCAAGGTGGCGTTCGTGAAGCCGCAGTCGGCGTTCTTCGAGCGGTTCGGCGCGGCCGGCGTCGCGATCCTGGAGCGCACGCTCCAGGACCTGCGGCACACCGGCACGCTGACCATCCTCGACGTGAAGCGCGGCGACATCGGCTCCACCGCCGGCGCCTACGCCGACGCCTACCTCGACGACGACGCCCCGATGGCGGCCGACGCGATCACCGTGAGCCCGTACCTGGGCTTCGGCTCGCTGACGCCGTTCTTCGCCGCCGCGGAGAAGAACGACGCGGGCGTGTTCGTGCTCGCGTTCACCTCCAACCCGGAGGCGATCCGCTACCAGGCCGCCACGACGTCCTCCGGCATGTCGGTGGGCGACGAGGTCCTGGTCGAGCTGGGCCACGCCAACGAGGGCGCCGACCCGATGGGCTCCTTCGGCGCCGTCATCGGCGCCACCGTGGCGCACCTGGACACCCAGCGCCTCGAGTTCAACGGACCGATCCTGGTCCCGGGCTACGGCGCCCAGGGCGGCACGGTCGACGACCTGCGCCGCCTCTTCGGCACCGTCACCGACCAGATCGTCCCGAGCACCTCGCGCGACGTCCTGTCCAAGGGACCCGACGTCACCGCCCTGCGCGCCGCGGCCGCCGCCACCAACGACGCCCTGTCCCTGCTCTGACGCCAGCCGTCACCAGCCGGCGCCGAAGCTGACGAACGAGGTCGGCCGGTCGGCGGTGGCCTCGGCGAGGGCGACGGCCGGGGGAGTGCCGGCGGCCATGAGACGGTGCACGTCCTGCAGGACCTCACAGGCCTCGTCGTCCGCCACCGCCGCGGGCGAGGCGATCACGCATCGTGCGCCGGCGTGCAGCCACGCGTTGACCATGCCGAGCGACTCCTCGGCCCAGCGCTGCGTCGAGCGACCCACCTCGCACGCCGAGAGGACGACGACCTCGGGCACCTCGGCCAGCTGGTCGAGGTCGTACCCGAACAGGGGGCCGTCGGCGAGGAGCAGCCCGGAGAAGAGTGGGTTCTCCACGGCGTGACGGCCGTGAGCCGACACGTGCAGGAGGTCCACCCGTCCGGCGAGCTCGAGGGTTCCCGCGACGGTCGCGTCGCCGTCGGTGAGAGCGACCGCGCCCGGCCAGCGCGCTGCCGACTGCTTGACCTCCTCGATCGCGCGCGGTACGCCCGGTCCTGCCACGAGGCCGGCGGAGCGAGGCTGGGGCAGCCCGCGGACGGCGAGCCAGCGAGTGGCGCCCGAGGCGACGGTGACGGGACGTCCGACCAGCCCGGGCAGCATCGACCACGGGACACCGGCGAGGATGCCGGCTTGCGCCAGGACGACCCGCCGGTCACCGATCAGGTCGAGCACCGGCTGCACGAGCGCGGCAGCAACGTCGGCCAGGCGCCGTTCGAGGCCGAGGCGCACGACCCGAGCCATCGCGTCGCCGAGCACGCTGGCGTTGACGTCCAGGTCGGCACGCAGACCCGCGAGCACGCGGACGAGTGGTGCGGACGGACCGAGGTCCACGAGCTGGCGCACGGCGTCGGTCACGACGAGCGCGAGCAGGCGGGCGTCGCCGTCCCAGAGGTAGCTGACGAGGGCGGTATCGGCACCGAGCGCGCGTTCGACGTCCTCGAGATCGCTGATCTGGTGCACCTCACCGGACCCCGCGTCGAGCCAGGCCCGCCGACGAACCCGCTCGCGCAGCTCGGCGAGCCGACGGGCTTCCGCGGTGCCGGGCTCGGGCTCGGTGACGGTGAGGGTGCGGATCTCCATGAGGTCGGCCGCCGCTCGGTCGTCGCGGGGCGGCCGTACCGGCACGACCCGCGACGTGAGGGCTCGCGCCCTCTCCGACCACTCGAACACGACCTCGGGATCGCCGTCCGCCAGCGCGATGCGGATCCCGGTCGTCGCGAGGCCACGGCCGTGGCCGACGACCGAGCTCATCATGTCGAGACTGCCGAACGACGACTGCCAGTCGTGCAGGAGGTCGAGGCCGGTGCGCAGGTGTACGAGCGCCTCGGAGCTCCTGTCCGCCGCGAGCTCGAGATCGCACAGTGCCGCGCGTTCGAGGAGCCGCTCCGTGAGCGAGTCGGTCTCGCTCGTGCGGCCGCGCTCGAGCCGCGCGAGAGCGACGTCGACCTCGCCGATGCCCGTGGCCGCGCGGGCCGCGTTCAGGTCGAGGAGCTGGGCCTCGTGGTCCAGGTGGTGGCCCCGCAGGTCGCCCGCAAGCCGGTCCGTGCGCTCGAGCCACGCCGACGACACCGGAGCCAGACGTGCCTCGGCGACGGCGACGACCACCTCGGTGCGCAGGGCCCAGGACTCGCTGCCGATCCGGCGCAGGCGCTGGGCGGTGCGCCGGGCCAGACGCAGCGCCCGCTGCGGGTCGGTGGCGAGCATCGCCCTGGCCGCGACGAACTCGCACTCCGCCCGCATCTGGTGGTGGCGGTGTCGACCGAGGATCGCGGCGCTCGAGGTGAGCAGCGGGACGGCCTCACTCGACATGCCCGCGTGGATCAGCGCCTCCGCACGGTCCTGGTCGACGAGAGCGAGCCCGACCTGCGAGCCCTCCGCCAGCACCGGTCGCGCCTCCTCCATGAGGCGCAGGGCCGCCGCGAGGTCCCAGCGCCGCATCGCGGCATATCCGCGGTTGTGCAGCGCCGTGGCGTGCCCGATCGCGTCCCCGAGCTCCTCGAAGGCCGCGGCGGTGCGGGCGAAGTCGGCCTCCGCGGCGGCGAAGTCACCCACCCTCAGGCGCACCACCCCGAGGTCGTTCAGGCTGTTCGCGAGCTCGAGCGAGCCGTCGGGGAGGTCGTCGATCGACTGCTCGTACAGCGCGAGCGACCGCTCGTACTCACCGCGCCGCTGGTGCAGCGCCGCCTCCTGGCTCGTGATCAGGGCGGTGATCTCGGGGGAGTCGACCCCGATCGCGTGCGCCTCCGCGCAGAGCTCCAGGCCCGCGTCCGGCTCACCCAGCTCGGCGACGACCAGGGCCAGACTGACGAGGATCCGCGCGCGGAGCTCGTCCGAGGGATCGCGCGTCAGCGCACGGCGGAACTCCCGGCGGGCCGATGCGAAGCGCCACTGATGAAGGTGCTCGAGGCCCCGGCGATGGAGTTCCTGCGCGGCGAGCATGCCTTCATCATGGTCGAGCGTCTGCCAGCTTGGCCACGATTGCGGTGTTCTGCTCCACGATCTTCTCCGACGACAGGGCCGGGGCGTCGGGCGCCGGAAGGTGTCGACCGATCCTTCGAGCCAGCTCGGCGGCGTACACGGGAGCCGCGAACGAGGTGCCGCTCCACACCGCGAAGCCCCCGCGGAAGTCGTCCGGATCGATCGCCTCGCGGTCGCGCTGACCGTGGCGGATGCGGGCCACCGGCTCCAGCCCACCCTGGAACGCCGGCATGGTGCTGACGAGCGAGGATCCTGGCCGGTGCACGCTGATCCAGGGGCCGGCGTTCGAGTACAGCGCGTCGGTCACGAGGTTCGGGTTCAGCGCCCCCACCGCGACGATCGGCGTGCTGCGCGGATCGTGCTTCACGATCTGCTCCGCACCGTCCCAGGGCGCGAAGGCGGCCGGGAACATCGGGCGCGTGGTGGCGTCGTTGCCCGCCGAGCACACGACCACGGTGCCCGTGCGGCCGATCGCTGCGAGGATCTCGTAGAGCGTGGGATCGAAGAGGTGGTCCACCGGCGTCTCGTGGTAGTAGCCGAACGAGAGATTCAGGACGTCGAGCGCCAGTCCCTTCTCGTCGCCCAGCCGCACGAGCTTCGCGATCTGCATGAGCACCGTGGCCAGGTCGGACTCGGGCGTCGTGCCGTCGGAGTCGAGCAGCCGCCACCAGTGGATGTCGGCGTCGGGAGCGCCCTGGTGAAGCAGTCCCACGATGAAGGTGCCGTGTCCCGACGCCTCGTCGAGTGAGCCGTCGAGCGGCCCGGACACGTCGCCGACCCGCTCGGGGTCGCTCTCGGCGTCGGTCCGGCCGATCGTCGCGCCCTCCAGCAGGCCGGAGCCGTCGTGGACCGCGGACGTGAACCAGGTGTGCTCGCCGCAGCCGGTGTCGACCACGCCGATCCGTGGCCGGCGCGGAGCGTCGGGGTCGTCGGGACTGCGCATCGGCGCAGGCCCCACGAAGGCCACCGGCTGACGACCACCGCTGCCCTGGTCGGCGTAGGACTCGATGGCGAACGAGTTCCCCCGCGTGAGCGGATTGCCCCGCGTGAGCGGATTGCCGCGCGTGAGCGGGTTCCCCCGGGTGAGCGGATTGCCCCGCGTCAGGGGGTTGCCCCGGGTCAAAGGGGAGGTCGTGAGGACGTGGTCGAGCCCGATGCCCCGCAGGAGGTCACCCTCGGGGTTGCTGGCACGCGCCGCCTGCAGCAGGGTCCACGCGTCCGGCGGACGGGTGGGGGAGTTCTGCGTCGCGGCGATGATCACCCGGGCCAGACCGAGAGAGCCGGTGGCCCACGGATAGCGCTCGACGCGGCTGCGGCGCTCCTCCTCGGACTCCTCCAGCGTGATGCGGGGGTAGTCGGGATCCTCCTCGACGGTCCAGTCGAAGGGCCGAGCCGCCTCGCGCAGCACCTCGATCGCGGCCTCGACGTCGATCAGGGTGGAGATCAGCAGGCGGGTGCTGAGGTAGGCGGTGGCGTTGGCGCGGACGCCGTCGACCTGCGCGCCGGACTCCGCGGCGAGCAGTCGCCCCTGCTCCTCGGCGACGGAGCGGTGACGGGTCCACTCGTCGAACTGCTCCAGCCTCGGGACGCGACGCTCGTCGTTGTTCTCGGGGGCCATGTGGGTCCTCAGATCTCGAAGGTGGGGGTGGCGAGCTCGGTGTCACCCGAGAAGTAGATGCGGATCAGCCCGGCGGGCAGCGACTCGAACTCGAACCGGCCGTCGGTGACGTCGGCGCTCCAGGTCTGGTTGCCTGCGGTGAGGCGGGCGTGGCTGGCGCCGGCGCCGGTGACCCAGCCGTCCACGCGGCGGGTGGTCTCGTCGACCTCGGCCACGCGCAGCAGGATGGACGTCTCGTCGTGGGAGAACTCGATGGTGATGACGCCCGAGCCCCGGGTGCCCACCAGCTCGGTGCTGCGACCCAACAGGCTCAGCAGCTCGTAGTCGGCGTCGAGGTTCTCGGCGGCGATGGCCGCGATCATGGCGTCGGCCAGGTGGGCCGGCGGCGGATCGAGGTCCTCGTACATCGCTCGCAGATCGGTGAAGATCGGATCGCGCTCGGTCATGACGTGGCCCCCTCGCCGGAGATGACGGCCTTGAGCTTCTCGAGGCAGCGCCGACGCGTCGGTCCGATGCTGCCCACGGGCATGCCCAGGTCCTCGGAGATGTGCTGGTAGTCGGGACGGTCGTCGAAGGCGATCACCCGCAGCAGGCGCTGACAGCGCTCGTTGAGCTGGGCGACCGCCGACCACAGCCGGTGGCTCTCGTCGGCCTCGACCGCCTCGGACTCGGCGGCGGGGGAGCTGGGCAGGACGGGAGCGAGCAGCTCGTCGTCGGCCGGGTCCTCGCGCCGGTTCCGTGAGGCGACCCGCCACGCCTGGCGCCGGGCCGTGATGATGAGCCAGGACGACACCGCGCGGGGGTTCTCCACGGCGTCGGCCTTGCGCACGAGGGTCAGCCAGGTGAACTGGATGACGTCCTCGCAGACGTCCTCGTCGAGGCGGTACGCCCGCACGACGTGCCACAGCACGGGGGTCATCTCCCGGACGAGGTCGTCGATCGCTCCACGGTCCCCGTCACGCCAGCGGGCGAAGGCCTCGCCGGAGCGAATCCACGGGCCCTCGTCGGGAGCTGCTGGTTCGGGTGACTTCTCACTGGTCACGAAGTTCATTGTGCGCACATCCGAGACGAGGCAGGAAGAGGACGCGCTGATACACGCGGCGCACGGACCGCAGGAGCGAGGGCTCGCGCTAGTAACCTGTCGGGGTGCGACGACCCTCCCTGCTGCTGTCCGTGGTCCTCGGTCTCGCGACCCTGGCGGGCTGCTCGGGCGGGGGACCGTACTGCGACGCGGTCGACGCGGGGCGCGAGCCGCTGGCCACCTTCGGCGAGCAGAGCGACGCCGCCTTCTCCACCTACGCCGACGTCACGACGAAGATCTCGCGCGTCGCGCCGGCCGACGTGAAGAAGGAGTGGAAGTCGATCGCCGTGTCGACCAAGAAGGTCGTCATCGCGCACCGCACGTCCGGCCTGGCGCTGGAGGACATGAAGGACGAGGTGAAGGTGAACGCGCTGTCCAAGCAGGACGTCGACCGGATCACCGCCGCCCACGAGGCCTTCAACGACACCAAGGCCGAACGCGAGGACGTGGTCGAGCACGTGCACGACGAGTGCGGCATCGACCTGTCGAAGAAGTGAGGAGACCATGGCACTTCCCGAACTGACCGACGAGCAGCGCCGGGCGGCGCTGGCCAAGGCCGCCGCCGCGCGCCAGGTGCGCGCCGAGGTGAAGAACCGCCTGCGGCACTCCGGCGCCAGCATCGCTGACGTGCTGGCCGAGGCCAAGCGCAACGAGGCCGTCGCCAAGATCAAGGTCCTCGACCTGCTCCAGAGCATCCCCGGCATCGGCAAGCTCACCGCGCAGCAGATCATGGCCGAGCTGAACATCGCCGAGAGCCGGCGCCTGCGCGGCCTGGGCACCAACCAGGCCAAGGGGCTCGTGGCCGAGATCAGCCGCCGTGGCTGAGCGCGGCCGGCTCATCGTCCTCGCCGGACCCACCGCGGTCGGCAAGGGCACCGTCGCGGCCTGGATCCGCGAGCACCACCCCGAGATCGCCATGTCGGTGTCGGCGACCACGCGCCCGCCGCGCCCCGGCGAGGTCGACGGCACGCACTACCACTTCGTCTCGCCCGAGGAGTTCGACCGGCTCGTCGACAACGACGGCCTGCTCGAGTGGGCCACCGTCCACGGCGTCAACCGCTACGGCACCCCGCGCGCGCCCGTGGAGAGGAAGCTGGCGCAGGGGGAGTCGGTGCTGCTCGAGATCGACCTGCAGGGCGCCCGTCAGGTGCGCGAGGCCCTGCCCGAGGCCTACCTCGTCTTCCTGGCCCCGCCCAGCTGGGACGAGCTGGTCAGCCGCCTCGTCGGACGCGGCACCGAGACCGAGGCCGAGCGCGAGCGCCGCCTGGCCACCGCGCGCGAGGAGCTGGCGGCGGTGTCGGAGTTCGACACCACCATCGTCAACACCGAAGTCGAGGAAGCGGGGCGCGAGTTGGTAGACTTGTTCAGATCACGCCCGCCAGCCGACCCTGCCGGGTGAACCTCGAAACTTCTGGAGATTCTGAGTGTCCACGACACGTTCTGCCGCCGAAGGCATCACCAACCCGCCGATCGACGACCTGCTCGAGAAGGCGGACTCCAAGTACAAGCTGGTCCTCTACAGCGCCAAGCGCGCCCGCCAGATCAACGCCTACTACTCCCAGCTGGGCGAGGGCCTGCTCGAGTACGTCGGCCCCCTGCTGGAGACCGAGGTCCAGGAGAAGCCGCTGTCGATCGCGCTGCGCGAGATCAACGCCGGCCTGCTGACCGTCGAGGACGTGCCGGCCGACGCCGTCGCGACCGAGACCCCCACCGAGGCCTGAGCCTTCCGGCGATGAGTCGCATCGTCCTCGGGGTCACCGGCGGCGTCGCCGCCTACAAGGCGGCGCTGCTGCTGCGACTCTTCACCGAGGCGGGGCACGACGTCCGCGTCGTGCCCACCGAGTCGGCGCTGGAGTTCGTCGGCGCCCCCACGTGGGAGGCCCTCTCCGGGAACCCCGTGCAGACGGGGGTCTTCGAGAACGTCCCCGAGGTGCCCCACGTGAAGCTCGGCCAGACGGCCGACCTCGTGGTGGTCGTCCCGGCCACGGCCAACACGCTGGCGCGCGCCGCGCACGGCCTGGCCGACGACCTGCTCACGAACACGCTGCTCACCGCCCGCTGTCCGGTGGTCATGGCCCCGGCCATGCACACCGAGATGTGGGAGCACCCCGCCACGGTCGCCAACGTCGCCACGCTGCGCGATCGCGGCGTCCTGGTGATCGAGCCCGACTCGGGCCGTCTCACCGGCGCCGACACCGGCCCGGGCCGGCTGCCGGAGCCCGACGCGATCTTCGCGATCTGCCAGCAGGTCCTCCGGGGTCGCCCGCACGACCTCGCCGGCCAGCACGTGGTCGTCTCGGCCGGCGGCACCCGCGAGTTCCTCGACCCGGTCCGGTTCCTCGGCAACCGCTCGTCCGGCCGCCAGGGCATCGCCCTCGCCGAGGCGGCGCTCGCCCGCGGCGCCACCGTCACCCTGGTCGCCGCCAACGTCTCGGTCCCCGTGCCCGCGGGCGTCGACGTCGTCCGCGTCGTCACCACTGCCGAGCTCCGCGAGGCCGTGCTCAAGGCCGCCGAGTCCGCCGACGCCGTCGTCATGGCCGCCGCCCCGGCCGACTTCCGGCCCACCGCCTTCGCCGACGCCAAGATCAAGAAGCAGGCCGACGGCGTCGCCCCCACGATCGAGCTCACCGAGAACCCCGACATCCTCGTCGAGCTCGTGCGCACCCGTTCCGGTCGCTCGCCCGTGATCGTCGGGTTCGCTGCCGAGACCGGCGACGCCAACGGGTCGGTCCTCGACCACGCCCGCGCCAAGATGGCGCGCAAGGGCTGCGACCTGCTGGTCGTCAACGACGTCGGCTCCGAGCGCACGTTCGGCCAGCCCGACAACGAGGTCACGATCCTCACGGCCGAGGGTGCCGAGCACCCGGTGCCCCGCGCAGCGAAGGCCGAGATCGCCCACGCGATCTGGGACGCGGTCGTCCAACGCGTGGAATGAACGGGCCCCGTCACCACCCGCCCACTACAGTCGTCACGACGTCCAGCACGTCGTAGTCCATCAGCCAGAGAGGTAACCGTGAGCCGTCTTTTCACCTCGGAGTCCGTGACCGAGGGTCACCCGGACAAGATCGCCGACCAGATCAGCGACAGCATCCTCGACGCCCTTCTCGCGCAGGACCCGAAGAGCCGCGTCGCCGCGGAGACGTTCGTGACCACGGGCCTCGTGCTCGTCGGCGGCGAGGTCACCACCGAGGCGTACGCCGACATCGCGCGGATCGCGCGTGACCGGGTGCTCGAGATCGGCTACGACTCCTCCACGAAGGGCTTCGACGGCGAGTCCTGCGCGGTGCAGGTCACCCTCGACGCGCAGTCGCCCGACATCGCGCAGGGCGTCGACAAGGCCGAGGAGGCCCGCCTCGGCGGCGCCACCGACCCGCTCGACCTCCAGGGCGCCGGCGACCAGGGCCTCATGTTCGGCTTCGCCTGCGACGAGACCCCCGAGCTCATGCCGCTGCCGATCACGATCGCGCACCGCCTCTCCGAGCAGCTCACCAAGGTCCGCAAGGACGGCACGCTCCCGTACCTGCGTCCCGACGGCAAGACCCAGGTCACCATCGAGTACGACGACGACGACAAGCCCGTCCGCGTCGAGGCGATCGTCATCTCCACGCAGCACGAGGAGGGCGTCGACCTCGAGCACCAGCTCCCGTCCGACCTGAAGAAGCACGTCATCGACGAGGTGCTGAGCCAGTACGACATCGACGCGTCGAGCTACAAGTCGCACATCAACCCCACGGGCAAGTTCGTCATCGGCGGCCCCATGGGCGACGCGGGCCTGACCGGCCGCAAGATCATCGTCGACACCTACGGTGGTTACGCCCGTCACGGCGGCGGCGCCTTCAGCGGCAAGGATCCGAGCAAGGTCGACCGCTCGGCCGCCTACGCGATGCGCTGGGTCGCCAAGAACATCGTCGCCTCGGGTCTGGCCACTAAGGCCGAGGTCCAGGTCGCGTACGCGATCGGCGTGGCCCACCCGGTCGGCTTCTACGTCGACACGTTCGGCACCGAGGTCGTCCCCGTGGACACGATCCGTCAGGCGGTCCTCGAGGTCTTCGACCTGCGCCCCGCCGCGATCGTCCGCGACCTCGACCTGCTGCGCCCGATCTACGCCGAGACGGCCGCCTACGGTCACTTCGGCCGCCCCGGCCTGCCGTGGGAGAGCACCGACCGCGCCGACGCCCTGCGCGCCGCCGCCGGGGTGTGAGCGATGTCAGCTCCGGCTGGTAGAACAGCCGAGTGAGTGAAGCACAGCGGCGTGTCGCGAGGATCCTCGTCGACACGCCGCTGTCGCATCTCGACCGCCCGTTCGACTACGCGGTTCCCGACGAGCTGGCCGACGGCGTCGTCCCCGGCTGCCGGGTCAAGGTGCGCTTCGCGGGACGGCTGGTCGACGGCTTCGTCCTCGAGCTGGCCGACGGCTCCGAGCACGAGGGCAAGCTCGCCCAGGTCGCCAAGGTCGTCTCCTCCGAGCCCGTCCTCTCGCCCCAGACGGCCCACCTGGCCCGCACGCTGGCCGACCGCTACGCCGGCACCGTCGCCGACGTCCTGAGGCTCGCGATCCCGCCGCGCCATGCGCGGGCCGAGGCGCACCCGCCGTCCGACCCCGCGCCCACGCCGCCCGACATCGGCAGCGCCTCGTGGCACGCCTACCTGCACGGTGCGACGTTCGTCGAGGCCCTCGCGAAGGGGGAGTCGCCGCGTGCGGTGCTCAACGTGCTGCCGCGCCACGAGCCCGAGCGCGCCGTCGCGGAGGCGGTCTCCGCCGTCGTCCGATCGGGTCGTGGAGCGGTGGTCTGCGTCCCCGACGTCCGCGACGCCACCCGCTGGCACGAGGTCTTCGCCGAGGCGCTCGGACCGGACGCCCACGTCGTGCTCACCGCGGCCGACAAGCCGGCCGCGCGCTACCGCAGCTTCCTGCGCGTCACGCGCGGCGAGGTCCGGGTCGTGCTGGGCACCCGGGGCGCCGCCTACGCACCGGTGAAGGACCTGGGCCTCGTCGTGATCTGGGACGACGGCGACGATCTGCACGCCGAGCCGCGAGCGCCGTACCCGCACACCCGCGAGGTGCTGCTCACCCGCGCCATCGAGGCCGGTGCGGGCGTCCTCATCGCGGGGCACGCCCGCACCGCCGAGGCGCAGTCACTCGTCCAGCAGGGCTGGTGCGCCGAGATCGTCGCCGACCAGTCCTCACGGCGCCGCGAGTGGCCGCTCGTCGAGGTCACCGACGGCACCGAGCACGGTGCGGCCGCGGCCCGGCTGCCCGCGGCCGTGTTCCAGGCCGTCCGCAACGCCGAGGGCCCGGTGCTGGTCCAGGTGCCTCGTCGTGGCTACCGCACGTCGCTGGCATGCCAGGACTGCCGCACGCCGGCCACGTGCCCGCAGTGCCACGGCCCGCTCCTGCAGCACCGCGCCGACGCCCCACTCGTGTGCCGCTGGTGCGCCACCGAGGTCCCGGCCTGGCGCTGCGGCGAGTGCGGCGGCACCCGCCTGCGCGCCCCCGTGGTCGGGCAGCTGCGCACCGCCGAGGAGTTCGGGGCAGCGTTCCCCGACCGCACGGTGCTGACCTCCGGCGGCAGCGCCGTGCTCGACCACGTCGAGGGCGACGGCTCACCGCTCGTCCTCGCCACGCCCGGCGCCGAGCCCACGGTCTCCGGTGGCTACGCGGTGGTCGTGCTGCTCGACACGTGGCTCATGCTCGGCCGCGACGACGTCCGCGTCGTCGAGGAGTCGCACCGCCGCTGGTTCAACGCGCTCGCCCTGGCGGCGTTCGGCGCGCGAGCCGTCGCGGTGGGGGACTCCACGGTCCTGCAGGCGCTCGTGCGCGCCGATCCGGTCACGGTCGCGGCGCGCGAGCTCACCGACCGTGCCGAGACACACCTCCCGCCCGTGGGCCGGCTCGCCACCGTCGACGGACCCGAGGACGTCATCGGCGTCCTCGCGAAGCGGGACTGGCCCGCGTTCGTCGACGTGCTCGGCCCCGTGCCGGTCGAGCCCGGCCGCGAGCGACTCATCCTGCGCGTGCCCCGCCGCGAAGGTCTCGCCCTCGCCACCGTGCTCAAGCAGCTCGCGGCCGAGCGCAGCGCGGCCAAGGAGCCGCCGGTGCGGATCCAGATCGACCCCGTCGCGTTCTGAGCGCTCCCGACCGACGACCTAGACTCGCCGGGTGAGAATCGTCTTCGCCGGGACCCCGGCCACCGCCGTGCCGACGCTCGAGGCGCTCGTCGCCAGCCGCCACGAGGTGGCGGCGGTGATCACGCGTCCCGACGCCCGCGTCGGCCGGGGCCGCTCGCTGCAGCCGTCGCCCGTCGCGCTGGCCGCCGAGGCGCACGGCATCGACGTCCTCAAGCCCGCCTCGACCTCCGATCCGGAGTTCCTCGAGGCGCTCGCAGCCACGCAGGCGCGGCTGGGCGTGATCGTCGCGTACGGCGCCCTGCTGCGTCGCGACGTGCTGGACGCGCTCGAGCTCGGCTGGATCAACCTGCACTACTCGGTGCTGCCGGCCTGGCGCGGTGCCGCACCGGTCCAGCGCTCGATCATGGCCGGCGACGAGATCACCGGCGCCACGGTCTTCAGCCTCGTCGAGGCGCTCGACGCCGGCCCCGTGCTCGGCACGATCACCGAGCGGATCCGCGAGGACGACACCACGGGCACGCTGCTCGACCGCCTCTCCGACCAGGGCGCCGTGCTGACCGTCGACGTCGTCGATCACATCGAGGACGGCGACATCGGCGCGGTGCGCCAGCCCGAGGACAACGTCTCGTACGCCCACAAGCTGACCACCGAGGACGCCCGCATCGACTGGAAGCGCCCCGCCTTCGCCGTCGACCGGCACATCCGCGGCTGCACGCCCGCGCCCGGCGCGTGGACCGAGCTCGACGGGGCCCGCGTCAAGGTCGGTCCGCTGACGATCTCCGAGGAGTCCACGCTCGAGCCCGGCGTCGCCGCGATCGGCAAGCGCGAGGTCCGGGTGGGCACGACCACGACCGACGTCGTCCTGGGCGAGGTCCAGCCGCACGGCAAGAAGGCGATGCGCGCAGCGGACTGGGGCCGCGGCCTCGGCGGAGCGACCGAGGTGGTGTTCGGATGAGCGCCATCACCGATCCCCGCGAGGTGGCCTTCGAGGTCATGTCGGCCGTCCGCACGCGCGAGGTCTACGTCAACCTGCTGCTGCCGACGCTGCTGAAGGACCTCTCCGACCGGGACGCCGCGTTGGCGACCGAGCTGACCAGCAACACGATCCGCCACCAGGGCACGTACGACGCCATCATCGACAGGGTCGCCACCGGCACCGTCCACCCCGCGGTCCGCGACGCCCTGCGGCTCGGCGTGCACCAGCTGCTGGCGATGCGGGTGCCCCCGCACGCGGCGGTCGACACCACGGTCAACTTGGTCCGCCGGCGGATCGGGCACCGACCCGTCGGCTTCACGAACGCGGTGCTGCGCAAGATCGGCCAGAAGGGCCTCGACACCTGGATCACCGAGCTGACCGCCGGTCTCGACCGGCACGCGGCGCTGGCGATCCGGTACTCGCACCCGACGTGGGTCGTCGCGGCGCTCGAGGACGCGGTGGGCCCCGACCAGCTGGAGGAGCTGCTCGCCGCCGACAACGTGCCGCCGCACGTCACGCTCGTCGCCCGTCCCGGCCTGATCGACCCGAGGTCACTGCCCGGCGAGACGGGACGGCTGAGCCCGTACGCCCGGATCATGACCGGCGGCGGCGACCCGGGCTTCGTGCCTGCCGTGCGCGACGGCCGCGCCGGGGTCCAGGACGAGGGCTCGCAGATGGTCGCCATCACCACGGCCGAGGCGCCCGTCGAGGGCTACGACACGCACTGGCTCGACCTCGCCGCCGGCCCCGGCGGCAAGGCCGCGCTGCTCGGTGCGCTGGCCGCCGAGCGTGGCGCGAGCCTCGTGGCCAACGAGGTCCAGCCGCACCGGGCCGAGCTCGTCCGGCAGTCCGTGCGCGCGCTCAGCAACGTCCAGGTCGTCGTCCACGACGGCCGCGAGGGCCCGTGGGAGGAGGAGTCCTTCGACCGCGTGCTCCTCGACGCGCCGTGCACCGGACTCGGTGCGCTCCGTCGTCGGCCGGAGGCCCGCTGGCGCCGCCGTCCCGAGGACGTGCCCGAGCTCGTCGAGCTCCAGCGCCAGCTGTTGACGCGCGCGCTCGACCTCGTCCGGCCCGGGGGAGTGGTGGGCTACGCGACGTGCTCGCCGCTGCCCGCCGAGACCCGCGAGGTCGTCGAGGCCGTCACCGCCGAGCGCTCCGACGTCACCGTCGAGTCCGAGCACCACTGGTGGCCGCACACCGACGGCACCGACGCCATGTACCTGGCCCTGCTGCGCCGATCCTGACCGATACGCTCGGCCCCATGCGCATCACGCCGAGCCTGCTCAACGCCGACTTCGCGAACCTGGCGGGGGAGGCGGCCCGGATCCCCACGGCCGACTTCCTGCACATGGACGTCATGGACAACCACTTCGTGCCGAACCTGACGCTCGGCGCCCCCGTGATCGAGGCCCTCGCGAAGGCCGCGACCCAGCCCATCGACGCGCACCTGATGATCGAGGACCCCGACCGCTGGGCCCCGCAGTTCGTCGAGGCCGGCGCCTCCAGCGTCACGTTCCACGTCGAGGCCGCGAAGGCCCCGGTGCGGCTGGCCCGCGAGCTGCGCGCCCAGGGCGCTCGTGCCTCGATGGCGCTCAAGCCCGCGACGCCCATCGAGCCCTACGAGGACCTGCTGCCCGAGCTCGACATGGTGCTGATCATGACCGTGGAGCCGGGCTTCGGTGGCCAGCGGTTCCTGGACCTGTGCCTGCCGAAGATCCGCCGCACCCGCGCCCTGCTCGACAAGGTCGGCGGCGACATCTGGCTGCAGGTCGACGGCGGGGTCTCGCTGGAGACGATCGAGCGCTGCGCCGAGGCCGGCGCGGACACCTTCGTGGCGGGCTCGGCGGTCTACGGCGCCGACGATCCAGGCGCCATGGTGGAGCGCCTGCGTGAGACGGCCGTCGGCGCCTGTCACTGAGCCGCTAGACTTCCCCCGTACGAGCAATTCGCTCGCGTGCTCCGGGGTCGGTGCAAGTCCGAACCGGCGGTGACAGTCCGCGACCCGAGGTCCTCTCGCAGGGCCGAGGTTGAACCGGTGGAATTCCGGTACCGACGGTGAAAGTCCGGATGGAAGGCGCACGCTGCTCGGCCGCCCCGTGCGTCCGAGCCGTCCCCGGTGTGTCGTGAGCCCGACCGCAGGGAGACCGGTGGCCAGTCAGACCGAGACCGACGCGATGCGTCGCGCGATCGACGCGGCCCGCACCGTGGGCCGCACGCTGCCCAACCCGCAGGTGGGCTGTGTCCTGCTCGACGCGGACGGCGCCGAGATCGCCACGGGCGTCCACCGCGGCGCGGGCACCCCGCACGCCGAGGTCGACGCGCTCGCGCAGGCCGGCGACCGCGCCCGCGGCGCCACCGCCGTCGTCACCCTCGAGCCCTGCGACCACACGGGCCGCACCGGCCCGTGCACGCAGGCGCTCATCGGCGCCGGTGTCGCCCGCGTCGTGTTCGGCACCACCGACCCGGCCGAAGGTGCCGGGGGAGCGAAGGCGCTCGTCGAGGCGGGCGTCGAGGTGGAGGGCGGCGTCCTCGCCGACGAGACCGACCACCTCGTTCGCTTCTGGGCGCACCGCCACCTGCACGGCCGCCCGTTCGTCACGTGGAAGTACGCGGCCACGCTCGACGGGCTCAGCGCGGCTCCCGACGGCACCAGCAAGTGGATCACCAGCCAGACCGCGCGCCGCGACGTGCAGCGCTTCCGTGCCGAGTGCGACGCGATCATGGCCGGCACCTACTCGGTGCTGTCGGACGACCCGCGCCTCACGGTGCGCGACGAGGACGACAAGCCGCTGCCGTACGACCAGCAGCCGCTGCGCGTCATCGTCGGCGAGTCCAAGATCCCGGCCTACTACCGCGTGTTCGACCGCGTCGCGCCCACGCGCCAGATCGCCTCGCGCGATCCCCACGAGGTGCTCGCCGAGCTGCAGGCCGAGGGCATCCACCACGTGTGGCTCGAGGGCGGTCCCCGCCTGGCGGGCGCGTTCTGGGGCGAGGGCCTCATCGACCGTGTCATCGGCTACATGGCCCCGGCCATGCTCGGCTCCGGCCGCGCCGCCCTCGAGGGCGAGGCCACCACGCTGGCGGACATCCGCCCCATCGACATCACCGACCTGACGATGGTCGGCCCCGACATCCGCATCATCGGCACTCCCGGCCGGATGCCCAGAGAGGACATGGACTGATGTTCACCGGACTGGTGGAGGAGAAGGGCACCGTCGTGGCCCTCGAGGACCTCGGCGACTCCGTGCGGATCACGATCCGCGGCCCGGTCGTCACGTCGGACGCCGGCCACGGCGACTCGATCGCCGTCAACGGCTGCTGCCTGACCGTGATCGACCCCACCGAGGACACGTTCAGCGCCGACGTCATGCGCGAGTCGCTCGTCCGCACGAGCCTGGGCGACCTGGCGCCCGGCGCCGAGGTCAACCTCGAGCGCGCGATGCAGGCCGGCGCCCGCATGGGCGGCCACATCGTGCAGGGCCACGTCGACGGCACCGCCGCCCTCCTCGACCGCACGCCCAGCGAGCACTGGGAGGTCGTGCGGTTCAGCCTGCCGGCCGAGCTGGCCCGCTACGTCGTCGACAAGGGCTCGATCACCGTCGACGGCACGTCGCTCACGGTCGTCGAGGCCGGCGACGACTGGTTCAGCGTCTCGCTGATCCCCACCACTCTCGCCGACACCGTGCTCGGCACCCGCAAGCCCGGCGACCGCGTCAACCTCGAGGTGGACGTCATCGCCAAGTACGTCGAGCGCCTGCTCGAGAAGGGAGCTCACTCATGAGCGAGGAGCAGTACACCGGGGTCCGCCTCGACAGCATCGAGCGCGCGATCGCCGACATCCGCGACGGCAAGGCGATCGTGGTCGTCGACGACGAGGACCGTGAGAACGAGGGCGACATCATCTTCGCCGCGTCGAAGGCGACGCCCGAGCTGATGGCCTTCCTGGTCCGTCACTCCAGCGGCCTCATCTGCGCGCCGGTCGTCGGCGAGATCCTCGACCGCCTGGCGATCCCGCTGATGACCCCGCACAACCGCGACCGCCTCCGCACGGCCTACACGGTCTCGATCGACGCACGCGACGGTGTCACGACCGGCATCTCGGCCAGCGACCGCGCCCGCACGTGCCGCGTGCTGGCCGACTCGGCCACCGAGCCGTTCGAGCTCGTCCAGCCCGGGCACATCGTGCCGCTGCGCGCGAAGCCGGGCGGCGTGCTGGAGCGTGCCGGCCACACCGAGGCCGCGGTCGACTTCGCCCGCCTGGCCGGCCTGACGCCCGCCGGCGTCATCGGCGAGGTCATGAACGACGACGGCACCCTCAAGCGCGCCCCCGAGCTGCGCGCGTTCGCCGACGAGCACGACCTCGCGCTCGTGTCGATCGCCGACCTGCAGGTGTACCTGCGCCTGCACGAGTCCCAGGTCTCGCGCCTCGCCGACTCCCACCTGCCCACCGAGTTCGGCACCTTCCGCGCCCTCGGCTTCCGCGACCGCATCGACGGCGCCGAGCACATCGCGCTCGTCCACGGCGAGCCCGGCACCGAGGACGTGCTGGTGCGCCTGCACTCCGAGTGCCTGACGGGCGACGTCTTCGGCTCGCGTCGCTGCGACTGCGGTCCCCAGCTGGAGGCCGCCATGGCGCAGGTCGTGGCCGAGGGCGCCGGCGTGGTCGTCTACCTGCGCGGCCACGAGGGCCGGGGGATCGGCCTGCTGCACAAGCTGCGCGCCTACGAGCTCCAGGACCAGGGCCAGGACACGGTCGACGCGAACCTCTCGCTCGGCTTCGGCGAGGACGAGCGCGACTACGCCGCCGGCGCCCAGATCCTGCGCGACCTCGGCGTCACGTCGGTGCGGCTGCTGACGAACAACCCCGACAAGTCCACGCAGCTGGAGCAGTACGGGGTCAAGGTCGCCCAGCGGCTCCCCGTGGTCATCGCGCCCACCCCCGACAACCTGCGGTACCTGCAGACGAAGGCCGCCCGCATGGGTCATGACCTGCCGGACCTGCAGCTGGACGAGGAGAACTGAGATGGCCGGACACGGAGCACCCGAGCTGAAGGTCGACGGCAGCGGCGCCAAGGTCGCCGTCGTCGCCTCGAGCTGGCACACCGAGGTCATGGACGGCCTCCTCGGCGGCACCGAGCGTGCGCTCGAGGAGGCGGGCGTCACCGACGTCACCGTCCTGCGCGCGCCGGGCTCGTTCGAGCTGCCGATCATCGCCCAGGCCTGCGCGAAGGCCGGATACGACGTGGTGGTGGCGCTCGGCGTCATCATCCGCGGTGGCACGCCGCACTTCGAGTACGTCTCCGCCGCCACCACCGACGGTCTGTCCCGCGTCGCGCTCGACACCGGCGTGCCGGTCGGGTTCGGCCTGCTCACGTGCGACACCGAGCAGCAGGCGCTCGACCGCGCCGGACTGCCCGGCTCGCCCGAGGACAAGGGCCGCGAGGCCGCCGAGGCCGCGCTGTCCGCATGGGTGACCGTCCGGGGCCTGACGCCCCGCCGATAGGATGACCACGATGAAGACGTTCGATGGCCTGTTCGCGGAACTGTCCGAGAAGGCCGCCTCCCGCCCCGAGGGCTCGCGCACCGTCGCCGAGCTCGACGCGGGCGTGCACGCGATCGGCAAGAAGCTCGTGGAGGAGGCCGCCGAGTCGTGGATGGCCGCCGAGCATGAGGGACCTGCGCGTGCGGCCGAGGAGCTCAGCCAGCTGCTGTACCACGCGCAGGTGATGATGATCGCCGCTGGCATCTCCCTCGATGACGTCTACTCCCACCTCTAGGAATCCCCACATGCTCAAGGTCGCCGTCCCCAACAAGGGCGCCCTCGCCGAGGCCGCTGCCGCGATGCTCACCGAAGCCGGGTACCGCCAGCGCCGCCACGCCAAGGACCTCGTCAGCGTCGACACCGACAACGACGTCGAGTTCTTCTACCTCCGTCCCCGAGACATCGCGATCTACGTCGGCGAGGGCACCCTCGACGTCGGCATCACCGGGCGCGACCTGCTGCTCGACTCCGGCGCGAAGGCCGACGAGGTGATGGAGCTCGGCTTCGCCGGGTCCACCTTCCGCTTCGCCGCCCCCGAGGGCCAGATGACCAGCGAGTCCGAGCTGCAGGGCCGCCGGATCGCCACGTCGTACCCCGGCATCGTCCGCGCGCACCTCGAGCGGCTGGGCATCGACGCCCAGGTGGTGCGCCTCGACGGCGCCGTCGAGACGTCGATCAGGCTCGGCGTCGCCGACGCGATCGCCGACGTCGTCGAGACCGGCACCACGCTGCGCCAGGCAGGTCTGGAGGTCTTCGGCGACCCGATCCTCACGTCCGAGGCCCTGCTGGTCTCGCGGTCGGCCTCCGAGCAGCCCGAGGGCTTCGCGGTCTTCCAGCGCCGCCTGCAGAGCGTCATCGTCGCCCGCACCTACGTGATGATGGACTACGACATCCGCGTCCAGAACGTCGACGAGGCCGTGCGCCTCACGCCCGGCATCGAGTCGCCCACGGTCTCGCCCCTTCATCGCGAGGGGTGGGTCGCGGTCCGGGCGATGGTCCCGCGCGACGCCACCCAGAAGATCATGGACGAGCTGTACGCCCTCGGCGGCCGCGGCATCCTCGTCACGGACATCCTGTCGTGCCGGATCTGACGATGAGCGAGTCCACCCGCCGCACGTTCCGGCCCACCGGCGTCATCCTCGTCATGTGGGCGGCGGCGGTCGTGCTCGCGATCCTGGCGCTCGTGATCGGCCTGCGGCTGCCCGAGGACTACAAGTTCACCACGTCGCAGACCGTGACGATCTGGGTGCTGATCGGCTTCGTCGCGCTGTTCGCGCTGTTCGTCACGCTCAGCCGCGTCACCGCCGACGAGCAGGGGCTGACCTTCGTCAACGGCTGGCGCCGCCGCTCGCTCGCGTGGGACGAGATCGCCCTCGTGTCGATGCGCCCCGGCGCCCCCTGGCCCACGCTCGAGACGAAGGACGGCCAACGCTTCGCGCTCTTCGCGATCCAGGGCAGCGAGGGCGACCCGGCCCGTGCGGCCGTGAGCTGGCTCTCCGGCCACGTGCGATGAGCCACGGCGACAGCTTCGGCGGAGGTCGCTCGCTGGCCGAGCCGGCGTTCCCCGACGACGACGGCGGGCTCGACCCCTCGCTCGACCTCACCGACGACACCACGGTGCTCGCCACGATCGGGACGGCGCGCGTGTTCGTCCCGGTGGTGGCGGTGCTGGGCGAGCTGGCCACCGATGGGAGCGACAAGAACTCCGACATGGCCGCCGTGCTGATGACGGGTGCCGACGGTCGCACGGCCCTGCTCGCGTTCACGTCGCTGGAGACGATGAGCCGCTGGAACCCCGAGTCGCGGCCCGTTCCCGTCCACGGTCGCGATGCCGCGCGCGCGGCGCTGGCTGATGGCGCCTCGGCCATGCTGCTCGACCTCGGCCAGCCGACGTTCGGCGTCATCGAGACCGAGGACCTCGAGCACGTGGCCGCCGAGCACGTCCTCGTGCGCACCCCCGCGGGCACCGCGTGGATCGAGCCGGTCGGCGGATCAGTCGACGAGGGGTGACACCCCCGCGAGCGGCACCGTGACGTGGATGTTCCCGTCGTGCCGCTCCACCCGCGCGACGAAGCCCGCGCGTCCCACGGTGCGCAGCAGGGTGTCGTTCGAGGTGGCCGTGACGAAGGTCAGTCGCTCGGCACCGAGGGCCCGCGCCCGTCCTGCGCCCTGCTTGACGAGCATCGTGCCGACGCCGCGCCCCTGCCACGCGTCCTCGACGAGCAGGTGGAACGTCCAGCGGTGCTCGACCCGCTCGATCAGGCCGTGCCCCACGAGGTCGAGGCCCGACTGCACGACGATCGCCACCCCGCTGTCGGGCATGACGAGCCGGCGGGCCATCCGCGTGGTCATCGGCATCCGCAGCGGCACCTGGTAGCGGTGGTAGAGCGTCTCGGCGCTGCAGCGCTGGTGGAGCGCGGCGACCGCGTCGATGTCGGCCAGGGTGGCCGGCCGGACGAGAGGGAGGGGATGGCGCTCGGCGGGCTGGAGCAGCGGCACGTCCATCCCGGCGTCGCTGACGAGCGACAGCAGCGCCTGCGCGCGCGACCGCTCCGTGGGGGTGAACGGCACGGCTCGGCTGATCCGCAGGCTCGTGCCGTTGCGCCGCTGGAGGTCGAGCACGTCGTGCCCGCGGTAGTCCAGGACGTCCGGGGGAGTCGTGCCCAGCAGATCGCGCAGGACGCTCTCGACGTCGCGTCCGGCCTCGAGCACCTCGTGCACGCCCCGCAGGTAGCGCGTGGCCTCGTCGTCGAGCGCGTCCGGCCCGGTGCGCGTCACCGCCACGCGACCGCCGCCGGCCTTCTCGAAGACCTCGGCGAGCTGCAGGTCGGTCATGCCCTCGGGCGCGGTCACCACGAACTCGTCCGTGACCGTGGGATCCCCGGGGAAGACCTGCATGCTCGCGATGTTCACCTCGGCCCGGCCGCACGCCAGGGCGATCTCGGCCAGGATGCCCGGCCTGTCCTCCAGGGTCGTCCGCACGCGCCACATCATGCATCGAGTGTGCGCGCGTCGGATGACGGCGGTGTTTCGTGCCGATTGACCTGTCGAGTCAGGTGAACAGGTCGCCCAGGATGCCGCTGCCGCCCGAGGAGCCGCCGGAGGAGCCGCTCACGCCGCTGTCCCACTCGCTCGGCTGGACGACGACGAAGCCCGGCCCGTGGTAGCGGTACTGGAAGGCCTCGCCGGACCCGCCCCTGAGCATCGACGTCATGTTCATCGAGTTCACGACCTGGGGCTGCAGCGACGACGACCACGCGACGGCGGCGTTCACGTCGACGTGCGTGGGCTGCTGCGCGCAGTCGAGCACGACGGGCTGTCCGACGGCGTGCAGCGCGACGGTGCCCGTGCCCGAGAGCTCCATGTTGAACAGACCGCCCGTCATCATGTTCGCGCCCTTCAGCCGCTTGATTTCCCAGCGCAGCGAAGCGTCGAACGCGAGCAGGTTGTGCCCGCTCACGCTGAGCGCGTCACCGTCGAGGTGCACGAGGAAGACGAAGCCGGCCGTGTCGGCGAAGAAGACCTCGCCCTGCCCGGAGACGCGCATCAGCGGGACGTCGTCGCCGCTGACGGCCTTCTTCAGCAGCCGGCCCATCGAGCCCGCGCTCTCGTGGTGAAAGGCCACCGCACCCTGGAAGGCGACCATCGCGCCCTTGACCGCGAGAACGTCCTCGCCCAGCGACACACGCAGCATCTGCGGGTTCTGGACGACGAAGCGCTCGGTCGTCTGCTTCTCGAGGTTGGACTGGGCGAAGAGCTCACTCTGCATGGCCGACACGGTAGTCGTGATCCACGACGCACCGGGTCGAGTTCGTCGGGGAAGGTTTCGGCTGCTATGCTTGTTGATCGAAGTGGAGGTCACTCCCACCTGCCGGGTTCACGGATCCGGGGGTCACCCGCAGTGAGTCGTTCTCGAACGATTCACCGCGCGCGGCACCGTATGGTGCGAGTGGTGGCTTTCGCTTCGACGGAGGCCACCTTTTTCGTGTCCTCCAAACCCGATCTCAGGAGGATCCATCAGCACAGATCTGCGCGTCAACGAGCGCATTCGCGTACCGGAGGTCCGTCTCGTCGGACCGAGCGGTGAACAGGTCGGCATCGTCCGCATCGAGGATGCCCTGCGCCTGGCCGCCGAGGCCGATCTCGATCTCGTCGAGGTCGCCCCTCAGGCCCGGCCCCCGGTCTGCCGCCTCATGGACTTCGGAAAGTTCAAGTACGAAGCCGCCCAGAAGGCGCGCGAGTCGCGACGCAACCAGACGAACACGGTCATCAAGGAGATGAAGCTCCGCCCGAAGATCGACCAGCACGACTACGACACCAAGAAGGGTCACGTCGTGCGGTTCCTGAAGGCCGGAGACAAGGTCAAGATCACGATCATGTTCCGTGGCCGCGAGCAGCACCGACCCGAGCTCGGGTTCCGCCTGCTGCAGAAGCTGGCCGCCGACGTCGAGGATCTCGGCTTCATCGAGTCGAACGCCCGCCAGGACGGTCGCAACATGACGATGGTGCTCGGCCCTCACAAGAAGAAGTCCGAGGCGCAGGCCGAGGTCAAGGCCGAGAAGGCCGAGACCACCGCCGCGCGCGAGGCAGAGCGTGTCGCCGAGGCCGAGGCCGAGAAAGCGCACCGCGAAGAACACCAGAAGAACGCGACGGAGAAGAAGCCGCGCCGTCGCTCCGAGAACCTCGACCCAGACATGGAGGCATAACCGTGCCGAAGTTCAAGCCCCACTCGGGCATGAAGAAGCGCGTCAAGATCACCGGCAAGGGCAAGCTCCGCCGCGAGCAGACCAACCGCCGCCACCTCTTGGAGGTCAAGTCCTCGACCCGGAAGCGCCGCCTCGCCGGCACGACCGAGGTGTCGAAGGCTGACACCAAGCAGGTCAAGAAGCTGCTCGGTCTCTGAGCGCCCCGAACTTTTCGTAGATTTTGAAGGAGTAACACTGTGGCACGCGTCAAGCGTTCGGTGAACGCGCAGAAGAAGCGCCGCGAAGTCCTCGAGCGGGCCTCCGGCTACCGGGGCCAGCGCTCGCGCCTGTACCGCAAGGCCAAGGAGCAGGTCACCCATTCGCTGGTCTACTCGTACAACGACCGCAAGGCCAGGAAGGGCGACTTCCGTCGCCTGTGGATCCAGCGCATCAACGCGGCTGCCCGCGCGCAGGGCATCACGTACAACCGCTTCATCCAGGGCCTGAAGGCCGCCGAGGTCGAGGTCGACCGCAAGATCCTCGCTGATCTCGCCGTCAACGACATCGCGGCGTTCAACGCCCTCGTCGAGGTCGCCAAGGCGAACCTCCCCGAGGACGTCAACGCTCCCAAGGCCGACTCGGCCGTCTGAGCTCCGGCGCAGCAGCACACGTGGCGAGCCCCGGCGATCTGACCGTCCGCTCAGGACGGGTCAAGACCGCTCGGCGGCTCGCCACGCGTGCGTTCCGGGCCAAGACCGGCGAGTTCCTCGCCGAAGGCCCCCAGGCAGTGCGAGAAGCGCTCACCGAGGGCGGCGTGGTGATCGAGGTGTTCGCCACCGTCGACGCCACGGAGCGATACCCCGAGCTGGTCGGGCTCGCCGAGACCTGGCACGTCGTCACCGACGACGTGGTCGAGGAGATCGCCGACTCCGTCACCCCGCAGGGCCTCGTGGCCCGCTGCCGCTCGGTCCTCACGACGCTCGAGGACGTCCCCGAGGACGCCCGCCTCGTCGTCGTGTGTGCCGAGATCCGCGACCCCGGCAACCTCGGGGCCGTCATCCGCTGCGCCGATGCCGCCGGTGCGGCGGCCGTCGTCGTGGCCGGCGACAGCGTGGACCCGCTCAACCCCAAGGTGGTGCGCTCCACCGCCGGCTCGATCTTCCATCTCCCGATCGCGGTGGAGCGCGACGTCGAGGCGACGATCGCCGAGCTCCAGCGACGCGGCTGCCAGGTGCTGGCCGCCGACGGCGCGGGGGACACCGGGCTGTTCGACGACGACCTCGACCTGGCCGCGCCCACCGCGTGGCTGATGGGCAACGAGGCGCACGGCCTGCCCGCGGAGTGGTCCGCGGCGGCCGACCGGGTGGTGCACGTGCCGATCCTGGGCCGGGCCGAGAGCCTGAATCTCGCCACGGCCGCAGCGGTCTGCCTGTACACCTCGGCGCGCGAGCAGGGCTAGGCTCCTGCCGTGCCGTTCGAAGAGTTCCCTGACGGGATCATCGTCGCGGACGCCGACGCCCGGGTCACCCTGGCGAACCGGTGGGTCCGCTACTGGGCCCGTGCCGTCGGGGACGAGATGCTGGGCATGCACCTGCGCGACGCCGTCCCGTTCGACGATCTCGCCGGCAACAGCTGGTTCGACTCGGTCCAGCCCTACGACGGTCTGGCCATCCGCAGCCGGATCAGCGAATCGTCGTGGTACTCCCCGCGGGGCAGTGAGTACCTGATCACCGCCTCCCTCGTGCGCGAGCGCCCGGCGGGCAAGGTCGTCAAGGTGATCGTCAGCATGCGCAACGCCCGCGTGCGCCTGCAGCGCGACCGCGAGAAGTCCGACATGGTCGCCACGGTGGCGCACGAGCTGCGATCGCCGCTCACGGGCATCAAGGGCTTCTCCGCCACGCTGCTGAGCCGCTGGGACGCCTTCACCGAGGAGCAGCGCCTCTTCATGCTGCAGACGATCGACGCGGACGCCGACCGATTGAGCCGCCTCATCACCGAGCTGCTCGACGCCGCTCGCATCGACGCCGGTCGTCTGTCGCTGCGCACCGAGCCCGTGCGGCTCGACGAGCTGGCGGACCGGGTGCTCGGCTCGGTCTTCAGCGCCTCCGAGACTGCGCCGACGGCGCGCGTCGACGGCGAGGCGCCCGTGGTCTGGGGCGACGCCGACCGTGTCACGCAGGTGCTGACGAACCTCATCGAGAACGCGATCCGGCACGGCGAGGGCCTGCGCGAGGTCGTCGTGTCGAGCGAGAAGCGTGGCGAGCTCGAGGGCGTCGCCGTGCGCATCGTGGACAACGGCCAGGGCATCCCCGAGGAGTCCCGCGTCCGCATCTTCAGCCGCTTCTGGCGGTCGGGGCCGGGCGCCGGCAGCGGCCTGGGCATGTTCATCGTGCGCGGCGTCGTCGACCAGCACGGTGGCTCCATCGTCATCGAGGACGCCGAGGGCGGGGGAGCGTCGATCTGCGTGTGGTTCCCCATCAACGAGCCGGACACCCTCACGTCCTGACGCGCCGATAGACTGGAGGGCGTGTCTGCGCCCAACTCCGACTACGACCCCGTCGAGGTGACGCCCCTGCGCGCCGACGAGGTCGAACGCATGCGTGACGAGGCCCTCGCGGCCATCGCCGCCGCCGATTCCCTCGACGCGCTCAAGCAGGTGCGGATCGACCACACGGGCGACCGCTCGCCCCTCGCGCTGGCGAACCGCGAGATCGGTGCGCTGCCCCCGGCCGCGCGCAAGGACGCCGGCCAGCGCGTGGGCCAGGCCCGCGGTGCCGTGAACCAGGCGCTCGCCGCCCGCACGGCCGAGGTGGAGGCCGTCGAGTTCGAGCGCCGGCTCGCCGCCGAGACCGTCGACGTGACCCTTCCTGTCGACGTCGAGCCCGTCGGCGCGCGCCACCCGATCACCACGATCCAAGAGCACGTCGCCGACATCTTCGTCGCGATGGGCTGGGAGGTCGCCGAGGGACCCGAGGTCGAGGCCGAGTGGCTCAACTTCGACGCGCTCAACCTCGGTCCCGACCACCCCGCGCGCACGATGCAGGACACGTTCTGGCTCGACCCCGAGTCGGCCGCGATGGTGCTGCGCACCCACACCTCTCCGGTGCAGGCGCGCACGATGCTCACCCGCAAGCCGCCGATCTACGTCGTGTGCCCCGGGCGGGTCTACCGCACCGACGAGGCCGACGCGACGCACATGCCGGTCTTCCACCAGGTCGAGGGCCTGGCGATCGACAAGGGCCTGTCGATGGCGCACCTCAAGGGCACGCTCGACCACTTCGCGCGCGCCGTCTACGGCACCGAGATCACCACCCGGTTCCGTCCCTCGTACTTCCCGTTCACCGAGCCCAGCGCCGAGGTCGACCTGCTCTGCTACGTGTGCCACAACGATCCGGCCGAGGTCGCCTCGTGCCGTACGTGTGGCGGCGAGGGCTGGGTCGAGTGGGGCGGCTGCGGCGTCGTGAACCCGCGCGTCCTGGTCGCCTGCGGGGTCGATCCCGAGGAGTACTCGGGCTTCGCGTTCGGCATGGGCCTCGACCGCACCGTCACCAGCCGTTACGACATCGCCGACCTGCGCGACCTGTGGGACGGCGACGTCCGCTTCACCGAGCCCTTCGGAGTTGGTCTCTGACATGCGTGTTCCCGTGGAGTGGCTGCGGTCGCTCGTCGAACTTCCTGCCGATGTCACCACCGAGCAGCTGGCCGACCGGCTGACGATGTACGACCTCAAGCTCGAGGAGATCCTCGGCGGCGGCCTGTCAGGACCGCTGACAGTCGGTCGCGTGCTGGCGATCTCGCCCGAGGAGCAGAAGAACGGCAAGACCATCAACTGGTGCCGGGTCGACGTCGGCGCGCACAACGACCCGTCGGTGCCCGACGCCCCGGGTGAGGACGTGCCCTCGCGCGGCATCGTCTGCGGTGCGCACAACTTCGGCGTCGGCGACCTCGTCGTCGTGTCGCTGCCGGGCACCTACCTGCCCGCGCTCGGCTTCGAGATCGGCTCGCGCAAGACCTATGGTCACGTCTCCGACGGCATGATCTGCTCCACCTCCGAGCTGGGGCTGGCCGAGGACGAGACCACCGCGAAGGGCATCGTCGTGCTGCCCCCCGGCTCGGCCGAGCCCGGCGACGACGCGATCGCCCTGCTCGGCCTGGGGGAGCAGACCCTCGACCTCGAGGTCAACCCCGACCGCGCCTACGCGCTGAGCCTGCGCGGCGTGGCCCGCGACGCCGCCCTGGCGTTCGACGTGCCGTTCTCCGATCCCGCCGACCGTGAGGTGCCGTCCGCGGACGCGCCCGCGTATCCGGTCCGGGTCGAGGACCCCGAGGGCTGCCCGGTGTTCACGACGCTCGTCGTCGAGGGCATCGATCCCGCCGCCACCACGCCCGCGTGGATGGCCAAGCGGATCACCGACGCCGGGATGCGCCCGATCTCGCTCACGGTCGACGTGAGCAACTACGTGATGCTCGAGCTCGGCCAGCCCAACCACTGCTACGACCGCGCCAAGATCGACGGGGACATCGTCGTGCGTCGCGCCGCGGCGGGTGAGCGGATCACGACGCTGGACGACGTCGACCGCGCCCTCACCCCGGACGACCTGCTCGTCGCCGACTCCAGCGGCCCGATCGGCATCGCCGGCGTGATGGGCGGCGCCCACACCGAGATCGACGCCAGCACCACCGACGTCGTGGTCGAGGCCGCGTACTGGGACCCGGTCACGATCTTCCGCGCCGTCAAGCGGCACAAGCTGCCGTCCGAGGCCGCGAAGCGCTACGAGCGCGGCGTCGACCCGCAGCTGCCGCTCGTGGGCGCCACGCGCGTCGCCGAGCTCCTCGTCGAGCTGGCCGGCGGCACCCTGGCGCCCGGCGCCACGGTCGTCGGCACGGCTCCGGGCCGCGAGCCCGTCTCGTTCCCCGTCGACCTGCCCGCGCGGATCAGCGGCCTGCCGATCACGCCCGAGCAGGCGCAGGACACGTACGAGCGCAACGGCTGCACGGTCACGCGCGAGGCCGACCGGTTCACGGTCACGCCTCCGTCCTGGCGCTTCGACCTCAACGACCCCTACGACTTCGTCGAGGAGGCGCTGCGCACCGCCGGCTACGAGAACGTGCCGTCGGTGCTGCCCACGCCCACGGGCGGTCGCGGGCTCTCGCGCGAGCAGGAGCTGCGCCGCCGCGTCGGCCACGTGCTGGCCGGGGCCGGTCTGGTCGAGGTCACCACGCTGCCGTTCGTCGGTCCTGCCGACCTCGACAGGCTGGGCCTGCCCGCCGACGACTCGCGCCGCGACCTCGTCCGGCTCGCGAACCCGCTGTCGGCGGAGGAGCCCGGGCTCACGCCCACGGTCCTCATCGGCCTGCTGCGCGCCGCATCGCTGAACATCGGACGCGGACACGAGTCGGTCGCGCTGAGCGAGATCGGTCGCGTCTTCAGCCCGAAGCCCGGCAGCCCCGCGGCGCCGATCCTGGGCGTCGACCGTCGCCCTACCGACGAGGAGCTCGCCGCCCTCGACGCGGCGCTGCCCGAGCAGCCCCGCCACGCCGGCTTCGTGCTGGTGGGGGAGCGCACCCGCTCCGGCTGGGCCGGGCCGGGTCGCGCCGTCGCCTGGACCGACGCGCTCGCGATCGCCCAGCTCGTCGCGGCGAACCTGCACGTCGAGCTCACCGTCGAGGCCGCGACGCTCGCGCCGTTCCACCCCGGTCGCTGCGCGAGCCTGAGCATCGACGGCACGGTCGTCGGTCACGCCGGCGAGCTGCACCCGAAGGTCGCCGAGGCCCACGGACTGCCCGGTCGCGTCGCTGCGGCCGAGCTCGACCTCGACGCGCTCATCGCCGCGGCTCCGGCCATCGGTCCGAAGCCCCACTTCTCGGCCTTCCCGGTGGCGAAGGAGGACTTCGCGTTCACGGTCGCGAGCGAACTCCCCGCCGGCGAGCTGGAGTCGGTGATCGCCGGCGCCAGCCCCCTGCTGGAGTCGGTGCGGCTGTTCGACGTGTACACGGGCGACCAGGTCGGCGAGGGCCGCAAGTCCCTCGCCTTCAAGGTGCGCCTGCGCGCCGAGGACCGCACGCTCACGGACGCCGACATCAAGGCCGCCCGCGAGCAGATCGTCGCGGCCGCCGCGACACTCGGAGCCGAGCTGCGCTGACCGGGGCGCGGGGCGCTCTCGAGTGCTTGGATGGTCGTATGACCGATCTCACGAACGTTCGGATCGAGCACGACCTGCTCGGAGAACGTGAGGTACCGGCGGACGTCTACTGGGGCGTGCACACCCTGCGCGCCATGGAGAACTTCCCGATCACCGGTGTCCCCATCGCCATCAGTCCCTACCTGCCCCAGGCCCTGGCCGCCGTGAAGGAGGCCGCCGCCGAGGCGAACCACGACCTCGGCCTGCTCGACGACGAGCGGCACGCGGCCATCGTCCAGGCCTGTCAGGAGATTCGGCACGGCGCCCTGCACGACCAGTTCGTCGTCGACGTCATCCAGGGCGGCGCGGGCACCTCGACGAACATGAACGCCAACGAGGTGATCGCCAACCGGGCGCTGGAGATCCTCGGTCACCCGCTCGGCGACTACGACCGCCTGCACCCGAACGAGCAGGTCAACCTCAGCCAGTCGACGAACGACGTCTATCCCACCGCCGTGAAGATCGCGGTCATCAACGCGACGCACGACCTGATCGCGGCGATGGGCGAGCTCGAGTCCGCGTTCGCGGAGAAGGCCGTCGAGTTCCACGACGTGCTGAAGATGGGCCGCACCCAGCTGCAGGACGCCGTGCCGATGACGCTCGGCCAGGAGTTCGGCACCTACGCGCTGATGATCGCCGAGGACCGCACCCGACTGCGCGAGGCGGTCATGCTGCTGCACGAGATCAACCTCGGCGCGACGGCGATCGGCACCCAGCTGAACGCCCCCGACGGCTACGTGCCACTCGCGCGCCAGCACCTCTCGCGGATCACGGGGCTCCCGCTCGTCACCGCCGTCGACCTCATCGAGGCCACGCAGGACTGCGGCTCGTTCGTGCAGATGTCGGGCGTGCTCAAGCGCGTCGCGGTGAAGCTCTCGAAGATCTGCAATGACCTGAGGCTGCTGTCGTCCGGCCCGCGCGCCGGACTCGGCGAGATCAACCTGCCGGCGCGTCAAGCGGGTTCGAGCATCATGCCCGGCAAGGTGAATCCGGTGATTCCCGAGGTCGTCAACCAGGTGGCGTTCCAGATCATCGGCCACGACGTCACCGTCTCGATGGCCGCGGAGTCGGGCCAGCTGCAGCTCAACGCGTTCGAGCCGGTGATCTGCTACTCGCTGTCGGCCGGTCTCTACCGCCTGCGGACGGCGATCACGTCGCTCACCGAGAACTGCGTCAAGGGCATCACCGCGAACCGTGAGCACCTCGCGATCGAGGTGGCCAACTCGATCGGGCTGGTGACCGCGCTGAACCCCTACCTCGGCTACCAGACTGCGACCGAGTTGGCCAAGGAGGCGCTGGCGTCGGGCCGGGGCGTGGCCGAGCTGGTGCTGGAGAAGGGCCTGCTGCCGAAGGACGAGCTGGAGCGCATCCTGCGACCCGAGACGCTGGCGCACCTCGGGCCGAAGCCGGCCGACCGGTCCGGCGGCGTCTGAGCCGCGACGGGCTCGTGGCGGCAGGGGTGTACCCTGCTGCCATGAGCACGTTCGTGATCATCATTCAACAGCGCGTCTGAAGCAGAACCTCAGACGCGCCGCCTCCCGTACCCGGGAGGTTTTTTTGTGGCCACACCCAGACACCAGGACGATCCATGAGCACCACCTTCGGGAAGCACGACCCCGCGGACTTCCACGTCTACGACACGACGATGCGCGACGGCGCCCAGCAGGAGGGGCTCAACCTCTCGGTGCAGGACAAGCTCGCCATCGCCCAGCACCTGGACGACCTCGGCGTGGGCTACATCGAGGGCGGCTGGCCGGGCTCGAACCCGAAGGACACCGAGTTCTTCGCCCTGGCCGCCAAGGAGCTGGACCTGCGCCACGCGACGCTCGCGGCGTTCGGCTCGACGCGTCGCGCCGGCGTCGCCGCGGCCGACGACGCGCTCGTGGGTGCGCTGCGCGACTCGGGCGCCTCGGTGGTGACGGTGGTGGCCAAGAGCCACGACCAGCACGTGCTCCGCGCGCTGCGGACCACGCTGGAGGAGAACCTCGCGATGGTGCGTGACACCGTGACGCACCTGCGTGGTGAGGGCCAGCGCGTGTTCCTCGACCTCGAGCACTTCTTCAACGGCTACCTCGACAACCGCGACTACGCGCTGGAGGTCGTGCGGGTGGCCGCCGAGGCCGGTGCGGAGGTGGCGGTGCTGTGCGACACGAACGGCGGCATGCTGCCCCACCAGGTGGGCGAGATCGTGGCCGACGTGCGCGACAGCACGGGCGCGCGCCTGGGCATCCACGCGCACAACGACACCGGCTGCGCGGTGGCCAACTCGATCGAGGCGGTGCGGGCAGGCGCGACCCACGTGCAGGGCTGCATCAACGGCTACGGCGAGCGCACGGGCAACGCCGACCTCGTCACGTGCGTGGCGAACCTCGAGTTCAAGCTCGGCATGAGCGTGATGCCCGAGGGCGTGCTGGCCGACGCGACGCGCATCTCGCACGCGATCAGCGAGATCACGAACTACCCGCCGGTGGCGCGCCAGCCGTACACGGGCGTCTCGGCGTTCGCGCACAAGGCCGGCCTGCACGCGAGCGCGATCCGTGTGGATCCCGACCTGTACCAGCACATGGATCCCGCGCTGGTGGGCAACGACATGCGCCTGCTGGTCTCGGAGATGGCGGGCCGCGCGACGATCGAGCTGAAGGGTCGCGAGCTGGGCTTCGACCTGTCGGGCGACCACGACCTGCTGACTCGCATCACCGATCAGGTGAAGCAGATGGAGCAGGAGGGCTACACGTTCGAGGCGGCCGACGCGTCCTTCGAGCTGCTGCTGACCGAGGCGGTCACGGGCGTGCGCCCGGCGTACTTCGACGTGGAGTCGTGGCGGGTCATCGCCGGCTCGGCGGGCGACGGCGGTGCCGAGGCGATCGTCAAGGTCGTGGCGGGCGGCGTGCGCCACGCGGTGGTGGGGGAGGGCAACGGTCCGGTCAACGCCCTCGACCACGCGCTGCGCCAGGCGATCGAGCGGATCTACCCGGACGTGGCGCAGTTCCACCTCATCGACTTCCGCGTGCGGATCCTCGATCAGGGGCACGGCACCGACGCGGTGACGCGCGTGCTGATCGAGACGACCGACGGCAAGAGCTCGTGGGTGACCGTGGGCGTGGGCCCGAACATGATCGAGGCGTCGTTCGAGGCCCTCGTGGACGCGCTGACGTTCGGCCTGCGGTCTCACGGGGTCGCGCTGCCGTAGGTTGCGGGCTCGTCGAGGAAGCGGTCGTCGAGGTGACCGTGGGACTTCATGTTGTGGTGCTTCCGGCAGAGGCACCTGAGATTCCGCGCGGAGGTCTCGCCGCCTGAGTCGTAGTCCTTGGCGTGGTCGAGATCGGTCTCGAACACCGGGGCCCGACAGCCCGCGACCCGACAGGTGCCGTCCCTCCAGTGGAGTGCCTGCCGCAGGGACTCGGTGGGTCGGTAGGCCAGGACCGTCGTGTCCATGACCCGGCCGACGGGGTCGAGTACGAGTCGGCGGAACACCGTGTGCTCGCTGGCGGCGAGTTCGCGGACCCACGCCGCGTCGAGCGGCTCTCCGTCGCGGGTGAGGCCGGGCCCCTCGGTGTACCCGACGAGGTCGGTGGCGGCGATGCTGATCGCGATCTCGGCGTGGATGTCGGTGGTGGTGCCGGTGCATGACGTGAGCCACCGGCCGAGGATGTCGGCCTGCTTCTGGTCGCGCGTGCGCGTGTCCCGCACGCCGGTCTCGGGATGGATCCCGGGCTCGGCCTTCGCCGCCCGGCGGAGTCGTTCGGCCGCGGCGATCGCGAGTCCGGTGGGCAGCAGGGCGTTGAGCCAGCTGGTGCCGTCGGTGTTGTGGGTGACTGAGACGCGACGCTCCTCGAGGGCCTTCGCCGTCTCCACCGCGGTCTCCTCGGGCTCGACCCGGGCGCGGAATCGGCGCAGCCACGTGCGGAGCTCGCCGAGTGTGTGCGTGGCCGCGTAGCCGATCACGGAGCGCTCGAGCCGGGCCCAGCTCTCGCGCTCGACGAGACGCTCGGCGGTGTCGGCGATCGCGCTCGCCCGGCCGGCGTCGAGGTCGCCGCTGCGGAACGCCTCCCAGACCAGTGGTGTGCGCTCCTGCAGGGTCTCGGCCTCGAACACCACGGCCCAGACGCGGCGTTCGGTGACCTTCAGCGCCTGCGCGATCTCGAGCGTGACCTCGCGGCGGGCCAGATCCTTGCTCAGGACGATCTCGTCGGAACGGTCGATCTCGGCTACGCGCCGGGTGTGGTGCTGGGCGATCAGCTCCCACTCCGCGAACTCCGCCCGAGCGCGGGCACGACGCGCCGCGTCGAAGGCGCGAGCCGGGAGTTCCGAGGTCATGCACCGAACCTAGTGAGACCCTCGGACACCGGTCCGGGGCGGCTGCACGACCGCGATCCGCACTGAAATCCGAGGAACGGCGGACGGTGCACGCATCCGCTGGGAGACTCGAGCCATGGGGTTCGTGCTCAAGACGCTCAGCGTGCTCATGATCCCGGTGATGCTGGTGGCGTTCGTCGTCGAGGCGCGCACGGGCCTCGTGATCGCGGGCGTCACCTTCCTCGTGACATGGCTCGCGTTGGAGTTCGGACTTGTCGACATCGCGGCGGACCGTGCATGGTCCAAGGACGACACGAGCGAGGAGGAGTCACCACAGTGACGGACGACCTTCCGCGTGCGGAGTACGACGGACCTGGCTGGGTCAGTCAGCTCGTCCTCGCGCTGGGCGCCCTGACGCTCGCGGTCTTCTTCCTCATCAGCCCGACCCGGACCGGTCTCGGACGGTGGGCCATCCCGGCGGCGTGGGTGATCTTCGCCGCGTTCCATCTGTGGCGCTCTCTGCGCCTCCGACGGGAGGCGCTCGCGCGCGATGCCGCCCGACGGCGCTGGCAGGCGACCAGTCCCCACTTCCGCTCCCCGACAGACCACGAGGACGCTCGATGACCCTGCACTTCGACCTGGTACGCGCAGAGACCGCGTGGCTCGAGGCGAGCCAGGACCCGCGCTCGTTCGGCAGGACCCTCACGGTCGGACCGCCCGGGTTCGAGGCCTACGCGCGTGTCCTGACGCTTCCGGACCCGGCACACGACGGTCAGCAGGAGGCCGACGTCGCCGACGAGGTCTTCGACGCCGCCCCCGTCGAGTCGGATGTCGTTGTCGAGACCGTGGAGCTCCTGGCCGCGGGGTCCGGACTCGACGACCTGCGCTTCCTGATGTGGGACGGCTACCCGTACGACCCGGCCCTCCCGGCGGTCGACCGCATCGACCTCATGCGTCTGCGCAGCTGCGCAATGGCGACCGGGTCGCTCGCGGACTTTCGCACCTGGACGACCTCCGGCCGCGAACGTCACTTCCCACCGGCGTTCGTCTGGCCGACGGACCGCTCATGGTGCGTGGCGTACGACATCGACTCGCACTTCGCCGGTGTTGCGGGGACGGTCGATGCCATCGAGCGTGTCGTGGCGGAGTCGAAGCACCCCGCGGTCCGCGACGATCGTCGGGTGATCCCGGCGATGTACCACTAGGACCGCGAAGCCGGCTGGAAGAGCTCGACGAGGTTCCCGTCCGGGTCGGCAACCAGGACCTGCTGGCCGCCGGGGCCGCTGACGACGTCGGTCAGCAGGGTGACGCCGCCGGCGTCGAGCCGCTCGACCTCTGCGGCGAGGTCGTCGACGACCACGTGGATGCGGTTGCGCCCGGGAACGTCGGCGTCCGGCGGTGTGGCACGCGCACCCGAGCTGCCCGGCCCGGACAGGAGCACGCAAAGCGAGCCGCGAGCGACGTCGGCGAAGGGCGGCGCCGGGTCGCTCAGCAGGGTGAAGCCGAGCTGGTTCGTGTAGAAGTCGATCGCCGCCTCGACGTCGCTCACGATGTAGCGGACGCCGCCGTGGGTGTCGTCGCTCATGTGCTCACGATGCGCCGTTCTGCTGCCACGGGCAAGGGATCAGTCCCCAGGCGCGGCCGCGACGTCCTCGATGAGCTCGAGCGCCGGGTCCCACCAGCGGAGGCGGTCGGCGAGGAGCTCGCGCGGGGTCTCGGAGGACTGCAGGACCTCGAAGGCCGTCGGGACGAGCCGCTGCGGGACGCGCCGGGCCAAGGTGACGTGCGGGGTCCAGACCGGGTGGCGCAGTGCCGGCACCAGCTCACGGATCCTGGCCACGGCGGCAGCGAGCTCGCGCTCGGGCTCGACGAGGTGCGCGATCGTGTAGCGCGGTCCCTGACCGAAGAGGACGAGTCCGCGGACCTCGATCCGAGCGGGGAGCAGTGGTGCGATGGCGTCCCGCGCCACGGAGACGACCGCGGGGTCGACGGCGACCGCGGCCACGACGGTGGCGTGCGGTGCGTTCGTCATGGACTTGTGGTCCGCCTGCGACGGCAGGCCCACCTCCCGGAGCGCCTCCCACTGGGCCTCGACGGCACCGGCGGACGCGGCGTCGAAGCTCAGCTCCAGGGCTTGATCGGGCACACGGGGAGGATAGGTCAGGCGCCGCGAGCTCCCGAGGCCCCGGCCTCCAGGAGTCGGGTCAGGAGCCGGGGAAGCTGCTCCAGCGCCTCCTCGCGGGTCGCCTCTTCCCACGAGGCCGCCTCCGCGGCGTCGCCGTGGAGTTGGAGAGCGTGGAAGGTCTCGCGAAGGCTCAGCCCTTCGAGCCGCGCCGTGAAGCGCTCGCCGAAGTCCAGCACGAGGTCCGTACAGGCCCACTCCTCGTCGCCGTCCTCATACGCCTGCGGCAACGCCGGGAACCGGGCGCTGAACTCGTCGTGGGCCGCGCAGTAGATCACTCCGTCGTCCGCACCGTCCCCTTGCCCTCGCGCGAATCCGGCCGGCTCGAGAAGAGGGTCCAGCGCGGCCCGCACCCGGTCAGCGAAGTCCATGAGCCGATTGTCGCGCAGCGTTCCGGAGGGCCTCCAGCGTGCGCCGGACGTCGGCGTCGGTCGTCGACCAGTTGCTCACCGAGATGCGCAGGACCGCGCGGTCGCGCCAGACCGAGCCGGTGGTCCACGCGGTGCCGTCCTCCCACATGCGGCGCACGACGTCCCGGGTGCGGGCGTCGTCCCCGAAGGCCGCGCAGACCTGGGTGAAGACGACGTCGTTGAGGACCGTGGCGCCCTCGATCTCGGCGATGCCGTCGGCGAACGCCCGCGCGTGCCCGACCATCCGGTCGACGAGCTCGGCGAGGCCGGTGCGGCCGAGGGAGCGCAGCACGGCCCACACCGTGAAGGCGCGGGCGCGGCGGGAGAGCTCGGGTACCTTCTCGAACGGGTCGCCGGCCTCGTCGCGGATCAGGTAGGCACCGTGCATCGACATCGCGGCGCGCAGGGCGGCCGGGTCGCGCACGATCGCGAGCCCGCAGTCGTAGGGCACGTTGAGGGTCTTGTGGGCGTCGGTCGCCCAGGAGTCCGCGGCCTCGTAGCCGCGGACAAGATGCCGGTGGGTCGCTGTGGCGCCCGCGAACAGGCCGAAGGCCCCGTCGACGTGCACCCACGCGCCGTGGTCGTGTGCGGCCGCGATCGCCTCCTCGAACGGGTCGAAGGCGCCGGAGTGGACGTTGCCCGCCTGGAGGGACACGACGGTCGGTCGGTCGTCCTCCTCGAGTCGCGCTCGCAGCGCCGCGGGGTCGATCCGGCCCTGGTCGTCCGCTGGCACGAGCTCGGGCGCGCCCAGTCCGAGGTAGCGCAGCACGAGGTCGACCGAGTCGTGTCGCTCCTCGCCGGCCAGCACGCGGACGCCGGGCGACCCGAGCAGCCCGCGCGTGCCGACGTCCCAGCCGGCCCGTGTGAGGACGGCGTCACGAGCGGCGGCGAGGCACGTGAAGTTGGCCATCGTGCCGCCGGTGACGAAGCCGACGGCCGCCTCGCGCGGGAGGCCGAGCAGGTCGAGGACCCAGCTCTCGGCGATGTCGTCCGCCGCCGTGGCCGACGGCGTGACGGTCCGCAGTCCGGCGATCTGGTCCCACGCCGACGTCAGCCAGTCGGCAGCCAGCGCGGCCGGGTGGGTGCCGCCGATGACGAACCCGAAGAAGCGGCCCGACGGCATCGCCGTGAGTCCCGGCCCTGCCGCTTCGGCGAGCAGGTCGACGACCTCGACGGGATCGGTCGGTCCCTCCGGTAGCTCCGGGCCGAGCGCCTCGATCACGTCCGCGACGGACGAGGCCGGCGGGACCGGCCGGTCGGGCAGCCCGGCCAGCCAGGACAGCGCGTGCTCGTGTGCGCGGGCCAAGGCCTTCGAGGCGTCGGGGGACGGCTCCATCTCGTCAGGATGACCCACGGCGCGGGCCCCGTCCAGACCCGTGCAGACCGGTCTCTTGACGCGGACCCGGTGCAGGGCGGTCACTAGGAGAAGGCCTCGGACGAGGCGCGGAGGTGGCGATGGAATCCGGCGACGGGCACGCGAAGGTCCACGAGACGAACCTGACGCAGGCGGAGTCGTGGGACGGCCCCGGCGGCGCCTACTGGGCCGCGCACGCCGACCGGTTCGACCGCGCGGTGGCCGACTTCCAGGATCGATTCGAGGCCGCCGTCTCGGTGCGGCCCGGCGATCGGGTCCTCGACGTCGGGTGCGGGGGTGGCCTGACGACGCGTCGTGCGGCACGCGCGAGCATCGACGGCGACGTGATCGGCGTGGACCTGTCGCGCGAGCTGCTCGACGTCGCCCGCCGCCGCGCTGATGCCGAAGGCGTCCGCAACGTGAGCTTCGTCCGCGCCGACGCGCAGGTGCACGCGTTCGAGCCGGACCACTACGACGTGGTCCTCTCGCGCACCGGCTCGATGTTCTTCGGCGACCCCGTCGCCGCGTTCGCGAACCTGCGGACCGCCACGCGTCCGGGTGGACGCCTGGTACTGCTGACGTGGCAGCCGCCCGACCGCAACGAGTGGATCAGCGGGACGCTCGGCGTGCTCGGTGGGACGCCCGGACCCACGACGGACCTCGACGCTCCGGGCATGTTCTCCCTCTCGAGGCCCGAGCGGATCCGCGAGGTGCTCGGTGCCGCTGGGTGGGCGCAGGTCTCGGTGGAGGGCCTCGAGGGTCGGGAGTGGTTCGGCAAGGACGTGGACGACGCCCTCGGCTTCCTCCGCGGGCTCTTCGCGTGGCTCCTGGACGAGCTGCCTCAGGACGAGCGCGCGGCCGCGGTCGATCGGCTCCGCCAGAGCCTCGCCGAGCACGCCGGCCCCGATGGGGTGGACTTCGGCTCGGCCGCCTGGCTGGTCACGGCACGAAAGGAGTCCGACGATGAGCGCTGACTCGCCGTCGTTCCACGCGGTCGACGCCTCCTCCGACGCGGCGCAGCTGGCCGCGCTGATGGCGCTCGACGTGCAGGCGCAGCTGCCGTCGATCCTGCGGCTGCACGCGTGGCTGCTGGAGGCGCTGGACCCGCTGCCGGGGATGGAGGCCTTGGACGTGGGCTGCGGCACCGGCGAGGACATTCGTGGGCTCGCGGCGTCGGTCGCGCCGACGGGATCGGCCACGGGGGTGGACCCGAGCGAGACGATGCTGGCCGAGGCGCGTCGGCGAGGCGAGGCCTCCCGCAACCCCGCGCGGTTCGTCCAGGGATCGGCCGAGGCGCTGCCCCTCGACGATGCCTCCGTCGACCTCGTGCGCAGCGAGCGCGTGCTCCAGCACCTCGTGGATCCCGCGGTGGCGGTGGGTGAGATGGCCAGGGTCCTGCGGCCCGGCGGCCGGATCGGTCTGATCGACACCGACTGGCGAACGCTCGCGACGTGGCCCGGGGACCCGCACCTGACGGCGGCGTGGCACGAGGACTGGGGCGGTGTCACCTCTCCCGAGGCCGGCGCGCAGCTGCTCGACCTGGTCCTTCGTCACGGGTTCGTCGATGCCCGCGTCACCACCGAGGTGCTCATGCTGCGCCCGCGCCAGCTGGACCTGCCGCCGGTCTCGTTCGTCGTCGAGGCCGCCGCTCGCCGCGCCGCTGCGGCGGGGGAGGAGGCCGACTGGCGCCGTCAGCTCGAGGAGAGCGCCGCCCGCGGCTCCTTCGTCTTCGCGGTCACCCTCTACGCCGTCGTCGCGACGCGAGTTCTGTAGCGGTGTCCACCGAATTTCGGCCGTTCCGCCCGAAAAAGGGTGGGTACCGCTACACATCTCGCCCGGGTCACTCCGGGGGAGCGGTGCGGGAGAAGCGGATCTCCTCGATGTCGAGCCGGGCCTGGACCTGGCGCAGGACGATGTCGTCGATGCGACGCTCGTCGCGCAGCTGCACGAGCGCGTCGCGGCGGCGGGCGAGGAGGGCGAGCGACAGGCTCGTGTACTGGCCGTGGTGCTCGACCACGGGGTCGCCGTCGACGCCCGCGGCCTTCACGAGGCGGCGCTGCTTGTCGAGCTCGTGCCGCACCCTGGCCGTCACGAGGTCGCCGACGCCGAGCTGCAGAGCAGTGTCGTCGATGGCCTCGAGCGCCGCGTCGAGGGTGAAGACCTCGGCGAGCTGGATCTCCTCGGCGACCGAGTCGTCGGCGGGAAGCCGGGCGAACCGGACGATCGCCGGCAGCAGCAGCGCCTGCAGGAGGCTCAGCATGATGACGCCGCAGGCGATGAGCACGATGAGGTCGCGGTCGGGGAACGGGGCGCCGGACTCCAGGGTGCGCGGCACGGCGAGGATCGCCGCGAGCGACACGGCCCCGCGGAAGCCGGCCGCCGCGCTCACGGTGCGCTGGCGTGCGCTCACACGCCGTGCCCGCTGCGCAGGACGGCGGTCGACCGTGCGGATCGCGTAGGGCGTCGTGTAGGTCCACACCCAGCGCACGCCGATGACGACCGCCGCCACCAGGAGGATGTCCAGCAGCGCTCGACCCATCGACTCGCTGGAGAGGTTGCGGAACGCCGACTGCGCCTCGAGACCGATCAGCACGAACAGCGCGCTGCTCAGCACGGTCGTGGCGAGCGACCAGAACGGGACGACGAGGTGCCTCGTGGCGGCACCGGTGATGCGGGGTGCCACCTGGCTCAGGAAGAGTCCGCACGCGACGACGGCCAGGACGCCCGAGGCCTCGATGGACTCGGCCGCGAGGAACGCCGCGAAGGGGGTCACCAGGATGGCGATGCCCTCGAGCATGGGGTCGTCCATCCGGCGGCGGATCTGCCAGCTGAGGAGGCCGACCAGGCCGCCGGCCAGGACGCCGCCTCCGTACGAGAGCACGACGAGCCAGGTGACGTGGAGCCCGGTGAGGTGCTCCTCGCCGACGGTCACCCCGACGGCGAGCCCGTAGAGGACCAGCGCGGTGCCGTCGTTGACGAGGCTCTCGGCACGAAGGGTCGTGACGGTGCGGCGCGGGAGGTTGCGGGCCAGGACGCCGACGGCGGTCGCGTCAGTCGGCGCGAGCGCCGCGCCCAGGACCCATGCGGGTCCCCACGCCATGCCCAGCACGTAGTGGGCGGTGGCTGCGACGGCGCCCGCCGTGACCACCACCAGTGCGGTGCTGGTCAGCACGACGACGCGCAGGTTGTTCCGGATCTCCCGCAACGAGGTCGTCAGGCTCTCCCAGAACAGCAGAGCGGGAAGGAAGACGAGGAGGATGATCTCCGGCGGCAGATGCGCGTGGCGCAGGTGCGGGACGAACCCGATGAGCACGCCGGCGACGACCAGCAGGATGGCGGGGGCGATCGGGTAACGGCTGGCGAGCGCGCCGCACGCCACGAGCGCGACTCCCAGCAGGACGACCATCTCGAGTCCGAGCACGGGTCAATCTTCACCCCGAGGCGCAACTCGCGGGGTCAGAAGGGGCGCGACGGGTATCCCGTGTCGAAGTGCATGTAGTCCGGCACGTCGATGTTCTGCCAGATCCAGCCCTCGCGATCGAAGAGTCGCCACACCAGACCCTTCTCGAGGATCTTGCCTCGGCCTGGGGTCCGCTCGGCGTGGCGAGCCGAGGGCGTCCAGCAGTCGCACCGCAGGTCCATCCACGGGTTCTCGAGCGGATTGATGTCCACCGCGCGCCCGTTCGCGTGGGGCGAGTCCTTGAACGGCGCGTTGATCTGGTCGGCGCGACGGCAGTTGAAGGCCGAGGTGTTGTCCGCCGACAGACTCCTGGCCACGTCGCCGCCGTAGGCCTCGACGCCCTTCATCTTGCGGATCGGGAACTTCCTCTCGTAGAGGCGGTCGAAGATCCGCTGGATGCTCGGCGCGACGTCGGCGTTGACGATCAGGTGGCCGCGGCGCGTGCGGTCTGCGAAGTCGACGAAGTTCAGGTCGACCCGGCGGAGCTGGTCACGACGCTGGACCGGGCACTCCGGGCGCACCATGCCGGCCGCGACGATCCGGTCCCACTGCGCCGGGGGAACCTCACGGATCCGCGAGGCCGGCGGGGGAGCGGGCGTCGTGGCGGTGGGTGAGGGAGCCGGCGTCGTCGCGGTCGGTGTCGCGCTCGAGGTGGTGCTGGCACTGGGCGCGGGCTCGTCGTCCGAGCCGCTGCAGCCGGCGAGCAGCGCCAGGGCCAGCACCGTGCCCAGGACGGCGGGAAGTCGGGAACGCATCCCCGTGAGTCTGACGCACCCGTCGCCTCGGCGCGAGCCCCTCGACGAATCCGCGGACAGCACACGCCCCCGGATCTAGGGTGACGGATGTGACGACGACGACGGAGCAGACCGGGCTCGGACGCATGGCCTTCCTGGGCATCGGCGTCGTCGTGTCCACCGTGGCGAACTACCTGGTCGCGTACGCGATCTACGACTCCTCGTACGGGTCCGCGTTCTTCCTGGACGACGACGTCCGCAGCACTGCGGTGTGGCTCCCGCTGTTGGCCGGAGCCGTGATGGGCTGCGTCCAGGCCCTCGTGCTGGGCGCCCGCGCGACCCTGGCTGCCGCCGTCGTCACGCTGTTCATCGGGTTCATGGCCGTGCATCCCATGGTGACCGTGGCGCTGGTCGCCGCGGGCGTCGCACTCGGCTGCGGCCTGGCGCGCGCCCTCTCCACTTTTGGAACGCGTTGAACCGTTCTGGGTGAACGAACGGTTCAACGCGTTCCAAAAGTGGAGAGAGGTGAGTGACGGCCTGCCGTCCCGGGTACACCCCCGGCATGAGTCTCTCCATCGGATGCACTCTCATGTGCGAGCAGTCCCCGCCGACGAGCCTGGTGACGTACGCCCGGAAGGCCGAGGAGGTGGGGTTCCCGTTCGCCGTCATGAGCGACCACTTCAACCCGTGGCTGGACGAGCAGGGCCACAGCCCCAACGCCTGGGTGACGCTCGGCGCGGTCGCCCAGGCGACGCAGGCGCTGGAGCTCATGACCTACGTGACGTGCCCGATCGGTCGCTACCACCCGACGGTGGTGGCGCAGCAGGCCGCGACCCTCGGTGTCCTGAGCGGCGGTCGGTTCTCGCTGGGCCTGGGCGCCGGCGAGAACCTCAACGAGCACGTGGTCGGCGAGGGGTGGGACCCGGTCAACGTGCGCCACGAGGCGTTCTCCGAGGCACTGCAGATCATCAACGAGCTGTTCGACGGCGGCTACGTGAACTTCGTAGGCGACCACTACCGGGTCGACTCGGCGAAGCTCTGGGACCTGCCCGAAGTGCGGGTGCCCATCGGCGTCGCCGTCAGCGGCCCGCAGTCCATCGAGGTCGCCGCTCCGTGGAGCGACTTCATGATCGCGGTCGAGCCCGACGCCGACGCCGTCGCGAACTACGACGAGGCGGTCGGCGCGAACGCGCCGGCGCGCAAGGTCGGTCAGCTGCCGATCTCGTGGGACTCCGACCGTGAGCGGGCGGTGACACGAGCTCACGAGCAGTTCCGCTGGTTCGCCGGCGGCTGGAAGGTCAACGCCGAGCTGCCCGGCCCGTCCGCGTTCGACGCCGCCACGCAGTTCGTGCGGCCGGAGGACGTCGCCGAACAGATCGCGTGCGGCGACGACATCGACGCCGTGGTCGAGGCCGTGCGGCCGTTCGCCGAGGCGGGCTTCACGGACCTCGCGCTCCTGCAGATCGGCGACGAGGGCCAGGACCGGTTCTTCGAGGCCGCGCCCGAGATCCTGGCCGCGCTGCAGCAGGAGTTCGGCGACTGATCAGTCCGACTGGCGCAAGTCCTGCGCCAGCATCACGATGATGCCGCTGGGCCCGCGGACGTAGGTGAGCCGGTAGATGTCCTCGTAGGTCGCCACGCCGCGGAGCGGGTGGCAGCCGTGACGCGCCGCGATCTCGAGCGCCGCATCGAGGTCGGGGACGGAGAAGGCCACGCGATGCATGCCGATCTCGTTCGGCTGCGTCGGCTCCGTCTCGATCGCGTCGGGGTGGAGGTACTCGAAGAGCTCGAGCCGGCCGAGGCCGTCCGGCGTCTGGAGCATCGCGATGTTGGCGTGGTTGCCGTCGAGGCCGACGGCCGTGTCGGTCCACGTGCCGCTCACCGTGTCGCGGCCGAGAACCGTCAGCCCCAGGTCGGTGAAGAAGGCGATCGCCGCCTCGAGGTCGCGCACCGCGATGCCGACGTTCTCGAGCTTGATGTCCATGCGCTGCACGCTACCGAGAACGTGGCCGACGGGTCAGCGGACCGGGTAGCAGAGATGGAGTACCCGCTCGGCCCGGATCACGACGTCGGGATCGGTCAGGAGGTGGGGCGCGTCGATCGGTCCGAAGAAGCGACGGCCGGATCCGAGCACGACGGGGACGACGTCCATGCGCACCTCGTCGACCAGGCCCGCGGCCAGCGCCTGCCCGCCCACGTCGCCGGCGGCGATCTCGACGACACGCCCGCCGGCCAGCTCCTGGGCCTGCGCCACCGCCGCCTCGATGCCGTCGACGAAGTGGAACGGTGCGTCGGTGTTCCAGTCCGCGGGTGCGGGTCGGTGCGTCACGATGACCACGTGGTCGATCCCGCTGGGAGGCGTGCCGTCCCAGCCGTCGGTGAGGTCGAAGACTCGTCGCCCGGTGACCGTCACCCCGATCTCGTCCCAGTAGGGCCGGACGTGGTCGAACGAGGCCTGCGTCACCTTCAGGAAGCCGCTGTCGTCCAGCGGTACGTCACCGATGGTCAGCCAGTCGAACAACGGGCCGGGATCGTCGTTCGCGTCGGCGATGAAGCCGTCCACCGACACCGACCCGTACAGAACGACCTTGCCCACGGCGTGCTCCTCTGCGTTGACGTGCGTTCACGCTAGCGTGACGGCGGCCTCTCTCCGTCGCGCCACGGCGGGTCGGCGCCGGGGCGGGAGACGGTGATCACTGCGGCCGCGACGGCGGCGTGTCCGAGGGACTCCAGCTCGTCGGCCGCGAACGACGTCCGGTCGGCCCAGCCCCGCCGCAGCAGCTCGGCCAGCAGCGTTCCCATCCAGGTGTCGCCGGCGCCGATCGTGTCGGCGACCTCGACCGGCGGAACCCGGACCTCGACCTCGTCGGACCCGGAGCAGAGCAGCGCCGACTCCCCGCCGCGTGTGAGGGCCGCCAGCGCGGGTCCATGACCGGCCAGGAGCCGCAGGACCGAGAGCGGGCCTCCCGAGTCCTCGGCCAGCACGTCGGCGTCCTCGTCGCTCAGCTTCACGAACCGGCTGAGGGCGGCGAGCTCGAGGACGCGCTCGCGGAGCAGCGGGACCGACGGCGCGAGCGCGGGCCGGACGTTGGGGTCGAAGCCGACCGCCCGACCGGCAGCGTGCGCGCGTCGGACGAGGTCGAGGACGACGTCGGCGCCGGGCGCCATCCACGCACCGATCGAGCCGACGTGGACGAGGTGGAAGTCCTCCGGGTCGGGCAGCTCGTTCGGGTCCCAGCGGAGGTCGAACTCGTACGTGGCCGCGCCGTCGGCGCCGATCGTCGCGGTCGCCGAGGCGGTGGGCAGGGAGGCGTTCGCGTTCGCCAGCGTCACGCCGCTCTCGGCGAGATGAGCTCGGATCAGCGCGCCGAAGTGGTCGTCGCCCACGTGCGCGGCGAGCGTCGTGTCGATGCCCTGACGCGCCATGGTCACCGCCACGTTCAGCGGCGAGCCGCCGGGATGCTCGGTGACGCTGCCGTCGGCCCTGCGCGTGACGTCCACCAACGCCTCGCCGACGACGAGGGCCCGGGGCACGCGCGCCGCGCTCATCTACGGAGTCGCCTGCCGGGTCATGGGGACGTGGTCGATGCCGGCCTCCATGAAGTGCGGGCCGGTGGTGACGAAGCCGAACGAGCCGTACCAGTTCTCGAGGTAGGCCTGGGCGCCGAGCCGGATCTCGGTGTCGCCCCAGCGGTTCACGACCTCGCGGACGAGGGCGCCCGAGAGGCCCTGGCCGCGGGCCTCCTTCAGAGTGGCGACGCGGCCGACCTTGCGGACGCCGTTCGACAGGTAGGTGCGCAGGTAGGACTGGACGAAGCCGTTCGCGTCCGCGATCCACAGGTGGGTGCAGTCGTCGGCCAGGTCGACGCCGTCGACGTCGGGCTCGTCGCACTGCTGCTCGACCGCGAAGACGACGTCGCGGATGCGCCAGATCTCGTAGACCTCACGGGCGCTGAGCTCGGGGCCGGGACGTGCGGTGATCGTGGGGGTCGTCACGGGTTGACGATAGTGGGCTGGCCGAGCAGCTGCTCGACGTGCTCGAGGAGCCTCGCGCGCAGTGGGGCCGCCGCCTCGGTGAACCCGCGTTGGCGGCGGACGTACTCGGCCTTGCCCTCGGGCGTCTCGATGCGGATGGGCTCGTAGCCCAGGTCCGCGAGGTCGTAGGGGGAGGCCTTCATGTCGACCTCGCGCACGGCCAGCGCGAGCTCGAACGTGTCGAGGACGATCGTCGCCTCCACGAACGGCAGCAGCCGGAACGCGATCCGGTAGAGGTCCATCGTCGCGTGGAGACAGCCGGGCTGCTCGCGGTCGAGCTGGTGCTCGCGGCCGAGCACCTCGACGTTCAGCGGGCGCGCCTCGTCGGTGAAGAAGCGGAACGCGTCCACGTGCGTGCAGACGAGCCGGTTCGACTCCACGACCTCGTCCGTGCCGGCGGCGCCGAGCCGCAGGGGAGCGGGATGTCGGCGGTCGTCGGCTTCGCGGTAGACCATCGCCCACTCGTGCAGGCCGAAGCAGCCGGTGCGCGGGGACCGGGCAGCCGTTCGTGCCAGCAGCTCGCGCGTCCACCGCAGCCCCGAGAGCCGCTTCCCCAGCCGGGAGGCGTCCACTGTCGCGACGCCTTCGGACTCGACGTAGGCCCCCAGCGCGGCGTACTCGGGTGCATCGGCCAGACCGACGCCGAGCCCCGGGTGCCAGCGCTCGAGCGCGCCGGGGGACAGGTTGTAGTACTCGAACAGGAAGTCCGCGACGGGGTGCTTCTCGCCGTCGGCCCGCCGTGCCAGGTGGGGTGCCGTGTGCCACCGGGCGCGCTCACGGTGCGCCTCGGCGAGTGGCAGCCATGCGGATCGGCTCAGGACCTGCATGATCCGCAGGTGCCGAAGATCTCCAGCGTGTGGGAGACGTCGGCGAAGCCGTTCTCCTCGGCGACCCGGTCGGCCCAGCGCTCGACCGTGGGGCCCTCGACCTCCACCGTGCGACCGCACGCGCGGCAGACGAGGTGGTGGTGGTGACCGCGGCTGCACTGGCGGTACAGCGTCTCGCCGTCATCGGAGCGCAGCGCGTCGATCTCCTCGGCGTCGGCGAGCGCTTGCAGGGTGCGGTAGACCGTGGACAGGCCGACGTTCTCGCCGCGCGACGCGAGCATCGCGTGGATCTGCTGCGCGGAGGAGAACCCGTCGAGGTCCTCCATCAGCTCGGCGACGGCTCGGCGCTGGCGGGTGTTGCGGGGTGCCTCAACCACGAGGTGCCTCCTGTCGGGTGCGGACGTGTGTCAGTGCGTGGGCCAGGGCGGTCACGACGAACACGGCGAGGGCGATCACGACGATCGTGGGGCCCGGCTGGGTGTCGATCTGGTAGCTCACGAGCAGGCCGGTGACCGCCGAGAACAGCCCGATCGCCATGGCAGCGAGGTGCGTGGAGCGAAAGCTGCGGGTGACCTGCTGGGACGCCGCGACCGGGACCACCATCAGCGCCGAGACCAGCAGCAGTCCCACCGTGCGCATCGCGACGGTGATCGTGACGGCCGCGAGCACCGCGATGAGCATGCCGTACAGCCTCACCGGGATGCCCATGACGCGCGCCTGGGACTCGTCCTGGCACACGGCGAACAGCTGCGGACGCAGGGCGATCGTCGTGGCGATCACGACCAGGCCGAGAGCGACGACGATCACGAGGTCGGTGCGGCTCATCGTGATGATCGAGCCGAAGAGGTACTGGTTGAGCGTGGCGGCGGACTCGCCGGCGAGGTTCGTCAGCAGCACGCCGCCCGCGAGGCCTCCGTAGAAGAGCATCGCCAGTGCGAGGTCCCCGCTGGTGCGGCCGACGCTGCGCAGGATCTCGAGCAGGATCGCGCCGCCGACGGCCACGACGATCGCGGTGGTCAGCGGAGCGACGCCCGTCAGCAGGCCGAGCGCGACGCCGGTGAGCGCCACGTGGCCGAGACCGTCGCCGAGCAGGGCCAGGCGCCGCTGGACGACGAACGTGCCCACGGCCGGTGCCGACAGGCCCGTGACGATCGCCGCCACGAGCGCGTACTGCATGAAGGAGTAGGAGAGGACGCTCATGCGGCGCCTCCCGGGAGCGGTCCCTCGGCGGGCACGGGACGCGTCACCGCGGGCTCGCTGCTGTGCGCGTGGTCGTGGGCGTGGTCGTGCGTCCCGGGCCCCTGCGCCGGCCCCTCGTACTCGACGAGTCCGGAGTCCAGGTGCACCGCGCGGTCGACGAGCGGCGCCAGCGGGCCGAGCTCGTGGGCGACCATGACGATCGCGGTGCCGCGCTCGTCCAGCTCGCCCAGCAGGTCGGCGAAGACCTCCGCGCTGTGCGCGTCGATGCCGGCCATCGGCTCGTCCATGACGACGAGGTCGGGGTCGGCGACCAGGGCGCGAGCGATGTGCGCGCGCTGCTGCTGGCCACCGGACAGGTGGGTGAGGGGCCGCTTCGCGAGGTGGGCAAGCCCCACGCGCTCGATGAGCTCGGCCGCGGCGGCCCGGTCGGCGCGCGACGGCCAGCCGAAGCGCGGCCGGCGCGACAGCGCGCCGCTCACGACGACCTCGGTCACGGTGGCCGGGACGCCGGAGAACACCTCGGGACGCTGGGCCATGTAGCCGACGCGCTGGTGGTCGCGGAACTGGTCGAGGGGCGTGCCGAAGAGCCGGACCGAGCCGCGGTGCGGCAGCAGGCCGACGAGTGCGCGCACGAGCGTGGACTTGCCCGAGCCGTTCGCCCCCAGGATGGTCACGAACTCGCCCGGCATGACTCGCAGGTCGACCCCGCGCAGCACCTGAGTGCCGGCGAGGTCGACCCGGACGCCCGTGGCGTCGATGACGGGGGTGGAGGGGTCGGTCACTGGCAGCCGTTCGCCTTCACCAGTGCCTCGAGGTTCTGCCTCATGAGGGAAACGTAGTCCTCGTCGGCCGTCTCGTCCGACAGGCCCTCGATCGGGTCGAGCACGGCGGTGGCCGCACCGGTCTCGCGGGCGACCGTCTCGGCGAGCGCCGACGACGCCAGTCGCTCGGTGAACACGGTCGTCAGACCGTGCTCCTTGACCTGCTCGGTGATCTCCGCGAGCGCCGCCGTGGTGGGCTCGGACTGCGGGTCGATGCCGCTGATCGGCACCTGCGTGAGGTCGTACGCGTGGGCGAGGTGGCCGAACGCCGCGTGCGACGTGACGAACTCGGTGCGCTCGCACGAGGCGAGGCCCTTCGTGAAGTCGGCGTCGAGCGCCTCGAGCTCGGCGATCAGCTCATCGGCGTTCGCCTCGAAGGTGGAGGCCTGGTCGGGGTCGGCCTCGACCAGCGCGTCGCGCACGCCCTCGGCGGCGGTCACCATGTTCGCCGGGTCGAGCCACACGTGCGGATCGATGCCGCCGTGGTCGTGGTCGTGCCCCTCGTGGTCCTCGTCGTGGTCGTGGTCGTGGTCGTGACCCTCCTCGTCGGCGATCTCCTCGACGCCGGCGGCCAGGTCGACCGTGGTGGCCGAGTCGCGGTCGGCGTCCTCGACGGCGTGGTCGACGGCCTCCTGGAAGTGGGTGAGGTAGACGACGACGTCGGCCTCGTTGACGTCGACCACCTGCTTGGCGGTGAGCTCGAGGTCGTGGGCCTCGGCGCCGGGGGAGGTCAGGGTCTCGACGGAGACGCTCTCGCCGCCGATGCGCTCGGCGAGGAACGCGGCGGGGTAGAACGACGCGACGACCGAGGTGCGACCGTCGTCGTCACCCGATCCGGCGCACGCGACGAGGGTTCCGGCGAGGAGGGCGGTGCAGGCGGCACCGGCAAGCAGCTTCATGACAACCATTCTCAAGAAGAGTGAGAACGGTTGTCAAATCAGAGCCGGCCCCCCGTGGTCGGGTCGAACACGTGCACCTGCGAGAGGTCCAGCGGGGACAGCCGGATCTCGCTGCCCTTCTCGGGCGGGTTGCGCCAGTCGGTGCGCGCGACGAGGTTGTCCGTGAGGCTCTCGGTGTGCCCGTAGAGGTACGCGTCGGCGCCGGTCTCCTCGACGACCGAGATGGTGATCGGCAGCCCCTGCTCGCTGATGCCGAGGTTCTCGGGCCGCACGCCGATGGTGACGACGGGCCCGGCCTGCGCGAGGACCGACCGCTCGATCGGCACCACGGCGTCGCCCAGCCGCACGCCGCCATCGACGACGGGCAGGTCGAGCAGGTTCATCGCGGGGGAGCCGAGGAAGCCGGCGACGAAGACGTTGGCTGGGTGGTCGTAGATCTCGCGCGGCGTCGCCACCTGCTGCAGGACGCCGGCCTCCATGACCGCGACGCGATCGCCCATCGTCATGGCCTCGACCTGGTCGTGGGTGACGTAGACCGTCGTCGTGCCGAGCCGGCGCTGGAGCGCGGCGATCTGGGTGCGGGTCTGCACGCGCAGCTTGGCGTCGAGGTTCGACAGCGGCTCGTCCATCAGGAAGACCTGCGGCGAGCGGACGATGGCGCGGCCCATCGCCACGCGCTGCCGCTGGCCACCGGAGAGCGCCTTGGGCTTGCGGTCGAGGTAGGGCACGAGGTCGAGGATCGTGGCCGCCTCCTCCACCCGGGTGCGCACCTCGGCCTTCGGGATCCCCGCGATCTTCAGCGCGAAGCCCATGTTCTCGGCCACGGTCATGTGCGGGTACAGCGCGTAGTTCTGGAACACCATCGCGATGTCCCGGTCCTTCGGCGCCAACCGCGTGACGTCGCGGTCGCCGATGAGGACGCGACCGGAGTCGACGTCCTCGAGTCCCGCGAGCATGCGCAGGGTCGTGGACTTGCCGCAGCCGGACGGACCGACCAGCACGAGGAACTCGCCGTCCTCGATGGCCAGGTCCATCGCGTCCACGGTCGGCCGCTCCTGGCCGTCGAAGATGCGGGTCGCCTTGTCGAACGTCACCGATGCCACGGTGCTGCTCCCTTCGTCGGGGTCATGGTCACCACGGCTGCCAGTCCGGCTTGTGGGCGACCGTGAAGCGGTAGTAGTCGAGGAGCCGCAGCTCGGACGCCGCGTCGGGGTCGACGACGAACGTCACGTGCGGGTGCAGCTGGAGCACCGAGGCGGGGCAGAACGCGCTCACGGGGCCCTCCACCGCGGCCGCGACGGCTGCTGCCTTGGTCGCTCCGGTCGCCACGAGGACGACGTGGCGCGCGTCGAGGATCGTGCCGAGGCCCTGCGTCAGCACGTGGACTGGCACCTCGTCGACCGAGTCGAAGAAGCGCGCGTTGTCCTGCCGGGTCTGCGGCGTGAGTGTCTTGGTGCGGGTGCGCGACGCGAGCGACGAGCCGGGCTCGTTGAAGCCGATGTGGCCGTCCGTGCCGATGCCGAGCAGCTGGACGTCGATGCCGCCGGCGGCCGCGATGGCGGCCTCGTACCGTGCCGCCTCGGCGGGGACGTCCTTGGCCTCGCCGTCGGGTCCGTCGACCTCGATCCCCGCGCGGTCGGTGAAGTCGCGGCGGATCACCGAGTGGTAGCTCTGCGGGTGCGACCGCGGCAGGCCGAGGTACTCGTCCAGGGTGAACGCACGCACGCCGTCGAACGACAGGGTGCCCGCGTCGCGCCGGCGCAGCAGCTCCTCGTAGACCGGCAGCGGCGACGAGCCCGTGGCCAGCCCCAGCACCGCGCCGGGGTGCACGTGCCCGGAGATCGCGTCCGCCGCGACCTCGCCCGGGCTGGACGTGATGACGACCTCCATCAGACCCGCACCCCCTCGGCGACGAGGAGGGCGGCGCCGCGGGTGCCGACGGCGACGTCCTCGGGCAGCCAGCGCACGCGGTCGGCGACCGGGACGGCGCGGCCGACCACCGTGTGGTCGTCGTGGTCGAGTCGGGCGGTCACGGCCCGGCGCAGCGCGGGGTTGCGCGAGACGACCCCACCCGTGACGAGGATCAGGGCGACGTCAGGCGCGTAGGCCAACAGCGTGATCGCGTGCGCGATGCCGGCGGTGAGGTCGCCCGCCGTGCGGACGGCGACGGGGTCGCCCGCCGCCGCGGCGTCGAGGAGCTGGCGGGCGGTGCCACTCCACGTGCGCCGCATCCCGCTGCCGGAGGCGTAGAGCTCGAGACAGCCCGTCTGGCCGCACGGGCAGGTCGGACCGCTGCGGTCGAAGACCAGGTGGCCGATCTCGCCGGCCATCCCGGTGGCACCGGCGCGCAGCCGGCCGTCGAGGACGAGTCCCGCGGCCAGGCCCGTGCCGATGTTCAGCAAGGCGTAGTCGTCGACGCCGGGATCGTGCCGCGCCACCCAGCCGCCAGCGCCGAGCGCGGCGGTGTTGACGTCGTTCTCGACCCCCACCGGGCCGGACGTGAGCGAGCGCAGGGTCGGGAGCAGGTCGAGCGGCTCGGCGCCGAGGCCGAGGTTCACGGCGTGCGAGACGGCGCCCCGGCTGACGAACCCCGGGATGCCGACGCCGATGCCGGCCACCTCGGCGTCGGGTCCGACCTCGGCAGCGAGGGAGTGAACGGCGGCGGCGATCCCGGCGCGGATGCCCGACGCGCCTGGCTCGGTGCGGTGACGCACCTCGGCCAGGGCGGGCCCGGTGGGGTCGCCGGGGGAGACCGCCACGGCCTTGACGGACGTGCCGCCGATGTCGAGGCCCACGAGGATCGGGGTCACCAGACCTCACCCCTCAGCGCCCGCGACAGGGCGGCCAGCAGGGCGGCGGACGAGCCCATCGTGCACACGACGTCGGGGCGGCCGGCCAGTCGCGGGTCGGGCCACGCCAGCTCGACGAGACGGGCCTGGGGGTTCGCCTCGAGCTGCTGCGCTACCCACGCCCAGACGTCGGGATGAGCCGTGGCGCGACGGATGACCACGAGGACCTCGCCGCCGAAGGGCCCGACACCGTCGAGGTCGCGCGCGGTCAGGTCGACCACCTCGGCGTCCACGTCGAGGCGGCCCCAGTCGGTCCAGCCGACCGCCGGGTTGGTGCCGGTGTCGATGCGCACCACGGTGGCGCGGCCGTGCAGGGGAGCCACGCCGAGCCGCGACACGACCTCGGACGCGACCTTCTCGGCGGCCACGCGACCGGCCTCGACGGCGCCCGCCTCGACGGGAGGCCGCTCCGACCACGTGGCGCGTAGCCGCTCGACCCGGGCGGCCGCGTCGCGGAGTCGCCCGCGGTCCAGCGTTCCGGACTCGACGGCGGCGACGACCGCGTCGACGGCCTCCGCGAGCGCACGGGGCTCCGCGGACGCCTCCGGTCCGAGGCACAGCAGGTCGGCACCGGCCGCCAAGGACGCGACCGCGGCGCCACCGAGTCCCAGCGTGCCGCTCGCGCCCGCCATGTCGAGGGCATCGCTGACGATCACGCCGTCGTAGCCGAGCTCCTCGCGCAGCAGTCCGGTGAGGACAGCCGGGCTCAGCGTGGCGGGTCGGTCCGGGTCGAACGCGGCCAGCACGACGTGCGAGGTCATGATCGAGGCGGCACCCGCGGCGATCGCCGCGCGGAACGGCACCAGCTCACGCTCGTGCAGGACCTCGGCGGACGCGTCGACGCGGGGGAGCGTGAGGTGGGAGTCGGCGCTCGTGTCGCCGTGGCCGGGGAAGTGCTTCACGCTGGCCGCGACGCCCACCGAGGCGAGGCCCTCGACGAACGCGGCGACGTGGCGGGCCACGAGGCCCGGGTCGGCGCCGAAGCTGCGCGTCCCGATGACGGGGTTGGCCGGGTTGCTGTTCGCGTCGGCGCACGGCGCGAGGTCGAGCCACACGCCCGCCTCGCGGAGCTCCGCCCCGATGCCGGCGGCGATCGTGCGCGTGAGCTGGACGTCGTCCACGACGCCGAGCGCCGCGTTGCCCGGGTGGGGGCTGCCGTCGGCCATGTGCAGCCGCGTGACGTCGCCACCCTCCTCGTCGAGCGCCAGGACCCGCGTCGGATCGAGCGCCGCGACGGCGCGCGCGACCGGCCGGACGTCGCCGTCGGCCGGCAGGTTGTCCCCGTAGAGGCAGATCCCCGCCAGGCCGCCCTCGAACGCCGGACCGAGCCACGCGGGCACGGCGGGCCCGTGGAAGGCCGCCAGCATCACGCCGTGGGCGTCGGCGCGCACGGAGCCGCTCATCCCTTCACCGCCCCCGAGACGAGGCCGGACGTCATCCGGCCCTGCACGATCATGAAGAAGACGATCACCGGGACGGCGACCATCGTCGCGCCGGCCATGACGCCGGGCCAGTCGATGGCCTCGTTCGAGACGTCGGACAGCCCGCGCAGCCACAGCGGCAGCGTGCGGTTGGACGGATCCATCACGACCACCGCGAGGGTGAACTCGTTCCACGCCTGGAGGAAGCCGTACACGCTGGCGGCGACCAGGCCGGGAGCCAGCAGCGGGAAGGTGATCGTGAAGAACGCGCGGGTGCGGCTGCAGCCGTCCACCATCGCCGCCTCCTCGAGATCGATCGGGACGCCGTCGGCGAAGCCGCGCAGCATCCAGATCGTGAACGGCAGGATCATCGCGACGTAGAGCAGCCCGAGGCCGCCGACGGTGTTGTAGAGGCCGGCGTCGCCGAGCATCTTGTACTGGCTGATGAACAGCGCCTCGGGCGGGATCATCTGGATCGCCAGCACGACGAGGATGAACTGGACGCGCCCGCGGAAGCGGAAGCGCGAGATCGCGACGGCGCCGAGGAACGCACACAGTCCCGCGCAGACGACGGCGAGCAGCGTGACCGTGATGCTGAGCTTGAACGAGTCGAGGAACGCGTCGTCGAAGACTCGGGCGAAGCCCGAGCCGGTGAGGTCGCGCGGGAACCACGCGGGCTCGGGGGAGCGCAGCCGGTCGGCCGGCTGGAACGCGCTGTTGAGGATCCAGTAGACGGGGAACACCCACACGACCGCGATCACGATCGCCAGGGCGCCCCACAGGCGTCGGCTCAGGGTGCGGCTCATCGGGACTCCCTCAGCAGGGCGCGGACGTAGCCGGCGGTCAGGACGAGCGTCAGCACCAGCACGAACATCGCCAGGGCGGACGCCATGCCGTAGTCGCTCTGGCCGATGCCGAGGGTGTAGATGTACGTGCCGAGCAGATGGGTTTTGCTCGGGGTGCCGCCGACGCCCTGCAGGTAGTAGATCTGGGCGAACACGCGCAGGTCCCACACGACCTGCAGCAGCAGCGTGATCGTCAGGACGGGGCGGATCGTCGGGTAGACGATGTGCCGGAAGCGCTGCCACGGGCTGGCGCCGTCGAGCTCGCCGGCCTCGAGGGCGTCCTCCGACACCTGGGTCAGTGCCGCGTAGACGGTGAACATCACGAACGGCACGCTCATCCACACGACGATCACGGTGGCGACGAAGTAGAACGACCACGGGTTGGTCAGCCAGTTGTGGCCGTCGAAGGACTCGAAGCCCAGCTTGACGAGTGTCCAGTTGATGACGCCGTACCGGGTGTCGAAGAGCCACTGCCACGAGGTCATCGCGGCGATCACCGGCATCGCCCACGCGAGCAGCATCGCGATCTGGAGCGTCAGCCGGGGGCCGCGGGACACGCGTCGCAGCAGCAGGGCGATCGCGATGCCGAGCAGCATCGTGACGGCCACGTTGACCGCGCAGAAGGCCAGCGACCGGCCGACCACCGCCCACATCTGGGCGTCGGTGAACAGGTCGACGTAGTTGTCCAGGCCCACGAAGGGCGCCGGCTGGCCGAACTGCTGGGCCCGGCCGTACTCCTGGAACGACATCACGACCTGGCGCACGAGCGGATATCCCATGGCGATCGCGAGGATCACCAGCGACGGCACCAGCAGTGCGTACGGTCCGACCCGACGGGTCATCGTCTGTGTGCTCATCGTTCCCTCCCTCCCCTGCGCAGTGTGTTCGTGGCAGGCGGTGGGGCCCGGCCGATCGACCGGGCCCCACCGGCTCCTTCAGTGTCGAGGCGTCACTTGTTGAGCTCGGCCTCGAGCTTGGCGTCCGTGGCCTTCGCGACGGTGGCGACGTCCTCGCCGCTCGCGATGGCCCCGAAGAACTCCTCCATCACGCTCGACGTCTCGACCGCGGCCCAGTTGGGCGAGGTCGGCGTGAGCTTGGAGTTGCTGGCCGCCTCGACGGCCGCGGTGGCGAACTCGTCGTCGCCCATGAGGGACGTGAACTCGTCGTTCGCCGGGCCGAGGCCGTTCTTGGCGAGCAGCTGCTGGTAGTCGTCGCTGTAGATCAGCTTGAGCACGTCGAAGGCCAGGTCCTGGTTCTTCGACTTGGCCGACACGGCGATGTTCGAGCCGCCGGCGAAGACCGGGGCCGCGTCGCCGTCGACGCCCGGCAGCGCGAACGCGCCGAGGTCCTCGGCCTTGTCCTCGGCCACCGACCAGCGGGCCCAGCTGGGCGCCATGAACATCGCGGCCTCGCCGTTGTTGAACGGGGTCCAGGCCTCCTCGTCCTTGCCGTCCTTCGGCGCCGTCGTGGCGTCCTGGGCCAGCTGCTGCCACTGCTCGAGTCCCTTCACCGACTCGGCAGAGGACAGCTTGCCGACCCACTGGTCGCCCTCCTGGACGGCGATGTCGCCGCCGTGCGCGAAGACCCAGCTGATGCCGTTGCGCCAGTCCTGGCCGGGCAGCCAGAAGCCGCTGTACTTGTCGCCGCCCTCGGTCTTCAGCTTCGCGGCGGCGGTGCTGAAGTCGGCGAGCGTCTTCGGCGGCTCCAGTCCGGCGTCCTTGAGGGCCTTCTTGCTGTAGAAGACGTAGCGCGAGCCCCAGTAGTACGGCACGGCGTAGAGCTTGTCGTCCCACGTGCCGGCCTCGACGAACGACTCCGGACCCATCGAGCCGAGCTCGTCGGCCTTGTCGGTGAGGTCGGTGAACGCGCCGATGCTGGTGAACGAGGCGGCCTGGGTGTTGCCGATCTCCACGACGTCGGGCGACTTGTCGCTCGGCAGCGCGGTGTTGAGGCGGGTCAGCAGCTCGCCCCAGTCGATGCGCTCGATCTTGAGGGTCTTGCCGTCGTGCTCGGCGGCGAACTCCTTCTCGAGCCAGTCGGACGCCTCCTTCGGGGTGTCCTCCTTGCCGGCGAGCCAGAGCGTGATGGTGTCGGACCCGGAGTCGGACGACCCCTCGTCGTCGCCGCTCCCGCACGCGGCGAGCGCGCTGAGGGCGAGTCCGGCCACGGCCGCGCTTGCCGCGAACTTGCGGAGCTTCATGATGTGCCTCCCATGAATGGTGGTGGTGGAGTGTTCGGCGCGGCGCACCTCACACGACTCCCAGCTCGCGATGGCGCACCAGCGCCGCCGCCCCGGTCAGGACGAGCTCGTCGTGGGCGACCAGGCGGATCCTGATGCGCTGGGCGACGAAGGGGAGACTCTGGCGCGCGACGGCCGCGCGTGCTGCCTCCAGCACGGGTCCGTCGAGCAGATCGGTCGGTCCGTGCAGGACGACGTCGGCGATGCCGAGGGTCGTCACGATCGGCGTCAGGACCGAGCCGAGGAGGTCGCCGACGTGGCTGCGGGCGGCGTCTGAGCCGGCGGCGCGCAGCGCGGGCGCGCTGAGCAGCGTCTCGAGGCAGCCGCGGTTGCCGCAGGCGCAGGCGGCGCCGTCGGGATCGACGACGATGTGGCCGATCTCGCCGGCCGAGCGCAGCGGACCGGCCACCGGGTGGCCGTCGACGAGGATCCCGCCGCCCACGCCCTGGCCGATCGTGACCATCAGCAGGCCGGCGTCGTCGCCGTCGCCGAAGGCGCCCTCGGCGACCGCGGCGATGTTGGCGTCGTTGCCGACACACACGGGCAGTCCGTGGCGCTCGGCCAGCGTGGCGGCGAGGGGGACGTCGTCCCAGGCCAGGTTCGGGGCCTGCAGCACGACGCCGGCCTCGTCGTCGATGATGCCCGGGGTGCCGACGCCGATGCCGAGCACGCGACGTGGAGCGCGCTCGACGAGGCGGGCGACGAGTCGGGAGACGTCGTCGACGGCGTCGGCACCGCGGGAGAAGGGGGCCTGCTCGCGCAGGAGGACCCGGCCGTGGAGGTCGACGACGGCGCCGTCGAAGCCGGAGTCGTCGGAGAGGTCGACGGCCACGATGACGGGCGCGCTCTCCGAGATCGCCACGAGGGTGGCGGGCTTGCCCAGGTGCGTGCCGGGGCGGGCGCCGATGTCGTCGACGAGCGACTCGGCGAGCATCTCGGCGACGAGGTCGGAGACGGTCACGCGGGTGAGACCGGTCTCGCGCGCCAGGTCGGCCCGGGTGGTGGGGCCCTGGTCCACGAGGTGCTGCAGCAGCAGGGTGCGGTGGTGCCGGCGGGTGTCGGCCGGACGCACCTTGCCCACGGCTCGGCGGTTCACTGTGGTCGTCGTCACGCAGTTAGTGCACCAAACTAACTAAGTCTCGTCAAGGGGTTCGAGCAGACTCGTTCGCGGTCGGGGGTATCGTGGATCGCTGACCTCGGGCGCGCGTTGTCACGACGACGCGCAGTGGCCCGCCGACATCCAGCCGGACAGGATTTCCTTCCCATGGCATCAGTCATCGACACCGTCATCAGCCTGTGCAAGCGCCGCGGCTTCGTCTACCAGTGCGGCGAGATCTACGGCGGCACCCGCTCCGCGTGGGACTACGGGCCCCTGGGCGTCGAGCTCAAGGAGAACGTGAAGCGCCAGTGGTGGCGCTCCATGGTGCAGAGCCGCGACGACGTCGTCGGCCTCGACTCCTCGGTGATCCTGCCGACCCCCGTCTGGGAGGCCTCCGGCCACCTCGCCGCCTTCGTCGACCCGCTGGTCGAGTGCCTGCAGTGCCACAAGCGCTACCGCCAGGACCACCTCCAGGAGGCGTACGCCGAGAAGCACGGCCTCGACGATCCCGACGCGGTCGAGATGTCCACCCTCGTGTGCGCGAACTGCGGCACCCGCGGCGAGTGGACCGAGCCGCGCATGTTCAACGGCCTCCTCAAGACGTTCCTCGGCCCGGTGGAGTCCGAGGAGGGCCTGCACTACCTGCGCCCCGAGACCGCGCAGGGCATCTTCGTGAACTTCTCGCAGGTCATGACCTCCTCGCGCAAGAAGCCGCCGTTCGGCATCGGCCAGATCGGCAAGAGCTTCCGCAACGAGATCACGCCGGGCAACTTCATCTTCCGCACGCGCGAGTTCGAGCAGATGGAGATGGAGTTCTTCGTCAAGCCCGGCGAGGACGAGGAGTGGCACCAGTACTGGATCGACACGCGCCTGAAGTGGTACACCGACCTCGGCGTGAACCCCGACAACCTGCGCCTCTACGAGCACCCGGCCGAGAAGCTCTCGCACTACTCCAAGCGCACGGTCGACATCGAGTACCGCTTCGGCTTCGCCGGCTCGGAGTTCGGTGAGCTCGAGGGCGTCGCGAACCGCACCGACTTCGACCTGTCGACCCACGCCCAGCACTCGGGCCAGGACCTGTCGTACTTCGACCAGGCCAACAACGAGCGCTGGACGCCCTACGTCATCGAGCCCGCGGCCGGCGTCAACCGCTCGCTGATGGCGTTCCTCGTCGACGCGTACACCGAGGACGAGGCCCCGAACGCCAAGGGCGGCGTCGACAAGCGCACCGTGCTGCGCCTCGACCCGCGCCTGTCGCCGGTCAAGGCCGCGGTGCTGCCGCTGTCGCGCAACGAGGCCCTGTCGCCGAAGGCGCGCGACCTCGCGGCCGAGCTGCGCCAGAACTGGAACGTCGACTTCGACGACGCGCAGGCCATCGGCAAGCGCTACCGCCGCCAGGACGAGATCGGCACGCCGTACTGCATCACGGTCGACTTCGACACGCTCGAGGACGACGCCGTGACGATCCGCGAGCGCGACTCCATGTCGCAGGAGCGCATCGGCCTGGACCAGGTCAGCGGGTACCTCGCGTCGCGCCTCGTCGGTTGCTGAGCATGCGGGCGCTCGCCGCCGCGGCCCTGCTGTTCGCGCTCTCAGCCTGCTCGGGCGGTGAGGAGCCGGCGCCGCAGGAGGCCCCGGCCCCCACCGAGACGGCTCTGGGGAAGTCGCTCGCGGTCGACTACCCGCCGGACGGCGCCGAGGACGCCACCGCGCTCACCCTCGGCGTCGCCGGCGTGACCAAGGCGCCCGCCCGCGACCTCGCCCTGTTCGCCGTGCCCGACGGCATGCAGGCGTACTACGTTCGAGTCGTGATGGGCAATCGCGGCCCCGCCGACGCGGCGTTCCCCGAGGGCGCGCCGTGGTGGGTGCGCGCCGCGGGCGACGTGCTCGTCCCGGCCACGCCCGCCCCGTCCGGCCTCTCCACGTGCAAGGCGCCGAGACTGGGCGCCACGCTGGCCGCCGGCCGGACGGTGCGCGGCTGCCTGCTGTACTTCGTGCCCGAGGGCACGGCGGTGGAGTCGGTCGACTTCCAGCCCGGCGACGTGACGACGGCGGTGCGATGGCTGTCCTGACGCGGGGCCTCGACCTCGGGCGCGTCCACGTCGACGTGCCGGTCGTGCTCGCGCCCATGGCCGGCGTCACCAACGTCGCCTTCCGACGTCTGTGCGCCGAGCAGGGCGCCGGTCTGTACGTGTGCGAGATGATCACCAGTCGCGGGCTCGTCGAGGGCGACCGGGTCAGCCTGTCGATGCTGACGTTCGCCGAGGGCGAGCAGGTGCGGTCGGTGCAGCTCTACGGCATCGATCCCGACACCGTCGGCCGCGCCGTGGAGATCCTGTGCGCCGACCACGGCGTCGACCACGTCGACCTCAACTTCGGCTGCCCCGTGCCCAAGGTGACCCGCAAGGGCGGCGGATCCGCGCTGCCGTGGAAGGCCACGCTGCTCGGCCAGATCCTGACGAAGGCCGTGAAGGCGGCGGAGCCCTACGGCGTGCCCGTCACGATGAAGACCCGCAAGGGCATCGACGACGACCACCTGACGTACCTCGACGCCGGCCGCATCGCGCAGGACACCGGCGCCGCCGCGATCGCGCTGCATGGCCGCACCGCCGCCCAGCACTACAGCGGCCGCGCCGACTGGAGCGCGATCGGCGAGCTCAAGGCCGCCGTCGACATCCCGGTGCTGGGCAACGGCGACATCTGGGAGGCCTCCGACGCCCTCGCGATGGTCGAGCAGACCGGCTGCGACGGCGTCGTCGTCGGCCGCGGCTGCCTCGGTCGTCCGTGGCTCTTCCGCGACTTGGCAGCGGCGTTCGACGGCCGCACCGTCGCGACGCTGCCGAACCTCGGCGAGGTCATGGACGTCATGCGACGCCACGCCCAGCTGCTGGGGGAGTGGCTCGGCGAGGAGCGCGGCAGCATCGAGTTCCGCAAGCACGTCGCGTGGTACCTCAAGGGCTTCCCGGCGGGCTCCAGCGTGCGCGACCGTCTCGGCCACGTGAGCTCCTACCGCGCCCTCGACGAGCTGCTGTCCGAGCTCGACCCGACGGTGCCGTTCCCCGTCGCCGAGCTCGGCGTGCCGCGCGGCCGTCAGGGCTCGCCGCGCAAGGTCGTGCTGCCCGAGGGCTGGCTGGACTCGCGCGAGATGTCCGGCGCCATGGACGCCGGCGCCGAGAGCGACATCAGCGGCGGCTGAGCCTCCGCGCCGCTCGCGCGCGCTCGACCTCGTCGAACGTGATGGCGCGGGCGACGTCCTCGTCGAGGTGGTGTGCCTGGGCCGAGACGGGCCCGTCGGGCGTGTGCACCTTGACGGTCGCCACCTTGAAGCGCCGCTGGACCGGGCCCTGGGAGAACTCCACGGACTGGACCTTGTGGTGCGGGACCACCGAGCGGTGTCGCGTGATCCACCCGGTGGCGGTCGTGACGGTGTGGTCGGTGGCGGCCAGCCAGCGGTAGCGCCAGCCGATCGGCGCGAAGATCCGCGAGCGACTGGTCGGCCGGACCCGGGGCCCGGTGCCGCGGTCGGGATCGGGCACGAGCTCGTCGACGATCCGGCGGGCGAGGTCGCGGTCGGCGATCGGCAGCAGGGTCGTCGAGGAGACACCGCCGCTCTCGTCGCTGGCCGCGCCGTAGCCCGCCACGTCCACGTCGAGGCGGCACCACGTGTACCGGCGCCACACGATCGGCTCGACCACGCCGATGCCCTGCACGCGGTCGAACGGGATGGTCTGCGAGCTGCGGCTGAGCAGGCCGCGCTCGATCCGCAGACCGCGCGGATGGCGCGAGAGCGTGAAGTCCCACTGGGCGATGATCCGATTCGTGATCATCTGCCCGATGCCCCACAGCGTGGGGACGAGGATGGCCAGCAGCGCCCACCCCGTCTCGGTGAAGACCGCGAAGACGATCGAGGCGATCGCCGCGAGGACCGTGCCGACGAAGTCCAGCGACAGCAGGGTGCCGAGGATGATCCGGTCCGGGGGCACGACGTGCAGCACCTGGCGGTGCTCCTGGGGCACGGGCTCACCGTCCTCCGCGTGCTCCTCGGGGGCGCCGTGGGCGCGCTCGAGCAGGAGCCGGCGCAGCCGGCGCGACTCGGCGAGCGTCAGGAAGCGCAGTCGCGTGCGCGAGTCCGAGCCGCCGGCCATCTCGATCGTCAGCTCCGACAGTCCCACGAGGCGCGCCACGAGCGGCTCGTTGATGTCGACGGACTGGAGTCGCTCGAACGGGATGCGGCGCGACGACTTGAACAGGACGCCGCGCTCGACGCGGATCTCCTCGTCGTCGATGACGTAGCGGGTGAACAGCCAGCTGACCCAGCCGGCCGCAGCCCCCAGCAGGAATCCCGCGGGCAGGCTCGCGAGCGCCCACCAGTTCGGGTCCTGGAAGTCGAAGGCCTGCCACGACAGCGCCACCGCGACGCCCGCGCCCCAGATGAGCCCTTGGAGCAGGGCGGTCAGGGGGTGGGTGCGGTGCGCCTCAGACGCCGGCGCCATGGCCCTCACCGAGGTCGGTCAGCCGGTCGCGCAGGCGCTTGGCCTCGTCGAGCGGGACGCCGGGGATCTCCGCGGCGGTGGAGGTCGAGGCGGTGTGCAGCGTGACGGTGCCGAAGCCGAACGTGCGGGCCACCGGACCGGACTGCACGTCGACGAACTGCATGCGGCCGTAGGGCACGACGACGAGACGCCGGAACATGATGCCGCCGCGGACCACGAAGTCGTCCTCGGCCTCGGCGTAGCCCCAGCTGCGGCGGTTCCGCGGCGCCCACCACCAGATCCAGGCGATCAGGCCGAGCCCGAGTGCGGCGGGCAGCCACAGGACGGGGGCCCAGCCGCCCATCGAGTCGCGGAGCGGGAGCCACGCGCCCACCGAGACGAGCACGAGCACGAGACCGCAGGCCGTGCCGATGAGTCCGCGCGCCGTGGCGAGCTGGGGCGAGACCGGGGTCCACTGGCCCTCGGGACTGGTGAACAGGTCCTGACGCATGCGCTCCACCCTAGGGTGGGCCGTCCGAGCGTGTACGGTCCCGTCTCGTGGGACACCTCATCAGCGCCGCGGCGGTCGTCGACGTCGACGTGGACCTCGAGCCCGGCTGGGTCGAGGTCGAGGACGGCCTGATCACGGCGTCCGGCACGGGCGCCCCGCCGCGTGACCCCGACGAGCACCACGATGGCATCCTGGCCCCGGGCCTGATCGACGCGCAGATCAATGGCGCCTACGGGGCGGACTTCGCGGTCGCCACCGATGAGGAGTGGGAGCGAATCGTCGACGAGCTCGCGGCCACGGGCGTCACGGCGATCGCCCCGACGTTCATCACGGCCCCGGTCGAGGACCTCGCGGAGCAGCTGCGCGGGTATCGCCGCCAGCGCGCACGCCTGGCCGGCCGTCCCGGTGCGACCCGGCTGCTCGGCGCCCACGTCGAGGGGCCGTTCATCGCCGCCGCGTGCAAGGGAGCGCACGACGAGTCCTTCCTCGTCGATCCCACCGCCGAGCGCATCGACGCGCTGCTGGCGGCCGGGGGAGCGGACCTCGGCTACGTCACCCTCGCGCCGGAGCGTGTGGGAGCGATCGAGGCGATCCAGCGGCTCGTCGCGGCGGGAGTCCGCGTCAGCATCGGGCACAGCGACGCCGACGACGTCACCGCCACCCGCGCGGTCGACGCCGGCGCCACCCTCGTGACCCACCTCTACAACGCCCAGCGTGGCCTGCGGCACCGCGACGGTGGGGTCGTCGGCGTGGCGCTGACCGACCCACGACTGACGCCCGGACTGATCGCCGACCTGCACCACGTCGACCCGATCGCCCTGCAGGTCGCGTTCGCCAGCTCGGGCGACCGGGTCATGCTCGTCACGGACGACCTCTCCACCTTCGGCATGCCACCCGGCCGGTACGAGCTCGGCGGCGCTCCCGTCGTGATCGCCGAGGGGCAGCCCGCGCGTCGCGACGACGGCACGATCGCCGGGGCCGCCGTGCGCCTGGACACCTGCATCGCGAACGTCGTCCGGCACGCCGGGGTCGACGTCGCCACGGCGATCCGCGCCGCCAGCACGGTGCCCGCCCATGCCCTCGGAGCGCCCGAGCTGGGCACCCTCGCGCCCGGGACGCCCGCCGACCTCGTGGTCCTGGACCCCCTCGAGCTCCGGGTCACCGCCGCGTGGGTGGACGGACGACGGTCCGGTTGACCGAAGGGCCGCTCCGGTGGGACACTGGTAGACGCGCAGCGCCCGCGCTGCCCGTCGAATCCCACCTCTCCTGAACAAGGATGAACATGGCCAAAGCGCTGTACGGCTACGTCGGTGGCCCGTCCCCTGAGCACGCTCACGAGGTCGCGGTCCTGCGCCGCCGGATCAGCGACCTCGAGAACGAGGTGCTGCGGATGAAGGCCGAGAACGACGGCCTCCTCGCCCGGCTCGCCGAGACCGTCCACGACGGTGACCTCGCCGAGCTGCTCGAGTCCGCTGCTCGCTGACCCCCAGCGGCGTTTCCCCTGCGGTGGCCGCCATCGCAGGCACTAGGCTGGCCGCGTGTATCTGAAGACCCTCACGCTGCGGGGATTCAAGTCCTTCGCCTCGTCGACGACGCTGGCGCTCGAGCCGGGCATCACCGCAGTGGTCGGCCCCAACGGCTCCGGCAAGTCCAATGTCGTCGACGCCCTCTCGTGGGTCATGGGCGAGCAGGGCGCCAAGACGCTGCGTGGCGGCAAGATGGAGGACGTCATCTTCGCCGGCACCGCCGGCCGCGCGCCCCTGGGCCGCGCCGAGGTCGTCCTCACGATCGACAACTCCGACGGCGCGCTGCCGATCGAGTACGCCGAGGTCACGATCAGCCGCACGATGTTCCGCAGCGGCGGGTCCGAGTACGCGATCAACGGCAACACGTGCCGCCTGCTCGACGTCCAGGAGCTGCTGAGCGATTCCGGCATCGGCCGCGAGATGCACGTGATCGTCGGTCAGGGCCAGCTCGACTCGGTGCTGCGGGCCACGCCCGAAGAGCGCCGCGGCTTCGTCGAGGAGGCCGCGGGCGTCCTCAAGCACCGCAAGCGCAAGGAGAAGGCGCTCCGCAAGCTCGACGCCACGCAGGACAACCTCACGCGCCTCAACGACGTGCTCACCGAGCTGCGCCGCCAGCTCAAGCCACTCGGCCGCCAGGCCGAGGTCGCGCGTCGCGCCGCCGGCATCCAGGCCACCGTGCGCGACGCCCGGGCCCGCCTGCTGGCCGACGACATCGTCGCGGCGCGCACCACGATCGAGACCGAGCTCGCCGACGAGAACGCGCTGCGCGCCCGTCGCGAGGAGGTCGAGAAAGCGCTCGCCGACGCCCGCACCGTCGAGGCCGAGCTCGAGCAGGCGCTCGCCGCCGACGCCCCGCTGCTCACCCGTGCACAGGAGACCGTCTACGCCCTCGGCAGCCTGCGTGAGCGGTTCCACGGCACCGCGAACGTCGCCCGCGACCGCATCCGCCTGGCTGCCGACGACTCCTCGGACCGGGTCGACGGCCGCGATCCCGAGGAGCTCGAGGCCGACGCCCGTCGCGCCCAGGAGCGGCTCGTCGAGCTGGAGGCCGACGTCGCCACGTCCGCCGAGGCGCTGCGGGCCACGATCGCCGGTCGCGGCGAGGCCGAGGAGGCGTACTCCACCGAGGAGCGCCGCATCGCCGGCCTGCTGCGCGCCGCCGCCGACCGTCGCGAGGGCCTCGCCCGGCTGCACGGCCAGGTCAACGGGCTCAAGAGCCGTGCCGCTGCCGCCGACGAGGAGATCGGGCGCCTCACCGCCGCCCAGGCCGAGGCCCGCCAGCGCGCCGACGAGTCGCAGCGCGAGTTCAGCGCCCTCGAGAGCACGATCGCCGGGCTGAGCGCCGGCGAGTCCGGGCTCGACGAGGAGCTCGAGGCCGCCGAGGAGACGCTGTCGGTGGCCGAGGCCGCCGTCGCCGAGCTCACCACGAAGCGCGACGAGCTCGAGCGCCGCGTGGCCACCGCCACGGCGCGCAAGGAGGCCCTCGAGCTGGGCCTCAACCGCAAGGACGGCTCGGGCGCCCTGCTGGCCGCGTCCGACCGCCTCAACGGCCTGCTGGGCTCCGTCGCGGCGCTCATCACGGTGCGCGGCGGTCACGAGGCCGCCGTCGGCGCCGCCCTCGGCTCGGCCTCCGAGGCCGTCGCCGTCGACCGGGTCGACTCCGCGATCGACGCCCTGCACCTGCTGCGTGAGGAGGACCTCGGCCGTGCCGGCCTGCTGCTGGGCTCGGGCGACGTCTCCACCGACGACTGGCCCGCGCTGCCCGACGGCGCGGTCTACGCCGAGTCGCTCGTCGAGGCGCCGGCCGAGCTGCGCGGCTCGCTGCGCCGGCTGCTGCACAAGGTCGCGGTCGTCGACGGCCTCGCCGCCGCGAAGCAGCTCGTCGCCTCACTGCCCGACGTCACTGCCGTCACCGCCGACGGCGACCGCGTCGGCGCCCACTTCGCCGAGGGCGGGTCCAGCTCGGCGCCCAGCCTGATCGAGGTCACCGCCGCGATCGACGAGGCCACCGAGACGATCGAGCGCACCGGTCGCGAGCTGGAGACCCTGCGCTTCGAGTCCGAGAAGGCCAAGACCGCGGCGGAGGCCGCGCAGGACCGGGTGGACGCCGCGCTGGCGCGCCTGCACGAGTCCGACGCCTCGATGTCCGCCGTCGCCGAGAAGCTGGCCCAGCTGGGCACCACCAGCCGGTCGGCCGCCGCCGAGGCCGAGCGCCTCCAGGCCTCGATCGTGGCCGCCGAGGAGGCCCGCGACCGCGACGTCGCCGGCCTCTCCGAGCTCGAGGAGCGACTGACCGCGGCCGAGGAGGCCCCGGACGTCGAGCCCGACACCACCGAGATGGAGCGCCTCGCCGAGGCCGCCTCGGGCGCCCGCCGCGCCGAGACCGACGCGCGCCTGGCGCTGCGCACCGCCGAGGAGCGCGCGAAGGCGCTGGGTGCCCAGGTCCAGTCCCTGCTCGAGGCCGCCGAGGCCGAGCGCGAGGCCCGCGAGCGCGCCCGACTGCGCGCCGAGCGTCGCCGCCGCGAGGCCGAGACCGCCACGGCGGTGCTGCGTGCCGCCGAGACCACGCTGCAGCGCCTCGAGGAGTCGTACGCCGAGGCCACGCGCACCCGCGTCGAGATCGAGCACTCCCGCGCCGACCGCGACCAGCGCCTCAAGGAGGCCCGCTCCACGGTCCGCGGACTGTCGTCCGACCTCGAGGGCCTCACCGACTCCGTGCACAAGGACGAGATGGCGCGCGCCCAGCTGCGACTGCGCCTCGAGAGCCTGCAGGAGCGTGCGCTCGAGGAGCTCGGCATCGAGCCCGACACCCTGGTCGCCGAGTACGGCCCCGACCAGATGGTGCTGCCGATCGGCGTCGAGGGACAGGCCGACGAGTCCGGCCAGATCGAGCCCATCCCGTTCGACCGCGCCGAGCAGTCCAAGCGCCTCAAGACCGCCGAGCGCGAGCTCGCGATGCTGGGCAAGGTGAACCCGCTGGCGCTGGAGGAGTTCTCCGCGCTGGAGGAGCGCCACCAGTTCCTCTCCGAGCAGCTCGACGACCTGAGGAAGACACGCGAGGACCTGCTCGAGATCGTCCAGGAGGTCGACGCGAAGGTCGAGCAGGTGTTCACCGAGGCCTGGACCGACGTCGAGCGCGAGTTCAACGACGTGTTCTCGCGGCTGTTCCCCGGCGGCGAGGGGCGCCTCGTGCTCACCGACCCGTCCGACATGCTCTCCACCGGCATCGACGTGGAAGCGCGCCCACCCGGCAAGAAGGTCAAGCGACTGTCGCTGCTGTCGGGCGGCGAGCGCTCGCTCGTGGCCGTCGCGTTCCTGGTGTCGCTGTTCAAGGCCCGGCCCAGCCCGTTCTACATCCTCGACGAGGTCGAGGCCGCGCTCGACGACACCAACCTCGGGCGCCTGCTCGAGATCTACGAGGAGCTGCGCGCCAACTCGCAGCTCATCGTCATCACCCACCAGAAGCGCACGATGGAGGTCTGCGACGCCCTCTACGGCGTCACGATGCGCGGCGACGGCGTCTCGGCCGTCATCAGCCAGCGCCTGCGCGAGGAGGAGTCCGCATGAGCCGCCCCGGCACCTACACGATCACCACGCGGTGGGAGGACGAGGACGTCTACGGCCACGTCAACAACGTGAAGTACTACTCGTACTTCGACACCGCCGTGAACGGCTACCTCATCCGCGAGACCGGGGTCGACATCCGGCGGCTGCCGGCGTACGGGATCGTCGCGGAGACCTCGTGCCAGTTCAAGCGCGAGCTGCGATTCCCGCTCGACGTCGAGGCGCGTCTGGCGGTGACGAGGCTGGGCACCTCGAGCGTCGTCTACGAGATCGGCCTGTACCAGGGCGAGGACCCCGAGCCCGCCGCGATCGGCCGCTTCGTGCACGTCTACGTGACGGGGGAGGACCGCACGGTCACCCCGGTGCCCGACGAGATCCGGACGGTGCTCGAGCCGCTTGTGACAACTGTCACAAGCGCTGTCTGAACCGCGATCCCTGACCCTCTGGGCTCCTAGCATCACGGGCAGGCAGGTCACAACGGAGTGACCTGACGTCGGAAGGACCCGTGTGGACACAGCACTCGACCTCGCCCGGTGGCAGTTCGGCATCACGACCGTCTACCACTTCCTGTTCGTCCCGATGACGATCAGCCTGGCGTTCCTCGTGGCGATCATGCAGACCGTGTGGTGGCGGACCGGGAACGAGCAGTGGCTCCGGCTGACCCGCCTGTTCGGCAAGCTCTTCCTCATCAACTTCGCGATGGGGATCGTCACCGGCATCGTGCAGGAGTTCCAGTTCGGCATGAACTGGAGCAGCTACAGCCGCTTCGTCGGCGACATCTTCGGCGCCCCACTGGCCATCGAGGGTCTGCTCGCGTTCTTCCTCGAGTCGACGTTCCTGGGCCTGTGGATCTTCGGCTGGGACCGGCTCAAGCCCGGCCTGCACCTCATGACGATCTGGATCGCCGCGATCGGGACGGCGCTCTCGGCCTACTTCATCCTGGCCGCGAACTCGTTCATGCAGAACCCGGTCGGCTACACGATGAACGCCGAGCGCGGACGGGCCGAGCTGACCGACTTCATGGCGGTGCTGACGAACAAGGTCGCGCTGATCACCGTGCCGCACACCCTGTTCGCCGCGTTCATGGTCGGCGGCGGCTTCGTGGCGGCCGTGGCGATGTGGCACCTGATCCGCCGGCCCGAGCGTGACGCCGATGCCTTCCGCGGCGCCGCGCGACTCGGCGCCATCACGCTGCTGATCGCCGGCATCGGGGTCGTCATCACGGGCGACATCCAGGGCAAGGTCATGACCGAGGTCCAGCCGATGAAGATGGCCGCCGCCGAGGCGCTCTACGAGGACGCCGACGAGTGCGCGCCGTTCTCGGTCTTCACGATCGGCACCCTCGACGGCTCGAAGCCGCTGTGGAGCCTCGAGGTGCCGTGCCTGCTGTCCCAGCTGGCCACCGGCAGCTTCGACGGCGAGGTGCGCGGCATCAACTCGCTCAACGCCGAGTACGCCGAGACCTACGCCGACTCCGGCCTCACCGACTTCTCGCCGAACATCCCGGTCACGTACTGGAGCTTCCGCCTCATGATGGGCCTGGGCTTCGCCGCGATGGCCGCGAGCGCCTGGATCCTGTGGACCCTGCGCAAGGGCCGGCTGCCCCGGCAGGGTGCCCGCTCCACCCGCTGGCTGCTGGCGACCGCGATCGTGCTGCCCCTGCTGCCGCTGTTCGCCAACTCGTTCGGCTGGATCTTCACCGAGATGGGCCGCCAGCCCTGGGTCGTGTTCGGCCTGATGCCCACCGAGGCCGGCGTCTCGCCGTCGGTGTCCGCCGCGCAGGTCTGGACCTCGATGATCGGCTTCACGCTGCTGTACGGCGCACTGGCCGTGGTGGAGGTCAAGCTGCTGCTGCGCTACATCGGCAAGGGCCTGCCCGACGCGAACCCGCCCCGGCACGACGACGACTCCGACCGCCCGCTGGCGTTCGCGTACTGAGGAGACCCGCCATGGAACTCACCACCGTCTGGTTCATCCTGATCGCCTTCCTGTTCGTCGGGTACTTCGTCCTGGAGGGCTTCGACTTCGGGGTCGGCATGCTCGTCGGCCTGCTGGCCAAGGACGAGAAGGAGCGCCGCGTCCTCGTCAACACGATCGGTCCCGTGTGGGACGGCAACGAGGTGTGGCTCATCGTCGGCGGCGGCGCGCTGTTCGCCGCCTTCCCCGAGTGGTACGCCACGCTGTTCAGCGGGTTCTACCTGCCGCTGTTCCTCATCCTCGTGGCGCTGATCATCCGCGGGGTCGCGTTCGAGTACCGCGGGCTGCGCGAGCACCAGGCCTGGCGCGACCGCTGGGACTGGGCGATCATCGTCGGCTCGTTCCTCCCCGCGCTGCTGTGGGGCGTGGCGTTCGCCAACATCGCCCGCGGCGTGCCGCTGAACGAGTCGCACGAGTACGTGGGCGGCTTCTTCAACCTGCTGAACCCGTACGCGCTGCTCGGCGGGGTCATGACCACCGCGGTCTTCCTGACGCACGGCGCGATCTTCGTGGCGCTCAAGACCGTCGGCGACATCCGGGTGCGGGCCCACGCGTTCGCCCAGCGGGTCGGCGTCGTCGCCGCGCTCCTCGCCGTGGCCTTCATCGGCTGGACGGCCGCGCGCGACGGCGACCCGGCCGTCTGGATCATCGGCGCGGTCGCCGCGGTGGCGTTCCTCGGGGCGCTGGCCGCGAGCCACGCCGAGCGGGACGGCTGGGCCTTCGTCGGCACGGCCGTCGCGATCGCGGGCGTCGTCATCATGCTGTTCGTCTCGCTGTTCCCCGACGTCATGCCGTCGACGCTCGACCCGGCGTTCAGCCTCACCACCGAGAACGCGTCGTCGACGCCGTACACCCTGAAGATCATGACGTGGGTCGCGGTGGCGTTCACGCCCATCGTGCTGATCTACCAGTCGTGGTCGTACTGGGTGTTCCGCAAGCGCATCGGCGTGCAGCACATCCCGGCGTGAGACCTCTCGACCCCCGGCTGGTCCGCCGCTCGGCCACCGTCCGCACCCACCTGGTGTGGTCGGTGGCCCTGGGCGCGCTCACCGCCGTGCTCATCATCGGCGTCTCGTGGTGCATCGCCGAGGTCGTGTCCCGTCGCTTCGACGGTCGTGAGGTGCTGCTGCTCCCGCTCGTCATCGCGGCGGCGTTCGGCCTGCGGGCCGCGATCGCGTGGGCCCACGGCGTCGTGAGCGAGCGCGCCGCGATCCGCGTGAAGGCCGAGCTCCGGTCCGAGGTCGTCGACGACCTGCTGGACCCCCGCCGCGTCGGAGCGCGACCCGAGAGCGGTCGCCTCGTCGCGCTGCTGGGCCCCGGCATGGACGCCTTCGACGGCTACGTCGGGAGGTTCCTGCCCCAGCTCGCGCTCGCGGTCATCGTGCCCACCGCGGTCGTCGCGGTCATCGCCTGGACCGACCTGCTCTCGGCGGTCATCATCGTCGTCACGCTGCCGCTGATCGGCGTGTTCATGTGGCTCGTCGGCGTGCTGACCCGCGACCGCGTGGAGCGTCGCTGGGCCGCGATGGAGCGGCTGGCCCGGCACTTCACCGACGTGCTCGACGGGCTCGTCGTGCTGAAGGTCTTCGGCCGCCGCCAGGAGCGCGGCCTCCGCGAGGTCGGCGACCGACACCGCCTCGAGACGATGCGCGCGCTGCGTCTCGCGTTCCTCTCGTCCCTGGTGCTCGAGCTCATCGCGACGATCTCGGTGGCGCTCGTGGCCGTGAGCGTGGGCCTGAGGGTCGTCGAGGGACACCTCGAGCTGCGCGCCGCGATGTTCGTGCTCCTGTTGGCCCCCGAGGCGTACCTGCCGGTCCGGCGCGTGGGAACGATGTTCCACGACAGCACCGAGGGCGCGACCGCCACGGCCGAGCTGCTCGACCTGCTCGACCACGAGCGGCACGAGGGCACGCTGGCGCCGCCCGCCGGTCCCGCGCCCATCGCCGTCCGCGCCGCGCGGCTGACCCACCCCGGGCGCACGGCCACGTCGCTCGCGGTGGACGACCTGACGGTCGAGCCGGGGGAGTTCCTCGCGGTGGTCGGACGCTCCGGCGGCGGCAAGTCCACGCTGCTGGACGTGCTGCTCGGGTTCGAGCGGCTCGACGCCGGCGAGGTGTCGGTCGGGGGCACCCCGCTCGCCGACCTCGACGTCACCGCGTGGCGCGAGTCGGTCGCGTGGGTGCCGCAGACGCCGCACCTCGTCGCCGGGACGCTCGCCGACAACGTCGCGCTGGGCCAGCCCGGCGCCTCCCGTGAGGAGATCGCGTCGGCCGCGCTGGACGCCGGACTCGACCTCGGTCTCGACCGCGTCGTCCGCGAGGGCACGACCGACCTGTCGGCGGGGGAGCGGCGCCGGGTCGCGGTGGCTCGCGCCCTGCTGCGGGCGCGGCGGTCCGGTGCCTGGCTGGTCCTGCTCGACGAGCCCACGGCCGGCCTCGACGCCCGGCACGAGGCCACCGTCCTGGCGGCGCTGCGCGACTCGGGGGCCACCGTCATCGTGGTGACCCACCGACCCGAGACCGTGGCGGCGGCCGACCGGGTCGTGGAGGTGGCCGCATGAGCCGCACGTACTCGCGTCGCACGCGCCTGGGCTTCGGCCTCGCCACTGGCGTGGCCGCGCAGCTGACCGCCGTGGGCCTGCTGCTCGCCTCGGCGTGGCTCATCGTCCGCGCCGCCGAGCAGCCTCCCGTGCTCTACCTCATGGTCGCGATCGTGTCGGTGCGCTTCTTCGGCATCTCGCGCTCGGTGCTGCGCTACGTCGAGCGCCTCGCCACGCACGACGTCGCGCTCGCCGACGCGGTGGAGCAGCGGGTGGCGACCTACACCGATCTCGACCGCGTCGCTCCCGCCGGACTCGGCGACCTGCGTCGAGGCGACCTCGTCAGCCGCGTCGTCGCCGATGTCGCCCGGCTCCAGGACCGGCTGCTGCGACTGCGGATCCCGTGGTGGGTCGGTCTGGCCGCCACGGCGGTCGTCGTCGGGGTCGTGGCGGCCATCGACCTGAGGTCCGGACTCGTGATCGCCGTCGGCGTCGCGGTCTGCGCGCTGGCCCTGCGACGAGCCGTCGCGCTGGTCGGGGCGTCACGCAGTGGCCGCTCCGAGGCCCAAGGCCGCCTGTCGGCCGAGGTCGCCGCCTCTGCGGTCGCGGCCCGGGAGCTCGTCGCCTTCGGCGCAGCGGACCGGGCTCGTGAGACCGCAGCGTCCGCGACGCGCGACGCGCAGTCGGCCCAATCCGGCGGAGCGAGCGTCGCCGGCCTGGGCTCGGCGGTCGTGCTCGCCGTCGCCGGCCTCACCGTCGCCGTCCTGGCGGCGTGGTCGGGCGGGGTCGATCCCGTGCTGGTGGGCGTCGTCCTGCTGGCGCCGATCGCGCTGATCGAGCCCTGGGACGGCTGGTCCGAGGCCGAGCGGCTGCGTCCCGAGGTCACCGCGGCCGCGGCCCGGCTCGCCGCGCTCGGCGACCTCCCGCAGCCCGTGACGGACCCGGGCTCGCCGCGAACGCTCCCGACGTCGTCCGTGCTGGTGGTCGACGAGGTCACGGTGGGCTGGGACGGACCGGTGACCCGGCCCGTCTCGTTCAAGGTCGACGAGGGCGGCACGATCGCGGTCACCGGACCGAGCGGCGTCGGCAAGTCCACGCTCGCCTACGCCTTGCTGCGGCTGCTGCCCACCTGGCACGGCGCCATCACGCTGGGCGGGGTCGGCACGAGCGAGCTCACGGCGGCCGACGTGCGCTCGCGCATCGGCTACCTCGGGCAGGACGACGCCGTGTTCGACACGTCGATCCGCGAGAACCTGCGGATCGCCGACCCGGACGCGGACGACCAGCGCCTGCGCGCCGCGCTCGACGCCGCCGGGCTGCTGACGGCGGTCGACGCGATGCCCCAGGGCCTCGACACGCCGGTGGGTGAGCACGGCGGCCGGCTCTCGGGGGGCGAGCGCCAGCGCCTGTGCCTCGCGCGCCTGCTGCTGGCCGACCACCGGGTGCTGGTGCTCGACGAGCCCACCGAGCACCTCGACGCGCCCACCGCCGCGGCGCTCATGGACGACGTCCTGGCCCTCGCGGGTCCCGGGGGACGCAGCCTCGTGGTGATCTCGCACAGCCCGGCCGTGCTGGCCCGGTTCGACGACGTCGTCCGCTTGTCTAGGGTGGACCCGTGACCACCACGACCCTTGTCGTCCTGATCGCCGTCGCCGTCGTCGTCCTCGGTGGCGGCCTGGCGTACCTCATCGCGAACCAGCGCCGGGAGCTCCCGCCGCCGGACGTGATGGACGAGCTGACCGAGCGCGAGATCGAGCACCCCGAGCTGCGCGAGGTCGACCTCGACGAGGTCGAGGAGCTCGAGGCCGGCGTCCTCGAGGAGGAGCCGCCGGCTCCCACGATCGAGCGTCCCGAGGCGCCGCGCGGGCGTCTGTCGCGGCTGCGCTCGCGCCTCTCGCGCTCGCAGTCGAGCCTGGGCCGCGGCCTGCTGTCCCTGCTGGGCGGCGGCGACCTCACCGAGGACCAGTGGGAGGAGATCGAGGACACCCTGCTGGCGGCCGACGTCGGCGTGGGTCCCACCACCGAGCTGGTCACGAACCTGCGTGCCCGCCTGGCCGCCGAGGGCGTCAAGGACCCCGAGCGCGCCAAGCAGGTGCTCCGCGAGGAGCTGCTCGGCCTCGTCGGGCCCTCGCTCGACCGCACGCTGCGCAGCACGGGTGACGACGGCGTGCCCGGCGTCGTGCTCGTCGTGGGCGTCAACGGCACCGGCAAGACCACCACGGTCGGCCGCCTCGCCCGCGTGCTCGTCGCCGAGGACCGCACCGTCCTGCTCGGCGCCGCCGACACGTTCCGCGCCGCCGCCGCCGACCAGCTCGAGACGTGGGGCGCCCGCGTGGGCGTGCCGATCGTCCGTGGTGACGAGGGCGCCGATCCCGCCAGCGTGGGCTTCGAGGCGGTGAAGGAGGGCATCACGACCGGGGCGGACGTGGTCCTCGTCGACACCGCCGGCCGCCTGCACACCAAGTCCGGCCTCATGGACGAGCTCGGCAAGGTCAAGCGCGTCGTGGAGAAGCAGGCCCCCGTCACCGAGGTGCTGCTCGTCATCGATGCCACCACCGGCCAGAACGGCCTCACGCAGGCTCGCGTCTTCGGCGAGGTCGTCGACGTCACCGGCATCGTCCTGACGAAGCTCGACGGCACCGCGAAGGGCGGCATCGTCATCGCCGTGCAGCGCGAGCTCGGCGTGCCCGTGAAGTTCGTCGGCCTCGGCGAGGGTCCCGACGACCTCGCGCCGTTCGAGCCGGCGGACTTCGTCGACGCGCTCCTCGACTGAGGTCCGCACGCCGCGAAACCTGCGCGTAACACGACGCGGGATGTCGAAACGAAGATGACATGTCGCGGGAGGCTCCGCGAAACCGTCGACGGCCACAGTGAGGGCCATGGATGGTTACTACGCCTGGATGCTCATGGCCACGGCCATGGTGCTCTTCATGACCGTGCCCGCGCTCGCCCTGTTCTACGGCGGCATGACCCGAGCCCGCTCGGTCCTCAACATGATGATGATGTCCTACGCGGCCGCGGCCGTCGTGGGACTCGTCTACGTCCTGTGGGGCTGGTCGATGTCCTTCGGCTCGAAGAGCGTGGGCGGCTTCTTCGCCAGCCCCTTCGAGCTGTTCGGCCTCGACGGCGTCGCCTGGGACGGATACATCGCCGTCGCGTTCCAGATGACCTTCGCGATCATCACCGCGGCGCTCATCTCCGGCGCGATCGCCGACCGCGTGAAGTTCTCGGCCTGGCTGGTCTTCCTGCCGCTGTGGGTGACGTTCTCGTACTTCCCGATCGCCCACATGGTGTGGGGCGGCGGCTTCATCCACGAGCACTTCCCGGCGCAGGACTACGCCGGCGGAACGGTCGTGCACATCAACGCGGGCATCGCGGGCGGCATCCTCGCGCTGATCATCGGCAAGCGGATCGGCTGGCCGCGTGAGCAGATGCGCCCGCACAACCTGCCCCTCACGATGATGGGCGCGGCGCTGCTCTGGTTCGGCTGGTACGGCTTCAACGTCGGCTCGATCGTCTTCACCGAGGGCGACGGCGGCGCCAAGGACACGGCGCAGTTCATGTCCGAGACGGGCGTGACCTTCATGAACACCACCGTCGCCACGATGGCCGCGATCCTGGCCTGGCTCGCGGTGGAGCGTCTGCTGCACGGCAAGGCCACCTCGCTCGGCGCGGCCTCGGGCATCGTCGCCGGCCTCGTCGCGATCACGCCGGCCGCCGGCGCGGTCAGCATCGTCGGTGCCATCGCCATCGGCGCGATCTCCGGTGCCCTGTGTGCCTGGGCGGTGGGCCTGAAGTTCCGCTGGGGCCTCGACGACTCGCTCGACGTGGTCGGCGTCCACCTCGTCGGCGGTCTCGTGGGCACGCTGCTGATCGGCCTGCTCAGCACCTCCGACGCCCCGGGCGGCATCGACGGCCTCCTCTACGGCGGCGGGCTCGGCTCGCTGGTCGACCAGACCATGGCCGTCGTGATCGCCGTCGTGTGGACCACGGTCTTCACCACGCTCATCGCGCTGGCCATCAAGCACACGATCGGGTGGCGTGTGGACGACGAGGACGAGGCCACGACCGGCATCGACTTCGCCGAGCACGGAGAGTCCGCCTACGACATCGCCGGGTCCACCGGATCCAGCTTCTGAGAACGGAGAGAATGATCGTATGAAGCTCGTGACCGCGGTGATCAAGCCGCACAAGTGGGAAGAGGTCCGCGAGGCGCTCGCCGCCTCCGGCGTGGCCGGGATGACCGTGACGGAGGCCAGCGGCTACGGCCAGCAGAAGGGCCACACCGAGGTCTACCGAGGCGCCGAGTACGACGTCTCGCTCGTGCCGAAGATCCGCCTCGAGGTCGTCGTGGACGATGCCGACGTCGAGGGCGTCGTCGCCACGATCACGTCGGCTGCCCAGACGGGCAAGATCGGCGACGGCAAGGTGTGGGTCGTCCCGGTCGAGTCGGTCGTCCGGGTCCGCACCGGCGAGACGGACGAAGCGGCGCTCTGAACGAGGAGCTCGACCGGGCTCGCCGGGGCCGGGCGGAGGAGACGGACCGGCTGCTGCGCGACTCGTTCGCCGCGGTGGCCGGGGACGTCGAGACCGGCCTGGCCCTGGCGGCCATCGGCGGCTACGGCCGCTCGCAGCTGTCGCCGCACAGCGACGTCGACGTGGTCCTGGTCCACTCCGACCATCTCGACCCGGCCGACGTCGACGCCCGCGCGGCCGACCTCTGGGGCCGGCTGTGGGAGGCGAACGTCCCGCTCGACCCCGCGGTGAGGTCGCTCGACGAGATGGAGCGGCTGGCCGCGGCGGACCACCGCGTCGCGATCGGCGTCGTCGACGCGCGCTGCGTGGCCGGTGACGCCGCCGCGGTGGTGGCGATGCGCTCCACCGTGATGGCGGGCTGGCGGCGCGACGCCCGGCGCCAGCTGGCGGCCGTGCGCACGGACCGCGACGCGCGCCTCGAGCGCTCGGGCCAGCTGGCCTACGAGGCGGTGCCCGACCTGAAGGCCTCCGGGGGAGGGCTGCGCGACGCCGTCCTGTTGCGGGCGATCGCCGCGACGTGGCTCGTCGACGTCCCCGCCCGCGAGGTCGCCCAGCTGACCGCCGACCTGCTCGACGTGCGTGACCTCCTGCACGAGGTCGCCGGGAAGCGCACGGACAAGCTCGTGCCCGAGCTGGTGCCCGACATCGCCGCGCGGCTCGACCTGTCGCCGACCGACCTCGACGTGCACGTGCGCGACGTGGGGCGCCGGCTCGACCACCTCACGGCGCGCGCGTGGCGCCGCCTCGACGAGACCGACCGCAACCCGTACCGCTCGATCGGCAGCCGCGGCCCGGTGATCGAGCGGATCGTCAGCGGTGTCGGCGTCCTCGACGGCGAGATCGTCCTGACGGCCGACGCCACGCCGCGGACCGACCCCGAGCTGCTCTTCCGCGTCGCCGCCACCGCCGCGCGCCGGAACCTGCCGATCAACCAGGCCTCGCTCGACCGGATGGCGCGCGAGATCAGCTGGCCGGAGGGTCCGCTCCCGGCCACGACGCACCGCTGGCTGATCGACCTGCTCTCCGCGGGGCGCCGGCTCGTGCCGGTGTGGCTCCAGCTGGACTTCGCCGGGCTCGTCGACCCGTTCTTCCCCGAGTGGGCCGGCATCCGGCTGCGGGGCTCCTCCTCGCCGATCCATCGGTTCACGGTCGACCGGCACAGCCTCGAGGCCGTCGTGAACGCCGACGAGCTCAACCGCGACGTCGCCCGCCCCGACGTGCTGGCGGTGGCCTGCCTGCTCCACGACATCGGCAAGGGCGCGCCAGGCGACCACAGCGAGGTGGGGGAGCCGATGGCGGAGGCCGTCGCGCGGCGCTGGGGCTTCGGCGACCACGACGCCGAGACCATCGGCTGGCTCGTCCGACGACATCTGCTGCTGCCCACGATCGCCACGCGGCGCGACATCGAGGACCCCGTCACGGTGACCAACGTGGCCGAGTTCGTCCCGGACGAGGACGCGCTCGACCTGCTGTCCGCCCTCACCGCCTGCGACGCCCGCGCGACGAGCGCCTCGGCCTGGAGCGACTGGCGGCGCAGCCTCGTCGAGGGGCTGGCGGGCAAGGTGCGCGCGCGGCTGCGCGGCACGACCACGCCGCCCTCGGACGACTACGCCGGCTGGCCGGCCCACGTGCCGCTGCCCGACCTCACGATGCCGGACGCCGACCTGCGGCTCACCGCGACCGCGCACCACGACGGCTCGCTCGTCACGATCGTCGTGCCCGACCGGCAGGGCGTCCTGGCCGACCTCGCCGGCGCGCTCACCGTGGCCGGGCTCGACATCCGCTCGTGCCGCAGCATCACGGCCGACGACGTGGCCGCCAGCCTCTGGGAGGTCACGCGGGCGTCGATCGACGCCACCGCACTGGCCGAGCGGATCCGTCCGGTGCTGCAGGGCCGGCAGGACCTCGCCCAGCGGCTGGTCTACCGGCTCGAGCGCGACGAGTACGAGCCGCGGATCGCCGTGCTGGACACGCACGAGCAGTCGGCCACGCTGCTGCAGGTCCGCACGCTCGACCGGCGCGGGCTGGTGTGGACGGTGTGCCGCACGATCTCCGCGCTGGGGCACCACATCCGCTCGGCCCACCTGTCCACGTACGGCGACGAGGCGCGCGACGTGTTCTACGTGACGGACGACGACGGCGCCGCCCTGGACGACGATGCGGCACAGGTCCTGCGGACTGCGGTGAGCGACGCTCTCGCCTGACGGGTGCTCGGCTACTCTGGGGACCTATGTTCGATTCGCTGCAGGACCGGCTCCAGTCGGCATTCAAGGGACTCCGCGGCAAGGGCAAGCTGTCCGACGCCGACATCGACGCCGTCGCGCGTGAGATCCGCGTCGCCCTGCTCGACGCCGACGTCGCCGTGCCCGTCGTCCGCGAGTTCATCGCCAACGTCAAGGAGCGCGCCCGCGGCGCCGAGGTGAGCCAGGCGCTCAACCCGGCCCAGCAGGTCATCAAGATCGTCAACGACGAGCTCGTCCGCATCCTCGGCGGCGAGACGCGTCGCATCCGGTTCGCGAAGAACCCGCCGACCGTCATCATGCTGGCCGGCCTCCAGGGCGCGGGCAAGACCACCCTCGCGGGCAAGCTGGGTCGCTGGCTCAAGGCCCAGGGTCACTCGCCGATGCTGGTCGCGGCCGACCTCCAGCGCCCGAACGCCGTCACGCAGCTGAAGGTCGTCGGCGAGCAGGCTGGCGTCACGGTCTTCGCCCCCGAGGCCGGCAACGTCGGCGCCGCCCAGACCCAGTCGGGCACCCAGAGCATCGGCGACCCGGTCCAGGTCGCCCGCGACGCCGTCGCCGAGGCGAAGCGCTCGCTGCACGACGTCGTCGTGATCGACACCGCCGGCCGCCTCGCGATCGACGCCGAGCTGATGAAGCAGGCACGCGACATCCGCGAGGCCACGCAGCCCGACGAGGTGCTGTTCGTCATCGACGCGATGATCGGTCAGGACGCCGTCGGCACCGCCGAGGCCTTCCTCGAGGGCGTCGACTTCACCGGCGTCGTGCTGTCCAAGCTCGACGGCGACGCCCGCGGCGGCGCCGCGCTCTCGGTGCGCTCGGTCACGGGCCGCCCGATCATGTTCGCCTCCACGGGCGAGAAGCTCGACGAGTTCGACGTCTTCCACCCCGACCGCATGGCCTCGCGCATCCTCGACATGGGCGACGTCATGACGCTCATCGAGCAGGCCGAGAAGGTCTTCGACGCCGACCAGGCCGCGCAGGCGGCCGAGAAGGTCGCCGGCGGCTCGTTCACCCTGGGCGACTTCCTCCAGCAGATGGAGGCCCTGTCGAAGATGGGGTCGATGACGAAGATGCTCGGGATGCTGCCGGGCATGGGCCAGTTCAAGGACCAGCTCGCGAACTTCGACGAGAAGGACATCGACAAGATCAAGGCGATCATCCGCTCGATGACGCCTGCCGAGCGCGACAACCCCAAGATCATCGACGGCTCGCGCCGCGCCCGGATCGCTCGTGGCTCGGGCACGCAGGTCAGCGACGTCAACCAGCTCGTCACCCGCTTCTTCGAGGCCGCCAAGATGATGCAGCGGATGGCGAAGGGTGGCGGCATGCCGGGAATGGGCGGCATGCCCGGGATGCCCGGCATGGGAGCCGGCAAGCGCGCCGGCGCCAAGCAGCCGAAGCAGGCCAACAAGAAGAAGGGCAAGCGCGTGTCGGGCAACCCGGCCAAGCGCGCGGCGGCCGCGAAGGCCGAGCCCGCGAAGCCCGCCGGTGCCGGCGCGTTCGGGTTCGACCAGAACGCCGCGGCCGACGACTTCGAGCTGCCCAAGGAGCTGCGCGACCTGCTCTGACGCGACGGGCGCCCGCGCCGGGCGTAGCGTGTGGGCCATGAGTCCACCGCTGGTCGTGGTCATGGGGATCTCGGGGGTCGGCAAGTCCGCGGTGGGTCACGCGGTGGCCGACCGCGCCGACGTCCCCTACGCCGACGGCGACGACTACCACCCGAAGGCCAACATCGAGAAGATGTCGGCCGGTCAGGCGCTCACCGACGAGGACCGCTGGCCCTGGCTCGAGCTGATCGGCGGCTGGCTCGCCGAGCACGACGAGGCCGGCGGCGTGATCAGCTGCTCCGCGCTGCGTCGCGTCTACCGCGGCGTCCTCACGAAGCACGCCCCGCGCACGGTGTTCCTGCACCTCGTGGGCGACCACGCGCTGATCCTGTCCCGCATGGAGGGACGCGACCACTTCATGCCGACCTCGCTGCTGGAGTCGCAGGAGGCCACCCTCGAGCCGCTCGAGGCCGATGAGAACGGCGTCGTCTTCGACGTCACCGAGACGCCCGAGCGGATCGCGGCGGCGTTCCTGCTCTGGCTGCGCACCCAGGAGGATGCCTGAATGTCCGACTCGACCCAGCTGATCCTCGCGGCCCTCATCGGCATCGCGGTCATCGTCGTGCTGATCACGGTGGCCAAGCTGCACCCGTTCCTGAGCCTGACCCTCGGCTCGCTCGCGGTCGGCGCCATGGCCGGAATGCCGATGGCCGACGTGCTGGAGAGCTTCAGCACCGGCGTCGGCGACACCGTGGCCGGCGTCGGCATGCTGATCGCCCTCGGTGCGATGTTCGGCAAGCTGCTCGCGGACTCCGGGGGAGCGGACCAGATCGTCGACACGATCATCGGGAAGTCGTCCGACCGGATGCTGCCCTGGGCGATGGCCGGCATCGGCGCGCTCATCGGCCTGCCGATGTTCTTCGAGATCGGCCTCGTGCTGCTGATGCCGGTGATCTTCCTGGTGTCGCGCCGGTCGGGGAAGTCGCTGATCGCGCTCGGCATCCCGGCCCTGGCCGGCCTGTCGGCGATGCACGGGTTCGTGCCCCCGCACCCCGGTCCGCTCGTCGCCGTGGACGCGCTGGACGCGGACCTCGGCCTCACCCTCGGTCTCGGCGTCCTGGTCGCGATCCCCACGATCATCGTCGCGGGCCCGATGTTCGCGAAGGTCGCCACGCGCTGGGTCGACATCCCGGCGCCCGACCTCTTCTCCACCGACGAGACCGTGACCCACGAGAAGCGTCCGTCGTTCGCGCTGACGCTCGCCACGGTCCTGCTGCCGGTCGTGCTGATGCTGGCCAAGACGGTCGCCGACATCATCGAGGCCGAGGGGATCGTGCGGTCGACGCTCGACTTCATCGGCACGCCGCTCGTCGCCCTGCTGATCTCGGTGCTGGTGGCGCTGTTCACCTTCGGCCGGGCGGGCGGCATGGAGTGGCAGAAGATCATGGACAGCCTCGGCGCCTCGCTCGGTCCGATCGCGGGCATCGTGTTCATCGTCGGCGCCGGCGGCGGCTTCAAGCAGACCCTCATCGACACCGGCATCGCTGACGTCGTGGCGGGCTGGGTCGAGGACACGGACTTCTCCGTGCTGGTGGTGGCGTGGCTCGTGGCCGTGCTGATCCGCCTGGCGACGGGCTCGGCGACGGTCGCCACCGTCACGGCCTCGGGCATCATGGCGCCGCTCGCCGAGGGCCTCAGCACCCCCGAGGTCTCGCTGCTCGTGCTCGCGATCGGCGCGGGCTCGGTGTTCTTCAGCCACGTGAACGACGCGGGCTTCTGGCTGGTCAAGGAGTACTTCGGCATGACGGTCGGCCAGACCATCAAGACCTGGTCGCTCATGGAGACCGTGCTGTCCGTGTCCGGTCTGGTGTTCGTGCTCTTGCTGGGACTCGTAGTCTGATCGGGTGCTGATCGCGCTCCTGCGCCACCACCTGCGGCCCTACCGGGTCCCGGTCCTGGTGGTGTGCCTCTTCCAGCTGGTCCAGACCCTGGCCACCCTGTACCTGCCCGGACTCAACGCCGACATCATCGACGAGGGCGTCGCCCAGGGCGACATCGGCCACATCTGGCGCGTCGGCGGGCTCATGCTCGCGGTGACGGTGCTCCAGGTCGTGTGCAACGTCGTCGCCGTCTACGTCGGTTCGCGCGTGGCGATGGCCGTGGGCCGCGACCTGCGTGCCGCGGTGTTCGGCACGGTCCAGTCGTTCGGCAGCCGCGAGATGGCCTCGTTCGGGCCGCCCACGCTGATCACCCGCAACACCAACGACGTCCAGCAGGTCCAGCTGCTGCTGTTCATGGGCCTGACGATGATGGTCGCCGCGCCGATCACCGGCATCGGCGGCCTCGTCATGGCGCTGCGCGAGGACGTGCAGCTGTCGGGCGTCTTCCTGATCGTGCTGCCGGTCCTCGTGATCTCGCTGGGCCTGATCATCGCGCGCATGCGGCCCCTGTTCCGGCTCATGCAGGAGCGCATCGACACCCTGAACCAGATCATGCGCGAGCAGATCACCGGGGTGCGCGTCGTCCGTGCGTTCGTGCGCGAGGACCAGGAGGCCGCGCGCTTCGCCCACGCCAACGAGCTGAACCGCCAGGTCGCCGTCGGCGCGGGTCGCCTGATGACGATCTTCTTCCCGCTCCTGATGGGCATCATGAACCTCTCGGTCGTCCTCGCGCTGTGGTGGGGCGCCTCGCGCATCGGCGCGGGCGAGCTGCAGATCGGGCAGCTGACCGCGTTCCAGCAGTACCTGATCCAGACGCTGATGGCGGTCATGATGGCCACCTTCATGTTCATGCTGTGGCCGCGGTCGGAGGTCTCGGCCGAGCGCCTCACCGAGGTGCTGCGGACCGAGCCGGCGGTCGACCTCGACCCGGAGGTGCCGTCGGTCGAGCTCACGCAGGGGCGTGTCGACGTCGACGGCGCCTCGTTCGCCTACCCGGGTGCCGAGAGCTCGGTCATCTCCGACGTGTCGCTCGTGGCGCGCCCTGGTGAGACCACGGCGATCGTGGGCTCGACGGGCAGCGGCAAGACCACGCTGCTCGGTCTCGTCGCGCGGCTCTTCGACGTGACGAAGGGGCGTGTTCTGGTCGACGGCCTCGACGTCCGCGACGTGCGACCGGCCGACGTCTGGAGCGCGATCGGCCTCGTCCCGCAGAAGGCGCTGCTGTTCACCGGCACGATCGCCGACAACCTGCGCTTCGGGCGCGCCGACGCCACCGACGAGGAGCTCTGGGACGCCCTGCGCATCGCCCAGGCGGAGGACTTCGTCCGTGCCATGCCCGAGGGTCTCGGGTCGCCCGTCAGCCAAGGCGGCTCGAACTTCTCCGGCGGCCAGCGCCAGCGCCTCGCGATCGCTCGCGCGATCGTGAAGCGCCCGCGCATCTACCTGTTCGACGACTCGTTCTCCGCACTGGACTACGCCACCGACGCGGCCCTGCGTGCGGCGCTCAAGCCCGTCACCGCCGACGCCGCCGTGGTGATCGTGGCCCAGCGGATCAGCACGATCCGCGACGCCGACCGGATCCTCGTCCTCGACGAGGGCCGGGCGGTCGGCACGGGCACGCACGAGCAGCTCATGGAGACCTGCGAGGTCTACCGCGAGATCGTCCTGTCGCAGCTGTCGCCGGAGGAGGCCCGATGAGCTGGCACGGAGCGCCGCAGAAGCCGGCGCGGGCGACCGAGTTCAAGGCCACGTTCGGCCGCGTGTTCCGCCGACTGCTGCGCGACCGCACGATGGTGTTCGCCCTGGCGGCGTTCGGCCTCATCGGCGTGACACTGTCGGTGATCGGCCCGAAGGTCCTCGGCCACGCCACCGACGTGATCTTCGACGGCTTCCTCTCCAGCCAGTTCCCCGAGGGGATGACGAAGGCCGAGGCCGTCGCCTCGCTGCGCGCGGACGGGCAGGACCAGCTGGCCGAGCTCGTCTCCGCCATCGACCTGAGGCCCGGCGAGGGCATCGACATGGGCCGCCTCGGCACGATCCTGGCAATCGTCACCGTGGTCTACGTCGTGTCGTCGCTGTTCATGTGGCTCCAGGGCGTCCTCGCCACCACCGTGGTCCAGCGGATGGTCGCCGACCTGCGCAACGACGTGGAGGACCAGCTGAACCACCTGCCGCTCGCGCACCTCGACCGGCAGGAGCGCGGCGAGATCATGTCGCGCACCACGAACGACCTCGACAACCTCGCGCAGTCGCTGCAGCAGACGCTCAGCCAGATGATCACCAGCATCCTCATGGTGATCGGCACGCTCGCGATGATGTTCTGGATCTCGCCGCTGCTGACGATCATCGCCCTGGTGACGATCCCCGTCGCGATCGCGATCACCGGCGCCGTCATGAAGCGCTCGCAGCCGCAGTTCGTGGCGCAGTGGACGCAGACCGGCCGCCTCAACGCGATCGTCGAGGAGTCCTTCACCGGTCACGAGGTCGTCAAGGTGTTCGGCCGCCAGAAGGTGGCCGAGGAGGACTTCGCGGCCACGAACGACGAGCTGTTCGGGGCGTCGTTCCGGGCGCAGTTCATCTCCGGCGTGATCCAGCCGCTCATGATGTTCGTCTCGAACCTCAACTACGTCCTGGTCGCCGTGGTGGGCGGCCTGCGGGTCGCCAACGGATCGCTGTCGCTCGGCTCGGTGCAGGCGTTCATCCAGTACTCGCGCCAGTTCACGCAGCCGCTCACGCAGGTCGCCGCGATGGTGAACCTGCTGCAGTCGGGCATGGCGTCGGCCGAGCGCGTGTTCGCGTTCCTCGACGAGGAGCGCGAGCGTCCCGATCGCGTCGACGCGCCCGAGCCCGATCCGCTGCGCGGCCGCGTCGCCTTCGACCACGTGGACTTCTCGTACACCGACGAGCCGCTCATCGAGGACCTCTCGCTCGTGGCCGAGCCCGGACAGACCGTCGCGATCGTCGGACCCACCGGCGCGGGCAAGACCACGCTGACGAACCTCGTGCTGCGCTTCTACGAGGTCGACGGCGGGCGCATCACGCTCGACGGCGTCGACATCGCGGACATGAGCCGGCGCGAGCTCCGAGACGACTTCGGCGTCGTCCTGCAGGACACGTGGCTGTTCTCGGGCACGATCCGGGAGAACATCGCGTATGGCGCCGACGACCCGACGGAGGAGCAGATCCTCGCGGCGGCGCAGGCGGCCTCGGTGGACCACTTCGTGCGCACGCTGCCCGACGGCTACGACACCGTGATCACCGACGACGGCGGGGGAGTGAGCGCCGGACAGCGCCAGCTGCTCACGATCGCGCGGGCGTTCCTGGCCGATCCAGCGATCCTCGTGCTCGACGAGGCGACCAGCTCGGTGGACACCCGCACCGAGGCCCTCGTGCAGTCGGCGATGAACGACCTGCGCTCCGGACGCACCAGCTTCGTGGTCGCGCACCGGCTCTCCACGATCCGCGACGCGGACCTGATCGTCGTCATGGAACAGGGTCGGATCGTCGAGCAGGGCACGCACGACGAGCTCATCGCGGCGGAGGGCGCGTACCAGCGGCTGTACGCCGCGCAGTTCGCCTCCACGGCGCAGACACCGCCCCGATAGGCTGTGCGGGTGTCCACACAGCCCGTTCTCGCCGTCATCGGCCGTCCCAATGTCGGCAAGTCGACTTTGGTCAACCGCATCATCGGACGCCGCGAGGCCGTCGTCGAGGACGTCCCCGGCGTGACTCGCGACCGCGTCCCCTACGACGCGGTCTGGAACGGTCGCGCGTTCACCGTCGTGGACACGGGCGGCTGGGACCCCGACGCCAAGGGCATGGCCGAGCGGATCGCCGCCCAGGCCGAGGTCGCCATCGCCGTCGCCGACGCGATCCTGTTCGTCGTCGACGCCCGCGTGGGCGCCACCGACGTCGACGACCGCGTCGTGCGCCTGCTGCGCGACGCCGGCAAGCCGGTCGTCCTCGCGGCGAACAAGGTGGACGACCAGAAGAGCGAGCTCGAGGCCGCCGCACTGTGGAACCTCGGCCTCGGCGAGCCGTACCCCGTCTCCGCCCTGCACGGCCGCGGCAGCGGCGACCTGCTCGACGCCATCATGAGTGCCCTGCCCGAGGCACCGCCCGAGGACTTCGACGCTCCCGCCGGCCCGCGTCGCGTGGCGATCGTCGGCAAGCCCAACGTGGGCAAGTCCAGTCTGCTCAACAAGCTGGTGGGCGAGGACCGCGTCGTCGTCGACAACGCCTCGGGCACCACGGTCGACCCCGTCGACGAGCTCGTCGAGCTGGGCGGGCGCCTGTGGACCTTCATCGACACCGCCGGCATCCGCAAGCGCGTCAAGACCGCCAGCGGCCACGAGTACTACGCCAGCCTGCGCACCTCCAGCGCGATCGAGCGCGCCGAGGTCGCGGTCATGGTGATCGACGCGAGCGAGTCGATCACCGAGCAGGACCTGCGCATCATCAACACGATCGAGGAGACCGGCCGCGCCGTCGTGCTGGCCTTCAACAAGTGGGACCTCGTCGACGACGAGCGCCGCTTCTACCTCGACCGCGAGATCGAGCGCGACCTCGTGCAGATCCCGTGGGCGCCGCGCATCAACGTCGCGGCCCGCACCGGCTGGCACATCGACCGCCTCGTGCGCGCGCTCGACGCGGCGCTCGAGGGCTGGGAGACCCGTGTGTCCACCGGCGCGCTGAACTCGTTCCTCGGGCGTCTCGTGGCCGAGCACCCGCATCCCGTGCGCGGCGGCAAGCAGCCGAAGATCCTCTTCGGCACGCAGGCGTCCACCGCTCCGCCCACGTTCGTGCTGTTCACCTCGGGCAAGCTCGAGGCGGGCTACCTGCGCTTCATCGAGCGCCGGCTGCGCGAGGAGTTCGGCTTCGTGGGCAGCCCGATCCACCTGCAGCAGCGCCCGCGCAAGAAGCGCGAGCGCCGCTGATGCGCTCGCCCGTCCCGGACTACCTCGACGAGGTCCTCCAGGCCTGCGGCGGCATCGAGGGCGAGCCCGCCGACTACATCCCCGAGCTGGCGAAGGTCGACCCGTCCCTGTCGGCGATCGCGATCAGCACGGTGGACGACGCGCACCACAGCGCGGGCGACGCCGAGCACCGCTTCACGATCCAGTCGATGTCGAAGCCGTTCGCGTACGCGGTGGCGATCGAGCACCTGGGCTGGGACGCCGTGCACGCCAAGATCGACGTCGAGCCCTCGGGTGAGGCGTTCAACGAGATATCGGTGGACTCCGAGACCGGCCGGCCCCACAACGCGATGATCAACGCCGGCGCGATCGCGACCGCCGGGCTGGTGGGCTCGTTCGAGCGCTTCGCCGAGTTCGCCTCGAAGCTGGCCGGCCGCGAGCTGGAGCTGGACGAGGCCGTCTACGAGTCCGAGATGGGCTCCGTGCACCGCAACCTGGCGCTCGCGCACCTCATGGCGGCCTACGGCGTCGTCGAGGACCCGGTCGACGCGGTCGAGCGCTACGTGCGTCAGTGCTCGCTGGCGGTGGACGTGCGCGACCTGTCGCGGATGGCGGCCACGCTGGCGAACGGTGGCGTCCAGCCCGAGACGGGGGAGCGGCTGATGGCCGAGGCCACCGCCCGGCAGGTGCTCAGCGTGATGGCCACGTGCGGGATGTACGACGCGGCGGGCGACTGGCTCAGCACCGTGGGCATCCCGGCGAAGAGCGGCGTCTCGGGCGGGATCATCGGCGTGCTGCCGGGCCAGGTGGGCGTCGCGGTGTTCTCGCCCGGCCTGGACGCGCACGGCAACAGCGCCCGCGGCGTGGAGATGATGCGCCGCCTGTCGGACGACATGGGCATGCACCTGATGAACCCCGGTCGTCCGTCGCGCTCGGCGCTGGCCGACGTGCGGGTGGAGGACGACTCCACGACCTACGTGCTGGGTGGCGACCTGCTCTTCGCGAGCGCCGAGTCGCTGATCCGTCACCTGGTGGAGAACCCGCCGGAGACGCAGCGGGTCGTGTTCGACATCCGCCGCGTCGACGAGGTCACCGACGTGGGTCGCCGCATGGCGCTGGAGGCCAAACGCCGGCTCGAGCTCGACGGCCTCAGCGTTACGGTGACGGACCTCGACGACGACGCTCGCCTGATCTAGACCGCCGGCCACAGGTCGAGCTCCGCCACGACGGGCGCGGGCAGGTGCCACCGCTCGCGGTGCTCGACCGCGGGTGCGATGAACTTCTCGGGCAGTCGTCCGTGCGACTTCATGTTGTGGTGCTTGCGACAGAGGCAGCGCAGGTTCGCGGCACTGGTGGTGCCGCCCCGGTCGTAGGCCAGCTCGTGGTCGAGATCGGTCTCGGCCACCGGTGCTCGGCAGCTGGCCACCCGGCAGGTGCCGTCCCTCCAGTGCAGGGCGGCCCGGAGGGAGTCCGGCGGTTGGTAGCCGAGGCTGGTGGTGTCGAGCACCCGGCCGAGCGGATCGAGGACGAGGCGGCGGAAGAGCGTGGTCTCGGAGGCGGCGAGCTCGCGGACCCACTCGGCCGGCAGTGCCGCTTCGCCGTCTCGGGTGACGCCCGGACCATCGGTGAGACCGACGAGGTCGGTGGCGTCGATGCTGATGGCGATCTCGGCGCGGATGTCGGTCTCGGTGCCGGTGCAGGACGTGAGCCAGTGGCCCACGAGGTCGGCCTGGCGCTGGTCGCGGGTGCGGCGGTCGATCTCGCCCGTCTCGGCGTCGATCTTCGGCAGTGCCTTCGCCGCACGCCGCAGCCGGTGGCCGACCGCGATCGCGACGTGGGTGGGCAGGAGCGCACTCAGCCAGGACGTTCCGTCGCCGTTGTGGCTGACGTCGACGCGCCGGGTCTCGACCGAGCGCTGGGCCTCGGCGCTGACCTGCTCGGGCTCGAGTCGGGCGCGCATCCGTCGCAGCCAGGACCGGAGCTCGCCGGTGGTGTGCGTGGTGGCGTAGGCGACGACGGAGGCGTCGAGCGCCTCGGCGGCCGCCGTGGTCTCGAGCTGGTCGACCGTGGTGGCGATCAGTCCGGCGCGGGTGGCGTCGATCGACCCGTCGCCGAACGCGATCCACGTGCGCGGCGCCCGGTCGCGCAGCGTGCCCGCATCGTTGACGAGGCCCCACACACGGTGCTCGGTCATCCGCAGCGCCTGGGCGAGGTGCAAGGTCACCTCGCGACGACCGAGCTCCTTGCCGATCTCGGGCGCCTCCTCGGCGTCGACCTCGGCACACGCGGACTCGTGGGAGGTGAGGACGAGCGACCACAGCGCGAACTCGGCGCGTGCCTGTGCTCGCGCCGCGCTCTGCAGCAGCAGCTGCTCGACCTGGTCCATGCGTCCAACCTAGGGACGCCCACCGACACCGCCTCGGGTCGACTGCACGACGGGTCGAGGTCAGATGCCGAGGTCCTGCTGGACCTTCCGGAGTGCGTCGGCGGACGAGTGGAGCTGGCGCTCCTCGTGGGCGGACATCCGCACGTCGAGCACGCGCGAGACGCCCTTGGCATTGACGATGCTGGGCAGCGAGAGCGCGACGCCGTCGATGCCGTGGTGGCCGCGGTGGACGATGCTGACGGGCAGCACGGCGTTCTCGTCGCGCAGGACCGCCTCGATGATCCGGGTCGCCGAGACGCCGATCGCGTAGTTGGTGGCGCCCTTGCCCTCGATCACGGCGTAGGCCGCGTTGCGGACCCGGTCGGTGATCTCGTCGAGCTCGCGGTGCGAGAACGGGCTCTGGTCCGAGGCCGTGGGGGAGGGCGCCCAGTCCAGGATCGGCACGGGTCCGATGCGCGCCTGCGACCACAGCGCGAACTCGGTGTCCCCGTGCTCGCCCACGATGTCGGCGTGCACGCTGTTCGGGGCGACGCCGGCGCGGGTGGCCAGCAGCTGGCGCAGCCGCGACGTGTCGAGCACGGTGCCGGACGCCATCACGCGCTCCTCGGGAAGGCCGGTGATCTGCTGCGCGGCGACCGTCAGCACATCACAGGGGTTCGTGACGAGCACGTAGACCGCGTTCGGCGCGTGCTCCATGAGGACCGGCAGCATCTGCTCGAGGATCCTCACGTTCGTGCCGGCGAGGTCGATCCGGGTCTGCCCGGGATCCTGCTTCGCACCCGCCGTGATGACGACGAGATGCGCGCCCGCGACCACCTCCGGGTCGGCGCCGCCGATGATCTGGCTGCTGCCCGTGAAGAGGGCGCCGTGCTGGAGGTCGAGCACCTCCGCCTCGACCTTGGGCCGGTTCACGTCGTAGAGGGCGATGGTGCGCGCGGACCCGCGGATGAGGCAGGCGTAGGCGATCGCGGTGCCCACGCTGCCGGCTCCGACGATGGCGACCTTGGAGTTCTCGATGACGGCCATGGGCCCATTCTGGTGCCCGGCTGGGCCCGTGACGACCTTGCGGTCCCCAGAGTCGACGAAGCCCGGTCCTACATACGGCCGTCGAGCACGGCTGCGAGAAAGGATCGGCTGTTCGCACGTCGAGCAGGTCCCTTGTGATTCAACTTGTGCACGGGTGATCCTTCGAGGATCTCAGCGGCTCTATCCGGGTCGTACTCGTTGCCCATGACGCGGTAGAGCTCGCGGGGCGCGATACCCCAACTCCTGCCCACCGTTGCCGCGCGCTGCCATTCCTCATCGAACGTTGGGTCCAGAAGACACAGGACCTCGAAGATGTGATGTATGAAGTAGTAGTCCAGTGCCTCGTCGTACGTCGACCAATAGGCGTGGAGTGCTTCGGCAAAGACTGAAGCCAGGTAACCGCCGGGCTCTGACGCTAACGCCCACACCGAGAGCCGAGGGGTGCCTTCCGCGCGCTTGCCCTCCTTGGGGAACGCGAAGAAACCCTTCGGGACGGTGAATGCCGCGGTGACCAGGCACGTCGCGTCGAGCCAGAGTCCTCCGTACTTGCGGAGCAGGTCGAGACGTAGGACGTCGGAATGCTCACGTGGGACCATGCGGGGTCGATAGTCCTCGAATGCTGGCCTCGGAACCCAATCGTCCTTGGACTCGTCGGTCAGGACCACGAGTCTGTCGCCGAACATGCTGCGCATTCGAGCGACGTTCTCGCGAACGATGGGTGGCGCATGATCGAGTCCCTGTGCCCAGTAGGTGAACACACGGTCTGATGGACGGGCTGGTACCCGTTCCGATGCGGCGGCCGCCCGGAGATCCTCGATGCGGGGCTCGAAGAACTGCCAGAGATGGGCTCGATCACGAAAGTTGCCCGCACGCGTCCGCAGCATCGCAACGACTGTCGACCATGGCAGCCGCTCCTCCAATCGTGCGGCCGTCTTGTTGGCTGCGACCAAGCGCCGGCGCCAGTGGCGCTTGTCTGAAATGTCCGCGCGTGAATGCACCCGCTGATCGAGGCGAGCGGCTTCATGCGCAATCGATGCGGTCGTCCTCGGATCGTCGAGCACGGAATGCAGAAGTTCGGCGGCAGCAACACTGTCCTGCGCGGCAATGCGACGTGCAAGCTCCACGCGAGCGTCCCATGACGTGCTGACGTCCTTGAGAGAGGCGCGGCGCAACCTCCGCGTGGCAGCACCCGGTATCGGCTCCGCTCGCAAGTCGGACCATGTCACCCCCCCCCGGCCACCGAGGTGGAGTTCGAGTTGCACATCGCCACGAAGATCGGCGCGGTCTAGGACAAGTTCGATGCGGTGGGCGCCGTAACTGTTGACGGCGGGCCACGAACGGGACACAACCTCACGGGTCTTGCTGCGGCCGGTGCGTGTCAAGACCATGCGAAGGGCATGAGGAGAGAGGATCGGATCGACAGGCGACTCGAGGTTCGCCGTGGCGCGAATCCGGTAGGGGCGTCGGGAGGCCAAGCCCAGGTCTCGCGGGCTGCACCGTGCGAAGCTCTCGCCAAGACCGGGAGCCTCGACGCGGAGCCGATCGGTGCCTCCGACCAGCGCGATTCCCTCGGACGAGGGCGTCCACGCGTCTAGGGCCAATGGAATGCGTTCGGCGCTCGAAGTCTTGACTGACGGCTTCACGCGGCAGACGTTACAAGCGCTGGACGCAAGATCCGTGTAGGGACACCGCGGATGGCTCTGTGGCGGTGACAGCCGAAGACTGGGGAAGACCGGCTTCTTGAGGCGTCGGGGCGCTCCAAAGTGTGGGGCCGGCCGATCGTGCGGGAGGCCTTGCTCGGGCCCGGGAGGACCTACGGTAGACTCTTGCAGGTTGTCACGGGCTGTAGCGCAGCTTGGTAGCGCACCTGACTGGGGGTCAGGGGGTCGCAGGTTCAAATCCTGTCAGCCCGACAACGGAAAGCCCCGGGAGACCGGGGCTTTCGTCATGTCTGAGGAGGCTCGCCCGATCCGCACGACGATGGATCGGCGCCCCAGTTGTGGGACGGCAGGAACTCTCTAGGCTGGGTTCATCGGCACCGCAGTGGGCGACAGCGGTGCGGAGGGGGTCGTGACCATGCATTTGCCGAACCGGATGAGGTACTGGAGCCGCGCCGCAGGTGAGGCGGTGGCGAGGAGATGGGTGCCCGCGCGCCCTCCTGCCAAGCCTGCGCGGGAGCCCCGCGGCGCCGACGAGATGGCGCTCCTGATGTCTGCATGCGCTCCCGACGGCGGGCTTCCCACCCTTGGCCTGGTGGACGTCGACGAGCTGGCCGAGATCGTGGCTGGCCGCAGCGACACCTCTCTCGAGTCCGCCAGGCGGGCCGTGCGACGAGGCGTGCTGTGCGCGGGCTACACGCCCGAGAGCCGCCACATCACGACAGCCGATGCGTTCGACGTCGTGGAGGAAGCGCTGCGGTTCCACGTCCGACGAGGCTGACTCTCGTCGAGAGGGTGAGGACGATGCGGGCTCGGCAGGCGACTCCGCGTGAGGTGGAGATCCGCAGTGAGCCGCGACGTCCCGAGACCGACACGACGCTCGGTGTCTCGGTCACGGCCGCCGCTCCGGCGCGGCAGGCGCGCCACCGCCTGGTCACGGTGGGGGACTCGCTCACGCACGGGTTCATGAGCGGTGCGATCCACCGGACCGACCTGTCGTGGCCCGCCATGGTGGCCTACGAGCTCGGACTGTCGGCGCAGGAGTTCACGTACCCGACCTATGAGTGGCCCACCGGGCCCGGTGGCCTCCCGGTCGACCTCGAACGGCTGGCGCGGGAGTTCGACCGGCGGTTCGGCAGCCGACTCGACCTGCTCGAGAGCCTCCGAGCGGCGCCGTGGCTGCGCGACCACATGGACAGCATCGAAGACTTCTGGGAGCGCGGGACCGGCTCCCGTCCGCCCGGCCGGGGCGCCCCGTTCCACAACATGGCCGTCTACGGCTGGGACGTCCTGGACCCCTTGGTGACGACCGAGGCCCGCATCGAGCGGACGCTCGCGGCGCCGACGACGGACGACTTCCTCGGCCAGCTGGTCGAGCACCACCACGCGCGAGCGGCGTGGCCCGTCCTGCGCCGCGCCGCCGGCGACGACCCGCGGCGGACCGTCCTCGACGCGATCGAGGACCTCGCGGTGGACGAGGGGATCGAGACGCTCGTGGTCGTCCTGGGGTCCAACAACGCGCTGGGCTCCGTCGTCTCCCTCGAGACCGTGTGGACGCCCGAGGGCTACGCCGAGCTGACGCTCGCTCAGCGACGCGACGCCCGGGCCGGCTGCACGATCTGGCGACCGAGCGCGTTCGAGGCCGACTGGGCCGACCTCGTCGCGCGGCTGCGCAGGATCCCCGCCCAGCACGTCGTGGTGGCGACGGTCCCGTCGGTCACGATCGCGCCGATCGCCCGGGGCACGCACCAGAAGGTGCGTCCTGACTCGCGGTACTTCCCGTTCTACACGCGGCCGTGGGTGACGGACGAGGGCTTCGACCCGCGGCACGACCCGCACCTCGTCGAGGACGAGGTCCGCGCGATCGACTCGGCGATCGACGCCTACAACGAGACGATCATCGCGTCGGTTCGGGCCGCCAGGGAGTCCGGCCTCGACTGGCACCTGTTCGACATGGGCGGCCTGCTCGACCGGCTCGCGACCCGCCGCTACGTCGCCAGCCCGTGGGCCCGTCCGGCGTGGTGGGAGCCGTACGAGCTCCCGGCGGCGCTGAGGCGGCTGGACCCGGTGCCGACCACTCGGTTCTTCCGCTCGGGCCCCGACGGGCGCACCGAGGGCGGTCTGTTCTCCCTCGACGGCGTCCACCCGACGACGATCGGCTACGGCATCCTCGCGCAGGAGGTCGTCTCGGTGCTCCGCTCGGCGGGCGTCGCCTTCCTCGACCGGCAGGGCCACCCGCGAGCCGACCCGGTGGAGCTGGACTTCGAGCGGCTGCTGCGCGCGGACACCCTCGTCTCGGACCCGCCGGCGTCCATCACCAGCTCACTCGGACTGCTCGGCTGGCTGGACGACCGGATCGACTGGGTGTCGAGGTTCCTGCCGTTCGTCCACTCGCCGCTCTGAGGACGGGCATGTGGTCGCGCGCCTCCCCGCGGTTCGCCGACCGGACCGACGCCGGACGTCGACTGGTCCCGCTGGTGCGGCACCTGCGGGGACCGGAGCTCGTCGTGCTCGGACTGCCGCGCGGCGGTGTGCCGGTCGCGTTCGAGGTCGCCCGCGCGCTGGACGCACCGCTCGACGTGGTCGTGGTGCGCAAGCTCGGCTTCCCGTTCCATGCCGAGCTGGCCATGGGCGCGATCGGCGAGGGCGGGAGCGAAGTGCTGGACGAGGCGCTGGTCGCCTTCGAGGGCACGACCGAGCAGCAGGTGCGCGAGGTGGAGCGGCGGGAGCGGGAGGCGCTGGACGAGCGTGTCCGGCGCCTCCGTTCCGCCCGGGAACCGCTGGACCTCACCGGGCGTACCGCCCTGCTCGTGGACGACGGGATCGCCACGGGAGCGACGGTGCGGGTCGCGTGCCGGGCGGCGCGGGTGCGGGGCGCGATCCGCGTGGTCGTCGCGTCGCCCGTGGCACCGACGGGGGTCGCTGACGTCCTGATCGAGGCCGACGAGGTGGTCGTGCTCCACATGCCGCTCCATTTCGCTGCGGTCGGGCACTGGTACCGCGACTTCACAGCCGTCAGCGACCGCGAGGTCGCCGCGCTGCTCGGCCTGCCCTGAGGCACGGGTGGGGCTCGACCTCTGGGACCCTCGGAGGGTGTCGACCCCCGCCAGGACCTGGTCGCCGTGGCGCGGCGTGTTCGCGTTCGGCCTGGTCAGCCTCTTCGCCGATATGGTCTACGAGGGGATGCGGTCGATCGCGGGCCCCTACCTCGGCGAGCTCGGCGCCTCGGCCGCGACCGTCGGTCTGATCACCGGTGCTGGCGAGGCGGCGGCGCTCGTGCTGCGCCTCGTGGCGGGCCGGGTCGCCGACCGCACGCAGCGGCACTGGCTGCTCACCGGGATCGGCTACGGCCTGACCGCGGTGTGCGTGCCGCTGCTGGCCGTCGCACCCGAGCTGGGCTCGGCCGGCCTCGCCGTCGCGACGCTGCTGATCCTCGCCGAGCGCACGGGCAAGGCCCTGCGGAGCCCGTCGAAGTCGGTGCTGCTCGCCTCGGCCGCGCAGTCCGTGGGCCGCGGCAAGGGCTTCGGCGTGCACAAGGCACTCGATCAGGTCGGGGCGTTCGCGGGGCCTCTCGTGGTGGCCGGCGTCGCCGCCGTGTGGAGCGTCCAGGCCGGGCTCGCGGTGCTGGCGATCCCCGGCGTCATCGCGCTGCTGATCCTGGCGGTGCTGCGGCGTCGTCTCGCGACCCCCGGCCTGGAGGAGGTGCCGGTGCCGGCCCTGGGCGACGGCGAGCGACTGCCCGCGCGGTTCCACGCCTTCGCCCTCGCGATCGCGATCACGACCGCGGGCCTGCTGACCTTCGGCCTGTTCGGCTACCACCTCGCCGAGCAGGACCTCGTGAGGACGGCGGCGGTGCCGGTCGTCTACGCCGGCGCCATGGCCGCGTCCGCACTGGCCGCCCTCGTCGCCGGCGTGGCCTTCGACCGGTGGGGCGGCGGCACGCTGATGGTGCTGCCGCTCGTCGTCGCGCCGGTGCCGGCCCTGGTCTTCCTCGACGGGCTCGGGCTCGCGCTGCTGGGCATCGTGCTGTGGGGTGCCGCGACCGGTCTGCAGGACTCCGCCGTCAAGGCGCTCGTGGCCGACCTGGTGCCGCGGGAGCGCCTGGCCACCGCCTACGGCGTGTTCGCCGCCTACCAGGGCGTCGCGGCGCTGGCCGGCGGAGCGATCGCCGGGCTCCTGTACGCCGACCACCGCGTGCTGCTGTCGGCCGGCACGGCGGTCGTGATGCTGCTCGCGTACGTGCCGCTGCGGTGGGCGCTGCGGCACCGGGCACCCCGGTAGGCTGGCGTCGTGCACAGGCATCAGCGATTTCGCGACCCCCGGCCGGGTGAAGGCCGCGGGGTCGTCGACGCGCGCTCGTAGCGCCGCAGGTCTCCGCAGGCACGGCCGGGGGGAAGCTCCGCTCCTTCGACCACCTGCAACCTTTTGGAGACCTCCTCATGTCGCACGCCGACCACCTCACCCCTGACCAGCTCTGCCGCGCACTGAACCTGCGCGACCTCACCGATCCCGCTCAAGGTGAGCACGTCATGCAGACTCTCCTCGCATCCGTCGTGGATGCGCTGGAGTCCGCGTGGGGTGCCTCCGTCCGCCACGTACGTCACTCGCCGATCGTGCCCGTCCGCGAGAACTACGACCGCCTGGGCTACCACCACGACGACGTCACCCGCGCCCGTCGCTACACCCGCTACGTCAGTCCCACGGTGATGCTCCGCAGCCACACGAGCGCTGAGCTGCCCGCCGCCCTCGAGGAGTACGCGGGACGTCGTGAGGTCGACGAGCTGATCGTGGCGCCGGGCCTCGTCTACCGGCGTGACGCCGTGGACCGCAGCCACGTGGGAGAACCGCACCAGGTCGATCTCTGGCGCATCCGCAGCACGCCTGCCACGAGCGATGAGGACATGCTCAGCATGATCAGCCGCGTCGTCGAGACGGTGCTCCCGGGCGCCGCGTGGAGGACGACCGACGTCTCGCACCCCTACACGGTGGGCGGCCGGCAGATCGACGTCCTGCACGAGGGCGCATGGCTCGAGCTCGCCGAGTGCGGACGCATCCATCCCGAGGTGCTGCGCGGCTCCGGTCTCGACCCGGACCGGTGGTCCGGTCTGGCGCTCGGCATGGGGTTGGAGCGGGCGCTGATGCTGCGCAAGGGCATCCCCGACATTCGCTACCTCCGGGCGGAGGATCCGCGCATCGCCGCCCAGATGCGGACCCTGGCGCCGTGGCAGCACGTCTCGCTGCTGCCGGCGACGCGGCGCGACATCTCGGTGGTGGTCGGTGCGGAGGAAGACGAGGAGACGCTGGGTGACCGCATCCGGATCGCGCTGGGCGACGACGCGGACGTCGTCGAGTCCATCGACGTCCTCGGTCGCACGACGCACGAGGAGCTGACCGGGCCGGCACGCGCTCGGCTCGGCACCCGGGACGGTCAGGTCAATCTGCTGCTGCGCATCGTGCTCCGCCCCATTGACCGCACCCTCACCTCGGACCAGGCCAATGCGATGCGCAACGTGGTCTATCGGGCCGTCCACGAAGGACCCGTGATGGAGCTGATCTGAGCCCCGGGAAGGGCCCCGGGCGGACACCCGGGGCCCTCGCCTCAGCGACTCACTTCACCTCGGAGCGCAGCAGCGCCCGCGTCCCCAGGGCCAGCGGGACCACCAGCCACAGCAGGGCCGAGGTGCCGAGCTGGGCCCACATCTCTCCGGTCAGCTTGTTGTCGAAGAGCTGCATCGTGGCCCAGTTGAGGTCGAACCACGGGCCGTGCTCGGCCCACCACTGCTGCGTGCTGGCCAGGGCGCTCGAGGCGCCGGGCAGCACGAGCGAGTACACGAAGTACGCGACGATCGCGCCGGGGGAGTTCCGCAGGACGATGCCCAGCATCAGGCCCATCAGCATCCCGATCTCGTTCGCAAGGACGATCTGGGAGAACTCGCGGATCGAGACGTCCCACACGGGGTCGACGCCAGCGATCGCGGAGCCGACGAGGTTGCCGACGACGCCGGCCGCGCCCGCGATGAGCATCGAGACGACGCCGATGACGACCGTCATGAGGGCCTTCGCCGTCAGGACGCGCCCACGGTGGGGGACGAGCGTGAACGTCGTCAGTGCGGTGCGCTGGCTCCACTCGCTGGAGACCGCGAGGATCGCGATCATCGGCAGGATGACCGTCATCGGGAAGCCGACGGCGCTCGCGAAGTGCTCGTAGGACAGGTTCTCGCTGTCCACGAAGATCAGCGTCGCGACGGTGGCGACGATCGACAGCAGGACGACGCTGGCCATGAGCCAGAAGCCCGAGCGCGTGTCGAACATCTTGCGCAGCTCGACGCGCAGGATCCGGGCGAACGGCGTCCGGGCGGGGACCGGGCGCGCCGGGCGGCTCGCGGCCACGCCGGCCGCGGCGGGGGTGATGGTGGTGCTCATGCTGCTGCTCCTTCGGAACGATGCTGGACGCGGTCGCGCTGGGTCTCCGCGGTCAGGGAGAGGAACATCTCCTCCAGGCGGGCGCCGTCGGCGGCCCGCAACTCCAGGACGGGGATGCCGGCCGCGAAGGCCGCGTTCCCGACGCTGGTCAGGTCGGACTCGGCGAGCACCGCTCCCTCGGCGGTGGGCCGAGCCGCGATGCCGGCCGTCTGCAGCGCGGCCGCCAGCGCGGCGCCGTCGGCGGCGCGGACCAGGGTGCCCGCGCTGGCCAGCAGCTCCTCCTTCGAGCCCTGCGCGACGATCCGCCCGTTGCCGATGACGACGAGGTCGTCGGCGATGACCTCGATCTCGTGCAGCAGGTGGGACGAGAGCAGCACCGTGCCGCCGTCGTCCGCGAAGCCGCGGAGCAGGTCGCGCATCCAGCGGATGCCGGCCGGGTCGAGGCCGTTGGCGGGCTCGTCGAGGATCAGCACCTCGGGGTCGCCCAGCAGCGCGGTGGCGATGCCGAGGCGCTGACGCATGCCGAGGGAGTAGTTGCGGACGCGACGGCCGGCCTCGACGGGCGTCAGGCTGACGCGCTGGAGCATCTCGTCGACGCGGGTGCGGGGCAGACCCATGGTCATGGCGGCGATCGTGAGGATCTCGCGACCGGTGCGGCCCGCGTGCTGGGCGGAGGCGTCGAGCAGGACGCCGACCTCGCGTCCCGGGTCGGGGAGGTCACTGAACCGGCGACCGAGGACGTGGACGTCGCCACTGGACGGCGGGGTGAGCCCCACCATCACTCGCATCGTCGTGGACTTGCCGGCGCCGTTGGGGCCGAGGAAGCCCGTGACACGGCCGGGACGGGCCGTGAAGGACACGTCGTCCACGGCGGTGTGACCGCCGTAGGACTTCGAGAGGGAATCGACTGTGATCATGAGGCCCAGCGTCGTGCCGCGAGGCCTCCCGGCACATCGGGCCCGTCCCCGGACGAGCCCCTGACCGCACCCCGAGTCGTGCTCAGGGTCCCGGCCGCCTGCGCTCAGGGTGCGCGTCGCGCCGCTAGGGTGCGGGGCATGAAGGGACGCGAGGACGCCGAGGGTCCGCGGGCGCGACCGACGAAGGCTGATGCGTACCGGCTCGGCCGCCGGGCCTACCTGAACGGCGAGGGACTCGACCTCGGCCGGATGGCGGCCGAGCTCGGTGTGAACCGGGTGACGCTCTACCGCTGGGTGGGCACCAAGGAGCAGATGCTGGTCGACGTGACCTGGCAGCTGACCGAGCTGACGATGCGCCAGGAGTGGGAGGCGGCCCGCGACGTGCCCGGCCCGCGGGTCCCGCTCGTGCTGGGCGGGTTCCTGCGCGCGATGTTCTCCTGGCCCGAGGTCCGTCGCTTCAACGAGGAGAACAACGCGTTCCTCATGCGGGTGATGACCACGGCCGACTACGGCTTCCACGCACGCTTCGTCGACGCCGTCCGCGCATACGTCGAGGTCGACGTCGCGGAGGGTCGCACCACCGACTCCGTGCCGGCCCACGACCTGGCCTACGCGTGCGTGCGGCTCGTGGAGTCCTACGTCTACCTGCCAACGATCACGGGCGCACCGCCCGCACCCGAGGCGGCACAGCGCGTGCTGGAGGCCCTGCTCCGGCCGTGACTCCGCCCGCTCGACCTCCGGGACCGCTGCTCGAGCGGTGAGTGGTCAACCCCTCCCGCGGCGGTCCGGTGCCTCCTCAACCTCTGACGGGTCCGTTGAGGTTGAGGACTCACCGCTCCATCCAGAGTGAGGTTGAGGACTCACCGCCCAGATGTAACAAACGTCTTGTCATGTTGCATTCTCGGTCATAGGATCCGAGCCAAACGTGACCCACGCCACAAAGGTGCCCGCCATGACCGTGACCCCCGAACGCTCTACCTACACCCCTCCCGGCCGCCTCGGCGACGGGTCCAGCGGTCCGCGGACGGACCCGCGCTTCTCGCCCGCCATGGTCGAGGCGCTCGCGACCTTCGGCCTGGACGAGGTGGCCGCTGCACCGCCGGTCTCGGCGAGCGACGACCTGCCGACCGTCCTGGCCGCCGTGGGCGCGTCCCACGACGGCTTCCAGGCCGTCTACGACTCCATCGCCCTGGACCTGCCCACGGACCGCGACGACGTCGAGACCTCGACCGAGACGATCCTCGGGGTCGACGGCAACGAGATCACGCTGCACGTCTTCCGGCCCGCCGGGGTGGAGGGCGTGCTGCCCGGCCTGGTCTACACGCACGGCGGCGGCATGACGATCCTCACCACCGACAACCGCGTCCACCGCCGCTGGTGCACGGATCTCGCGGCCGCCGGCTCCGTCGTGGTGATGGTGGACTTCCGCAACGCCTGGACCGCCGAGGGACACCACCCCTTCCCGTCCGGGGTCGAGGACTGCCTCGCGGCCGTGCTGTGGGTCGACGAGCACCGGGAGTCGCTGGGCCTGTCCGGCGTCGTCGTGCAGGGCGAGTCGGGAGGAGGCAACCTCGCGATCGCCACGACGCTGCTGGCGAAGCGACGCGGCCGCCTCGACGCCATCGACGGTGTCTACGCGAGCATCCCGTACATCAGCGGCGGCTACGCCTGGGACCACGAGCGCCGCCTCACCGAGCTCCCGTCGCTCGTCGAGAACGACGGGTACTTCATCGAGAACGGCGGCATGGCGCTGCTGGTGCGGGCCTACGACCCCACCGGCGAGCATGCCGAGGACCCCATCGCGTGGCCGTACTTCGCCTCCGAGGACGAGCTGCGCGGACTGCCGCCGTTCGTGGTCGCGGTCAACGAGCTCGACCCGCTGCGCGACGAGGGCATCGCCTTCGCGCGGAGGCTGGCGCGGGCCGGCGTCGACGTGGCGGCTCGCGTCAACATCGGGCTCGTGCACGGCGCCGACGTCATCTTCCGGCACTGGCTGCCGGCCGCGCTGGAGTCGACCGTGCGCGACGTGGCCGGGTTCGCCGCCGACCGGGCGCGCCTCAGGCGACCGTAGTCAGCGAGCCGTCGTCGAGCTGCGACGCGAGGCGCAGGAGCAGCGGCGCCAGCTGGGCGTCGGCGGTCTGCGGGTGCTCGGGGTGCCACTGCACGCCGGTGAGGGGCGCCGTCTCGTGCACGACGGCCTCGACGACGGCGTCCGCGGCGAGGGCGGCGACCACCAGGCCGTCGCCGAGCCGGTCGACCGCCTGGTGGTGGGTGCAGCGGATGTCCTCGCGGGCGTCCACGACGGTGGCGAGCGACGCGTCCGTGACGGTCACGCGGTTGCGGACGAAGTGGTCGTCGCCGGTGGCGCGGTGCCCTGCGCTGGTGGGGAGGTGCTGGACGAGAGTGCCGCCCAGCGCGACGTTCATGATCTGCAGCCCGCGGCAGATGCCCAGCAGGGGAGTGCCGGTCTCGATGCAGGCGCGCACGGCGTCGAGGTGGGCGAGGTCGGCCAGCGGCTCGTGATGGCCGGAGCCGGGGTATGTGGTGGGACCGCCGTAGAGCGACGGGTCGACGTCCTCGCCGCCCATCACGACCACGGCGTCGGCCCGCGCGACCAGTGCGGCGGTGACCGAGCGGTCGACCTCGGCCGACGCCACCGGGACGACCTCCCAGCCCAGCTGCTCGGCCACCCGGACGGTGGGCGCGTTGAGCGCATCGAGGGCGACCTGGAAGTCAGGTGCTGCGGGTCGCGAGGTGCGCAGGTGCAGCATCGCCAGGAGCGGCTTCGAGGTGGGGGAACCGGTCACGAGCACAGCGTAGGCCTCCGCGATACTGGAGCCGTGCACCCCGAGCCCCGCCGCAGCGCCCGGATCCTGGTGGCCGGGACCACGTCCGACGCGGGCAAGAGCCTCGTGACCACGGCCCTGTGCCGGGCCTTCGCCCGACGCGGCCTGCGTGTGGCGCCGTACAAGGCGCAGAACATGTCGAACAACTCGATGGTGTGTGCCGACGGCGCCGAGATCGGGCGCGCGCAGTGGGTCCAGGCCCTCGCCGCCGGCGCCGAGCCCGAGGCCGCGATGAACCCCGTCCTGCTCAAGCCGGGCGGCGACCGCCGCAGCCACGTGGTCGTGATGGGCGAGCCCGCCGGCGAGATCAGCAGCCGCGAGTTCATCGGCGGCCGCACCCACCTGGCCACAGCCGCCCACGCCGCGTTCGACGACCTCGCGTCGCGGTTCGACGTCGTGGTCGCCGAGGGCGCCGGCAGTCCGGCCGAGATCAACCTGCGTGCCGGCGACTACGTCAACATGGGCCTGGCCCGGCACGCCGACATGCCCGTCGTGGTCGTCGGCGACATCGACCGCGGTGGCGTCTTCGCCGCGTTCTACGGCACCGTGGCCCTGCTCGAGCCCGCCGACCAGGCGCTCGTCGCCGGCTTCGTGGTGAACAAGTTCCGCGGCGACCAGTCACTCCTCGCGCCCGGCCTGCGGCAGCTGGAGGACCTGTCCGGCCGACGGGTCCTCGGCACCCTGCCGTGGAGCCCCGACGTGTGGCTGGACTCCGAGGACGCCCTCGACCTCGAAGGGCGCCGGACCAGCGCCGAGGGCGCGTTGCGCGTCGCGGTGATCCGGCTGCCCCGGATCAGCAACTTCACCGACGTGGACGCGCTCGGCCTCGAGCCCGACGTCGACGTGGTGTTCACCGCCGATCCGCGCGACCTCGCCGACGCCGACCTCGTGGTGCTTCCCGGCACGCGGGCGACGGTCTCCGACCTCGCCTGGCTGCGGATGCGCGGCCTCGATCGCGCGATCACGCGCCACGCCGAGTCGGGCCGCGCCGTCCTGGGCATCTGCGGCGGATTCCAGATGCTCGGCCGTCACGTGCACGACCCCGAGGGAGTGGAGGCGGGCGAGCCGACCAGCGTCGCGGGACTGGGGCTGCTTCCCGTCGAGACGACGTTCGCAGCCGAGAAGACACTGCGACTGCCCGAGGGCGAGGCGCTGGGCGCCGCCGCCGGTGGCTACGAGATCCACCACGGCCGGATCACCCGCGACGCGGGCGCGGAGGAGTTCCTCGGCGGTGCGCGCGTCGGCGCGGTGCTGGGCACGATGTGGCACGGGAGCCTGGAGTCAGACGACCTCCGGACCGCGGTCCTCGACCTCGCGGCACGATCGCGCGGCGGCTCGTTCAGCGCCTCGGGCGTCAGCTTCGCGGCCGCGCGCGAGGGCCGACTCGACCTCCTCGGCGACCTCGCCGAGCAGCACCTCGACGTCGACGCGCTGCTCCAGCTCGCGCAGCAGGGCGCGCCCACTGTGCCCACGATCGGACCGCACGCGTGAGGGTCCTCGTGCTGGGCGGCACGCGGGAGGCCCGCGCCCTGGCCGAGCTGCTGGTGCAGGACGGCGACGACGTCGTGACGTCGCTGGCCGGCCGGGTGGCCCGTCCGCGACTGCCCGTGGGCGAGGTCCGCATCGGCGGCTTCGGCGGGATCGACGGGCTGGCCTCGCACCTGCGCGACGCAAGGGTGGACGTCGTGGTGGACGCCACCCACCCGTTCGCCGAGAACATCAGCGGCAACGCCGCGGCCGCGTGCGAGCGCACTGACGTCCCGCTCGTGCGTCTCGAGCGTCCGGGCTGGTCGGAGCGGGCGGACGCCGGCGCGTGGCACTGGGTCGACGACCACGACGAGGCCGCCCGAGTGACGGCCACGCTCGGCGAGCGCCCGTTCCTGACCGTGGGCCGTCAGTCCCTGCACCGCTTCGTCGAGCCGCTGCGTGACCTCGCCTGTGTGGTGCGCGTCGTCGACCCGCCCGAGATCGAGCTGCCCACGTCGTGGACGCTCGTCCAGAGCCGCGGTCCGTACACCCTCGAGCACGAGCGCGAGGCGATGACCGGGGCCGACGTGCTGGTCACGAAGGACTCGGGCGGCTCCCACACCGAGGCCAAGCTGGACGTCGCCGCCGAGCGCGGGGTCCCCGTGGTGGTGGTGCGTCGCGCCGGGGCGCCGGAAGGCGTCAGCGTCGTGCGCGACGCCGCGGCAGCCCGCGCCTGGGTGCGAGCGCGAGCAGCACGCTGACGCAGGCCGAGGCCCACGCCACCGCGGTGGCGAGCCGCGTCGCGCGGGGGAGGTCGGCCACGTCGGGAGCGGGCCCGTCGCCCATCCGCGCCCGGTCCTCGAGCCGTCCGGCGTAGTCGTTGACGCCACCCAGCGTCACCCCGAGCGCTCCGGCGAAGGCCGCCTCGACCGGTCCGGCGTTCGGGCTCGGGTGGCTCCGGGCGTCGCGCCGCCAGGCCGTCCACGCGTCCGCGGGACGCCCATCGACGACCGGTGCGAGCACCACCGCGAGTGCCGCGGAGACCCGCGCCGGGACCAGGTTCGCGACGTCGTCCACCCGCGCGCTGGCCCAGCCGAACCGCTCGTAGCGCGGGCTGCGGTGGCCCACCATCGCGTCGAGCGTGTTGACCGCCCGGTAGCCGACGAGGCCCGGCACCCCGAGCGCCGCGCCCCACAGGAGCGGCGCGACGACGGCGTCGGAGGTGTTCTCGGCCAACGACTCCACGGCTGCGCGGCTCACGCCGTCCGCGTCGAGTCCGCTCGGGTCGCGACCCACCAGGTGCGTCACCTGACGCCGTGCCGCCGCGAGGTCGTCGCGCTCCAGCTGCGCCGCGATGGTCTCGCCCTCGCGCACGAGTGACCGGCCACCGAGGACCGCCCACGTGGCCGCGGACGTCAGCAGGACGCGCTGCCACGGCCGGCGACAGACCCGCTCCGCGGCGACCGCCCCGACGACGAGCGGGCCGACGACGGCGGCGTGGTGCACCACCCCGGCGACGCGGTGGTCGCGATGAGTCACCCGCTCCACCGTGGCGGCGAACCGGCCGAGTCCCGCGACGGGGTGAAGCCGGGCGGGGTCGCCCAGTGCCCGGTCGAGGAGGAAGCCGAGGAGGATCCCGGTGGCGCGCGCCCGGCTCACAGGGCCGCGGCCGCCTCGCGACGACGCCGGTCGTGCATGGCACGGTCGGCGTCGCGTCCCACGAGACCGGTGAGGACGACTCCGAGGACCGCCCAGAGCACGGCGACGGTGACGAGCGACTCGCGGAGGAAGTACCAGAGCGTGTCGGCCGGGAAGTCGCCCACCTCGTTGACCGTCGGCAGCGCCAGCCCGACGGCCACGACCACCACGAGGTAGCCCAGGGCGCCAAGGACGACCGCCTCGAAGCCGCCGAGTCGGTCGGCCAGGCGACGGGCGACGACGACGGCGACGATCGCCGCGACGAGGCTGACGGCCCAGAAGCCGAAGTAGAGAGCGGTGCGCTCTCCGATCGTGTCGCCGCTGCCGACGGCAGGTGGCGTCGACGGGTACTTCAGGAACGGCACGAGGCCGGTGGCCACGAAGCCGACGAGGGCGACGACCGCGGTGGACCCCCGAGGGCCGAGCGAGCCCAGACGTCCCAGGGCGAAGGCTGCCGCGAGCGCCGTGGCGCCGCCGAGCACGGTGCCCAGCAGGATCGTGCCGGTGGCCAGCCCCCACGTGGACTGCGTGCCGCGCGAGACCTCGGCCTCCTCGCCGTGGCTGTGGCCTCCGGCCTCGTCGTCGTGGGCGTGCGGGGCGGCGTCGCCGTCGTGACCGTGCTCGGCGGGCTCGGCCGAGGCGGCCTCCTCCAGCGCGATGGCGGCGTCGATCTGGGGCTCGGCGACGACGTGGGCGACGAGGAAGGCCGCGAAGCCGGCGACGAGGCCGGCGATCAGGCCGTGGACCAGGAAGGTGCGAGGGTTCATGAGGGTTCCGTTCGTGGACCGGTCGCGGCGGCACGGGTCGCCACCACCGGTGGAGCTGGGTGGATCCGGGAGAGGTCCCGGTCAGCGCCCGGGCAAAGCCGGGCGAGGAGGACGCGCGAGCGCGTCAGTGGCAGGGGTAGCCCATGACGTGACGTGCGTCGTGGACCCACTCGTGCACCAGCGTTCCCTCGAGGACCGAGAACGCACCCTGTTCGGCGCCCACGAAGAACAGCACCACGACGGTGAGCAGGGAGAAGAAGACCGTCCAGGGCGCGAGGGCCGTGACGGGAATCTGCGGAAGGGCGGCGGGAACGGCCGCGGTTGCCTGAGGCATGTGACACTCCTTGGGGATGCTGCGTCCCATCGATGGATGTTTCGCCCGGCTGGAGGGTCTGGCTCCGCCCCAAGGGGCGTCACAGTAGCGCGACTGCGCCGGAATCACACCGGCTTCCTGTCAGCAAGGCGTGACGAGGCTAGCAGCCCCGGGGGACCCTCGACCAGAGGGTCCGTGACGTGGACCTGCGCGTTCTGCGGGACGGCGCACGGCACCCCCGTCAGCTGCTCGACCGCGATCGCGATGGTGTCGCCGTGGCTCACGACCAGCAGTCCGTCGCCGCGCTCGTGGAGCAGATCGGCGAGGCGGGAGCGGACGGACTCGACGGTCTCGTCCCGTCCGCGCTCGACGAGCCGGTCGTCCAGCTCGACCGGGAGACCGAGGACCTCGGCGACGATCTCAGCGGTCTCCACCGCACGCCGAGCGGGGGAGGACAGCAGCATCCACACGGGTGCGCCCTGCAGCCGGTCGGCGGCGTCACGCGCCTGGCGTCGTCCGGTCTCGGTCAGGGGTGGGGTGGGGTCGCCGTACTGGAGCCGGCCCGCGGCGTTCCAGGTCGACTCGCCGTGCCGCAGCCAACGGATCACGGCTCGAGCGCCGCCACGTGACCGATCACCGCGACGGCCGGTGCCCCGATCCCTGCGGTCGCGGCGTCGGACGCTGCCTTCGCGAGGGTGGTGCGCAGGCTGCGCTGGCCGGCCAGGCTGGCGTCCGCGACGAGCGCGCACGGCGTGCCGCCGTCGAGTCCCGCGTCCAGGAGCGCCTCGGTGATCGCGGGAAGCGTGCGCACGCCCATCAGGACGACGAGCGTGGTGCCCGAGCGGGCGAGCGCCGCGTAGTCGATCGTCGAGTCGGGGTGGCCCGGAGGCACGTGGCCGGAGATCACGGTGAAGCCCTGGACGAGTCCGCGGTGCGTCACCGGGACGCCGGCGAGCTCGGGCGCCGCGACGCTGGAGGTGACGCCGGGAATGACGGTCGTGGCGATGCCGGCGGCGGCACAGGCCTGGACCTCCTCGAAGCCGCGGCCGAACACGTACGAGTCGCCGCCCTTGAGCCGGACGACGTGGCGCCCGGCCGTGGCGTGGTCGACCAGGATCCGGTTGATCTCGTCCTGGCTGGTCGACCGTCCGAAGGGGATCTTCGAGACGTCGACGACCTCGGCGTGGGCGGGCGCCCAGGCGAGGGCCTCCCACGGCGCCAGCCGGTCGGCGACCACGACGTCGGCGGTCTCGATCGCGGCGCGTCCGGCGACCGTGACCAGACCGGGATCGCCGGGTCCGGCGCCGACGAGGGTGACGCGACCGGTCGTCGCACCGGCGGACTCGCGGACGACCGGCCTCGCCAGGTGGCGGACGACCAGGTCGAACGAGCCCTCATCGACCTCGTCGCGCGTCCAGCGCAGGTGGCCGCGCTGCGCCAGGTCCTGGAGGGCGGTGCAGACGGATGGAGCGCGCACCGTGACGGACGCGCCGTCGCCGAGGAGGCTCGCGACGGTGGGGACGGCATGCTCGGCGCCCTCGAGGACGAGGACGGACAGGCCGGTGGCGTTCAGGTGCATGCGGTGTGGACTCCCCACGTGGTGAGCAGGTGGCGGGTGACGGAGGGCTCGCGGACGGCGAGGCGCACCCAGCCGTCGTCGAGGCCCGGGAAGGTGTCGGCGCGGCGCACGGCGATCCCCGCCCCGCGCAGGCGTGCGTGGGCTCCCGTCCCGGCGCGGGCCAGGACGAACGGGCCGGAGGACGCCGCGGTGGGCACGCCGAGCTCGGCCAGCCCGTCGACGAGGACGCGACGGTGCACCTCCACCTGGCGGGCGCGCCCGTAGGTCTCGGCCGCGGCCTGCGGCCCGGTGGCGGCCACGACGGCGTGCAGCGCGGGCGTGCTGACCGACCACGGAGCCTGCTGGACCCGCAGGTCGGCGACGACGGTGGCGTCCCCGACGACGTAGCCCGCGCGGATGCCCGGCATCGACCAGAGCTTGGTGAGGCTGCGCACGACCAGCAGGCCGGGAACGCGGTGCGCAGCCAGGCTCTGCGTCTCGCCCGGGACGAAGTCCATGAACGCCTCGTCGACCACGACGACGCGACCCGGCCGGCACAGTGCGCGCAGCACGGAGGCCGGATGGAGGCGTCCGGTCGGGTTCGTGGGATTGCCCACGACGACGAGGTCGGCGTCCTCGGGCACGTCCTCGGGGACGAGGGCGAAGTCGTCCTCGGCACGGCACACGACGTGCGTGACGTCGTGCCCGGCGGAGCGCAGCGCCACGTCCGGCTCGGTGAACTGGGGGTGGACCACGACAGGTCGACGCCACCTGCGCGCGCGAGCCATCAGCAGGAACGCCTCTGCCGCGCCGGCCGTGACGAGCACGTCGTCGATCCCGCGCCCGTGACGACGGGCGACCGCCGCGTGGGCCGCGGTCGCGTCGGGGTAGGAGGTCGACGCGGCGACGCCCTCCGCCAGGGCACGTTCCAGCCAGTCCGGGCGGGGGAGCCGGCTCACGTTGACGGCGAGGTCGACGAGGCCGTCGCCCAGCTCCGCGTCGCCGTGGTGGCGCAGCGGGTCGTCGAGGCGCTCGGTCGTCGCGGGCTCCTGCGGCAGCACGTCGACCGCCACGGCGCCCGTGTGGGGACCGGCCGCCGCCACCGCCCCGGCGAAGGACTGCGCGAGCTGCGGGTGACCGGCCCAGTGCAGGTGCAGGTACGAGGCGCTGAGGGTGGGCCCCGCGAAGCCGACCGCGCTCCCGTCGACGGACCACGCCGGTCGATCGCCGTGCACGGGCGTCACGGTCGTGCGATGGAACTCGTGCGCGGTGGCCTCGGTGCCGGCGGCGCCCAGCAGCTGATCGCCGTGGAGGGTGGGACGCCGGTACGACAGCGTGAGGCGGGGCGTCATGACGGCGTCCGCGTCGAGTGCGCCCACCATCGGGTGACCGTCCACCGAGCGGCAGAGGTACAGCAGGCCGGCGCACTCGGCCACCGTCGGCACGCCGTCCAGGACCGCCTCGCGCAGGTCCGCGCGCAGACTCGTGTTCGCGCTGAGGGCGGCGGCGTGCACCTCGGGGAAGCCGCCGCCGAGGTAGATCCCGCGCGTGCCGTCGGGCAGGCGTCGGTCGTGGGCCGGGTCGAACGGGACGACGGTGCAGCCGGCGGCCTCGAGCAGCTCGGTGGTCTCGGCGTAGCGGAACGTGAAGGCGCGACCGGCCGCGACGGCGACGACGGGCGAGTTGTCCGCGACCCGCATGACATGGTCCGCGGGACTCCACGGGTCCTCGGTCAGCGCGGGAGCCGTCCGCGCGACGTCGAGCACCGCGTCGAGGTCGATGCCCGCGGTCACCTGCTCGGCGAGGCGGTCGAGTGCGGCGGCGGCCTCGTCGCGCTCCGCCGCGGGCACCAGCCCGAGGTGGCGCGAGGGAGCGCTGACGCCCTGGTCGCGACCCAGCACGCCGAGGACGGGGACTCCCGTGCGCTCGACGGCCCGCACGACCTCGGTGGCGTGCCGCGACGATCCTGCCTTGTTCAGCACGACGCCCGCGATGGTCACGCCGGGCTCGAAGGTGGCCATCCCGTGGACGACGGCGCCGATGCTGCGCGACGCGTGCGAGACGTCGACCACCAGGACGACGGGCGTCCGGGTGAGCGCGGCGACGTGGGCCGAGGAGGCGAAGCCGTCGCCACCGATCTGGCCGTCGAACAGCCCCATCACGCCCTCGACGACGGCGAGGTCGGCCCCGCGCGCGCCGTGGAGCAGGAGCGGGACCATGAGGGACGGATCGGTCAGGTGCGGGTCGAGGTTGCGGCCGGGACGGCCGGTCGCGAGCGCGTGGTAGCCGGGGTCGATGTAGTCGGGGCCCACCTTGTGGCCGGAGACGACGTGCCCGCGGGCGGCGAGCGCGGCCATCAGGCCGGTCGCGATCGTCGTCTTGCCGTGCCCCGACGCCGGGGCTGCCACGAGGACCCGTGGCAGGTTCACCACTCGATGCCTCGCTGACCCTTCTGGCCCACGTCCATGGGGTGCTTCACGTGGGTCATCTCGGTCACGAGGTCGGCGACCTCCACCAGCCGGGCGTCGGCACGGCGTCCGGTGACCACGACGTGCTGGCTGCCGGGACGGTTCGCGAGCGTCTCGACGACGTCGTCGACGTCCACCCAGCCCCACTGCATCGGGTAGGTGAACTCGTCGAGGACGTAGAGCCGGTGCCGCTCGGCCCGGATCCGGCGCTTGACCTCGGCCCAGCCCTCGGCGGCGTCCGCGGCGTGGTCGGCCTCGGTGCCGCCCTTGCGGCTCCAGGACCAGCCCGAGCCCATCTTGTGCCACTCGACCGGTCCTCCCTCGCCGGTCTCCTCGTGGAGTCGGGCGAGGCGCTCGAGCACGGTCTGCTCGCCGATGCGCCACTTCGCGGACTTCACGAACTGGAAGACGCCGATGTCCCAGCCCTGGTTCCAGCCGCGGATGGCGAGGCCGAACGCGGCCGTCGACTTCCCCTTCCCGTTCCCGGTGTGGACCATCAGCAGCGGCCGGTTGCGGCGCTGGCGGGTGGTGAGGCCGTCGTCCGGGACGACCAGGGGCTGACCCTGCGGCATGTCAGGCCACCCCCTCGCGCGGCGCGGTGGCCGCGTGGACGACGCAGGTGAGGCCGTCGGCGGTCACCTCGCCCAGCGGCACGTGCTCGGCCTGCAGGTGGGTGGCGAGCTCGACTCCGAGCCCGAGCCGGAAGCGCCCCGACTCGCAGTCCACGACCACGCTCTGGATCCCGGCCGCGGCGACGTGGCGGGCGGCGTGGTGGGCCCGGGCGAGGGCATCCGGGCCGGACGTGGCGCGGCCGTCCGTGACGACCACGAGCAGAGGACGGCGGGACGGGTCGCGCAGCGCCTCGCGGCGGACGACCTCGGCGGCCCGGTGCAGCCCTTCGGCCAGTGGCGTGCGGCCGCCGGCTGGCAGGTCCGCGAGCCGGCGGGACGCCACCTCGACCGACCCGGTGGGCGGCAGGACGATCTCGGCGTCGTGCTGGCGGAACGTCACGAGGGCGACCTTGTCGCGGCGGCGGTACGCGTCCAGCAGCAGCGACAGCACCGCGGTCTTGACCTGCTCCATCCGGCGGCGCGCGGCCATCGACCCGGAGGCGTCCACGCACAGCAGCACGAGGTTCGACTCCTGGCCGACGGTCTCGGCGCGGCGCACGTCGGAGATGTCGAGCGCGAGTCCCCGGCCGTCGAGGAGTCCCCGGCGGGCGAGCTGGTGCGGAGCCGCGGCGGCGATCGTCGCGGGCAGGTGGAGCCGGCCGGTGGGCTCGCCGTCGTGCCGGACGCCGGCGACACGCCCCTGCGCGGTGCGAGCGCGCGAGCGGCGCCCGGACTGGCCCTCGCCCGTGCCGCGGACCACGAGCAGCCGGGCCCGGCTGGGCTCGCCGGCGGACGCCACCGAGCCGGCACCGGCCGGCGCGGGACGGCGCTCGTCGTCGGGCGACTCGGAGCTCTCCTGCGGGGGAGTCTCGGGTGGGGTGCCGTCAGGCGGGGAGTCGTCGGAGCCGCCGTCGCCACCGGGGCCGTCGTCGTCCGGCCCGTCCGGACCGGGGTCGGGCTCGTCGGAGCCGAGCAGGTCGTCGAGGCGGTCCTCGTCCAGGCCCGGCTCGTCGAACGGGTTGCGCCGGCGGCGGTGGGGGAGAGCGAGGCGCGCGGCGACCCGGACGTCCTCGCGGGTCACCTGCGTGCGGCCCTGCCATGCCGCGTGGGCTGCGGCCGTGCGGGCGGTCACGAGGTCGGCGCGCAGTCCGTCCACGTCGAACGCGGCGCAGATCTCGGCGATCGTGGTGAGGGTCTCGTCGTCGAGGACGACGTCGCGGACCCGCCCCTGGGCGTCGGCGAGGCGAGTGCGGAGCAGCTCCTGCTCGGCGGCCCAGCGCCCCGCGAAGCCCTCGGGGTCGGCGTCGAACGCCAGCCGGCGGCGCACCACCTCGACCCGTAGGGCGGGATCGCGCGGCGCGGCCACCTCGACCGTGAGGCCGAACCGGTCGAGCAGCTGCGGGCGCAGCTCACCCTCCTCGGGGTTCATGGTGCCGATCAGCACGAACCGCGAGGCGTGCTCGGCGGAGACGCCGTCGCGCTCGATGCTGACGCGGCCGGTGGCGGCGGCGTCCAGCAGCAGGTCGACGAGGTGGTCGTGCAGCAGGTTGACCTCGTCGACGTAGAGCAGGCCGCGGTGGGCGCGGGCGAGCAGGCCGGGCTCGAGCTCGACGCGGCCGTCGCGCAGGGCGGAGTCGAGCTTGAGCGATCCGGTGACCCGGTCGTCGCTCGCACCCACGGGCAGCTCGACCAGCCGCACCGGGCGCTCGACGACCGGCGTCACGGCGCCGAACGGACCGTCGGGCGAGACGGCGTCGGGGTCCGCGGGATCGATCGAGAACCGATCACCGTCATAGGCGCGCACCGGGGGCAGCACCTCGGCGAGGCCGCGGACCGTGGTGGTCTTGGCGGTGCCCTTCTCCCCGCGGACCAGGACGCCGCCGATGAGCGGGTCGATCGCGACCAGGGTGAGGGCGAGGGTCATGTCGTCGGAGCCGACGACGGCACAAAACGGATACTGCGCTGGCATGTAGGGCTCCCGCTCGATCTGCCATGTCGGTCCGGGACGCGGATTGCGCCCCGGGTCGGATCGAGGCCGGTCTTCGGACTTCCCAGATCTGTGCCTGAGTCACCGCAGCGGGCCCTGTGCCGGATTCTCACCGGCTTCCCAGATTCTCCCCGTGGCCAAACGGCCGTGGGGCACCTCGAACCTTCGCGATCACCCTAGACGCATCCGTGGCGGACCGGACGGGGGGCCCGGTGGCCGGGACGACCGGGCTAGGGTCCTCGACCATGAGCGTGCACGTGACCGTGGTCGGCGTCGGGGCCGACGGCTGGGACGGTCTGCCGGCCTCGTCGAGGGCGATCGTGGAGGGCGCGCGGACGCTGCTCGGCGGCGACCGGCACCTGGCCGGCGTCCCCGCGATCCCGGGCCAGATCCGCCGTCCGTGGCCGTCGCCGCTGCGGGACGGACTGCCCGATCTCGTGGCGGCGGCCGAGGGTCCCGTGGTGGCGCTCGCGTCCGGTGATCCGCTGGTCTCGGGCATCGGCACGACGCTGATCGACCTGCTCGGGACCGAGCGCGTCGTGATCGTGCCGGCGGTGTCGTCGGTGGCGCTGGCGCGCGCCCGGATGGGCTGGCCCGCGGAGTCGGTGGGCGTCGTCAGCGTCGTCGGACGGGACGTGCGACTCGTCGTTCCTGCCCTGTCCGCGCACGGCCGCCTGCTCGTGCTGTCGAGCGACGAGTCCACCCCCGCGGCCGTGGCGACGCTGCTGACCGACCTCGGCTGGGGCGCCTCGCGGCTCGTCGTGCTGGGGGACCTCGGCGGCGCGGACGAGACCCGGATCGAGGGCACCGCGGACGCCTGGCACGCGACCGCCCCGCGCCTGAACGTGCTGGCCGTCGAGGTCCGTGGCGCCGGACCCGGCTGGGCCGTCGGCGGCGTGCTGCCCGACGACGCCTTCGACCACGCCGGCCAGATCACGAAGCGCGACGTGCGCGCCAGCGCCCTCGCGCGGCTCGCTCCGGCTCCCGGTCAGCTGCTGTGGGACGTCGGCGCCGGAAGCGGCTCGATCGGCGTCGAGTGGATGCGCGCGTGGCCCAGCGCCCGTGCGATCGCGATCGAGTCCCGTCCCGACCGGGCGACCCTCGTGCGCCGGAACGCGGACGCCCACGGTGTCCCGGGCCTCGAGGTCGTGGAGGGCGACGCACCCGCCGCGCTGTCCGGCCTCGAGCGACCCGACGCGGTCTTCGTCGGGGGTGGCGCCACGGTCGACGGCGTGCTGGACGCGTGCTGGACGGCGCTGCTGCCCGGCGGCCGGCTCGTCGTCCACGCCGTCACGGCCGAGACCGAGGCCGTCCTCCTCGATCGGTACCGTCGTCATGGCGGCGAGCTCGTCCGCCTTCACGTCGAGCGCGCCGAGCCGCTCGGCACCTTCACCGGTTGGACGCCCGCCCGCGCCGTCAGCCAGTGGTCCATCGTCAAGGGAGACTCATGACCGTCCACTTCGTCGGCGCCGGACCCGGCGCGGCCGACCTGCTCACCCTGCGCGCGGTGCGGCTGCTGGAGCGGGCCGACGTGGTCCTGTACGCCGGCACCTACCTCGACGCCGAGGTCCTCGGCCACTGCCGCGACGGGGCGCGGCTGGTCGACACGCAGCACCTCGACCTCGAGGAGATCACGGCCGCGCTGGTCGACGCCCACCGCGAGGGACTCGAGGTCGTGCGTCTGTGCTCCGGCGACCCCTCGCTGTACTCGGCCGTCCACGAGCAGGCGCGCCGGCTCGACGCCGCCTCGGTGGCGTGGGACGTCACTCCCGGCGTGCCCGCCTACGCCGCCGCCGCGGCGATCGTCGGCGCCGAGCTCACCGTCCCCGAGCTGGCGCAGTCCGTCGTCCTCACCCGCACGCAGGCGCGCTCCACGCAGATGCCGGCGGGTGAGCAGCTCGCGGCGTTCGCCGCGACCGGCGCGACGCTCGCCCTGCACCTGGGGATCACGCGCACGCGCGAGCTCGCGGCCGAGCTGGCCGAGCACTACGGCGCCGACTGCGCCGTGGCGGTGGTGTCGAAGGCCACCCAGCCCGACGAGCTCGTGCTGCGCGGCACGCTCGCCGACATCGCCGACCAGGTAGAGGCCGCCGGGCTGCGCCAGGCCGCGGTGATCCTCGTCGGCCCCGCCTTGGCTCCCGACGTGCGAGGCGGCGAGTCGTACCTCTACGCGGCCAGCCGCGAGCGTCGCCAGCGCCCCTAGGACCACCCCTGCGGCGACCTCGGCTGGGGCGGCGGTGAGTCAGCAACCGCATGGGGGCCTCGTGGGGTTGTCAGCGCACCGCTCACCCCGGGTGGCTGGGGCGGCGGTGAGTGAGCAACCGCATCCGGGCCTCGTGGGGTTGCCAGCTCACCGCTCACCCGTCACTGCACGAAGCGCGGGCTCCAGACGCGTCCGGACGGCGTGACCCGCGTGGACGACGCGCCGATCAGCAGCAGGCACTTCATGTCGACCGTCTCGGGGTCGAGCTCGCCGAGCGTGGTGACCGTGAGGCTCTCCTCGGCACGGCCGACGTCGCGTCCGACGACCACCACGGTGTCGGGCGACTTGTGCTCCAGCAGCACTGCCCGTGCCTGCGCGACCTGCTCGGTGCGCGAGCGCGACCGGGGGTTGTACAGCGCGAGCACGAGGTCGGCCGCGGCCACGGCGCGGAGCCGCTGCTCGACGACCTCCCACGGCTTGAGCCGGTCGGAGAGGCTCATGACGGCGAAGTCCGCGCCGATCGGTGCTCCGGCGCGCGCGGCGACCGCCTGGACGGCCGAGATGCCGGGGACGACGCGCACGGCGACGTCGGCGTAGCGCGGGTCCTCCGCGGCCTCGAAGACGGCCGACGCCATGCCGAAGATGCCGGCGTCACCGCCCGACACGACGGCCACGCGCTCGCCGGCGAGCGCCAGCTCGAGGGCGTCACGAGCGCGGTCGACCTCCACCGTGTTGCCCGACGCGTGACGCACCAGGCCGGAGCGCTGGGGGACCCGCTCCACGTAGGGGCCGTAGCCGACGACGTGACCGACCTCGGCGAGCACCTGCGTGGCCTCGGGCGAGAGCCACGCGTCCGGCCCGGGGCCCAGGCCCACGACGACGACCTCGGCGTCCACGGCGGGCGTGACGGCCTCGGGTGCCGGGCTCTCGTAGCGCGCGACTCCGGGGCGGGTGTCGCCCGGAACGAGCACGATCGAGAAGTACGGCACGGTCTCGGGATCGACCTCGGCCACGGGCAGCACCCGCTCGGCGTCCATCGACGCGCGCTCGACGTACCAGGAGCCCTCGACGCGGCCGGCCTGCTCGAGGGCCGAGCGCACCTTCGCGAAGGTCCGGCCGAGCTTCATGATCACGGCGCCGTCGGTGTCCGCGAGGCGCCGGGCCAGCTCGGGCTCGGGCAGCGTCCCGGGCAGCACGGTCAGCACGTCGGTCTGCCGCACGAGCGGCAGGGCGGTGGTCGCGGTCGCCGCGGCGAAGGCCGGAACGCCGGCGACGACGTGCGTCTCGAACTCACCGTGGAGCCGGTCGTGCAGGTACATGAACGAGCCGTAGAGCATCGGGTCGCCCTCGGCCAGGACGACGACGTCGCGGCCGGCGGCGAGGTGCTCACGGACCCGACGCTCGCAGTCGGCGTAGAAGTCGGCCATCGCGCCGGCGTACCCGCCGGGATGGTCGCTGACCTGCGTCGTGACCGGGTAGACCAGCGCCTCCTCCGCGACGCCCGGGCGCAACAGGCCGGCGGCGATGCGGCGCGCGTTCGACTGCTTGCCGACGCCCTGGTGGTAGGCGATGACGTCCGCGGACTCGATGAGCCTGGCGGCCTTGAGGGTGATCAGCTCGGGGTCGCCGGGGCCCACGCCGACGCCGTACAGCCGCCCGGTCACTCGCGCTCCTGGGCGAGCGCGTTGAGGGCCGAGGCGGCCATCGCGGAGCCGCCGCGGCGCCCGGTGACGACGAGGTACGGGACGTCGAGTCCGGGCACGTCCGAGGCGAGGTCGATCAGGGCCTGCTTCGACTCCGCGGCGCCGATGAAGCCGACCGGCGTCCCGATGATCGCGGCGGGACGCGGGGCCCCGTCGCGCAGCATCTCGAGCAGGTGGAACAGGGCCGTCGGGGCGTTCCCGAACGCCACGACGGCGCCCTCGAGGTGCTCGGTCCACAGCGAGACCGCGGCGGCCGACCGGGTGGTCGACCACGCCTTGGCCAGCTCCGGGACCCGCTCGTCGCGCAGCAGGCACCGGACCTCGTTGTCGCGGGGGAGCCGAGCGCGGGTGACGCCCGAGGCCACCATGTGCGCGTCGGTGAGGATCGGCGCGCCCGACTCCAGCGCCGCGCGCGCGGCCGACACCAGCGCGGGGTGGATCACGAGGTCGCGGGCGAGGTCGGTCTGACCGCAGGCGTGGATCATCCGCACGGCGACCTTCTCGGCGCCCGCCGGCACGCCCGTCAGGTCGGCCTCGGCGCGGATCGTGGCGAACGAGTCGACGTAGATCTGGGCGCCGTCGGTCTCGTAGGCGTACCGGCGGGCGGGTGGGGCGAGGGTCATGCGTTCTCCAGGTCGGGGACGATCAGGGTGCGCCACGGCGTGATCACGACGAGCGGGGCGTCCAGCGCGAGGACGTCGTCCATCAGCCGCCGGTCGAGACGTCCGCCCGGTGCCGCCAGGTGCAGCGCGAGCCGGCCGTCGTCCTGCGTGATCCTGCCAAGCGGCGGCGGCTCGGCCGACACCCGGGTCTCGTCACGGCGTTCGTGGACGTGCCCTAGGAGGCCGGCTCCGGCGCCGGGCAGCTCGTCGACGTGCCACGGCGACTCGGGCTGGGCACCGGCGGCCGCGACGAACCTCCGGGCGAGGCCCGCGAGCGCCTCCGCGGCCTCCGCGACGGGCACGGCCGGACCCCACGCCGAACGCCCGGCACGGAGCTGCGCCTCGGTCGTCGAGACCGCCACGAGACCCAGGTCGAGGTCGCGGCCCGCGACGTCGCCGCGTCCGTCGTCGAGCACGAACAGGAAGCGACCGGCGAGCGCGGCGAGCATGGGATCGGCGCACAGACGCTCGTCCAGCTCGCGCACGGCAGGTCGCAGGTCGACGCGGCCTCCGACGATCCCGGTGAGGGGCGAGGCCATGATGTTGCGGACCCGCTCGTGCGAGGCCGACGGCATCAGGCCGGTCGCCATCACGGCATCGACGACGGCGTCGGGCAGGCAGCCGTCGTCGTGCGCGATGCCGCGGACCTGCAGGTTGGCTCGGGAGGTCAGGTGCACGGCGCCGTCCCCGTGCGACTCGGCGACCTCGTGCAGTCCGCGCAATGCGTCGGTCGTGAGGCGGCCGCCCGGCACTCGCACGCGCACCAGGGCGCCGTCGTCGGCGATCCAGGGGCGCAGCAGGCCGGGGCACAGGTCGCGGCGGGTCCGTTCGGTCACGCCGACATGGTGCCATCCGGCCCTGCCGCCGCACGTCCCGCCGCGGGACTGCTACGGTCGGCTCGCCAGTCAAACTCAGCGATGAGCCAGGGAACCCGGTGAGAGTCCGGGACTGACGCGCAGCGGTGAGGGTGACGGGCGGGGCACACAGCCACTGGACCGAGAGGTCTGGGAAGGCGCTCCGTCCGGTCGATCCCGAGTCCGAAGACCTGCTGGCCCTCACGGCAACCGCCGTCTGGTCCCACCGGGCTTCGCGAACGAGCCCCAGACCTCGAAGGATCACGCCCGTGCGTACCTCTGTCCGCCGTACCCTCGTCCTGCTCTCCGCAGGCCTGCTGACCCTCGGCGCCTGTGCGTCCGAGGACACCGATCCCGACCGCGCCTCCTCCGACGGCTACCCTCGCACCCTCGAGAACTGCGGCCGCACCACCACCGTCGAGTCCGCGCCGCAGCGCATCGTCTCACTGAACCAGGGCTCCACCGAGATCCTGCTGTCCCTCGGAGTGGCCGACCGGATGGCCGGCACCGGCACCTGGACCGACCCCGTCATGAACGGCCTGGAGGCCGAGAACGCGAAGGTCGAGCGGCTCGCCGACAGCGCCCCCTCGATGGAGCGGGTCCTGCAGACCGAGCCCGACCTCGTGACCGCCTCGTTCGCCAGCACGCTGGGCAAGGGCGGCGTCGGCACGGCGGGCGCGTTCGCCGACCTCGGCGTGCCCACGTACCTGTCGCCCGCCGAGTGCGAGGGCAAGGACAACGAGGGCGACGACGACGGCGCCCGGACCGGTGTCCTCGAGATCGACGCGATCTACCGCGAGATCACCGAGCTGGCCGAGCTGCTCGACGTGGAGGACCGTGGCGACGAGCTGGTCTCGTCGCTGCAGGACCGCGTCGCGGCCGCCTCCGCGAAGGCCCCGGAGGACGACGTCAGCGTCCTGTACTGGTTCGCGAACGCCGAGTCGCCCTACCTCGCCGGCTGCTGCGGCGGTCCCGGCATCATCACCCGGGCGCTCGGCCTGGAGAACGTCTTCGACGACACCAAGGCCGAGTGGCCGCAGGTGGGCTGGGAGACCGTCGCGGAGCGCGACCCCGACGTCCTCGTGATCGGCGACCTCACCCGCAAGAGCCAGACGGCCGAGTCTGCGCAGGCCAAGATCGAGTTCCTCGAGTCCAACCCCGTCACGCGCGAGATGACGGCGGTCAGGAACCGGCGCTACGTCGCGCTCTCGGGCGCCGCGCTGAACCCCTCGATCCGCACCGTCGAGGGCCTCGAGCAGGTCGCCGACGCGCTGGCCGAGTTCGGCCTGTCGCAGTGACGGTCACCCGGCGCGCCTGGATCCTGGGCTCGGCCGGGGTGGCGGTGCTGGTCGCGTCGGTGTGCGTCGCGGTGACCATCGGCCCCTCGGACGTCGGTCCGCGGTCCGTGCTGTCCCTGGCCTGGTCGCGGGCCATCGGCGGCGAGTCCGGGCTGACCCGCATCCAGGAGGGCATCGTCTGGAACCTGCGCCTGCCCCGCACGCTGCTCGCCGCGGCGTGCGGGGCCGGCCTGGCCGTCTGCGGCGTCATCCTGCAGTCGCTGCTGCGCAACCCGCTGGCCGACCCGTTCGTCCTCGGCGTCTCGTCCGGCGCCTCCACCGGAGCGGTCTCGATCGTCGTGCTCGGCGTCGGCGCGGGGACGATCGGCCTGGCGGGAGGCGCCTTCGTGGGCGCGATGGGCGCGTTCCTGCTGGTGCTCGTGCTCGCCGCGGCGGCGGGCGGGACCACCGACCGTGTCGTGCTGGCCGGCGTCGCGGCGACGCAGCTGTTCTCGGCGCTGACCTCGTTCATCGTCTTCACCGCCGCCGACGCCGAGCAGACCCGCGGCGTGCTGTTCTGGCTGCTCGGCTCGCTCGGCAGCGCCTCGTGGACCGACGTCGCGGTCGTGGGCTCGACGGTGGCGCTCGCCGTGGTCGCGTGCCTGCTGCTGGCGTCGACCCTGGACGCGTTCGCGTTCGGCCAGGACAGCGCCGCCGCCCTCGGCGTCGACGTGGGCCGCGCCCGGATCATCCTGCTCGTGATCACCGCACTGACCACGGCGGTCATCGTCAGCACGTCCGGTGCCATCGGGTTCGTCGGGCTCGTCCTGCCGCACGTGGCCCGCGCGATGGTGGGCGTGAACCATCGCCGGATGCTGCCGCTCGCGGCGATCAGCGGCGCCGTGTTCCTCGTGTGGGTCGACACGGCCGCCCGCACCATCATCGATCCGCAGGAGCTCCCCGTCGGCGTGGCCACGGCGCTGCTCGGCGTGCCGGCGTTCGCCCTGGTCCTGCTGCGTCGGAGGTCCCGCGCATGAGCCTCAGCGCCTCCTCCGTGTCCTGGGCGGTCCGCGACCGCCTGATCGTCGACGGCGTCAGCATCGACGCGGCGCCCGGCTCGATGGTCGGGCTGCTCGGGCCCAACGGGTCGGGCAAGTCGAGCCTGCTGCGGCTGCTCGCCGGGCTGCGGGCCCCCTCGTCCGGGGTGGTCCGGCTGGGCGACGACGACCTCGCGACCCTGCGGCGGCGTCACGTCGCCCAGCGCGTCGGCGTGGTCGAGCAGGAGTCCGCGACGGACACCGACCCGCTCGTCCGCGACGTCATCGAGCTCGGCCGGATCCCGCACCGGCGCTCGTGGCAGCCCGCGGGGGAGCACGACGTCGACGCCGTACGCCGTGCGGCCGCGGCGACCGGCGTGCTCGAGCGACTGGAGCAGCCCTACGCGACCCTCTCCGGCGGCGAGCGCCAGCGGGTGCAGATCGCGCGGGCGCTGGCCCAGGACCCCGAGGTGCTGCTGCTCGACGAGCCCACCAACCACCTCGACGTCCGTCACCAGCTCGAGGTGCTGCGGCTCGTCCGCGACGCCGAGGTCACCGCCGTGGCCGCCCTGCACGACCTCAACCTCGCGGCGGCCTACTGCGACGAGGTGGTGGTCCTGGCCGAGGGCCGCGTCGTGGCCTCCGGCACACCCACCGCGGTCATCACCGAGGACCTCGTCGCCGACGTCTACGGCGTCACCGCGTTCGTGGAGCCGCACCCCGTCACCGGGGCCCTGACGGTGGTGTGGCAGCCATGACCGTCCTCGTCCACGTCGCCACCACCCTGTCGGACGCCGCGCGCCAAGGCGTGCTGCGCCGCGCCGCCACGGAGGCGGGCGCCCGGATCGCGTTCCTGCAGGGCGCCGAGCCGACCTTGGTCCGCGTGCTCGACGAGCTGCACGGCGAGGGCGTGCGCGAGCTGCGTCTCGAGCCCGTCTCCACGGACGACCTCGCGTTCGCTCGCTCGTGGGTGGGACGCGTGGCGGGGCACTGGCTCCGCGCGCAGGTCGACCCGCCGATCCTGCACTTCGGTGACCGGACCATCACGGGCCGCGAGGCCGCCCTGACGTCCTCGGCCTGGAATGCCCCTCCGGCCCACCGGCACCACCTGCTGCTGTGCCGCGGACCGCGCTGCAGCGCCCACGGGTCCGACGACACCTACCGCGCCCTCGTCATGGCCCTCGTGCAGGAGGGCCTCACGGACTCCGACGTCCTCATGGCCCAGACCGGCTGCCTGTTCCCGTGCAACCACGGACCCGTGGCCGTCGTCCACCCCGAGGGCGCCTGGTACGGCCCCGTCGGACCCGACGACGCCGTCCGGCTCGTGCGCGAGCACCTCGCCGCCGGCCGACCCCTCGACGACCTCCGCATCCCCGGCACCACCGCGCCACCCGAAGGAGCAGCATGACCCGCATCGCCCTCATGTCCACGTCCGACACCGACCTCCTGTCGGCCCGCGCCAGCGGCGCCGCCTACTCGTGGGCGAACCCCGCCCGGGTGACCGACGACCGCCGCGACGCGCTGGTGGACGAGGCCGACCTGGTCGTCCTGCGCGTCCTGGGCTCACCGGAGGACGTCCGCGACGTCGCCGCCCTCGTGCGCGAGCGGGGCCGTCCGCTCGTCGTGCTCGGTGGCGAGCGGCTCCCGAACGCGGCCCTCATGGAGCTGTCGACCGCGCCGATCGGCGTGTGCGCCGAGGCCCACCGCTACCTCGCCGAGGGCGGCGCCGAGAACCTGCGCCAGCTGCACGCCTTCCTGTCCGACACCGTCCTGCTCACGGGCGAGGGCTTCGAGCCGCCCGCCGTGCTGCCCGAATGGGGCGTGAGCGAGCGCGCCACGCCCGCCACCGAGGGCCTCCCGCGCGTCGGCATCCTCTACTACCGGGCGCACGAGGTGAGCGGGAACCAGAGGTTCGCGCACGAGCTCGCGGAGGCGATCGACGCGACAGGCCGTGGCACCGGCGTCCCGATCTTCGTCTCGTCCCTGCGCGCCGCCGCCGACGACCTGTTCGACGAGCTCGCGACCCTCGACGCCATCGTCGTCACGGTGCTGGCCGCCGGCGGGTCCAAGCCCGCGACCGCGAGCGCCGGCGGGGACGACGAGGCGTGGGACGTCGAGCGGCTGCGCGCCCTCGACGTGCCCGTCCTGCAGGCACTTGCGCTGACCTCGACGCGCGAGGAGTGGGAGGCCTCCGACGACGGCGTCACGCCGATCGACTCGGCCACGCAGATCGCCATCCCCGAGTTCGACGGGCGCCTCATCACGGTGCCGTTCTCGTTCAAGGAGGTCGACGACGACGGCCTGCCGCGCTACGAGACCGATCCGGAGCGCTGCGCACGGGTGGCCGGCATCGCGGTCAACCACGCCCGGCTCCGGTTCGTGCCGCCGGCCGAGCGCAGGGTCGCCCTCGTGCTGTCGGCGTACCCGACGAAGCACAGCCGGATCGGCAACGCGGTTGGCCTCGACACCCCCGTGTCGGCGATCCGCCTGCTGCGGCAGCTCCGCGACGCCGGCTACGACCTCGGCGCGCCGGGCGAGATCCCCGGCGTCGACCCACTGCCGCCCGTGGAGGGTGAGGAGCCGGACACCACGTCGGGCAACGCGCTCATCCACGCGCTCATCGAGGCCGGCGGCCAGGACGAGGAGTGGCTGACGCAGGCCCAGCTCAGCAGCTCGCACGTGCGCATCAGCCGCGACGACTACCTGCGCTGGACCGCCGACCTCCCGGCCGCGCTGCGCGACGAGATGGTCGAGACCTGGGGCGAGGCGCCGGGATCGCTGTTCGTCGACGACGACGGCGACATCGTGCTGGCCACCCTGCGCGCGGGCAACGTCGTCATCCTCATCCAGCCGCCGCGCGGCTTCGGCGAGAACCCGGTCGCGATCTACCACGATCCCGACATGCCGCCCTCGCACCACTACCTCGCGGCGTACCGCTGGCTGGAGCACGGCTTCGGGGCCGACGCCGTGGTGCACCTCGGCAAGCACGGGTCGATGGAGTGGCTGCCGGGCAAGAACGCCGCGCTGTCGGCCGCCTGTGCGACGGACGCCGCGATCGGCAGCATGCCGCTGATCTACCCGTTCCTGGTCAACGACCCGGGCGAGGGCGCGCAGGCCAAGCGGCGCGCGCACGCGACGATCGTCGACCACCTCGTCCCGCCGATGGCGCGCGCCGAGGGCTACGGCGACATCGCGAAGCTGGAGCAGCTGCTCGACGAGTACGCGAACGTGGCCGCGATGGACCCGCCGAAGCTGCCGGCCATCCGCCAGCAGATCTGGACACTCATGCAGTCCGCGCAGATGCACCGCGACCTCGGCCTCGACGAGCGACCCGGCGACGAGGAGTTCGACGACTTCCTGCTGCACGTCGACGGCTGGCTGTGCGAGATCAAGGACGTCCAGATCCGCGACGGCCTGCACGTGCTGGGGCAGGCGCCCGAGGGCGAGGCGCGGGTGAACCTCGTGCTCGCCGTGCTGCGCGCCACACAGGTGTGGGGTGGCCAGGAGAAGGCGCTGCCGGGACTGCGCGCGGCGCTGGGCCTGGCGGAGGACGCCCCCCTGCCCGAGGTCGACGCCGTCGAGGCCCAGGCCCGCGGTCTCGTCGAGACCATGGAGAAGTCGGGCTGGGACCCGGCCGCGATCGACACGGTGCACGACGACCCGATCGTGCAGGCCGTGCTGCGCTTCGCGGCCGAGCAGGTCGTCCCGCGGCTCGCGGCCACCACCGACGAGCTGACCAACATCCTGCGCGCGCTGGACGGCCGGTTCATCCAGGCCGGACCGTCGGGCTCGCCGCTGCGCGGCCTCGTGAACGTGCTGCCGACCGGCCGGAACTTCTACACGGTCGATCCCCGCGCCGTGCCCTCGCGGCTGGCCTGGGACACGGGTCAGGCGATGGCCGAGTCGCTCGTCGCCCGGCACCTCGAGGACACGGGGGAGTACCCGCGCTCGGTCGGGCTGTCCGTCTGGGGCACCTCCGCGATGCGCACGTCCGGCGACGACATCGCCGAGGTCCTGGCACTGCTGGGCGTCCGGCCCACGTGGGATCCCGCGTCGCGCCGCGTCAACGGCCTGGAGGTCATCGACCTCGCCGAGCTGGGGCGCCCGCGGATCGACGTCACGGTGCGCATCTCCGGGTTCTTCCGCGATGCGTTCCCGCACGTCATCGAGATCCTCGACGACGCGGTGCGGCTCGTGGCCGACCTCGACGAGCCCGAGGAGTCCAACTACGTGCGGGCCCACACGGCGCAGGACCTCGCGGAGCACGGCGACCACCGCCGTGCCACGACCCGCATCTTCGGCTCGAAGCCCGGCTCGTACGGCGCCGGCATCCTGCAGGTCGTCGAGTCGGGCACGTGGCGCGACGACGCCGACCTCGCCGAGGTCTACACGGCGTGGGGCGGCTTCGCCTACGGCCGCGACCTCGACGGCGTCGCCGCCAGCGACGACATGCGCACGAGCTACCGCCGCATCGCGGTGGCCGCGAAGAACATCGACTCGCGCGAGCACGACATCGCCGACTCCGACGACTACTTCCAGTACCACGGCGGCATGATCGCCACGGTCCGCGCGCTGACCGGCACCGAGCCGAAGGCGTACGTCGGCGACTCCACCACCCCCGACGCGGTGCGCACCCGCACGCTGCAGGAGGAGACGAACCGCGTCTTCCGCTCGCGCGTCGTCAACCCGCGCTGGATCTCCGCGATGCAGCGCCACGGGTACAAGGGTGCGTTCGAGCTGGCGGCGACGGTGGACTACCTGTTCGGCTTCGACGCCACGGCGGGGGTCGTGCACGACTGGATGTACGAGTCCCTGGCGAAGGAGTACGTGCTCGACGAGACGAACCAGGAGTTCATGCGGCGCTCCAACCCGTGGGCCCTGCGCGGCATCGTCGAGCGGCTCAACGAGGCCGCCGACCGCGGCCTGTGGGAGGAGCCCGATCCCGAGGTCATGGCCGAGATGGCGCGCGTCTACCTGGAGGTCGAGGGCGACCTGGAGGACGACGCGTGACGCGGCGGCTCGCGCTCGTCGGACTCGGGCCGGGCGACCCCGACCTGCTGACGGCGCAGGCGGCCCGGGTGCTCAACGAGGTCGACCACCTGCTCGTCGCCGACAAGACCGCGCAGCACCCCGGCACGGCCGACCTCATCGCCATGCGCGAGGAGATCTGCCGCCGCCACGTGCGCGGACCGTGGCATCTCGTGGCGGTGCCCGACCCGGAGCGCGACCGCGACGACCCGACCGACTACGCCGGTGCCGTGCGCGACTGGCACGAGGCGCGCGCGATCGCGTTCGAGGCAACGCTGCTGGAGCACCCGGGGGACGCGGCGATCCTGGTCTGGGGCGACCCGTCGCTCTACGACTCGGCGATCCGGCTCGCCGACCGCATCGAGGAGCGCGGGGTCGTCGACGTCGAGGTCGAGGTCGTGCCCGGACTCAGCAGCGTGCAGCTGCTCGCCGCGCGGCACCGGCTCGTGCTCAACGCCGTCGGCGGCCCGATCACCATCACCACCGGCCGGCGCCTGCTGGAGGACGCGACCGCCGGGGACAACCTCGTGGTGATGCTCGACGGGTCGCTGACGTGCCGGCGCCTGCCGGAGCGCGCGGCCTGGAACGTCTGGTGGGGCGCCAACCTGGGATCGGCGGACGAGGTCGTGGTCGCCGGCCGGCTCGACCGCGTCGTCGAGGAGATCGCGGCCAGGCGTGCGGAGGCCCGGGCCGCCCGCGGCTGGGTCATGGACACGTACCTGCTGCGCCGGGCCTGACTCAGTCCCACGTCCGCAGCGAGGGCCGGTACGTCAGCTCGACGGTGCGGTCGTCGAGCACGCGGTGCTCCAGCAGCTCGAGGTCGAAGTCCTCGGCGTCGGCCAGCACGGGCCGCTCGCCCGTGCGCCCGGTCAGCACCGGGAACACCGTCAGCTGCACCACGTCGACGAGCCCCGCCGCCATGAGGTCGCGGTTCAGGCCGAGACTGCCGTGGGAGCGCAGCGGCACGTCGGACTCCTCCTTCAGCCGCGCCACGACCTCGGCAGCGTCGCCGCGAGCCACGGTGACGTCGGGCCCGTCGAGGTCGCCGTCCAGCGTCGACGAGACGACCGTGGTGGGCATCCGGCGCATCCGTCCGACCCACGTGTCGTCGAGCTCGGGGTACCGGTCGGTGGACAGCATCTCGACGAACTCACGGAAGGTCGTGGCGCCGAGCACCATCCGGACGTCCGACGCGTAGAGCTCCTCGCGGCGCCGCAGCAGTTCGGGACCCTGCCGGCCCCAGTACCCGCCCCAGTCGCCCGGCGGCCGGTACGAGCCGTAGCCGTCCACGCTGGCGAACACGTCGAAGGTGTAGGTCGCGGTCATGCTGCCTCCCCGCCTCGGCCCCTTTCTCCGAGTGTCCACCGCAGGCGTCGATCCGGCCAGCACCGCGTGACAGCATGGGCCCATGCCCGATCCCCGCGTCGTCGCCGTCAGCCGGGACGACCGGCACCGCTTCAGCAAGGTGCCGGTCGAGTCCATCACGCTCGTCGAGGGCCACGGGGTCGAGGGTGACGCCCACGCCGGCGCCTTCGTGAAGCACCGGTCGCGCGTGCGGAAGGACCCCCGGCAGCCCAACCTGCGCCAGGTGCACCTGATCCACGCCGAGCTGTTCGACGAGGCCCGCGCGATGGGGCACGAGCTGACCGCCGGCGACCTCGGCGAGAACGTGCTGACCGAGGGCGTCGACCTGCTCGGCCTGCCCACCGGGACGCTGCTCGACCTCGGCGGCCCGGTCGTGCGGATCACCGGCCTGCGCAACCCCTGCGTGCAGATCAACCGCTTCCAGCCCGGACTCATCAAGGTGGTGCTGGCCAAGGCGGACGGCACGCCCGCCTCGCGACCCGCCCCGCCCACCGGCTCCGCGGGCGCCTCGGCACCCGTGGTCCGCAAGGCCGGCGTGATGGCCGTCGTCGAGCGCGGGGGAGAGGTGCGCCCCGGCACCGCGGTCACCATCACGCTGCCGGCCGAGCCGCACACGCCACTCCAGCCGGTCTGACCTCCGCCCGTCCCGAGATTTGCTCCACTTTCCACGTTTCAGACGTGCCGAAAGGTGGAAATCGGAGCAAATCTCGGGGCGCTGGCTAGTCGTCGGCGAGGCGCGCGGGGAAGCCGCCGGTCGAGATCGGGCCCCAGGACGTGGGCGTGATCCGGATCAGGCTCTTGCCCTGGTCGAGCATCGCCTGCCGGTACTCGTCCCAGTCGGAGTGCTCGCCGGAGATGTTCCGGAAGTACTCGACGAACGCGTCCAGCGCGTCGGGCACGTCGAGCACCTCGGCCGTGCCGTTGACCTGCACCCACGCGTCGTTCCACTCGTCCGACAGCACGACCACGCTGACCTCGGGGTCGCGGCGCGCGTTGTGCGTCTTCGCCCGCTCGGGATAGGTGGAGATCACGAGCCGTCCGGAGTCGTCGACCCCGCCGGTGACCGGCGAGGCCTGCGGGCTGCCGTCGGAGCGTCGCGTGAGCAGGATGAACCGGTGACGCGGCCGGACGAAGTCGAGCAGCTCGTCGAGGCCGACACGGGTGTTGGTGGCGATCGAGCGGGGCATGGACTCACGCTACGCCGCGGGGATGATGGGGGCATGGTCGAAGCTCCCGTCCTCGCCGCGAGCGCCGTCGTGCTCGACGACGAGGGTCGCGTCCTGCTGGTGCGCCGTGCGCACGACCCGGGGCGCGGGCAGTGGTCCGTCCCGGGCGGCCGGGTCGAGCCGGGGGAGACGCTCGAGGAGGCGTGCACCCGCGAGGTGCTGGAGGAGACCGGCTACGTCGTCGAGGTCGGGCCCGAGCTCTGGACCGCGCACGTGCCGATCGGCGACGGCCGCGACTACGAGATCCACGACTTCGCGGCGACGGTCGTGTCGGGCCGGCTCGTGGCGGGTGACGACGCCGATGACGCGGGCTGGTTCAGCCTCGACGAGATGGCGGCACTGCCGATGGTCGACGACCTGCTGGACCTGCTGCGCTCAGCCCGCGCGTGAGATCGTGAACGCGCACAGGAACCCGATCGTCGCCAGGAGCCCCGCGTACAGGTGCGTGCGCTCGAACGCCTCGGGGATCATCGTGTCCGCCACCATCGCCAGGATCGCGCCCGCCGCCACGGCCGTGATGGCGGCGATCGTGGTGGGGGAGGCGCCCTCCAGCAGCAGGCACCCGGCCATGGCCGCCAGCCCGCTCGCCACCGCGATGCCGCCCCACACCCCGAAGACGTAGCGGGCCGAGCGGCCCTTGCGCTTCATGCCGGCGGCGCTCGACAGCCCCTCGGGCAGGTTCGAGACGAAGATCGCCGCCAGCACGGGAACCCCGACGCCGCCCCCGCCCACGAGGGACAGCCCGAGGACGACCGACTCCGGGATGCCGTCGAGCAGCGCGCCGATGGCGATCGCCGTGCCGCTGCCCGACTGCTCCTCCTCGGACGACTGCTGAGCACCCGACCGCTTCCGGTGGCGGGCGCCGTACCGGGCCAGCACGAGGTTGGCCGCGACGTAGGCGAGTGCGCCTGCGAGGAAGCCGAGCACGGTGGGCCGGAGCCCGCCCAGCTGCTCGGCCTCGTCGACCAGGTCGAAGGACAGGGCCGAGATGAGGACGCCGGCGCCGAACGCCATCACCGATGCGACCACACGGCGCGGCACGGGCACGAGCCACGCGACCGCCGCACCGATCACCAGCGCACCGCCCGCCACCAGGCCCCACAGGCCCGCCTCCACCCCGATCGGCATGTCCATCCCCTGATCGTGTCAGTCCGGAGGCACCGACGCAGGTCACGACGGGCCGATGCGGGTGCATCATGAGAGGGACGCCGAGGAGGTGGACGCATGTCCGTCGACTACTACGTCGCGTGGTGGAACGTGGAGAACCTCTTCGACGAGGAGAAGGCTCCCGCGACCCGGCGCACCGAGAAGGTCCGGCGGGTCCTCGGGAACGACCTCAGGGGCTGGACGCGCACGCTCCGCAACCGCAAGATCGACCAGCTCGCGTCGGTGATCGCCCAGATGAACGACGGTGCCGGACCCGATCTGCTGGGCGTGTGCGAAGTGGAGAACCGCTTCGTCCTCAACCTGCTGGTGGCCAACGTCGAGAAGCGTCTTCCGGGGCGGCACTACGGCATCGCCCACGCCGACACCGACGACGCGCGCGGCATCGACGTGGCGTTCCTCTACGACACGGGGCTGTTCGAGGTGCCCGCCGACGAGACGTTCTTCCACGTCGTCATGCGCCGCAACGCCACGCGCGAGATCGTGCAGGTCAACTTCCGCACCCGCCACGGCGCTCGCACGTGGGCCGTCTTCGGCAACCACTGGCCGTCGCGGAGCGGGGGCCAGTACGAGTCGGCCGGCTACCGCGACATCGCGGGTGAGACCCTCGCCTACTTCCACGAGCGGGTGCTGGAGGTGCACGGACCGGAGACCCCCGTGCTGGCGCTGGGCGACTTCAACGACGAGCCGTTCGACGTCTCGCTCGTCACGCACGCGCTCAGCACCCGCCAGCGCAACCGCGTGCTCAACGCCGACGTCCCGCTGCTGTGGAACCTCGCCTGGCCGCTGCTCGGCGGCCGCGGCGGCCAGCCGGACGGCAGCTTCTACTGGCAGAACCAGCCGAACCTGCTCGACCAGGTGCTGGTGAACCGGGCGATGGCGGCCGACGGACCGCTGCGCGTCGACGAGGAGTCGGTGCGGATCCTGCGCTTCCCCGGCACGGCGGACGAGGGACAGTACCCCCGGCCGGTCCCGTTCGGCGGGATGGGCCACCCGGTCGACAAGCAGGGGTTCTCGGACCACTTCCCGATCGCGCTGCGGGTGACAGAGGAGGACTGACGGGGCTCAGCCCTTGCCCTTGCCCTTCGACTTCCCCTTGGCCTTGCCGTTGTTCTTGCCCTTGCCCTGGTTGCCGCTGGACTTCGCGGCGCCGCTGCCGCCGCTCGTGGCCTTCGGCGCCGTCGCGGCGTTCGTGACGACCGGCGCAACCGCCACGGAGACCAGGATCGTGGCGCCGTCGGGCAGCCGGCCGGTCTTGTCGAGTGCGACGACCTCGCCGGTGTCCCCGGCCCGCGTGACATCCGCGCGCTTCACGGCGAAGCCGCGCCGCTCGAGCGCCGCCGCGACGTCGGCGAACGGCTTGCCGATGAGGCTCTTGGCGGTGATCCGCACCTTGCCGGACGCAACCGAGAGCGTGACCGGGCTGCTCTCGGAGCCCTCCGCGCCGGGGGCGGGGGACTGCTCCACGACCTCGCCCTCGGGCGTGTTCGCGACGTCGACGACCTTCGTGCGGGCGGTGAGTCCCGCCTCGTCGATCCGGCTCGTCGCGTCGGCTGCCTGCATCCCCACGACGTCGGGCACGAGCGGCGGCCCGCCGAACATCAGCTGGCGTCCTCCGAGCAGTGCGGCCACGAGCACGATCACGCCGACCGACGCGTAGGCGACCCGCGGGCGGCGGCTCCGGTGAGGGGCGACGGCACGGACGGCCGAGGTCGGCAGCGGGATGGGGTCCGTGGCGACGTCGCGGCTCGGGTGGGGCTCCTCGAAGCGCTCGGGCAGGTCGATCGATCCCGCCGCGCCGATGCGGGACGCAGCAGACGCGACCTCGGCCGCGGTGGACGGGCGGTCGGCCGGGTCCTTCGCCGTGAGCGATCGGACGAGACCGGCCACGTCCTCGGGCACGCTGGGCCCGAGATCCGGCAGCTCGTCGTGCAGCTGGGCCATCGCCGTGCCGATGTGCGTCTCGCGGCGGAACGGTGAAGTGCCGGTGAGGCAGTGGAACGCCACGACGCCGAGCGCGTACAGGTCGGACTGCGGGGTGGCGAGGCGGCCGCGCACCTGCTCGGGACTCATGTAGTCGGTCGTGCCGACGAGGGACCCGGTGTCGGTGAGCGGCTCGCTGGTGTCGGTGCGGGCGATGCCGAAGTCGACGAGAACCGTGCGGCCCTCGGGGGTCAGCATGATGTTCGCGGGCTTGAGGTCGCGGTGGACGATGCCGGCGTCGTGCGCGGCCTGGAGGCCCTCGGCGACCTGCTGCACGACCGACATCACCTGGTCGGGCGCCATCGGCCCGCGCTCCTTGAGCAGCTGGCCCAGCGAGTGCCCCTCGACGTACTGCATGACGATGAAGGTCGCACCGTCCTCGGGGGAGTCGTCCTCCGCGAAGTCGAAGACCTGCGCGACGCCCGGGTGGTGGATCGAGGCGGCCAGGTGGGCCTCGCTGCGCATCCGCGCGCGGTTGACCTCGTCGTCCTCCGTGCCGGGCCTGAGCACCTTGATGGCCACGGTGCGGCCGAGGCGCGTGTCGGTGGCTCGGTAGACCGAGCCCATGCCGCCGGTGCCGACGACCTCGTCGAGGGCATAGCGCTGCATCAGGGTCTGGGTCACCAGTCCACGGTAGGTCGGATTCGCCGACTTCGCGGCCCGAGTGATGAAGCGCACGGGCTCGCGAGGACTCTCGCTCACGCTGTCGGGACTAGGATTTCCGGGCGTCCGCACCCCGTCCCCGGATGCACGGAACGGAACCCCCATGACCTCCTCCGCGCCCTCGCGCGTGCCCGAGACCGGACGCGTCCCCACGGTCCGCGCCGCGCTCGCCTCGCCGCGCCTGCTGCGCACCGAGGTGCTGGCCGGGCTGGTGGTCGCGCTGGCGCTGATCCCCGAGGCGATCGCCTTCTCGATCATCGCGGGCGTCGACCCCGAGGTCGGCCTGTTCGCCTCGTTCACGATGGCCGTCACGACGGCGATCCTCGGCGGCCGTCCCGCGATGATCTCCGCGGCCACGGGCGCCGTCGCGCTGGTCGTCGCGCCGGTCATGCGTGAGCACGGCTACGACCACCTCATCGCCACCGTGATCCTGGGCGGCCTCATCCAGGTCGCGCTGGCGTTCGCCGGCGTCGCCCGGCTCATGCGCTTCATCCCGCGGTCGGTGATGGTCGGCTTCGTCAACTCGCTGGCGATCCTCGTGCTGATGGCGCAGGTGCCGCACCTGATCGGCGTGCCGGGGCTCGTCTACCCGATGGTGGCCGCCGGCGTGGCCATCATCGTGCTGCTGCCGCGACTCACCCGGGCGATCCCGTCGCCGCTCGTCGCGATCACCGTCCTGACCGCGGTCGCCGTGACGATGTCGCTCGGCGTGCCGACCGTGGGGGACGAGGGCGAGCTGCCCAGCAGCCTGCCGTCACTGTTCACGCCCGACGTCCCGCTGAGCCTCGAGACGCTGCGGATCATCGGCCCGTACGCGCTGGCGATGGCGCTCGTCGGCCTGATGGAGTCCCTGCTGACGGCCAAGCTCGTGGACGACATCACCGACACCCACTCGAACAAGACGCGCGAGTCGTGGGCGCAGGGCGTCGCCAACGTCGTCACCGGTCTGTTCGGCGGCATGGGCGGCTGCGCCGTGGTCGGCCAGACGATGGTCAACGTGAAGGTCTCGGGCGCTCGCACGCGGCTGTCCACGTTCCTCGCCGGTGTCTTCCTGCTCGTGCTGGTGGTCGGCCTCGGCGACGTCGTCGCGACGATCCCCATGGCCGCGCTCGTCGCGGTGATGATCATGGTCTCGGTGGCGGCGTTCGACTGGCACAGCATCACGCCGGCCACCCTGCGCCGGCTCCCGCCCAGCGAGACCTTCGTGATGGTCGTGACCGTCGCCGTCGTCGTGGCCACGGGCAACCTCGCGATCGGCGTCATCGCCGGTGTCCTGGTCGCGTCGGTGATGTTCGTGCGCCGGGTCGCCCACTTCACCGAGGTGGTCGACGTCGCGCACCCCGACCCGGACACCCGGGTCTACAAGGTCAGGGGCGAGCTGTTCTTCGCGTCCAGCAACGACCTCGTCTACCAGTTCGACTACGCGGGCGACCCGCCGAACATCGTCATCGACCTGTCCGAGTCGCACGTCTGGGACGCGTCGAGCGTGGCCGCGCTCGACGCGATCGAGACCAAGTACGCGGCGAAGGGCAAGACCGTGCGCATCGAGGGCCTGAACGAGGCCAGCCTCGAGCGGCACCGCCGACTGGCCGGCCACCTCGACGCGGGGGACTGAGCGGCGCTAGCCCCGGCCGACCATCCGCGGACCCGACAGGCGGCGCTCCAGCCGATCGGCCTCCCGCTTGATCGGGCGGGCCACGTACTGGCCGAGGATGACGCCGGCGGCCAGGGCGAGGGCGGTCGCCAGGGCGGAGGCGAGCTCGAGCACGCCGTCGTGGCCCTGCGCGAGCAGCGCGAGCCCCCGGTAGACCTCGAGGCCGGGGAGCAGGGGCACGATCGCGGGCACCACGACGACCAGCGGCGGCACCCGGAACCGGCCGGCGGCGAGGTGGCACACCGCGCCGATCACGACCGCGGCCACCGCCGACCCCCACGTGCGCCCGACGGCGGTGCTGTTGACCGACAGCAGCACCGCCTGGCCGAGCCCGCCCACCAGCGCCACCGCCACGAGGGCGCGCCACGGGGCGTAGGAGGCGAACGCGAAGCCCGATGCCGCGAGGGCCGCTCCGACGACGATCACCCCGGCCTCGGCGATGCCGGCGGCGCCGACCTCGAGGTCGACGAGCCCCACCCCGAGCAGGTCGCCCACCGTGAGCCCCGCGCCCACGCCCGCGATGATCCCCATCGTGTTCAGGAACGCGTCGATGACGCGGGCCGACGCCGTCACCGGGAAGCCGGTCAGCGCGTCCTGCGTGGCGCCCAGGATGCCCACGCCCGCCAGCAGCATGACGATGCCCGACGTGACGACGCGGGACGGATCCGCCTCGATCGAGGTGGCCGACGCGAGCACCGCGATCATCGTCGCGACGAACCCGCCCGCCGCCTGCTGGTAGAACGTCGGGATGCGGTGCGGCGGGAGCAGACGCTGCGTGGCGTCGATGCCGCACGCGGCGATGAACGCCAGCGCGCAGATGACCGGCCCGCCACCCAGGGTGAGCGCGATCCCCGTGCCCATGACGCCCCAACCGAGCGTCACGGCCCAGCGCGGCCGGCTGTGGCCGGTCGACACGATCCGGGCGACGCGGTCGCGGGCCTCGTCCCGGGTGATGCGGCCGGCCACGAGCTCGGTCACCGCCTGGTCGACCTCCACGAGATTCGCGTAGTCGACCGGCCGTCGGTTGACCCGGCGCACCTGGATCGCGGCGGGCTCGTCCCGACTCGGCTGGTGCCGCAGCGTGAGGTCGACGAAGGTCACGTCGGCCGAGACGTTGCGCACGCCGCAGGCCCGCGTGACCTCGAGCATCGTGGCCGACACGTCCGCGGCGCCGGCTCCGGAGGACAGCAGCACCTCGCCGATCCGCAGGGCCAGGTCGAGCGCCTCGTAGGCCTCGCGGCGCTCGCTCATGCGAAGCGTTCGAGGAACAGCGCCTCCGCCAATGCCATGGACGCGATCTCCCGCGGGTCGACGCTCTCGTTGGGGGCGTGGATCAGGGCCTGCGGCTCCTCGACGCCCATGAGGAAGATCTCCGCCTCGGGGTAGAGCTCGTCGAACACGTTGCACAGCGGGATCGAGCCACCCTGGCCCAGGTGCGTCATCTCGACCCCGTACGCCTCGTGCATGGCCGACGCCATGGCCCGATACGCCGGCCCGTCGGTGGCGGCCCGGAAGGGCGAGCCCGTCGCCTCGGTCTCGACGGTGCAGTGCACGCCCCACGGGACGGCGGCCTTCAGGTGCGCGACGAGTCCGGCCTCGGCCTCGGCGGGGTCGACGCCGGGCGGGATGCGCAGGTTGAGGCGAGCGGCCGCCTTCGGAACGATCGCCGCGGCCGAGCCGATCACCGGCGGGCAGTCGATGCCCAGGATCGTCACCGCGGGCCGCGCCCAGAGCATGTCCGAGACCGTGCCGTCGCCCAGCAGCGACACCCCGTCCAGCACGCCCGCGTCCGAGCGGAACTGCTCGGGCGGATAGGGCGCACCCGTCCACTCCTGCCCGCTGTCGAGACCGTCGACGGTGGTGTTGCCCTCCTCGTCGCGCAGGCTCGCGAGCGTGGCCACGAGCGCCGCGAGGGCGTCGGGCGCGGCGCCGCCGAACATCCCGGAGTGGATCTCCGACGTCGCCGACTCGAGGGTGACCACGACGTTGACCATGCCGCGCAGGCTCACGGTCGCCGCCGGACGGCCCACCGCCGCGTTGCCCGTGTCGCACACGAGGATCGCGTCCGCGCGGAACAGGTCGGGGTTCGCCTCGACGAACCCCTCGAGACCGCCGGTGCCCTGCTCCTCCGAGCCCTCGACCACGAGCCGGAGGTCGACCCCCAGGTCGTCGCCGATCGCCCGCAGAGCCGCGAGGTGCATGACGATGTTGCCCTTGCAGTCGGCGGTGCCCCGGCCGTACCAGCGCCCGCCGGACTCGGTCAGCTCGAACGGGGGAGTGCGCCAGTCGGCCTCGTTCCCGGGCGGCTGCACGTCGTAGTGGGCGTACAGCAGGACCGTCGGGGCGTCCTCCCGCGCGGACGGTCGGGTGCCGACCACCGCGTGGCTGCCGTCGGCCGTCTCCTCGAGCCGGGCGTCGGCGAAGCCGAGTGCCTCGAACCGTGCGCGCACCCACTCCGCCGTGCGCCCACACTCCTCGGGCGGGAACTGGCGGGGGTCGGCCACCGAACGGAGCGCGACGAGCTCGGTCAGCTCGTCGCGCACCGAGGGCATGAGGGCATCGATGCGCTGGCGCAGGTCCATGGATCAGTCTCCGATGTGGTCGTCGGTCTTGAGGTCCTCCACGTACGAGCGGAAGTCCTCGAGCTCGTCGGGGCAGTAGACCTCCATGACGAGCAGCTGGCCCTGGACGGCCCGGCTGTCGGCGATCACCGGCCGGGCGCCCGGGCCCGTGGCCCCGTTCGTCAGCAGCGAGGCGAGCGTCGCCCGGCGGAGGGCGTCGTTCGGGTTCTCGCACGTCGCGCCGCCGTCGTCGCCGAAGACCCGGACGATCATGTCCCGGTCGGGCGTACGGGCTGCGCCCGCGTCGACGAACGCCTCGATCAGCTGGTCGGCCTTCTCCTGCGCGCGGTTCGACTCGCGCGCCTCGCTGAAGGTCAGCACGGCGACCACCGCCGCGATGCCGAGCAGGACGCAGGCCGTGATGTAGATCCACGACCGCTCGCGCTTCGTCTGCGACTCCCGGTGTGTGCTCATGACTCGACCACCTCTTCAGGCTGGGGCTGCTTCCACGACGGCTTGCGGAAGCGGTAGAACAGGAACGGCACCAGCAGGCCCAGGCCGAGCGCGCCGCCGCCCACGATGAGGAAGTAGACGCCGGAGCTGCCCGAGGCGAACTGCGACGGCGGGATGAAGCCGACCAGCAGGGCCGCCAGCGAGGCCGCGAAGCCCACGCCGCACAGTCCCACCAGCATCGGGGCGCGGTAGCCGCGCGGGTGGTCGGGCTCCTTGCGACGCAGCTGCACCGCGGCGACGAACATCAGCAGGTACATGATCAGGTACACCTGCGTCGTGATCACCGAGAAGATCCAGTACGCGCTGGAGACGTCGGGGATCAGCGCGTAGGCCAGGCCGATCACCGTGGTGACGAGGCCCTGGACCACGAGGATGTTCTGCTGCACGCCGTTCTTGTTGAGCTTCTGCAGAAACGGCGGGAGGTAGCCCTCCTGCCGCGAGATCAGCAACAGGCCCTTCGACGGTCCGGCCAGCCACGTCAGCATGCCGCCGAGCGAGGCGGTGACCAGCATGATGCCGACGATCGGGGTGAGCCACTGCCAGCCGAAGTTCGCGAAGACCGCGTCGAACGCCTGCATGACGCCGGCGGTGAGCGAGAGCTCCTCGGCGGGCACGATCCACGCGATCGCGAGCGCCGGCAGGATGAAGATCGTCAGCACGAGGCCCATCGCCAGGAACATGGCCTTCGGGAACTCCTTGGCGGGGTTCTTCAGCGACCCGACGTGCACCGCGTTCATCTCCATCCCGGAGTACGACAGGAAGTTGTTGACGATCAGCACGAGGCTGGACAGTCCGGCCCACGCGGGCAGCAGGTGGTCCGACGTCATCGGCGCGGCCGACTCGTTGCCCTGGCCGAGGAACACCACGCCCAGCAGCACCAGCACGACGCCGGGCACGAGCGTGCCGATGATGAGGCCGCCGCTGGCCAGGCCCGCGACGCCCTTCGTGCCGCGCGCCGAGACCCAGACGCCCGACCAGTACACGACGATGATGACCGCGGCGGTCCAGACGCCGCTGCTGGCCAGGGCGGGGTTGAAGACGTAGGCCAGCGTGCTGGCCACGAACCCCAGCAGGCTCGGGTAGTAGAAGATCGTCATCGCGAACTGGCACCAGACGGCGAGGAAGCCCATCGGCTTGGACAGGCCCTCCGACACCCACTTGTAGATGCCGCCCTCCCAGCCGGACGCCAGCTCGGCCGAGACCAGCGAGGTCGGCAGGAGGAAGACGATCGCCGGGAGCAGGTACAGGAAGACGCAGGCGAGACCGTAGACCGCCATGGTCGGGGCCGCGCGCAGGCTGGCCACCGAGCTGGTGGTCATCATCGCCAGCGCGATCCAGGAGATCCACTGGTGCGTGCTCGCGCGACTCGTGGCCGCGCGCACGCGGGAGCCGCCGCCCTCCGCGGAGAGGTCCGCGGTGGTCATGAGGTGCCTCGAGGTACTGCGAGGGTGAACATGTGCTCCTCCGTCCGTGCAGCCGTCAGCCGGCTGGTGGTCCGAGTCTCACGCCGCGGCGGGCGAGGCGGCCTCACCCCTGGCGGGTGATCAGTGGACGACGGCGAGGCCGCGGTCAGTGGCGTTGAGGCGCCGCCCGCCGGTGGCGGTGACCGTCACGATGTCCTCGATCCGCACGCCGAACCGCCCGGGCAGGTAGATCCCGGGCTCGACCGAGAAGCACATGCCCTCGACGAGCGGCTGCGTCTCGCCCTCGATCATGTACGGCGGCTCGTGGGTGGTCGTGCCGATGCCGTGCCCGGTGCGGTGGATGAACCGCTCGCCGTACCCGGCGTCGGTGATCACCTTCCGGGCTGCGCGGTCGATCTCCTGGCACGGCACGCCCGGGGCCACCGCCTCGACGCCGGCCTGCTGGGCCTGGCGGACGACTTCGTGCACCTCGCGCACGAGGGCCGACGGCTCGCCGACCGACACGGTGCGGCTGGTGTCCGACCCGTACCCGTGCACGAGGCCACCGAAGTCGAGGACGATTGCGTCGCCCTCCTCGATGGTTCGGTCGCCCGCCTCGTGGTGGGGGTTGGCGCCGTTGGGACCCGAGCCGACGACCGTGAAGTCGACCTGCTCGTGCCCGAAGTCGCGCAGCAGCCGGGCGAGGTCGGCGGCGACCTCGGTCTCGCGACGTCCCGCGAAGCGCACCTTCAGGATCTCGCCGTAGGTCGCGTCGGCGGCGGCGCCCGCCGCGGCGAGCCGGGCCACCTCGGCCTCGTCCTTCACCGCGCGCAGCATCGGCAGCGCCTGGGTGAAGGAGCGGTAGGCCACGCCGGGAGCGGCGTCCTGCAGGCCCAGCAGGTGCATCGCCCAGGCGGAGTCGGAGATCGCCAGCATCCGGGTGCCGCCGAGGAGGCCGGCCGCGACGGAGAACGGGTCCTGCCCGTCGGTCCAGTCGACGAGATCCAGGGCGGAGGCGGCGGCGCAGCCCTCGGCGTCGGGGCGCTCGAGGGTCGGCACCACGAGGGTGGGCTCGCGGTCGGCCGTCAGCACGAGGGTGGTGAGCCGCTCCGTGATCGCCGTGGGCCGGTACCCGGTCAGCCAGACGAGCTCGGGGCCCGGCATCACCAGCAGACCGTCGAGGCCGGCGGCCTGCGCCGACTCGACCGCGTGGCGCATCCGCGCGGCGAGGTCGTCGGCCGTGAACGGGGTCGGTGTCGTGCTCATCGGGTCGCCTCCGCCGCGCCCGAGGCCGTGGTCGGCAGCGTGTGGGTGATCGCGGCGGCCGAGGCGACCGCGTCGTCCACGGTGCCGCGGGCCGCCCGGTGCTTGGCGATGACGAGTGCCATCAGCACGCCGAGGAAGCTGAGGACGGCCATCAGCCACGACGCGGCGGCCAGGCCGTCGGCCAGCGCCTCCGCCTGCCCGGCGCCGTCGTCGGTGCGGTTGCCGATCACCGTGCCGTACACCGTCGCGGCCAGGGCGGTGGCGACGGCCGCGCCCACGTAGCGGGCCATGTTCGAGACACCCGACGCCCCGCCCACCTGGCTCTGGGGCACCGAGGCGGTCGCCGCCGACGAGGCCGGGCCGTTCGACAGGCCCATGCCCACCGCGATCGCGACGAGCGGCAGCAGGAACGCCACGTACCGCCAGTCCGACTGGACGAAGCCCACGATGACGAAGCCCACCGTCGTGAGCACGAACCCGACCCCGATCGTCTGCCGGCCGCCGAACTTCGCGGCCAGCTTCGGCACCAGCGGGGCGACGACGACCAGGCCCACCGTCGCCGGCAGGGTCGCCAGGCCGGCCTGGAGCGGGCTGAAGTCGAGCGTCGACGGGTCCTGGAAGTAGAGGCTCAGCAGGTACATCAGGCCGTTGATCGTGCCGGCACCGATGAGAATCGCGATCGTCGAGCCGACGAGCACGCGGTTCCGCAGCAGCGCGAGGTCCAGCAGCGGCACGGCCACCCGCTTCTCCACGACGATGAACGCCCAGCCGGCGGCGATCGAGATCGCGAAGCAGCCGAGCGTGGCGGGGGAGAGCCAGCCCCAGTCGCTGCTCTCGGTCACCGCGAGGATCAGCGGCGTCAGCGTCGCGGCGATCAGCACGGTGCCGGCGTAGTCGATCGACCGCGGCCGGTCGGGGTCGCGCGACTCGGCGACCGTGACGAAGGTCAGCAGCATGCACAGCACGGCCACCGCGGCGTCGATCCAGAACAGCCCCTGCCACCCGGTGATGTCCACCAGGACGCCACCGAGCAGCGGTCCCGCCGCTGCTCCGACCGCCGCCGCGGCGCCCCACAGGGAGACCGCCCTGAGCTGTGCCTCGTCCTCGTTCGCCACCGAGAGCAGACTCAGGCCGCACGCCAGGATCGTGGCCCCGGCGGCGCCCTGGATCACGCGCCCCGCGATGACCATCCCACCGGACTCCGCCAGCGCGATGAGCACGCACGAGACGACGAACAGCAGCAGGCCCAGCTGGAAGACGCGCTTGCGACCGAAGACGTCGCCCAGCGAGCCCGAGGTCACGATGACCGCGGCGCCCACGAGCGAGTACCCGGTGACGGCCCACTGCAGCGTCGTGACCGACGTCCCGGTGTCCTCCGAGATCGCCGGCAGCAGGATGCTCACCGCCGAGGTGTTGGCGTTCACCACGAGGGTGGAGATGCACGTGGCGGCGAGCACGCCGCCGGCACGACTGGTCGACGGTGCGGTGCGGCTCATCCGATCGTCCTCACGGCTCACGGGGCTGGAACCGCCCCAGGGTGTCGTCCCCCGCCTCGACGATGCCGAAGCTGGACTCGGGCACGGGGTTCCACGCGCCCTTCAGGTCGCCGAGGGGCTCGGAGACCACGATCCGCGTCTCGTCGTCGAGCTCCGAGAACACGGGGTTGTCCGGGTACATCTGGCGCAGGGTGGACAGGGCCGTGCTGACGTACAGCGTGCGGCTCTGACCGATGCTGGAGTACCGGAAGCCCCACAGCCGCTCGCCGTCGGTCGTCGCCACGGTCATCTGGAGCGGCTCGTCCACCCCGTGCGCGCGACCCACCGCCTCGACGAAGCCCGCCATGCGCTCGACGGCGCCGATCGTGTCCTCGTGCAGCCCGAACGTCAGCGCGAGGAAGAACATCACCTCGGAGTCCGTGGAGCCCGCCATGAAGGGGTAGAGCTCGGGATCGACCGCCATGACCAGATCGCGCTTGAGCACCGAGAAGTCGCGGATCGCGCCGTTGTGCACCCACAGCCAGCGCCCGTGCCGGAAGGGGTGACAGTTCGACTGCTGCACGGGCGTGCCCGTGCTGGCCCGGATGTGCGCCAGGAACAGGCCCGACGAGGTCGACCGCGCCAGCTCGCGCAGGTTCTGGTCGCCCCAGGCCGGCCCGACGCCCCGGAACAGCACGGGCTCGTCGCTGCGGCGCGTGCCGGGCAGTGACGGCGCCTCGTCGAGGCCGTACCAGCCGACGCCGAAGCCGTCGCCGTTCGTCGTCTCGACCCCCATGCGCGAGTGCTGGCTCTGGTCGATCAGGGAGTGGACGGGCTTGTAGAGCAGCTCCTCGAGCAGGATCGGACTGCCCGAGTACGCCAGCCATCGACACATCGCGGCCTCCTCCAACGCTCGGTCTCCTCGGAGCGTGACCCAGTCGCGCGCCGGGATGCCTCATCCCACGGGGATGAGGTCCGTCCGCCGCGCGGTCCGCACGATGGGTCCATGCTGACCGTGGGCGTGGAGGAGGAGTTCCTGCTCCTCGACCCCGAGGGAGCGGTCCGGCCCGTCGCCGACGACGTCATCCGCGCGATCGGCGACCCCCGGGTGAAGCCCGAGCTCATGTCGTTCCAGGTGGAGACGAACTCCGGCGTGTGGACCGACCTGGCCGATCTCGATCGCGAGCTGCGCGACCTCCGCTCACGGGTGGCGGGCGCGTGCCGCGACCTCGGGGTGCGGCTCGTCGCGGCGGGCTCGCCGCCGATGGACGACCCGGGAGCCGAGCTCGTCACCGACGCACCGCGCTACCGCGGTCTGGCCGAGCGGTTCCCCGAGGCCACCGCCGCGGCCGGCACGTGCGCGTGCCAGGTGCACGTGGGGCTGCCCGACCGCGACCTCGCGGTCCAGGTGCTGGCGCGCCTGCGCACCTGGCTGCCGACGCTGTTCGCGCTCGGCACCAACTCGCCGGTGACGTCGGGTCGGGACTCCGGCTGGCAGAGCACGCGGTACGCGCGCCAGCTGCTCTGGCCGACCTTCGCGCCGCCCGAGCCGTGGGCCGACGCGGCGGCCTACGACGCCGCGGTGCAGGAGCTGGTTGACCGCGGCGCCGCCCTCGACGCGCGCAGCGTCTACTTCCTCGCGCGGCTCTCCCCGCGCTATCCGACGATCGAGATCCGCATCGCCGACACGTGCCTGGAGACCGCCGACGCGGTCCTGCTCGCCGGGATCTGCCGCGCTCTGGTGACGGTGCTGGTGGCCGACGTGGAGCAGGGGCGTCCTGCCGTGAAGGTCTCGGGCACGGCGCTGCGCACCGCCCTGCTGGCGGTCGCCGTGGACGGAAGGCCACCGTCGAGCGGTCCGGACGAGGTCACCCGGGCGGTCGTGGTGGCCCGGCTGCTGCGCACGATCCTGCCCGGCACCACCGGCCGCGACGACGCCGACGTCCTGCTGTGCGGCCTCGAGCGCGTCCACCGTGAGGGCACGGGCGCCGACCGTCAGCGCCGGCTCCTGACCACCCACCGCGCGCCCCGCGTGTTCGTCGACGTCCTCGCGTCGGCCACGGCGGGGGAGGAGACGCCATGACCACCGACCGACCGCCTCACGGCTTCCGGATGCGCGTCGCCCGGCGCTTGGCCGGGCTGCACCCGGCCGGCATGATCCATGGCGCGCTCGTCATGGGCGCCACCCTCGCCCTGATGAGCGAGAAGACCCGGGCCGAGGTCAGCGTGATCGGCGCGGCGGGTGTGCTGACGATCTACTGGCTCTCGCACGCCTACACCCACGCCCTCGGACGGGGCATCGACGGTGACCAGGTCCATCTCGCCGCCCGCCTCGTCGGCAGCATCCGGCACGAGTGGCCCGTGTTCCTCGGTGGTCTGCCGGCCCTCGTCGTGTTCGCGACCATGCTGGCCTTCGGGTCGCAGGTCGCGACGGCGATGGCCGCGGGCCTGTGGGTCACCGTCGTGCTGATGGCGGTGTCCGGCTACCTCGCAGCCCACCAGGCCGGCGTCTCCGGCTGGCGGACCGGTGCCGAGACGGCGTTCGCAGCGCTCCTCGGGCTCTTCATGCTGGGGCTCAACACCCTGCTGCACTGAGGGGTCAGGCAGCCACGGGCTCGCGGCGGCTGCGCAGCACGGCCTTGACGATCTCCTCGACCACGACGAGCGTCGCGGCGAGGCCGAGGCACGTGCCCCACTGGCCGAGGGTCATCTCGGTCGTGCCGAAGATCCGCTGGAGGAAGTCCAGCGTCGTCACCAGCACGATGGCCAGCAGCGCGATCCCGTACCGCCGCAGCTGCGCGACCGCGGGCAGCGCCCGACTGTCGAAGATGGTGTTCTCCTGGTCGCGGCTCAGCAGTGCCCCCGCCAGGTGGAACAGCGAGAGGGTCGTCAGCAGCATCGTCGAGGCCAGCACGGCGTCCTCCCACTCGACGCCGATCTGGTAGGCCGCGAGCGAGCCCGCGGTCATCACCGCGCCCTGGACGCACAGCCGGATCCAGTTGGCGCGCGACAGCACCGGGGCGCCGACCGGCCGCGGCGGGCGCGCCATGAGGCCGCGGGCCGGCTGGTCGAAGCCCAGCGCGATCGCGAGCGGGATGTCGACGACCATGTTGAGCCACAGGATCTGCAGCGGATTCAGCGGTGAGCCGTCGGCGATGCCCAGCACCCCGGCCACGAGGAACACCGCGATGTAGGCGACGAGGGTCGACATCTGGAACCGCAGGTACTTCAGCAGGTTGTCGTAGAGGGTGCGGCCGTACGAGACCGCCTCGACGATCGTCGCGAAGTTGTCGTCGGTGAGGATCATGACGGCGGCCTCCTTCGAGACCTCCGTGCCGGTGATGCCCATCGCGACGCCGATGTCGGCCGACTTCAGCGCGGGGGCGTCGTTCACGCCGTCGCCCGTCATGGCGACGATCTGACCGTTCCGCTGCAGGGTCCGCACCAGACGGACCTTGTCCTCGGGCGCCACCCGGGCGACGACGCCGATGTCGTCGACCCGCCGGTCGAGCTCCTCGTCGGACATCGCGGCGAACTCGCTGCCCGTGACGGCCTCGCCCTCGATGCCCAGCTCGGTCGCGATCGCCGCCGCCGTGGACGCGTGGTCGCCGGTGATCATGCGCACCCGGATCCCGGCCTCTCGGCACTCGGCGATGGCGGCCTTCGCCTCGGCGCGCGGCGGGTCGACGATGCCGACCATCGCGAGCAGCGTGAGCTCCTGGACCTGCCCGATGAGGTCGGTGCCGTCGCGCACGACCGAGGGTTCGAGGTCGCGCTGCGCCACGACCATGACGCGCTCGCCGGCGGCCGCGATCCGGTCGTTGGCCTCGAGCGCCAGGTGGCGGTTCTCGTCGCTGATGGTCACCAGCGTCCCGTCGGGCTGCCGGAACGTCGCGGCGCGCGCGATCAGCACGTCGGGCGCGCCCTTGACGTAGCAGCGGACGACCGGCGTGCCGTCGTCCGCGGTCATGTCGTGGAACGTCGCCATGAACTTGTACTCGGAGTCGAACGGGACCTCGGCGACGCGGGGGTGGGCCGCGCGCGTGTCGGTGATGTCGAGGCCCCCCTTGGCGCCCAGCACGATGAGCGCGCCCTCGGTCGGGTCGCCGATGAGGCTCTCACCGTCCAGCACCGCGTCGGCGCACAGCACCATGGGCAGCAGGTAGGGGTCGAGGTCGACCGCCCCGCCGCCCACGCGGCTGATCTCGCCGGCCGTCCCGTAGCCCTCGCCCGAGACGCTGAAGCGGTGGTGGCCCGGGATCACGAGCTCGCGCGCGGTCATCTTGTTGAGCGTCAGCGTGCCCGTCTTGTCCGAGCAGATCGCCGAGGTGGAGCCCAGCGTCTCCACGGCCGGCAGCCGTTTCACGATCGCGTGGCGGCTGGCGATCTCGCGCGTGCCCATCGACAGCAGGGCGGTCACGACGGCGGGCAGGCCCGTCGGGATCGCCGCCACCGCGAGCGCGACGCCCGTGACGAAGAGGGTGTCGAAGGACTGGCCGCGGGCGAGGCCGAGCAGCAGCACCAGCACCAGGGCGACGCCCGCGATGGAGGCGATGATCTTCGACAGGGAGTCCAGCTGGCGCTGCAGCGGCGTCTTGCCGACCGAGGTGCCGGCGAGCAGGTCGGCGATGTGACCGATCTCGGTGTCCATGCCGGTCGCGGTGACGATGATCTCGCCGCGGCCCCGGGTGACCGACGTGTTCATGTAGGCCATGCAGGTGCGGTCGCCGAGCGGCACGTCGTCGCCGGGCACGGGCTGGTCGGACTTGCCCACGGGGAGGCTCTCTCCGGTGAGCGCGGCCTCCTCGATCTCCAGGGTCGCCGCGAGCCACACGCGGCCGTCGGCGGGGACGCGGTCGCCGGCCTCCACCAGGACGATGTCTCCGGGCACCAGCTGCTCGGCGTCGACCTCGACGGCCCGGTCGCCGCGCCGGACGCGCGCGATCGTCTTCATCATCTGCGAGAGCGCCTTGACGCTCTCCTCGGCCTTGGCCTCCTGGCGCAGCCCGATCACGGCGTTGAGCACCGTCAGCCCCGCCAGCACGACCGTGGTCCCGGTGTCGCCCGTCACGACCTGATTGATGACGGCGGCGCCGAGCAGGATCAGCTGCATGAAGTCGCGGTACTGGCGCAGGAACGCGCGCAGACCCGACTCCTTGGCTCCCTCGGCGAGGCGGTTCGGTCCGACCGAGGCGAGCCGCCGGGCGGCCTCCTCGTCGGTGAGGCCCGTCGCGGGCACGACGCCGAGCGTCCGCGCGACGGCCGCTGCCGAGGACCCCACGGGGTCGAGGTCGGTGGGCACCCGGTCCGTGGGCGTGCTCTGCATCGTCATGGCGCGAGCATCCCCGCACGCGTGCGGCGACGCCTCATCCTCGACGGGTGAAGCGGAGCACGCCGCGTCGGGGTGCACTCGGTGGGGGCACTCCCGCCCCCCCGTTCGCACCACAGGAGATCGCATCATGGCCCAAGCCACCCTGACCGTCTGGAAGTTCGCCTCGCCGGAGGGAGCCGACCGTGCGTCGGAGACGCTCCAGCGACTGAGCCGCGAGAACCTCATCACCGTCCACGACGCCGCGACCGTCTCGTGGGCCGAGGGCGCGAAGCGGCCGAAGACCCACCAGCTGCACTCGACCACCGGCGCGGGCGCGCTCGGCGGGTCCTTCTGGGGCATGCTGTTCGGCCTGATCTTCTTCGTGCCGCTGCTCGGCGCCGCGATCGGCGCGGCGACGGGCGCCCTCGCCGGGTCCCTGGCCGACGTCGGCATCGACGACGGCTTCATCAACCGGATCCGCGACGAGGTGACGCCCGGCACCTCCGCCCTGTTCGTCATGACGTCCGACGCGGTCCTGGACAAGGTCACCGACGCGTTCGCCGACCTCGGCCCCTCGGAGCTGGTGTTCACGAACCTCAGCTCCGAGCAGGAGACCGCGCTGCGCGAGGTCTTCGCGGGCGAGTGAGCCCAGGTCAGGCGTCGCGCAGCTCGTCGCCGTGCACGATGACGGCCCAGATCACCAGGACGTCGATCGAGATCATCACGACCGACCACAGGGGATAGGCCGCCATGAACGCGAAGTTCACCAGGATGCTGAGCATCGCGACCAGCACGGCGATCACGCGGGCCCACACCTTGCCGGTGAGCAGCGCGACGCCGGCCGCGGCGACGATGACACCGCCGATCAGGTGGGCCCAGCCCCACGCGGTGTAGTCCGCGGTGACGACCAGGCCGTCGTTGCCGACGAGGAAGTACTGGTCCTTGAACAGGGCGACGAGGCCCGTGATGGCGTGCAGTGCTCCCAGGAGCACCATCATGAAGGCGGCGAAGTAGACCCAGCCCACCCAGCCGGAGACCGGGCTGGGCTGAACGGCTTGGTACTGGCCGGAAGTGGGGGTCGTGGCGGGCCCGGCGGGCTCTGCGGTGCGAGACATGATCGTGCCTTTCTGTCAGGGCAGCAGCCTCAGTGTCCGAGCGCGCGCGAGCGGGTCGCCTCACCCTGCACGGATGATCCGCACACCGGTCCATGCGCGCTTGCATGGCAGGAGGGCCCGCTCGGGCCCCGGCCCCTCGGGCCCGGACGCAGGAGGACCAGCGACATGACCGACTCACGCACGGCACCACGCCGTTCCCAGGGAGCCGCCTTCGGCTTCATCGCGTTCGCCGGAGTGATGATGATCCTGATGGGCGTCTTCCACGCCTTCATGGGCATCGTGGCCCTCGCCGAGAACGAGATCTACGTCGAGGGCCCCCAGTACCTCCTCGAGTTCGACGTCACCGCCTGGGGCTGGATCCACCTGATCGCCGGCGTCGTCGTCGTCATCGCCGGGTTCGGCGTGTTCAGCGGGCAGGGGTGGGCGCGCGGCGTCGGCATCGCCGTCGCGGCGCTCAGCATGCTGCTGAACTTCGCCTTCATCCCGTACTACCCGATCTGGTCGCTGCTCGTGATGGCGATCGCGGTGTGCGTCATCTGGGCGCTGGCCGACCACGGCCCCGACTTCCCGGTCCGGGACACCACGCGCGGTCTGTGAGGGCCAGGACCGAGGAGGCCGCATGACGATCGAGCAGGGCCCGGGGGCGCGACCCAGCGGGCGGACCGTGTCGGGCGTCCTGACGTTCGTCGTCGGCGCGGCCGCGCTGACGATCGTGCTCGGCGGCGTGCACGCCGTCGCCAGCATCATCGGGCCGGTCTTCCTCGCCCTGGTCATCACGGTCACGGTGCACCCCGCCCGCCGCGCGCTGGAGCGCACGCGGCTGCCGGAGTGGGCCGCCTCGACGGTCATGCTGATCGCGGCGTACCTGCTGATCGTCGTGATGACCCTCGCCCTGGTGGTGTCGGTGGCCCAGCTGGCCGCGCTGCTGCCGAAGTACACGACGGAGTTCACCGAGACCGTGAACGACGCGGTCGCGACCTTGGAGGGCTTCGGCGTCGAGCAGGCGCAGCTCGACAAGGTGGCCGCCGCGATCGACCCGGCGCGGCTCGTGGAGCTGGTCGCGTCGATCCTGGGCGGCACGCTGGGAGCGCTGACCGACGTCTTCTTCCTGTTCACCGTGCTGCTGTTCATGGCGTTCGACACCAACGCCGCCCGCCGGAACCTGCACCTGCTGGGCGGTCGCTTCGGCGACGTGGTCACGGCCGTCGGGCACTTCGCCGACGGGACCCGCACGTACATGGTCGTCGCCGCGACGTTCGGCCTCATCGTGGCGATCGTCGACGGCGTCGCGCTGTACGTCATCGGCGTCCCGGGCGCCTTCGTCTGGGCGGTGCTGGCGTTCGTCACGAACTTCATCCCCAACATCGGCTTCGTGATCGGTCTCGTGCCGCCGGCGCTGATCGCCCTGCTGGAGGACGGACCGGGGCTCATGCTCGCGGTCATCGTCGTCTACTGCGTCGTGAACTTCGTGATCCAGTCGATCATCCAGCCGCGGGTCGTGGGGGAGAGCGTCGGGCTCTCGCCCACGCTCACGTTCTTGTCGCTCGTGTTCTGGGCCTGGCTGCTCGGTCCGCTGGGCGCGCTGCTCGCGGTGCCGCTCAGCCTGTTGATGAAGGCGATGCTCGTGGAGGCGGATCCTCGCCTGTCGTGGGCGCTGCCGCTCATCTCGGGAAGACCCGAGACCTCGGACTGAGGCCACGATGGACCAGGACAGCAGCCGGGACGAGCCGTTCGCACCGGTCAGTCAGTCGACCGAGCGGATCGACACGGCCGTCGAGCGACTGCCGCCCTGGGCGCGCGAGCGCGTGCAGTGGGTGCTGTCCACGTGGATCGGCCGCACCCTGATGCGGCTGGCGGCCGCGTCCGTGCGCGTCGAGATCTTCGACCGCGCCATGACGATCGCCGCGCAGTTCTTCACCTCGATCCTGCCGCTGCTCATCGTCGCGGTGACCTTCCTCGGAGCCGGCTCGGACCAGATCGCCGAGGTCGTCGGCGCATCGGGGGAGACCAGCGAGCTCATCGACGAGGCCACCCGCGGCGAGGGCGCCGCGGCGTTCGGCGTCGTGGGCGTCCTGTTCGTCCTCGTGTCCGCGACGAGCCTGTCCCGCGCGCTGAGTCGCGCGTTCGCCGTGGTCTGGCAGGTCGACCGGCCGCGGGTGGACCTGAGGTCGGCCTGGCGCTGGTTCGCGGTGGTGGTCGTGCTGATGATGGCGGTCGTCGTGGTCCAGAACCTCACCCAGCGCACGAGCGCGCTCCCACCCCGCTCGCTGTGGCCGGCCGCGCTGTCCATGGCCACCGACGTCGCGGTGGCCGTCTTCGTCCCGTGGGTCCTGCTCGCCGGGCGGATCGCGGCGCGGTGGTTGCTGCCCGGCGCGGTCGCCTGCGGGATCGCCATGGCCATCGTCCGCCCGGCCGCGGAGGTGTGGCTGCCGTGGGCGCTCGACGTGAGCGCCGGGCGCTACGGCCCGATCGGGATGGCCTTCACCTACCTCGCCTGGCTCTACGTGGTGGCCTTCATCCTGATCGGCACCGCGGTGCTGGGGCAGGTCCTGGTGAGCGACGAAGGACGGGCCGGCGCCTGGCTGCGGGGCGACCCCGGCTCACCCCCGGAGCATGATGCCCGGCCCGGTCCCGATGACGAGAATCGCGACACCGGAAGGAGCGTCCGATGACCCAGGACTCCACCACACCCATGCCCGCCACGACCACGAACGCCTCCCGCGGCCGCACGGCCGGCGCGGTCGTGTGCCTCGTGCTGGCCGCCCTCCTGACCACCCCGGCGGCGATCGCCTACTGGGGCCAGCGCACCCTGAACGACGGCGAGCGGTACGTCGAGACCGTCGGCCCGCTGGTGCAGTCGCCCGAGATCCAGGAGGTGCTCGCCACCCGGGTGACCACGGCGATCTCCCAGCAGGTCGACATCGAGGGCCTCCTCGACCAGGCGTTCGCGGGGCTGAGCGACGAGGCACCCCGCCTCGAGCTGCTCGCCGCGCCGCTGTCGGCCGCCATCAACGGCGCGATCGACCGCCAGGTCCGCGCCTTCCTGGCCTCCGACGCGTTCGCGGACCTGTGGACCCGGCTCAACGTCCGCGCGCAGCAAGCGTTCCAGCGGATCCTCGAGGGCCGCGGCGGGGGAGCGGTGAGCCTCCAGGGCGACGACGTCGTGCTCGACGTCGGCGAGGTGATCGACGAGGTCAAGGCACGGCTCGTCGACCGCGGCATGACGTTCGTCGAGAACGCTCCCATCCCCGAGACCGATCGCACGATCGTGCTGATGGAGGCGCCGCGCGTGCAGCAGATCCGCACGATCTACGCCTTCAGCGACCCCGTGGCCCGCTGGGCGCTGCCGGTCGTCGGGGTGCTCTACCTCGGCGCCGTCCTGCTCGCGCGGCGCCGGCCCCGCATGACGGTGGCCGTCGGGATCGCGATCGCCGTGAACGCCGTCGTGCTCGCGATCGCGCTCGGCGTCGGCCGCCAGCTCTTCTCGAACGCCCTCGCCGAGACGTCCTTCGGCCCGGCCAGCACCGTCTTCTACGAGACGCTGTCGGCGTACCTCGAGCGCGGCCGGCAGGTCGTGCTGATGCTCGGCCTCGCGCTCGTCGTGGCCGGCTGGTTCACCGGCTCCAACCGGTCGGGCACGGCGGTGCGCACGGCGATCCGCGGTGCCCTCGAGCGGTTCGGCGCCGGCGTGGTTCACGGCCAGCTCGGCCTCGGCTGGCGCTGGGTGACGGACAACGTCGCGTGGCTGCGGGTCGTGGCCGTCGGCGCGGCGGTGGTCGTGCTGGCCTGGGGCAACGAGATCTCGCCCGAGCGCTGGTGGTGGTCGCTGGCCCTCGCGCTGGTCCTGCTCGCCGTGCTCCAGGTGCTGGCGGGTGCGGGCCGGGCCGTCAGTCAGGCAGCGTCCCGGGATCACGCCCCGACAGCCCACGCCTAGCGGCCGAGGCGAAGACCTTCACGACGGCGCCGAGGATGACCAGGTCCAGGATCATCTGCGCCGTGACGGCCACGCGCATCCCCTGCGACGTGGCGGTGATGTCGCCGAAGCCCACCGTCACGAACGTCGAGACCGTGAAGTAGAGCGCGTCGACCCGGGTGAGCGGCCTGCTGAAGGCGTCCGGGTCCGCGAGGGACACCGTGAGGTAGGCGCGCGCGAACATCAGCAGGAACACCGGGATCGCCAGCGCGAGCGCCTCGACGGCCCGGATCACCGGGAACGTCGAGCGCGCGATCAGCGGCACCTGGACGGCCACGACGCCGCTGAACACGAGCAGCGCGAGCAGGAACCAGGGCAGGTCGGATCCCGAGTCACGCGCCGGCAACAGGAAGTAGGCGCAGAGCAGCACCGTCACCGACAGCACGACGCGCACGGCGGCCCGCCGGACGAGCGCCCACGCCTGTCGGCGGGCCGGGTCCGGCCTCGGACGGGTCATGACTCACATCTGCGCGAGGATCCGCGCCTTCTGCGCGGCGAACTCCTCGTCGGTGAGCGTTCCGGCCTCGTGCAGGCGCCCGAGCTGGCTCAACAGGGCGATCGGATCGTCCGCCGGCGGGGCGGCGGGCGGCGGGGGCGGAGGCGGCGCCTGCTCGTACTGCTGGTCGTAGCCCTGCTGGTACTGCGGCTGCTCGGCCGCCCAGCGGGAGGCCTGGCGACGCGAGACGCGGTTCGAGACGGCCGTGGCCGTTCCGGCGACGACGGCGGTGCGTGCGACGCCCCTCAGTAGTCCTGGCATGTCGTGCTCCTTCGCTCGGGTGGTGCGGGGGCTCAGCCCGCGGCCTCGGTCGCGTCCAGCGCCTCGGCGATGTCGTCCAGGGGGATGAAGCCGGCCGCGACCAGCTCCGCGCCGTTGCGGCGCAGGGCATGGACGAATCGGGCGGCCCAGCGGTTCTCGAAGAGCAGGATCGCCGCGGCACTGCCGTCGGTCAGCACGTCGCCCGCCTCACGCAGGTCGTGCTCGCCCAGCAGGTTCGACGACGCGCCCTCGAAGACCGTGAGGTCGAACGCGCCGTCGCCGTCGAGGTCGTTGATCTCCAACGCGCTGACGGACCCGTCGGCCTCCTTCAGCACGAAGGCCAGGTCCAGGATGCGGATCGTGCCGCTGTCCGTGAGGGCGACCAGCTCCTGCAGTCCCTCGCCGGTCATCCTCGCACCGGGGAACTCCACGATCAGGTAGCCGACCGGTCCCCATTCGACCTCGTCCATGGCGGTGCCGTCCTTCCTCACGGTGGCGACGCGCGGCGTGCGTGTCCCGATCACGGTAGGAGCGCGGCCGGGGGAGCGGCCTCATCCTGCGGGGACGAAGTGCCGTCCCACGGCCGGAACGATCGGCAGGCGAACTCATCACGTCGTGACGAGGAGAGCCGGTGCCGATCCGACGAGACTGCACGCAGGACGACGACCACTCGGGAGGTGGGCCATGACGACGGAGCACCCGCGCCAGCAGGTGTTCGAGGTCAGGATCGAGGGCGCCGTTCCCGACGAGGTCCTGGGGGACCTCGCGGACATCCAGGTGGTCGGCCGCGAGCTGCGCACCTCGCTGCGCGCCCGCATCCGCGACCAGTCCGAGCTCCACGGATTCCTGGCCCAGCTGCGCACGTACGGCCTCGAGGTCGTCGAGGTGCGCCGCATCGTCACGCCGGACGACGAGCCGGAGGCCGGGGAGCCGTGACCGGACGTGGCGGGCCGACCATGGAGTACGAGCTCACGATCGACAGCGGGCTGGGGCCCGTCCTGCGGAACGCGCTCGGACCCGAGCTCGTGGCGCGCACCCGCACGTGCACGACGCTCGTCGCGGTGACCGCCGCGGATGTCGACGCGCTGGTCGCCGTGATCCACGCGCTCGGACTGCGACTGGAATCCGTCGTCGTCGTCGACCCCGCGGTGGCTACCCTCAGTCCATGACCGGGGCGCCGGAGGGGGTCGGTCGCGGCGAGATCATCGCGGCGGCCCGGTGCGCGCCGTCCCGCGTCGTCGCCGTCACGGCCGCCGCGGGGTACGGCAAGACCACGCTGCTGCGCCGCTGGGCGACCTGCGACCACCGCACCGTGGTCGTCGCGTCCCTGGCAGCCTCCGACGACGATCCCGACGCCCTGGTCGCCACGTTCGCCGACGCCTTCGCCGTCGCGGACGGCACCACCGCTCCGCGGCGGCCCACGCTGCGCGGACTCGTCGCCGCGGTCAGCGCGCGCCCCCGACCATTCGTGCTGCTCGTGGACGACCTGCAGGTCCTGCGGTCGGACGAGGCGCACGACGTCGTGCGGCTGATCGCCGCGCGCATCCCGTCGGGCTCGCAGCTGGTGACCGCGAGTCGGCGCGCTCAGCCACACCTGCCGCGGCTGCGTGCCGAGCACGAGGCGCTGGAGCTCGACGAGTGTCACCTCGCCGTCGACGGCACCATCGCCCGCGCGATCCTCGCGCGCGCCGGGCTGGACGTGGAGCCCGAGACGGCGGCCCGACTCGCGCGCGACTGCGAGGGGTGGGCGGCCGGCGTCGCCCTGGCGGCCGCGGTGGCGAAGGCCTCCCCGGACGGTGGGCTGGACGTCGCCGGTGACGACCGGTTCGTAGCGGACTACTTCGCGTCCGAGGTGCTGGGTCCGCTGGACGCCGACCAGCGCGAGTTCCTGCTCAGGACGGCGATCCTCGACCGGCTGGGCGGCGAGCTGTGCGACGCCGTGCTCGACCGCACGGACTCCACCGCGCGCCTGCGCGAGCTGGAGGACGCGAACCGCTTCGTGATGCCCACCGGACGCGGGCGCGCGTGGTACCGCCACCATCGCCTGTTCCGCGAGTTCCTCCTCGCCGAGCTGCGCCGCGAGGACCCCGAGCTCGTCGAGCGCCTGCACACACGGGCCGCCACCTGGCACGAGGCGCGCGGCGAGCAGGAGGCCGCGATCGAGCACCTTCTCTCCACATCCCGGCACGAGCGGACCGCGGCCCTGGTCGACGCCGCGGCGCCGGCGGCGTGGGAGCGGGGCGAGTCCGCCGTGGTCCAGCGCTGGCTGACGACGCTGGGCGAGCTGCAGCTGGCGGCGCACCCGCGGCTGGCCGTCGTGCAGGGGTGGGTGGCGGCGCTGACGGGGGACCCCGGCACGGCACAGCGCTGGCTGTCCTTCCTCGAGTCGACCGCGGACCCGACCTCCTCCCTGGAGGCCGACCGTGCCCTGCTCCGCTCCGCGATGGCACCGGACGGTCCCGACCGGGCGCTGCGCGACGCGCGGTACGCCCTGACGCACGTCGATCCGTGGAGCTTCCGTCGCGTCCGAGCCATCGCCCTGTGCGGCGAGGCCCACCTGATGCTCGGGCAGGTGGACGAGGCGCTCCCGTGCCTCGAGGAGGCGGCGCGCGAGGCGACGCGAGGCGGTCACCACTACATCGCCGTGGGCGCGCTCGCCCTGCTGGGCTGGATCGCGATGGACCGTGGCGACTGGCGCGCCGGGGGCGAGCACGTGCGCGCGGCGGTCCGCGCGACCGAGGAGTCCGGCCTGCCGGTTCACCCGGCGACCGTGCTGACGCTGGCGGCCTCGGCACGCCTGCACCTGCGCGTCGGTGACCGGGCGGCGGCCCTGCACGAGCTGGGCGAGGCCATGGAGTCGCGTCACGTCAGCACGTCCGCGCGGCCCCTGCTCGCGGTGAAGGGCCGGCTCGCCGTGGCGAAGCTGCTCTGGGCCACGGGCGACCACGGTGGTGCCCGCGAGCTGCTGCGCGAGCTGCACGACCTCGCCCGCGAGCGTCCGGACCTCGGCGTCCTGGGCGCCGAGCTGGCCGAGTTCGTCGCGATGGTGGACGGCGGCGACCGCGACGACGGGGTGACCGCGCCACTGACCCCCGCGGAGCTCCGTGTCCTGCCGTACCTGCAGACCCACCTGACGATCGCGCAGATCGGCGAGCGGCTGTTCGTCTCGCGCAACACCGCCAACTCCGAGATCGCGTCGATCTACCGCAAGCTCGGGGTGAGCACCCGGGGTGCGGCGGTCGCGCGGGCCACCGTGCTGGGGCTGCTGGGGCAGTAGACGCCTTCGGAGGCACTGGGAGCACACGGTCCTTCACACGATTCGTGTGATCTGCGCGGCTGCGGCCGCTCACTAGCGTGCTGGGAGGGGAGGTGAGGGCTATGGTGCGACGCTCGCAGGACGAGCCCTCGTCCGCAGATCACGAGTCCTACCGGGCCGCCCCCGCCACCGGCGGCTGGCCGGGAATCCCCGACCGCCCCCGCCAGTTCGTCAGCCGCGCGCGACTGCTCGACCTGATCGACGCCGACCCCGGCTGCTCGCTCGTGCTGGTCAGCGCGCCCGCAGGGACGGGCAAGACCTCGCTCGTCGTCGACTGGGCCACCACGCGTGCGCCCGAGCGCCTGGAGTGGATCACCTTCGACGCCGGCGACGTGCTGTGGCCCGCGTTCGTCGAGGCGCTCGGGCGTCTCGGGATCGCCGTTCCCGCGGGACCGCTCCCGCCCGGGGACGCGCCCTTGGACTCGCGGGTGCGCCGCGAGCTTGCCGTCGCGATCGCGTCCGAGCCCGAGGCCATCACGATCGTGATGGACGGGTTCGACGTCAGCTCGGCCGTGGTCGCCGACGACCTGGACTTCGTGCTCCGCCACACGGGGCACCGCCTGCGCCTGGTGCTGCTGACCCGGGCCGACCCGGTGCTCCCGCTCTACCGCTACCGGCTCGAGGAGTCGATGACCGAGGTCCGGATGGCCGACCTCGCGCTCACCGACGAGGAGGCCGCCGCCGTCCTCGACCTCATGGGCGTGCCGCTGCGCGCCGACTCGGTGCACCTGCTCAACGCCCGCACCCGCGGCTGGGTCACCGGCACCCGCTTCGCCGGCAAGTTCCTCGGCGACCACGAGGACCCCGACGCCGACGTGGGCGACGTGATGGGCGAGAGCGGCAGCATCGCGGAGTACCTCATGGGGGAGGTGCTCGCGGCGCACTCGCCCGAGGTCCTCGACCTGCTGATGACGATGAGCGTGCCCGACACGGTCGAGCCCGGTCTGGCCGTCGCGCTGGGCGGCCACAGCGCGGTCCGCGGCCTGTCCTCCCTCGCACGGGTCAACGTCTTCATCGAGCGCGTGCCGGGTCACGCCGAGCACTATCGCTTCCACCCCTTCTTCCGCGACCTGCTCCGCGCCGAGCTGGGGTACCGAGCGCCCGGCACGCTGCTCGACCTGCAGCGCCGGACGGCCGACTGGTACGCCCGGGAGGGCATGCTCACCCCGGCCGCGCGCCACTACGCAGCGATCGAGGCGTGGACCGACCTCGCGGGGCTCGTCACCGACCACGACGCGTGGCGCCAGCTGCTGCTGGCGGACGGCACGCACCCGCTGGTCCAGGAGCTGCGCGCCATCCCCACCGCGCTGGAGGACCCGGACGTCGTCCTCGTCCGGGCGGCGCTGGCGCTCGCCGAGCGCGACCCGGCCGCCTTCGACCGCGAGGTCGCCCGGCTCTCCGGCGCGACGGATCCGGGAGAGGACGTCCGGCGCGCACTCGCTCTGCTGCTCGCCGTCCGCGGCCGCGACGCCGCGGACCCGCGCGAGTCGGCGGCGCTCGCCGACGCGGCCGGCCTGGCGCTGGTCAGCACCGGCGGCCGGGCGGAGTCCGACCCCGGGCTGGTCCCGTTGGTCTGCGCGATGCAGGGTCTGGGTCACCTCCGTGAGGGCGACGTGCCCGGCGCCCGCGACGCGCTGCGCCTCGGCGCCGATGCGGCCGACCGTGCCGGCGAGCTCGCGCTGCTGGTCGAGTGCCTCGGCCTGCTCGCCCTGATCGCGTGCTGCGAGGGCGACACGACCCGCGCCGCCACCCTCGCGGCGCGCGCGGCGCGGACCGCCTCCGACGCGGGTCTCACCGTCTGCGTCCTGCCCCGCGCGCCGCGGATCGCGCAGGCGTGGGTCGCCCTCGAGCAGTTCGACCTCCGCGCCGCGAGCGAGCACGTCGACGTCGCGGCCCGCGCGGACTTCGTCCTCGGCGATCCGGTCTCGAACGCGATGCTCGCCCTCGTCACCGCGCGCCTGCGTGCCGCACAGGGCGATCGCGCGACCGCCATCGCGACGATCGGCGCCGCACTGGAGCGTCTCGGGACGCAGGACGCGTGGCTCGTCGCGCGACTGCGCCTCGAGCTGGTCCCGTGGCTGCTCGCCCGGGGCGAGACCACCGAGGCGAACGAGGAGCTCGCCCGGGTGGACGACGAGCTGGCCGGGCCCGCGGTCTCCCTCGCCGCGGGCCAGGTCCGGCTCGCCCAGGGGGACGACGTCGCGGCCGCCACGGCCTACGCGCGGTCCCGCGACCAGCACGCACCGGTGCCGGTCCGCGTCGCCGGGTCCCTCGCGGAGTGCGCGCGCCTGCTGCGTGCCGGCGCTCCCGTCCAGGCCCACCGAGCCGTCGTCGAGGCCCTGCAGCTGGCTCGGCCGTCCACCCTGCGACGGCCGTTCCACGAGGCGAGCGTGCCCGTGCGCCAGCTGATCCAGCAAGACCGCCAGCTCGCGACGGCGCACGCGTGGCTCTTCGAGCGCACCGGTCCGGCCGCCGCCCGGCCCCGGCCCGGTTCGGGGGTGGAGTCACGCCAGCCGGCACCCGTCGAGCAGCTCACGGAGAAGGAGATGGAGGTGCTGGGGCACCTCGCCGCGCTGCTCACCACCGACGAGATCGCCGCGGAGATGTACATCTCGGTCAACACCGTGCGCACCCATGTCCGCAACATCCTGCGCAAGCTCGGCGTGACCCGCCGCAACGCCGCGGTTCGCGTGGCGCGCGAGTACGAACTGCTGCCCGGCTGACTTTGGCCCTAGGGTGCGAGGGTGAGCCTCGCACTGCCCCCGGTGGGCTTCGGCACCTACCAGCTGAACGGCCTGAGCGGCGTCGACACGGTCATCTCGGCCCTGCGCGTCGGCTACCGGCTGCTCGACTCGGCCATGAACTACGAGAACGAGGGCGCCGTCGGCACGGCCGTGCGGCGCTCCGACGTGCCGCGCGACGAGATCGTGGTGACCTCCAAGCTGCCCGGGCGCCACCACGCCTACGACCTCGCCGTCACCTCGATCGAGGAGAGCGTGCTGCGCACCGGCCTCGACCGCCTCGACCTGCATCTCATCCACTGGCCGAACCCGTCGCACGACCTCTACGTCGAGGCGTGGCAGGCGCTCGTCGACGCCCAGCGGCGCGGCCTGGTGTTCCACATCGGCGTCTGCAACTTCCTGCCCGAGCACCTCGACCGGCTCGAGCGCGAGACGGGCGTCCTGCCCGCCGTCAACCAGATCGAGCTGCACCCCTACTTCCCGCAGGTCGAGGCGCTCGCCGACCACCGGCGTCGCGGCATCGTCACCCAGGCGTGGAGCCCGCTCGGCCGCAAGAGCGACCTGCTGACGAACCCGGTCGTCGTCGAGGTCGCCGAGCAGCACGACCTGACCCCGGCCGAGGCGGTGCTCGCGTGGCACGCGGCCGTCGGCGCCGTGCCACTGCCGAAGGCGTCCTCGCAGGAGCGCCAGCGCCAGAACCTCGCCGCGGTGGGCCACGTCCTCGATCCAGCCGCGGTGGAGCGGCTCACGGCGCTCGGCCGTCCCGACGGCCGGCTGTTCGACGGCGATCCGGCCACCCGGGTCGAGGACTGACCGAGTCGACCGATGACGACGCGGCGCTTCGTGCTGCTCGTGGTGGCGCTGGCGATCCTGGCGCGGCTGCCGTTCCTGACGGTGCTGCCCAGCCCCGACGAGGCGGGCCTGCTGATCGTCGGTGGCCAGTGGCACGACGGCACCTCGCTCTACGGCGACTACTGGGTCGACCGGCCGCCCCTGCTGATGGCGCTCGCCGAGCTGGCGGCGAGCACCGGGGGAGTGGTCGCACTGCGGCTGCTCGGCCTGGTGGCCGTCGCGGTCACGGTCGTCGCCTGCGCCGCCACGGCGCACCGCCTCGCGGGCGATCGCGCCGCGCGCTGGGCCGCGGTGGCGGCCGCGGTCCTCACGGTCAGCCCCTGGCTGGGCGCCGACCGCGTCAACGCCGAGCTGCTGGCGGCACCGTGGCTCGCCGTCGGCGTGTACGCCGCCGTCCGAGCGGTGGAGCACGGTTCCCTGCGCTGGTCGGTGCTCACCGGCGCCGCGGGGATGGCCGCGGTGATGACCAAGCAGAACCACGCCGACGCCGCCGTCTTCGCGGTGGTGCTGCTCGTGGCGTCGGTGATCGCGCGGGACGTGCCGGCACGGCGTGCTCTCGCCATGGCCGGGGTCGCCGCGGCCGGCGCGCTCGCGCTGGCGGCCATGCTGCTGCTGTGGGCCTGGGCCCGGGGCACCGATCCGGCCGCCCTCGCCGACGCCCTGTTCGCGTTCCGGCTGCGCGCGGACGCGGTCATGGCGACCGACCGCTCCGACTCCGCCGACGGACGGCAGTACGAGCTCCTCGGACGCTCGCTGGTCTCGGGCCAGCTGCTGCTCGTGCTGGCGACCGTCGCCGCGCCGGCTCTCCGGTGGTGCCGCGCTCCCGTGTGGTGGGCGCTGAGCGCGATGACCCTGTTCGCGGCGGCCTCGGTCCTGGCCGGCGGCAGCTGGTGGAGTCACTACCTGGTCGAGTTCGCCGTGCCGGTCTCCGTGGCGACCGGGCTGATCGCGGCGCGCACCGGGCGGGTCGTGCCGGTCGTCGTCGCGTATGCGGTCGCGGCCGGTGTGGTGGGTGGGGTGCTGATCCACCCGGCCCTCACGACGGTCGACGGCGCCGTGGCGGCCGGACGCATGGTCGGACGGGTCGCGGATCCCGGCGACACGGTCGTCAGCGCCTGGGGCAGGCCGGACCTCGTCCGGGCCACGGGGCTCGGGTCGCCCTACGAGCACCTCTGGAGCCTGCCGGTGCGCACGGACGACCCGGCGCTACGGGAGTTCACCCGCGTCCTCTCCGGCTCCGACGCGCCGACCTGGGTCGTGAGCAACGGGACCCTCGGCACGTGGGGACTGACCAGTGACACCGCCGAGCGCGAGCTGAAGCGTCGCTACCGGCTCGTCGCCGGCGTGTGCGCGTATCGGATCTGGGTGCGGAACGACGTCCGGCGGCCGGTTCCCGAGCGACCCGCCGGCGTCGAGTGCGTCAGGTCGTCCGGGCTGCGCTGAGCCCGTGGGCGGGCGTCAGCTCTCGAGGCTGAGCGCGCCGCGCCGACCCAGCCGCCGGTCGACCAGGGTCAGGGCAGCCAGGCAGCCGATCACGAGCGCGGCGATGCCCGCGCACGTCATGGCCACGCCCGACCAGCCCGACGCCGCGACGTCGAGGAACGGGTAGGGGTACCAGCCCGTCACCGCTTCGACCGTCAGCGTGACCGCGAGCCAGGCCACCGGCCACAGGAACGCCACGAGCAGGGCTCGACGATCGATCCGATCGCGAGGCCCGAACACCAGCCAGCCCACCACGGCCAGCAGCGGCACCACGAGGTGAAGGAGGCGGTCGGCCACGAGGCTCGCCCCCTCGAGGTCGAGAAGCGGCCGGAGCAGGAAGAAGTGCACGAGACCCGTCACCGTGATCCCCATGACGCCGGCCAGACGCACGGCCCGCCACCAGGGCCCGTCCGCCAGCGTGTCGCGCGCGAGGACCACCGCCGAGACCAGGACCAGCAGGTTGCTCTGGATCGTGAAGTACGCGATGAAGCGAGCGAGCCGGACGCCGAGGTCCGGGCCCTCGGTCTCGGCCAGGACGGACGCCCCCGAGAACACCAGTGCGAGCTGCAGGAGCAGCGCCACCGCCGCCGTCCCTGCCGTGAGGGCGTGCCATGCCCTCGCCGGCGTCGCGGCTCGGCGAGATCGCGCTGCGTCCACGGCTTCGGTCCTTCGCTCTCGACCCCTCCAGGGCTTCGACGACGGCGCGAGCCCGGGGCGCCCCACATCATCGCGGGTGCACCCGCGTCTGCCAAGCCGTCGCCGCCGAGCGACGTCCAGCCCGGAGTCAGCGCTGCGACACGGCCGAAGACGCCCGGACGAGCGCGGTCGTCAGGCACTCTGGGTCCGAGTCCGCCGCTCGGCGGGTCGCGAGCGGGCACGAGACGAGGGAGTGCGATGACGGGCGAGCCCCAGGTCCGCGCGGTCGGACTGACGCGCGCCTTCGACGACCGCGTCGCCGTCTCCGGACTCGACCTCACCGTGCGACAGGGCCGCGTGCTCGGCGTCCTGGGGCCCAACGGCTCGGGGAAGTCCACGACCGTTCGGCTGCTCACGGGGCTGCTGCGTCCGACCGCCGGCACCGTCGAGCTGTTCGGCGAGCCGGTGACCCCCGAGACCGCGCCCCGGCTGCGCGCCCGCATCGGCGTCCAGACCGAGGCGAACCTCTACCTTCGGCTCACCGTCGCCGAGAACCTGCGCACGTGGGGCGCGCTGCACGGCCTGCCCCGTCGGCACACCGCCGAGCGGATCTCCGAGGTGCTCGACGTCGTCCACCTGGCCGACCGCCGCGACGCCCCGGTCGGATCGCTCAGCAAGGGCCTGCGTCAGAAGGCCAAGATCGCCCGTGCCCTGCTGGCGGAGCCTGAGCTGCTGTTCCTCGACGAGCCCACCGCCGGGCTCGATCCGGCCTCGGCCCTCGACGTGCTGGGCCACCTCGCGAAGCTCCGCGCCGACGGCCGCACCACGATCGTCCTGTGCACGCACCAGCTGCACGGGCTCGAGGAGCTGTGCGACGACGTGGTGATGCTCGACCGCGGGCGCGTCGTGGCCTCGGGGGAGGTCGACGAGCTGGTCGCCGCGCACTGGCCCGAGCGCGAGTACCTCGTCCGTGTCGCCGATCGCGCGGCCGCCGAGCAGGCCGTCGCCGACCTCCGCGCGGCCGGCCACGCCGTCCCGGACCCCGAGCCGGTCGAGCCCTCGCTGCACGACCTCTACTTCGCGCTGCTGCAGGGGGAGGGGCGTTGAACGCCGACCGCGTCCGCGCCCTCGTGGCCAAGGACTGGATCGAGCTGCGCCGCAACCGGCAGACGCTGCTGCCGATCGTCATGCTGCCGATCGTGTTCGCGCTCGTCCTCCCGGCGACGCTCATCGCCGCGACGCGGCAGCCGGACGCACTGGCCCGGCTCGACTTCCTCACGTCCTACCTGGACGGGCTGCCCGCCGGCGTCGCCGCCGACCCCACGCGGGCGGTCGTGCAGTACTTCATGGCGCCGGTCTTCCTGATGATCCCGATCGTGGTCGCCACCGTCCTGGCCACGGCGGCGTTCGTCGGGGAGAAGGAGCGCGACACCCTCGAGGGCCTGCTGTTCACGCCGCTCACGGACCGCGAGCTCGTGATCGGCAAGATCCTCGTCTCGTGGGTGCCGGCCGTGGGGGTCACGTGGCTGTCGACCGCCGTCTACGCGCTGGTCGTGAACGGCCTGGCGCGGCCGTGGCAGCACGGGTGGGCGTTCCCGAACGGCACGTGGCTCGTTCTGGCCCTCGTGATCGCCCCGCTCGTGTCCTTCCTCGCGATCGGCTGCATCGTCCTGATCTCGCACCGCGCCTCCACGCTCCAGGGCGCGCAGGCGGTCGCGGGACTGCTGGTGCTGCCCGTGATCGTGCTGATCGTGTCGCAGGCGGCGGGCGCTCTCGCGTTCGACGGCGGGGTCGTGATCGGCGTCGGAGTGGCCGCCCTCGTGGGCGATCTCGCGGTGTTCCACCTGGCCGTCCGGCGCTTCGACCGCGACCGTGTCGTCACGCGACTGTGACCCATTCGTGCTGTGACATGTGCCACAGGGCCCGCCGGAGAGTGGCACCCGAAGCGCGGTAGGGTCACGGTAATCTCCGGGATCGTGTCGTCGGAAACGCCGTCGACACGGGACGGAACATCGACGTGACCGGACCGGCCGGCGGGCTGGTCCAGGAGAGGACAAGGCAGACCTATGGTCGACGTGGACAAGGTCCTGGACGAGGCGGGGTTGAAGAACCCCCATGTCCATGAGTTCGTGAAGCACTGGGCGGGTGTCACCCAGCCCGAGCGCATCGAGGTCGTCAGCGCCAGCGACGACGCCCGACTGCTGCAGGAGGCCCTCGAGGCCGGCGAGCTCGAACCGGCCGGTGAGGGCCTGTACTACTCGCAGAGCTACCACAAGGACACGGCCCGCTCGGAGGAGCGGACCATCGTGGCCACCAGCGACCCCGCGGACAAGGGCGTCTACAACAACTGGCGCCACGCCGACGAGATCAAGCCGGTCGTCATCGGGAACATGACGGGCGCCTCGCAGGGCAAGACGATGTACGTCATTCCCTACCTGATGGCCGCTCCCGGCTCGCCGCTGGAGGCCTACGCCGCCGGCATCGAGCTCACCGACAACCGCTCGGTCGTGCTGCAGATGATCCGCATGGCCCGCGTCGGCGTCGACCTGTTCGAGAACCTGCAGGACCCCGAGAGCTTCGTGCGCGCGGTCCACGTCACCGGCGACCTGGAGAACCTCGGCCAGGGCACCCCCGACGACAAGCGCTACTTCGTGACCGTCGCCGACGAGCGCACGATCCTGCACTTCGGCTCGTCCTACGGCGGCAACGCGCTGCTGGGCAAGATCGCCCACGGCCTGCGCCAGGCGAACTGGGACGGCTGGGCGTCGCGCAAGTTCCTCGCCGAGCAGTACATGCTCATCGCGATCCAGGACAAGGAGACCGGCAAGAAGTACCACATCGCCGGTGGCTTCCCGAGCGCCTCGGGCAAGACGAACCTCGCGATGATGGTCGCCCCGGGCGTCCTGGGCGAGCGCTACTACGTCGAGTTCTTCGGCGACGACATCGCGTGGCTGTGGGTCGGCGACGACGGCAAGCTCTACGGCATGAACCCCGAGTACGGCGTGTTCGGCGTGGCGATCGACACCAACGCGATCACCAACCCCAACGCGCTCGCCGCGGTCCAGGAGGGCACCGGCGCGATCTTCACGAACACGGCGTACAACGTGAACACGCACGAGACCTGGTGGGAGGGCAAGTCGCCCGACTACCCCACCGACGTCGAGGGCTGGCGCGACTGGAAGGGCCACCTCATCTCCGAGCGCCCGGTCGAGGAGCAGCGCTCCAAGGACCACGTGTGGGCGCACCCGAACTGCCGCTTCACGTCGACCATGTCGAACGTCCCGAACGAGTCGCCCGACTACGACGACCCGGCGGGCGTGCCGATCGACGGCATCATCTACGGCGGCCGCACCCGCGACCGTGAGCCGCTGATCCGCGCGATCGAGGATCCGGCCGAGGGCGTCTACGACGGCCTGACGCTGGGCGCGGAGGCCACCGCCGCGGCCGAGGGCGTGGCCGGCCAGCTGCGCTACGACCCCATGTCGATGCGTCCGTTCCTGGCGCTGCCCGAGGGCCGCTACGCGCAGCACTGGCTCGACATCCTCGACCAGGTCACCGACAAGCCGCTGTTCGCGCACGTGAACTGGTTCCAGCGTGACGCCGACGGCGGCTACCTGTGGCCCGGCTACAGCGAGAACCTGCGCGCCCTGCTGTGGATGATGGACTACCGCGAGGGTCGTGTCACCGGCACGAAGACCCCCGTCGGCGTCGTCCCGAGCAAGGACGAGCTGAACCTCGAGGGCCTGGACATCGACGACGCCGTCCTCGACCAGCTGCTGGCGATCGACGTCGATCGCTGGAAGCAGGAGATCGGCCTGCGCGAGTCGCACCTCGAGCAGTTCGGCGGACTGCCCGAGCGCATCTGGGAGGCGCACCGCCGCGTCGCCCAGGCTCTCGACGAGGCCTGACGCACCGAGCGAAGGGGTCCACCGCGTGAGCGGTGGGCCCCTTCGTCATGTCCGGGCCGTCTCGCGCTCCTCGACGGGGGACCGGGGCCGCTCCGCCTGCACGACGAGGGCCACGCCGACCACGACGATCGCGCCACCGGTGACGATGGCACCGGTGAGCGGCTCGGCGAGGATGACGGCGCCGAGCAGCACGGCGACCACCGGGTTCACGTACGCATAGGTCGACACGAGCGAGAGCGGAGCGTTCTGCAGCAGCCACACGTAGGCCGTGTAGGCCACGAGCGAGCCGAAGACGACCAGGTACCCCAGCGCGATCCACGAGGAGGTCGACGCCTCGGCGAAGTCGCTCGGACGCTCGCCCCGCGCGGTCCCGAGGACCACCAGCGCGATCGCCGCCGACAGCATCTCCCACACGGTGGCCACGAACGGGTTCGCCGGCATCGGCATCCGCGGCGACAGGAACGAGCCGACCGACCAACACAGCGTCGCCCCGACGATGAACACGATGCCGGTGGTCGTCCCGCCGGCGCCGCCGCCGGGGAGGACCAGTACGCCCAGGCCCACGAATCCGACCAGCACGCCGATCCAGGTGAGCAGCCGCGGACGCTCGCCGCCGGCGAAGCGGAACAGGATCAGCCACAGCGGGACCATCGCGACGAGCAGCGCCGCCAGCCCGGACGGCACGGTGCGCTCGCCGAGGACGACGCCCCCGTTGCCGCCGGCGAGCAGGAGGATCCCCACGATCGCCGCGCCGCGGAGCTCGCGCGGCCTGACCCGCAGCACCCCGAGCCCGGACCGGACGGCGAGGAAGGTCCCCATCAGCACCGCGGCCGTCAGGAACCGGGCCGCGGCCGAGAGCAGCGGCGGCATGTCCTCCACGACGATCCGGATGCCGAGGTAGGTCGAGCCCCAGGCGACGTAGACCACGACCAGCGCGAACCACATCGCACCGGGGGAGACGTCGCTCTGCGGGGTGGTGGCGGGGTGCGCTGTCATGACCGTCCTGTCCTCGTGGTCCTGACACTCATTCAACCCGCAGGGTCCGACGACTCACCACCGATCGACTGCCATCACCCGCAGGGATCCGGACAAAGACGGCGCGGGCGTCCGCTCAGGCGGTGGGCAGCGACCAGGTGCCGTTGCCCTCGCCCTTGAGCCCGAGCTTGGCGGCGCGCTTGGCCACCCAGGCGGACTGGGCCTTGCTGAGGTCGCCGAGCTCGAAGCGGGTGCCCCAGCCGAACGGCGAGGTGCCCGGGATGTCGACCAGCGTGCCCTCGGGCCCGCGCTGGATCTGGCCCACGATGTCGCGGTAGCCGGTGGCGAAGTCGAGGCGCTCGCCGCGGAACTCGCGGGCGTAGTCGGCCGCGAGGCGCTTGGCGCGCTTCGCGACGTCGCAGCGCAGCATCGTGTCGCCGACGGCGCACAGCACGCCGCGAGGCACCTGGCCGTTGCTGTAGCCGCCCCAGCCCTTGCCGGCGCCGTTGTTCGTCAGGAACTGCACGAGCACGGGCATCGGGTCGATGAACTGGCCGTCGACCTGGATCTCGAAGTGCAGGTGCGGGCCGGTGGAGTTGCCGCGCGAGCCGACCAGGGCGATCTCGTCGCCCGAGCTCACCGTCTGCCCGTCCTCGACGAGCACCTTGGACGAGTGCGCGTAGCGCTCGGCCGTGCCGTCGGGGTGCGAGATCGTGATGAGCGTGCCGGCCCAGCCGACCTCCTGCAGGCTCACGGTGCCGCCGCGCGAGGCGTAGATCGGGGTGCCGGTGGGGGCGGCGAGGTCCTGGCCGGTGTGGGTGGACTGCCACATGCTGCCGCCCATGCCGAACCCGGCCGAGATCGAGTAGGAGCCCTGCTTCAGCGGGAACGTCCAGCCCTGCCGCGTGGCCGCGACCGGACGGGTGGCGTTGCAGACCGTGGTGGGGGAGTCGGCCGAGCCGTTGGGCGGGGTGTTGCGGCCGGTGCCGAGCGAGGGCCGCGTGACCGCGTACGGCTTCGCGGGCACCTCCGAGACGCCCACCTGCGCGCGAGTGGCGGGCGCGTCGATCATCAGGCCGTCGCCGACGTAGACGCCGACGTGGTGGATGCCCGACTTCTTGTTCGCGGAGAAGACCAGGTCGCCGCGCAGGATCTCGTCGGTGGGCACCTTCACGGTGCGGGCGTAGAGCTGCGCGGGCGTGCCCCGCAGGTCGTAGCCGTTCTTGACGTTCACGACGCCGCCGCAGCTCCACGCGGGAGAGGCGTTCCGCGCGGAGTAGTCCTGTCCGATGCGCCCGACGAGCGCGTCGATCATGCGGATCGTCTGCGCCGGCAGGACCTGGACGGTCCGCGAGCCGACGGTGGCGGTGCCGACACCCTTCGTGGCCTTCAGGCGGGCGGCCGACGGCGCCTTCACCCCCAGCCGGGCGAGACGCTTGCGGTACGAGGTCCACGCGGTGGCGACCCGGTCGTTCCACGCCTCCTGCTCGACCCGCGTCTGCGGCAGGCCCTCGGGCGTGGAGGAGGCGCCGAGGCCGAGCTGCTCGGCCAGCTTGCCGACCTGCGCCAGCTGGCGGGCCGCCGCCTTCTCGGCCTTCTCGGCGATGGCGGTGGCCCGGTCGGCGCGGCGCTGGAGCTTCTGCGCCGCCTCGAAGGCCCGCTTGGCGTCGCCCAGGTGACCCTCCTGCGCCTCCGTGACCTGCTCGGTGCTGAAGATGCCGGTGATGAGGTCCTCGGGGTTCTCCGCCGCGGCGAGGGCCGTGAGCTTGCGCGCGAAGGGATCGCCGCTCGGGGACATCGCGTAGTCGACGACCTGCGCGACGTAGGCCCGCGCGACCCGGCGCTGGCGGTCGGCGTCGCGGGTGCGCTCGGCGGCCTCCTTGCGACGGTCCTCCGCGACGCTGAGGTTGGCCTCGTAGCGCAGCGCCAGGGTGGTCAGCTCGGTGATGGCGCTCGGCGCGATGGCGAGCGGATCGGGGACGTCGGGGACGTCGAGCGAGGGGGCGGAGGACGTGGCCGACGGGGCCCCGGTGGACGGGGGAGTCGTGGGGTCGACGGCATGAGCGGCGGTCGGGAACGCCAGGCCGGCGACCAGGACCGTCACCCCCGCGAAGACCCGAGTCCAGCGCATCAGTGCGACACCTCCATCAGTGAGTCAACCACGCTCCTCCATCCACTGTTCACACAATCCCCAGCCGTCACTCCCGTCGTGCCACGGCGCCTGGTCCCGATGGGCCAGAAACCCTGCGAACACCCGCCGGATAGGCTGGGGAACGTGCGTGCGATCTCCCTTGTGCTCTTGGTCACTTCAGCTCTGCTCGGGTGGTCGATGCCTGCGCAAGCGCACACCTCTCTCATCTCCACCGACCCCACCGAGGGCGCTCGGCTGGCCTCCGTGCCCGAGCAGGTCGTGCTCACGTTCAGCGAGAACCTGCGCGAGCCCTCCCAGGTCGGCGTGGCCGTCGACGGCGAGGCCGTCGAGGTCGAGTTCCAGGTCGACGGACCCCGGGTGGTCGTCACGCCGCCCGCGGACGCGCCCGAGGGCGCGTACGACATCAACTATCGCGTGATCTCCGCCGATGGGCACCCCGTGACGGGCACCCTCTCGTTCGAGGTCGCCCAGGCGGCCGGCATCGCCACCGAGGAGGCGCCCGCCGGCGACGAGCCCACCGCCACCCAGTCGCCCGAGACGGCGACGAACGACGCCGCCGCCGACGCCGAGGACGACTCGGTCTGGTCGTCGCCGCTGCTGCTCGGCGTGGGTGTCGTCGCGGTCGTGCTGGCGATCGGCGCCGCCACCGTCCTGCGCCGTCGCTCCGTCACGTCCGACCATGACCGCTCCTGAGCTCTCGCCGCGCCTCTACGGCGCGGTCCTGGGCGTCGTCGGCCTGGCGTCCCTCGTCGCGGTCGTCGTGCTGTCAGGCGCGACCCCGCAGCCGCCCCCGCCGGGCCTGCCCGACCCGGGTCCCGTCGTCGGCTGGGCGCTGCCGATCTCGCGATACGCCTCGGACATCCTGGCCACCGTCACGATCGGCTTCCTGCTGACGGCGGTCGTCCTGCTGCCCTCCGGCGACAGGCTCGAGGGCCTCGCCGTCCAGGCCGTCCGCATCGCCTCCTGGGCCGCGGGCGGCTGGTTCGTCGCGGCGCTCGTCTTCTACTGGGCCAACGTCGCCGACCTCTACGCACGTCCGATGACGCAGGTCGAGCTCGGCCAGCTCGTCGACTTCGCGTCGGTGTTCGCCACCGGCCGCGGCCTGCTGGTGCAGGCGGTCGCCGCCCTCGTCGTCGCGCTGTGGGCCCGCTGGACGTTCTCGGTCCGTCAGCTCGCGCTGTGCGTCGCCGTCGGCCTGATCGGCATCTCCGCCGTCGGACTGACCGGTCACTCGGCGTCGGCCGGATCGCACATGCTCGCCACCGCCTCGCTGGTCCTGCACCTGGTGGGCGTCGTGCTGTGGGTGGGCGGCCTCATCGCCCTGGGCTGGGTCGCGCTGCGTCGCAGCCGTCGCCTCGAGGACGCCGTCGCGCGCTACTCCACCCTCGCGCTGTGGTGCTTCGCCACCGTCGCGGTCTCCGGGCTCGTGAGCGGCTTCGTGAACCTCGGCTCGCTCGGCGGCCTCGACTCCACCTACGGTCTGCTGCTGCTGGTCAAGGCGACCGCGCTCGTCGGTCTCGGCGCCTTCGGCGTCGTCCAGCGGCGCCGCCTGCGCCACCGCGGTGCCGGCTTCGCCCGCTTCGCGGTCCTCGAGGTCCTGCTGATGACCGTGACGATCGCCGTCGCGGTCGTCCTGAGCCGCACGGCCACCCCGGTGGGGGAGGACGTCCTCACCAGCCCCGCCGAGCTGCTGCTCGGGCGCCCGCTGCCGCCGGAGCCCACGCTCGCGCGGGTCCTGACCGGGTTCTACCCCGACGGCATCGGCATCGCCGTGGTCGTCTTCGGCACCGCGTTCTACCTGACCGGGCTGCGGGTGCTGCGTCGCCGCAACGACCGCTGGCCGGTCGGTCGCACCATCAGCTGGTTCCTGGGCCTGGCGGTCGTCGCCTGGGCCACGTTCGGCGGCCTCGGCGTGTATTCCAGCGTCATGTTCAGCCTGCACATGGTCTCGCACATGATGCTGTCGATGATCGCGCCGATCTTCCTCGTGCTGGGCGCGCCGATGACGCTCGCGCTGCGCACCCTGCCGGGCCCGCGCCGGCCGGGCGAGCACTCGCCGCGGTCCCTGCTGCGCGACGCGCTGCACTCGAAGGTCTCGGCGTTCTACACGAACCCGATCGTCGCCGCGGTGATCTTCCTCGGCACCCTCTACGCCGTCTACTTCACCGGCCTGTTCGAGGCCATGATGCGCACGCACTCGGGCCACGCGTTCATGGAGCTGCACTTCCTGTTCTCGGGACTGCTCTTCTACTACGTGATGATCGGCGTCGATCCCGCGCCGCGACGCCTCACCCCGCTGGCCCGGTTCGGCGTGCTCATGCTGTCGGTCCCGTTCCACGCCTTCTTCTCGGTGGCGCTCATGTCGTCCGACGTGATCATCGCCGAGTCCTACTACCAGGCACTCGAGCGCCCGTACGCCACGGACCTCGCCGCCGACCAGTACCTCGGCGGCGGCATCGCCTGGGCGATGGGCGAGATCCCGCTGCTGCTCGTCGTCGGCGCGATCTTCGTGCAGTGGTTCCGCTCGGACTCGCGCGAGGCCAGGCGCAGCGACCGGGCGGCCGACCGCGACGACGACGCGGCGCTCGAGCAGTACAACGCGTACCTCTCGAGCCTGCGCGACGACGCGCCACGCCGCTGACCGGCCCCGGACACACCACTGCCCGGCCACCTGAGGGTGACCGGGCAGTCGTGTGTCTCGCCCCGGCGGGGCGGCGGGTCAGAAGAGGATCTGGCCGCCGCTCGTGGCCGCGGTGAAGCGCTCCTGGGCGTCGGCCCAGTTGGCGATGTTCCAGAACGCCTTGACGTAGTCGCCCTTGACGTTGAGGTAGTCGAGGTAGAAGGCGTGCTCCCACATGTCGAGCTGCGAGATCGGGATCAGCGTCGCGGGGATGTTGGACTGCTGGTCGTAGAGCTGGACGATGACCAGCTTCTGTCCCAGCGTGTCCCACGCCGTGATGGCCCAGCCCGAGCCCTGGATGCCGAGGGCGACCTGCTCGAACTGCGCGCGGTACGCGTCGAACGAGCCGAAGTTGTCCTCGATCGCGGCAGCCAGCTCGCCGGTGGGCTTGTCGCCACCGTCCGGCGAGAGGTTCTTCCAGAAGATCGAGTGGTTGATGTGACCACCGAGGTTGAACGCGAGGTTCTTCTCGAGCAGGTTGATCGTGTCGAACTCCTGGACCTCACGCGCCTGCTCGAGCTTCTCGAGCGCCGTGTTCAGACCGTTGACGTAGTTCTGGTGGTGCTTGCTGTGGTGCAGCTCCATGATCTTGCCCGAGATGTGGGGATCGAGTGCCCCGTAGTCGTAGGGCAGGTCCGGCAGGGTGTAGTCGGCCACGCGTCCTCCTGGTCGTCGAAGTGGTTGATGTCTTCGTTGAGTTCAAGCCTCAGTCTGTCAGTTGTGTTCCCCGGGGCAAGGGCAGCCCGGATCGCGGGACGTCCGCCGGTAGGCTGTGGGCGTGACAGGCAAGCGCGTGCGCCGCATCGAGGGCGAGGAGGAGCCCGAGGTCGTGGCGGCCTCCGAGACCGCCCCGAGCCGCGAGCGCGCGGCCCGGCCCGATCCCGTGTCGCCGCCGCCCGGCCGTCGCGGTGAGACGCCCGACCAGCGGGAGCCGCGCCCCGAGCCGCAGGCCCCGCAGGAGCCGGCGGCCGAGCCCGCTGAGAAGCCCGCCAAGCCCTCGCTGCGCAGCGAGCTGTTCACGATCCCCAACCTGCTCAGCGCGATCCGGATCCTGCTGGTGCCGGTCTTCCTGTGGCTCGTGCTCGTCCCCGAGGCCGACGTGCTCGCGATCGGCGTGCTGGTGCTGTCGGGCATCACCGACTACCTCGACGGCAAGATCGCCCGCGCCACCGGCGCCACCACGCGCCTGGGCGCCGTCCTCGACCCGGTGGCCGACCGGCTCTACATCCTCGCGGTCGTCGTGGGCCTCGGCCTGCGCGACATCATCCCGTGGTGGCTCGCGATCATCCTGCCGCTGCGCGACGTCGTCCTGTTCTCGCTCGTGCCGTTCCTGCGCACCCGCGGCTTCAGCGCCCTGCCCGTGCACTTCCTGGGCAAGGCCGCCACGGCGGGCCTGCTCTACGCCTTCCCCCTGCTGCTGCTCGGCGACGGCGACGGCGCGGTGGCCAACCTGGCGCGCGTGTTCGGCTGGGCGTTCACGGTGTGGGGCGTCGGCCTCTACTGGTGGGCCGGCATCCTCTACGCGATCCAGGTGCGCCGCCTGCTGGCCACCACGCCACGGGTCCGATGAGCAGCCGGCGCGACGAGGAGTCGTCGGTCGCCGAGGCCGAGTCGATCCTCGAACGGCTGGCCGCCACCGCGCTCGACGACGACTACTACGTCGACCACGAGAAGCCTCCGGGCAACGGCGCGAAGGCGCTCACCGGCCTCGCGATCGCGACCATCGCCACGATGCTCACCGTCGCGGCGGTGCAGACGCGCATCGACCGCCCCGCCACCGAGGCCGAGCGCGACGCGCTGATCGAGAACATCCGCCTGCGCGAGGACCTCGTGGCCAACAAGCAGGAGACCGTCGCCGGGCTGCAGGGCGAGATCGCCGACCTCCAGGCCGAGTCGGTCGTCGACGGACCCGGCACGGTGGCGGTCCGCGTGGCGTCCGGCGCCGTCCCCGTCGAGGGGCCCGGCCTGACCATCACGGTGCAGTCGTCGGCGAACGAGGACCGCCCCGGCGGCCGCCTCACCGACGCCGACCTCCAGCTCGTCGTCAACGGGCTGTGGCTGGCCGGCGCCGAGGCCGTCTCGGTCGGGGGCCACCGGCTCACCTCCACCTCGGCGATCCGCTCCGCAGGGGAGGCGATCACCGTGAACTACCGCTCCGTCACCGAGCCGGTCGTCGTCGCGGCGATCGGCGACGAGTCCACGCTGGAGACCCAGTGGCAGGCCGGTCCGTCGGGCCGCTACCTCGACGCGCGCGCCGAGGCCGATGGTCTGCGGTACGACGTGCAAGGATCGGACGACGTCGAGCTGGCCGCCGCACCCGAGTCGCGGCTGAGGGTCTCGGCCGAGCCCCTGAGGAGGAGCGCGTCGTGATCCCGGTCATCGGTCTCGTCGTGGGTGTCACGATCGGCCTGTTGCTGCAGCCCACGGTCCCCAGTGCCCTCCAGCCCTACGTCCCGATCGCGATCATCGCCGCCCTCGACGCCGTGCTGGGCGCCGCCCGCGCCTACATGGAGGGACGCTTCGACGACCGCGTCTTCGTCGTCTCCTTCGTCTCCAACGTGGCGATCGCCTCGATCATGGTGTTCGTCGGCGACCAGCTGGGCGTCGGCTCGCAGCTGTCCACCGGCGTCATCGTCGTCCTGGGCATCCGCATCTTCGCCAACTCCGCCGCGATCCGCAGGCTGATCTTCCATGCGTGACCAGCTGGGCCGGCGGTCCTCCTGGATCGTGGCGCTCCTCGTGGGGCTGCTGGCCTTCACGATGACCGTCCAGTGGCGCCAGGACGACGAGACCGACGACTTCAGCGGCGTCCGCGGCGTCGAGCTCGCCGAGCTGCTCAAGTCGCTCGACGCCACCAACACGCGCCTGTCGCAGCAGATCGACACGCTGCGGGCCTCGCGCGACGACCTGCGCGACTCCAACGAGAGCACCGCCGAGGCCAGGAAGGCCGCGGTCGAGCGCGCCAACGCGCTGGCGATCCTCGCCGGCACGGTCGGGGCCGAGGGCGAGGGCATCGAGATCACGATCACCGCCCCGCCGGGCGCCGTCACCGCCTCGGTCCTGCTCGACGCCGTCCAGGAGATGCGCGACGCGGGCGCCGAGGTCATCTCGCTCAACGGCGTCGCGCGCGTCGTGGCGCAGACCTGGTTCCTCGACGACGACGCCGGCGTGCGCGTCAGCGGCCGCGTCCTGAAGCCGCCCTACGTCATGGAGGTCATCGGCGATCCCGACACCCTCGCCGACGCCGTGACGTTCCGCGGCGGCCTGGCCGACCGCGTCGAGGGACGCGGGGGAGAGGTGGGCGTGGAGAAGCGCCAGCGCATCCGCGTGACCGCTGTCGCCGATGCCCCCGAGCCCCAGTACGCTCGACCCGCGAACGACTGACCGCGACGATGGAGGACGACCGTGATTCCTGAGGACCTGTTCTACAGCGAGGAGCACGAGTGGGTGCGTGTCGAGGGCGACGTCGCCATCGTCGGCATCACCGACTTCGCCCAGGACCAGCTCGGCGACATCGTCTACGTCGACCTGCCGGCCGAGGGCGACTCGATCGACGCGGGCTCCGTCGTCGGCGAGCTGGAGTCCACGAAGTCGGTCTCGGACGTCTTCACGCCCGTCACCGGTGAGGTCATCGCCCGCAACGACGCGCTGGAGGCGACCCCCGAGGTCATCAACTCCGACCCGTACGGCGAGGGCTGGCTGCTCAAGGTCCGCATCGCCGACGAGGACGTCACGTCGGGCCTGCTCACCGCCGAGGCGTACTCGGCTCTGGTGACCGGCTGACCCACGCGAGCCCGGGTGTTAGGTTGGGGGCGAAGGAACCCTGAACCCCCACTTGAGCCAACCTTCAAGCTCTACTTGAGACGGAGTTGATCGCGGTGACGACGCCGGACGGTTTCGACGAGACCAACTTCATCCCGGTCATCGACGCCGACACCGAGGAGATGTCCGAGGGCGACGTGTTCGCCGTCGAGAACCTGCCGGTCGGCAATGCGATGCTGCTGGTGCAGCGCGGTCCCGACGCGGGCTCGCGGTTCCTGCTCGACCAGGACGTCGTGTCGGCCGGGCGCCATCCCTCCAGCGACATCTTCCTCGACGACATCAGCGTCTCGCGCCGTCACGCGACCTTCTCGCGTCGCGGCAGCGGCTACGTGGTCACCGACCTGGGCAGCCTCAACGGCACCTACGTCAACCGCGACCGCATCGACGGCGACATCCCGCTGTCCGGCGGCGACGAGGTCCAGCTGGGCAAGTACCGCCTCATCTACTTCCCCGGCACGGTCGCCTCCGAAGGTGGTCAGTGACCGCCTCCGAGGCCGGGCGCGAACCGCTGCTCGGCATCTCCCAGGTCATCGCCGAGCTCTCCGAGGAGTTTCCGGACATCTCGCAGAGCCGCATCCGGTACTACGACGAGCAGGGCCTGGTCGAGCCGCGCCGCACGCCGTCGGGGTACCGCAAGTTCAGCTACGGCGACGTCGAGCGGCTGCGGTTCGTCCTGCGCATGCAGAAGGACCGCTACTGGCCGCTGAGCCACATCCGTCAGGTCCTCGACCAGATGGACTCGGGCGAGGTCCCCGACACCGAGCTGCGCGCCACGCTGCGCGTGCCCCAGGTCACGCTGGCCGCCGACGGCTCGCCCACGGCCCAGTCGATCACCGAGGGCGCCGGCGCCACGCGGATGACGCGTGACGAGCTCGTCGACGCCGCCGGGATCGACGACGCCACCCTCGACCAGATCGAGGAGTTCGAGCTGATCCGTCGCCGCCCGAACCAGCGCTACTACGACACCGACGACCTCGTCGTCGCGTCGCTCGTGGGCCAGCTGGCCGAGCTCGGTCTCGAGCCCCGCCACCTGCGCGGGTTCCGCAGCGCCGCCGACCGCGAGGTCGGCCTGCTCGACCAGGTCGTGCCGCCGTCCACGCGCCAGCAGGCGGGTGCCGCGGCCGGCCTCGCCGAGCTCGCCGCACTGAGCGTCCGGCTGCACACGGTGCTCGTGCGCGCCGGCCTGCGCGCCTGACCGGGAGGATCGTCGTGCGCGAGCTCGAGATCGTCGGAGTCCGGGTGGAGATGCCCACCAACCAGCCGCTGGTGCTGCTGCGCGAGCGCGAGGGCACCCGCTACCTGCCGATCTGGGTGGGGGCGATCGAGGCCTCGGCCATCGCCTTCGCCCAGCAGGGCGTCGAGTCGCCGCGGCCGCCCACGCACGCGCTCATGGCCTCGATCATCGAGGGCCTGGGCGACGAGCTGGAGGAGGTCCGCATCGTCGACGTCCGCGAGGGCGTCTTCTTCGCCGAGCTGAAGTTCGCCTCGGGAGCGGTCGTCGACGCGCGACCGTCCGACTCGATCGCGCTGGCGCTGCGCACGGGCGTGCGCGTGGTGTGCGAGGAGGACGTGCTGGACGTCGCCGGGTTCGCCCAGACGCCCGACGAGGACGAGGAGGTCGAGAAGTTCCGCGAGTTCCTCGACCACGTGGACCCCGAGGACTTCGAGAAACCTTGAAGTCGAACTTCAAACTTTAAACGCGCCGACACGCCCGTCGGTACGTGCGTCGAGAGACCCTCACGTCTAACTTGAGGGTACGCAAGACCACAGTCGTGTGGTTCTCTTGTTGTGGGAGGCCGGCTCCACCAGCCGGCAGCCAGGAAGGCGTGACCATGATCGAACCTCGTGACGAGGCAGCAGAGGCGCAGGCCCAGGCCAGCGCCCAGGGGCTGTTGTTCGACGACGACCTCGCGCCCCTGCCCCAGGACACGGGGTTCCGCGGTCCCACGGCCTGCAACGCCGCGGGCATCACGTACCGCCAGCTCGACTACTGGGCCCGCACCGGCCTGGTCGAGCCCACGGTCCGCTCGGCCACCGGCTCGGGCACCGCGCGGCTGTACTCCTTCAAGGACATCCTGCTGCTCAAGATCATCAAGCGCCTGCTCGACGCCGGCGTCTCGCTGCAGCAGATCCGCACCGCGATCGACCACCTGCGCGAGCGCGGCACCGAGGACCTCACGCAGGTCACGCTCATGAGCGACGGCGCCTCCGTCTACGAGTGCCGCTCGGCCACCGAGGTCATCGACCTCCTCCAGGGCGGCCAGGGCGTCTTCGGCATCGCCATCGGCGGTGTCTGGAAGGAGATCGAGGGCACGCTCCACGAGCTGCCCACCGAGCGCGCCGAGGCCGACGTCCCCGTCGCCGGCGACGAGCTCTCCCAGCGTCGCGCCCGCAAGGCCAACTGACGGACGCACCGCACGCCCCGACGTCGGTCGAGGTAGGCTGGCGGTGCCGTTTGAACCGTGCGGGAGAGTCCCGTCAGGGCGCCGAAGGGGCAATTCCTCCCCGGAACCTCTCAGGCCACCGGACCGTACGTCACAGGCGACTCTGAAGGCGTGTCCTGCCGGGCATGACGACAGAGGGGGAGGGCCCTGTAGTCGAGCCCTCGGAGACCCTTGATGTCGCAGCCCCTGATGCCGCAGTCCGACCGCCTTCCCGCCACCCGCTTCGTCGACCGTCACATCGGTCCGCGCGCGTCCGACCAGGCAGCGATGCTGCAGCGGCTCGGGTACGACAGCCTCGACGCGCTGATGCAGGCCGCCGTGCCGTCCGGCATCCGCTCGGCCCTCGACGGCCTCCCGCCCGCGGCGAGCGAGACCGAGGCCACCGCTCGACTGCGTGAGCTGGCCGACCGCAACACCCCGGGCGTCTCGATGATCGGTCTGGGCTACCACCCGACCACCACGCCCGCCGTCATCCGGCGCAACGTGCTGGAGGACCCCGCCTGGTACACGGCCTACACGCCGTACCAGCCCGAGATCTCGCAGGGCCGCCTCGAGGCCCTGCTCGCGTTCCAGACGATGGTCGAGGACCTCGCGGGCCTGCCCACTGCGAACGCCTCGCTGCTCGACGAGGGCACCGCGGCCGCCGAGGCGCTGACCTTCGTGCGCCGCGCCGACCGCAAGCGCACCGACCTGCCCGTGGTCGTCGACGACGGCCTGCTGCCGCAGACGCTCGCCGTGCTACACACGCGCGCCGAGGCCGTGGGTCTGCCGCTCGTCGAGGCCGACCTGCGCCAGGGACTGCCCGAGGGCGAGTTCAGCGGCGTGATCATCGCCTACCAGCGCGCCGACGGGACCGTCATCGACCTCGCTCCGGTCATCGACGAGGTCAAGGCGGCGAACGCCCTGGCCGTCGTCGTCACCGACCCGCTCGCCCAGGTGCTGCTGACGTCGCCCGGCAGCCTCGGAGCGGACGTCGTCGTGGGCTCGACCCAGCGCTTCGGCGTCCCGATGTTCTACGGCGGCCCCCACGCCGGGTTCATGGCCGTGCGCGCGGGTCTCGAGCGGCACCTGCCGGGGCGCCTCGTCGGCGTCTCGGTCGACTCCGCCGGTCGACCCGCGTACCGCCTCGCGCTGCAGACCCGCGAGCAGCACATCCGCCGGGAGAAGGCGACGTCGAACATCTGCACCGCGCAGGTGCTGCTGGCGGTCGTCGCCGCGATGTACGCCGTCTACCACGGCGCCGAGGGCCTGCGCGCGATCGCGACCGAGGTCAATCAGCGCGCCACGCGGCTCGCCGCCGGCCTGCGGGCCGCCGGCATCGAGGTGGCCTCGGACCGCTTCTTCGACACCGTGACGGCGATCGTGCCGGGCCGGGCCGCCGAGGTCGTCGCCGCCGCGCGCGAGTCCGAGATCCACCTGTGGGCCTTCGACGACGACCGCGTCGGCATCGCCGTGTCCGAGCCCACCACCGACGCCCACCTCGCCGCCGTGCTGGCGGCGTTCGGCGCGGGCGACCTGCCCGATGCGGGGGACGCCTCCCTCGAGCCGGCGTGGCTGCGCGAGGACGAGATCCTCACGCACCCGGTCTTCGTCGAGCACCGCAGCGAGACCCAGATGCTGCGCTACCTGCGCCGGCTGAGCGACCGCGACTACGCCCTCGACCGCGGCATGATCCCGCTCGGCAGCTGCACGATGAAGCTCAACTCCACCACCGAGATGGAGCCCATCAGCTGGCCCGGCTTCGCCGACCTGCACCCGTTCGTGCCGGCACAGGACGCCGCCGGCATGATCGAGCTCGTCGAGACGCTCGAGTCCTGGCTCGCGAAGGTCACCGGATACGCGGCCGTCTCCGTGCAGCCCAACGCCGGCTCACAGGGCGAGTTCGCGGGCCTGCTGGCGATCCGCGAGTACCACCGCAGCCGCGGCGAGGAGGCGCGCGACGTCTGCCTCATCCCCAGCTCCGCCCACGGCACGAACGCGGCCTCGGCGGTCATGGCCGGCATGCGCGTCGTGATCGTCAAGGCCACCGACGGCGGCGAGGTCGACCTCGACGACCTGCGTGCCCAGTGCGAGGCCCACGCCGACGACCTCGCGGCGATCATGGTGACCTACCCGTCCACCCACGGCGTCTACGAGCACGGCATCAGCGAGCTGTGCGACATCGTGCACGAGCACGGCGGCCAGGTGTACGTCGACGGCGCCAACCTCAACGCGCTGCTCGGCCACGCCCGCCCCGGCGAGTTCGGCGGCGACGTCTCGCACCTCAACCTGCACAAGACGTTCTGCATCCCGCACGGCGGTGGCGGCCCGGGCGTCGGCCCGGTCGCGGTCGGCGAGCACCTGGTGCCGTTCCTGCCGAAGCACCCGTTCCACCCCGACGCCGAGCGCCGGCAGTCCGCTGGCACGATCAGCGCCGCCCCGTACGGCTCGGCCGGCATCCTGCCGATCCCGTTCGCGTACGTGGCCATGATGGGCGCCGACGGCCTCACGGACGCCACGTCCGTGGCCGTGCTCGCGGCCAACTACGTCGCCGCTCGCCTCGGCGACGCGTTCCCCGTGCTCTACGCGGGCGACCACGGCCTCGTGGCGCACGAGTGCATCCTCGACCTGCGCGAGATCACCAAGACCGCGGGCCTGTCGATCGACGACGTCGCCAAGCGCCTCATCGACTACGGCTTCCACGCCCCGACGATGAGCTTCCCGGTGGCCGGCACGCTCATGGTCGAGCCCACCGAGTCCGAGGACCTCGCCGAGCTCGACCGCTTCTGCGAGGCGATGCTGGCTATCCGCTCGGAGATCGACCGCGTCGCGGCGGGGGAGTACGACGAGAAGGACAACCCGCTCACCAGCGCGCCCCATGCCGCGCACGAGCTGGTCGACTGGACCCACCCGTACCCCGTGGCCGAGGGCGTGTTCCCCGCCGGCAGCACGCAGGACAAGTACTGGCCACCGGTGGGGCGCATCGACAACGCCTACGGCGACCGGAACCTGGTCTGCTCCTGCCCGCCGGTGGAGGCGTTCGCCTGATCGGTCCACCACCGCACGACCTGATCGACGACCGGACGGGGGTGCTTGGCCCACAGCACGTGGTGGGTCGAGCCTCCCTCCGGCACGACGTCGCGGGTGTACTCCCAGCGCGTCAGTGCCGCGGGCTCGACCAGCGTGCGCTCGAAGCGCTCCGACGCGGCGGCGATCGAGAAGCCGTCGCCCTCGAGGTGCACGGCCAGCGTGGGCAGCGTCATGCGGCGCTGCACGGGGTACGGCGGGCGTCCGGTGCGCACGACGTGCGCCCACTCGTTCATCAGCGTGCGCGCGCCCGGGCCGCCGAACCACGGCTTCGGCACGTGACCGCGCACGAGGCCCACCAGCGGCATGCTGAGCGCCATCGCGGCCAGCGGCAGGCCGATGCGCGGGTAGTGCCGGTAGTGGGGGAGCGAGACGCCCACCAGCACGAGACCGTCGGCCGGACGCGGGCCGATCTGGATCGCGCCGCCGAGCTGGCCGCCGAGGCTGTGGCCGAACAGCACGACGGGTCGGCCCGGGTGCTCCTCGCGGGCGGCGTCGATCGCGGCCTGCGTGTCGGCGATCTCGTCGGCGTACGACCAGTCGTGCCGGCGCGAGGCCCGCGGCAGGTCGCGCTCGAAGCCGCGCCGCGGCAGTGCCCGGGCGGTCCACCCCCGCTCCACGAACGCGGCCACGAGCGGGCCGTAGAACGACGAGGGGACCGCCATCGCGGGGGAGATCAGGACGACCGGGGTGCTCACCGGACCATCCTGCCAGCGTGAAAGACTCTCGACTGACATGCCTGACGCCCTGGTCTACCTGACCTCCGCCGCCGCCCTCGCCGCCGCCGTGTTCGCGGGGTGGCACACGGCGAAGTCGTTCCGCTTCAGCAACCCGCTGTTCTACGCGATCGCGGTCGTCGAGGTGCTCCTCGTCGTCGTCCTCGTGTGGGGGATCGTGGCCGTCGCCGGCACCGACCGCGACCTCGAGAAGGGGCTGTACCTGTCGTACCTGGTCACCACCGTCCTCATCCCGCCGGCATCCGTGCTGTGGGGGATCGGCGACAAGACCCGGTGGGGCACCGGCGTGGTGGCCGTGGCGCTGTTCACGGTGTCGGTCATGCTGATCCGGACGCACCAGATCTGGCAGGGACATGGCTGAGCACCACACCGACACCCAGCACGGCTTCGGACGCGCCCTCGTGGCGGTCTACGCCGTCTTCACCGTCGCGGCCACGGCGCGCTCGGTCTACCAGCTCGTGACGAAGGCCGACGAGGCCCCGGTCGCCTATGCCCTGTCCGCGCTCGCCGGCGTCGTCTACGGCATCGCCACTTGGGCGCTGGCCACCGGCAACCGCCGCGTCGCGGGCGCCGCGATCGGCTTCGAGCTCGTGGGCGTCCTGGGCGTCGGACTGCTGAGCATCCTCGACGGCGCGCTGTTCCCCGACGAGACGGTGTGGTCGGGCTTCGGCGCCGGCTACGGCTACGTGCCGCTCGTGCTGCCGTTCGTCGGCCTGTGGTGGCTGCGCCGGACCCGGAGCACGTGAGAGCCCCGTGCGCTCATACCGCCCGGGGCTGATCCCATTCAAACCCGGCTCCGGCCGGGATCGCGGTAGCGACACGGGTCCATGAGCGATCGAGCGTACGAGTTCCGCTCGGTGTGGGACGTCGCGGAGCCCCCGGACCGCCTGTGGCGCACGCTCGAGCAGTTCCTCGAGCAGGACGACCCGCTGCCGTGGTGGAACGCCGTCACCGTCACGGGGCACCACGGCGAGGAGATCGACCTCGTCGCCCGCAGCGCTTTCGGCTACCGGCTGCGCTTCACGGTGTACGACCTCGACCTGCAGCCGACCACGTCGATGCGCTTCCGCTCGCGCGGCGACCTGGAGGGCTCGGCCGCGCTGGACTTCGCGGCGGGGAGCCCGGGCCGGACCGACCTGACGATCGACTGGCACGTGGACGCCACGGCACCGTGGATGCGCCGCTCGGAGCGTCTTCTGCGCCCGCTGTTCGAGCTGGCGCACGACCTCGTCATGAGGTCGGGGGAGCGGCGGCTGAACCGGTGGTTGCGGCAGCGAGGCTGACCACGTCGCCGATCACCGTGATGGCCGGCGCCTTCGCGTGCGCGGCGGCGTCGGCGATCGTGCCGAGCGTGCCGATCGTCGTGCGCTGGTCGGGCGCGAAGCCGCGCTCGATCACGGCCGCGGGCGTGTGCGGGTCGTGACCGGCTGCGATGAGCTCCTCGGCGGTGCTGCGCAGGCGCTTGACGCCCATGAGCATCACGAGCGTGTGGTCGCCACGGCGCGGGAGCTCGCCCAGCTCCTCGTGGCCCGTGATGACCGAGAAGCCACGCGCGACGCCACGGTGGGTGACGGGGATGCCCGCGTTGGCCGCGACGGCGATGGCCGACGTGACGCCCGGGACGACCTCGACCTCGACGCCCGCCTCGCGGCAGGCCAGCAGCTCCTCGCCACCGCGACCGAACACGTAGGGGTCGCCGCCCTTGAGGCGGACCACCACCTTGCCCTGCTGCGCCCGCTCGACGAGCAGCGCGTTGATCTGCTCCTGGGGGATCGGGTGGTGATCGGGCTGCTTGCCGACGTCGATGACCTCGACGTCGGGCGCGAGCTCGGCGAGCACCGACTGGGGCGCCAGCCGGTCGAACACGACGACGTCGGCCTCGGCCAGCAGCCGGCGTCCGCGCGCCGTGAGGAGGCCTGGGTCGCCCGGACCGCCGCCGACGAGGGCGACGAGCCCGCGCGCATGGGTGCGGTGGCGCAGCGGCAGGTCGCCCGTCTGCAGCGCGGTGGCCACGGCGTCGCGCAGGGCGGAGGCCCGGCCGGCGTCGCCGCCACCGCTGACGGCGATCGTGACGTCGTCCACGCGCGCGACCGCCGGGGTCCACGCCGTGGCGCGCTCGGGGTCGCCGCCCTTCAGGCAGAAGATCTGTCCGGCCTCCGCGTCGTGCGCGACGAGATCGTCGACCGGCGGGACGTCGGTGGCCGTCTGCACGAGCCACGCCCCGTCGAGGTCACCCGTGCGGTAGGGGCGCTCGTGCCACGTGATCGAGCCGCGGCCGATGGCCGAGGCGAGGGAGTCCGAGACGGCGGGGGAGACGACGTGCACGTCGGCGCCCGCCTCGAGCAGGGCGAAGGCCCGGCGCGTGGCGACGTGACCACCGCCGACGACGACCACGCGGCGACCTTCGAGGCGCAGTCCGAGGGGGAAGGTGCTCACGTGTGCAGGCCGCACTCCGACTTGTCGAGCCCGGCCCAGCGGCCGGCCCGGGGATCCTCGCCCGGGGCGACACGGCGCGTGCACGGCGCGCAGCCGATCGACGGGTAGCCGTCGTTCAGCAGCGGGTTGAGGATCACGTCGTGCTCGTTCGCGTAGTCGATGAGCTGGTCGAAGGTCCAGTCCGCGAGCGGGTTGATCTTCACCAGCCCGTTCTTCTCGTCCCACGTGACGAACGGCGTGTCGGCACGCAGCGGGCTGTCGTCGCGCCGCACGCCGGTGATCCAGGCCTCGTAGCCGCCGAGCGTCTCGGTGAGCGGCTCGACCTTGCGCAGCTGGCAGCACAGCGCGGGATCGCGCTCGTAGAGGCGCTCGCCGTACTGCGCGTCCTGCTCGGCCACGCTCTGGCGCGGCTTCACGTCGACGATCGTCAGCTGCATCGACGACTCGACCGCGTCACGCGTGCCCACGGTCTCGGCGAAGTGGTAGCCGGTCTCGAGGAAGAGCGTGTCCACCCAGGGGAGGTGGCGCGCCACGACGTGGGGCAGGACGGCGTCGGCCATCGAGCACGCGACGGCGGTCAGGTGACCGAACTCCTGGGCCACCCACGCGAGCAGCTCGTCGGTCTGTCCGTCGGAGAACCGGTTGGCCGCCGAGGCCGCCAGGGCCTTCAGCTCCTCGCGCGAACGGGGCTCTCGGACCGGCCGCGCCGCGAGATGATCGCGACGCTCGCGGTCGTGGGCCAGCTGGCGTTCTCGCCGTTCTGCCAAGCTCAAAGTGCTCACCCCCTTGACATTACGTTCGGGCGCGCGGAAACTTCCACGCCGTCCAGAATGCGAACATCGCGAAGTAGCGGCAGGGTGGAGTCGAACCGAACGAAGGGAGTCACCCCATGTGGGACACCATCTTGTGGATTGCTGCAGTGATCATCGGAATCTTCGGCATCATCCGCCTCGTCCAGCGCGACTTCGTGATGGGCGCCGTGCTCATCGTCATCGCCCTGCTGGTCGGGCCGGGCGGCGTCAGCCTCTTCACGTAAGAGACTGCGCCTAGGGTGGCGAGCATGGTTCGCTACTTCGACATTCATCCCGTCGACCCGCAGCAGCGCACCGTCGATCAGACGGTCGCGCTGTTGCGGGGAGGCGGGTTGATTGCTTATCCCACCGATTCGGGCTACGCGCTCGGAGCCCAGGTCGGCAACGCCGACGCCATCGCCCGCATCCGCGACATCCGCGGCCTCGACGACAAGCACCACTTCACGCTGGTGTGCCGCGACTTCGCCCAGCTGGGGCAGTTCGTCCACGTGGACAACGCCGTCTTCCGCGCTGTGAAGGCCGCGACACCCGGCCCCTACACCTTCATCCTCCCCGGCACGCCCGAGGTCCCCAAGCGCCTCCTGCAGGCCAAGAAGAAGACCGTCGGCGTGCGCATCTCCACGCACCGGATCGTGCGGGCCCTCGTCGAGGAGCTCGGCGAGCCGATCCTGTCGTCCACGCTGATCCTGCCCGGCGAGACCGAGCCGATGACGCAGGCGTGGCAGATCGGCGAGGAGCTCGGCGACCGCGTGGACGCGATCGTGGACTCCGGCGAGGAGATCATCGCCGAGCCCACCACCGTGGTCGACCTCTCCGAGGGCTACGCCGAGGTCACCCGCGTCGGCGCAGGCGATCCCACGCCCTTCGAATAGCACCCGGAGGCGCGGCGTCCGCCGGTCCGGCCTCGGCCAGCCGTCGGGCGCGGGCGGCCCGACGCTCGTGCCACGCGGCGACCTCGACCTCGATGTCGCGCAGCGGCGTGACCACCGGGGGACCGCCCTGGAGCTGGCGGCGGGCCGCGATGATCCGGCGGTTGAACTCCGCCACGGCCTCGCGCACCACGCGCTCGGACCTGAGGCCGTCGAGCACGTCGGGCAGCACCGCGTCGTCCTTGCGGAGCTGGAGCGCCTCGGGCAGGACCCCCGTGATGTTCTCGCGCTCGATGAACTGGCGTAGCCACCAGTCGGGGTCGGCGGCGGTGTCGATGTGCGGCAGCGGCTTGCCGGCGAGCGGGAGGTCGTCGAACTCGCCGCGGGCGATCGCGGCGCGGACCTGATGGTCGACCCACAGCGCCTGGTCCTCGGGCCGGCGGGCGCGGGGAGTCGCCTCCTCGGCCTCGGCGCCCGTCGAGGCGGCGTCCGGTTCCAGTCGGTACCGGGCGGCGCGGCGGCGGGCGTCGTCGCTCATCGGCTCAGCGGGGGTTCCTGATCCCCAGCACCTGGTGCGACGTGCAAGCCATCACCAGCGCGATGATCCAGCCGACGACGGTCCAGCCGAGCAGCAGGTTGAGCCAGAAGATCGCGCCGGTGTTGGACTTCCCCCGCGTCGCGGCGATCGCCCACGGCAGCATGTAGCCGGCCGTGGCGATCGCGATGATCCAGCCGAAGACGGTCTGGAACGGCCGCCCGCGCTTGTCGGTGATGATGTCGTTCACGGTTCCAGCCTACGGCTGGACGGCGAGGCGCACCCGGACTCGATCGCCCTCCTCGCAGCCCTCGGCCACGCGGACGGCCTTCTTCACCGGCAGGATGAACGAGCCGAGCTCCTTGCTCGGGAACACCGAGGTGCTCCACGTGCTGGAGCCGATCGTGACCTCGACCCTCACCGAGCCGAACCCCGCCTTCTGCGGGGTGCGGTCGTCGATGTCGTCGGTGACGTCCTCGGGCAGCGTGAGGAAGTGCCAGGTCCCGTCCTCGCGCCAGCGCCACACCGTGGCCTCGAACTCGTACACGAGCCGAGCATGGCCGATGCCGGCTCAGAACGCGAACAGCGCGATCGGATCGGTGGTGGGCGCCTGCGCGTCCGGCTCGGTCTCCACCGTCACGCCCGCGGCCGACGCCGTGCTGGCGTCGCCCTCGAGCAGGAGGGTGTTGTCCGGGCCCTGCGGCATCGTGCCCGCGTTGACCATCTCGTCGCCCTGCTGCAGCCAGATCACGTAGGAGTGGCCCTCGGGGGCGTCGGGCATGTCGTGCGTGACGATGACCGCCTTGCGCTCGGCGGACGACCGCACCACGGTGGCGCGGGCGCCGTCGTCGAAGGTCTGCGTCACGCGCTCGGCCTGCGGGTCCTGCAGGACCCGGTCGGCGGCCGTCAGCGTCTGCGAGGCCGTGTCGTCCTTCCACGGCTGGGTGGCCGCGAGGCCGATCCCGCCGGCGAGCACCACGGCGGACGCGGCGGCGACCAGCAGGGTGCGCGGGTCGAAGCGGCGGCGTCGGGGGGCAGCGACGGGCTGGGGCGGCAGCTGGCGGACCTCGCTGATCGAGGCCAGCACCGACGCACGCAGCGCCGGAGGCGGCTCCTCGGCGCTCAGGTCGGACATGATCGCCGCCGTCTCGCGCAGGCTGGCGACCTCTTCCTGGCAGGCCTCGCAGCCGGCCAGGTGTCGCTCGAAGCTCTCGCGCTCGGCATCCGTGACGGCGTCGAGAGCGTAGGCGCCGGAGAGGGCATGCACGTCACTCATCGGTCTGCTCCCATCGTGTCCCGGAGTCGGATGAGGCCGTCGCGGATGCGGGACTTGGCCGTGCCGACCGGCACGTCCAGCATCGAGGCGACCTCGGTGTGCGTACAACCGCGGAAGTAGGCCAGGTCGATGGCCTCCCTCTGCGTCTCGGTGAGGCCGGCCAGGGCCCGGCGGACGCGCTGGGCGTCCAACCGGGCCTCGACCGTCTCACTCGTCGAATCATGCTCCACCGTGACGTCCCGCAGGACGTGCTGGGTGTCGCGTGCCGTCGCGGCCTCGGCGCTGCGCACCCGGTCGACCGCACGGCGGTGGGCGATCGTCATGAGCCAGCTCAGGGCCGATCCCTTGGCGGGATCGAACCGCGCCGCCTGCCGCCACACCTCGAGGAAGACCTCTTGGGTGACCTCCTCGCTCTGCGCCCGATCGCGGACGATCCGCCGGACGAGGCCGTGGATGCGCGCCGACGTCTGGTCGTAGAGCGTGGCGAACGCGGCCTCGTCGCCGCGTCCGCAGCGCCTCAGCGTGTCGCCGATGGCCTCGGGCGGCGAGTCCTCGCCGCCCGAGGGCACGGCATGCAGGTGGTTCACGACAGTGGCCTCAATCGTTCACGGGGTCAGGGCATCAGCACGGAGTCGATGACGTAGACCTTGGCGTTCGCGGTGTCGACGTTGCCGCAGACGACGGCGGCGTCGCCGACCGTGAACTCCTCGCCCGACCCTTCCACGGTGATCGTGTCACCTGCGAGCGTCTCGTGCTCGCCGGCGAGCTGGTCCGGCGTCATCTTGCCCTCGACGACGTGGTGCGTCAGCACCTTCGTCAGCTGGTCCTTGTCGGCCAGCAGGGCGTTCAGGTCGTCGGCCGGGATCTTGGCGAAGGCGTCGTCGGTGGGCGCGAAGACGGTGAGGGCCTCGGCGCTGTTGAGGGTGTCCACGAGGTCGGCGGCCGTGACGGCCTTGACCAGCGTGGTCAGCAGCGGGTTGTTCGAGGCGGCCGTGGCGACCGGGTCGTCGGCCATGCCCTCGACGGAGCCCTCGCCCTCGGTCGGCACGCCGGCGCAGCCGGGACCGAACGGGCCGCTGGCCTCGTCCATCATGTCCTCGGAGGCCGAGGCGGAGGGGCTGGACTCGCTGTTGCTGCTCATCGAGTCGTCGTCGCCACTGTCGCTGCCACAGGCGGCCAGTCCGAAGCACATGACGACGGCGGCGGCTGCGGCGGCGGTACGGCGGGGGAGCAAGCGGTTCATGATCGTGCCTCTCGGGTCGGTGACGAAGTTGACAGTGATTCGGCGCGGTCGGCCGTGCGGATGGGTCGAATCATGTGACGCGCACCACAATCTGCTGCAGACCGCTGGAACCGTCGGGAAAAGGCGTCGCGCGCTCCTCGGTCTGGTACTCGCCGTCGGAGGCCTGGGCCCGCACCGTGAGTGTGTGACGGCCCGGCTCGGCGTCCCACAGCAGGTACCACTGGCGCCAGTAGTCGACGCCGCCGTCGGGACCGAACTCGGCCCGCTGCCAGTCGCCGTCGTCGACGCTCACCTCGACCGCCGCGACACCGCGGCCCTGCGCCCAGGCGACGCCCCCCACGACGATCCGGCCGGCCTGGACCTCCTTCAGCGCAGCGGGCGTGTCGATGCGCGAGGAGATCTTGATCGGGCCGTCGATGGCCCAGTCGCGCTTGGTCCAGTACGCCTCGCGCTCCTCGTAGGTGGTGAGGGTGAGCCTCGTCAGCCACTTGGTGGCGCCGACGTAGCCGTACAGGCCGGGCGTCACGAGGCGGGCGGGGAAGCCGTGGTCACGGGGGAGCGGCTCACCGTTCAGCGCGACGGCGACGATCATGTCGCGGCCGTCCTGCGCGGCGGCCAGGGGCGTGCTGATGGTGAAGCCGTCGACGGCGGTGCTCAGGATCTGGTCGGCGCCCGAGCGCACGCCCGCGCGCTCGAGCAGGTCCGAGACCCGGACGCCCAGCCAGCGGCCGGCACCCACGTACGGCCCGCCGACCTCGTTCGAGACGCAGGTCAGCGTGATGTCGCACTCGATCAGCGGGAGGGCGAGCAGCTCGTCGAAGGTCAGCTCGTAGGGCCGGTCGACCATCCCGTCGATCCGCAGCGTCCAGCTCTCGTGGTCCACGACGGGGGTCGTCAGGTTGATGTCCACGCGGTAGAAGTCGTCGCGATCGGTCTGGAACGGCGTGATCCCGCGGTAGGTCGCCTCCAGGCCGCGCGGCAGCGGCGGGAGCGGGCGCAGGGCACGGGGGAGCGCGATGTTCGTGACGTCGCGGGCCCGGGCCACGAGCCACTGGCCGGCGGTCCCTGCGACGAGCGCGGCGCCGACGATCACGCCCGAGCGCACGAGCAGTCGTCGCCGTCCGGGTCCGTCCACGGGCTCCTCGTCCTGAGGGGTCAGCCAGCGCAGGGCCGCGAGTGCCGCGACGCCCGTCGCCAGGGCGGGGAGCACGTCGATCGGCCGCGCGGCGGGCCGGGCGAGCGCCGCCCAGCCGGCCGCCGCGACGAGCAGCACCACGACCGCGGCGCCCACGGGGAGGGAGCGCCGCGCCAGGACGCCCCCGACCGCGGCCAGGAGCAGCGTCGCGACGAGCACCGTCCCCAGCAGGACCGGCTTGTCAGCCGTCCCCAGCCGCTCGATGGCGGCCTGCTTGAGCGCCGTGGGGGTCCGGTCGATCACGGCGCTGCCGACGGCCAGGACGGGCGAGGCGGCCGGTGCGACGATCGCGCCCACCAAGTGCCCGGCGGCGAGTCCGGCGAGGGCCGAGACGAGTCCGGCGAGGGCGCCGCGGGCGGCTTCGTGGCGATTCATGGGAGGGGTTCGTCGCCGACGGCCGAGCGGATGGGTCCGAACATGAGAGCCGTCTCACGTTGCGTTCACCTCGGGCTCACCTCGGCTCGCCACGATGGGGGACACCACGAACCGAACGAAGGAGCGCACGATGAAGACCAAGCCTCTCGCCCTCGCCCTGGTCGGCGGCGTCCTGCTGGCAGGCCTGCCCGCGGCGGCGCATGCGGACGACGATGACGACCGCGACCGCACCATCAACCGCACGGGTGACTACACGGTGAAGAAGGGGCGCGAGATCGACGGCAACATCACGATCCGCAAGGGGAACCTCGTCATCAACGGCGATGTCGACGGCAACGTCACCGTCCGCCACGGCAACATCGTGATCCGCGGCGACGTGGACGGCAACGTCCGCCAGCTGGGTCGCGGCTCGGTCACCGTCACGCGCTCCGGCTCGGTGGACGGCAACATCGTCGAGCGCGACCACGGCAACCTCACCGTCAGTGGTGACGTGGACGGCACGGTCACCGAGCTGCACCGCGGCCACGTCCGCGTCTACCGCGCCGCCGAGATCGACGGCAGCGTCCGCGAGCGCGGTGTCGGCCACCTGCTCGTCTGGCGCGGCGCCGATGTCGAGGGCTCGCTCAGCGAGGGCGGCCCGGGTCGCCTCGTCCGCCGCTGACCGCTCCCCGGGGACGGATCCTCACATCAGGATCCGTCACCCGGAGGCCGGCTTGAGGCGCGCCGCGGGCAGCCATCCGGTGTGCACGACGCCGTCGGGCGAGGCCCAGGTGCACAGCGCCTCCCAGCCCTTCACGACCGGCCGCCACTCGACCAGCACGCCCGGGTAGACCGCCGGGGCGTGCTGCACGGTGGAGAGGTTGACCCACACGTGCTGCGGCCGGATGCGCGGCGGGGGAGTCACGGCCGGGGGATCCAGCGCCGACAGGCGGTCGCCGTACCTCCGGTTGTGACCCATGGGACCACTGTAGAACGGGTGTTCGACGTTCGGCCGGTTCGGCCCGGATCAACGGTTGATGTGGCGGGCCCAGGCGAAGCAGAACAGCCCGAAGGCCACGAAGCCGGCGCCCACCAACCCCGTGAGGACGGGACCGAAGGGCTGGTCCAGCACGGTGCGCAGCGCCTCGTCGATGCCGCCGGACTTGTCGGGCTCGTGGGTGACCGCCGCATAGCCGAAGAGCGCGGCGACGCCGAGGACCGCGGCACCCTTGGCGACGTAGCCGACCTTGCCGAGCCACACGTAGGCCGAGCCCACGCGTCCGCTGGCGCCCCCGACCTCGATGTCCTTGAGGAAGCGCTCGGTGAGGCCCTTGTAGACCAGGTAGACGCCCACGGCGGCGATGCCGAGGGCCACCAGGCCGACCAGCACCTGGCCACCGGGCAGGTCCATGAGCTCGGCGCTGAACGACGTCGTCCCGTCCTGACCGGAGGAGCTCGAGCCGGTGACCACTTTGAACGCCGTCGCGGCGATCGCGCCGTAGAGGATGACCTTGCCCAGGCTGATCAGCCGCTTCCGGAGGCGCTTCGCGCCGTCGTCGCGGCGGTGGCCGACGGCGGCCTCGATGGCCTGCCAGACCGCGAGCATCACCATGCCGATGCCGACGGCCCACACGATGGGACCGCCGAACGGCTGCTGCGCGAGCTCGCGGACCGCGCCACCGCTGTCCGCCTCGCCGCCGCTGTCGCCGAACGCGAGCCGGATGGCCAGCCAGCCCATCACCAGGTGGACCACGCCGAACGCGACCAGGCCGATGCGGGCCACCTGGTCGAGAGCCGGATGGTCGTCGACCGCGCGTGCCGCGGACTTCGCCGAACGTGTCGCCATGAGGCCGAGCCTAGGGCGTTCGTGACCACCCGGCCCGGCGAGGACGGGGGAGGGAAGGCAGGCTCCCACTAGTCGCCGAGGATCCGCCGAACGAGCGTCGCGACGAGGGCGTCGACGTCAGCCTGCTCGTCGAGCGGGACGGTCAGCCGGTCGAGCACCAGGCCGTCGATCGCGTAGTGGAACAGGGCGATGTCCGCGGCGTCGCCGGGCAGTCCCATCGACGCGTTGAACTCGACGTCGGCGGCCAGTCCTCCCCGTCGCCACTCGGCGAGCGCCGCGGCGACGTGCGGCCGGCGCGTGGCCTCCAGGCGCAGCTCGAACAGGGCGATCGTGGAGTCCGGGTCGGACGTCAGCCGATGCACGATGTCGCGCAGGTAGTCGGTGAAGAGGTCGACACCGGGGGAGCGCCGCGCGAGCTCGGCATGCACGGCGGGGTCCGGGGTGAGCCGCTCGGCGATGCGCGCGAGGATCGCGTCGATGATCTCCTCACGCGAGGAGAAGTAGTTCGAGGCCGTGCCCTTCGGGACGCCGGCCTCGTCGTCGATCGCCCGGTGGGTGAGGCCTCGGGAGCCCTGCCGAGCGAGGACGCGCACGGCGGCGTCGGCGAGCCGGACGCGGCGCTCGGGATTGCGGACCATGGCAGCAGGGTATCGCAATCACGACATCTGTCGTGATACGTTCCCGATCACAACATCTGTAGTGAATGGAGAAGGTCATGCGCGAGCTCGTCTACTACGTCGCCGTCTCGATCGACGGTCTCATCGCGGAGCCCGACGGTGCGTTCGGCGCCTTTCCCGTCACGGGCGACCATGCCGCGGTCCTGACCAGCGACTTCGCGGACGCCGTGCCGACGCAGTTCCTGGACGGGCTCGGCATCGAGCCGCCACGCACGCGGTTCGACACGGTGATGCAGGGGAGCAGGAGTTACCGCATCGCTCTCGACGAGGGCGTCGAGCGGCCGTACGCCCACCTGCGCGAGTTCGTGGCGACCCGATCGGGCGACCCGGCACCGGACGGCGTCACCTACACGGCCGACGCCGTGGCGACCGTGCGCGAACTCAAGCAGGAGGACGGCCTGGGCATCTACCTGTGCGGCGGTGGCGAGCTGGCCGGATCGCTGCTGCCGGAGATCGACCGCCTGATCCTCAAGCGGTATCCGATCGTCCTGGGCGCCGGCATCGGGCTGTTCGGCTCGACCGAGGCGTCGATCCTGCCGTTCGACCTCGTGGACACGCGGCGATTCGGCTCCGGGCTCGTCATCGAGGAGTACACGCGAGCACGGTGAGGCATCGGGGCTCAGGGGAGCCCCTCTCGGCGCGCCCGTCGTACGTAATTGACATAATGTGCATTATCGGACAATGTCGCAGGCGGGTCGAGAGGGGCGTCAGGCCGGGATCTCCAGGATCGTCTCGAGGCCGTCCTCCTCGTCCCACTGCTCGCCGACCTCGACGAAGCAGTACTGGTCGAGCAGCGCACGCGACGGCCGGTTGTCCGGGCTGACGGTGGCGCGCACGACGGCGACGCGTGGATCGGCTCGGGCGACGTCCAGCATGATCTCCAGTGCCGCCCGTGCGTGGCCGAGGCGTCGACGGTCCGGATCGATCCGGTACCCGAGCTCGACCATGCCGCGCTCGTCCGGCGCGCCGTGGAAGCCCGCCAGGCCGACGACGGCGCCGGTGCGCTGGTCGACCACCAGCCGCGTGACCCAGACGTGATCGGCGGGCGTCCGCGCGATCTGGTCGGCACGCAGCGCCCACAGCCAGCGGCAGTCCGGACCTCCGATGTACGTCGTGAGTTTGATGCCGGACAGCCGCTCGGCCGACTCGAGGTCACCGCATCCCAGCGCCCGCAGCACGTCGCGCGGCACCCGGACCAGACTCAGGTCGTGGGAGCCGCCCTCGACCGACGTCCACGGTTCCTCGGTGCAGCCCACCGGCCGATGATGCCTCACGCGGTCGCCGCGGACCACAGGTGGCCGTCGGGATCGGCGAACGTGCCCGTGTAGCCCCACGGCTGCTGTCCCGCCTCGACGACGATCTCCGCGCCGGCGGCACGGGCACGCTCCAGCAGCGCGTCCACCTCGGCCGTCGACGACGCGGCCAGCGTGAGGACGCACTCGTGGTGTCCCGCCGGCGTCAGCGCTCGCCCGCCGATCGCCCAGCCGAAGCCGCCCGTCGGCACCAGCATCACGCTGAGGCCGTCCGACAGGCGGAGCTGCAGCGGCTCGGGCACCCCGTCCTCGGCGGGCTCGCCCGGGGCCTCGAGCCCCAGGACGTCGCGGTAGAAGTCACGTGACGTGCGGCGGTCCGCGATCGGCAGTCCGACGACGACGCTGTGGGCACTCATGCGTACTAGCGTGGGTGGATGAGCAGCCAATGGGAAGCCCTGGTCATCGACGCGAACGATCCTGAGCGCCTCGCCCGGTTCTGGAGCGCGCTGCTGGACCGTGAGATCACCGGCACGGACGACGACGGCGTCATCACGCTCGCGGCAGTCGACGGCGCCGGCTTCGCGATCGACATCGAGCCGACACGGCATCCCAAGACGCTCCCCAACCGGATGCACTTCGACCTCACCAGCGAGTCCGCCGACGCGCAGGAGGCCACCGTGGCACGGGCGCTCGAGCTCGGCGCGAGTCACCTCGACGTCGGTCAGGGGGCCGACGCCGAGCACGTCGTCCTGCAGGACCCGGAGGGCAACGAGTTCTGCGTCATCGAGCCCGGCAACAGGTTCCTGGCGGGCTGCGGCACGATCGGCGCGCTCTCGTGCGACGGCACGCGTGAGGTCGGCCTGTTCTGGCAGCAGGCGCTCGACTGGCCGCTCGTGTGGGACCAGGACGAGGAGACCGCGATCCAGTCGCCGCACGGGGGCACGAAGGTGACCTGGGGCGGTCCTCCCCTGATCGAGAAGCCCGCCAAGAACCGCTGGCACTTCGACCTGCGGCCGCGTGGCGACCAGGCCGAGGAGGTCGCCCGGCTCGAGGCGCTCGGCGCGACCCGCACGGACATCGGTCAGGGTCAGGTCGGCTGGGTCGTCATGCGCGACCCGGACGGGAACGAGTTCTGCGTGCTCTCGGGTCGCTGATCAGGCGGGCTTGACCCACCGTCTCCACTCCCCTTGCGGCGCGTACCCGGCGGACCGCCACAGCGCCGCTCCGGCCTCGTTGTCGTCGAGGACCATCGCGTCGAACCGCGTGGCGCCGAGGGACCGGAGCCGGTCCTCGGCGTGCCCGAGCAGTCGCCGGGCGAGCCCTCGCCCCCGCGCCTCGGGAGCCACGGCCAGCCGGTAGAGGTGCGCTCGCCAGCCGTCCCAGCCGGCGATCACCGATCCCACGATCCGCCCCTGCAGCACCGCGACCAGGATCGCTGCGGGGTCGCGCCCGACGAGGGCCTCGACCAAGGCCGCCGAGTCCTGCGGGCGGGCGGCGTTCTCGGCCGAGCCCTCCCAGAACTCCATCAGCGCGCCGACGTCGCCGGCACCTGCGTGGCGGACGGTGACGTCGCCGTCGATCACCCGCAGCGGGTGCTCGGCGAAGGTGGGCGGCTCGAACCCGTCCACGTGCGCGAGCACCGTGGCGTCGTCGAGCCAGTAGTCGTCGGGTCCCTCGTCGTGTCGCCCCCGCACACGCTCGAGCGCGACGTCACGATCGACCGGGAGGTACACGGTCTCGGCCGTCACGCCGAGGTCCGCGACCACGGCACGGTACCGATCCCGCAGCCCGCGCGTGGCGAAGGAGTAGTCGAGCACCACGTCCTCCCCCGCGTTGACCGTGGACGCGAGGCGGCCGAGCAGCTCCGTCTCGATCTGCGCCAGCAGCTCGCGCGGTGCCGGGAGCGAGGTGACGTCGTGCCGCCACGTCTCGACGTCGAAGCACAGCCGCGTCCAGCCCGACTCCTCCAGTCGCCTCGCGACGGTGGACTTCCCGGACCCCGACGGTCCGCACATGAGGATCACGGCCACGAGCGAGGCGTCCTGTCTGGAGGGGCATGACGAAGGGAAGGGCGATCGCCCTTCCCTCTTCAACGTATATCGCGGATGGGGGCTTGCCACAAGCCCCCCGGGCGGGTCCAGAATCGTCCGCCATGGCAGCCATATTCGCTCTCCGCCCGCACCTCGCCGACACGTCCCACCTCGCTCTGGTCCAGCAGGACGAGCGCCATCTCCGTCTGGTCGCGGCCCGCCTGGACGAGGCCCGGCGCCACGCCGCCGCGGACCTCGCCGAAGCACGGCGGCGTCCGGCGGGATCCGGCCAGCGCGCCCTGGACCGCGACCAGGACGTCCACCGGCTGGAGTCACGCCTGCGGCTCCTGCGGCGGTACGGCCTCGACCTGTGCCTGGGACGGATCGTCGGCGAGGACGGGACGATCACGTACATCGGCCGGCTGGGGCTGTCCGACGGACGCGGTGGCCGGCTGCTCGTGGACTGGCGCTCCCCCGCGGCCGCACCGTTCTTCGCCGGGACGGTCGCGCAATCCCTCGGCGTGAGCAGTCGACGGCGCTACCGCTGGGCGGACGGTCGGGTCGTCGACTTCTGGGACGAGGTCCTCTCCCCCACCGCACCGACGGACGGCCTCGCCCTGGACGACGACTCCGCCTTCCTGGCGGGACTGGCGGGCCGCAGGACCACCGCGATGCGCGACGTCCTCGGCACGATCGCAGCCGACCAGGACGCGATCATCCGGGCGGACAGTCGCGGAGCGCTCGTCGTCGACGGCGGACCCGGCACCGGTAAGACCGTGGTGGCGCTGCACCGTGCCGCCTACCTCCTTCACACCGACCCGAGGCTCGCGCCCGGTCACGGCAGCATCCTCTTCGTCGGCCCGCACCACCCGTACCTGGCCTACGTGGCCGACGTCCTGCCGAGCCTGGGCGAGGACGGCGTCCTCACGTGCACGCCGGACGACCTCGTGCCCGAGGCCGGCGAGGCACGTCGGGAGACCGACCCCAGGGTGGCCGCACTCAAGGCGAGCCTGACCCTGGTGCACGCGGTCGACGCGGCGGTCGCGGTGTACGAGGAGCCGCCGACGATCGACAGCGAGGTCGAGACCCCGTGGGGCGACGTGGTGCTCACGGCACGCGACTGGGCCGAGGCGTTCGCGGCGCCCGGCCCCCACGTGCCGCACAACGAGGCACGGTCGCTGGTGTGGGAGGCGCTGGCCGAGATCGCCCGCGACCGTCTGGCCGACGACGTCGATCCGGACGACGTCAGAGCCGTGCTGCAGCAGACCGAGCACGTGGTCGACGCACTCGAGCGGTCGTGGGTGATCCTCGAGCCCACCGACGTCGTCGCGGACCTGTGGGCCGTTCCGGCGTACCTCCGTCGGTGCGCACCCTCGCTCACGCCCGACGAGGTCGGACTGCTGCGCCGTGAGGAGTCGGCCGGCTGGACGGACGCCGACCTGCCCCTGCTGGACGCGGCGCGGCATCGACTCGGTGACCCGTCGCACGAGCGCCGGGCACGCGAGCGCATCACCACCGTCACCGAGCAACGAGCCGGGATGGACCGCGTCGTCGACGACCTGCTCGCGGCCATGGAGCACGACGACGGTGAGGGACTGTGGACCTCCCTGCGCCAGGAGGCCCTGCGCGACGCGCTCGTCGACGAGGACGCGGTTCCGAGTCGCGAGGTCGACGTCCTGGCCGGACCGTTCGCCCACGTCGTGGTCGACGAGGCGCAGGAGCTCACCGATGCCCAGTGGGCCATGCTCGTCCGGCGATGCCCCTCGCGCAGTCTCACGGTCGTCGGCGACCGCGCCCAGGCTCGCCGCGGCTTCCCGGAGTCGTGGTCCGAGCGGCTCGCCCTCGTGGGCGTCGGGACGGTGCGCGAGGCCGCGCTCTCGGTCAACTACCGGACGCCACGTGAGGTGATGGCCGAGGCGCGGCCGCTGATCCGCGCGGCGATCCCGGGAGCGAACGTCCCGGACTCCGTCCGCGCCAGCGGGCGCCCCGTGCGACGCGTCCCGGTCACGGACGTCGACGCGGTCGTCGACCGCTGGCTGTCCGAGCACGAGGAAGGGACGGTCTGCGTCATCGGCGACCCGGGCCGCTCCGCGACGGATCGCGTCCGCTCCCTCCCACCCGTGCTCGCGAAGGGTCTCGAGTTCGACCTCGTGGTGCTGGTCGATCCGGCGGGCTGGGGTGACGACGTGGCGGCGGCGGTCGATCGCTACGTGGCGATGACGCGCACCACCGACGAGCTCGTCATCGCCGAGTGAGGCCGCGTCAGTCCTCGGAGCGCAGGCGGAGCACGGCGGCCAGTCCGGCGAGCACCACCACGACCGCCCCGTAGACCAGCGCGGTCTGCGACAGTCCGATCCAGCCGACGGCGAAGCCGGCGATGACGGCCGGGATGCCGAACGCGACGTAGCTCGCGACGAACACGGCGGCGAAGAGCTCGCCCCGGCGCTCGGGCGGCGCGAGCGGGGTGATCGAGCGCATGATGCCCATGAAGGCCGCGCCGAATCCCGTGCCCGCGAACACGGTGGCCGCCAGGAACCACGGGAGGCTGTCCGCGGCGAGCGCGACCAGCGTCAGCGCGGTGCCGACGGCGAGGGTGGTGGTGCCGTAGAGGGTGATCCGGCGGCTGCTCCAGCGACGCGCGACGAAGCACATCACCGCGCCGGCGCCGTTGAGCGTGGTCACCACGAGACCCTGGGCCACGTGGCTCTCTCCCCCAAGCTCCTGCGCGATCAGCGGCGCGCCGAGCGACAAATAGAAGCCGCTCGTGGCCCAGCCGGCGATCACCGCGGGCACGGCGCGGTAGAAGGCGGCACGCGCCTGCGGCGGGACGCCGATCCGGGGCCGCAGCGACGCCAGCGCGCCCGGACGGCGCGTGGAGGTCTCCGGCGCCGCCCACACGACCACCGCCATGACGACGAGCAGCACCGCCAGCGAGCCGAACACGGCCGTCAGCGGCTCGGCCCCGGCGTGGTCGAGCGCCAGTCCGGAGACGAGCCCGCCCACAGCCAGACCGGCGAAGGGCGTGACGGAGTTCGCGATCGCGCCGCTGCCCGGACGGCTCGGCGGCTCGAGGTCCACGATCGCCGCGGACATCGACGGCATCAGCAGCCCGGCGCCGAACCCCTGCACGACCCGGGCGACGATCAGCACCGCCACGCTCTCGGCGTGCCAGAACGCGACCATGCTGCCCGCGAGCACGAGCAGGCCGAGCGCGATGACCGGCCGGCGACCGAGATGGTCCGAGAGCGAGCCCGCGACCAGCAGCGTGGCCAGCATCGACAACGCGTAGACGGCGAAGATCAGCGTCATCGCGGCGGACGAGAACCCGATCCGCTCCTGCAGCACGGGATAGAACGGCGACGGCGCACTCGCGCCGATCATGAAGATCGTCAGGGCCACCAGGACGACGACGAAGCCGGTGGCACGACGGACGCCGGACCGGGTGGCCACGGCGGTCATCATGCGCTGAGTGTAGGTCACGTCACATCCGCCCCGGAGGGCCCACCACTCCCCTGCGCCGCCGCTCAGGAGCCGACGTAGGCGGCGAGGTGCTCCCCTGTGAGCGTCGACTTCGCGGCCACGAGGTCGGCCGGGGTGCCCTCGAAGACGATCCGGCCGCCGTCGTGACCCGCGCCGGGCCCGAGGTCGATGATCCAGTCGGCGTGTGCCATGACGGCCTGGTGGTGCTCGATCACGATGACCGACTTCCCCGAGTCGACCAGACGGTCGAGCAGGCCGAGCAGCTGCTCGACGTCGGCCAGGTGCAGGCCGGAGGTGGGCTCGTCGAGGACGTAGGTGCCGCCCTTCTCCCCCATGTGCGTGGCCAGCTTGATGCGCTGGCGCTCGCCTCCGGACAGGGTGGACAGCGGCTGGCCGAGCGTCAGGTAGCCCAGGCCGACGTCCTCCAGCCGCGCCAGGATCTTCGCGGCGGCCGCGACGTTGACACCCTCCTTGCCGAAGAACGCGTGCGCCTCGGCCACGGGCATCGCGAGCACCTCGCTGATGTCGCGCTCGCCGAGCTGGTACTCGAGCACCGCGTCGGCGAAGCGGCGTCCCTCGCAGACCTCGCAGGGCGACTCCATCGTGGCGAGGATGCCGAGATCGGTGAAGACGACGCCGACGCCGTTGCAGTTGGGGCAGGCGCCCTCGGAGTTGGCCGAGAACAGCGCGGGCTTGACCCCGTTCTCCTTCGCGAAGGCCTTGCGGATGGGGTCGAGCAGACCGGTGTAGGTGGCCGGGTTGCTGCGCCGCGAGCCGCGGATCGCACCTTGGTCGATCGCGACGACGTCGTCGTTCCTCGCGACGGACCCGTGGATCAGCGAGCTCTTGCCCGAGCCGGCGACGCCGGTGACGACGACGAGGACCCCGAGGGGGATGTCGACGTCGACGTCCTGCAGGTTGTGCGCGTCGGCTCCGCGGACCTCGAGCCGACCCGTGGGCGTGCGCACGGCGTCCTTGATCGAGGCGCGGTCGTCGAGGTGGCGGCCGGTGATCGTGTCGCTGGCGCGCAGGCCCTCGACCGTGCCCTCGAACATGATCTGCCCGCCGCCGCTTCCGGCGCGGGGACCGAGGTCGACGACGTGGTCGGCGATCGCGATGGCCTCGGGCTTGTGCTCGACGACGAGCACGGTGTTGCCCTTGTCGCGCAGCTGCAGCAGCAGACCGTTCATCCGGTCGATGTCGTGCGGGTGCAGGCCCACCGTGGGCTCGTCGAAGACGTACGTGACGTCGGTGAGCGAGGAGCCGAGGTGGCGGATCATCTTCGTGCGCTGCGCCTCGCCGCCCGAGAGCGTGCCCGCCGGCCGGTCGAGCGACAGGTAGCCCAGGCCGATGTCCACGAAGGACTCGAGCGTCTGCGCGAGCACGGCCAGCAGCGGGGCCACGGACGGCTCGTCGAGGTCGCGCACCCACGCGGCGAGGTCGGTGATCTGCATGGCGCAGGCGTCGGCGATGGAGATGCCCTTGATCTTCGAGGACCGTGCGCCCTCGTTGAGCCGCGTGCCGTCGCACTCGGGACAGGTCTGGAACGTGATGGCCCGGTCGACGAAGGCGCGGATGTGCGGCTGCATCGCCTCGCGGTCCTTCGACAGCATCGACTTCTGGATCTTCGGGACGATCCCCTCGTAGGTGATGTTGATCCCGTCGACCTTGATCTTGGTGGGCTCCTTGTAGAGCAGTGCGTCGAGCTGCTTCTTCGTGAAGTCCTTGATCGGCTTGTCGGCCGGGAAGAAGTCGCCGTTGCGGAAGATCCGGCCATACCAGCCGTCCATCGAGTAGCCCGGGATCGTGAGGGCGCCGTCCTCGAGGGACTTCGTCTCGTCGTAGAGGGCGGTGAGGTCGAAGTCGGACACCGCTCCCCTGCCCTCGCACCGCGGGCACATGCCGCCGGTGACCGAGAACTCGCGGCGCTCCTTGACCGTGCGCCCGCCCGTCTCGAACGAGACCGCGCCGGCGCCGCTGATCGACGCCACGTTGAAGGAGAAGGCCTGGGGTGAGCCGACGTGCGGCTCGCCCAGCCGGCTGAACAGGATGCGCAGCATGGCGTTGGCGTCCGTGGCGGTGCCGACGGTCGAGCGCGGGTCGGCGCCCATCCGCTCCTGGTCGACGAGGATCGCGGTGGTGAGGCCGTCCAGGACGTCGACCTCGGGCCGCGCCATCGTGGGCATGAAGCCCTGCACGAAGGAGCTGTACGTCTCGTTGATGAGCCGCTGCGACTCGGCGGCGATCGTGCCGAACACGAGCGAGCTCTTGCCCGACCCCGAGACGCCGGTGAACACCGTGAGCCGCCGCTTGGGCAGCTCGACGCTGACGTCCTTGAGGTTGTTGACACGGGCTCCGTGCACGCGGATCAGGTCATGGCTGTCGGCCGGATGGCTCACGCGGAAGTTCCTCCCCAGATGGTTCTCGAACGATAGCGCCGGCACTAGCGTGGTCGGAACCACTGACACTTCGGCTCGGTGAGAAAAACTTCGCGACGGCTGTCGATCCGCTCCCGTCCCGTTCGACGTCATGGTGAGGGCGCACGAGGCGCCCACCCGAGAGGACCTGATCATGAAGAAGTACATGCTCATCATGCGCACCACCGACGAGGCGCTGGCCGCCTCGAAGGAGGTCGACTTCGAGGAGATCATCAACCGGATGGGCGCCTACAATGAGGCGCTGATGGACGCCGGCGTGATGGCGGGCGGCGACGGCCTGACCGATCCGTCGGAGGGCTTCGTCGTCGACTTCTCGGCCGAGGAGCCGATCGTCACCGACGGGCCCTACGGCGAGACCCACGAGCTGTTCAACGGCTTCTGGGTGCTGCAGGTGGCCTCGCGCGAGGAGGCGGTCGAGTGGGCCAAGCGCTGCCCGGTGGGCCCGGGCTCGAAGCTCGAGGTGCGCCGGATCACCGACGAGTCCGACTTCGAGGACTACGCCGACAACGAGTACGTGCAGAAGGAGGCCGGCTGGCGCGAGCAGCTCGGCACCGTCTGATGGACGACCTGACCGCGACCCTCGATGCCGTCTGGCGCATCGAGGGTCCGCGGGTCGTGGCGACGCTCGCCCGCATGACGGGCGACCTGTCCGAGGCCGAGGACCTCGCCCAGGACGCGGTCGCCGAGGCGCTGCGGGTGTGGCCCGAGTCGGGCGTCCCCCGCAACGCGGGGGCGTGGCTGACCACGGTGGCGAAGCGCCGCGCGATCGACGGCTGGCGCCGGCGCGAGGCCCTCGACGAGCGGCATCGGACGATCGCCCACCGGCTCGAGCAGGAGGACGACCTGGCGTGGGAGCCGATCGACGACGACCTGCTGCGACTGGTCTTCACCGCCTGTCACCCCGTGCTGGCGCGCGAGGCGCAGGTGGCCCTCACGCTGCGCGTGGTCGCCGGTCTCTCCACGACCGAGATCGCCCGACTGCTGGTCACCTCGGTGCCCGCGGTCCAGCAGCGGATCGTCCGCGCGAAGCGCACTCTCGCGGAGGCCCACGTCCCGTTCGAGGTCCCCGACCACACCGAGTGGCCGACGCGGCTCGCCGCCGTCCTCACCGTCACCTACCTGCTCTTCACCGAGGGCTACGCCCCCAGCGGCGGCGACCGGTGGGTGCGCCGCGACCTCGCGCACGAGGCACTGCGGCTCGGCCGCGTCCTGGCGCGCCTGCTCCCCCGCGAGCCCGAGGTGCACGGACTGGTCGCGCTCATGGAGCTGCAGTCCTCGCGGTTCGCGGCACGCACCGACCGTCGCGGCGAGCCGGTCACCCTGGCCGACCAGGACCGGCGGCTGTGGGACCGCGGCCAGATCGCGCGAGGACTCACGGCGCTGGAGCAGGTGGACGCCCTCGGTCGCGGTCGCGGCCCGTACGCCCTCCAGGCCTCCATCGCGGCGTGTCATGCCACCGCCCCGTCGTTCGATCGCACGGACTGGGAGCGGATCCTCGTCCTCTACGACGCGCTGTCCGCGCTCGTCCCGGGTCCGGTCGTGCGGCTCAACCGCGCCGCGGCCCTGTCGATGACCGAGGACGGACTCGAGCCGGCACTGGAGGAGATCGACCGCATCGCCGCGGACGGCGGACTCGGCCGCAGCCACCTCGTGGCCAGCACGCGCGCCGACGTGCTCAGGCGGCTCGGGCGCACGGCCGAGGCGAGGGGCGAGTTCCTTGCGGCCGCCGAGCTCGCGGGGAACGAGCTGGAGCGGGCCTGGCTCGAGCAGCGCGCCGCCGAGCTCTCCCCCTCCTGAAGTCGGTCAGTCGCGATCCATGACGGTGCAGAGGCAGGCCTTGTTGCCCTCGGCGTCCTCCAGCACCACGAACGACGGCGACTCCGAGTCGTCGAAGATCCGGCCGCCGGCGGCGACCCCGGCCTCGATCCGGGCGGGCAGCTGGCCCACCGGGATCCAGACGTCGAGGTGGAAGCACATCGGCGGAACCTCGGTGCGCGACTCGGTCGGCTGGAACCACAGCAGCGGCACCTGCCCCGTGGGGTCGGTGACCTCGTCGTTCGCGTAGGCCCCCGGGTCGCCGGTCAGCACCGCGGCCCAGAAGGGGCCGATGGCGTCCTTGTCCACGGCGTTCAGGGCGATCTCCACCGTGGTCAGGCGGCTCGGGTCGGCCTCGAGCGACCGCTCGGCCGCGAGGTCGCTGATGGTGCGAGCGAGCTCGAGGTCGCGCTCGGTGATGCCGCCCGAGTCGTGGCTGAGCAGCTGGATGTCCACGTGCGTGTAGGTCAGCTTCACGTCGGGGTGGTGATTCGCGGCCTCTGCCGCCGCACCGATGTCGACGACGAACTCCAGGCCCGTGGCGAAGTCCCCCGTGCGGTACCGGGTGTGCAGGCTGTGGACGAGGGGGCGCCAGTCGTCCAGGCCCGCGGCGATGATCGTCGGGACGTCGAGCGTGCTCATGAGCCCAGCATCGACCGCGCCCGCGATCAGCGCCAGCCCAGCGCGGGCGCGACGTGGGTCAGCAGGCTCTCGAGGACGTGGGCGTTGTAGTCGACGCCCAGCTGGTTCGGCACCGTGAGCAGCAGGGTGTCCGCCGCCGCGATCGCCTCGTCCTCGGCGAGCTCCTGGGCCAGCACGTCGGGCTCGGCGGCGTAGGTGCGACCGAACCGCGCCGAGCCACCCTCGAGGAAGCCCACCTGGTCGGTGCTGCGCGACTCGTGGCCGAAGTAGGCGCGGTCGAGGTCGGAGACGATCGGGAAGATGCTGCGGCTCACCGACACGCGCGGCTCGCGCTCGTGGCCGGCCTCCTTCCACGCATCGCGGAAGCGCTGGATCTGCTCGGCCTGCAGCTGATGGAACGGCACACCGGTGTCCTCGGTCAGCAGCGTCGAGCTCATGAGGTTCATCCCCTGCTCCGCGGTCCACTCGGCGGTGGCGCGCGAGCCGGCACCCCACCAGATGCGGTCGCGCAGACCCTCGGAGTGGGGCTCGATGCGCAGCTTGCCCGGCGGGTTCGGGAACATCGGCCTCGGGTTCGGCTCGGCGAAGCCCTCGCCCTTGAGCACCTCCAGCAGCACCTGCGTGTGGCCTCGGGCCATGTCGGCGTCGCTCATGCCCTCGGGCGGCTCGAACCCGAAGTAGCGGTAGCCGGAGATGACCTGCTCCGGTGATCCGCGGCTGATCCCCAGCTGCAGCCTGCCGCCGGAGATGAGGTCGGCCGCCGCGGCGTTCTCGGCGAAGGAGAGGGGGTTCTCGTACCGCATGTCGATCACGCCGGTGCCGATCTCGATGCGTGACGTGCGCGCGCCGACGGCGGCCAGCAGCGGGAACGGCGAGGCCAGCTGGCGGGCGAAGTGGTGCACGCGGAAGTAGGCGCCGTCGGCTCCCAGCTCCTCGGCCGCGACCGCGAGGTCGATGGACTGCAGCAGCGTGTCCGACGCGCTCCGCGTGGCCGACTGCGGCGAGTCGGACCAGTGCCCGAAGGACAGGAAGCCGATGTTCTTCATGTCTGCGTCAACGCCTCGCGCCGCGAATCATTCCGACACCACGAGCAGGTCGCCCACCTCGCAGTCGAGCGCGTCGCAGATCGCCGTGAGCGTCGTGAAGCGGATCGCCCGAGCGCGGTCGTTCTTCAGCACCGACAGGTTCACCACGGTGACGCCGACGATCTCGGCCAGCCGCGTGAGCGTCATCCCCCTCGCGGCGAGCAGCTCGTCGAGCCGGCAGTGCACCCGGTGCTCGTCGTCCTCCGGCGGCATCAGACCAGCCCCTCGGCGTCGCGCTGCATCCGCTCCCCCGCGTGGAACGCGGCGGCGATGCAGCCCACGACGATCGCGACGAACAGGTACTGCAGGGGCAAGGTCGTCGACAGCGCGAATCCCTCGCCGTCCTCGGCGAGACGGGCCAGCGCGGAGTTGCCGGCGAACGTCCTCCCCACGAGGTCGGCCACCCAGCCGACGAGGATCAGCATCGAGATCGACGTCAGCAGCCGCGTGTTGGTCCGGCTGAAGAACTCCCCGGTCATCAGGTGACGGCACAGCCAGGCGACGCAGACCATGATCGCCACGATCGCCAGCGCGGGCACGATGACGCCGGCGAGGGCCGCCAGCCAGCTCACGATCGGCAGGTCCGGGACCGTCACGGTGGCGCGGTCGATCTCGGCCGAGACCGTCCCGACGCCCTCGATCGTGATCGGCTGGGTGGTCGGGTCGAACTGCACCTCCACGGGAACGTCCTGGTTCGGGAGGATCTCCACGACCCGCCGCGCGGCGGTCACGACCGTGGCCACGCTCACGATGGCGGACAGGACGATGACGAGCCACTGGTCCGAGCGGGTGGCGGTGCCGAGAGGTGCCTTCATGGGAGCTCCGTTCCATATCGTTTCTCGATGTTATCGAAACACGATATGTGATGCCGGTCAAGGTCCTCTCCCCCGGGTGCCGCGCCTGCCAGACTGACGCCATGGCCGTCACCCGTCTCGTCGCCACGACCGACGCGGAAGCCCTGGCGGGGGTCCTGCGCCGCAACCGCGAGGCCTGGGCCGGCCTCGAGCCGAGGCGGCCGGAGGTCTACTTCACCACCAAGGGCCAGCGCGCGATCATCCAGGACGCGCTGCGCCGCTACGAGGAGGGCGTCTCCTTCCCGCGAGTGATCCTCGGCCCCGACGACTCCGTGGTCGGCCGGATCAACCTCAACGAGATCGTCCGCGGCCCGTCGATGAAGGGCGTCCTCGGCTACTACGTCGACGAGGCGCACCAGGGCCGCGGGCTGGCCAGCACGGCCGTGGACGAGATCGTCCAGCTCGCCTTCGTGCGCCTCGGACTGCACCGGATCGAGGCCGGCACCCGCGTCGACAACGTCTCCAGCCAGCGCGTGCTGGAGAAGAACGGCTTCACGCAGTTCGGCGTCGCGCGCGACTACCTGCGGCTCGCCGGGACCTGGCACGACCACGTGCTCTACGAGCGGATCGCCGGCGACTGACCTAGCGTCGTGGCCATGAAGACGATCGCCCGCCTCCTGCTCGGCGCCGTGCTCGCGTTCGCGGGCGTCGGTCACCTGACGTTCGCCCGCGACGAGTTCGACGCGCAGGTGCCGAACAGCATCCCGCTCGACGAGGACCTCGTCGTGGTGGTGTCGGGCATCGTCGAGATCGCCCTCGGCGCGGCCCTCATGGCGATCCCGCGTCACCGCCGTGTGATCGGCCTCGTCGCCGCGGCCTTCTTCGTCGCGGTGTTTCCCGGGAACGTCTCGCAGTACGTCAACGGCGTCGACGCGTTCACGCTGAACAGCGACCGCGCTCGGCTGATCCGGCTGTTCTTCCAGCCCGTGCTCGTGATCTGGGCGCTGTGGTCGACCGATGCCCTGGAGCTGGTCAGAGAACGCCGGCGACGCGGAACTGCACGCTGATCCTGGGACCGACCGGGCGCGCGGTCTTGAGGATCGCGTGCTCCCACGTGCGCTGGCAGCTGCCCCCCATGACCGAGAGGTCGCCGTGCCCGAGGCTGAAGCCGGTCTGCGGGCCACCACCGGCCGGCCTCAGGCTCAGCCGCCGCTCGGCGCCCAGCGACAGGATCGCGACCATCGTGTCCTCGGTGCGGCTGCGGCCGATGCGGTCGCCGTGCCAGGCCACCGAGTCGTTGCCGTCGCGGTAGTAGCACAGGCCCGCGGTGACGAACGGCTCGCCGAGCTCGGCCGCGTAGTGCGCCGACAGCGCGTCGCGCGCCTCCTCCAGGGCGGGATGCGGCAGCGGACGGCGAGGGCCGTAGAAGCACAGCAGCCGCGGCACGTCGACGACGCGCTCGTACATCTCGCGGCGCTCCTCGCGCCACGGCACCTCGGTGCGCAGGGTCTCGAACAGCTCGTCCGAGCCGCTCACCCAGCCAGGCAGCGTGTCGACCCACGCCCCGTGCGACAGCTCGTGACGCTGCACGCGGTCGAGCGGGCCGACACGGACGCCTGCGTCACCGTCGAGCAGTGAGCCTTGGAACCACATGGCCCCACGTTACGCCGATTCACCGAACGTGCGTTCGAACCGGCCCCGGCGTGTCACGCGTGGACGGCGTCCCAGAAGGCGTCGAGGTGCTCCGGCGGCTCCGGCGAGCCCATCCCCTGGCGCGTCAGCAGGACGCCACCGACGCCCGACACGGGGTCGACCCACAGGCTGGTTCCCGTGCCGCCGTCCCAGCCGAAGCGGCCGGGGTGCGAGCCCGGGTGGCGCGCGTCGAGGTCGATGCCGACGCCCAGGCCCCAGGTGCGGTTCGGCTCCAGGAACTCGTGAGCCATCGCCGAGGCGGCCTCGCCCACCGCGTCGGTGGTGAGGGCGGCGAACGAGCTCGCCGAGATCACGGGACCGCGCGGACCGCGTCCACCGCGCAGCAGCATCTGCACGAATCGCGCCAGGTCGGCCGCCGTCGAGAGCAGGCCCGTGGCGCCCGAGCGGAAGACAGGCACGTTCATCAGGCGCGGGTCGCCCCACGGGGCGACCTCGACGAACTCGCCCCGCCGGTTCGGGAACCACGAGGACGGCACGCGGTCGACCTCGGTGAGCTCCACCGTGTAGCCGGTGTCGTGCATGTCGAGGGGGTCCAGCACCTTCTCGCGCAGCACGAGGTCGAGGCGGCGGCGCGTCGCCCGCTCGATCAGCACCGCCAGCACGTCGTAGGAGAACTGGTAGAGCCAGCCCTCCCCCGGCTGGTGCGCCATCGGCAGCGAGCCCGCGAGCTCGGCCCACCGGTCGGGTCGCAGCACGGGTGGCTGCCACGCCGAGGCCAGCTCGAGTCGCTGGTACTCGCCCAGCAGCGGATCGTCCGGTCCCGCCGTCATGTCCCAGCCCAGCCCCGAGCCCATCGCCAGGACGTCGCGCAGCGTGGTCGGTCGCGCGGCGGGCACGGTGTCGTCGAGCGGCCCACCGCGGGTGCGGAGCACGCGGCGGTCGGCGAACTCGGGCAGCCACCGGTCCATCGGGGCGTCGAGCTCGAGCAGGCCCTCGTCGACGAGTCGCAGCGCGAGGACCGCGACGATCGGCTTGGTGATCGAGGCGATCCGGAAGATGGTGTCGGGGCCCAGCGGCCGCGCGGAGCCGATCTCCACCTGTTGACGCGGGCCGCGGACGGTGGCCCAGACGGCGCCGGACACGGCCATCCTCGAGGCCACGTCGCGCATCGTCCGCGACACGTCGGGGGCCGACACCGCGGGCCTCAGGCGTCCACGACGCCGGTGCGCGGCGTGATGACGGGCTCGCTGGACCAGGGGAAGTTGATCCACTGGTCGGTGCGGCGCCACGCGTAGTCGGGCGTCAGCAGCGTGCGGGGCTTCTCGTAGATGACCGCCGAGCGCACCGCGCCGGCGTGCTCGGAGCACACCCGGACCACGAGCTCGAGCGTCTTGCCGCTGTCGGCGACGTCGTCCACGACGAGCACCGACAGGTCGTCGAGCTCGGCGAGGTCGAGGAACGGCGGCAGCAGGGTGGGCTCGTCGCGCGTCGTGCCGACGCCCGTGTAGAACTCGACGTTCATCGTGAAGAGGTGCTTGCAGTCCAGCGCGTACGCGACCGATCCGGCGGGGATCAGGCCGCCGCGGGCGATGCCGAGCACGATGTCGGGCTCGAAGCCCGAGTCGGCCACGGCCTGGGCGAGCTCGCGGACCGCCACGCCGTAGGTGTCCCAGGTGAGGATCTCGCGCTCGTGGTCCATGCGCCCATCGTGGCACGATGACGACCATGGAGGTCACCCGCTTCGGGCACGCCGCCGTCCTCGTCGAGGCCGCCGGGACCCGCATCCTGATCGATCCGGGCGCGTTCAGCGCGCCCGCCACCTTCGCCCTCACCGGCCTCGACGCGATCGTCGTGACCCACCAGCACGCCGACCACCTCGACCGCGACCGGATCGGCTCGCTCGTCGAGGCCAACCCCGGCGCCCGGCTGCTGGCCGAGCCCGAGACGGCGGCCACCCTCGACGACTGGGAGCGCACCGGCCCGGACCTGACGTTCGAGGTCGGAGGGCTGACCGTGACCGGCGTCGGCTCGCGTCACGCCGAGATCCTCCCGGCGCTCCCCCGCGTCGGCAACGTCGGCGTCCTCGTCACCGCCGACGGCGAGCCCACGCTGTTCCACCCCGGCGACACCTACGAGTACCGGCCCGACGGCGTCGACATCCTCGCGCTCCCGCTCTCCGCTCCGTGGGCGAAGGTCAGCGAGACCGTGGAGTTCGTGCAGGCCGTCGCGCCGCGCACCGCGTTCCCGATCCACGACTGCACGATCTCCGAGGTCGCGTACGGGATCTACTGGACCCACGTGGAGGGCCACGGCGGCGTCGACGACCTCCAGCGACTCCCCCAGGACGGCGTCCTCGCCCTCTGATCGCGAGGCGGGCTCGACGGTGGCGACACTCACAGGGCGCAGACTGGCTTTATCTCACAACTGATATACGCTGGAGTTCATGACCCAGAGCGACTCCTACCTCGCCCGGATCGGCACCCTGATCCGCGACGCGCGTCAGCACTCCGGCCTCACCCAGGCCCAGCTGGCCACCGAGCTCAAGACCAGCCAGAGCGCCATCAACCGCATCGAGAAGGGCCAGCAGAACCTCACGCTGGACACCCTCGCGCGGATCGGATCGGCCCTCGACTCCGAGCTCGTGAGCGTGGCCCCCGCGGCCGGCCCGAGCCACCTGCGTGTCAAGGGCGGCACCACGCTCTCGGGCAGCATCGACGTCAAGTCCAGCAAGAACGCCGGGGTCGCGCTGCTGTGCGCCGCGCTGCTGAACACCGGCACCACCGTGCTGCGCAAGGTCGCCCGCATCGAGGAGGTCAACCGCCTGCTCGAGGTGCTGGAGTCGATCGGCGTCCGCACCACGTGGCTCAACGAGCAGAACGACCTCGAGCTCGTCGTCCCCGAGCGCCTCGACCTGGCGAAGATGGACGCCGAGGCCGCCCGCCGCACCCGCAGCATCATCATGTTCCTCGGCCCCCTCATGCACCGCGTCGACACCTTTGACCTGCCCTACGCCGGCGGCTGCGACCTCGGCACCCGCACGGTCGAGCCGCACATGACGGCCCTGCGTCCCTTCGGCCTCAAGGTCGTCGCCACCGACGGCAGCTATCACGCCTCCGCCGCCCGCGGCGTCGCGCCCGAGCGCCCCATCGTGCTGACCGAGCGAGGCGACACCGTCACCGAGAACGCCCTGCTGGCCGCCGCCCGCCACGACGGCGTCACGGTCATCCGCAACGCCAGCCCGAACTACATGGTCCAGGACCTGTGCTTCTTCCTGGAGCGCCTCGGCGTCCGGATCGAGGGCATCGGCACCACCACGCTGCGCGTCACCGGCAAGCAGGACATCCGCGGCGACGTCGACTACGCGCCCAGCGAGGACCCGATCGAGGCGATGAGCCTCATCACCGCCGCCATCGTCACCAGCTCGCAGATCACCGTGCGCCGCGTCCCGATCGAGTTCATGGAGATCGAGCTCGCGCTGCTCGAGGAGATGGGCTTCCGCTACGAGCGCTCCGAGGAGTACCTCGCCGAGAACGGCCACACGCGCCTGGTCGACATCACGACGCACCCGTCAACGCTGCGAGCGCCGATCGACAAGATCCACCCGATGCCGTTCCCCGGACTCAACATCGACAACCTGCCGTTCTTCGCCGTCATCGCGGCGCAGGCCGAGGGCCAGACGATGCTGCACGACTGGGTCTACGAGAACCGCGCGATCTACCTCACCGAGCTCAACAAGCTCGGCGCGCAGGTCAAGCTGCTCGACCCGCACCGCGTCCTGATCGAGGGACCCACGCACTGGAGCGGCGCTGAGCTGGTCTGCCCGCCCGCGCTGCGGCCCGCCGTGGTCATCCTCATCGCGATGCTCGCGGCGAAGGGCACGTCGGTGCTGCGCAGCGTCTACGTCATCAACCGCGGCTACGAGGACCTGGCCCTGCGCCTCAACGCGCTCGGCGCCGAGATCGAGACGTTCCGCGACATCTGACGCGTTCGACCGACCTGCGCCACCGCCCGTTCGCGGTGGCCTAGGTTGGTCGCGTGAGGACACCGCCGTACCTCGAGCCCGCCCCGCCGATCGCGTTCGCGCACCGGGGTGGCGCCACCGTCGAGGCCAACCTCGGGATCGAGAACTCGCTCGCCGCGTTCACCCATGCCTACGAGCTGGGCTACCGGTACATGGAGACCGACGTGCGCTGCAGCCGCGACGGCGTCGTGTACGCGTGCCATGACGCCAAGCTCGACCGGCTGCTGGGACGGGACGCCGCGATCGCCGACCTGGACTCCGCCGAGATCGACGAGGCCCTGCTCGGCGACCGCGAGCCGATCGTGCGGCTCCAGACGCTGGTCGAGGCCCTGCCCGAGGCGCGCTGGAACATCGACGTGAAGGCCGACGACTCGGTCGACGCCACGACCGACCTCGTGGAGCGGCTCGGCATCCTCGACCGGATCTGCCTGGCCTCCTTCTCGCACGCGCGGCTCGTCCGGATGCGCGCTCGACTCCCCCGGGTGGTCACCTCGGCCTCGTCGCGCGAGGTCGCCCAGATGGTGCTGACCGGGCGCGTCCCGGCGGCCCCGCTGATCTTCCAGGTGCCCGTCCGGCACGGCCGCGCCCGCGTCATGACGCCGCGCTTCCTGCGGCGGGCCCACCGCGCCGGCAAGCACGTGCACGTCTGGACCGTCGACGAGCCCGCCGAGATGCACCGTCTCGCCGAGCTCGGCGTCGACGGGATCATGACCGACCGCACCGACCTGCTCAAGCAGGTGCTGCAGGAGCGCGGCCAGTGGACGGAGGCCCCATGAGCGAGGAGGTCGTCGCCACCCGCCGCGACCGCGGCCGCGTGGTCGCGTGGGGGCTGTGGGACTGGGGCTCCGCGGCGTTCAACGCCGTCATCGTCACCTTCATCTTCTCGGTCTACCTCGTCGAGGGCGTCGGCGACGACGTCCCCGGGCCGTTCCGCGCCAGCACGTGGCTGGGCCTGTCGAGCGCGGCCGGAGCCGTGCTCATCGCGATCATCGCCCCGGCGCTCGGCCGCCGCACCGACGCGGGCGGTGCCCGCAAGAAGAGCCTGTTCTGGCTCACGATGGCGGTCGTCGTCATCACGGCGTCGCTGTTCTTCGTCGAGAACGACTGGCACTTCCTGTGGCTCGGCCTCACCCTGATGGCCGCCGGCTCGGTGATCTTCGAGCTCACCCAGGTCCCGTACTTCGCGATGCTGCGCCAGGTCTCCACGCCCGACGACGTCGGCCGCGTGTCCGGCTTCGGCTGGGCGATGGGCTACTTCGGCGGCATCGTGCTGCTGCTGATCTGCTACTTCGGCTTCGTGGCCGGCGACGGTGACACCCGCGGCTTCCTCGGCGTTCCGTCCGAGAACGGGATGAACATCCGCCTCATCGCGCTGCTGGCGGCCGTCTGGTTCCTGGTCTTCGCGATCCCGCTGTTCCTGAAGGTCCCCGAGCTTCCGGCCACGGCCAACGCGGACGCCCCGAAGGTCAGCATCGCCGACTCCTACCGCGGCATCTGGAACGACGTCACCACGATGTGGCGCGAGGACCGCGACACCCTGAAGTTCCTCATCGCGAGTGCGTTCTTCCGCGACGGGCTCGCCGGGGTCTTCGCCTACGGCGCCGTCCTGGCCGTCTCGGTCTACTCCATCCGCGAGGACGACGTGATCCTGTTCGGCGTCGCCGCCAACGTGATCTCGGCCGCCGGCGCCCTGCTGGCCGGCCGCTACGACGACAGGATCGGCCCGCGTGCCGTGATCGTGTTCTCGCTCGCCTCGATGCTGGTCTGCGGCCTCGTGCTGCTGTTCGTCGACGGGCCGCGGATGTTCTGGATCTTCGGCCTGGGCCTGTGCCTGTTCGTCGGGCCCGCCCAGTCGGCCTCGCGCACCTACCTCACGCGCATCACCACGCCCGGCCGCGAGGGACAGAACTTCGGCCTCTACGCCATGACCGGCCGCGCCGTGTCGTTCATGGCGCCCCTGTTCTTCGCCATCAGCATCTGGGCCGGCAACCTCCTGCTCGACACCGAGACCGATCGCTGGGGAATCGCCGGGATCATGGTGGTTCTGGGCTTCGGCCTGCTGCTGCTCCTGCGCGTGCCGGCGCACGTCGAGGACCGTGCGCGTCGTCACAGCGCCGAGGGCTGAAAGGTCGCTCTCAGGGGAATCTCACGGATCTGTCGTACGTTGGAATGGACGGACACCACCAGAAGGGGGACCGACCATGGCAGAACGAGCCTTGCGCGGAGCGCGGCTGGGAGCCCAGAGCTTCGAGGACGAGCGCGGAGTCGAGATGGCACCGCGTCAGCAGATCGAATACGTGTGCGCCGACGGCCACACGTTCACGGTGACGATGTCGGACGAGGCTGAGGTTCCGGCCGAGTGGGAAGACCCGAAGACCGGCCAGATGGGACGCCGCGTCGGCGGCGCCGAGCCGGACGCCAAGGAGGAGAAGCCGGTGCGCACGCACTGGGACATGCTCCTGGAGCGTCGCTCCGAGGAGGAGCTCGAGGAGATCCTCACCGAGCGGCTGGAGATGCTGCGCGGTGGCGAGATCGGCCCGCCGCACCTGCACCGCAAGAGCAAGTCCCGGAAGAAGTCCGTCAGCGCCTGAACGGATTCATCCGCAAGAGGCCCCACACGGTCACCCGTGTGAGGGCCTCTTTCACGATGTCGAGGCTCATCTTCGACTGACCGTGCACCCGCTCGACGAAGGTGACGGGCACCTCGGCCACCTCGAGCCCCGCCAGGCGGGTCTGCCGGGTCATGTCGATCTGGAAGCAGTAGCCCTGCGACTCGACGGCCGCAAGATCGATCGCCTCGAGCGTCTCGCGACGGAAGGCGCGAAAGCCGGCGGTGGCGTCCTTGACGCCGAGGTTCAGCATGAGCCGGGCGTACAGCGACGCCCCGCGCGACAGCGCCTCGCGCCGCTTGGGCCAGTTGACGACCGAGCCGCCGGGCACCCAGCGCGAGCCGAGCGTCAGCGGGACGCCGGTACGCGCCGAGTCGAGCAGCCGCCCGAGGTCCTCCGGCCGATGCGATCCGTCGGCGTCCATCTCCACGAGCACGTCGTAGTCGCGCTCGAGACCCCAGGCGAAGCCGGCCTTGTAGGCGGCGCCGAGGCCCTCCTTGCCCTCGCGGTGCAGGACGTGGATGCGCGGGTCGGCCTCGGCCAGCTTGTCGGCGATGTCGCCCGTGCCGTCGGGCGAGTTGTCGTCCGCGACGAGGATCTCGACCTCGGGCTGCTCCGTCAGGACGCTGTCGGTGATCCAGCCGACGTTGTCAGCCTCGTTGTAGGTCGGGATGATGACCAGCGTCTTCACGGCCGCTCCTTCGTAACTGGCGTTTACCGAGGACCCATCCTGCCACGGACATGACGTAGATCACCATGGTCCACCACGATCCGTAGCGCGTGGCGGGCGTGGTGCCCTCGGCCGCCTGCACGTCGGCGATGACGGTGGCGGGCTCCTTCTCCGGGGCGCGACCCACGACGTGCCCCTCCGGGTCCACGATCCCCGAGATGCCGTTGGTGGACGCGACCGCGACCCACCGCCCGGTCTCGATGGCCCGCAGCCGCGAGATCGCCCACTGCTGCTGCGGCTGCACGCCCTGGCCGAAGTCCATGAAGCTGGCGTTGCTGGTCTGCACGGCGAGCATCTCGGCGCCGAGATCGACCGCACCGTGCACCGCGCCGTCGTACGCGATGTCCCAGCAGATCGTCAGGCCGATCGTCAGCCCGTCGAGGCTCATCGCGCCGGGCTCGTCGCCGGCCAGGATGTCGCGCGGGATGTCGCGGTCGAACCGCGGCACGAGCGAGCCGAGCTGCTCGCGGAACGGCACGTACTCGCCGTACGGCACGGGGTACTGCTTGAGGTAGACGTCCTGCTTCGGCCCGTTCTCGTCGACCAGGACCGACGCGTTGTACGCGGTGTCGGGGCTGGGACCGTCGAGGATCGCCCCCACGAGGATCGGCGCGCCGACCTCACGCGAGAGCCGGGTGACCTCGTCGCGCGCGTACGCGTTGTTCAGCACGTCGAGGTCGGAGCCGTTCTCGGGCCAGATCACGGCGTCGACCGGCCGGTCGATCCGCTCGGTCTCGGCCACGTGGAGGCGGAAGATCTCGGCCCGTGGCCACTGCAGGAACGGACCCGGGGTGTTGCCCTGGACCACGGCGACGGTCCTCGTCGCTCCCCCGTCGGCGATGCCGACCGGCAGGAGCAGCCCGATCGACGGGATCGCGACGGCGACGGCCAGCACGAGCACGCGGCGCTGCGTGACCGCCACGACCAGCAGGCCCGCCGTGAGCGCCATGAGGAACGAGGTCGCGGGCAGCGCGACCAGGCGCACCCAGCCCTCGAAGCGGGCGTCGATCGCGGTGTGCGCCAGCCGTCCCCACGGGAACCCGGTGAGGGGGAAGCTGCCGCGGAGCTGCTCGCCCGCGGTCCAGACCGCGGCCGCCCACAGGGGCCACCAGGGAGCTTGGACGGCGGCCCGCAGCACCCACGTGATCAGCGAGATCAGCAGGGCCTCGATCGCGACGAGCGCCACCCATGCCCACGGGTCGACCGCGTTCATCCACCAGATGAGCGGGCCCATGAACGCGAGCCCGAAGACGAGTCCCACGAGCAGCACCCGTCGGACGGGCGCGTCACGCAGCGTGCGGACGACGAAGAGGTAGCCGGCGACGGCCAGCAGCATGACGCCCGGCAGGGCGAGCGGCTCGAACGCGGCCGCGGAGACGACGCCGAGCAGCGCCGCCGCGAGGACCTGTCTCACAGCCGGACGAGATGATGCGGCGTGTTGTTGAGGACCTCGACGCCATCCTCGGTGCACACGACGATGTCCTCGATGCGGGCTCCCCACTGGCCCTCGACGTAGATTCCCGGCTCGATCGAGAACGCCATGCCCGGCTCGAGCTCGAGGTCGTTGCCCTCGACGATGTAGGGCTCCTCGTGCGTCTCCTGGCCGATGCCGTGACCGGTGCGGTGGATGAAGCGGTCGCCGTAGCCGGCGTCGGCGATGATCCGGCGGCCGACCGCGTCGACGGACTCGGCCGTGACGCCCGGCCTGGCGTACTCGAGCTGGGCCTGCTGGGCGCGCTGCAGGACCTCGAGCATCGCCAGGTAGCCCGGGTCGGGCTCGCCGCCGGCGACGTAGTTGCGGGTGGAGTCCGAGCAGTAGCCCGCGGCGTTGGTGCCGCCGATGTCGACGACGACCGGCTCGCCCGCGCCGATGACCCGGTCGGAGACCTCGTGGTGCGGCGAGGCGCCGTTGGGCCCGGAGCCGACGATCACGAAGTCGACCTGCTCGTGGCCCTCCTCGACGATCGCGCGGGCGATGTCGGAGCCGACCTCGCGCTCGGTGCGGCCGGGACGCAGCCACTCCCCCATGCGCGCGTGCACGCGGTCGATCGCCGCGCCGGCGTCGCGCAGGGCGTCGACCTCCGCGGGCTCCTTCACCGTGCGCAGCGCCGACACGAGCTGACCGCCGAGCACGAAGCCGGCCTCGGGCATGGCCTCCTGCAGCGCGAACACCCGTGACGCCCACATCTGGTCGTCGACCGCCACCACCGAGGCGCTGCCGGTCAGCTCGGCGACGAGCGCGAACGGGTCGTCGAGCTCGGACCACGTGACGATGGGCATCGTCACCCCCGCGGCCTCGGCCGCGGCACGCTCGAGGCCGGGCACGACGAGGTGCGATCCCCGCTGGGTCACGACGAGACACGTCAGCCGTTCCAGGGGCTTGGCGGCGTAGCCGGTCAGGTAGCGCAGGTCGGCCCCCGGGGTCACGAGAAGGGCGTCGATGCCGTTCTGTCCGGCGAGGAGTCGGGCGCGGTCGAGGCGTTCAGTCACAGCGAAAGGCTATCTGGCGCTCCCGACGAACCTGTGTGACCGTAGGCACTATCTGCACCACCCAACGGATCGGGGGATCCATGAAGAAGGCAGTCATCGCCGCATCGGCGGCAATCCTCACCGCTGGACTCGTCACCGCGTCACCCGCGGTCGCGAAGTCCGGCCCGACGGCACCGAAGGGTCAGGCCACCAAGCTGACCAAGGCGGTCACCGTCAACGGCATCCTGAAGCACCTGCGCCAGTTCCAGGCCATCGCGAACGCGAACGGCGGGAACCGGGCGTCCGGCCTCCCCGGCTACGACGCCTCGGTCGAGTACGTGGCGCGCGAGCTCAAGAAGTCCGGGTACAAGGTCACGGTCCAGGAGTTCACGTTCCCGTTCTTCCAGGAGCTCACTCCCGCCACGCTCACCGTCGGCGGCAAGGAGATCGAGAACGCGGTGTTCACGTACTCCGCGAGCGGCAGCGTCACGGGCCCGATCATCCCCACGAACGACGTCCAGATCCCGCCGGGTCCCGAGGCCGGGAGCAGCAACTCCGGCTGTGAGCCTGCCGACTTCGCGCCGGCGCCCGCCGAGGACGCGATCGCGCTCGTCCAGCGCGGCACCTGCGACTTCGCCGTGAAGGTCGACAACGCCGTGGCCGCCGGCTACGACGCGGTGCTCGTCTTCAACGAGGGCCAGCCCGGACGCACCGATGTGGTCGCCGGCACGCTCGGCGCCCCGAAGTCCGTGCCGGTGTCGGGCATCAGCTACGAGCAGGGCGCGGAGTTCGTCGCGGCCGGCACGCCCACGGGCACGCTGACCACCGACGTCGAGTCCGACCTCGAGCGCACGACCTACAACGTGCTCGCGGACGTTCCGGCGTCCGAGCTCAAGAAGATCAAGAACAAGGACCAGGTCGTCGTCGTGGGCGCCCACCTCGACAGCGTTCCCGAGGGTCCCGGCATCAACGACAACGGGTCCGGCTCGGCCGGCATCCTCGAGATCGCCCGGCAGCTGAGCAGCACGGGGCTCTACAAGAACCTCCAGCGCCCGGTCCGCTTCGCCTTCTGGGGCGCGGAGGAGCTGAGCCTGCTCGGCTCGGAGCACTACGTGGCCAACCTGTCCGAGGACGAGCTGTCGCGGATCTACGCCAACCTGAACTTCGACATGATCGGCTCGCCGAACTACGCGCGGTTCGTGTACGACGGTGACGGCTCCGACGGTGACCCCGGTCCCGCCGGCTCGGGCGAGATCGAGCAGGTCTTCACGGACTGGTTCGACAGCCAGGGACTGGCCAGTGAGCCGACGGCCTTCGACGGCCGCTCGGACTACGGTCCGTTCATCGAGGTCGGCATCCCGGCCGGCGGCCTGTTCACCGGCGCCGAGGGCGTGAAGACGCCCGAGCAGGTGGCGCTGTACGGCGGCACGGCCGGCGTGGCGTACGACCCGTGCTACCACCAGGCCTGCGACGACATGACGAACCTCAGCGTCAAGGCCCTGCACGAGATGGGCGACGCCGCGGCCTTCGCGGTGGCCACCCTGACGTTCTCCAAGAAGGGCCTCTACCCCGACGGCAGCCGCAAGGCCGCCCAGGGCAAGGCCCAGGCGAAGGGGAAGGCGCACGTCCACCACCAGCACGGTCACCTCAAGACCCGCTGACAACTGAGTCGATCAGGCTCCCGCACCGCCCCGAGCGTGCCATCATGCGTGCATGTTCCTCTTCGGGTCGGTCGGGAGCCTGATCGTTCTCGCCCTCTGGGTCTTCTGCCTCGTCGACGTCATCACCTCCGACGAGTACGCCGTGCGGCATCTGCCCAAGACCCTGTGGCTCATCGTCGTGATCCTCCTCCCGCTCGTCGGATCGCTCGCCTGGCTGGCCGTCGGACGGCCCGCCACGACCACGCGCGACCTGCCCTACAAGGGCAACACCTCGGCCTCGGTCGCGGCCTCGCGCTTCCCCGAGTACGACCGTCCCGGTCGCCACGTCCCGGCCGACCCCGAGGCCGACGAGGCGTTCCTGAGGAGCCTGCGCGAGCGGGCCGAGGAGCAGCGCCGGGCCTATCGTGAGCAGCAACGATCCCGAGACGCCCAGGAGGGCGAACCCACCCCATGAGCTCTTCGCGACTGCTCCTGCTCGACACCGCCAGCCTGTACTTCCGCGCCTTCTACGGCGTTCCCGACTCGATCAAGGCCGCCGACGGCCGCCCCGTGAACGCCGTGCGCGGCATCCTCGACTTCCTCGCCACGCTCCAGGACCGCTACGATCCCGCCGCCGTCGTCGCGGCGTGGGACGACGACTGGCGTCCGGCGTGGCGCGTCGAGCTGCTCGACACCTACAAGACGCACCGGCTCGCCGATCCCGAGGCGGGCACCGAGGAGACGCCCGACCTGCTCTCGCACCAGGTGCCGCTCATCGCCGAGGCGCTGACCCTCGCCGGCGCCACCGTGGTGGGCGCCCCGGAGGCAGAGGCCGACGACGTGATCGGCACGCTGGTCCACCGCTGGGAGACCGGCATCGACGTCGTCACCGGCGACCGCGACCTGTTCCAGCTGGTCGACGACGAGCGCGACGTCCGCGTGCTCTACACGGCACGGGGCGTCAGCAAGCACGACGTAGTGGACGCGGCGTGGGTGCGCGAGAAGTACGGGATCGAGCCGCACCAGTACGTCGACTTCGCCGTGATGCGCGGCGACGCGTCGGACGGCCTGCCGGGCGTCCCGGGCATCGGCGACAAGACCGCCGCGACGCTGCTGAACGAGTACGCCGACCTCGACGGCATCCGGGCCGCGGCGGCCGATCCGTCGTCCTCGCTGCGGCCGCGGATCCGCCAGTCGCTGCTGGACAGCTCGGAGTACATCGACGCGGCGGTGCGCGTGGTCACCGTGCGCCCCGACCTCGACCTGGCCGACCCCGTGACCGGGGTGATCGACGAGCCCGCCCTGCGCGCGTTCGGCGAGCAGTGGAACGTCGCGGGTCCCGTCGACCGGCTGCTCCAGTCCGTCACGACGTGACGCTGGAGTAGGCCACCACGCCCGTCCGCAGCTCGTCGAGCGCCGCGCGCGCGGTGTCGCGCAGCGGGCCGGCACCGGCGGCGTCGGCGATCTGCGCGACCGTGTCGATCAGCTGCTTCATGGCGCGCACGAAGTCGCCCGCGGCCATGTCGGCCGAGCCGAGCACGAGGTCGAGGCTCGTGCCCTCGCACCACATCCAGACCGCGTACGCGAAGCCGAAGTCGGGCTTGCGCAGGAACGACAGCCGGTGGTCGCGCTCCAGCTGGTCGAGCTGGAGCCACAGCAGGCCCATCGACTCGGCCGCCTGGGCCACCGCCTTCGTCGGGAACCGCGCCGGTGGCGCCTCCTCGGAGTTGCGGGCCTCGTAGGTGAGGCCGCTGGCGACGGCCGCGAACTCCGACGGGGACAGTCCGCCCCACACGTCGTGGCGCAGCGACTCGCTCACCACGAGGTCGGACTCGCCGTAGATCCGCTGGAGGTGGCGGCCCTCGGGCGTGACCTCGTCGCCGTCGAGGTACCCGAGCGTGTCCAGCACCTCGCACACGCGGTCGAACTGGCGGGCGACGGTGTTGGTGCGCTGCTCCACGCGGCGTCGCATGCTGTCGGTCTCGCGCTCGAGCTTGAACGCGCGCTCGGCCCACCGTGCGTGCGACTCCCGGTCGGGACACGCATGGCAGGGGTGGTCGCGCAGCTCGCGCCGCAGCTCGGTGATCCGCGGATCCTCCGCGGTCGGTCCGTCGCGGTAGGCCGTCGGGTACTCCGCCAGGTGGCCGGCGCGGTTCCGCAGCGAGGAGGCCAGGTCGCGCCGCGACTGCGCGTCGCGGGGATTGAACGACTTGGGGATGCGCATCTGCATGAGCGAGTCGACCGGCGTCGGGAAGTCCACGACGGCCAGCCGCCGGGCGTGACGGTTGGCGGTCAGCACCATCGGGCGTGGGCCCTCGCGGTTGCCGGTGTCGGGATCGAGCACGACGGCGAGTCCGGAGAACTTCCCGGCAGGCACATTGATGACGTCGCCGCGCTTGAGCCGGGTGAGCGACTCGAGCGCCTCCTCGCGCTTCGCGGCACGGCGGGACTTGGAGCCGGCCGACTCGAGGTCGCTGAGCCGGCGACGCAGCCGCATGTACTCCATGAAGTCGCCGAGCTCGCAGTGCACGGACTCGCGGTAGCCCTCGATCGCCTCGTCGGCCTTGCGGACCTTGCGGGCGAGACCCACCACGGCGCGGTCGGCCTGGAACTGCGCGAACGACTGCTCCAGCAGCTCGCGGGCGCGCTCGCGTCCCACCTGGTGCACGAGGTTGACCGCCATGTTGTACGACGGACGGAACGACGAGTTCAGCGGATACGTGCGCGTGGAGGCCAGGCCGGCGACGTGCCGCGCGTCCAGTCCCGGTTGCCACAGCACGACGCCGTGACCCTCGACGTCGATCCCGCGGCGGCCGGCGCGGCCGGTGAGCTGGGTGTACTCCCCCGGCGTGACGTCGACGTGGTTCTCGCCGTTCCACTTCGTGAGGCGGTCGACGACGACCGAGCGGGCCGGCATGTTGATGCCGAGAGCCAGCGTCTCGGTGGCGAAGACCACCTTCACGAGCCCGGCGCTGAAGAGGTCCTCGACGCACTCCTTGAACGTGGGCAGCATGCCGGCGTGGTGCGCCGCGATGCCGCGGCCGATGCCCTCGCGGAACTCGTGGAAGCCCAGCACGGCCAGGTCGTCGTCCGGCAGGTGCGCGCACGCGGCGTCGACGTGCTCGTGGATTGCCTCGCGCTCCTCCTGCGTGGTCAGGATCAAGCGGGCCGCCAGGCACTGCTCCACGGCGGCGGCGCAGCCCGCCCGGCTGAAGATGAAGACGATGGCCGGCAGCATGCCCTCGGACTCCAGCTTGAGGACGATGTCGATGCGGTCGGGCGTGCGGTGGCGGCTGCGGGGACGCTTGCCGCCCTTCGCGGGGCGCCGCGAGCGGTTCTTGGCGAAGGCACGGTTCCACTGGGCGTCGTCGCGGGCCATCTGCTCCAGCGTGTGGTTGACCTCGGTCGAGTTCGGCTCGAACAGGTCGAACATCTTGCGGCCGACGAGCACATGCTGGTGCAGGGGCACGGGCCGGCGCTCCTCCACGATCGTCTCGGTCGCGCCGCGCACCTCGTGCAGCCAAGCGCCGAACTCCTCGACGTTGGACACGGTGGCCGACAGCGACACGATCGAGACCGACGGCGGGAGGCCGATGATGACCTCCTCCCAGACCGCACCGCGGAAGCGGTCGGCGAGGTAGTGCACCTCGTCCATCACCACGTGCCCGAGGTTGTTCAGCGTGGAGGAGCCCGCGTAGATCATGTTGCGCAGGACCTCGGTGGTCATGACGACGATCGGCGCCTCGCCGTTGATCGTGTTGTCACCGGTCAGCAGGCCGACGTTCTCGGGGCCGTACCGGTCCGCGAAGTCGCTGAACTTCTGGTTCGACAGCGCCTTGATCGGCGTGGTGTAGAAGCACTTGCGGCCCGTGGCCAGCGACAGGTGCACCGCGAACTCGCCGACGAGGGTCTTGCCCGACCCGGTGGGGGCCGCGACGAGCACGCCGTGGCCGTCCTCGAGCGCCTCGCAGGCGCGCACCTGGAAGTCGTCCAGCCCGAACGGGTAGAGGTCTCGGAAGGCCGCGACGTGCGGGTGCTTCTGGTCCTTGCGGAATCGGGCGTACTGCTCGGCCGGGGTGGACATGCCTCCAGCCTACGGAGGCTCAGTCGTCGAGGCCCCTCGGAGCGTCCAGTGTCGACGCCTCGTCGTCGTCGAGCGACCGCGCCGTCCGCCCCCGCTTGCGGTCCGTGACGCGCGCGATGATCTCCGAGATGAAGTACAGGAAGCTCATCGGGATGGCCAGGAACAGGAACGTCACGGGGTCCACGGTGGGCGTCGCGATGGCCGCGAAGAAGAAGATGCCGACGATGATCCACGGCCGGGCGTGGATCAGCTGGGCGCCGCTGACCGCGCCCATGCGGTTGAGGATCACCACCACGACGGGGATCTGCGCGCCCACGCCGAACAGCAGGATCATCCGGGTGGCGAAGCTCAGGTAGTCGGCGCCGTTCAGCAGGTTGGTCCAGCCCTCGGGCGCGAAGCCGACGAGGAGCTCGATGGCCTTCGGGAACGTCCAGTAGCCGATCCAGGCGCCGCCGAGGAACAGCGGCACGCAGGTGGCGGTCAGCAGCAGCGCGGCCCGCTTCTCGTGGCGGTGCAGCGCCGGCAGGACGAACGCCCAGATCTGCCACATCCAGATCGGGCTCGACAGCACGAGACCGGCGACGACGCTGGTCTTGAGCTGGAACTGGAACGCGCCACCGATGCCGGTGACGACGAGCTCGGTGTCGATCCCCTCCTGCTCGAGGGCGGGACGGACCTGCTCGTACGGGGCGGTGAGCCAGTCGAGGATCTCGGGATAGAAGTACCAGGCGACCACGACGCCGAGGACGATCGCGGCGAGCGCCTTCATGAGGCGCGAGCGCAGCTCGGCCAGGTGGTCCATCAGCGGCATCTCGCCGCCGGGGCCGGGCTTGCGCCCGGCCCGACCGAATCCGAGGGCCACCCGGGTCAGCGGGTGGGGTCGTCGCGGCGGTCGGTGGCGGCCGGGTCGGTGGTGCGCTCGATGGAGCGAGGCGCGTCGCCGGCCTGCTTCTCCTCCTGCTCGCTCTCACGCAGCTCGGACTTGAAGATGCGCAGCGCACGGCCGGAGCCGCGGGCGAGTTCGGGGAGCTTGCGACCGCCGAACAACAGAATCACGATCCCCAGGATGATGAGGATCTCGGTGGCGCCGAGGTTGGGCATGGTCAAACTCCTTGGTCGGGACTTCCTTCATCGTACGCGGCCAGTGCTGACCGGGCGGAGCCCCTCACGTCGTCCGCGACGCCACCCGGCTCGACCACGCGCATCCGTCCGCCGGCCCGCATCACGACACGCCGCAGCCACGTGGGATCGCTGCCGAACAGGCGGGCCCGGACCGATCCGTCGGGCCGCTCCTCGACCACGTCCATGCGGTACTGGTCGAACAGCCACTCCGCGTCGGGCGCGATCTCCACGAGCACCGAGGGCGTGTCGGGGCCCTGCGGGAACAGGTCCTCCAGCCGCGTGCGCTCGTCGGCGTCGGTGGTCACCGGTGCCTCGAGGACCGTGGCCGCGACGATCCGGTCGACGCGGAAGAGGCGGTCGGCCTCGACCTTGTGGCACCAGGCCGAGAGGTAGCGGTGACCGTCCTGCGTGAACGCGCGGTGCGGGTCGACGACTCGTTCGGTCTGCTCGTCGCGCGTCTCGGTGGCGTAGACCATGTGGAGCTGTCGCTTGCCCGCGAGCGCCTCGGCCACGGCCGTCTGGACGGCCGGGTCGACGTCGGGCAGCAGGACGTCGACGGGCGTGTCCACGGGCGTCCCGGCGGCCTCGCCGAGCTTGGCCAGCGCCGAGTCGATCACGGCGGCCTGGTCGCCGGCGGCGGACTGGCGCAGGGTGCGCAGCGCCACCATCAGCGCGGCGGCCTCGCTGCGCGAGATGCGCAGCGGCCGCGCCATGAACTCGGCGTCGCGGATGTAGACCACGCCCTCGTCCTGCAGCGCCGTGACGTCGAAGTCGATGAGCTCGCCGTGGTACTCGCCCCAGCCGGTGAGCATCATGATCTCCAGCTCACGCTGGGCCTGGGCCGGCTTGATCTTGAACTCGCGGGCGAGGTCTGCCAGCGGAATGCCCTGGTTGCTCTGCAGGTACGGGACCATCGCCAGCATCCGCACGACCTGCTTCAGCGACGGGTTCATGCGTGCACCTCCGCGACGGCGCGCAGCCGGTCGATCACGGCGTCGCGCAGCGCGGGCGGCGACACGACGACGGCGTCGGGTCCGTAGGACGCGATCTCGGCGGCGAGGTCCGCCACGACGGCGAACGCGACCTCGACCTCGTCGGTGGCCTCGTCGATCCGGTCGATGCGCACGGCGTGACGGCGCAGCGACTGGCCGCGACCCGCGGTGACCCGCAGGACCGCGGACTCGTCGGGGACCGGCGGCTGGAGGGCGCGCGCGACCTTCTTCATGTTGACCTCGTCGGGGACCTCGTACTCCCCCGGCTCGCCGTCGGGCTTCACGTCGCCGACGATGCGCGAGAGCCGGAACAGGCGCGGACCGTCGCGGTCACGGTCGAAGCCGCCGACGTACCAGTGCTCGCGGAACGAGGTCATGCTCCACGGCTCGAGGTGGCGCACCGAGGTCTCACCCCCGGGACGGCGGTACTCGAACGCGATCGGCATCCGGCGACCCGTGGCGTCGAAGACCGCGTCGAAGGCGGGCTCCTCGGCGCGCAGCCGCGCCTCGGTCATGCGCAGCACCGAGGGGTCGAAGTCGTTGCCGATCGCCTTGAGCTTCGCCAGCGCCGTGGTGGACTCGGCGGCCATGCCGGCGTGGTCCCACAGTTGGCCCGCCAGTCCGATCACGGCGGCCTCCTCGACCGTGAGGTCGATCTGGGGCAGCTCCACCTCCGCGCGCAGCAGCCGGTAGCCGGTGACGCCGCCGAGCGCGTCGAACGTGCCCGTCTCGATCTCGAGGCCGAGGTCGCGCAGCTCCTGCTTGTCGCGCTCGAACTTGCGCTCGAACGCCACGTCGGTGTCCTCGCGGTACTCCGCGATGGAGGAGCGGATCTGCTCCTTCGTCAGGTACTGGCTGGTGGCCAAGAGGGTGAAGACGAGGTTCATCAACCGTTCGGTCTTCCGCTGGGCCATGAGCGACAGACTAGCTGGCGTCGAGCAGGTCGACCGCGAAGATCAGCGGCCCGTCGGGCTGGCCGTTCTTCTTGGCGTCCTTGCCGTACGCGTCCTCGGACGAGCACGTGACCACGATGCGGCTGCCGAGCGTGTGACCGGGGATCTGGTCGCTCCAGCACGGGATGGCCGAGCCCTCGGCGATCGAGATCTGACGCGGGCCGGTGGCCCAGGAGGCGTCGAACACCTCGCCGTCGGGGTACTGCTGGCCGACGTACTGGACGCTGAGGACGGCGCCCTTCTCGACCTTCTCGCCCTTGCCCTTGATGAGGACGGCGGAGCTGGACTTGCTGACCTCGTCCGCCGTCTTCTTCGTCTTGGCGAACTTCTCGGGGTGCTTGTCCTTGTCGTAGGTCAGCTTGGGCAGCGTGGCCGGGGCCTTCTGCGCCGTGCCGCTGGCCTCGGTGGGCACCTTGGAGACGAGGTCGAACAGGAAGACCATCGTGTCGTCCTTCTCCAGGCCCAGCGACTCCGCGCTCTGCAGCAGCGAGACGCCGTCCTTGGCGGGCACCGACACCAGCACGCGCGAGCCGATGTCCTGGCCGACGAGACCCTTGTAGAAGCCCGGCAGCGCCGTCTTCTCGTTGAGCGTGAGCGTCATCGGCGACTCGTTCTCGTAGGAGTTGTCGAACTCCTTGCCGGTGCGGCCGTTGATCGCGATGTAGTTGATCTTGATGGTGTCACCGTCGGCGACCTCGTCGCCGCCACCCTCGGAGACGACACGCGACTCGGTCTTCTCGGTGGTGTAGTCGGCCTCGACCTTCACCTTCGGGGTACTGCCCTTGGAGACCTCGATCCCGTCGAGGTCGTTGCCCCCGCCGCAGCCGGCGAGGACGAGGGATGCAGTGGCCATGGCGACCACGAGAGCAGTACGACGCACGGTGATGTTCCTCCTGGGGATCGATGCCGTGGCCACACTAACGGCTGATCCCAAGGATCGACTGAGAGATCACATCGAGTCGATGAGGCGCTGCACCCGGTCGTCCTGTGACCGGAACGGGTCCTTGCACAGGACCGTGCGCTGGGCCTGGTCGTTCAGCTTCAGGTGGACCCAGTCGACCGTGAAGTCGCGCCGGCGCTCCTGCGCCCGGGCGATGAAGTCGCCGCGCAGCCGCGCGCGCGTGGTCTGCGGCGGCACCGACTTGGCCGTGAAGACGTCGAGGTCCTTCGTGACGCGCGCGACCGACCCCTTGCTCTCGAGCAGGTAGAACAGGCCGCGGTCGCGGCGGATGTCGTGGTAGGCCAGGTCGAGCTGCGCGATCCGCGGATCGGCCCACGAGAGGCCGCGCTGCGTGCGGTAGCGGTCGAGCAGCCGGTACTTGATGACCCAGTCGATCTCGCGCTCGACGAGGGTGAGGTCCTCGCTCTCGACGGCCTTGAGCGTGCGCTCCCACAGGTCCATCGTGCGATCGATCGTGGGCGAGTGGAGGCCGTTGCGGTCGATGTACTCGGCAGCCTTGGCGAAGTACTCGGCCTGGATCTCCAGCGCGGACAGCTCGCGGCCGTTGGCCAGCTGGACCTTGCGGCGGCCGGTCATGTCGTGCGAGATCTCGCGGATGGCCCGGATCGGGTTCTCGAGCGTGAGGTCGCGCATCGTGACGCCGCTCTCGATCATCCGCAGCACCAGGTCGGTGGTGGCGACCTTGAGCATCGTCGTGGTCTCGCTCATGTTCGAGTCGCCCACGATGACGTGCAGCCGGCGGAAGCGCTCGGCGTCGGCGTGCGGCTCGTCGCGCGTGTTGATGATCGGGCGCGAGCGTGTCGTGGCGCTCGAGACGCCCTCCCAGATGTGCTCGGCGCGCTGGCTGACGCTGAAGACCGTGCCGCGCGGGGTCTGCTGGACCTTGCCCGCTCCGCAGATGATCTGGCGCGAGACCAGGAACGGGATCAGGACGTCGGCCAGCCGGCTGAACTCGCCGCCGCGGCTGACGAGGTAGTTCTCGTGGCAGCCGTAGGAGTTGCCGGCGGAGTCGGTGTTGTTCTTGAACAGGTAGATGTCGCCCTCGACGCCGTCCTCCGCCAGGCGCTGCTGCGCGTCGAGCATGAGGCCCTCGAGGATCCGCTCCCCCGCCCGGTCGTGGGTGACGAGGTCGACGATGTCGTCGCACTCGGGCGTGGCGTACTCGGGGTGGCTGCCCACGTCGAGGTAGAGCCGGGCGCCGTTGCGCAGGAACACGTTGCTGCTGCGGCCCCACGAGACGACGCGTCGGAACAGGTAGCGGGCGACCTCGTCGGGCGACAGGCGGCGCTGTCCGTGGAACGAGCAGGTGACGCCGTACTCGTTCTCGATCCCGAAGATCCGCCGGTCCATGCCGCCAGCCTAGACCCGCATGCCGCACGCGCACGGCATCTCGACGGGCCGTCCCGATCCGTGACGCGCGTGTGACCCGTCTCACATGGGGGACTTCCCAACCGGCGGCCGGAGGCGCAGGATGGCAAGAGTCCGTCCACGGGGGCACGGACACCGGACCCGGGTCCGGTCGGGGAGGAGCAGCATGACCACTCATCGAACTCGTCGCGCGGCTGGGCTCTGGCTCATCGGCGCGTCGACGCTGGCATTGACGGCGACCGGGCTCGCGCTCGGCTCGGGCACCACGGCGGGGGCCGCTCCCCCGCCGACCGGCGATGCGGCCGCCCGGCCGCTGCCGGGCTACATCAACTACGTCGCACCCCGCGCGGAGGAGTCGTCCGGCACCGACCAGGCGCTGCGCGTCAACGGCAGGCGCGTCGCGAAGGGCAAGGCCCAGCAGCAGCAGCGCATGCTCGAGCGCGCGAAGCAGGTCGACCGCAAGCACAGCCAGGGCAACCCGGTCGCGGCGCGCCAGCTGGCGCGCGTGGAGGCCGAGTCGCTGCGCACCGGGAAGAGCCCCAAGGAGGTGCGCGACCAGCGGTTCAAGAAGGCCAGGTCCACGCAGCAGGCGCGCCTGCTGACGATCCTCGTGGAGTTCAACGAGCAGGCGAACGACGACTTCACCGGCCAGTACGTCCCCGATGGCTACGGCGCCGAGACGTGCGTGCCCGGCACCGTGCAGAACGGGCCGACGCACAACCAGATCCCGAACCCGGCGAACAGCGACCTGCCCGACAACAACTCGATGTGGGTCAAGGACTTCTCGCCGGCGCACTACAACGCGATGCTCTACTCCAAGAAGGGCATCACCCAGCGCGTCCGCCCGGACCTGCGCGGTCCCGACGGCCGCCGCGGCATCGACATCTCCGGGTACACGATGAAGAACATGTACGAGGAGATGTCCAAGGGCGCCTACACCGTGGGCGGCACCGCCACCCCGTGGGTGACCGTGGACCACTCCGAGGCCTACTACGGCGCCACGGTCTGCCACCAGGACGAGAACGGCGAGTGGGTCTACGGCGCCGTCCAGGACATGCAGGGCCACCCGGACAACCCGCTGGGCCCCGGCCAGCTGCCGATCGACGCGGTCGCGGCGCTGGCGGAGGCGCAGCCGAACTTCCCGTGGGCCGACTACGACCTGGAGGACCAGGGCGACGTCGACGGTGACGGCAACCTCCTCGAGCCCGACGGCATCATCGACCACGTGGTCCTCGTGCACGCCGGCGAGGACAAGTCCGGTGGCGGCGGCGCCGAGGGCCCGTACGCGATCTGGGCGCACTCGTCGGCCGTGGCCGGCGGGGCCCCCGTGCCGGGGACGAACCTGCGGCTGTCGAACTACATCGTGCAGCCCGAGGACTCCGGCGTCGGCGTCTTCGCCCACGAGTACGGGCACGACCTCGGCCTGCCGGACCTCTACGACACGGCCAGCGGCGGCGACTCCGACGTCGACTTCTGGGACCTCATGTCGTCCGGCTCGCACTCCGGCCCCATCTTCCAGTCGATGCCGACGCACATGGGCATCTGGGACAAGTGGGTGCTGGGCTGGGCCGACCCGCTCGAGATCAATCCGGGCGACCGGTCGCGCATGGTCAAGGTGGGCCAGACCAGCCGCACGCCGAAGGGCACCGAGGACGGCATCAAGATCAACCTGCCGGACAAGGTCGTCACCCGGGCCGAGCCGCACAGCGGCGAGAACATGTGGTGGGGCAACAACGACCAGAACTGGGCGATGAACTCGCTGTCCCGCTCGATCGAGGTGCCCGACGCGGCCGACGCGCGGTTCTGGATGTGGAACAACTACGTCATCGAGCAGGACTGGGACTTCGGCTTCGTCGAGGTCTCGACCGACGGCGGCGCCACGTGGACCCCGCAGAAGGTGTACGACGAGAGTGGCACCGAGGTCACGACCCCGGACGACTACCCCGACCCGAACGGCAACCTGGCCACGTTCGGCAACCGGCGGTACGGCCTGACGGGGACCTCCGGCGGCTGGCGCCACGACTACGTCGACCTGAGCGCCTGGGCCGGCCAGACGATCCAGGTCAGGCTGATGCAGTCCACCGACGCGGCGTTCACCGAGCGCGGCTGGTTCGCCGACGACTTCTCGGTCACCGGCGGCGGGGCGACCACGTTCACCGATGACGTCGAGGGCGGGGCCAACGGCTGGACCGCGACGATCGACTCGTGGGTGGCGGGCGAGGCCCGCGGCGCCGGCTGGGTCATCGACAGCGGCACCGCGTCGAACGCCCAGTACTACCTGGTGGAGTGGCGCAACCTCGACGGCTTCGACAAGGGCCTGAAGTACGCCTACGACACGACGTACCAGAAGCTCGGCGAGGACGGTGCGTGGAAGGTCGAGAAGATCCGCTACAACGCGCCCGGCGCGCTGGTCTGGTACCGCGACACGTCGTACGGCGATGCCAACCACGTCCTCAACAACCTCACGTCCCTGCCGAGTGAGGGCGCCAAGGGCGGCCTGCTGATCGTCGACAGCCACTTCGACCCGCTCCGGCGGACCGGGGCGAACGCGGCCAACGACACCAGCACGCTGAAGAACCTGCCGTCGAGGCCGCAGTCGTCGAACGCGGCGTTCAACCTCTTCGGCACGTACGCCTTCCGCGAGTGCACGACGAAGCCGGACTTCACGGGCGAGGCGTGCAACCGCTTCGGGGCGCAGCGGGCAGTGCGGTCGTTCACCGACGACCGCGGCTGGTACCCGGGCATCGAGGTGCGGGGCGACAGCCTCTTCTACCGCGACGCCGACGCCTCGACCGTGGTCCCGTCGGTGGGCAACGCGCCCTACAGCACCCGCGTGGTGGACGAGAACGGCAACCCGCGCACCGACCTCTACGGCACGGACGTGGGCCTGGTGACGCCTCTCGGATCCGGCAACCCCGCGGACGACGGGGTCGGGTTCGGCACCGGCGTGAAGGTGGAGAAGGCCTTCAAGGGCAATCTGGCGGCACTGCTGAGGATCACTCCTCCGACCGTGCCGTGACGCAGACGAGCGGGCGGGTGGGCCTGGCCCATCCGCCCGCTCCTCGCGTGCAGCTGCGAGAGGATCAGCCGAGGAGCTCGGCGACCTGCGCCAGACCGAGGCGCTTGAACTTGCGCGGCTGGCTGCGGGTGCGGTCGAGCACCGCGACCTCGAGGTCGGCCGGGGCGATCGTGCGCGCGGGCTCGGCGTCGTTGCCCAGGGCCGTCCGGGCCAGGCGCAGGGCCTCCGCCAGCGGCAGGTCCGCTTGGTAGTGCGTGCTGAGGTACTCCTCGACCTTGTCGCTCTGGCCGCCCATCACGCCGTAGCCCGGCACGTCGGCGACCGAGCCGTCGTAGGTCAGGCGGTAGATCTGGTCGGCGGAGGGCTTCGAGCCGACCTCGGCGACGAAGATCTCGACCTCGTAGGGCTTCTCTCCGCCGCTGGAGAAGATCGTGCCCAGCGTCTGCGCGTACGCGTTGGCCAGGCCGCGGCCGGTGACGTCGCTGCGGTCGTAGGAGTAGCCGCGCATGTCGGCCAGGCGGACGCCGGCGATGCGCAGGTTCTCGAACTCGTTGTAACGACCCACGGCGGCGAAGCCGATGCGGTCGTAGATCTCGCTGATCTTGTGCAGCGCACGCGAGGGGTTCTCGGCGACGAAGACGATGCCGTCGGCGTAGCGGACGACCGCGACGCTGCGGCCCCGGGCGATGCCCTTGCGGGCGAAGTCCGCCCGGTCCTTCATCAGCTGCTCGGGCGAGACGTAGAAGGGGGTGGTCATGGCGCTCCTAGGTCAGCGGGGCGGACGGGCCGTCGGGCGACTGCATGCGCCCGCCGATCACCAAGTCGGCGATCGCGGCGGTCCTGGACTCGTCCCACGCGCGGTAGCCGTCGGCGGTGATCACCGAGATGAGCGGGAAGATCCGGCGCGTCAGGTCGGGGCCGCCCGTGGCGGTGTCGTCGTCGGCGGCGTCGTACAGCGCCTGGACGACCGCCGTGACGGCATCGGTCTCGGTCATGCCGGAGCGGTAGAGCTTCTTGAGCGAGCCGCGCGCGAACGTGGAGCCCGAGCCCACCGAATGGAAGGTGCGCTCCTCGTTCTTGTTGCCGGTGACGTCGAACGCGAAGATGCGGCCCTGCTCGGCCTCGAGGTCGTAGGCGGCGAACAGCGGCACCACGGCGAGTCCCTGCATGGCCATGCCGAGGTTGCCGCGGATCAGCGTCGCGAGCCGGTTGGCCTTGCCGTCGGTGGAGAGCGTGGTGCCCTCGATCTTCTCGTAGTGCTCGAGCTCGACCTGGAACAGTCGCGTCATCTCCACGGCGATGCCCGCGGTGCCGGCGATGCCGACGCAGCTGAACTCGTCGGTCGGGAAGACCTTCTGGATGTCGCGCTGCGCGATGACGTTGCCCATCGTGGCGCGGCGGTCGCCGCCCATCACGACGCCGCCGTCGAACGTGGCGGCGACGATCGTGGTCCCGTGGGTCACGTCGAGGCCGGACACGGTGCCGACCGGGGCGCTCGGGAGCAGGTCAGGAGCCTGGGTGGCGAGGAACTCGGCGAACGAGGAGGATCCGACGGCGCGGAAGCCTCCATCGAGCATCACTGCCCGCCCTTCTGGACGAAGCTGCGCACGAACTCCTCGGCGTTCTCCTCGAGGACGTCGTCGATCTCGTCGAGGATGGAGTCGACGTCGTCGTCGAGCTTCTCCTTGCGCTCGGCATCGACCTCGGTGGTCTCGACCTGCTCTTCGTCGACGTCGCTCTTGCGCGTCGTCCTCTGCTGTTGCTCGGCCATGTCTCCACCCTATCCACTAGCGGCCCGTGATGGCCCGGAAGAGTTCTGCGGCGCTCCCGACGCGCTGGAACAGTCCGTCGACGTGCTCGGCGGTGCCCTTGAGCGGCTCCATCGTCGGCACGCGCTGGAGCGAGTCGTGTCCGGGCAGGTCGAAGATCACCGAGTCCCACGACGCCGCGGCGATGTCGCCGGAGAACCGCTGCAGGCAGCGGCCGCGGAAGTAGGCCCGGGTGTCGTGCGGCGGCTCGGTGACCGCCTCCTCGATCGCGGCGTCCTCGAGCAGCCGCTCCATGCGCCCGGCGGCCACCAGCCGGTGGTAGAGCCCGCGCTCGGGGCGGATGTCGTGGTACTGCAGGTCGACCAGGTGCAGCTTCGCGTGGTCCCAGTCGAGGCCGTCGCGCTCGCGGTACTGCTCCAGCAGCGCCAGCTTGGCCACCCAGTCGAGCTCGCGGACGAGGCTCATCGGGTCGTCCGCGAGGCGGGTGAGCACCGACTCCCACCTCTCCAGGACATCGAGCGTCTGCGGGTCGTCGTCGCCCTGGCTCTCGACGAACTTGCGGGCGTGCTCGAGGTAGTGCTCCTGCAGCTCCAGCGCGGTGATGCTGCGCCCGTCGGCCAGCTGCACGGTGGTGCGCAGGGTGGGGTCGTACGAGATCTGGTGCAGCGCGCGGACGGGCTCGGCCAGCTCGAGCGGCTCGGGCAGCGCGTCGGCCTCGATCATCGCCAGCACGAGCGACGTGGTGCCGTGCTTGAGGTAGATGGAGGTCTCCGACAGGTTCGCGTCGCCGATGATGACGTGCAGGCGCCGGTACTTCTTCGGGTCGGCGTGCGGCTCGTCGCGCGTGTTGATGATCGGCCGCTTCAGCGTGGTCTCGAGACCGACCTCGACCTCGAAGTAGTCCGAGCGCTGGCTGATCTGGAACGCGTGGACGCTGCCGTCCTGGTGCTGGCCGACGCGGCCCGCGCCGGTGATGATCTGGCGGCCGACGAAGAACGGCGTCAGCTGGCGCACGATCGACAGGAACGGCACGTCGCGACGCATGAGGTAGTTCTCGTGCGAGCCGTACGCGGCGCCCTTGTTGTCGACGTTGTTCTTGTAGAGCATGATCGGCGCGACGCCGGGCACCCGTGCCGCCAGCCGGGCACCGCGCAGCATCACGAGCTCGCCGGCCTTCTCCCAGCGCACGACGTCGAGGGGGCTGGTGACCTCGGGGCTGGAGTACTCGGGGTGGGCGTGGTCGACGTACAGGCGGGCGCCGTTCGTCAGGATGATGTTGGCCAAGCCCATGTCCTCGTCGGTGAGCTGGGAGGGATCGGCCGCGTCACGGCCGAGGTCGAAGCCACGCGCGTCGCGCAGCGGGCTCTCCTCCTCGTAGTCCCAGCGGGCGCGGCGCGTGAGGCCGTTCGCGGCCGCGTAGGAGTTGACCACGTGGGTCGCGGCCACCATCGGGTTCGCCTGGGGCTGGCCCTGCACGGCGATGCCGTACTCGACCTCGGACCCCTGGACTCGTCGGACGCTCACGCTGGCCAGCCTACGTCGTCACGCGAGCCCCGCCCGGGCTACGCGCGCGCCGTCCGGCGCGCGAGATGTGTAGCGCTGTCCACCGTTTTTTCGGCCGATGGGCCGAAAGAGGGTGGATACCGCTACACATCTGGGGCCGGGGACCGGTCAGAGGACCTTGCCGAGGTGGACGGAGTCGTCGTACTCGGCGTAGTAGCCGAAGGGCGGCACGTCGCCGTAGCCGGCCGAGCGGTAGAGCGCGATGGCCTCGGGCTGCTCGGTGCCGGTCTCGAGGACGAGGCGGCGGATCCCCTGGCGGGCGGCGCTGCGCTCGAGCTCCTCCAGCACCTGGCGCGAGAGGCCCTGTCCGCGGTGGGAGTCGAGCACGAACATGCGCTTGATCTCGCCGTCGGTGTCGCCCGCCGGGCCGCCGCGGCGCCAGCCGCCCATGGCGACCGGCACCTCGTCGACGTAGCCGATGAAGAAGATCCCGTTGGGGTGGTCGAACTCCTCAGGGTGCATCGGCGAGGAGTCGCCCACCTCGCTGGCGTAGCGCCGGACGTACTCGGCCTGGACCAGCTCGGTGAGCTTCACGGCGTCCGGGTGGTCGTAGCGGACCACGCGCAGTTCGAGTGTCAGAGGTACTGTCCCGTGTTCGCGACCGTGTCGATCGACCGACCCGGCTCGTTGCCGCCCTTGCCCGTGATGAGCGTGCGGATGAAGACGATCCGCTCGCCCTTCTTGCCCGAGATCCGCGCCCAGTCGTCGGGGTTGGTGGTGTTGGGCAGGTCCTCGTTCTCCTTGAACTCGTCGACGCACGCCTGCAGCATGTGCTGGACCCGGAGGCCCTTGCTGCGGTGGTCGAGGAAGTCCTTGATCGCCATCTTCTTCGCGCGGTCGACGATGTTCTGGATCATCGCGCCCGAGTTGAAGTCCTTGAAGTACAGGATCTCCTTGTCGCCGCCGGCGTAGGTGACCTCGAGGAACTGGTTCTCCTCGCTCTCGGTGTACATCCGCTCGACGGTGCGCTGGATCATCCCGTGCACGCACGCCTCACGGTCGCCGTTCCACTCGCGCAGGTCGTCCTCGTGCAGCGGCAGCGTCGTGGTCAAGTACTTGCTGAAGATGTCGCGTGCGGCCTCGGCGTCGGGGCGCTCGATCTTGATCTTCACGTCGAGGCGACCGGGTCGCAGGATCGCCGGGTCGATCATGTCCTCGCGGTTCGAGGCGCCGATGACCAGCACGTTCTCCAGTCCCTCGACGCCGTCGATCTCGCTGAGCAGCTGGGGGACGATCGTGTTCTCGACGTCGGACGAGACGCCCGAGCCGCGGGTGCGGAACAGCGAGTCCATCTCGTCGAAGAAGACGATGACGGGGGTGCCCTCGCCGGCCTTCTCGCGCGCCCGCTGGAAGACCAGGCGGATGTGGCGCTCGGTCTCGCCGACGTACTTGTTCAGCAGCTCGGGACCCTTGATGTTGAGGAAGTAGGAGCGACCCTCCTCCCCCGTGCGCTCGCTGACCTTCTTGGCCAGGCTCGCCGCGACCGCCTTGGCGATCATCGTCTTGCCGCAGCCGGGCGGGCCGTAGAGCAGGATGCCCTTCGGCGGCTTGAGCTCGTGCTCGACGAACACCTCGGGGTACAGGTAGGGCAGCTCGACGGCGTCCTTGATGATCTCCACCTGGTTGCCCAGGCCGCCGATGCTGGTGTAGTCGATGTCCGGGACCTCCTCGAGGACCAGCTCCTCGACCTCGGACTTCGGGATGCGCTCGTAGACGTAGCCGGCGCGGCTGTCGAGCAGCAGGGAGTCGCCCGCGCGCAGGCGCTCCTGCGCGAGGGTGTCGGCCAGCCGGACGACCTTCTCCTCGTCGGCGTTGCCGAGGACGAGGGCGCGCTCGCCGTCGGGCATGAGCTCCTTGAGCATCACGACCTCGCCGATCTGCTCGAACGCCAACGCCGCGACCACGTTCATGGCCTCGTTGAGGATGACCTCCTGGCCCTTGCGCAGCGCGTCCTTGTCGACGGCGGGGCTGACGTTCACCCGCAGCTTGCGGCCGCCGGTCATGACGTCGACCGAGTCGTCCTCGTTGCGCTGCAGGAACGTGCCGAAGCCCGTGGGCGGCTGGGCGAGGCGGTCGACCTCCTCCTTGAGCGCGACGATCTGGTCGCGCGCCTCCCGCAGGGTGGAGGTCAGGCGCTCGTTCTGCGCGGCCGTGCTGGCCAGGCGCGCCTCGGCGTCGGCGAGGCGGGCCTCGGCGTACCTGTCGGTGTACTCGCTACCGGTCATGTGACACCTCCTGGAGGGATTGCTACGACCCTACCCGCCGAGCACGTCCTCACCAGTCCATCTCGCGACGGATGTGTTGCGATCGTGTTGCGCGGTGCACGGGCAGGCTCCCACGGCGTGTCCTGACTACGATGTGGGCCATGACTCGAGGGACTCTCCTGACGCTGACGTGCGCCCTGACGCTGAGCCTGGGACTGGCCGGCTGCGGTGGCGACGACGACCCGGCGGGTCCGCGTCCCAGTGCGTCGGCCTCGGCCTCCCCCACGGTCGACGACGAGGAGACCGCCGTCGCCGCCGCGTACACGGCCTTCCTCGAGGAGAAGCGCACGATCGAGAACTCGGGCACGGTGCCGGAGGACGCCTACGAGGCCACCGTCGCGCCCGTCCGGATCGAGAAGGAGCGCGCGCTCGCGCGGCAGTACGCCGAGTCCGGACTCGTCCGCGTGGGTCAGTCCGAGGTCAAGGACCCCGAGGTCGTCGACCTGTCCGGCGACAGCGCCACGCTCGTGGTCTGCGAGAACGAGGACGGCTGGGGCTTCAAGCCGAAGGGCCAGGAGGTCCAGTACCCCGACAACGGCTGGGGTCCCCGCGGCATGAAGGTGGTCCGCGTCGACGACCGCTGGCTCGTCGCCGAGCCGATCGACCAGAGCCAGCTGCCCGCGAAGGACTGCGGCGCATGACCGGCCTCGCACGCCGCCTCGGCGCCCTCCTGACCCTCGTGCTCGTGGGCGGGTTCCTCATGGCCTCCCCCGCCGCCGCGGACCGCGTGTGCCTGAAGGAGGGCCTCATCCAGCAGCCCGACGGCTCCGCCACCTACGGCTGCATCCAGTGGTCGGAAGGTGGCGGCGGCGACTCCGGCGGTGGCGGGGGCGGCGGCGGGAACGCGACCCCCTCGTGCACCTACCAGGACGTCTACGACGACTTCTGCATGGGCGATCGCGCCTGCTTCATGAACGATCCCGCGGTCTACCAGGACGTCGAGGAGATCCGCGAGCGCGGCGACTCGATCTCGGACAAGCCCGACGACGCCGACCACATCATCTACGTCGGCTGCATCGGGCCCGACGGCACCGAGTACCGCAACTGGTACTGGGACACCGAGTTCGAGACCGTCTCGGTGCGCGACCGCCTGCTGGCCGCGTACGGCCGGATCGTCCTCCCGGACGTGACCCCCGTCCACAACCCGCCGACTCGCACGCTGGTCAACCTCGACACGTGGTGGTGGGCCGAGGGCGCCTCGTCGAACCCGATCGTGGGCTCGGAGGCGCTCGGCCTCGTGGCGATCGCCGAGCCGCGCGAGATGACCGTGAGTGCCGCCGGGCAGTCGATCAGCTGTCCGGTGGTCACGACCCGGTCGGACGCCTGCTCGATGACCTTCCGCCGCAGCGGCTCGCACGTCGCCACGATGCGGATCCTCTACGACATCCGCTTCGAGCTGGACGGCGCGCCGTTCGCGGTGCCGGCAGGCAACGACGAGCTGCTGACGATGGAGTCCAGCGACACGGTCACGGTGCCGGTGCTCGAGGTGCAGTCGCTCGTGACCGACCTCGGCTGAGCCTCACACGTCGGCCGGACGCGGTCCCACGTAGTCGGGGCCGTAGGCGCCGGGAGCGGGGCGCCGCGTCTTCGGCATCGGCTTCTGGCCGGGTGCCAGGCGCCGCGCGGTGACGAGGAACGCCGTGTGCCCGTTCATCTTGTGGTGAGGGCGCACCGCCAGGCCCTCGAGGTGCCAGTCGCGCACCAGGGTCTCCCACGCGTGCGGCTCGGTGAACCCGGCCGACTCGCGCAGCGACTCGACGAAGCGCGACAGCTGCGTGGTGGTGGCGACGTAGCCGCACACGATGCCGCCGGGCACGAGGCGCTCGAGTGCCAGCGGGATGCAGGTCCACGGATCGACCATGTCGAGGATGATGCGGTCGACCTCGGGGCCGTCCGCCGCGTCGCGGAGGTCGCCGACCGTGAGGGTCCAGGTGTCCGGAACGCCGCCGAGCGCCTGCTCGACGTTCTTGCGGGCGGTCTCGGCGAACTCCTCGCGCAGCTCGTGCGACTCGAGGTGTCCCTCGGGCCCGATGGCGCGCAGCAGGTAGGAGCTGAGGCTGCCCGATCCGGCGCCGGCCTCGATCACGCGCGCGCCGGGGAAGATGTCGGCCTGGACGAGGATCTGGGCCGCGTCCTTGGGGTAGATGATCGCGGCGCCGCGCGGCATCGAGACGACGTATTCGAACAGCAGCGGGCGGAACACCTGGTACGGGAACTCCAGCGACGTCTCGACCACGATGCCCTCGGGGCGGCCGATGATGTCGTCGTGGCGGATCTGCCCCTTCTTGGTGCTGAACTCCTTGCCGGCGACGAGCTGGATGTTGTGTTTGCGGCCCTTGGGGTCGGAGAGTCGGATCCACTCACCCTCGACGAAGGGGCCGGTGCGTTGGTGGTTCATCCGGCCTCACGATAGGCGCGGTCGACGGTGGAGGCGAAGAGGGTCCCCACGACCGTGCCCCGGTCGTCGACCAGCGCGTACGCGTTCGAGGGATTCTCCGCCATCGCGACCAGCAGGTCGCGGCCCTTGAGGTCGACCGAGATCGGCACCGCGCCGGTCGGCGGCGGCTCGGGACGCATGAGCCTCTCGGCCCTCAGCGCACCGATCCGGGCGAGCGCGACGCCCTGCTTGAGGGCGTAGGACGCGCCCTGCCAGAGGAAGAGGGCGACGGCGAGCAGCAGCAGGGCCCGGCCGATCGCGAACGTGTCGTCGCCGAACATCATCGGGACGGCGAAGGCGACCAGGACGAGGGCGGCGACGCGGCCGATCCAGCCGGCGACGCGCACGCCCTTGGCCTCGCTGCCGGTGACCGCCCAGATGAGGGCGCGCAGCACGCGGCCCCCGTCGAGCGGCAGGCCGGGCAGCATGTTGAAGACGGCGATCAGCAGGTTGATGAAGCCGACCGACCACAGCACCGAGTGGCTCGCGCCCGTCGTCGCGGTCGCGCCCCACAGCGCCGCGATGCCGAGCACGAACGAGCTCAGCGGTCCGACGATCGAGGTGACGAGCTCCTGCCAGGGGTGACGCGAGTCTCCCTCGATCCGGGTCTCGCCGCCGAGCAGGTGCAGCTCGACCGCGGACACCCGCATGCCGAACCAGAGAGCGGCGGCGAGGTGCGCCAGCTCGTGCAGCAGCACCGAGACGTACAGGCTCAGGACGAAGACGATCGCGGTCAGGTACGGGTCGGGGCCCGCACCGAGCGACTCGAACTGCGGCGCGAAGACGATCACCAGGATGACGCCCATCACCAGCAGGGAGGGACGCACGACGATGTCCGCGCCCGCGATGCGCGCGATGCGCCAACCGCCACTCATGGGTACAACGTACTGGCGTCGTCGCGGGCGGCTCGCCTTCTGGGGGCGGTGGCGCAGCGCGAGTTCCGGCGTCAGAGAGCGGCGAGGCGCCCGAGGTCCTCGACGGTGAGGTGGGTGAGGCTCGTGATGATGGTGCGTCGCGGCGCCTCGGGCACGTTGACCGCGTGCGGGACCGCCACCACGTGGCATCCGGCGGCGTTCGCGGACGCCGCTCCCGTGCGGGAGTCCTCGATCGCCACGCAGTCGGCGGCCTGCACGCCCAGCAGCTCCGCCGCGCGAAGGTAGGGCTCGGGGTGGGGCTTGCCGTGCGTGACCGCGTCGCCCGTGACGACGGCGTCGAACCCGAGGATCTCCACCACCGGCTCCGCGATGTAGTCGTACGACATGGTGACGAGCGCCTGCGGCACACCGGCCTCGCGCAGGGCCGTGATCAGCTCGACCGCTCCGGGGCGCCAGTCCTGCTTCTCGCGCAGGCCCGCGGCGACCTTGCCCCCGAGCCAGGCCGTGATCTCCTCGGGCTCCATGTCCGAGCCGATGCGGCGCTTGATGTAGACGGCGGCCTCCCGCAGGTCGCTGCCCACGAGGGACAGCGCGTCCTCCTCGGTCCAGACCGCGTCGTGCTGCGCCGCGAGCTCGTACTCGCCGCCGATCCACAGCGGCTCGGTGTCGACGATCGTGCCGTCCATGTCCCACAGGACGGCGGCCGGGAGGTGCGAAGGCGCGTTCATGGTCAGTCTCTCGAGAGGGGGCACTCACGACCAACGTCTCACGCGGGGCCCCGGCGCGTGCCGGAGGGCACGCTCCCGAGCGGGCGTCCCACGTTCCGGACACCCCTCGCCTTGAGCTCAAAGTCACCTAATCTACTCGTGTTTGACCACTACGGACGTCGGAGCGAGGTGACATGGGGATCGTCGTGGCCTTCGCGCTGGCGGGCGGACTGGCTCAGCTCGTCGACGGCACCCTGGGCATGGGCTTCGGCGTCACGTCGGCCACCGTGCTGCTGTTCATGGGCGTCGCGCCCGTCACGGCGAGCGCCGCCACCCACGCCGCGAAGCTGCCGACGACGCTGATCAGCGGGCTCTCGCACTGGCGTGAAGGCAACATCGACACCGCGGTCCTGGTGCGCGTCGCGCTGCCGGGCGCGGTGGGCGGGTTCCTGGGCGCCGTCGTGCTCACCACCATCAGCCTCGCCTCGGCGAAGGGCTGGATGTCGGGGCTGCTGCTCTTCTTCGGCTTCGTGATCTTCGCCCGGTTCGGCCTCGGGATCCGGCTGATCCCGACGCCGAGGAACGGCCACACTGCGCGCTGGCTCTCCCCCATCGGCCTGCTCGGCGGCTTCGTCGACGCGACCGGGGGCGGTGGCTGGGGTCCGGTCGTCACCCCCAGCCTGATGACCGTCACCCGCCACGAGCCGCGCCAGGTGGTGGGCACCGTCAACGCCGCCGAGTTCCTCGTCGCCGTCTCCGTCTCGTTCGGCTTCCTCACCGGCGCCGCGCAGCACGGGATCCCGTGGCTGCCCGTCCTCGGTCTCGCGCTCGGCGGTGCCGTCATGGCTCCCATCGCGGCACGTCTCGCCGGCCGACTCCCCCACGCGCCGATGGGCACGATGGTCGGCGGCATGGTCATCCTGGTCAACGGGGTCACGATCATCGCGGCCCTCGGCGGCCTCCCCAGCTGGCTCGACGCCCTGCTGGTCCTGGCCGCGGTCGGCGCCACCGGCACCGTCGCCGCCAGGGCGTGGCGCCGCGAGCGGGACGACCGCCGCGCCGCCGTGCTGGCTCCGACCTCCTGAGCCTCGTCAGGCGGGTCGGCGGGCGACGACCTCGATCCAGCGGGTGGGGGCCTCGATCGGATCGGGTCCGAAGTGACGCCTCAGGGCGTCCTCGGCGACCTGTGTCGCCTCCTCGAGCTCCATGGTCGAGTGCCGCTCGATCGCCAGCCGCAGCGGCGTGCCGTGGCAGAAGGCCTCCGCGGCCTCGGCCGCCGTGGTGCGGCTCGTCCCGGCGAGGGACCTGATCGTGGCGTCCGGCATCCCGGCCTCCTCCAGGTCGTCGCGCAGGTGCGGGACGTGGAAGTAGCCGTGCGGCAGGCGGCTCATGAAGTCCAGCGGCTCGTGCGGGGTCGCCGTGACGAGGGCGGAGTGGACGACCCACGGGACCTCGCTGGTCTCGATGCGGTCCCAGACCGTGTAGGCGAGGGTGCCGCCGGGACGCAGCACCCGCCGGGCCTCGCGGAGCCCCCGCACGCGATCGGGCAGGAACATGACGCCGAACTGGCACACGACGACGTCGAACTCCTCGTCGCCGTACGGAAGGTCGAGCGCATCGGCCTGCCGCCACCGGACGTCGCCCGCGTCCTGCGCTCTCGCCGTGTCGAGCATCGACTCGCTCAGATCGGTGGCGGTGAGGCGGGCGTCCGGACAGCTGCGCGCCAGCGCCCTCGTGAGCACTCCGGTGCCGGCGGCGGTCTCGAGGATGTCGGACGGGGTGGTCTCCGCCACGACGCGGGCGAGGTGCTCCGCCGGCTCCTCGAAGATCATCGGCACGAGGAGCCGCTGGTAGACCTCCGCGATGCCGGCGTGGAACTGCGCGTCCGGGCTCGTCGGGGAACCTGCGCCCATCTTCGCAAGGTACGCCGCCGGTGCGGCCCCGACAATGCTCCGAAGGAGCCTCAGCGCACCGTGAGCGTGAGCGGCTTCGACGCGATGCGGAACGTGTCCTGATCGCCGCCCCAGATCCACTTGTACGTGTGCGTCCCCTTCGGCTGCTTGATCGTGTAGATCTTCGACTTCCCGAGCTTCACGTAGAGGAACTTGATGCGCTTCCCGTCGCGGTAGAGCGAGAGGCGCAGCGGCTTGTCGCGCCACAGGTCGAACTCGGCGCGCGTGCGGTAGGTGTTGCCGATCCGGACCCCGAACCGCACCTCACCGGGCCCCGCGAGCGGCACCCCGTTCCTCACGTACCCGCGGTCGCGCAGGAACGTCGACCAGTGCACCTTGGTCACCAGCTTGACGTTGCGGACGACCTCGCCGGGCTTCGAGATCCTGACCAGCGACGGGAACGTCACCTTCGGGATGTTGTCCGAGAAGTCCTGCCGGCCCGTCAACGGCCACGTGCCGGTCGGCAGGCCGCGCAGCGTCAGGATGCCGCGGGCGTCGGTGAACGAGTAGCGCTCGCCGAACACCGGGCTGGTCGCTCCCTTCGCCTCCACGAGGTAGCGCGGCAGACGGTGGCCGGACGGCGTCGTGACGGTGGCGCGCACCGTGCTGCCTCGAGCCACCTCGAACGTGCCGAGCGAGGTCGTGCCCTCCTGCACCGTCACCGTGACGGGGTCGACCCAGGTGTACTTCACGGGGTTCGGCTCCCAGTAGAAGCTGTCGGTGAAGTACTCCTCCGCGACCAAGGTGTACTGGCCGGGCGCCGCGGCGGTCGTGCTGAACTCGCCGGTCGCCGACGTCACCAGGTCGATCGCGGCACCGCCGCCGGCTGGCGTGAGCCGGACCTTCATGCCCTTCACCGGGCGGTCGAGATCGTCGACGATCCGGCCGGTCACCTGCGTCGCGGGTGCCTCGGCCACCGCCGGCTGCATCGCCGTCGCCGCCAGCACCATCGTCATGACGGCCACCACGGCCGCTGCCCATCCCCGCATGCTCGATCCCCCCGGACCTGTCGGACTCCTCCAGCGAGGGTACGTCGCCGCGTGAGTCATGTCACGGCTGTGACGGATGGGAACAAGGACGCGCGGCGGCGCGTTCAGGACCACTGTCGCCTCGGGCGACCCGTCCCCCACCGCACGACCGCACAGGAGCACTGTGACCACCACTGCCACCTCGGCACCGCCCACCTCGAGCACCGACCACTCCGGCCGCCTCATCGCGCTGCTGGTCGGCTCGGCCTTCGTCGTGATCCTCAACGAGACGATCATGAGCGTCGCGCTGCCCGAGCTGATGCGCGAGTTCGACGTCCAGGCGACGACGGCGCAGTGGCTGACCACGGCGTTCCTGCTGACCATGGCCGTGGTCATCCCGATCACCGGCTTCCTGCTGACGCGCTTCCCGCTGCGCCGGGTCTTCATGGCGGCGATGATCTCGTTCACCGCCGGCACGCTGCTCGCGGCGTTGGCGCCCACCTTCGGCGTGCTCGTGGCCGCTCGCGCGGTCCAGGCCGTCGGCACCGCGCTGATGATGCCGCTGCTGATCACGACGATCCTCAACCTGGTGCCGGCCGACCGCCGCGGTCGCATGATGGGCACGGTCTCGATCGTCATCTCCGTCGCGCCCGCGATCGGCCCGACGATCTCGGGCCTCGTCCTCGACCAGCTCGACTGGCGCTGGATGTTCTGGCTCGTGCTCCCCATCGCGCTCGTCGCGCTCGTCCTGGGCGCGGCGTGGGTGCGGAACGTGACCGAGCCGGTCGACGTGCCCATCGACGTGCCCTCGGTGGTCCTCTCGGCCCTCGCGTTCGGCGGCCTCATCTACGGCCTCAGCAGCATCGGCGAGGCCGCCGCGGGCGAGGTGTCCCTGTCGCCGTGGATCCCGATCGTCGTGGGCGCCCTGGCGCTCGTCGTGTTCGTGCTGCGCCAGCTGTCGCTGCGCGAGCGGGCCCTGCTGGACCTGCGCACCTTCGCTCATCGCAGCTTCTCGATCGCGGTCGTCCTCGTCGCCGTCAGCATGATGGCGCTGTTCGGCACGCTGATCCTGCTGCCGATCTACCTCCAGTCCGTGCTCGGCCTCAGCACGCTCGACACGGGGCTCGTGCTGCTGCCCGGCGGTCTGGTCATGGGCCTGCTGGCGCCGTTCGTCGGCCGCCTGTTCGACCAGCACGGCCCCCGCCCGCTGGTCGCCCCGGGCGCCGCGATCACCTCGGCCGCCCTCTGGTCGATGTCGATGTTCGACACGGACACGTCGCAGGGCCTCGTCGTCGCGGTGCACGTCGCGATGAGCGTCGGCCTCGCGCTGATGTTCACGCCGCTGCTCACCTCGGCGCTCGGCTCACTGCCGCACCACCTGTACTCCCACGGCAGCGCCACCGTCTCGACGCTGCAGCAGGTCGCGGGCGCCGCCGGCACCGCGCTGTTCGTGACGGTGATGACGCGCCACTCGGTGGCCGAGCTGGACGCCGGCGCATCGGTCGTCGACGCCACCGCCGCGGGCGTCCACGCCGCCCTGTTCTACGGCGGCGCGATCTCCGCGATCGCGGTCGTCGTGGCGCTGTTCGTGCGGAGCACGAAGACCGAGACGGCCGAGGTCGTCGAGCCCGCCGCGCACTGACACGAGGGCGGGTTCGCCCGCCTCCGAACGTGGCGTTCCACTCTGCGGCGGCTCCCGGTTACCGGCCGGGAACTACCGTAGAGTGAACGTCATCGTTCGGAACCTTCCCGAGGCCCAGGCGAGCCCGCCGCCGGCTGAAGGTTCCCAGCATCCGTTCGCCGATGCCCCGAGGATTCTTCACCCATGACCGAGTTCGTCCCGCAGTTCCGTCCCGACGCCACCGCCGCTCTCACCGAGGCGATGGCGCGACGGATCCTCGTGCTCGACGGCGCCATGGGCACCGCCATCCAGCGCGACCGGCCCGACGAGGCCGGCTACCGCGGCGAGCGCTTCGCGCAGTGGTCGTGCGACGTCCAGGGCAACAACGACCTCCTGACGCTGACCCAGCCCGAGATCATCGCGAGCATCCACCGCGAGTACCTCGAGGCCGGCGCCGACATCATCGAGACGAACACGTTCAACGCGAACGCGATCTCGCTGCGCGACTACGACATGGTCGACCTCGCGTACGAGCTGAACTACGCCGCCGCGCGGCTCGCCCGCGAGGCCGCGGACGCCGTGGGCACGCCCGAGCACCCGCGCTACGTCGCCGGCGCGCTCGGCCCGACCACGCGCACCGCCTCGATCTCCCCCGACGTCAACGACCCCGGCGCCCGTAACGTCACGTGGGACGAGCTCGTCGACGCCTACCTCGTCGCCGCGCGCGGTCTGGTCGACGGCGGCGCCGACCTGCTGATGATCGAGACGATCTTCGACACCCTCAACGCCAAGGCGGCGATCTTCGCCGTCGAGACGCTGTTCGAGGAGACCGGCCGCCGCTGGCCCGTCGTCATCTCGGGCACGATCACCGACGCGTCGGGCCGCACGCTCTCGGGCCAGACGGTCGAGGCCTTCTGGCACTCGGTCCGCCACGTGCGCCCGCTGCTCGTGGGCCTGAACTGCGCCCTGGGCGCCGACGAGATGCGCCCCTACATCGCCGAGCTCTCGCGCATCGCCGACTGTCACATCTCCTGCTACCCCAACGCCGGTCTGCCGAACGCGTTCGGCGAGTACGACGAGTCGCCCGACCAGACCGCGGGGATCCTGCGCGAGTTCGCCGAGAGCGGCTTCTTCAACGTCGTCGGCGGCTGCTGCGGCACCACGCCGGCCCACATCGGCCGCATCGCCTCGGTCGTCGAGGGCCTGCCCCCGCGCGAGCTGCCCGAGATCGCCCCGGCACTGCGCCTCTCGGGTCTCGAGCCCGTCACCGTCACCGAGGACTCCCTGTTCGTCAACGTGGGCGAGCGCACGAACATCACCGGCTCGGCCCGCTTCCGCAACCTCATCAAGGCCGAGGACTACCCGGCGGCCCTCGCGGTGGCGCTGCAGCAGGTCGAGAACGGCGCGCAGGTCATCGACATCAACATGGACGAGGGCATGATCGACGGCGTCGCCGCGATGGACCGCTTCTGCAAGCTGATCGCGGCCGAGCCCGACATCAGCCGTGTGCCGGTCATGGTCGACTCGTCCAAGTTCGAGGTCATCGAGACCGGCCTCAAGGCCATCCAGGGCAAGTGCATCGTCAACTCGATCTCCCTGAAGGAGGGCGAGGAGAAGTTCGTCGAGCAGGCGCGCCTGTGCCGCAAGTACGGTGCGGCCGTCGTGGTCATGGGCTTCGACGAGGACGGCCAGGCCGACAACCTCGAGCGCCGCAAGCAGATCAGCGAGCGCGCCTACCGGATCCTGACCGAGGAGGTCGGCTTCCCGGCCGAGGACATCATCTTCGACCCCAACGTCTTCGCCGTCGCCACGGGCATCGAGGAGCACGCCGAGTACGGCCTGGACTTCATCGAGGCCACCCGCTGGATCAAGCAGAACCTGCCCGGCGCGCTCGTCTCGGGCGGCGTCTCCAACGTCTCGTTCTCGTTCCGCGGCAACAACCCCGTGCGCGAGGCGATCCACGCCGTCTTCCTCTTCCACGCCATCGGCGCGGGCATGGACATGGGCATCGTGAACGCGGGCGCGCTCGTGCCCTACGACACCGTGCCCACCGAGCTGCGCGACCGCATCGAGGACGTCGTCCTCAACCGCCGCGACGACGCCACGGAGCGCCTCCTCGAGATCGCCTCGGACTACGCCGGCGACGGCGAGAAGGCCGAGGCCGCCACCGAGGAGTGGCGCGACCTGCCCGTCGGCGAGCGCATCACCCACGCCCTCGTGAAGGGCATCGACGCCCACGTCGAGTCCGACACCGAGGAGCTGCGCCAGCTGATCTCCGATCGCGGCGGCCGCCCGATCGAGGTCATCGAGGGCCCGCTGATGGACGGCATGAACGTCGTCGGCGACCTGTTCGGCGCCGGCAAGATGTTCCTGCCCCAGGTCGTGAAGTCAGCGCGGGTCATGAAGAAGGCCGTCGCGTACCTCATCCCGTTCATCGAGGCCGAGAAGTCGCCCGACGACGTGGGCAACAGCAACGGCACCGTCGTCATGGCCACGGTCAAGGGCGACGTGCACGACATCGGCAAGAACATCGTCGGGGTCGTGCTGCAGTGCAACAACTACGACGTCATCGACCTCGGCGTCATGGTGCCGGCGCAGAAGATCCTGGACGCCGCGCGCGAGCACGACGCCGACGTCATCGGCCTGTCCGGCCTCATCACGCCGTCGCTCGACGAGATGGAGAGCTTCGCCGCCGAGATGGCGCGCCAGGACTTCGACATCCCGCTGCTGATCGGCGGCGCCACCACGTCGCGCGCCCACACCGCCGTCAAGGTCGACCGCAAGTACCCCGGCCCCGTCGTGTGGGTCAAGGACGCCTCACGCTCGGTGCCGGTCGTGGCCGCCCTGCTCTCGGACGAGCAGCGCCCGAAGCTCATGGCCGACATCAAGACCGACTACGACGCGCTGCGCGAGCGCCACGCCAACCGCGGCGACGCGCGCACGATCCTGCCGCTCGAGGCCGCGCGCGAGGGCCAGACGCCGCTCGACTGGTCGGCCTACACGCCTCCGGTCCCGGCGAAGCCCGGCATCCACGAGTTCGGCCCGTACCCGCTGGGCGAGCTGCGCGAGTACATCGACTGGCAGCCGTTCTTCAACGCCTGGGAGATGAAGGGCTCGTTCCCCGACATCCTCAACTCCCCCACGCACGGCGAGGCCGCGCGCAAGCTCTACGACGACGCCAACGAGATGCTCGACCGCATCATCGCCGAGGACTGGCTGACCGCACGCGGCATCGCCGGTCTGTTCCCCGCGGCGCGCGAAGGCGACAGCACGATCGTCTACGCCGACGAGTCGCGCACGACCGAGCTCACGCGCCTGCACCACCTGCGCCAGCAGACCGAGCACCGCCCCGGCGTCCCGCACCGCTCCCTGGCCGACTTCGTCGCGCCGGCCGAGACGGGCCTGCCCGACTACGTGGGCGCCTTCGCGGTCACCGCCGGACTCGGCAGCACCGAGCGCGTCACGGCGTTCAAGGCCGAGCTCGACGACTACTCCGCGATCATGGTCGAGGCGCTGGCCGACCGGCTGGCCGAGGCGTTCGCCGAGCGCCTGCACGAGCGGGTGCGCACCGAGCTGTGGGGCTACTCCCCCGACGAGAAGCTCTCGAACACCGAGCTCATCAAGGAGAAGTACGACGGCATCCGTCCTGCGCCGGGCTACCCCGCGTGCCCCGAGCACACCGAGAAGCGCACCATCTGGGAGCTGCTCGACGTCGAGGCGCGCACCGGCATCGAGCTGACCGAGAGCATGGCGATGTGGCCGGGCGCCTCGGTGAGCGGTCTGTACTTCTCGCACCCGCAGTCGCAGTACTTCGTGCTCGGCCGGATCGGGCGCGACCAGGTGCAGGACTACGCTGAGCGCAAGGGCTGGACGATCGCCGAGGCCGAGCGGTGGCTGTCGCCGAACCTCGGCTATCGAACCGAGGATGAGTAGGCTGAAGGCGTGACCGACGCCGACATCGCCCGCCTGAGGAACCCCTGGATGGTGGCCGCCTTCGAGGGCTGGAACGATGCGGCGGACGCCGCCACGAGCACCGTCGACCATCTCCTCGAGGAGTGGGACGCCGAGATCTTCGCCGAGCTCGACCCGCAGGAGTTCTACGACTTCCAGGCGGTCCGCCCGGTCATCGCGCCCTCGGAGAACGGCACGCGCGACATCGTGTGGCCCACCCCCACGCTGTACCTGGCCCATCCGCCGCGCCAGGATCGCGACGTCCTGCTCCTGCGCGCGGTCGAGCCGAACTACCGCTGGCAGGCGTTCTGCGCCACCGTGGTGGATCTCGCGCAGGCCGCCGGCGTGCACGAGCTGATCACCCTCGGCGCCCTGCTGGCCGACACGCCGCACACGCGGCCCGTGCCCGTCACCGGATCCACGAACGACCCCGTGCTGATGGAGCGGCTCTCCCTCGACCAGTCGCGCTACAGCGGCCCCATCGGCATCACCACCGTGCTCAGCGACGTCGCCGCCCGCGCGGGACTGGCCACCGCCGGCATCTGGGCCGCCGTGCCGCACTACGTGGCCGAGCCGCCCTGCTACAAGGCCACGCTGGGCCTGCTGGGCGCGCTCGAGGACGCGATCGGCGTCGGACTCCCCCAGGGCGTGCTGCGCGAGATGTCCGACGCCTGGCAGCGCGGCGCCGACGACCTCATGGAGCAGGACGAGGACCTGCTCGAGTACGTCCGCACCCTGGAGAACGAGCGCGACGCCGGCGAGCCGCCCGAGGCCTCCGGCGACGCGATCGCGCGGGAGTTCGAGCGCTACCTGCGCCGGCGCCCCACCGAGGACTCCTGACGCCCGGTCCCCTTCGTGAGCGGTGAGCAGTCAACCCTTCCCGCGGGTGGGCGGTGACTGGTCAACCTCATGAGGGGTGCTTGAGGTTGAGCACTCACCGCTCCCCGGCGGTCAGAGCGCGACGCCGAGCAGCGCGTCGACCGCGGCGCGCACGGTGCGCGGTCCGTCCACGTCGGTGCCCTGCGTGGCGGCCCACTCGTCGACCGCCGCGAGGGCGGCCGGCGCGTCGAGGTCGTTCGCGAGCGCCGCGCGCAGCCGCTCGACGAGCTCCTCGCCCGAGGGACCGGTCGAGCGGTCGGCCGCGGCGCGCCACGTGGCGAGGCGCTGCTCGGCGGCGTCGATCGCTTCGGCGAACCACTCCCAGTCCTCGCGGTAGTGGTGCGCCAGCAGCGCGAGCCGGATCGCCATCGGGTCGTGACCCTCGGCGCGCAGCTTCGAGACGAGCACCAGGTTGCCCTTGGACTTGCTCATCTTCTCGCCCTCGTAGCCGACCATGCCGGCGTGGACGTAGGCGCGCGCGAACGGCTCGCCCGTGGCGGCCTCGGCCTCGGCGGCCGACATCTCGTGGTGCGGGAAGACCAGGTCGGAGCCGCCGCCCTGCACGTCGAACGCCGTGCCCAGGTGGTGCAGTGCGATCGCGGCGCACTCGATGTGCCAGCCGGGACGGCCGCGGCCGAGCTCGGTGTCCCAGGCGGGCTCGCCCGGACGCTCGGCCTGCCACAGGAGGCAGTCGAGCGGGTCGCGCTTGCCGGCGCGGTCGGGGTCGCCGCCGCGCTCGGGGAAGATCCTCAGCATCGTCTCGGTGTCGAAGCCCGAGACCTCGCCGAACGTCCCCGACGAGCGGACCTCGAAGTACAGGTCGTCATCGACCTTGTAGACGCCGCCGGTCTTCTCCAGGCGGCGCACGAGGTCGATCACGAGCGGGATCGACTCGACCGCGCCGATGTAGTGCTCGGGCGGCAGGATGCGCAGGGCCGTCATGTCCTCGCGGAACAGCTGCGTCTCGCGCTCGGCGAGCTGGACCCAGTCGATGCCCGTGGCGTTCGCGCGCTCGAGCAGCGGGTCGTCGACGTCGGTGACGTTCTGCGTGTAGTGGACCTCAAGGCCTTGGTCGAGCCACTGGCGCTGCAGCAGGTCGAACGCGAGGTACGTGTTCGCGTGCCCGAGGTGCGTGGCGTCGTAGGGCGTGATGCCGCAGACGTAGAGGCGCGCGGCGCCGTCGGGCGCCGACGGGACCACCGTGCGGCGGGCCGTGTCATGGACGTGGAGCTGCGGTCCCGTACCGAGCCCGGAGTCCGAGAGTCGTGGGATCGGCGGGCGGGACCAACTCTGCATGTCGTCGAGCCTATCGGGACCCTGAAGTCCACAATGAGCAGGTGATCATGGATTGCGCGGTGTATCTCGACGGAGTGCGCGAGGAGACCGACCGCGACCCCGAGACGCTCGACGACACGCTGGCCGACCTGAGCGGTCAGGACTTCCTCTGGATCGGCGTCAGCGACCCCACGCACGAGGAGATGGAGCGCCTCGGCGGCGCCCTCGGACTGCACCCGCTGGCGATCGAGGACACGCTCGCACCCCACCAGCGGCCGCGTGTGGACCGGTTCAGCGACCACCTGTTCCTGTCGCTGCGGATCGTCTCGTACAGCGACGACGACATCACCACCAGCGAGGTCAACATCTGTCTCGGACGGCACTACGTCCTGACGGTGCGCCACGGCGGGCCCGAGCTGTCGATGGCCCGCCACCGCGCCGAACGGGTGCCCGAGCGGCTCAGGCAGGGCCCGATCGCGGCCGTCCACGCCGTCGTGGACGCTATCGTCGACCGCTACGAGGACGTCGCCGGCGAGCTCGTGACCGACGTCGAGGAGGTCGAGACCTCGGTGTTCTCGGCCGACCGCACCCGCGACTCGGCCCGCATCTACCGGCTCAAGCGCGAGACGCTGGAGTTCCGGCACGCCGTCGCTCCCCTGCGCGACCCGATCCTGCGCTTCGCCCAGGTGGCCGACCCCGAGGACCTGCGCCCGTACTTCCGCGACATCGCCGACCACCTCCAGCGCGCCCTCGATGCCATCGACTCGATCGACTCGCTGCTGACCAACGCGCTCAATGCCCACCTCGCCCAGCTGAGCGTGCAGCAGAACGAGGACATGCGGAAGCTCACCGCCGGCGCCACGCTGTTCGCCATCCCCACGGCCGTCGCCGGGATCTACGGGATGAACTTGCGCTTACCAGGTTCCGGAAGCAATCCCGCGTACTTTTGGATCGTGATGGGGTTCACCGGACTCGCGTGTTGGTGGGTTTGGAGAGCGTTCCGAAAGTCCGGATGGCTATAACGCGCCGAAATGCGTGTCGCCATCGCCGCGTCTGTCAAACCGCGCCATTTGCAACCAGCCTTGCTGCTACGTCATTGATGACACACTGCGTGACGTCAAGCATCTCAACGACGTATTCCCGGACATCCCCGACGCTTCGCTGGCGCCGGATCCTCTCGAGCCGTTGACGGACCGCCTCTGTCGGCTTAGTTACGTCGAGTTCGTGAGCGATCTGGTTTCGAGCAGAGAAGGCGCGCTCCAACCGACTCGTCTTCTTGGGGGTGGGCTTGATCCGCTTTCTGAGCGATGCGTCCGTTACTCCCAGTGCAAGAGCAAACTGTTCAACGCGCTCGGCTGACTGAGCGCTCGCGCTCTGCAACTCGTACCGCCATCGGTTGCTCAGCGTGTCGCGAGGCGTCTCACCTCGACCGAGGAGCAACGACACGAGTTCCTTCGGGTTCACAGAACCTCCGTTCCCGATGGCTTGCTCCGCGAACGCGGTGAACTTGGAGTTCACCTCGTCATCGAAGTCGAGGAGCGCAGGCAGTGCATCATCCGCCAGGCGCTTCAACGCGCGGTCTAGTCCGGCACCCGCGAAGAGAACGCTGGCGCGCAGGCAGTCTTGAGCCGGCGTGGCCCACGTCCCCTTTACCTCTTTGCCCTCGGATACCTTCCACAACCGATTTACCATCGTTCCAAGAGCGATCGCGCTTTCCGCCGACTCGATAGCGGAACGCGGAGCGTTCTGTGCTTCGCGACAGTCCAGTGGAAGCTCGGCGGGACTAGAAGTCAGGTTCGCGACGAGCGACTCGCCTGCCGCCGTCTGACGGAAGTCGTAGGCAGCAGAACTCAGCTCGGTCTGCGAGAGCGGCTTCATGACAGTGAGGGTACGAGCCTGTGGCATCCAATGTCCGGTGTTCGCGCTCCTCCGCCTGTGCCGTCATCCCTTTAGCCCTGGTCGTCCGGAACAATATTCGATCAACTTGCGGGAACCAGGTTCCGGAAGCGATCCGGCGTACCTCTGGATCGTGACGAAGTTCACCGGACTCGCGTGTTGGCGGGTCTGGAGGACATTCCGAAAGTTCGGCTGGCTGCAATTTCGATCGAATGGGGACACTCTGTCTCTCCTCGCCTATATCTTCGAACCTCCGACCAGCAGGAGGAAGCATGGCGAAATACATCAAGCCCAAGAAGCGTCTGCACCGCGAGTTCCTTTATCTGAACTACGACACCGTCATCAATTCCCTGTCCGCACTCGAAGCAGGGATGGTCGACGAGATCATTGAAAAGTCCATCGAGTCCGGCGAAGGCGGATTTGAGGGAGGTCTCAGCGCGGGACCCGCGAAGGTTGGTGCTTCGAAGAAGAAGCAGGCATCGATGGAGGCGGAGCTGCGACGCACGCGCACACGCTTCTCGGCTTTCGACTCGTGGTACTCGACTCTGGATCAAGCTGACGCCATCGGCCGGTTCGAGGGCTGGGATCAGAGTGTTCGCGACGAGCTCGAGGTCGGAGACACGATCGAGTTCGTGGCTGACGTAAAGCTCTCGCCGATTTTCCGCATGTTTACCGCTTACACCTCCTTCGTGGAAGGTGCGACTAAGCCCGGGAACGTGTTCGACCTCAAGGGCAAGGAGCTTGCAGAGGCCAAGGGCATCGCCCGCATGATGGAGAACTGGATGTCGGGAGCCGGAGGACAGCGGACGCTTCCGGTCTACCTGGCTCCTCACGGCGCCGAGGAGCCTCGGATCCTCGGGTCCCTCGAGGCTCCGTACATCGTGGGCGGACTTGAGAACGCCGAAGGTCGGTTCACCGTGATCGGACAAGTGGACTCACTTCTCGGACCGGACGACAAGGTCTCAGCAGTGCGCATCTTGAAGGACTCGCCCGCGACTCCCATGGAGATCGACACCATGACCGAAGCCGTCAAGCACATGCAGGAGGGTGCAGAGGGACTTGGCGTCTTCATTGGCGATGACGACATCACCTTCACTTCACCGGCGGTGATGATCCGTCCCATCGCCGTCTTCAGATAAGGCTCGCTCCGAGGGCCTGCGAGCCACCTCACCTCTGCCCGCGGGCAGAGGTGAGGTCATGCTTCGCGCCGTCGGGAACTTGTTCGCATGAACTTCGAGCACATGCCCGAGCTCACCTGGACCTACGGCTACCCGATCTGCCTCGCCGCCATGGGCGCCGCCTGCTTCTACGTCTACCGCCGATTCAAGAAGTCGGGCTGGCTGTGAGGGTTCGAGCGGAGATCCCGTCGTGACTGCCCACGAGGACGGACGGACGAAAGACAGGTTCGGCGTGCCCCCGTACCCGGCGACGGGTCGTCCGGAACAGCCGACACCGCGGAACCCGTCGCCGTGGCCCTGGATCGTCGGCGTGAGCGCCGCACTCGGCCTGCTCTACCTCGCGGTGCTGGTCGGCTACTGGCTGATCGCCTCGGCCTGACGTCAGGGACGGGCGTGCGGGACGAACGATGAGGACTTTGGCCCCCCTCCGGTATCCACATGCATCATTGTTCGTCCCATGACCGCGCCCACTGCCTATCTTGTGGCGCTCAGGCCCACATACGGGCGCAGGTCGCACAAGATCACCCGTCGGCCCGCTCAGCTGACGAACGATGATGCCTTCGGCCCCGCTCCGATACCCGAATGCCTCATCGTTCGTCCCGGCCGCGCCCCACAGCGGCGTCAGGCGGCGACGGCGCCGGTGAGGACGCCGGCGGCGAGCAGGATGAGCACGAGGGAGCCGAGGGCGACGCGGTAGATCACGAACGGCTTGTACGAATGGTTGCTGACGTACTTGAGCAGCCAGTGGATCACGGCGAGGCCGACCACGAACGAGACGGCCGTGCCGACGAGCGTGGGCACGGTGCCGTAGGCGTTCTCACCGCCCGGGATGTCCTTGAGCTTGTAGACGCCGGCGCCCACGACGGCGGGGATCGCCAGCAGGAACGCGTAGCGGGTGGCGGCCTGGCGCTCGTAGCCCAGGAACAGGCCCATCGAGATCGTCGCGCCCGAGCGGGACACGCCCGGCACCAGTGCGCACGACTGCGCGAAGCCGAGCAGGATCGCGTCGCGCGTGGAGAGGTCGGCGATCGGCTTGGTCTTGCGCCCCAGCTTCTCCGCGAGGCCGAGCACGAGGCCCATGCCGATGAGCATCGCGCCGATGAACCACAGGTTGCGGAACTCGCTGTCGATCAGGTCCTCCAGCAGCAGGCCCAGGATCACGATCGGCGTCGAGCCGATGATGATGAACCAGCCCATCCGCCACTCGGACTGGCGACGGGCGTCGGCGCTGAACAGGCCCTTCACCCAGCCGGACCCGATGGTCCAGATGTCACGCCAGAAGTAGAGGACGACCGCCAGCTCGGTGCCGATCTGGACCACCGCGGTGTACGCGGCGCCGGGGTCCTCCCAGCCGAGCAGCTGCGGCACGATCGCCAGGTGCGCGCTGCTCGAGATCGGGAGGAATTCGGTCAGGCCCTGGACGATGCCCAGGATGACGGAGCGCAGCAGATCCACCGTGCGAGCCTACACAGCAAAGTTCAGGCCACCGACTAACCTCATCCGCATGCAGGTGCGTCGACTCGGCGGTTCCGGTCTCCAGGTGTCGCGACTCGCTCTCGGGACCATGTCCTGGGGTGCGGCCGTCGACGAGTACGCGGCCGACGAGCAGCTGAGGCTGTTCCTCGACTCCGGCGGCACCCTCCTCGACACCGCCCCCATCTACGGCGACGGATCGTGCGAGCGCGTCATCGGCGCGCTGCTCGACAAGCACGGCGTCCGGGACGAGCTCGTGCTGGCCGGCAAGGCGGGGGTCGCGCGTCGTGACGGCCGGGTCGTCACCGACGGCTCCCTGCGCTCGCTGCTGCGCCAGCTGGACCAGACGCTCGCCGACCTCGGCACCGACCACCTCGACCTGTGGCAGGTCCACCGCTGGGACGACTCCGTCCCCGTCGACGAGACGATGGCCGCGCTCGACCAGGCGATCCGCTCGGGCAAGGTCCGCTACGCCGGCATCAGCAACTTCACCGGTTGGCAGACCGTGGCCGCCCAGCACGCGTTCAGCCGGCTCGGCGGAGGCGTGCCGCTGGTCAGCACCCAGGTCGAGTACTCGCTGCTGCGACGCGAGCCCGAGATCGAGGTCGTCCCGGCCGCGCAGCACGCGGGCCTGAGCCTCCTCGCCTGGTCGCCGCTGGGCCGCGGCGTCCTCACCGGGAAGTACCGCGGCGGCGTCCCTTCCGACTCGCGGGCGGCCGACGCCCGCTGGGAGGCGTTCGTCGCCCCTCACCTGACCCCGTCCAAGGCCCGTGTGGTCGATGCCCTCGCGGCAGCCGCCGAGGGACTCGGCGTGCCGATCTCCCACGTCGCGCTGGCCTGGCTGCGCGACCAGCCGCACGTCGGCGCCGCGATCGTCGGCGCCCGCACCACCGCCCAGCTCCAGGAGTCCCTCGGCTCCGAGCTGCTCGACCTGCCGCACGAGATCGTCGCCGCGCTGAGCGACGTGTCCGAAGGAGTCCGATGATCGAGTACGAGTTCTGGGACGTCGCCATCTCGCGCACCAAGTCGCGCAACGCCGTGTGCCAGTGGCTGACACAGGCGGCCGAGTTCCAGGGCTGGGAGCTCGACCGCCTGCGCAAGGATCCCACCGGTCACCGCACGGTGCGGCTGCGGCGCAAGGTCATCCGGATGCGCGCCACCGTCTGACGGTCAGGCGTCGTCCGTCTCGCCGCGGCTGCGCCGCAGCGCACGGGCCCGACGGACGTCCTCCTCGTACTTCTTGCGGTCCTTCTCGATCTTCGTGGTGTCGCGCGGAGGCAGCTGGATCTCCTCCTCGGCCGGCAGCCCGGCCTGCAGCTCACGACCCCGCTCGAGCTCGGCGTCGAGCTCGGCGCCGAAGATCAGCGCGAGGTTCGTGATCCACAGCCACAGCAGGAACACGATGACGCCGGCCAGGGAGCCGTACGTGCGGTCATAGTTCGAGAAGTTGGCCACGTAGAGGCCGAACAGCGCCGACGCGATCAGCCACGTCACGATCGCGACCACGGCGCCCACGCTGATCCAGCGGAACCGGGGCTGCCTGACGTTCGGCGTGACGTAGTAGAGCAGCGCCACGATGAGCACCACGACGCACAGCATCACGGGCCACTTGGCGATGTTCCAGACCGTCACGGCGGTCTCGCCGATCCCGAGGGCGTTGCCGACCGCCTCCGCGGCGGGACCGGTGAGCACGAGACTCAGCCCCACGAGCGCGGTGAGCAGGACCGTCACCAGCGTCAGCACCAGCATGACCGGGCGCAGCTTCCAGAACGGACGTCCCTCGTCGATCTCGTAGATGCGGTTCATGCCCCGCGAGAACGCGTTGACGTAGGCCGAGGCCGACCACAGCGCCGCTGCGAGGCCGATGACGAACCCGAGACCCGAGTTCTGGTTCTCACCCAGCTGGCGCAGCGTCGGCTCCAGCGTCTCCGCGGCGCCGGAGGCCCCGATGTCTCGCAGCACCTGGAGCATCGCGTCGACCGTGTCCGCGCTGCGGCCCGTCAGGCCGACGAGCGACAGCACGGCCAGCAGACCGGGGAACAGGGCCAGCACCGAGTAGTACGTCAGCGCGGCCGCCAGGTCGGTCCCCTGGTCCTCGGAGAACTCCCGAGCGGTCTTGCGGAACACGTACATCCACGGCCGCTTCTTGAGCTCCTTCGGGGAGTCGGGGCCGTGCGCCTGACCGGGTTCGGATGCCATCAGCGGCGCCGGCGCAGCGAGCGGAGCACCAGGCTCGCGAGGTACAGCGACAGGAGGCCGCCGGCGAGTGCCAGCACCTCCGGGCGCGGCTTGCCGTCGGAGTCGACGACCTGCGTCTTCGCGGACTCGGTGAACTCGTGCGCGGACTCCTTCGCCCTGGACTTGACGTCGAACTTCGCGGCCAGCTCGTCGACGGTGTCGGCGAGCTGCTCACGGGTGCGCTCGACGTCCTCGCGCAGCACTTCGGATTCGTGGGGTTCGGTCATGGGTTCCTCCGGTTCAGTGATCGCGGGCGTGACGGACGGCGTCGACGTCGGCCTTGACGCTCTCCACCGTCGCCTGGGGCACGGGGGCGCCGGCCTCCTGCACGCGGTTCTTGCCCATCAGGGCGGCGACGCCGGCGATGACGAACAGCACCACCGCGACGATCAGGGCGGCGATCCAGACGTCCATGGCGAGCGACAGCGCCGCGATGATCGCGGCGATCAGCGCGCCGAGGCCGTACAGCGCGATCAGGCCGCCGGCGCCGATGATGCCGGCGCCGACGCCGGCCCGCTTGGCCTTGCTCGAGACCTCGATCTGGGCGAGGCGCATCTCGTCCCGGACGAGCGTCTTGAGCTCGTCGGTCAGGCGCGAGATGAGCTCGCCCGTCGAGGCCTCACCACCGGGCTCGTGGTGACTCATCGCCCACCGGCTCCGGTCCCGCCGCCGGTCGTGCCCGAGCCGCCCGTGCCGGAGCTACCGGTGCCGCCCGGAGTCGAGCCGGCGCCGGAGCCGAAGCTGCTGCCGCCGGTGCTGGACCCGGTGCTGCCGGAGCCGGAGCCCGAGCCGCCGAAGCCGGACCCGCTGCTGCCGGAGCTCGAGCCGCTGCCCGAGTCGCTCCCGCCCATTCCCGGCACGTGCTCCTGGGCGGCGTGCTGCGCCTTGTCGGCCACGTCCTGGACCCGCGGGTCCTTCCACAGGCTCTGCGCCTTCTGGACGATCTGGTCGTACCGCTCTCGTCCCGAGCGCGTGCCCAGGACGTATCCGGCCGCGGCACCTACGAGGAACGTCAGCTTTCGGGCCATGGTGGCCACCTCCACTCGATCGACTGTGACTCTTGCGTCGAGGGAGTACCCCACCCCTGCGGAGGTATGCGGGGTCAGGCCAGATCGAGGAACTCGTCGAAGACCCGGGTGCCGAACTGCAGCGCGTCGACCGGCACGCGCTCGTCGACGCCGTGGAACAGGGCGGTGAAGTCGAGGTCGGCAGGGAGCCGCAGCGGCACGAACCCGTACGACGTCATGCCGAGCTTGTGCCACGCCTTCGCGTCGGTGCCACCGGACATGAGGAAGGGCGCGACGTGCGCCTCGGGGTCGTGCTTGAGCAGCGACACGGTCATCGCGTCGACGAGGTCGCCCTCGAAGCCGTACTCGAGCGGGATGTCCTGGTGGTACGGCTCGACCCGGACGCCCTCGCCGACGATGTCCTGCACGCGCGACACGAACGTCTCGTGGTGTCCGGGCAGCGGACGTCCGTCGACGTAGGCGACGGCCTCCCCCGGCACGACGTTGTGCTTGTACCCGGCCTGCGCCATCGTCGTGTTGGTCGAGTTCCGCAGGCCGGAGCCGATCATCCGCACGGCGGGGCCGAAGTGCTCGAGGAGCTCGTCGGGCGTGCCCTCGGTGCCGCTCAGCTCGCGCACCTTGTCCAGCAGCAGCCGCATCGAGGGGCCGGGCTCGAGGGGCCACTCGTGCTCGCCGATGCGGACGAGCGCCCGGGCGAGGTGGGTGATCGCGTTGTCGGGGTTGGCCATCGAGCCGTGGCCGGCCGTGCCGGTGGCGGTGAGGCGCAGCCAGGCGATGCCCTTCTCCCCCGACTCCAGCAGGTAGAGGCGCTTGCCGGCGACCTCGGTGGAGAAGCCGCCGACCTCGCCGACGGCCTCGGTGCAGCCCTCGAACCACTCGGGGTGCTCGGCCACGAGCCAGTGGGCGCCGAGCTGTCCGCCGGCCTCCTCGTCGGCCGTGAAGACCAGCAGGATCGGGCGGGCGGGGATGCGGCCGGCACGCTGGCGCTCGCGCACCACGGCCAGCAGGATCGCGTCGAAGTCCTTCATGTCCACGGCGCCGCGGCCCACGACGTAGTCGTCGACGATCTCGGCGGCGAACGGGTCGACCGACCAGTCCGACGCCTGCGCCGGCACCACGTCGAGGTGGCCGTGGACCACGAGCCCGGGGCGCGAGGAGGTCTGGTCGCCCCACCGCGCCAGCACCGAGGCGCGTCCGGACTCCGACTCGAGGATGGTCGACTCGATGCCGACCTCGGCGAGGCTGGCGGCGACGTACTCGGCGGCGGCGCGCTCGCCCGGGCCCGAGGAGTCACCGTAGTTGGACGTGTCGATCCGGATCAGGTCACGGCAGAGGTCGACGACCTCGTTCTCGGCGGCGGACATGCGTCCAGCCTAGTCAGGCCAGCAGACGCCGCAGGACCGTCGAGACCATCAGGCCCAGCAGCCGCCGGGTGACCGGGTCGAGGAGGCGCGGCACGCCGATGACACTCACGTCCTCGTCCCACGTGACGACCGACCCCGTGCCGTGCGGCTCGACGGTGATCGAGGCCCTCCCCCGGACGACGCGTCCCCGCTTCACGAGGTCGACGCGGCGCGGCGGCTCCCACGCCGTCACGTCCATCGGGTCGTCGAAGCCGACGGGTCCGATCGCGGTCCGGGCGGTGAAGCCGTCGGGCCGCGTGGTGATCGTCGTGAGGGGCACGCGGTGGCGCTCCCAGTCGGTCACCCGGGCGAACGCCGACTCGACGTCGTGGTGTGACGTGTACCTCACTACCGTCTTGGCCATACGGACAGCGTAGAGTTGAATCCATGTTCAACAAGGGCACCATGCCGTTCTCCTCGGTCGCCGACGTCAAGGCGCGCCTGGCCACGGCCGGCTACCTGGCCTCGGACGCCGTCGCCACCACCGTCTTCCTCGCCAGCGAGCTGGGCAAGCCGCTGCTCGTCGAGGGCCCCGCCGGCGTCGGCAAGACCGAGCTCTCGCGCGCGGTCGCCCAGGCCTGCGGCGCCGAGCTCGTCCGCCTCCAGTGCTACGAGGGCGTCGACGAGTCGCGCGCGATCTACGAGTGGAACCACGCGAAGCAGCTGCTGCGCATCTCGGCCGGACAGGACGAGACGTGGAGCGAGGCGAAGTCGGACATCTTCTCCGAGGAGTTCCTGCTGCCGCGCCCGCTGCTCTCGGCGATCCGCAACGAGGGCCCCACGGTGCTGCTCATCGACGAGACCGACAAGGCCGACGTCGAGATCGAGGGTCTGCTGCTGGAGGTCCTGGGCGACTTCCAGATCACGATCCCCGAGCTCGGCACCGTGACGGCGACCCAGCGCCCCTTCGTCGTGCTGACCTCGAACGCGACCCGCGAGCTGAGCGAGGCGCTGCGCCGCCGCTGCCTGTTCCTGCACATCGAGTTCCCCTCGGCCGACCTGGAGCGCGACATCGTCGCCCTGAAGGTGCCCGACCTCGACCAGGCGCTCGCCGACTCGGTGGTCCGCGTCGTCAACGCCCTGCGCGCGATGCCGCTGCGCAAGGCCCCCTCGGTCTCCGAGACGCTCGACTGGGCGCGCACCCTCGTGGCCCTCGGCGCCGACACCCTGACCTCCGAGGTCGTCTCGGAGAGCCTCGGCGTCGTGCTCAAGCACAACGACGACATCGACAAGGCCCGCGCGAAGCTGGACCTGGACGCCGTTCTCTCATGAGCACCCAGGTCGCCGCCCGGCTGGTCGAGTTCGTCGAGGCGCTGCGCGTCAAGGGCGTCAACGCCGGGCCCAGCGAGACGATCGACGCGGCCGACGTCATGCGCGTGCTGGGCCTCGACGACCGCGACCTGCTCCGCGAGGGCCTCGCCGCTGCGCTCGTGCGCCGCGGCGGTCAGCGCGACGTCTTCGACCAGACCTTCGACCTGTTCTTCCCGATCGGCGTGGGCCGTCCCGAGGCCGCCCGCGACGCCGACGAGGACCTCGACGTCCAGCAGATCCGCGAGCTGCTGCTCATGGCGCTGCTCGACCGCGACCCGCGCACGCTGGCTCAGATCGCGGAGATCGCCGTCGACGTGCTCGGCGAGGTGGGCCAGCCCGGCACCGAGACCGCCGGCTGGTCGGCCTACCAGACCATCGACCGGCTCCAGCCCCAGACGCTCATCGCCGCCGCCATGGCGATGCGTCCCGGTGGCGGTTCGGGCCAGGGCGGGCAGGGCCTCGGCACGCAGTTCACCGACCGCCTCGCCCGCGACGAGGTCCGTCAGGGCGTCGAGGCCTTCCGCGAGATGGTGCAGGCCGAGGCCCGGCGTCGCTCCGCCGAGCTGCGTGGCCGCGAGCTCGTCGCCCGCCACGCCGTGCGCTCGTCACGCGACCGCGTGGACTTCCTCAGCGCGAACCGCCAGCAGCTGGAGGAGCTGCGCCGCTCGGTGCAGCCCCTCGCGCGCGTGCTGGCCACGCGCCTGTCCGCCCGTCGCCGGCGTCGCCGCCGCGGGAAGATCGACATGCGCCGCACGCTGCGCCGCGCGATGGGCACCGGCGGCGTCCCGATGCGACCCGTGTTCGAGAAGCCGCGTCCCAGCCGCCCCGAGCTCGTCCTGCTGTGCGACGTCTCGGGCTCGGTCGCGGGCTTCTCCAACTTCACGATGCTGTTGACGCAGGCACTGAGCGCGCAGTTCAGCAAGGTCCGCGTCTTCGCGTTCGTCAACGCCATGGCCGAGGTCACCGAGATCGTCCGCGACGGCGCGGTCTCCGGTGGCGCCGAGATCGAGCCGCGCATCCGTGCCGAGGCGAAGATCACGAAGTGGCACACGAGCAGCGACTACGGCGAGGCCTTCCTGGACTTTCAGGAGTTCTTCCTCGACGCGGTCGGCCCGCGCACCGCGGTGCTGATCCTGGGCGATGCGCGCAACAACAACCAGAACCCGCGCTTCGACGCCCTCCACGAGATCGCGATGCGGTCGCGACGGACGTACTGGCTCAATCCCGAGCACCACACGCGGTGGGGTCTGGGCGACTCCGAGGCGCTGGCCTACGCTGAGATCGTCCCCATGCACGAGTGCGCGAACGTCGATCAGCTGACGCACTTCGTCACCCGCCTGCTGCCGGTCTGATCGAGGAGCCGCCATGCGCATCCTGTCCCGAGTCGCGGTGCTGGCGGTGGTGGCCCTCGCCCTCACGGCGTGCGGTGGCGAGGACGACTCCCCCGGCTCAGACTCGCCGACGCCGGCCCCGAGCCGCGGCGTGCCGTCCGGCGTCGAGGAGCGACTCGACTCCCCCGCGGGCGTCGTCGTCGGCGAGGAGGGACGCATCCACGTGGTGACGTACGGCAGCAGCACGAATCCCGCGATCGTCCGCCAGGCCAGTGCCGAGGGCCAGACCGTCACGGTGCAGGTGAGCGCGGTCGAGGGCCGCCCGGCGACGATGGACTACGTGCCGACCACGTCGACGTTCGACCTGCCCGAGGGCGTCGACCGCGACGAGCCGGTCACGTTCGTCCTCGGCGACTTCGGCACGGTCGAGCTCGAGGTGATCGAGCCCGGCAACCAGGCCTGGGTCGAACGCAAGGAGTGAGTCAGCGCACCGGCACCCGCTCGCGGCGCCGCAGCAGGCGTCCGAGCGCGTCCTGCACGGGCGCCTGGCCCAGCAGCACGCCCGCCAGCACCAGCAGCATGCCGATCGCCTGCACGGGGCCGAAGATCTCGTGCGCCAGGGCCACGCCCAGCACCGTGCCGGCCACCGGGTTCAGCAGGCCGATGAGCGACACCGACGCGGCCGGCATCCGCTGCAGGCCCCGGAACCACAGGTAGTTCGCCAGGCCCGTGGCCACGAGGCCGATGTAGAGGAAGCCCAGCACGGCCGGCGCGTCCAGCGCGGGCGGCGGCCCCTCCACGACGAGCGCGACGGGCAGCAGGAGCAGGCCGCCGGCGACGAGCTGCCAGGCCGTGAGGGTGAGCAGGTCGACCGGGGCGGTCCACCGCTTGAGCAGCACGTAGCCGAACGACGACATCACCACGGCGCCGAGCGAGGCGGCGACCCCGACCATGTCGACCGCGAAGCCGGCCCTCAGGACGAGCAGGGCGACCCCGGCGATGCCGAGGACGGCCGCACCGAGCGAGGCCAGCCGTGGGCGCTCGGCGATCAGCAGCCACGCCACGAGCATCATCGCGATGGGCGCCGTGGCCGTCAGCGTCGCCGCCAGCCCGCTGGGCAGCCGGTAGGCCGCCACGAAGATCAGGGCGAAGAACGCGCCGATGTTGAGCGTGCCGAGCAGCAGGGCGCGCCACCACCACGAGCCGCTGGGCAGGGTCGGCCGCAGCGCGAGCAGCAGCAGCCCGACCGGGAGCGCCCGCATCAGGGCCCCGAACAGCGGACGATCGGGCGGGAGGAAGGCGCCGGTGACGTAGTACGTCGATCCCCACGCGACGGGTGCGACCGCGGTCAGCAGGGGCGTCGTCCACTTCGCATCCACGGGTGGTTCAAGGCGTTCCGGCGTCGGGCTATTCCTGCGCTCTCGACCTACGATCGGCACATGACCCGGCTCAGCGCGATCCATGCCGACATCACGACGCTGGAGGTCGACGCGATCGTCAACGCCGCGAACAACGCCATGCGCGGCGGTGGCGGCGTCGACGGCGCGATCCACGCCGCGGGCGGCCCCGCCGTGCTGGCCGACTGCGTCGCCCGGTTCCCCGATGGTCTCGCGACCGGTGACGCCGGCTGGACCACTGCGGGTGACCTGCCCGCGCGCTGGATCATCCACACCGTCGGGCCGAACCGCCATGCCGGTCAGACCGACGTCGCCCTGCTCGAGTCCTGCTACCGGCGTTCGCTGGAGGTCGCCGACGATCTCGGCGCCCGTGAGGTCGCGTTCCCGCTCATCGGGGCCGGCGTCTACGGGTGGTCGAAGGCCGACTCGGTCGCAGCGGCCGTCCGTGCGGTGCGCGCGGGCACGTTCGGCGTCGAGCACGTCCTCCTGGTCGGCTACGACGACGCGGCGCGCCGCGAGATCGAGGCGGCGCTCGGCTGAGTGAGACGGTTGACTGTCCCCATGGCCACCCGACTCCTCCTGCTCGCTGACACCCACCTGCCCAAGCGCGCGAAGGACCTGCCGGACGAGGTCTGGGCCGCCGTCGACGAGGCGGACGTCGTCGTTCACGCGGGCGACTGGGTCGACGTGGGCACCTTGGACGCCCTCGAGGCCCGGTCCGCGCGGCTGCTCGCGGTGTACGGCAACAACGACCACGGCGTCCTGCGCGAGCGGCTGCCGCTCGTCGCCCACTCCGAGATCGAGGGCATGCGGTTCGCGGTCGTCCACGAGACCGGCGACGCGAAGGGCCGCGAGGCGCGCTGCAGTGCCGAGTACCCCGACGCCGACGTGCTGGTCTTCGGGCACAGCCACATCCCGTGGGACACCACGACGGCGTCGGGACTGCGCCTGCTCAACCCGGGGTCCCCCACCGACCGCCGGCGCCAGCCGTTCTGCACGTACATGACCGCGGTCGCCGACGCGGGGACCCTGCGCGACGTCCGGCTCCACGAGCTGCCGCCGAGGACACCCGCCCGGCGGCGGTGAGCCCGGTGTTCCTGCTCGTCCCCAGTCCGCTGCTCGGCCCGGCCACGTGGCGACCGGTCGAGGACTGGCTGTTCGCGCAGGGGCACGAGGCGAGCACGGTCGACCTCGGGTCCGGACCGCGCACGCCGGAGGGCGTGGTCGAGTCCGTGAGGGCGGCCGCCGGCGACCGGTCGGTCGTCCTCGTCCCGCACAGCAATGCGGGGCTGTACGCGGCACACCTGGGCACCGTCCTGTCCGTCACGGGCACCGTCTACGTCGACGCGGCACTGCCCGAGCCCACGGCGACCGAGGCCCGGCTCGCCCCTCAGGCGTTCCTCGGCTTCCTGCGCGACCTCGAGGACCCCGACGGCACGCTGCCGCCCTGGACCCAGTGGTGGCCCGCCGTCGACCACCTCTTCCCCGACCCGGGCACGCGTGCCGCCGTCGAGCGCGAGCAGCCACGGGTGCCGCTCGCCTACTTCACGCGCACCGTCCCCGTGCCCGAGCGTTGGACCGAGCGACCGGCCGCCTACCTCGCCTTCGGCGACACCTACGCGGCCGAGTACGACCTCGCCCGGACTTCGGGCTGGCCCGTCCAGCGCCTCGACGGTGCCCACCTGCACCAGCTGATCGACCCTGGGGCCGTTGGCGCCGCGGTGGCCGCCCTCGCCGAGGCTGCCTCCAGCTGACGCTTCGACCTCACGTTCGGAATCTGTCGGTGGCACCCACTAGGTTGGGCTTCATGGAGTTGAGTCGAGCGGTGGTCACGGGTGACGCGGTGCGTCGCGCGCGTGCGGTCGCGGAGTTCGAGGAGTGGGAGTTCGTGGTCTCCCACCATGCGATGCGGGTGGCCGAGATCGACCGGGTCGATGACATTCCGCTGTCGAAGGACCTGGCTCGTCGTGAGGTCACGCTCGACCTGGCCAGGGCCTTGCGGACCACCGAGCACCAGGTGTGGGGCATGGTCCACGAGGCCGACACGCTGCACACACGGGCTCCGGGGGTGTGGGAGTCGTTCCGGTCCGGTGACATCGACGCCGACCGCACGTCGGCGATCGCGTCGACGGCCGAGCGGCTCCAGACCCGCGAGGCGTGGGCGGCGCTGGAGCACTCGGCTCCGGAGTACGCGGCCACTCACACGCTGGCCGAGCTGCGGTCGTGGCTGCGTCGGCTGCGGGCACGGCTCGAGCCCGAGGAGACGCAGGCCGAGGCCGACCGTGCGGTCGAGCAGCGACGCGTCTCGATCACCCACAACGACGACGGCACGTCGTGGTTCAACGCGCTGCTGCCCACCGGGCTGGCGATCGCGATCGGCGAACGGCTGCGCAAGGCCGCCCGCGCGATCCCGACGATCGACCCCGTCACGGGTGAGCGCGACCGCCGCACCCGCGACCAGAAGCAGGCCGACCTCGTCGCGGACTGGCTGACCTCCAACACCGGGACCGTCGGCGACCTCCGTGCCGAGATCGCCATCAGCATCAGCGCCACCGACCTGCTCGGCTACACCAACGGCCCCGGCCTCACGCTCGACGGCGAGCCCGTCGGCGCCGCATGGGTCCGCGAGCTCGCCAGCAGCGAGCATGCCGTGCTCCGACGGCTGGTTCTCGACCCGATCGGCCGGGTCCTCGACACCGAAGTCCTCAGCTACCGGCCACCCGAGTCACTACGACAAGCCCTCCACTGGCGCGACGGCACCTGTCGCGTCGCCGGCTGCCGGGCACCGGTCCACGAGACCGACCTCGACCACGCGAAGGCCTACGACTCCGGCGGATCCACCTCCGGCACCAACCTCAGATGCTTGTGCCGCAAGCACCACAACATGAAGTCCCACGGTCACCTCCACGACCGCCACCTCGACGCGCCCCTGAGCCGCCACGAGCGCTACCGAGTCCTGTGACGCTTGCTACACCCGGGGTGCATCGGAGGCGAGCCCGGACGGGAGTACCTTTGCTGAGGCTGCCCTAAGCCGGGCTGCTCGAAACCAAAGGTGAGTCATGCTCGGAACGTTCCTGATCGGCCTGCGCGAGGGCCTCGAGGCCTCGCTCGTCGTCGGCATCCTCATCGCCTACGTCCGCAAGATCGGGCGCGACGACGTCGTCCCCCGCATCTGGGCCGGCGTGGCGATCGCGGTCGCGCTGTCGCTCGGCCTCGGCGCCCTGCTGACCTTCGGGACCTACGGGCTGAGCTTCGAGGCGCAGGAGATCATCGGCGGCACCCTGTCGATCCTCGCCGTCGGGCTCGTCACCTGGATGATCTTCTGGATGGCCCGCACGGCCCGCGGTCTCAAGAGCGAGCTCGAGCACCAGGTCGACGCGCGCCTCGACGGTCCCGGATGGGGACTGGTCGCGATCGGCTTCGTCGCCGTCGCCCGCGAGGGACTGGAGACCGCGCTGTTCCTCTGGAGCGCCGTCCGGTCCAGCGGTGACGCTCCCCTGGCCTGGATCGGGGCCGTCCTCGGCCTGCTCGCCGCCGTGGCGATCGGCTGGCTGATCTACCGCGGCATCGTGCGGATCAACCTCGGGACGTTCTTCACCTGGACCGGCGCACTGCTGATCGTCGTCGCCGCCGGCATCCTCGCCTACGGCGTGCACGACCTCCAGGAGGCCGGGGTGCTTCCCGGTCCGTGGACCGGCACCACCGGCTGGGCGTTCCAGCTCAGCGACACCATCGACCCCACGGGTCTGCCCGCTGCCCTCCTCAAGGGCACGGTGGGGTTCTCCCCGGACATGACCCAGCTCGAGATCGCCGTCTGGGCGATCTACCTCGTCGTCGTCGGCACCGCGTACGCGCGGGTCGTCGGTCGACCCCGCCGTGCGGCCCGCGCCGCCTCGAACGAAGGAACCCGTGCATGAACCGTCGCTCCCGCTCCACCGTGCTGGCCGTCGCCCTCACCGCGACGCTCGGCCTGAGCGCCTGCGTCAAGAACTCCGAGTCCGGCGACGCCGCGATCGAGGTCTCCAGCACCGCCGACGGCTGCGAGGTCTCGGCGGCGAAGGCCGCCAGCGGCACCATCACGTTCGAGGTGACGAACGACGGCGACAAGATCACCGAGTTCTACCTGCTCGACAGCGACAAGCTGCGGATCATCGGCGAGGTCGAGAACATCGCCCCGGGCACCTCGCGCAACCTCACGGTGCAGGCGCAGCCCGGCGACTACTTCACCGAGTGCAAGCCCGGCATGGTCGGCGACGGCGTCGGGAACGCGGCCTTCACGGTCACCGGCGACGACGTCGCGGTCGACGAGGACGAGCAGGAGGCCATCGACGCGGCCGTCGACTCCTACACCGCGTACACCAAGGACCAGGTCGGCGAGCTCGTCGGCAACGTCGAGCAGTTCGTGGCCGCCTACGCCTCCGGCGACGACGCGAAGGCGCGCGAGCTCTTCCCGATCACCCGCATCAACTACGAGCGGATCGAGCCCACGGCCGAGCAGTTCGGCGACCTCGACCCGAAGATCGACTACCGCAAGCCCGGCGCCGAGGCCGAGGGCCTGCCGTTCACCGGCTTCCACCGGATCGAGATGGACCTGTGGCTCGACGAGGCTCGCAAGAACTACCCCGACGAGAAGATCGCCCCGCTCGACGCGGCCGCGCGGAAGGAGCTCGGTGAGCAGCTCGTCACCGACATCCAGGCGCTGTACGACAAGGTCCACTCCGACGACTTCGTGCTCTCGATCGGCGACATCACGAACGGCGCCATCGGCCTGCTCGACGAGGTCGCCGCGCCCGACGGCAAGCTCCCGGGCGAGGAGGACGAGTTCAGTCACACCGACCTCTACGACTTCTACGCCAACGTCGAGGGCGCCAAGGTGGCCTACACGTCCGTGCGCGACATCGCCGAGAGCAAGGGCGAGGACGGTGCTCAGCTGGTCACCGACCTCGACGAGCAGTTCGGCTCGATGTTCGCGCTGCTCGAGACGCACGGCGACTACGACAAGGGCTTCGTCTCGTACGACACCGTGGAGCAGCCGCAGCGCAACGAGCTCGGCGCGCAGCTCAACGCCCTGAGCGAGCCGCTGTCGCAGCTCACGCACACCGTCCTCGGGGTCTCCTCGTCATGACCGGCTCGCGGCTGTCGCGCCGGTCGGCCCTCGGGCTGATCGGCGTCGCGGGCGCCGTGGGCGTCACCGGCGGGTTCGCCGCCGGCGCCACCCGCGACGACGCGCCGGCCACCGAGGACCGTGTGGTGCCGTTCCACGGCCCGCACCAGGCCGGCATCACCACGCCCGTGCAGCAGCACCTGTACTTCGCGTCGTTCGACCTGACGTCCACCGCCGACCGCGACGACGTGAGGTCACTGCTGGCCGACTGGACCGACGCGGCCGCGCGAATGACGCGCGGCGAGGAGGTCACGGCCGAGGGCGCCACCGGCGGTGGCCCCTACAAGCCGCCGGACGACACCGGCGAGGCGCTCGGCCTCTCGGCCCACGCCCTGACCGTGACGTTCGGCTTCGGCCCCAGTCTCTTCGACGACCGGTTCGGCCTCGCCGACCGGCGCCCGCGCGAGCTCGTCGAGCTGCCGTCGTTCGCGTTCGACCTGCTGGAGGACCGCTACAGCGGCGGCGACCTGTGCATCCAGGCGTGCGCCGAGGACCCGCAGGTCGCCGTGCACGCGATCCGCAACCTCTCGCGCATCGCGTTCGGCCGGGCGCAGGTGCGCTGGACCCAGCTGGGCTACGGGCGCACGTCCACCACGACGAAGGCGCAGGCCACCCCGCGCAACCTCTTCGGGTTCAAGGACGGCACCGCCAACGTGTTCGGCACCGACACCGCCGACCTCGAGCGGTGGGTGTGGTCCGACGGCTCCGACCAGCCGTGGATGGCGGGCGGCTCGTTCCTCGTGGCCCGCAAGATCGCGATGCTCATCGAGTCGTGGGACCGCGTCCGGCTGGAGGAGCAGGAGGCGATCATCGGTCGCGACAAGGGCGAGGGCGCGCCCCTGTCGGGCGGCCGCGAGTTCACCGACCCCGACTTCGACGTGGTCTCCACGCAGGCTGGCGGTCCGGCGATCCCGATGACCGCGCACATGCGCCTGGCGCACCCCGACCAGAACGGCGGGGCGCGCCTGCTGCGGCGCGGCTACAACTACGTCGAGGGCAACAACGACCTCGGACAGCTCAATGCGGGACTGTTCTTCCTGGCCTACGGACGCTCGCCGCAGCAGTTCATCGACATCCAGCGGTCGCTCGCGACGGATGCACTCAACGAGTACATCCGCCACATCGGCTCAGCCGTCTTCGCGATCCCCCGCGGCATCAGGCCCGGCGGCTCCGTCGGCGACGGGCTCTTCGGCTGAGGCCTGCTCGGCCGCGCGCAGCGCCTGCGGCTTCACTTCGGCGACCTTCGACAGCAGGCCGTTGATGAACTTCGGCGACTCGTCGGTGGACAGCTCGCGGGCCAGCTCGACGGCCTCGCTGATCGCCACCGGATCGGGCACGTCCTCGGCCCACAGGATCTCGTAGACGCCGATCCGCAGCAGGTTGCGGTCGACGGCCGGCATCCGGTCGAGCGACCACGCGTGCGAGTGCTCCTCGAGGAGGGCGTCGATCTGCGCGGCGTGCGCGGCGACGCCCTCGACGAGCCCGACCGTGTACGGATTCACCGGCGGGTCGTTGACCTCGAGGCGGTCGGCCAGCGTGCCGTCGGCCGCCAGGCCGCGGGACTCGGACTCGAAGAGGATGTCCAGGGCCCGCTTGCGGTACTTGGTGCGTGCAGCCATCAGGCCTTCACACGACCGAGGTAGCTGCCGTCGCGCGTGTCGACCTTGACCTTCTCGCCGGAGTCGATGAACAGCGGCACCTGGATCTCCTTGCCGGTCTCCAGGCGGGCGGGCTTGGTGCCGCCGCTGGAGCGGTCGCCCTGCAGGCCCGGGTCGGTGTGCTCGATGACGAGCTCGACCGAGGCCGGCAGCTCGACGTAGAGCACGCGGCCCTCGTTGGTGGCGACGACGGCGTTCTGGTTCTCCAGCAGGTAGTCGACCGTGGTGCCCATCGACTCGGGCGTGACCTCGATCTGGTCGTACGTGGAGATGTCCATGAAGACGTAGTTCGTGCCGTCGTTGTAGAGGTACTGCATGTCGCGCTTGTCGACCGTTGCCGTCTCGACCTTGGTGCCGGCGTTGAAGGTCTTGTCGAGGGTCTTGCCGGACTCGACGTCCTTGAGCTTCGTACGGACGAAGGCGGGGCCCTTGCCCGGCTTGACGTGCTGGAACTCGGTGACGGCCAACAGCTTTCCGTCGATCTTGAGGACCATGCCGTTCTTGAGGTCGTTCGTGGTTGCCATCAGTCGATCTCCAGGAGTTCCTTGGTGAGGTCGGTGAGCACGTCGGGCTCACCGCCGTGGTCGGGGTCGGTGACGAGGACGGTGTCCTCGATGCGCACGCCCCCACGGCCCGGAAGGTAGATCCCCGGCTCCATCGTCAGGACGGTGCGGCTGACCAGTCTACCGGGGTGCGCGGAGCCGATGAACGGGTCCTCGTGGATCTGCAGCCCGACGCCGTGGCCCAGACCGGTCGTGAAGGCGTCGATCCAGCCCGAGGCCTCCAGCGACGCGCGTGCCGCGGTGTTCGCGTCGGCCACCGGGACGTCCGGTCGCAGGCGGTCGAGACCCGCCGCCTGGGACTCGCGCACGGCGGCGTGGATCTCGCGCTGCCAGTCGGCGGCGGGGCCGAGGACGACCGTGCGGGTGCAGTCGGCGTGGTAGCCGTCGAACCGCGCGCCGAAGTCGATCTTGAGCAGGTCGCCGGCGCGCAGCTCACGGTCGGTCGGCGAGTGGTGCGGGATCGCGGTGTGCTCGCCGGAGGCCAGGATCGTGTCGAACGCCTTGTCCTCGGCGCCGAGCTCGAGCATGCGCCACTCGAGGTCGCGGGCCACCTCGCGCTCGGTGCGGCCGACGAGCGGACCGACCAGCAGGGCCTCGAGTGCCTCGCAGGAGATCTCACAGGCCCGACGCAGCGCGGCGACCTCGGTCTCGTCCTTGACCTCGCGCAGCCGCTCCACGAGCCGACCGGAGGCCTCGGGACGGTCGAGTCGCTGCCACGAGTCGACGTCGAGCAGGTGGGTCTCGGCGACGAGGTCGGCGGGCGCACGACCCGCGGCCACGCCGATCAGGTCGCGCGTGATGACGATCTCGACGTCGCCCAGTCCGGCGGCGTCGAGCTCGGCCGCGGCCTGGTCGCGGTAGCGCCCGTCGGTGAGGAACAGCGGCTCGCCCTCGGTGGGCACCAGCGCGGCGCCGTTCGACCCCGTGAAGCCGGTCAGGTAGCGCAGGTTGACCAGGTCGGAGACGTACATCGCGGCATGGCCGCCCTCGGCCAGCAGGCCGCGGAGGCGCTCGAGCCGGCTCGGATCAGCCACGGACGGCCTCCCAGCTGGCGCGGAGCACGTCCTCGTCGGGACCGGCGAGGATGCGCGGGCTCGCGAGGCCGTCGAGCACGACGAACCGCAGCTGGTCGCCGCGCGTCTTCTTGTCGAGGCGCATCCCGGCGAGCAGCTCCTCGAACGTCGCTCCGTCGTAGCTGGTCGGCAGGCCCACGAGACCCAGCGTGTCACGGTGACGGGCCAGCAGCGCGTCGTCGACCAGGCCGGTGCGGTGGGCGAGCTCGGCCACGAACACCATGCCCACGCTGATCGCCTCGCCGTGGCGCAGGGTGTACCGCTCGTGTCGCTCGATCGCGTGGCCGAGCGTGTGGCCGTAGTTGAGCGCCTCGCGGCCGATCGAGCCGTCGGCGCCGCGCTCGTGCAGGTCGGTGGCGACGGTGCGCGCCTTCACGGCGATGCCGCGGGTGACGAGGTCGGCGAGGAGGTCGTCGGTGGGGTCGAGCGCCCGCTCGGGCGAGGCCTCGACGTCGGTGAGGATGGACGGGTCGGCGATGAAGCCGCACTTCACGACCTCGGCCAGTCCCCCGCGCAGCTCACGCTCGGGCAGCTCCGCGAGCGTGGCGAGGTCGCACAGCACGCCGATCGGCTCGTGGAACGCGCCCACGAGGTTCTTGCCGGCCGCGACGTTGATGCCGGTCTTGCCGCCGACGGCCGCGTCGACCATGCCGAGCACGGTCGTGGGGACCGTGACGAACCGGACGCCGCGCAGCCAGCTGGCCGCGACGAAGCCGGCGAGGTCGGTGGTGGCTCCTCCCCCGACGCCGATCACGAGGTCGGAGCGGGTGAAGCCGCGCAGGCCCAGCTGGTCCCAGCAGTGCGCCAGGAACTCGACGGTCTTGGCCTGCTCGCCGTCGGGCGTCTCGATCAGCAGCACCTCGCGGCCGGCCAGGTGCTGCGCGAGACCCTCGGCGACGCCGGTGACGGGTCCGGCGTGGACGATCGCGACGCGCAGCGCGTCGTCGGGCACGAGCGTCTCGAGCTCGGCCATGACGTGGTGCCCGACCACGACCTCGTAGGGCTGGGAGGTCTCGACCGCGACGCGGCGGGTCATCGGCCCAGCTCCGCGAGGACGCGGTCGACGACCTGGTCGGGCGAGAGGTCGTTCGTGTCCACGGTGAACGTCGCGACCTCGTTGTAGAGCGGGCGGCGCGAGTCCATGAGGGCCTTGAGCTGCCCGCGGATGTTGCCCAGCAGCAGCGGGCGGCCGGAGTTCATGCCGACGCGGGCGGCGGCCTGCGCCAGACCCACGTCGAGGTGGGCCACGACGTGGTCGGCCAGCAGCGCGCGGGTGCCGTCGTCCATGACCGCTCCCCCGCCCAGTGCGAGCACGCCGTCGTGCGTGCGCAGCGCCTCGGCCACCGCGGCGGCCTCGAGCCGGCGGAAGACGGGCTCGCCACGGCCGACGAAGATGTCCTGCACGCTCTCGCCCTCGGCGGCCTCGACGTCCTGGTCGGTGTCGCGGACCTGCACCCCGAGTCGATCCGCCAGCAGTCCGGCCACCGTGGTCTTCCCGGCGCCGGGCGGACCGACGACCACGACGACCGGGCGCGTGCCGGTCACCGGTGGCTCAGGTTGTCGAGATAGGAGCGCACGTTGCGGCTGGTCTCGCCGACGGAGTCGCCGCCGAACTTCTCCAGCAGCGCGTCGGCGACGACGAGCGCCACCATGGCCTCGGCCACGATGCCGGCCGCCGGGACCGCGCACACGTCGGAGCGCTGGTGGTGGGCTCGCGTCTCCTCGCCGGTCTGCACGTCGACGGTGCGCAGCGCACGCGGGACGGTGGCGATGGGCTTCATCGCGGCGCGGACGCGCAGCAGCTCGCCGGTGGTCATGCCGCCCTCGGTGCCGCCGGCACGGCCGGAGACACGCCGGATGCCCTCGGGCGTCGGAACGATCTCGTCGTGGGCCAGCGAGCCGCGCGTGCGCGCCAGCTCGAAGCCGTCGCCGAGCTCGACGCCCTTGATGGCCTGGATGCCCATGAGCGCGGCCGCGAGGCGGCTGTCGAGACGGCGGTCCCACTGCGTGTGCGAGCCGAGTCCCGGCGGCAGGCCCTCGACGATGACCTCGACGACGCCGCCGAGGGTGTCGCCGTCCTTGTGGGCGGCGTCGACCTCGGCCACCATCAGCTCGGACGTGGCGGGGTCGAAGCAGCGCAGCGGGTCGGCGTCGAGGCGCTCGACGTCGGCGTGGCCCGGCAGCACGCCGGCGGGCGCCTTCACGGTGCCCAGCTCGACGACGTGGCTGACGATGCGGGCGCCGGTGGTCTGCGCGATGAACTGCGCGGCGATCTCGCCGAGCGCGACGCGGGCCGCGGTCTCGCGGGCGCTCGCGCGCTCGAGGATCGGGCGGGCCTCGTCGAAGTCGAACTTCTGCATGCCCGCGAGGTCGGCGTGGCCGGGGCGCGGACGCGTCAGCGGGGCGTTGCGCTTGAGACCGGCGAGGGTCTCGGGGTCGACCGGGTCGGCCGCCATGACCTGCTCCCACTTGGGCCACTCGCTGTTGCCGATCCGCATCGCGATCGGGCTGCCGAGCGTGCGCCCGTGGCGGATGCCGCCGATGATCTCGAGCTCGTCGGCCTCGAAGGCCATCCGGGCGCCGCGGCCGTAGCCGAGGCGGCGGCGCGCGAGGGCCGCCTGGATCTCCTTGCTCGTGACCTCCACACCGGCCGGGAGGCCGTCGAGGGTCGCGACGAGTGCGGGGCCGTGTGACTCACCGGCGGTCAACCAACGAAGCATGGGGCGATTCTCTCAGACCCACACCGCGGCGAACGCACCGAGCAGCAGGTACGGACCGAACGCGATCGGGATGTTCCGGCCGAGGCGTCCGCGGACGAGCACCAGCCCGACGACGGCGCCGATGCACAGACCGAAGAACACGCCGTAGTAGGTGGCCACGAGACCCAGCGGACCGAGGCCCACGCCCACCACCGCCGACAGCCGCACGTCGCCGTAGCCCATCGGCCCGATCAGGGCGAGGACGAAGTAGAAGCCGAACACCAGCACGTTGCCGATGAGCGCCCCCAGCAGCACCGAGGCGTCGCGCATCAGCAACGCCCCGAGGCCGGTCAGGAGCCACGTGACGACGTACAGCGGCGCGACGATCAGGTACGGCAGGAGGTGGACCTTCCAGTCCACCCACGCCAGCACGGGCGTCGCGGCGGCGATGGGCACCCACACGGGCAGCAGCGCGGGCTCGCTGATCGTCGCGGCGGCGACCCCGGCGAGGACCATCGCGGGCAGCGCGAGCCACAGGCCGAGCCAGCGCGCGCCGGCGAGCTCGGCGTACGGGATCTTCGGCGGCATGTCCGGCTCCGGCTCCCCGGTCGGCTCGGGCAGCCGGGCCAGGATCCGGGGCGAGAGCGCGGCCAGCAGTCCGGCCAGCAGGATCGCGACGACCGAGGCGACGGGAAGGGGCACGAGGTGCACCCTAACGGCTGGCGAGCGCCTCCATGGCCGCCGTCACCAGGACGCCCGGCTCGACCGTGCGCCCGGTCATGAGGTCGACCTGGAGCACCGCCTGGTGAGCCAGCAGATCGAGTCCGGTGGCGAGCGGGAGGCCCTCGGCCTGGGCCGAGCGCATGAGGCCCGTGGGCCACGGGTCGTAGACGACGTCGAACACCGCGGCGGCCGAGCCGATGAACGCGTGCTCGCGACCCGCGAGGGCGTCGCCGGGCACCGTGGAGACCAGCAGGTCGACCGACTCGAGCACGTCGACGTGCAGCGGCACGACCGACACCGCGAGTCCCAGCGACTCGATCACGCTCGCCGTGGCCGCGGCGCGCGCGGTGTCGCGAACGCGCAGCTCGACCTCGCGCGCTCCCAGCCGGGAGCACGAGAGCGCGACCGAGGCGGCCGTCGCGCCCGCGCCGACGATGCGCACGGACGCGAGCGACCCGACACCGACCTCGCGGAGGGCGTTGGCCGCCCCGGGCACGTCGGTGTTCGACGCGGCCCAGCCACCGTCGACCGCCACGAGCGTGTTCGCCACGCCGAGCGCCTCGACGACGGCGTCGCGCCGGGCCGCCAGCGCGGCGGCCTCGCGCTTGAGCGGCGCCGTGACGGAGTAGCCCCGCCAGCCGTCTCGGTGCTCCGAGACGAACTCGGTGAGCTCACCCTCCTGCACGTCGAACGCGCCGTAGCTCCAGTCGAGGCCGAGCACCCGGTACGCCGCGCGGTGCATCGCCGGTGACAGCGAGTGCGCGATCGGCGAGCCGAGGACGGCACACCTCATGTCAGCCGCCGCACGAACCGGCGCCGTACTCGGCCTGGCAGTCCGAGGTGTGCTTGCCGAAGTCCTGGTTGTAGACGACCGAGCCGTCCTTCTTGGCGAAGAAGTACAGCCAGTCGCCGTCCGCCGGGTTCAGCGCCGCCTCGATCGAGGCCTGGCCGGGCGAGCCGATCGGGCCCGGGGGCAGGCCCGCGTGCTGGTACGTGTTGTAGAGCGACGGGTTGGCGCGCTCCTCGGCCGTGGTCCAGACGTCGCCCTTGCGCTCGCTCACGTACGAGACGGTGGAGTCGAGCTGCAGGGGCATGCCCTGGTCGATGCGGTTGTAGAGCACGCGCGCGATCTTGGCGTAGTCCTCGGGCTTCTGGCCCTCGTACTCCAGGATGCTGGCGACGGTCAGGACCTCTTCGCCGTTGAGGCCGAGCGCGGGCGCGCGCGAGCCGATGTCGAGGTCCTTCGCGACCTTGAGCGTCTGCTGGACCATGCGCGTCAGCACGGCCTTCGCGTCGTCGCCCGGCTCGACGAAGTACGTCTCGGGGTAGAGGTAGCCCTCGGGGTTGCCGTTCGCGTAGTCGGGCAGGCCGATCGTCGACGGGTCGTCGAGCGCCGCCTCGAGGTCCTTGGCCTCCAGCTCGGTGTTCTTCGAGATGATCTCGACGATCTGGCCCACGCGGGCGCCCTCGGGCACGGTGAACTTGGCCTGGACGCGCGCCGACGGGTCGACGAGCGCGGTCAGCGCGGCCTCGGCCGACATCTGCTGGCGCAGCGTGTAGGTGCCCGGCTGGATCTTCTGGGCGCGCGCGTCGGTGAGGCTGAGCTGGTAGAACGCCTCGGACGACTTCACGACGTCCTGCTCGGCGAGCAGGCGGGCGATCTGGACGCCGTTCGCGCCGGACGGGATCGTGACCTCGGCCGTGCCGGTGCCCTGGCCCGAGTAGTCCTCGGCGCCGCCCATGCGGTCCATGACGTTGGTGACGACGACGTACCCGCCGATGAGGATGGCGATGACCGCGAGCAGGGCGATCACGTTCTTGATCCCCGACTTCTTCCTCGGGGGCTCCTCCCTGCGACGCGAGCCGGGACGCGCGCGTCTCGGCTCCTCCTCGCCGGTCAGGATCTCCAGACCGCCGTCACTCTCGCTCATGCGTCGTTTCCTTCCGTCGTCACGACCAGCTCGCCGGGCGCGGTTCCGCGCATCTTCTCGGCGTCGATGGCCGACTGCAGAATCACCACGGCTGCTGCCTGGTCGATGACCGATCGTGACGATTTCGTCGTGCGTCCACTCGCGTGCAGCTGGGCCTGGCCCGCCACCGTCGAGAGTCGTTCATCGATCAACCGTACCGAAACCCGCGGAAGCGCGGTGGCGAGTGCCGCCGCGAAGGCCCGCACCTTGACCGCGGCGGGCCCCTCGCGACCGGACAGGCCCAGAGGCAGCCCGACGACGACCTCGAGCGCCTCGTACTCGTCGGCGAGGGCGACGAGACGGCCGATCGCCGCCGGTCCGGCGGGCACCGTCTCGATCGGCGTGGCGATCAGCCCGTCGGGGTCGCACGACGCGACCCCGATCCGGGCGTCGCCGACGTCGACGCCGAGCCGGCGGCCCCTGCGCCAGGTCATCGGTGCCCGATCATCCGCGCAGGGCGTCCCGGACGGCCGCGAACGCGGGATCGATGCCGGCCAGGTCGGTGCCGCCGCCCTGGGCGACGTCGGCCTTGCCGCCACCGCGACCGCCGATCCGCTCGCCCACCGTCGCGATGAGCTGCTGCGCCGACAGGCCGCGGTCGATCGCCGCGGGGTTGAGCGCGACGACGGCGGACGGCTTGTCACCGGCCGTGCCGATCACCACGACGACCGCGGGACGATCCGTGATGCGGCCACGGATGTCCAGCGCCAGCTGACGCACGTCGCCGCCGCCGACGCCCTCGGCACGGTGGCCGACGAACGCGACGCCGTCGATGTCCTCGGCGGCCTTGGCCACGTCGCCCGCCGCGCCCTGGAGCTGCGCGGTGCGGATCTTCTCGAGCTCCTTCTCGGTGCCCTTCAGGCGCGAGACGAGGTCCTGCACGCGGTGCGGCAGGTCCTCGGGCTTGGCCTTCAGCACGTCGGTCAGCTGCAGCACGAGGTCGCGCTCGCGGGCGAGGTACTGGAAGCCCTCGATGCCGGTGAGCGCCTCGATGCGGCGGTTGCCGGCACCCACCGAGGTGTCCGAGGTCAGCACGACGGTGCCGATCTGGCTGGAGCGCTCGACATGCGTGCCGCCGCAGAGCTCGCGCGACCAGGGGCCGCCGATCTCGATGACGCGGACCTCCTCGCCGTACGTCTCACCGAACAGCGCGAGCGCGCCGAACTCCTTCGCCTCGGGCAGCGTCATCCAGTGCTGCGAGACCTGCAGGTCCTCGCGCAGCGCCCGGTTGGAGACCTGCTCGACCTGGTGGAACTGCTCGGGATCGAGCGCGCTGCCCCAGCCGAAGTCGAGGCGCAGGTAGCCCGGCCGGTTGTACGAGCCGGACTGCAGGGCCGTGGGGCCGAGCACCTCGCGCAGCGCCGCGTGCACGACGTGCGTGCCCGAGTGCGCCTGGCGGGCGCCCACGCGCCACTCGTGGTCGACCTCGGCCGACAGTTCGAAGCCCGTGGTCAGCTCGCCCTCGACCACGCGCACCTGGTGCACGACGAGGCCACGGATCGGGCGCTGGACGTCGAGCACCTCGGCCCGGCCGCCGTCCCAGCGCAGCACGCCGGCGTCGGCGTTCTGGCCACCGGACTCGGCGTAGAAGCCGGTGCGGTCGAGCACGACCTCGCCGACCTGGCCCTCGGACAGCACCGGCACCGACTGGCCGCCGGACAGCAGCGCCAGCACCTTCGACTCGGTGATGAGGTTCGTGTACGCGACCCAGTCGGTGGGGCCGAACGCGTCGATCGTCTCGCGGTAGACCGTGGTGTCGGCGTGCAGGCCCTTCTTGGACTTCGCGTCCGCCTTCGCGCGCGCCTTCTGCTCGGCCATGAGCGAGCGGAAGCCCTCCTGGTCGACCGAGAGGCCCTGCTCCTCGGCCATCTCCAGGGTCAGGTCGATCGGGAAGCCGTACGTGTCGTGCAGCTGGAACGCCTGCTGGCCGCCCAGCACCGTGCCGCCGGACCTCTTCGTCTCGCCCGCGGCGACGTCGAAGATCTGCGTGCCCTTGCCGAGGGTCTGGCGGAACGCCTCCTCCTCGGCGTACGCGATCTGGCTGATGCGCGCGAAGTCGGTCTCCAGCTCGGGGTAGGAGGCCTTCATCCGCTCCATGCTCACCGGGAGCAGTTGGGGCAGCGCGGGGTCCTCGTAGCCGAGCAGGCGCATCGAGCGGACCGCGCGGCGCAGGAGCCGGCGCAGCACGTAGCCGCGGCTCTCGTTGCCGGGCGTGACGCCGTCGCCGATCAGCATGAGGCTGCTGCGGACGTGGTCGGCGACCACACGGAAGCGCACGTCGTCGGTGTGGTCGGCGCCGTACGTGCGGCCCGTGAGCTCGGAGGCACGCTCGATGACCGGGAAGACCTCGTCGATCTCGTAGAGGTTCTCCTTGCCCTGCAGCAGGTACGCGACGCGCTCCAGCCCCATGCCGGTGTCGATGTTCTGCTTCGGCAGCGGCTGGACGACGTCGAACTGGTCCTTCGCGGTGACGTTGGTGATCTCCTCCTGCATGAAGACCAGGTTCCAGATCTCCAGGAAGCGGTCCTCGTCGGCCTCGGGGCCGCCGTCGGGGCCGTACTCGGGGCCGCGGTCGACGTAGATCTCCGAGCAGGGGCCGCCCGGTCCCTCGACGCCCATGTGCCAGTAGTTGTCCAGCAGGCCGCGGTTCTGGATGCGCTCGTCGGGCAGGCCCGCGACCCTCTTCCAGATCTCGCGCGCCTCGGTGTCGGTGTGCAGGACCGTGACCCAGATCTTCTCCGGGTCGAAGCCCAGGCCCCCGTCGTCGACCGACTTCGTGATCAGCTCCCACGCGAGCGTGATGGCGCCTTCCTTGAAGTAGTCGCCGAAGCTGAAGTTGCCGTTCATCTGGAAGAACGTGCCGTGGCGGGTGGTCTTGCCGACCTCCTCGATGTCGAGGGTGCGCACGCACTTCTGCACGCTCGTGGCGCGGTCGAACGGCGGCGTCTCCTGGCCGAGGAAGTACGGCTTGAACGGCACCATGCCGGCGTTGACGAACAGCAGGTTCGGGTCGTCGAACAGCAGCGGCGCCGAGGGCACGACCGTGTGGCCGGCGTTCTCGAAGTGGTTCAGGAATCGGCGCCGGATCTCAGCGGTCTCCATCAGTGGGGGTCCTTAGGTTCGGAGGGTTCGGTGGGCTCGGTCAGGGCGAGCCGGGGTTCGTGGTCGAGCAGGTGCTGGCGCAGGTGCTGCTCCTGGGCGGACATGCCCTCGGCCATCTCGGCACGGAAGGCACGGACGCCGGAGCCGAGCGCGGCCGCCTGGTCGATCAGGCCGGGCATGGACAGCCGGTAGGCCGCCCGCTTGGCCTTGACGCTGGAGTAGACGCCCGCCGCGGCGCCGGCGACGAACCAGGCGAGGCGGGCGCTCATGAGCCCACCCAGCCCCGGCCGCCGGGCGGTGGGGGCGGTCCGTTGGTGGCGCGGGCCGCCGCACGGGCGGCCCGCTGACGAGCTCGCTTCCGGGCGCGGTACTCACGGCGCATGAGGCCCAGGATCCGGTCGCGGCTCTCGGGACGCAGCGCGTGCGCGACGCCCGCCGCGACGATGTTCAGCCGGACGGCAGGACGCGTCATCGACGCCGACACGACCTGGTCGTGGGTGGGCTGCACGATCACGCGGCCCTCGACGACGCGCACGACCTCGAGCTCCGGCTCGCGCTCGCCCTCGCCCTTGGGCTCGGTCACCAGGACCGGCTCGAGCACCGTGCTCACCGGCTCGCCCACGCTCGCCGGCTCTCGGTCGGCCAGCGCCTTCGCCTGGCGCAGCGCGCGCACCGCGACCACGGCCGCGGCCACCGCGACGACCGCCAGGACGGCGGTGGCGACGAGCATCGCGAGCTGCACGGACATGGGAACGAGGTTACCGGTCTCGGACGATCGCGCGGATTCGGGCGAGCCGCTCCGCGATCGCTCCTTCCGCGCCGTGGGGCCCCGGCCGGTAGTAGTCGGAGCCGTCGACGTCGTCGGGCGCGTACTGCTGCGACACGACGCCGCGCGGGTCGTCGTGGGCGTAGACGTAGTCATGCCCGTGGCCCAGCTTCTTGGCGCCGGAGTAGTGCGCGTCGCGCAGTGCGGGCGGGACGGCGCCCACCTTGCCGGCCCGCACGTCGGCCATCGCCGCGTCGATCGCGCGGATGACCGAGTTCGACTTCGGCGCCGTGGCCAGGTGGATCACGGCCTGCGCGAGCGGGATGCGGGCCTCGGGGAAGCCGATCATCGCGACCGCCTGCGCCGTCGCGGTGGCCAGCGGCAGCGCGGTGGGGTCGGCCATGCCGATGTCCTCGCTGGCATGGATCATCAGGCGGCGGGCGATGAACCGCGGGTCCTCCCCCGCCTCGATCATCCGCGCCAGGTAGTGCAGCGCGGCGTCCACGTCGGAGCCGCGGATCGACTTGATGAATGCGCTCGTCACGTCGTAGTGCTGGTCGCCCTGGCGGTCGTAGCGGACGGCGGCCTTGTCCACCGCGAGCGCGGCGTCGTCGAGGGTGATCTCCTCGTGGCCCTGGTCGGCGGCGGCACCGGCCGCGGCCTCGAGGTAGGTCAGCACGCGGCGGCCGTCGCCGCCGGCCAGCCGTACGAGGTGCTCCCGCGCCTCCTGGCTGATCGAGATCGCGCCGCCGTAGCCGCGCTCGTCCTCGATCGCCCGGTCCACCAGCACCGTGATGTCGTCGTCGGTCAGCGGCTGGAGGGTGAGCAGCAGCGAGCGGCTCAGCAGCGGCGAGATGACGCTGAAGTGCGGGTTCTCGGTGGTGGCCGCGACGAGGCTGACCCAGCGGTTCTCGACCCCGGGCAGCAGCGCGTCCTGCTGGGCCTTGCTGAAGCGGTGGACCTCGTCGACGAAGAGGACGGTCTCCTTGCCGCGCGACAGCGCCTGACGGGCGCCCGCGATGACCTCGCGGACCTCCTTCACGCCGGCGCTGACCGCCGAGACCTCCACGAAGCGTCGATCGGTCTGGTGGCTGATGAGGCTGGCGAGCGTGGTCTTGCCGGTGCCGGGAGGCCCCCACAGCAGCACGGTCAGCGGAGCGCTGCCCTCGATCATCCGGCGCAGCGGCGAGCCCGGCGCGAGAAGGTGCTGCTGGCCCACCAGCTCGTCCAGCGACTGCGGCCGCATCCGCACCGCGAGCGGCGCGCTGGAGTGGGCGTTGCCGGCGAGCGTGCCGCTGGAGTCGCGCCGGCTCGTGTCGGGCGCCTCGGGAAGGTCGAAGAGTCCGTCGGTCACCCCACGAGCCTACGGCGTCACTCCCGCGTGGCGCCTACTCTCCCGTGCGACCGTCGATGCACTCGCGCAGCAGGTCGGCGTGACCGCAGTGGCGCGCGTACTCCTCGATCATGTGGACCAGCAGGTCGCGGATCTCGACCGTGCCGGAGCGGTGATGGGGCAGCTCGCGGCCGAAGTCGGCCTCGTCGATGCCGTCGAGCCACTGCTCGGCCCGCTCCACCTGGGTGCGCAGCGCGGCGAAGGCCTCGTCGACGCACTCCTGCGTGCCGACCGCGTCGTTGAAGTCCGCGTCGCTGTCCTGCTCCTTCAGGAACAGCGGTGCCTCCGACGACTGCTGACCGACGCGCACGAACCAGGTGTGCTCGACGTACGCCATGTGACGGACGAGGCCGAGCAGCGACAGCGTGCTGGGCGGCACGCTGCGCAGCGCGAGCTGCTCGGGCGAGAGGTCCTCGCACTTGCGCAGCAGCGTCTGGCGGTACTGGGCCAGGTACTCGACGTAGGTGGCCTTCTCGCCGACGGAGCTCACGCCTCGTCGGCGTTCTCGTCGTCCGCCTCGGGCTCGGCGTCGACACCGGCCTCGGCACGCTGCTCGGGCGTGATCGGCGCGGGCGCCGCGGTCAGCGGGTCGTAGCCGCCGCCGGACTTCGGGAACGCGATGACCTCACGGATCGAGTCGGCCCCGGCGAGCAGCGCGACCGTGCGGTCCCAGCCGAACGCGATGCCGCCGTGCGGCGGGGCGCCGTACTTGAACGCCTCGAGCAGGAAGCCGAACTTCTCCTGGGCCTCCTCGGCGCCGATGCCCATGATCTCGAAGACGCGCTTCTGGACGTCCTCGCGGTGGATGCGGATCGAGCCGCCACCGACCTCGTTGCCGTTGCAGACGATGTCATAGGCCTGCGCGAGCGAGTCGCCCGGCGTGGCCAGGGTCTCGGGGTCCTGGGGCGCGGTGAAGGCGTGGTGCACCGCGGTCCACTCGCCACCACCGACCGCGACGTCGCCGGAGTCGAGCTCGCTGACGGCCTCGAACATCGGCCAGTCGACGACGAACGCGAAGGCCCACTTCGACTCGTCGATGAGGTTCTCGCGCTTCGCGATCTCGATGCGCGCGGCGCCGAGCAGCTGGCGCGAGCTCTTGACCGGGCCTGCCGAGAAGTAGACCGCGTCGCCGGGCTTCGCACCGACGGCCTCGACGAGGCCCTCGCGCTCGGTCTCGGACAGGTTCTTGGCCACCGGTCCGCCGAGCGTGCCGTCCTCCTGGACCAGCACGTAGGCGAGCCCTCGGGCGCCGCGCTGCTTGGCCCACTCCTGCCAGCCGTCGAGCGTGCGGCGGGCCTGCGAGGCGCCGCCCGGGTGCACGACCGCGCCGACGTACGGCGCCTGGAACACGCGGAACGGCGTGTCCTTGAAGTAGTCGGTCAGCTCGACGAGCTCGAGGTCGAAGCGCAGGTCGGGCTTGTCCGAGCCGTACTTGCTCATCGCGTCGGCGTACGTGATCCGCGGGAACGGCGTCGGCAGGTCGACGTCGATCAGCTTCCACAGCGCGACGTAGATCTCCTCGGCCAGCGCCATGACGTCGTCGGGGTCGACGAAGCTCATCTCGATGTCCAGCTGGGTGAACTCGGGCTGACGGTCGGCGCGGAAGTCCTCGTCGCGGTAGCAGCGCGCGATCTGGTAGTACCGCTCGAGCCCGCCCACCATGAGCAGCTGCTTGAACAGTTGGGGGCTCTGGGGCAGCGCGTACCAGGAGCCGGGACGCAGGCGCGCCGGAACGAGGAAGTCGCGCGCGCCCTCGGGCGTGGAGCGGGTCAGCGTGGGCGTCTCGACCTCGACGAAGTCGTGGCGCTCCAGCACGGCGCGGGCGGCCGCGTTGACCTTCGAGCGCAGCCGCATCGCGTGGGCCGGGGCGGGCCGGCGCAGGTCGAGGTAGCGGTGCTTGAGCCGCGCCTCCTCGCCCACTTCCACGTGCTCGTCGATCGGGAACGGCAGCGGCTCGGAGCGCGACAGGATCTCGACGTCGTCGGCGATGACCTCGATCTCGCCCGTGGCGATCGCGGGGTTCTCGTTGCCCTCGGGACGGCGCTGGACCGTGCCGGTGACCTTGAGGCAGAACTCGCTGCGCAGCTGGTGGGCGACGTCCTCGCGGACGACGACCTGGGCGACGCCACTGGCCTCGCGCAGGTCGATGAAGGCGACGCCGCCGTGGTCGCGGCGACGGGCGACCCACCCGGCGAGCGTGACGCTCTCGCCGATGTTCGCGGCCGTCAGGGTTCCGGCGTCATGGGTGCGGATCACGCTGTCGTCTCCTTGTGGGTCACCTGCGGTCGCAGGTCGGTCTCGGGGGGCGTCCAGGCGTCGGGATCGGCCGACACCTGCTCACCGGTTCGGATGTCCTTCACCTGGTCGCCATCCTCGGTGACGAACCAGACGAACGGGATGCCGCGGCGCTCGGCGAAGCGGATCTGCTTGCCGAACTTCTGGGCGGCCGGGGCCACCTCGCACGCGATGCCGCGGGCGCGCAGGCGCTGCGCGATCGCATCGCTGCCGGGTCGGGAGTCCTCGTCGTTGACGGCCACGAGGACCGCCGACGGCACCGAGCGCGAGGAGGTGATGCCGCTCGTCGTGAGCGTGGACAGCAGGCGCGAGACGCCGATCGACAGGCCGACGCCGGGGTACGTGCGCTTGCCGTCGCTGGCCAGCTGGTCGTAGCGGCCGCCCGAGCAGATCGAGCCCAGCGCCGGGTGCTCGGCCACGCGGGTCTCGAACACGGTGCCGGTGTAGTAGTCGAGGCCGCGCGCGATGCGCAGGTCGGCCGTGACGGTGACGCCCTCGACGGTGGCGCAGCCCGCGACCACGGCCTCGAGCTCGGTGAGCCCCTCGTCGAGCATCGGGTGCTCGACGCCGAGGTCGCGCACGCGCTGCACGAACGACGTGTCGGTGGTGACGATCTCGGCCAGCGCCAGGCACGCCTCGGCCTGGTCGGGCGTGAGGCCCTGCTCGGTCAGCAGCTCGGCGATGCGCTCGGCCGGCAGCTTGTCGAGCTTGTCGATCACCTGCATGACGGCCGTGGGCTCGGCGATGCCCAGACCCAGGTAGAAGCCCTCGAGGACCTTGCGGTTGCTGACCTGCAGTGTCAGCGACAGGCCCGGGATGGGCAGCCCCGCGAGCGCCTCCGCCATGACGCGGGCGACCTCGACGTCGAAGTGGAACGGCAGCGTGCCGTCGCCGACGATGTCGATGTCGGCCTGCGTGAACTCACGGAAGCGGCCGGCCTGCGGGCGCTCGCCGCGCCAGACCTTCTGGATCTGGTAGCGGCGGAACGGGAACTGCAGGTGGCCGGCGTTCTCCACGACGTAGCGCGCGAACGGCACGGTGAGGTCGAAGTGCAGGGCCAGCTCGGAGGCCTCGGACTCGTCGGCGTGCAGGCGGCGGACGGCGTAGACCTCCTTGTCGATCTCGCCCTTGCGCAGCAGCGTCTCGAGCGGCTCGACGGCGCGGGTCTCGATGTTGCCGAACCCGTGCAGTTCGAAGACGCGCGCGAGGTGGTCCAGCACGGCGAGCTCGACGTTCCGCTCCGCCGGCAGGAACTCCGGGAAGCCGCTCAGTCTGCTCATGACGACACCTCCGTCGAAGAAGCACGGTACGGACGCGCCGACATGAGGTGCCTGAATGGATCTCGCTGGCGCTCGATCATGCCGTCAGCTCCGCGAGGAACGGGTTCGTGGCCTTCTCGCGGCCGATCGAGGTCTGCTGGCCGTGGCCCGGCAGGACGACGACGTCGTCGGGCAGCGTCAGCACCTTGGACTGCAGGCTGCGCAGCATCTCGGCGTGCACGCCGCCGACCAGGTCGGTGCGGCCGATCGAGCCGTAGAACAGGAAGTCGCCGGAGAACATGATCTGCGAGACGGGCTCGGGGCCCGTGTAGTCGACGCGGTACGCGACCGTGCCCGGCGTGTGGCCCGGGCAGTGGTCGACCGTGAGCGTCAGGTCGCCGACCTCGATCGTGGCGCCGTCGACGGCGTCGCGGACGTCGGCGGGCTCGGAGAACTGGGACTCGTCGATCTCGCCGAGCTGCTGGCGCAGCATCGCCGCCGACTCGTTCGAGATCGCGGCCATCGGGTCGGCGAGCAGGTGCCGGTCGGCCGGGTGGATCCACAGCGGGCAGCCGTAGGCGTCGGCGACCTGCGCGGCGTCCCACATGTGGTCGAAGTGGCCGTGGGTGACCAGCACGGCCGCCGGGGTCAGGTCGTGCTCGGCGACGACGGCGCGGACGCCCTCGAAGGACTGCATCCCGGGGTCGACGATCGCGCACGGCTGGCCGGGTCCGGAGGCGACGAAATAGCAGTTCGCCTGCAGCGGTCCGGCGGGGAAGGCGGTGAGAAGCACGCCTGTCAGGGTACGCGAGGAGGACCCAGCGCCGCGAACCTCCTAGACTGACCGCCATGAGTGACTGGGGCCGCGTCGACGCGGACGGCAACGTCTACGTCAAAGAGGGCGACGGCGAGCGTCTGATCGGACAATGGGTGACCGGCGGCGACGCCGACGAGGCGCTCGCGTTCTACACGCGACGCTTCGACAACCTCGAGACCGAGGTCGATCTGCTGGAGAAGCGGATCGAGGCCGGCACCGTCTCGCCCGACGACGCCACGAAGGCGATCGCGACCATCCGCGAGCAGCTCGTCGACGCGCAGGCGATCGGCGACCTCGCGTCGCTGTCCGCGCGGCTCGACAAGCTCGAGCCGGCCCTGGGCGAGCTGCGGGCCAAGCGCAAGGCCGAGCGCGAGCAGCGCACCGCCGAGGCCACCGAGGCCAAGACGCGCATCGTCGCCGAGGCCGAGAAGATCGGCGCCGGACAGGACTGGCGCAACGGCGCCGACCGGCTGCGCGCGCTGCTCGACGAGTGGAAGGCACTCCCCCGGCTCAGCAAGGCCGCCGACGACGAGCTGTGGCACCGCTTCTCCAGCGCCCGCACCGCGTACACGAAGAAGCGCAAGGCCCACTTCGGCGAGCAGAGCGTCCGTCGAGACGAGGCCAAGAAGATCAAGGAGAAGCTGATCGAGGAGGCCGAGGCCCTCTCCGGCTCCACCGAGTGGGGGCCGACCTCCGGCGCCTACCGCGACCTCATGCAGCGCTGGAAGGCCGCCGGCTCCGCGCCGCGCAACGTCGAGGACAAGCTGTGGAAGCGCTTCCGCGCCGCCCAGGACGTCTTCTTCCAGGCTCGCGAGGCCGCGAACGCCGCGCAGGAGTCCGAGTTCGCCGAGAACGCCGCGGTCAAGCGCGAGATCCTCGTCGAGGCCGAGGCGCTGCTGCCGATCAAGGACCTCGAGGCCACGCGTCGCGCCTGGCACGACATCGCCGACCGCTGGGAGGCCGCGGGCAAGGTCCCGCGCGACCAGATCAAGGAGCTCGAGGGTCGCATCCGCGCCGTCGAGAAGGCGATCCGCGACGCCGGTGACCAAGAGTGGAAGCGCACCGACCCAGAGAAGTCGGCCCGCGCGGACGACATGATCACCAAGCTCGAGGACGCCATCGCCGGCATCGAGGCCGACATCGCCAAGGCCGAGGCCGCCGGCGACACGAAGAAGGTCGCGAAGCTCCGCGAGAACCTCGAGTCCCGCCAGGCCTTCCTCGACATCGCCCGCCGCACCGCCTCCGACTTCAGCTGAGGCTCCGAGCCCTTCGGGCTCCAGATCTGTAGCGCTGTCCACCTTTTTCAGCCGGTTCTGCCGGTAAGACGGTGGACAGCGCTACACATCTCGCGCGCCGGAGGCGCGGGCTACTGGGTGACGCGGTAGGCGTCGAAGACGCCGGGGACGTTGCCGACGGCCTTGAGGACGGCGCCGAGGTGCTTGGCGTCGGCCATCTCGAAGGTGAAGCGGCTCTTCGCGACGCGGTCGCGCCCGGTGCTGAGGGTGGCCGACAGGATGTTGACGTGCTGGTCGGAGATCACCTTGGTGATGTCGGAGAGCAGGTGCGGGCGGTCGAGGCCCTCGACCTGCATCGCCACCAGGAACGTCGTCTTCGCGTTCGCGATCCAGCGCACGTCCACGACGCGCTCGGTCTGGTGGGCCAGCTCGGTGAAGTTCACGCAGTCGGTGCGGTGCACCGAGATGCCCGAGCCGCGCGTGACGAAGCCCTGGATGGCGTCACCGGGCACCGGCGTGCAGCAGCGCGCCAGCTTGACCATGACGTCGCCCGACACGCCCACGACCTCGACGCCCGCGTCGCCGCGGACCGACGTGACCGAGCGGCTCGTGCGCAACGGCATCGCCGTGGCCTCGGCCGCCTCCTCCTCGGCGCCCTCACGGCCGCCGGCGAGGTCGATGACGCGGTCGACGACGTTCTGCGCGCCGACGTTGCTCTCCCCCACCGCCGCGTACAGCGCGGCGATGTCGGCGTGGCCCATCTCCTTGGCCACCGTGTCGAGGTTCGCCTGCCGGAACAGGCGATGCATCGGGAGGCCCTCCTTGCGCATCTGCTTCGCAATGAGGTCCTTGCCGTGGTCGATGGCCTCCTCGCGGCGCTCCTTCGTGAACCACTGGCGGATCTTGTTGCGGGCGCGGGGACTCTTGACGAAGTCGAGCCAGTCGCGGCTCGGTCCGGCCGTGGGCGACTTCGACGTGAAGATCTCGACGACGTCGCCGCTCTCGAGCTTGGACTCCAACGAGACGAGGCGGCCGTTGACCCGGGCGCCGACGCACGTGTGACCGACCTCGGTGTGCACGCCGTACGCGAAGTCCACGGGCGTGGCCCCGGCGGGCAGCTGGATGAGATCGCCTCGCGGCGTGTACGCGTAGACGCCGGCGTTCTGCATCTCGAAGCGCAGTGAGTCCAGGAAGTCGCTCGAGTCCTCGGTCTCGGACTGCCAGTCGACGAGCTCGCGCAGCCACACCATCTCGTTGCCGCCGGGGGCGCCCTTGGACGCCTTGCCGCCGACCGCCGCCAGCGACTCCTCCTTGTACTTCCAGTGCGCCGCGACGCCGAACTCGGCGCGACGGTGCATGGCGTACGTGCGGATCTGCAGCTCGACCGGCTTGCCCTGCGGGCCGATCACGGTGGTGTGCAGCGACTGGTACATGTTGAACTTCGGGACGCTGATGTAGTCCTTGAAACGGCCCGGGATCGGGTTCCAGCGCGCGTGCAGGACCCCCAGCACGGCGTAGCAGTCGGCCACGTCGTCGACGAGGATGCGCACGCCCACGAGGTCGAAGATGTCGGAGAAGTCGCGGCCGCGCACGAGCATCTTCTGGTAGATCGAGAAGTAGTGCTTCGGCCGGCCCGTGATCTTCGCCTTGATCTTGGCGTGCCCGAGGTCGGAGTTCACGTCGCGGATCACGCGCTCCAGGAACGCCTCGCGGGACGGCGCGCGCTCGGCGACCAGGCGCACGATCTCGTCGTAGACCTTGGGGTGCAGGGTCGCGAACGACAGGTCCTCGAGCTCCCACTTGATCGTGTTCATGCCCAGGCGGTGGGCCAGGGGCGCGAAGATCTCGATCGTCTCGCGGGCGATGCGCTCCTGCTTGTCCTGGCGCAGGTAGCGCAGGGTGCGCATGTTGTGCAGGCGGTCGGCGAGCTTGATGACCAGCACGCGGATGTCGCGCGCCATCGCGACGACCATCTTGCGGATCGTCTCGGACTGGGCCGAGTCGCCGTACTTGACCTTGTCGAGCTTCGTGACGCCGTCGACCAGGTGCACGACCTCGTCGCCGAAGTCCTTGCGCAGCTGCTCGATCGTGTACGAGGTGTCCTCGACCGTGTCGTGGAGCAGCGCGGCGCACAGGGTGGGCGCGGTCATGCCGAGCTCGGCCAGGATCGTGGCGACGGCCAGCGGGTGCGTGATGTACGGGTCGCCGCTCTTGCGCTTCTGACCCTCGTGCATCGCCGCGGCGACCTCGTAGGCCTTCTGGATCGCGGTGACGTCGCCCTTGGGATGCGTGTCGCGGTAGACCTTGATGAGCGGGTCGAGCACCGGGTTGCCGGCGCCGGTGGACCGGCCGCCGATCCGCGCGAGGCGGCTGCGCACGCGCGAGGACGTCCGCGCCGAGTCAGGTGTCCTGGACTCGGCCGGCTTCGTCGAGGATCCCTCGGTCCGCTCAGCCACGCGTGCCTCCTTCAGTCCATCCTACGGAGGCCCGGTCAGAGCGCGCCGGAGATCACCGACGCGAACACGCCGAGCACGAGCGCGGCGATCGCGATGATGGCGACGATGCGGACGGTGTTCTGGCTCATCAGTACTCCAGGAGGGCGGTCAGGGCGAGGTCGCCGAGGGCGTCGCGGCCGCCCAGGGCGGGCAGCTCGATGAGGACGAGCCCGCCGGCGACCTCGGCGCCGGCGCGCTCGAACAGGCGCCGGGAGGCGGCCAGCGTGCCGCCCGTGGCGAGGACGTCGTCGACGAGGAGGACGCGGGCACCCTCGGTGACGGCGTCGGCGTGGATCTCCACGACCGCCTCGCCGTACTCGAGGGAGTAGTTCTCCGCGAGGGTCCGCGCCGGCAGCTTGCCGGCCTTGCGGACCGGCACGAGGCCGATGCCGAGCGCCTCGGCGATCAGCGGCGCGAGCAGGAAGCCGCGGGCCTCGACGCCGGCGACGACGTCGAGCGGGCCGAATGCGCGCGCGGCGTCGACGAGAGCGTCGACGGTGGCGCGCAGGCCCTCGGGGGCGGCGAGCAACGGGGTGATGTCACGGAACGTGACGCCGGCCTCGGGCCAGTCCTCGATGGCGCGCACGAGGCGCGCGGCGACCTCGGGGAAGTCGCTCATGCCTGGGGGTCGATCACTTCGGCGACCGCGGCGCGGGCGACGGTGATGACGACGCCGGGCGCGACCTCGAGGTCGATCGTCTCGTCGGCGAGGCTCTGCACGGTGCCGTGGATGCCGCTGCTGATCATGACGCGGGCGCCCGGCTGGAGGGCGTCCTGCATCTGGCGCAGCTCGGTGTACTGCTTCTGGCGCGCACGCATCGGCCGGATGATCAGCAGGAAGAAGACGACGGCAAGAAGGAGGAGGGGAATCAGGTCAGCGGGACTCATCCCGATCGATTCTAGGGGTCGAGCCCCGCGCGGATCTCGTCGAGTATCCGGGGAGGGAACTCGGTCGTCGCGCGACACCGCTCGACGAGGTAGACGATCTTGTTCAGCCGCGGCCCGGGGAGGTCGATCGAGCGCCGCGCCAGCGCCGGGCGCAGGACGTTGCGGTCGAAGGCGCCGTCACTCGGCTCGGGGATGCCACGCCACGTCGCGAACGCCGTCTTCAGGTCCCCGTGGGCGACCACACCGTGCGGCGGCGAGAGCGCCACGGCGAGCGCTCCGACGAGCCACCCGTCATCGCCCTCCAGCGCGGCGACGCCCAGCTGCACCGTCCCGGAGCCCTCCGTCGGCGCCTGCTGCGGTGTCTCGATGTCGAGCGTCATGACCAGGTCCGGGAAGCGCAACGACACCTCGGTGCGTGCGTGCGGCAACGACAGGTGCTGGCCGGCCGCGGGGACGGTGATCTCGCCGGTGCCGGTCCTGACCTCGACGATCGCGCCGTTCGCGCGCTGGCCTCGGTAGAGCGCCGGGCGGTCCGCCGAGGCCGTGAGCACGAGGGCCGGGTCGCTGACGTACGGCAGCCGCACGAAGACGAAGCACGATCCGTCGATCTCCGTGGCCGCGACCAGCCGGTCCGTGGGCAGGTCCATCCGGCGGGCGACGACGCACCGCTGCCCCGGCTCGAGCTCGGCCGTGCCGGACGGGCCGGCGTCGGTCGACCAGGCGATGCGCATGTGAGTCCCCTCGCGCGGAACGTGTTCCACGGCGGCTCGACACCACCGATCCGGGGGCCGCACGCTGGCGTCATGATCGACTCGCTGACGACCCTCGGATCCAATCTAGTCGTGCTCGCGGTGTTCCTCGGCGTCGTGGTCGTGGCGCTGCTGGTCGCCCGCTCGGTGTTCGGCACGGTCTCGATCCGGTCGACGGCCGTCGAGGCGGCCGCTCGTCTCACGTCGCTGCCGACCGCGACGCCCGGCGCCCTGCGGCGCCGGTTCGCCCGCGCCGTGACGAGTCAGCACGTCGTCATGCCCAGCGGCGAGCGGCACGCCCACCCGCGCCTCGTCGTGCGGATCTCCCCGGAGGACGCCGAGCGCCTCGCTCCCGAAGGCGAGCTCTCGGGGCTCGAGCGCGATGCCGTCCAGCTGTACCTCAAGCACGCCGCCCGCAACCAGTGGAAGGTGCCCACGGACGTGCAGGTGGCCATCGAGATCGACCCGGTCCTCCGTCCCGGCTGGATCCCGCCGGCGCGCGGGGTCGGCCGCCCCACCGCTCCCGAGCCGGTCGCGTCGGCCCCGACCGGCACCGACGCCGAACGGGCGGCCGCCTGGGCGCGGGTCGCGAGCCCGCGGTCGGTGTCGCTCGCCACGGACGACACCGGTCCGATCACCGCCACCTGGACCGCGGCCCAGATCGACCAGACTCGCGAGCCTGCCACCGTGGCCGTCGGCCGGTCCGGGATCGAGCTGGTGGGGCCCGACGGATCCGCCCACGTGGAGAAGGGGTCGATCGTCGTGCTGGGTCGGGGCGACCAGTCCCCCGTGCGGCTCACCGCCCCGGAGGTCTCGGGTCGCCATGCCGCCGTGCGCCACCGCGGCGGCGGCTGGGAGATCCGGGACCTGGGCAGCACGAACGGGACGCTGGTCGACGGCGAGCGCCTGTCGAACGACGCGTGGCAGCCCTTCGGCCCCGGCTCCACGATCGAGCTCGCCGGCGTCCGACTCACCGTGCGCGCCGACGCGTTCGGGACCGTGCCGCTGCTCGGGGGACAATGAGCCCATGGTCGTGACCGTCGGTGCCCTCGACCGGGCACCCCGCTTCGAGATGCTCGAGCGGATCGGCGCGGGCAGTCACGGCGTCGTCTACCGCGCGCACGACCACCAGCTGCGCCGGGACGTGGCCGTGAAGCGGTTCGCGCACGTCCTGACCGACGACCCGCGGGCGATGCACCGCATCCGGCGGGAGGTCAACGCCCTCGCCCGCGTGAGTCACCCGTACGTCGTCACGATCCACGACCTGGTGATGCTGCCCGACGGCGACGGCGAGGAGTCTCCGCACCTCGTGATGGAGCTCGTCGACGGCACGAGCGTGAAGCAGCTGCTCACCGACCACGGACCGAGCATCGAGTCCGTGCGACTCGTCCGGCACGTGCTGGCCGCTCTCGACGCCTGCCATCGGGCGGACATCCTGCACCTGGACATCAAGCCCGCCAACGTCCTGCTGACGGCGGCAGGCGACGTGCGCCTCGTCGACTTCGGCATCTCCCGCGCAGCCTCCGACCTGACGGCCACGATCGCCGGCACTCCGCACTACATGTCCCCCGAGCAGTACGAGGGCCGGGTCGACCGGCGCAGTGACGTGTACTCCGTCGCGTGCCTGCTGTTCGAGACCTTGACCGGCCGCACGCCGTTCCCCGGCCCGCCGGCGGTGCAGCTGATGGCGCACCGCTCGGCCGACCGGCCGGATCCGCGCGAGGTCGATCCGGCGATCCCCGCAGGGCTCGTGGACGTCCTGCACCGTGCCATGGCGATCGATCCCGACCGTCGCTACGCGAGCGCCGCCGACTTCGCCGCGGCGCTCGCCCCCTTCGAGTCGATCGGGGCCGCCCAGGCGGGTCCGACGGTCACCGCCGTCGTCCCGTCGTCCCGCGTGACGCCCGAGCCGGCCCCGGCGCCGAGCGAGCCCGGTCTCGCCTGGACCACGCGCACGGCTCGTACGCTCGCGACCCTCGCGCTCAGCGCCGGCGTCGTCGCAGTCGTCCCGACACTCGTGTGGGCGAGCACGTCGCTGTCGCCCGCCGTCGAACACCGGCCGCCCGTCATGGACGAGTCCACCGCGTCCGCATGGTGGTGGGCGGCGGTCGTCCTCGCCGTCGCGTTCGTCGCGATCGGACGGAGGGCGTACTTCCGGCTCCTCGCGGACGCGCCGCGCCGAGCGCTGGGCATCGCCCTGGGAGCCGCCATCCGTGGATCCGCGGTACTCGCCTTCCCGTGGTACGCGGCCGGGGTCATGGCGGGCGCCCGCGCGTACGGCCTGTCGACGCCCGACCTCTACGGCTCGTGGGCCGACGTCGCCTGGATCCTCATGCCGCTCGCGACCCTGGTGCTGACGTGGCGGGCGCTGACCCGCCTGCGCTTCGGGATGGCGGGGTTGCTGGCCTTCGCGCTGCGCCTTGGCGCCGCGGCCCTCGCCGCCGCGCTGTTCGCGGCCTACCCGAGCCTGCTCTGAGCGCTCACCCGTCGAAGTCGAGCGTGTCGGGCACGGCCGGCGGGGTGAGGCCGAGGTGCCGCCATGCCGCTGCGGTGGCGATGCGGCCGCGTGGCGTGCGGGCCAGGAAGCCCAGCCGGACGAGGAACGGCTCGGCCAGCTCCTCGACCGTCTCGCGCTCCTCCGACACCGCCACGGCGAGCGTGGCGATGCCCACCGGTCCCCCGCCGAAGCTGCGGCACAGGACGTCGAGCACGGCCCGGTCGAGCCGGTCGAGGCCGAGGTCGTCGACCTCGTACAGGTCGAGCGCGGCCCGCGCGATGGCGTGGTCGACCGAGCCGTCGGCGCGGACCTCGGCGTAGTCGCGCACGCGGCGCAGCAGCCGGTTCGCGATGCGCGGGGTGCCGCGCGAGCGCGAGCCGATCTCGGCCGAGGCCTCGGCGCTGATGCCCAGGTCGAGCAGATCGGCCGAGCGGCGCACGATGCGGTCGAGGTCGGCGGGCTCGTAGTAGTCGAGCTGGGCGGTGAAGCCGAAGCGGTCGCGCAGCGGGCCCGGCAGCAGGCCGGCGCGGGTGGTGGCGCCGACGACGGTGAACGGCGGGATCTGCAGCGGGATCGCCGTGGCGCCCGGACCCTTGCCCACGACGACGTCGACCCGGAAGTCCTCCATCGCCATGTAGAGCAGCTCCTCGGCGGGGCGCGACATGCGGTGGATCTCGTCGATGAAGAGCACGTCGCCCTCGTTGATGCCCGAGAGGATCGCCGCGAGGTCGCCGGCGTGCTGGATGGCGGGGCCGCTGGTGAGCCGCAGCGGGGCGGAGAGCTGGTGCGCGATGATCATCGCGATCGTGGTCTTGCCGAGTCCGGGAGGACCCGACAGCAGCACGTGGTCGGGGGTGCGCTCGCGCGCGACGGCGGCGTCCAGCACGAGGGCCAGCTGCTCGCGGACGCGCTCCTGGCCGATCAGCTCGTCCAGCGTGCGGGGCCGCAGCGCCTGCTCGAACGCGGTGTCCTGCGGTCCGGCGGCCTCGGCCACGATCGACTCGAAGTCGTCGTACTCGTCCATGCTCATCGGCGCCGGTCCATCGATCGCAGGGCGTCGCGCAGGACGGTGGAGACGTCGGGGTCGTCGCCGACGCCGTCGGCCACGCGGTCGATCGCGGCGTCGGCGTCCTTGGCCGACCAGCCGAGACCGACGAGGGCCTCGTGCACCTGGTCGCGCCACCCCGCACGGGCGGGCGCGGCGGCCGACGCGGCGACGGCGCCGACGCGGTCCTTGAGCTCGACGACGATGCGCTCGGCCCCCTTGCGACCGATGCCCGGGACCTTGGTGAGCGTGGCGTGGTCGGCCGACGCGATCGCGCTGCGCAGGCGCTCGGGTGGCAGCACCGCGAGCATCGCCTGGGCGACCTTGGGGCCGACGCCGCTGGCGGTCTGGACGAGCTCGAACATGTCGCGCTCCTCGGCGTCGGCGAAGCCGTAGAGGGTCATCGAGTCCTCGCGGACGACCATCGAGGTCCACAGCGTGGCCTCCTGCCCGATCCGCAGGTCGGCGATCGTGGAGGGCGTGCACATCACGTGGTAGCCGACGCCTTGCAGGTCGAGGACGGCGGAGTTGAGCGAGACGGTGGCCACGGAGCCCCGCAGGTGCGCGATCACCGGGCGCCTCCCGCGGCGGCGACGGCCGCGGCCAGGCGGTTCTGCGCCGAGCCGCGCCACAGGTGGCAGATCGCGAGCGCGAGCGCGTCGGCGGCATCGGCGGGCTTCGGCGGCGCGTCGAGGCGCAGCAGCCGGGTGACCATCGCGGTGACCTGGGCCTTGTCGGCCCGGCCGCTGCCGGTGACGGCGGCCTTGACCTCCGACGGGGTGTGCAGCTGGACGGGGATGCCGTGGCGCGCCGCGACGAGCATCGCGATGCCGCTGGCCTGGGCCGTGCCCATCACCGAGCGGACGTTCTGCTGGCTGAAGACGCGCTCGACCGCGACGACGTCGGGCCGCAGCCGGACGACGAGGTCGTCGAGCGCGCGCTCGAGACGCAGCAGCCGCTTCGCGAGGTCGAGGTCGGCCGGGGTGCGCACGACGCCGACGTCGACCAGGTCGAGCGGGCGGCCCACCATCCCCTCGACGACGCCCACGCCGCACCGAGTGAGGCCGGGGTCGACTCCGAGCACACGAAGGGAACGCATGTTCGACACTGTAGGCGGTGGCGGCGACGGCCTCGCGGAGGCACGCCGCGCGCCGGGCTCAGCCCGTCAGCTGGTCGTCCGGGGTGCGCTCGATCTCCTCGGCCAGCTCGCCGGCGACGCGGCGCGCGTTCAGCCGTCCCGCCACGAGCGTGCGGTGCAGCGGCCGCTCGGAGCCGTCGCGGCGCAGCTCGACGGGATACCGCGCGAGCAACAGCCAGCCGGCGACGAGCAGCACGGGGACGAGCGCGAGCACCCAGCCGCGATCCGACTTCAGCAGGACCGGCGTCAGGACGCCGAGCAGGACGAGCCCCGCCACGACGAGCAGCGGGCCGAAGCCGCCACCGGTCGGCGTGCCGCCGACGACGAGGTCGCCCTCGTGTCCGCGCAGCGCGGGACGACCGACACGGACGGTCCACCCGACGCCGTCGGGGGTGCGCACGCGTCGGTCCATGGCCACATCATGGCCGAGGCCGGCTCAGAGCTCGGCCATGACCTCGTCGGGCGCGTCGAAGTTGGCGAACACGTTCTGCACGTCGTCGGAGTCCTCGAGCGCGTCGATCAGCTTGACGACCTTGGCCGCGCCGTCGGCATCGACCTCGACGGTCACGCTGGGCACGAACGAGGCGTCGGCCGAGTCGTAGTCCAGGCCGGCCTCCTGCAGTGCCGTGCGGACCGTGACGAGGTCGCTGGGGTCGCACAGCACCTCGAAGCTGCCACCGAGGTCGTTGACCTCCTCGGCGCCCGCGTCGAGCACCGCCATCAGGACGTCGTCCTCGTTCGTGGCACCGCCCTCCTGCTCGGCGGGGACGATGATGACGCCCTTGCGGCCGAACATGTAGGACACCGAGCCCGGGTCGGCCATCGTGCCGCCGTTGCGGGTCATCGCGGTGCGGACCTCCATGGCGGCCCGGTTCTTGTTGTCGGTGAGGCACTCGATGAGGAACGCGACGCCGCTGGGGCCGTAGCCCTCGTACATGATCGTGGTGTAGTCGGCGCCGCCGCCGTCGGCTCCCCCGCCGCGCTTGACGGCGCGGTCGATGTTGTCGTTGGGGACCGACTGCTTCTTGGCCTTCTGGATCGCGTCGTAGAGCGTGGGGTTGCCGTCAGGGTCGGGACCACCCGTGCGCGCCGCGACCTCGATGTTCTTGATCAGCTTGGCGAACAGCTTGCCGCGCTTCGCGTCGATCGCGGCCTTCTTGTGCTTGGTGGTTGCCCATTTGGAGTGGCCCGACATGTCGTTCCTTTGCGTAGTCCTAGCTCTGCTTCACGAGATCGACGAAGAGTCCGTGCACACGGTCGTCGTCCCCGACCTCGGGGTGGAAGGACGTCGCCATGAGCGGCCCCTGCCGCACCGCCACGATCCTACCGGCGGCCTCGCCCGAGGGGACCTCGGCAAGCACCTCGACGCCGGGCCCGACCTCCTCGACCCAGGGGGCGCGGATGAACACGGCGTGCACCGGGTCGGCGACGCCCGCCATCTGCAGGTCGGTCTCGAACGAGTCGACCTGACGCCCGAACGCGTTGCGACGCACGGTGACGTCGAGACCGCCGACGGTCTCCTGCCCCGCCGCACCGTCGCGGATCCGCTCGGCGAGCATGATCATCCCGGCACAGGTGCCGAAGGTGGGCATGCCGTCCTTCACGCGCCGGCGCAGCGGCTCGAGCAGATCGAACGTGCGCGCCAGCTTGTACATCGTGGTGGACTCCCCGCCGGGCACGATGAGCCCGTCGCACCGCTCGAGCTCGGCCGGGCGACGGACCGTGAACGCGTCCACGCCCAGCCGCTGCAGCGCGTGCAGGTGCTCGCGGACGTCGCCCTGGAGGGCGAACACACCGATGGAAGTCACCCCGGAAGTCTAGTCACCCTGGGCGACGGCGACCCTGACGTCGGTCAGGTCGAGTACATGGCCCTGTGACGTGTTGCCGAAGCCCGTGCCGAACGGGAAGTCGACCACGACCTCCGCGGCGAGCACGTCGCCGTCGTGGTCGTCCGTGATCTGGCCCGCCAGAGGCGTCCCGTCGACGGTGTACGTCTCCGTGATCGAGACGTCGTCGGCCAGGCCGCCCTGACCCTCGAGGCCCGTGACATCGACGGTCGCCTCGAGGTCGTCGCCGGTCGCCGATATCGTCCACGAGCCGGTGAACAGCAAGGTGTCACCCGGAACGGCACGCACGGCCGAGACGTCGGCGAGCGGAGAGCCGTTGAGCGTCCAGGCGCCGGGCGTGGACTCCGTCAGCGTGAGTCGGCCTGCTGAGATGGTGCCGCCGGCGACGGATCCGGAACCGTTCCAGTACGCGAGCGACGCCGCGCCGCCGAGCAGCACGAGCGCCGAGGCCCCGGCGACCGCGCCCTTGGTCCAGGTCTTCATGAGCTCCTCCCCGTGGGGAACGGGAACGACGTCCTCGTGTCGTCCGACCCGCGCTCTTGGAGTCGTCTCGGCCCGGCTCAGGCGCCGGCCGATGTGACGAGAGTAACTCGTGTGACGAATGGGGCCATCGGGGGTGTGGAGAGCTCAGGCCGTCCCGCAGTACGTGCGGTAGCTGAACTCGAAGAGCCCGCGCGTCTCGTAGAGCTTGAGCGTGACGTCGGAGGACGTCCACGTCGTCGACGACTTGAGCCGGCTGCTGACGCGCGCCGTGTACTGGACGGCACCGGCGTCGAAGAGGCCCCACGGGGTGAAGTTGCGCGCCACGTTGACGGTCTGGGCAGCGCCCACGGTCCCCGCTCCGGTGATCGTCCCGCCCCGGTTCGCGACGGTCGCACCGGTCTGGTCGTTCACGATCGTGACGACGTAGTCGTAGCGGGCGTCCTGGTGCGGGAACGTGAGATTGACCGACGCGCCACTGCCGCCGACATTGGTGCACGTGAAGGTGGCCGGCGCCTGCACGCTCGCGGCACCGAGAGCGCCGGAGACGATCGTCGGGCTGTCGCCGAAGGCGGCCATGGTGGGCTGGAGCCCGAGTCCCGAGGCCACGAGCAGCGCGCCCGCACCGGCCCCCACGCCGATGGCGCGCCGCACGCGGTGGCCCACGCCGTGATCGGGGACGAGCCCCCGATCGTCGGGTGCGGCGTCGTCGCTGTCGTCCTCGGCCGACGCGTCCGGACCGCCACCGCCGTCACGACGGAACGCGATCACCAGGATCGCGGCCACGAGCAATCCGATGACGAACATGCCGAACGGCGAGTTCACGGCGTTGATCACGTAGCCGGCCTTCGGCACGGAGAAGCTCACGCGCTCGACCTCGTCGACGTTGTACGCCTGCTCGTCCGGCGAGGCGTTGGCGTCGCCCTGGAGCTGCAGCACCGCTCCCCCGTCGTCCTGAGGATCGATCCCGGTGACGCGGTGCGTGATGCGCACGCCGCGGTCGTCGATCACGCTGACGACGTCGCCCTCGGCGAGCTCGTCGGCCGGCACCGTGGTGGCGAAGGCCAGGTCGCCGGCCTCGATCGCCGGCGACATCGAGCCCGACGTGAACACCAGTGGCGTGAGCCCGAAGGCGAGCATGGCGGCGGTCCAGGCCAGGCACAGCGTGCCCAGGCCGGCGCCGATCCACAGGATCGTCTCGCGGAGCGTGCGGTTCATGTCAGGTCACTCGTTCGTCGGGTCGGGGTCACTGCAGCTGGCTGGCGGTGAGGGAGAACGTCGCGGTGCCCGTCGTTCCCTGCGCACTGTTGCCGGTGGTGGACGGCATCGCCACCCGGAAGCACAGGTTCTTGCTGAACGTCGTGCCGCCGAGGTTCACGGGCGTGGCCGTGGGGATCAGCGGCTTGGCGGTGCCGTCGAGCGTGACGTTCGTGGACAGCTGCGTTCCTGAGCAGGTGTTGGAGCGGACACCGTTCGCGTTGGTGGTCTGGGTCCCGGCGGTGCCCTCGTAGACCGACCACTGGACGTGGGGCGACAGGGTGCCCGCCGCCGTGCCGGTCGCGGTGAGCGCGAAGCCCGCGGTGTTGGCCTTGCGCTGCACCGGCACAGTGAACGCGAAGCTCTCCCCCGGGATCATCGCGGTGGCCGACATGGCCGCGTTCGTGACCGAGCCGCCCTGGCCGTCGAGCCGGCCGTCGAGGATCAGCAGGTCGAGCGATCCGGCCTGGATGGTGCCCGTGGTCAGCTGGGCCTCGTCGGTCCAGTACGCCAGCGTGCTGACGCTGGTCAGGCCCAGCACCATGCCGAGGCTCAGGATCGCTCGCGTGCGGGTCGACCGCAGGGTGCGGACGAGACGCGAGGTCGTGGACTGCGTCATGAAACGTCACTCTCTTCTCGGTTCCGGCGGGCGCCCAGAGCGAGCCACAGGCCGGTGATGGAGGCGCCGATGCCCGCGGGCAGGAGCCACGAGGGCAGCTCGGCGCCGGTGCTCGGCAGCGAGCCGTCGCGCGCGGGCGCGGTCTCGGCTCGATCGCCGGGAGCGACCGCGCTGGTCGGCGAGGCCGCGGTGGGCCTCGCGGTCGGCTCCGCGGTCGGCCCGGTGGTCGGCTCGGTCCCGGTGACCTGGGTCAGCCGGGTCCGGACGTCGAACGCGAAGTGCTGGGCCTGGTCGGCGTTGGACGCCGTCTCGGACAGCGCGGCGCGGACCTGGACCCGTGCCGTCGCGCCCGCCGCCAGAGGGCGAGGCGCGGTCCAGGCGGTGGAGAGGGGCTGCCACGCCTCGCCATCGGTCCGGATCTGCACGTCGAAGTCGCCGGACGCGTGAAGGGCGCCGTCCCGGGGCAGGATCACCAGCTCGATCTCCGCGGCGTCGGAGGATTGGTTGCGGGCCCAGAACTCTCCGGTCTGGGCGTCACCGGGCACCCAGCGGGTGTCGTCGGCGAAGACCGGCTCGGTCAGCGTCGAGGTCCACGGACCGACCCCGTCGGCGCTCAGGCCGAGGCGGGCCGCGGGCGCCGAGGCCGCAGAGGACCCCAGGGGCACCATCACGGCCAGCATGACGGCTGCCCCGAGTGCACCCGCTGCGGTGCGCACGGACTTCATCGCGTGGTCACCGCCTCGGCGTCGGAGTCGCTCCGGCGGCGGTCGCGGATCGCGCCGGCGAACATCCACGCGGCGTAGAGGCCCAGGCCACCCGCGACGACGTACACGGCCGAGTCGCGCTGGTCGTGCCCGATCGCCGTGCTGAGGAATCCCAGCTTCGGCACGGCGTACCAGAGGGTGCCCTTGAGCTGGACCGGCTGGACCGGCTCGGCGTCGACACCGTCGTTGGCGTCGCCCTGCGTCGTGAACTCGGGCTGGCCGTCCGCCCCGTAGGCGACCGAGACGACCCGGTGGGTCACGACGTCGCTGCGGCCCGACTCGAGCTGGTAGGTGACGACCGTGCCCACGCCGATCTCCTCGGCGGGCGTCGGCCGGACCACCACGAGCGTGCCGGGCGGGTAGGACGGCTCCATGGAGCTGGTGAGGATCGTGTAGGGCGTCGCGCCCCCGATCCGCGGGACGAGCACGCCGACGGCGATCGCCGAGGTGGCCACGAGGATGACGCCCCAGGCCAGGGCCTGGACGGCCCACCCCAGCACCGTGCGGTGCGTGCGGGTGGTCGTGGTGGTCGTCATCCTCGTGGGCCTTCCTCGTTCGATGGTCGGTCGGTTCGCTCAGTCCCGGGTCACTGCACCTGCGTGAGGGCGACCTTCACGTCGGACAGGTCGAGCGTCAGCGTCTGCGTCGTGTTGTCAGCAGAGGTGCCGAACGGGAAGTCGACGTTCAGGGTGGCGGCGAGGGTCTCGCCGTCGTCGGCGCTCGTGATCTGGTTGCCCGCAGGAGCCGTGCCGCCGACGAGGTAGGTGTCGGTGAGGGTGACCGCGGAGGCCAGCGAGCCCGAGGCGTTGAAGCCGGTCACGTCGACGACGGCCTTGAGGTTGTCACCGGTCGCGGTGATGTCCCAGCCGGCGGTGTACTCGAGCTCGTCGCCGGGGACGACGCGCACGGAGGACAGGCTGGTGACGGGGCTGCCGTTGAGCGTCCAGGCGCCGGGCGTCGGGTCGGTCAGCTTCAGCTCGCCGGCCGTGATGGAGCCACCGGCGATGTCGCCCTCGGCGTTCCAGTACGCCAGCGAGCCCGCTCCGCCGAGCATGAGGACGGCGGCGGCTCCGGCGGCGATGGCGCCCTTGGTGGACTTGTTCATCTTCTTCTCCTACGTCATGAGGCTGATCGACCATCGATCACATCCGTAACTGGTGCATCTGTTGCACCTGCTACCACCATGTAACGACGAAATACCGGCACTCTGATGCCATTTAGCGAAGAAATAACGAAAATGAGTCACACGTCACGAACGATTCATGACTAGAGTCATGGTTCTTTGTGACCATGACATCGTCCTTTGTGACCAAGGACCCCCCTACGAACGAACGCCCCCGGTCGAAACCGGGGGCGTTCGCTCGTCAGCTGTGGTACGGGTCACCAGCCGCGGGTCTCCAGGCGGTGCGGCTCGGGGATCTCGTCGACGTTGATGCCGACCATGGCCTCGCCCAGGCCTCGCGAGACCTTGGCGATCACGTCGGGGTCGTCGTAGAAGGTCGTGGCCTTGACGATGGCCTCGGCGCGCTGCGCGGGGTTGCCCGACTTGAAGATGCCCGAGCCGACGAACACGCCCTCGGCGCCCAGCTGCATCATCATGGCCGCGTCGGCCGGGGTGGCGATGCCGCCCGCGGTGAACAGCACGACCGGCAGCTTGCCCGCCTCGGCCACCTCGGCGACGAGCTCGTAGGGGGCCTGGAGCTCCTTGGCCGCCACGAACAGCTCGTCCTTCGGCAGGCTCTGCAGACGCGCGATCTCGGCGCGAATCTTGCGCATGTGTCCCGTGGCGTTGGAGACGTCACCGGTGCCGGCCTCGCCCTTGGAGCGGATCATGGCCGCGCCCTCGGTGATCCGGCGCAGCGCCTCGCCCAGGTTGGTGGCACCGCACACGAACGGGACCGTGAAGGCCCACTTGTCGATGTGGTTGGCGTAGTCGGCCGGGGTCAGCACCTCGGACTCGTCGATGTAGTCCACGCCCAGGCTCTGCAACACCTGCGCCTCGGCGAAGTGACCGATGCGGGCCTTGGCCATGACGGGGATCGAGACGGCCTCGATGATGCCGTCGATGAGGTCGGGGTCGCTCATGCGGGCGACGCCGCCCTGGGAGCGGATGTCCGCGGGCACGCGCTCGAGCGCCATGACGGCGACGGCGCCGGCGTCCTCGGCGATCTTGGCCTGCTCGGCGTCGACGACGTCCATGATGACGCCGCCCTTCAGCATCTCGGCCATGCCGCGCTTGACCCGGGCGCTGCCGGTCGTGGACTGGTCGTTGCTGGGGATCTCGGTACTCACGGGTCAAGTCTACGAGGCCCGCTGATCGCTCCCGTCCCGGCCGGTCGTCGACGAGACGAGGGTCAGGCGGCGTCGGCCTGGCGCCTGACCATCGCCATGCGCTGGGCCACGGTGACCAGGCTCGCGGCGGCCAGCGCCCACAGCGTGACGTGCTGCAGGATCGGCAGGTCGAACAGGCCCGACAGGCCCGTCATCACCAGGATCGAGACCAGGCGGTCGGACCGCTCGGCGATGCCGCCCTTGGCCTCCATGCCGAGCGACTCGGCGCGGGCCCGGATGTACGACGTCAGCGCGCCCAGGACGAGGCAGGCCAGCGCGAGGCACAGGTAGACCTTGGAGTCGCCCTCCCACGCGTACCAGAGCGCGATGCCGCCGAAGACCGCCGCATCGCCGACGCGATCGAGCGTGGAGTCCAGGAACGCCCCGTACTTCGAGGAGCGGCCAAGCTTGCGGGCCATCGTGCCGTCGATGATGTCGCTGAACACGAAGGCGGTGATGAACAGCGTGCCCCAGAAGAAGATCCCCTGCGGGAAGAAGAACAGCGCTCCGAAGGACACGCCGATCGTGCCGACCCAGGTGACCATGTTCGGAGTGACGCCGATCCTGATCAGGCCGTCGGCGACCGGCGAGAACAGCCGGTTCCAGAAGGCGCGGAAGCGTTCGAGCATCAGGTCACCTGCTCACTGGTCGACTGCGGCCAGGCGGCGCGCAGGAGCTCGGCGGACTCGGCGATCGTCTGGGGCAGCGTCTTGGTGCGCCCGACGACGGTCATGAAGTTGGCGTCGCCACCCCACCGCGGCACGACGTGCTGGTGCAGGTGCTGCGAGATCGAGCCGCCGGCGGACGCCCCGAGGTTGAGGCCGACGTTGTAGCCGTGCGGCGAGCTGACCTCGCCGATCGCGCGGATCGCCTGCTGCGTCAGCAGCGTCAGCTCGGTGGACTCCTCGAGCGTGAGCTCGGTGAGGCCGGACTCGTGCCGGTTCGGCAGCACCATGAGGTGGCCCGGGTTGTACGGGTACAGGTTCATCGCCACGAAGCAGTGCTCGCCGCGCACGACGATGAGGTCGGTCTGGCGCTCCCCCGCGACCATCGCGCAGAACGGGCAGCCGTCGTCGTGGCCGGCGTCGGTCCCGGCCTCGCGGACGTAGGCCATCCGGTAGGGCGCCCACAGCCGCTCGAGGCCGTCCGGATCCGGCATCAGACCTGGACCCGGTCGCGCACCGCGGCCACGATCTTGGCGACCGCGTCGTCGAGCGAGACGCCGTTCTCCTGCTCTCCGTTGCGGAAGCGGAACGACACCGCACTGGCCTCGACGTCCTTGTCGCCGACCAGCACCATGAACGGCACCTTCTGCGTCTGGGCGTTGCGGATCTTCTTCTGCATGCGCTCGTCGGAGTCGTCGACCTCGAAGCGGATCCCCTCGGCGCGCAGCCGCACCGCGAGCCGCTCGAGGTACTCCACGTGGCGCTCGGCCACGGGGATGCCCACCGCCTGGACCGGGGCGAGCCACGGAGGGAACGCGCCGGCGTAGTGCTCGACCAGCACGCCCATGAACCGCTCGATCGAGCCGAACTTGGCCGAGTGGATCATGACCGGCTGCTGGCGCGAGCCGTCGGCGGCGACGTACTCGAGGTTGAAGCGGTCGGCCGACGGCTGGTTGAAGTCGTACTGCACCGTGCCCATCTGCCACGTGCGGCCGATCGCGTCGCGCGCCTGGACCGAGATCTTCGGGCCGTAGTATGCCGCGCCGCCCGGATCGGGCACGAGCTCGAGACCGGTCGCGGTGGCGACCTCCTCCAGCACCTTCGTCGCGGTCTCCCAGTCCTCGTCGGAGCCGATGAACTTGTCCTTCGAGGCGTCGCGGGTGGACAGCTCGAGGTAGTAGTCGTCCATGCCGAAGTCGTCGAGCAGGCTCAGCATGAAGTTCAGCAGGTGGGCCACCTCGGCGGGCGCCTGCTCGGGCGTGACGTAGGAGTGCGAGTCGTCCTGGGCGAAGCCGCGCACGCGGGTGAGGCCGTGGATGACGCCCGACTTCTCGTTGCGGTACACGTGGCCGAACTCGAACAGCCGCAGCGGCAGCTCGCGGTACGAACGCTGGCGCGACCGGTAGATGAGGTTGTGCATCGGGCAGTTCATCGCCTTGAGGCGGTAGTCGCCGCCGTCGACCTCGAGTGCCGGGAACATGCCCTCGCCGTAGTACGGCAGGTGGCCCGAGGTGTGGAACAGGCCCTCCTTGGCGATGTGCGGGGTGCCGACGTACTCGAAGCCCTCCTCGATGTGCCGGCGGCGGACGTAGTCCTCCATCTCACGCTTGATCACGCCACCGCGGGGGTGGAACACCGGCAGGCCCGAGCCGATCTCGTCGGGGAAGCTGTAGAGGTCGAGCTCGGTCCCCAGTCGACGGTGGTCGCGGCGTTGAGCCTCCTCGATGCGGTGCAGGTGCGCCTCGAGGTCCTCCTTGGTGGGCCACGCGGTGCCGTAGATGCGCTGCAGCTGCTTGTTCTTCTCGTCGCCGCGCCAGTAGGCGGCCGCCGAGCGCATGAGCGTGAAGGCCGGGATGCGCTTCGTGGTGGGCAGGTGCGGGCCGCGGCACAGGTCCTTCCACGCCAGCGAGCCGTCGCGCTTGAGGTTGTCGTAGATGCTCAGGCCGCCCTCGCCGACCTCGACGCTGGCGCCCTCCGCGGCATCGCTCGCGGAGGACTTGAGGCCGATCAGCTCGAGCTTGTACGGCTCGTCGGCCAGCTCCGTGCGGGCGTCGTCGTCGCTGATCTCGCGGCGGCTGAACTTCTGGCCCTCCTTGACGATCTTCCTCATCCGCGACTCGATCTTCTGGAGATCCTCGGGAGTGAAGGGCGTCTCGACGTCGAAGTCGTAGTAGAAGCCGTCGGCGATCGGCGGGCCGATGCCGAGCTTCGCGTCGGGGAAGAGCTCCTGCACGGCCTGCGCCATGACGTGGGCCGTGGAGTGGCGCAGCACGTCGAGGCCGTCGGGCGAGTCGATCGCGACGGGCTCGACGACGTCGCCGTCGGCCAGCTCGCGCGCGAGGTCGACCAGCGCGTCGCCCACCCGGGCGGCGATGACCTCGGGCTCGTCGGAGAACAGCTGCCACACCCGCGTCCCGGGATCGACCTGCTGCTGGGCTCCGTTGACGGTGACGGACAGGCTCATGAGATCCCCTCGGTGACTGGGCGGCCCCTACGGCTGGGCAGCGCTCTTGGCCTCACCCTACCGACGTCGTCGTTCTGCCCCGGCGACCGTCCCCGCTCGCGTACGCTGGGTGGACTTTGTCCCCGTTCTCGGAAAGGCGTCATCGCATGCGCCGCACCCTCCTCGGCCTCGTCGCCGCCGTCGCCGTCGCCGCGAGCACCACGCTCGTCGCCGCACCGGCCCAGGCCGCCGCCAAGCCGGTCACCATCAAGACGATCTCGAACAAGTCCATCGACTGGTACGGGACCGCGCTGGTGAAGCCGTCCTTCACGAAGGCCAAGAAGGTCAAGGTCCTCAAGAAGGCCATGACGATCCACCAGGGCGGGAAGGTGCTGCGCAAGAACCGCACCGCCGTGAAGCTCAAGCCCGGCACCTACCGCGTGACCACGAAGGTCACCTACAAGTACAAGGGCAAGAAGCGCGCCACCGTGAAGAAGCAGCGCCTCGTCGTCAAGCAGGGCCGCTGCGCCACCGTGCAGAACCTGCGCAGCCTCAAGGTCGACCCGGCCTTCTCCCCCGACGTGATCGGCGACAGCATCGCCAACACCGCCCGCAAGCTGCACTCGCGCGGCTCGGGCGAGTCGTACACGCCCGACAAGCTGATCGCGCAGCTCGAGGCGCTCAAGGTGCTGCTCGGTGACGAGATGCCCGAGATCGTCGTCCTGATCGACGAGGCCATCGCGGAGGTGAAGGCTCTGCAGGCCAAGGGCGTGACGGTCCTCGAGGACCGCACCTACCAGGGCTGCGGCAAGCAGGACATCGACGTGTACGCCACGTTCGCCAACGGCGAGCTGATCATGGCCGAGGACGACTCGGACCTCATGATGATGAGCGGCGCCCGCGCCGCGCTCGCCGCCGCGCGCTGAGCCGCGTCCCGGCCGGGGCTCAGCCCTGGCCGGGCCGGCGGTGGCCGTCCGGCTCCACGAGCAGCTCGTCGCCGAGCAGCCGGCAGGCCAGCAGCGCGAGCTCGAGGTCGACCCGACGGTCGCCCAGGCGGTCGTCGAGGTCGGCCGTGATCCGCTCGATGCGGTACTTCACCGTGTTCCGGTGTACCTGCAGCGCCTCGGCCGTCGCCTGGAAGTTCCGGTCGTGGTCGAGCCACGCACCGAGCGTGGCCCGTGCCCGGGCAGCCGCGGGCGAGACCTCGCCGAGCGGCCCCAGCACGTCGCGCACCCAGCGCTGCAGGCCTCCGGGCTGCTGCAGCAGCAGGGAGATCAGGGCGATGCCCCGGTCGCCGAACCCCACCACCTGGCCGATGCGGTCTCCGGCCGTGAGCGCCAGCTCGAACGTGTCGCGCGCCTGCGCGTGCGTGCGCCGGAAGCCGTCGATGCCCGGCTCGGGCAGGCCGACGGCGGCACCGAGATCCGGGAACTTCGCCAGCACCTCGGCCACCACGCGGTCGATCGGCTCGGCGTGACGCCCCCGGCCCATCCACAGCCAGCCGGTGGTGCGGTCGATGGCGGAGAACAACGGCGGCGTGCCGGTGCCGATCCGCGCGTCGAGCTCGCGGCTGATCCGCTCCATCGTGAGCAGCGCGTCGGTGATGCCGCCGGGATCGCGCGACCACAGCACGAGGCCGACGTGGTGCTGGTCCATCCGGTAGCCGGTCTCGGACTCGAAGTCGTGCACCGACGTGTCCACGCCGCGCAGCAGGCCCTGCAGCATCGCCGAGGCGACGTTGCCCGAGGTGGTCGCCCAGCGGCCCCGCTCGTCCTCGTAGCGATCCAGCAGGTGCAGGCAGATCCAGTCGATGTACTGGTAGACCGCGTCGGCGATGACGCGGACCGCCCGCAGGGTGTGGGCGCGGTCGGCGTCGACCTGCTCGAACTCCTGCAGCACCACGGTCATGAGGTACTCCTGGCCCAGCTGGTAGGCCCGCACGAGGGAGTACGACGGGACGCCGCGCTGCGCGAGCCGCAGCGCGTACTCGACGGCCGCGGTGGGCGCCTGGATCCGCTCCACCGGGATCGCGTTGATGAGCAGGTGGACGATCGTGTTGATGTTGCTGTCGACGCTGGCGTCCAGCAGGTCGATGAGCGGCTGGTCGAGGTCGAGGTCGCTGATCGACCGGATGTTGTCGGTGAGCACGCGGGTCAGGTAGGGCTGCTGCTCGGCGAGCCGCTGTCCCATCGTCGCCACGAGCCGTCGGACCTCGGCGGCGTCGGGTCCCGCCCCGGTCAGCGGCTGCGTCATGGCCCGATGGTCCCGGCGATGCCCGCGCGGCGCAAGGCCCTGCGGGCGGCGAGATGGCCGCACATCCCGTGGGCGCCCGCGCCCGGAGGGGTGGCCGCCGAGCACAGCCACGTGCCGGGGACGCCGGTGGCGTACGGGTCGAGCGCGACCCGCGGACGGAAGATCAGCTGCCGCGGCGTGTTCGCGCCGGTCACGATGTCGCCTCCCACGTAGTTCGCGTTGTCGCGGGTGATCTGCTCGGTGGAGCGCACCGACATGCCGACGACGCGCTCGCGCACGCCCGGCGCGAACCGCTCGATCTGGGCCAGGATCGCCTCGGTGGCGTCGCCGTCGTACCCGGACGGAACGTGCGCATAGGCGTCGATCGGGTGCACGTCCCCCGCGCGGCGGCCCGGGTCGGCCTGCGACTGCTGGCCCAGCAGGACGAAGGGCCGTTCGGGCATCCGGCCGCGCCAGACCTCGCGCTCAGCCGTGGCGATCTGCGCCATCGAGCCGCCCAGGTGGACCGTGCCCGCGGCACGCGTGGGCTCGTGGGTCCACGGGATCCCGCCCTCGACCGCGAGCGCGACCTGGAACGCGCCGGGTCCGTAGCGGTAGCGGCGGTAGGCCCGGGCCACGCGCGGCGGCAGGGCGTCCCCGAGGATGTCGGCGGCGGCTCCCGGCGTGGTGTCGAGCATGACGATGTCGGCGTGCGCGAGCTGGTCGCGGCCGGTCACGCGGACGCCCGTGGTGACCTTCCCGCCGTGCTCCGCCAGCAGCTGCTCCATGGCGCGCGAGATCGCCGCGGTGCCGCCCTCGGCGACGGGCCACCCGTAGCGGTGGGCCGCCGTGCCGAGGGCGACGCCGATCGCGGACGACAGCGGCGAGCCCAGCGGCCGGAACGCGTGGGCCGCGACGCCGGCGAACAGCGCCGCCGACTCCGGCGACCGCAGCATCCGGCCGAGCCACGTGGCCGGCAGCAGGCTGGCCACGCCGAAGCCGGCCAGGGCGATCGGGTGCCGCGGCACGTGGACCATCGGCTGGAGGAACTCGGTGGCGATCTTGTCGAACCGGTCGGACAGCGGGCCGAACAGCCTCCGGTAGGCCGCGCCGGACTCCCCCAGCGCCTGCGCCGTGCGGTCGACGTCGCGCCACACCGCAGCGCCGGAGCCGCCGTCGAGCGGGTGCGCGTACTGCACCTCGGGCCACCGCCAGGCCAGGCCCTCCGCCGCCAGGTCGAACGCTCGACTGAAGGCCGTGTCGACCGCGAGCGGGTGGAACCCCGAGCACTCGTCGTGCAGCACCCCGTCGACCGTGTAGTGGCCGCTGCGGGTGCCGCCGCCGATCTCGTCGGCGGCCTCGAGCACCTCGACCTCGACGCCGGCGGCGGCGAGGGTGAGGGCGGCAGCGAGCCCGTTCGGACCGCTGCCGACCACCACCGCCGTCGTCACGTCGTCACCTTCTCCTCACCGGACAGCTCCCCCGCCGGACGGTAGCCGGGCGCCTGCCACGTGACCGTGTGCTGGACGCCGTTCGGGATCCAGGGCTGCTCGGACACAGCATCGCGCACGTCGTACCACCCGCGCTCGACGACACCCAGGGCCGCGTCGATCACCTTGTACTGCACCTTCGTGGTGTGGATCGGCTGCGACTCGGTGAACGTGGTGACCCACTCGCCGGGCTCGAAGCCGCAGCGCTGCTGCACCGCCGCGATCGTGCGCTCGTCGAACAAGTGGCCGTCGCCGAACTGCCAGCCCAGCAGCACCGTGCAGACGACCTCGCCCTCACGGAGCCGGTAGTTCTCGAGGGCGTCGACGTGTCGCTGCATGAGTGCGAGCTGCACCCGGCCGTGGCTGTGCATGCTGCGGAACGCGACGCACTTCTGCAGGAAGACCTCGGCCACGTCGTAGCCGTACAGGGCGGCGAGCTGCTCGCGCTGGATCCTCATGCCCTTCACCAGACCCGCGTCGAGCTTGTCCTCGGCGCCGTTCATCCGGAACGCCATCGTGCCCGACGCCCAGTTGCCGGCGTACTGGCGCATGGAGATGAGGAACGAGACCCACTCGGGCTTGAGGTTGCCCAGGATCGGGCCGGTCAGGAAGCCGACCAGCACGGCCGCGAGCAGCCACGGGCTGGAGAAGTCGCCGATGCCGTAGCCGTCGCCGGCCATGAAACCGCCGAACAGGAACGGCGTCACGAAGATGAAGAAGATGTTCCACTCCAGCGGCACCGCGAGCGGGTAGGTGGAGTAGATGAACAGGTGGAACGCCATCATGCCGGCGATCGCGAGCCACGTGATCGTCGCGTTCGTCGAGAACAGCAGCACGAGCGGCAGCACGAGCTCCACGACGGTGCCGCCGATGTGCGCCCACCCGAACGCCATCCTCGTGGGCATGAGGTCCTCGTTCTCGACGTCGCGGTAGAGCGAGCGCTTGAACCGCTTCGAGGTCAGCCACGGGGTGTTGCTCATCATCGCCTGGACGACGAACGTCAGGTGGTGGCCGAACTTGGAGACGCCGGCGCCGAGCCAGATCGTGACCATCGCGATCTTGGCGACCAGCACCATGTCGACGTGCGAGGAAAGCGTGGCGAAGGCCAGCAGGCACAGCGCGTACTGCTCGGGACGCGAGGCCAGGAAGACGACCTTGTCGCGGAACGCCATGACCACGAGGCCCACGAAGTAGGCGACGAGCGGCCAGGACGCGATCATGCCGACCTCGGAGTAGGCCGCGTCGGTCTGCTGCCCGGGCAGGACCAGGGCGACGACGAGCATCGCCACGAGGGCCAGGTAGAGCGCGACGTCGAAGACGCTCCGGGCCGCGCCGCCCGTGCCGGGGATCGTGTCCCCGTAGGGCGGGCAGCGCAGGGTGCCGACCTTCGTCCAGTACTTCCAGCCGCCGGTGAACGGCCCGAACTTGAACGAGAGCGGTCCCCACGAGGCCGCGTGCCCCGTGATCTCCCACAGCACGATCCAGACCATCAGCTTCTGGTAGACGATCAGCTCGCCCCACCAGTCGCCGAGGGACAGCAAGCCCAGCCCGGGCGTGGTGAGCCCGACGACGAGCCAGCCGCCGACGATGAAGGCGATCGTCTTGACCAGGTAGATCGCGTGCATCTGCTTGGGCCCGCCGAAGCCGTAGTCGGCCCAGTGCACCGCGAGCAGCCTCATCCGGTCCATCACCGGCATCTGCTCGAACCGCTCCGGATCGACCGGTGGCATGTCCGCTGTCGTGAATCCCATGAACCTCGACCTTTCTCGATGTGTCAGGCGCTGCGCACGAGTCGGCGCAGGGTGGGCTTGTCGATCTTTCCGACCGGGTTCTTCGGCAGTGCCTCGACGACGTCGACGGCAGCCGGGACCTTCACCCGGGTGAGCTCGCGCCGGCAGTGCGCGAGGACGTCGTCCTCGGTCAGCACCGCGCCGGGGTAGGCGACGACGAACGCGACGGGAACCTCGCCCAGGACGTCGTCGTGGCGGCCGACGACCGCCACCTCGAGGACGCCCTCGATGCGCGCGATCGCGTTCTCGATCTCCTTGGGATACAGGTTCTCGCCGCCGCGGATGATCATGTCCTTGATCCGGTCGACGAGCTGGAGGTAGCCGTCCTCGTCGAGCCGGCCCACGTCGCCGGTGTGCAGCCAGCCGTCGACGACCGTCTCGGCGGTGGCCTCGGGCTTGTTCAGGTAGCCCTGCATGACGGTGGGGCCGGCGATGAGGACCTCGCCGGTCTCGCCCGGGGGCAGGTGCTCGCCGTCCGGTCCAGCGATGGCGATGCGCTGGCCCGGGAGCGCCGGGCCGACGGTGCCGAGCTTGCGCACGGCGTCGGGGCCGACCGGGTTGCAGGCCGAGGCGCACGTGCCCTCGGTCAGGCCGTAGCCCTCGACCATCACGAAGCCGAACCGACGCTCGCAGGCCGCCAGCAGCTCCTGCGACACCGGCGCCGCGCCGCACACGACGAACCGCAGCGACGACGTGTCGGGACGGACCTCCTCGGGCAACGCCGCGAGCAGCGCGTAGATCGTCGGCACGGCCGAGAAGTAGGTGGGGCGCAGCCGCTCGACCTCGCCGAAGAACGTCTGGGGGCTGAAGCGCCCGATGATCGTCAGCCGGCCGCCGACCCGCAGCGGCGCGAGCAGGGAGACCATGACCGCGTTGACGTGGAACAGCGGCAGGATCAGCATGCAGTGGTCGTCCGCCGTCAGCTCCATGTGCCGCGCCATGGTCGCCGACATCGCGTCGACGTTCGCGTGGCTCAGCATGACGCCCTTCGGCCGGCCGGTGGAGCCGCTCGTGTAGACCAGCAGCGCCAGGTCGTCGGGCGAGACATCGACCGGGGCGGCGCCCGTGGGGGTGGCCGTGGCGAGGGAAGCCACGGTGAGGGGTCGGGCGCCGCCGGTCGGTGCGTCGTCGCTCTCGACGACGATCAGGGTCGCTCCGGAGTCGGCGACCTGGTGCGTGGCCTCGACCTCGGTGAACGCGGGGTTGACCGGCGTGGCCGTCCCGCCGAGCCGCCACGCGGCGAACAGGCAGACCACCAGCTCGACGCGGTTCGGCAGCATCACGGCCAGGACGTCGCCGCGTCCGAACCCCTCGGCGGCCAGACGTCCCGCCACGGCGGACGCCCGGGCGTCGAGCTCGGCGAACGTCAGGGCCGTCCGGTCGTCGGCGACGGCCGGTGCGTCGCCGTGCTGCTGGGCGAGTGCTTCGCTGAGATACGGCAGGGTCATCGCGTCGTTCCTCCGGTCCGGATGTGTGATGTGGGCCACAGTTCCGGACGGTAGGCCAGTCGCGCATGCCGCAAACAGGCGCGTTTCGGCAGAACTTCGGGGCGCGAATTGTGCACGGCGGACAAACCAGGGTGCGACACCCCAGCCTCTTGTCACTCGTGCACAAGTTGGCGGCCCGGCTTGTCACTTCGGTCCATCGCGCCGTCGCGACCCGCCGGCGGTCCACACTGACGTCATGGAGGACCGGACGCCATGACGGCGGTGACCTGGTGGGGGCACTCGTTCGCCACGGTCGAGCTGCCCGGAGCGACCGTCGTGACCGACCCGCTCATGGTGCGCCGCCTGTTCCACGTGCGGCGCGCCTCGCCCCCGCCGCCGTCGGCGGCGACCCGCGCCGACCTCGTCCTGGTCTCCCACCTGCACCACGACCACCTGCACGTGCCGACGCTGCGGCGGTTCGACGACACCGTCCCGATCGTCGTCCCGCGCGGGGCGGTGCCCGCCGTGCGACCGCTCGAGCGGCTCGTCACGATCGAGGTGTCCCCCGGCGACCGTCTCCAGGTCGCGGGCGTCGACATCGAGGTCCTCCCCGCCCGCCACGACGGCCGGCGCGACAAGCGACCCGGTGCGGCCGAGGCGCCATCGGTCGGCTACCGGTTCGGTCGCGACGGCACGACGTGCTGGTACCCCGGCGACACCGGGGTGATGGACTTCCGCGCCGTCCGCCCCGTGGACCTCGCGCTCGTGCCGATCGGCGGCTGGGGCCCGTCCCTCGGCCACGGCCACCTCGACCCCGTGCAGGCCGTCGAGGCCGTGCGGCAGGTCGGCGCGCGCTGGATCGTGCCGGTCCACCACGGCACCTACTGGCCCGTGGTGCTGCGGTCCTCGGGGCCGACACACGAGGAGTGGTTCACCCGGCCGGCCGGCCGCTTCCTCGAGGCCGCCGCCGAGGCCGGCCTGGCCGACCACGTGGTGGCGCCGCCGATGGGCGTCCGGACGCCCCTGCCGCGTGGGACGATGCCGATGTGAGCCAGATCGCACCCGTCGGCTGGGCCGAGGAGCGCGTCGTCGCCGTCCGGCGCTCTCGGTGGGTGCCGCGCGTCGCCGACGTGATGCAGGCGCTGTGGACGGTCCTCGTCACCACCGCCGCGGTCACCCTCGGCCTGTGGTCCGTCGGCGAGACCGTCGACGACAAGGTGCAGCTGATCGTCTTCGTGATCGTCGCGATGTTCCTCGTCGACGTCGTCCTCGCCGGTCCGCTGCGGCTGCTGGCCTCGCGTGGCAGCGTGCTGCTGGCGATGGCGCTCGGCCTCGGCGCGCAGGTGGTCGTGCTGGGTACGGCGATCAGCCTCGGCGCCCGGGCCGACCTCGACGTCGGCGAGACGCTCGTCGTCCTGCTCGTCGCGTCGGCGGTCATGGCCGTCGGACGCTGGTTCTCCGGCGCGACCGACAGCGGCTACGTCGTCGGCGCCGCGACGGCGCGCACCGCGCGTGCCCTCGGGCGGGCGCGGTCCGACCCCGGCGGCCGCGGCGTGCTGGTCGTCCAGCTCGACGGACTGGCCCTGCCCGTGCTGCGCCGCGCGATCGCCGGCGGGCAGGCGCCCAACATCGCCCGCTGGATCGGCTCGAGCCACGCGCTGACGGGCTGGTGGGCCACGATCCCCTGCACCACGCCGGCCAGCATGGCGGGCTTCCTGCACGGCAGCCCCGACGTGCCCGCGTTCCGCTGGTGGGACCGGCGCTCGGGTCGTCTGCTCGCTGCGGGCAACCCGGCCGATTCGCGCTTGGTCGAGTCGCGGTTCCCGCCCGACTCGGGCCTGCTGCGCGACGGGAGCGCCATCAGCACGACCTACACGGGCGGCTCGTCGCGCGCGTACCTGACGATCAGCAAGGCCACCCGCGTCCGCGACCTGGGGTCCGGCTCCACGTATCTCGCGTTCTTCATCCGGCCCTTCCTGCTGCCCGGGGCGATCGTCATGACCGTCGGCGAGGTGCTCAAGGAGCTGTACCAGGGGTACCGCCAGCGCGCTCGCGACGTGCAGCCGCGCATCCCCCGCAAGGGCGGCTACGTCGTGCTGCGCGGTGTGACGAACGTGCTGCTGCGCAAGCTCAACCTGTCGCTCGTCGCCGAGGAGATGGCGCACGGCTCGCCGCTGATCTTTGTGGACTTCGTGGACTACGACGAGATCGCCCACCACGCCGGTCCCGAGCGCCCCGAGTCGATGCGCGCGATCGAGGGCCTCGACGGGGTCCTCGGTGCGCTCGAGGGCGTGGCGCGCACGGTGGCGACGCGGTACGACCTCGTCCTGGTCTCGGACCACGGCCAGAGCCTGGGCGCCCCGTTCTCCGACCTCGCCGGCGTCTCGTTCCCCGAGCACGTGGCGGCGCTGATGCGCACCGACCAGTCCGACGCGTCGCTGCTCACCACCACCGAGGGTGGCGAGGAGCGTGGTCCCGTCAACGCCCTGGTCTCCAGCGTCGTCGGCGAGGGCCAGCGACGCCCCGAGAAGGTCGTGGCCGACTCCGAGGATCCCGAGGTCGTCGTCACCGGCGGTGGCAACCTCGGCATGGTGTGGTTCCCCCGCCTGGCGGAGCGGCCCGCGCTGTCGCAGGTCGACGGCACGTGGCCGAACCTCGTGCCGGGCCTGTTGGCCAGTCCGGGCGTCGGACTCGTGATGGGCACCGACGACACGGGCGAGCCGATCGTGTTCGGGCCCGCAGGCGCACGCGCGCTCGGCGCGGACGGCACGGTGACGGGCGAGGACCCGCTGCGGGCCTACCCCTCGCGTACCGCGGCCGACCTCGCCCGGCTGCACGGCCTGCAGGACTGCGGCGACCTCGTCGTGATCTCCACGGTGGACGAGCTCGGCGGCATCCACGCGTTCGAGGGGCAGGTCGGCTCGCACGGCGGCATCGGCGGTCCGCAGAACCACGCGGTGCTCGTGCACCCGCGCGGCTGGAAGGTCGACCCCGACCTGACCGAGCCCGTGCCCGAGCTCGGCGACTCCCCCGTGCTGGTGGGCGCGTGGAGCGTGCACCGCCAGCTCCGCACGTGGGCGGGACTCCCGTGAGCGACGCGATCGCGCGGCTCGAGCGCTGGGTCGCCCACGGCGGCACGTGCCAGCTCGTCGAGCTCGGCGCCGAGGCCGACGTCGTCCTGTGCCGTTGCGACGGAGGCGAGGAGGTCGAGCGCTTCCGGACCAGCGACCCCGTCGTCATCGACTGGGTGCGCGAACAGCCCTGAGGTCAGAACGCGGCGCGGATCGCGCCGACGGGGCGCCCGGCGCCCAGCACGTCACGCTCGCGCAGCGACGCGACGGCCTCGTGGTCCACGCCGTCCCCGTCGAACGCGCCCAGCGCGTCGAGGGCCGTGACGAGGACGGGAGCCAGGGGACGCTCGCCGCCGTCGAGCACCTTGAACGCCACGGCGCGGCCGTCGGGCAGGCCCGCGGCGAAGATCCCGTCAGCGCCGTCCTTGGCGACCAGCCCGGGGACCGCGCGCATGAGCGTGGTGGTGGGCCGCTGACCGCCGGCGACCATGTCGGGATGGGCCGCCATGGCGCGCGCGACGCGAGCCTCGGCGGACTCCGGATCGCTCGTCGGAGCGGCCGCCACGCGGGCGAATCCCCGCGCGAGGCCCGTGACCGTCGTGGCGAACAGCGGCGCTCCGCAGCCGTCGACCGTCTCGGTCGTGACGGGCACGCCCGTGAGCTCGCCGACGGTCTCGCGGATCGCCCGCTGGAGCGGGTGGTCGGGCTGCAGGTAGGTCTCGGTGTCCCAGCCCGCGGTGACGCAGGTCAGCAGCATCGCCGCGTGCTTGCCCGAGCAGTTCTGGCTGATCCGCTCGGGACCCTGCCCGGCGGCGAGCCAGTCGCGCATCGCGGTGGATCCCCACGGCAGGTCGGGCGTGTTGCGCAGGGCCCCCTCGTCGAGGCCCGCGCAGGCCAGGATCGCGAGCGCGCCGGCGACGTGGTCGGGCTCGCCGTTGTGGCTGGCGGCGGCGAGCGCCATCAGCCGATCGGGTAGGTCGAGCCCGTGACGCACCATCGCGACCGCCTGGAACGGCTTGACGCTGGACCGCGGCCACATCGTCACGCCCGGGTCGCCGAGCTCCAGCACCGGCTCGCCGTCGGCGCCGAGCGCCACGAGATGGCCCAGGTGCACCGACTCGACGAGCTCGCCGCGCACCACGTGCGCGAGCGGGGCGGCGGTGAGGGTCGAGACGTCGTTCGGGGAGTCGGCGCGGGTCACTCTCGGAGGATAGTCACGCCACCGGCGACCCGCTTTGGGACACTGGTCGGGTGAGAGTCTCGACGAAGGCCGACTACGCGCTGCGCGCGCTGATCGAGCTGGCGGCCGAGCCGGGCGACAAGCCGGTGACCGCCGACGAGCTCGGACGACGCCAGGACATCCCCCACGGGTTCCTCCAGTCGATCCTCGGCGACCTGCGCAAGGCCGGCGTCCTCATCGCCCAGCGCGGCCAGTCCGGCGGCTGGAGGCTCGCCCGACCCGCCTACGCCGTGACGATCGCCGACGTCATTCGCGCGGTCGACGGCCCGATCGTCTCGATCTACGGCCTCCGTCCCGAGGCGGTCACGTACAACGGTCGCGCCGAGAGCCTCAAGCCCGTGTGGATCGCCGCGCGCGACGCCCTGCGCGAGGTGCTGGAGACGGTCACGATCGAGCAGCTCGCCGAGGGCAACCTGCCGTCGTCCGTGCTCAAGCGCACCGAGCACACGGAGGCGTGGCAGTCGCGCTGATCACCGCCGGCCGTCAGCGCGCGAGCGCCGCGAAGGCGTCGTAGATCATGTACGCCGGCCAGAACAGGCCCTGGAAGATCGCGTATGCGTGCTCCCAGAACCCCTCGGCCTCGGTCCAGAACCACACCCAGGCCCCGAAGATCCCGAGGCCGTAGATCGCTCCACCGCCGGCCGCCGCGCCGGCTCCGCCGTCCGCCATGTCACGCCTCCCGTGATTGCAGGGCAGGATGCCCTCCTTCACTGTCCCGAACGGTGGGGTCCACCGGCAACGAGGCGTGTCGCCGCGAGGCCATCGGGGCTGATGGTGCCTACGATGTTCGGAACAGGCCCCGCCGGGGCCTCGACGAAGGCTGATCTCGTGGATGCATCTCGGGAGCGCGCCAGGGTGAGCGCGCTGCGCGACCTGAACGTGCTGGACACACCCGCCGAGGAGCGGTTCGACCAGGTCGTGCGCCTCGCGCAGCGGCTGTTCGACGTGCCGAAGGTGGCGGTGAACCTGGTCGACGACCGGCGCCAGTTCACGAAGGCGGCCGTCGGGTTCGACCTCGGCGACACGCCGCTCGACGAGTCCTTCTGCTCGCGCGCGGTCGCCGACCCGAATCCGCTGGTCGTCCGCGACGCCCGCCTCGACCATCGCTTCGCCCAGCATCCCGGCGTCGAGGCCGGCGACATCCGCTTCTACGTCGGCCAGCCGCTCGCGGCACCGGGCGGCGAGCTCGTCGGTGCCCTGTGCCTCGTGGACGACCATCCCCGCGACCTGTCGCCCACCGAGCTGGACCTGCTGGGCGACCTCGGTCGCTGGGTCGAGCGCGAGCTGGCGATGGACGCCGACGAGGTGCAGGCCCGCGAGGTCCAGCGCCGGCTGCTGCCGTACCGGCCGCTCGAGGTCCCCGGTTACGAGATCGCCGGCTGCTGCGTCCCCGCGCGACTCGTCGGCGGCGACTACTACGACTGGAGCCTGGTGGACGACTCCTTCCAGTTCGTCGTGGCCGACGTCATGGGCAAGGGCATGACCTCGGCCGTCCTCGCCGCCGGCATCCGCTCGATGATGCGGGTGGCCTCGCCGTTCAACCCGCTGGCCGAGGCCGTGCGCCGCACCGCCGTGGGGATGACCGAGGACTTCACCGAGACCTCTACGTTCGCGACGCTGTTCGCCTGCCGGATCACGCCCGGGACCGGTGCCCTGGAATACGTCGACGCGGGCCACGGCCTCACGCTGATCGTGCCGCCGGAGGGCCCGGCGCGCCGGCTGGAGTCCACCGATCTCCCGCTCGGCGCGCTCCCCGACGACACGTGGGCCGCCCGCGCCGAGCGTCTCGAGCCCGGCGAGACCCTGCTGCTGGTCAGCGACGGCGTCCTGGACATCTATCCCGAGGAGGACGCCGTGGTCGCCGTGGCGACCGACCTCGTCCGCACCGTCGAGCGGCCCGCCGAGGTGATCGGGCGGATCGAGCACTACGCCCGCACGCACGAGCTCGCGGACGACCTCACCGCGGTCGCGATCAGGAGGCTGCCCTCGTGAGGCGCCAGCTGCTGGTCCGCATCCTCGTCGTGCTGACCCTCCTCACCGGCACGTCGTACGTCGTGTGGCGGTGGGGCTGGTCGGTCAACTGGGACAACTGGTGGATCGCCGTGCCGCTCGTGATGGCCGAGACGTACGCACTGGTCGACTCGTTCCTCTTCGGCCTGACGATGTGGCGCATCAAGGTGCGCGGGGAGGCCCCTCCTCCTCCGGAGGGCGCGACCGTCGACGTGTTCATCACGACGTACGACGAGCCGATCGAGATGGTGATGGAGACCGCCCGTGGCGCGCAGAACATCACGTTCCCGCATCGCACATGGATCCTCGACGACGGCAGCCGTGCCGACCTCGCCGCCGCCGCGGCCGAGCTCGGCATCGGCTACCTGACCCGCACGGACGACTGGACCGACCGTCCCCGGCACGCCAAGGCCGGCAACCTCAACAACGCGCTGTTCGCCACCGACGGCGAGTTCATGCTGATCCTCGACGCCGACCAGGTGCCCGATCCGGCGATCCTCGACCGCACCCTCGGCTGGTTCCGCGATCCCGCGGTGGCGCTCGTGCAGACGCCCCAGTGGTTCACGAACGTCACCGACTCCGATCCCCTCGGCAGTCAGGCGCCGCTGTTCTACGGTCCGATCCAGCAGGGCAAGGACGGCTGGAACGCCGCCTTCTTCTGCGGGTCGAACGCGGTGCTGCGACGCGAGGCCCTCATGCAGCTGGGCATCGTCGGCTACGTCCGCGAGGTCGAGACGGCCGTCGACTCCGCCCTGCGGGCCTCGCAGCGGATCCTCGCGAAGGCCGCGCGGGCGACGCGGACCCAGCACCCCGACGTCGCGGCCGGCCTCGAGGGCCTGCGCGCCGTCGCCCAGCGGGCATCGCGCGACCTGCGTGCGGGCGCGCCCGTCTCGGAGGTGACCTTCGCGTTCCAGCAGGAGGTCGACCGGGTCAGCCGCAGCGCCGTCGACCGCGACCTGGCCGCCATGCGCGAGGACCTGGCCGTCATCGCGCGCTACTCCCCCGTCGACCTCGACGACGAGATCGGCACCCTCGTCGTCGACGAGCAGGCGCTCGACCGGCTCTCCGACCGCGAGTGGTCGCCGATCGGCGCGCTCGAGTCCGTCGCCGCGCTGATCCGCGCGGTGGACGTCGACCGTCAGGACGAGGCGCAGCCGATGATGCCGCTGGCCACCGTCTCGGTCACCGAGGACATGGCCACGTGCATGCGGCTGCACTCGCTGGGCTGGAAATCGGTCTACCACCACGAGATCCTCGCCCACGGCCTCGCTCCCGAGGACCTGCGCACGATGCTCCAGCAGCGCCTGCGCTGGGCCCAGGGCACGCTGCAGGTCCTGCTGCGCGAGAACCCGCTCGTGCAGAAAGGGCTCTCGGCGGCCCAGCGCCTCATGTACTTCGGCACGATGTGGAGCTACCTGTCGGGCTTCGCCGCGGTGATCTTCATGGCCGCGCCGGTGTTCTACCTGTGCTTCGGCGTGCTGCCCGTGCACGCGTACGGGATGGAGTTCCTGGCCCGCTTCCTGCCCTACGTGATCCTCAACCAGCTGCTCTTCTTCGTCGTCGGGTACGGCGTGAAGACATGGCGCGGCCACCAGTACAGCCTCGCCCTCTTCCCCCTGTGGATCCGGGCGTGCACCACGGCCGCCGCGAACGTCTTCCTGAACCGACCGCTCGGCTTCGTCGTGACCCCCAAGACCCGCCAGGCCGGCGGCGGCTTCCCGTGGCGGCTCATCTGGCCACAGATCGTGGCCACCGTCGTGCTCGTCGGTGCGTGCGTGATCGGCGTCGTGCGACTGTGGACCGGCGCCGCCGACAGCGTGATCGGCACCGCGGTCAACGTGGTGTGGGTGGCGTACGACCTGCTGGTGCTGAGCATCATCTACAAGGCGGCGCTGTTCCGCCCCGACGAACCCGCCGAGGAACTGGAGTCCTGATGCAGATCGAGAAGACCCTCACCGACGACGTCGCCGTCCTGCGCTGCGAGGGACGCCTGACGATGGTCGCGGCTCCGCACCTGCGCACCGCCGTGGAGGAGAGCATCGCCACGGGCGGCCGGCGGATCGTCGTCGACCTCTCCGCCACGACGTTCGTGGACTCGTCCGGGCTCGGTGCGCTCGTGAACGGGCTCAAGTCGGCGCGCGTCGCCGGCGGCGACCTGCGCATCGCCGGGGCGCCCGAGCAGGCCCTCGCGGCGCTGCGCCTGACGAACCTCGACCGGGTGCTGCGCCCCTTCGCCGACGTCGACGAGGCGCGCCGTGAGTGGTGACGCGGACGGCGACCTCTCGCTGCGCGGGTGGGCCGTCCCCGACGGTCTCGAGGAGCTGCACGACCTCTTCGAGCGCGCCCGCAGCGCGCACTCCGAGGTGGAGGGCGCGGCGTTCATGATGCTCGAGACGGCCGTCATCGAGATCGCCGGCAACGTCGTCGAGCACGGCCGCCCGTCGGGTCGCGTGCAGTGGTCGTTCGAGCTGCGGGTCCTGCCCGAGGTGCTCGAGGGCGTACTGTCCGACGACGGGCAGGAGTACGAGGGCGACCTCAGCACCGTGATGCCCGACCTCATGTCCGAGTCCGGTCGCGGACTCGCGCTCGCGTGGGCGGCGCTCGACTCCCTCGACTACGCCCGGGAGGGCGACCACAACGTCTGGACGATGCGGAGGGACCGCTGATCTCCTCCCAGCGGGATCGACGACCAAGGCAGCCCGAAGGCGATACTCGACCCATGCCGGAAACCATCCCGATCCTGCCCAGCGCGGACTTCGACACCACCGCGACGTTCTGGCGTGACCTCGGCTTCGTCGAGCGGGGCCGGTGGGACGAGTACCTCGTCCTGCGTCACGAGGACCTCGGGATCGAGCTGCACTTCTGGCGCGACCTCGCCGTGGACCGGTGGACGAACGACGTGGCCTGCTACGTCCGCTTCGCCGATCCGGACGCCGCTCGGGCCTGTCACGCGGCCTGGAGCGGGGTGGAGGTGACCGCCCCGTCGGTCCTGAGCGAGCCACGGAACGAGCCGTGGGGAGCCACGGAGTTCCACGTCATCGATCCACACGGGAACCTCGTGCGGCTCGGCGGCTTCCCTCCGGTCAGCCCAGGAGACGAGCCGCCAGCTCGCGCGCCGAGCGCATGAGGCGCGCGTCGCCGTCGATCCCGCGCTGCGCGACGCCGCCCTCCAGGAGCAGGAACAGGTGCTCGGCCGTCGCGGCCGCGTCGAGGTCCGGCCGATCGGCCCGCACGAGCTCCTCCAGGCGCACCCGCACCGCGTGCTTGTGCGCACGGATCACGGCGTGCGCCGGGTGGCCCGCCGGCAGCTCGCCCGCGGCGTTGAGGAACGCACACCCTCGCTCGACCGACGGCGCGTCCTGCGCGTAAGCGTCGAAGACCGCCAGGGCGCGCGGTTCCGGTGCCTCCGCCAGTCGCTCGTCGAGACGTGCCCACCACGCGGCATGCCGGGCGCGCAGGTACGTGGCCACGAGCACGTCCTTGGAGCCGAACCGGTCGTAGAGCGTGCGCTTGGTGACACCCGACGCGTCGGCGATCGTGTCGACCCCCACGGCGTGGATCCCGTGGAGGTAGAAGAGCTCGGCGGCCGCGTCGAGGATGCGCCCGGCCGCGGGCGTGAGGTCGGGCAGGACCAGCTCGCCCTCGTCGGTGGTCATCGCGTCCATCCTCGCTCCCCTGCTGTTCACCGATCAGTGTAGTAGCGTCGAGACGTATTCACAGATCTGTGAAGTGAGGAGCCCGATGACCCGTCGCGAGGAGCTGGCACTGAGCGCAGCCGGCCTGTGCCTGATCGGTGCCTGCTACGGGCTCGCCCGGTTCGCGTACGGCCTGTTCGTGCCCTCGTTCCGCGACGAGTTCTCCCTCGACGCGACCGCCACCGGAGTCATCGCCTCCGGCGGGTACGTCGTCTACTGCGTGGCGGTGCTCGCCGCGTCGGTGCTCACGCCGCGGCTCGGCGCCCGGGGGGTGGCGGTGACCGCCGGCGCCTTCGCGACGGCGGGCACGTTGACGATCGCGCTCGCCGGCAGCACACCCGCGCTGGTGCTCGGCGTCCTGCTGGGCGGGGCGAGCACCGGACTGGTGTCCCCCGCTCTCGCCCACGCGGTGGCGCACCGGGTGGCCTCGGAGCGACAAGGGCGCGTCCAGACGGTCGTCAACGCCGGCACCGGCGTGGGGGTCGCCATCGCCGGCCCGATCGCCCTGCTGACCCGCGACGAGTGGCGCGAGGCCTGGCTGTCCTTCGCGATCCTCGCCTCGCTCGCGACGCTCTGGGCCGCCGTCCGGGTCCCGGGCGACCGCGGTGACGCTCCGCCGACCGGACTGCTGCCGCGGCCCTTCTTCCCGCCGGGGAGCCTGCACCTCACGGTGGCCGCAGTCCTCGCCGGGGCCGCGAGCGCCGCCGTCTGGACGTTCGGTCGCGACCTCATGGTCGCCGAGGGGCTGGACGAGCAGGGGTCCACCGTCGCGTGGATCCTGCTCGGCGCCCTGGGCGTCCTGGGCGCCGGCGCCGGCGATCTCGCCGCACGACTCGGGATCCCCGCGGCGTGGTCCGGTGCGACGCTCCTCCTCGCCGGCGCCACGGCACTGCTGGCCGTCGCGCCGGGCCGGCTCGCGACCGCTTCGGTGGCCGCCGCTTCCTTCGGCGCCGCCTACATCGCCGTCACCGGCCTGCTGCTGGTGTGGGCCACGCGCGTGCACCCCCGCAGTCCCGCCGCAGGCGTGGGCTGGGCGTTCCTCGTGCTCGCCCTCGGGCAGGCCGCGGGCTCGTCGGCCCTCGGCGCGGTCGACGAGGCCTCGGACGCGCGGACGACCTTCGTCGTGGCCGCCCTCGCGGCGGTCGTGGCCGCAATGGTCCGGCCGACCGCCCGGGTCAGCCCCGACGCGCCGCCGCGACGAACGCGCGGATGAGGTCGGAGGACTTCTCCCCCGGCGCGACCTCGACGCCGCTCGAGACGTCCACCCCACCGGGACGGACCGCCGACACGGCCTCGGCGACGTTGGCCGGCGAGAGTCCGCCGGCCAGCAGCCACCGGCCGTCGGGCGCGCGCTCGGCGAGCTCCGACAGGTCCCAGCGCTCGCCCGAGCCGGGCTTCGGCGCGTCGAGCAGCAAGGCCTCCTCGCCCCACGCCCCGACCTCGAGCGGCGGGTCGAGGTCGAGCGAGGTGGCCCGCCACACGCGCGGGATGACCGCGAGGGCCGCGGCGAAGTCGGCCTCGCCGTAGACACGCCCGTGCAGCTGCAGGACGTCGAAGCCCAGCCGCTGCGCGGTCCTCGCCGCCTCGGCCGACGGGAGGTCGTTCACCACGAGCACGGTGTCGGCGGCGCCCGACGCCTCGACCACCGCGCGAGCCTCGTCGTCGGTGGCCCGGCGCGGGCTCGTCGCGTTCATGACGACGCCGATCGCGTCGGCGCCGGCGTCCACCGCCGCGCGCGCGTGCTCGGCCGTGCGGAGTCCACAGATCTTCACGTACACGCGAACCAGTCTCCCAGTCTCCCGACGCTCCAGTGCCGCGCCGGCCTAGACGGCCTGCGTCGGCGTGGGGAACAACCGGTCCAGGACGTCGGTCATCGTGATGACGCCGTGGACCCCGTTCGTGCCCGGCGCGCCGACGACGGCGAGGTGGCTGCGCGACTCCCGCATCGACGCGAGTGCGCTGAACACCGGGGTGGTCGGGTCGAGCGCGAGCACCGGCCGGACGAGCGCACGCACGGGGGCGTCCGGCTCGTGCAGCAGGGTGTCGCGCACGTGCACGAAGCCGTGCGTCGCGTCCTCCTGGTGGAGCAGGATCCGCAGGTGCCCGGACTCCTGCGCCGCCCGGCGCACGTCGGCCACGGTCGCGTCCGCGGGCACGCCCACGGGCTCCGAGTCCGCTGCGAGCAGCTCGGCCACCGTCAGCGACTGGAGCTCGAGCGCCACCGAGAGCTGGCTCGAGTAGGCCGGATCGAGCGTGCCCGCGGTGGCGGAGTGCGCGACCAGGTGACGCAGGTCGTCGCTCGTCTGCCCCGAGGCGACCTCGTTGGTCGGCTCGACGCCCACGCGGCGCAGGCACCGGTTGGCCAGCTCGTTCAGCCCCCGCAGCAGCGGACGCGTGAGCCACATGAAGCCGCGCATCGGCAGCGCCAGGACGGTCGCCGAGAGCTCGGGGTGAGCGATCGCCCACGACTTCGGCGCCATCTCGCCCACCACGAGGTGCAGGAACGTGACGATGATCAGCGCGAGGACGAAGCCCGCGACGTCGGCGACCCACAGGGCCATCCCCCAGGTCTCGAACCACGGAGTCAGCCAGTGGTGGACCGCCGGCTTCGTGATGGCACCGAGCGCCAGCGTGCAGGCGGTGATGCCCAGCTGGGACCCCGCCAGCAGCAGGGTCAGCTCGCTCGAGCTGCGCAGGGCCGCCCGGGCGGAGCGGCTCGTGCTGGCGGCGTCCTCGAGACGGTGCCGCTTGGCGGCCAGGAGCGCGAACTCCACGGCCACGAAGAACGCGCTGAGGGTGATGAGCGCGACGGTGGCGCCGACGATCAGCCAGGGGTTGCTCATCGGAGGGCCTCCTCGGCCTGGTCGTCGACGGGGGTGGTGACGCGGACGAGCGCCGGGACGTGCCGCTCGATCGCGAGCACCTCCACGCGCAGCAGCGGCGGCGCGACGTCCTCGGCGCCGACGAGGTCGGACGGGCGCAGCGGCAGCTCGACCTCGACGGTCGAGCCGAGCTCGGGCAGGGCGCCGTGGTGGGCGATGACGAAGCCGGCGATGGTCTCGTAGTCGCCGGGCGGCAGCTCGTGACCGATCGCGCGCTCCACCTCGTCGATGTGGACGTCGCCGCCCATCACCCAGCTGCCGTCGTCGGGCTGTGGCTCGGCCGTCGGGTCGTCGGGATCGTGCTCATCGGTGATCTCGCCGACCAGCTCCTCGGCCAGGTCCTCCACGGTGAGCACACCGGCGAATCCGCCGTACTCGTCGACCACGCAGGCCAGCTGCTGCCGCTCGCCGGTCAGGGCCTGGAGCGCCGCGGGCAGCGCCATCGTCGTGGGCAGGATGAGCGCTGGTCGCAGCAGGTCGGCCGCGGTGGGCTCGGCCGACCTGACGTCGGCCTCGAGCACGTCCGCGAGCTGGACGACGCCCAGCACCTCGTCGTCCTCGCTCAGCACCGGGTAGCGCGAGTGACCCTCGGCCATGACCGTGCGGATCTCGTCGAGCCCCGCGTCGGGGCGCAGCACGTCGACGCGCGAGCGCGGGATCATGGCGTGCTCCACGTCGGCCTGCGGGAAGTCGAGCACGCGGTCGAGCAGCGTCGACAGCTCGTGCGGGAGATCGCCGCTGCGCTCGGACTGCTCGACGATGTGCTCGAGGTCGCGCGGCGTGGCCGCGTGCTCGACGTCGTGCACCGGCTCGATGCGCAGCGCACGCAGGAGCGCGTTCGAGGCGGCGTCGAACAGCGTGATCAGCCAGCCGAACGCTGCGAGGTAGATCGTCGTCGAGCGGGCCAGCCACAGCGAGACCGGCTCCGGCCGCGCGATCGCGAGGTTCTTCGGGAACAGCTCGCCGAAGACCATCTGGACGAACGTCGACAGCAGCAGCGCGACGACCGTGCCGATCGCGATCCCGACGCCCGTGGGGACGTCCACGCCTCCGAGGGCGGTGCCGAGCGACTCGCCGATCAGCGGCTCGGCGACGTAGCCGACCAGCAGTCCGGTGACGGTGATGCCCAGTTGGGCACCCGACAGCATGAAGGACGTGCGGCGCGTCACGGCCAGCGCACGCCGGGCCCGTTGGTCACCCTTCTCGGCCAGGGCGCCGAGCCGAGCGCGGTCGACCGCCATGTAGGCGAACTCCTGCGCCACGAAGTACCCGGTGACGGCGGTGATCGCCAGGACCACCACGACGCCGAGCAGCAGTGTCAGCGCCCACATCAGTTCTCATTCCCCCCGTCCGCGTCTTCCTCAGGTGCAGGCAGGGGGCTCGTACTGTGTATGTCCATGTCTCTCTCGGGTAGACGGCGGACGACGGCGTCGTCCATCAGAGTGAGGCGAGTCTAAGCGCCGCCCCCAACCGCGGCACGCCGGTGCGTGCGCTCGGGCCCTTTGCAGGGCAGGATCGGGCCATGGTCACGATCGGTCTGGTCCTCGCGGGGCTCGCCGCCCTGCTGCACGTGTACATCTTCGTGATGGAGTCCGTCACCTGGACGAGTCCGCGGACCCGCGCCACGTTCGGACTCAGCGCCCAGGAGGCCGAGGCGACGAAGCAGATGGCCTACAACCAAGGCTTCTACAACCTGTTCCTCGCCATCGTCACGGGCATCGGCATCGCCCTCGTCCTGTCGAACGAGGACGACGCCGGCGTGGCGCTCGTGCTCGCCGGCATCGGCTCCATGGCCGCCGCCGCGCTCGTCCTGCTGCTCTCGGACCGGAGCAAGGCCCGCGCCGCGATCACCCAGGGCACGCTTCCCGTGCTCGGCATCGTCGCGCTGCTCGTCGGCGTCCTGGCCTGAGCCCCGCGGGGCGTCAACGACGCGCGGCCCGGGTCAGCGCCGTGCCGATCAGGTCGTTGCGGATCTCGCAGCCCCGCGCGTTGACGTGGATGCCGTCGCCGAGCAGGCGGGACCGGCCGTCGCGCAGCCGCCGGGTGTTCTGTCGCGACCACTCGAGCACCTCGATGCCCCGAACGCTGCGCAGGGCGCGGTTCGCCGCGTCGTGCCCCGTCACGGCGTCGGCGTAGACGTCCACCCACACCAGGCGCGTGCGTCGCGGCAGCAGCTGGCGCGTCCGGACCACCTGGGCGCGAAAGGCGCGAACGTCCTTCAGGTCATTGGTGCCGACCGCCATGACGACGACCGGAGGAGCGCCGTGCCGGCGCACGTCGGCCGCCAGCGCGTCGACCGCGCTCTCGGTGTCACGGCCCCAGTGCGCGTCGACGGCGGTGCGGACGGTGACGATCCGCCGCAGGTGCTGCCGCGACTGAAACGTGATCGAGTCGCCGTACGTCCAGGCCCCGGCGCGTCGGTAGGTCGCCGGAGCGGACTTCGACATCGGTCGGGCGGTGCGAGACTCGGGCTCGCAGGGCGGCGCACCGCGGGCCACCTCGACCGAGGTGGCCGCGTGGGCGACGCCGGGCAGGAGCGAGAGAGCGACCGCGGCGGCGATCGCGACGACGACGTGCTTCACGGGTGATCGGCGCCTCAGAAGTCGCCCACCCACAGGCAGGTCTTGACGTGACCCCGACTGGGAGGCGAGTACCGCGCATCACCGTTGCAGCCCTCGGTGCCGCACACCAGCGATGCGTCCTGCGAGCTCGCGGCCATCCAGGCCGCGAGCCGCTTGACCAGGTCTTTCATGCGTGGATGCTCGCATCACGACAAGTGCCGTGACCGCGGATTCAGCAGAGATGACCCCGATGGGCCATGCGGGCGCCGGTCACGCCGCCCGCACCCGGGTCGGTCTCAGCCGACGGCCACCTGACGGCCCGCGAGGATCTCGGTGCGCTCGGACTCGGTGAGACCGCCCCAGACGCCGTACGGCTCCTGGACCGCGAGCGCGTGCTCACGGCACCGGTCGATGACCGGGCACGTGGCGCAGACGGCCTTGGCGTTCTCCTCACGGCGGTGCCGCTTCATCCCACGCTCGGCCTCGGGCGAGAAGAAGACCGAGGAGTCGGCACCCATGCAGGCGCCCTCCCACTGCCATTCGTAGGACTCGATGATGGGCGACGGAAGCCTCTTGATGTTGACCATGGAACTGCCCCTTCCCCAGGGGTGCGTACTGACGCGAGCTGGGTGCACAACTCGGTGAGTAGTCCGACCGTACTACGTAACTTATTCATGTGGCAAGCAACGTGAATAGGTTTTTTCTCAGGAATCGGACGTGCGAGCACGAGGTGAGGACCCAGCAATGCCGAGAGCCCCGGAACCGTTGCGGTTCCGGGGCTCTCCTCGGGTGGGCGATACTGGGTTCGAACCAGTGACCTCTTCGGTGTGAACGAAGCGCGCTACCACTGCGCCAATCGCCCGAGTGCGACGACCAGACTAACGCACACCCCCGGCGCAGCACGAACGGGGGCATCCCCGATGCCCCTCGTCCCTACGCCACCGCCCGAATCGTGCCGTCGCGCGAGTGAACGTGGGTGTGGCAGACGGCGCAGCGTCCGGTCATGACGCCGAGGTCCGTGGGTCCGCCGAGCGACCACGGGATCTCGTGGTGGACGTGGTCGATCGGGTTCCGGCACCCCTCGGTGGCGCACTCCCCGCCCTGCCGGAGCCAGATCGCCTGCCGCTGCTTCCGGGTGGCGAGACGTTCGGCCCGGCCGACGTCAAGGATCTTCAGGTTCGGCTCGATCCGCTCGACGAGCACGGGCGTGAGGGTGGCGCCGCACGCGAGATGGCGCAGCAGGTTCCGGCCGATCATCCCGAAGCCGACCAGCACGGCGGGCTCGCCGGCCTCGAAGGACGATTGCGCGCCCGGAGCCAGCGCCTCGCGCAGCGTCCCGGCCTCGACGATGACGTGCAGCTGGGGCGCCACGGTGCCGTCCGTGGGCAGGCCCTCGGCGAGGACACGGTCAAGGAGGTCGTCGAGCGCATCGACGCGCCGCTGCGCGGCCGTGCGCTCGTCGCAGGCCTCTCCGGGCGCGGAGGCGGCCGTGAGGAAGGCCTGGAGGCGTGCACCGGTCTGGATCGGCAGGAAGCCGTTCACGTGCCAGCCGTCCTCGAACCGGTGCAGCTGCAGGTCACGTCGGTCCATACCGCGCAGCCAGGCCTCGTCGAGCGCCTCGGGGTGCATGACGTCCTTGAAACGGCGTGCCACCCGGCGCAGCTCGGTGGGCTCGGCCACGAGGGCCACGTCGAGCAGTGCCGGCTCGAGCTCGACCGTCTCGGGCTCCCCCACGTGCCGCAGCGCGAAGTCGAACGCCTTGGCGTGTTCGGCCGAGATCCGGCCCTGACGGTGGGCCTCGGCCATCGCCGGCAGCCGTCGCATCGCCCGCGCCGAGCGCAACCGCGAGCGGGTCTCGGCGGCGTCGAGACGCACCTCGCGTCGCGCCCAGGTCTGCACCGTGGACGCGTCCTCCTCGCGGTGGACGCCCGTCTCCTCGATCGCGAGCAGCGACTCGGAGATCGCCGCGTCGAGCGCATCGCGCGCCGCGACCATCGCGCGCACCTCGTCGAGGGCGGACGACGAGACCGACCGCAGCGTCTGCGCGGCGTCGCGCAGGCGTGCGATCACGGCGTCGCCGGCGGTCGTCGAGGTCATGGAATCGACACTAGGGACGACCACCGACACCGACTCAGGGCGTCGTCACGGGTCGGTCGACTCGGCCTCCCGGGCACGCCAGATCTCCTGCGCGCGCCGGGTGATCGGGCCGGGCGCGGGCAGTTCGCGGTCGTCCACCTGACTGATCGCCTGGATCGTGCGTGTGGTCCCCACGAGCATCACCTCGTCGGCGTCGAAGAGGACCTCCAGCGGCGCGTCGCGCTCGACCACGTCCAGCTCGCCGGAGAGCCACTCGATGGCCAGCGCACGCGTGATTCCGGCGAGACAGCCCGAGTGCAGGGTCGGCGTGACGACCTGCCCGTCCAGCACGTACATCACGTTCGAGCCGGTGCCTTCGCAGAGGTGGCCGCGCGTGTTCGCCATGACGGCCTCCGAGGCGCCGCGCGCCTTCGCGTACTCGACCATCTTGGCGTTCTCGGCGTACGACGAGGTCTTGAGTCCGGCCAGCGCGCTCCGCTCGTTGCGCGTCCACGGCACGGTCGCGATCCGGCTGACGGCGGGCGGGCGCTCGGCCGGCTCGGTGACCACGACGTGCGTGAGGCCACTGCTCCCCCGCGGCGAGCCCAGCGGGCCCTTCCCCGAGGTCACCGTGATGCGGATGCGTCCGAACGCGAGCTCCTGGCCGTCGATCGTCGCCGTGATCCCCTCGCGGAGCGCCTCGACGTCGGGTCGGCCGATCCCGAGACCTTCGGCGGACGTCACCAGGCGGTCGAGGTGACGCGTCATCGCGAACGGCTCGCCGTCGATCACGGCGGCCGTCTCGAACACTCCGTCGCCCACGACGAGCCCGTGATCGAGCACACTCAGGACCGGTTCGTCCGGTGATTCCAGCACCTTGCCGTTGATCCACGCCTTCATGACTCGACTGTAGGCCGACCCGGTTTTGAGTGCGCCACGACCATCGGCTAATGTTTCTTCTCGGCCGGTAACGCGGCCAGCGCGGATGTGGCTCAGTGGTAGAGCATCACCTTGCCAAGGTGAGGGTCGCGGGTTCGAATCCCGTCATCCGCTCGGAGAGGGTCTCGCCGGACCCATCTGCGGTGGGTTGGCCGAGAGGCGAGGCAACGGACTGCAAATCCGTTTACACGGGTTCAAATCCCGTACCCACCTCGCTGAAAACTGCATCACCACGGGCGATTGGCGCAGCGGTAGCGCGCTTCCCTGACACGGAAGAGGTCACTGGTTCAAACCCAGTATCGCCCACCCACTGAGAACCCCCGGGAGACCGGGGGTTCTCGCATGTTCAGGGCTGGTCCCCACGGGAGGAGCGACACCGAGTGTTCGGCGAGGTCCCCGTGCTGCCCGTGGTCGTGCCCCTCGCGGCTGTCGTCCTCCTCGTCCTGCTGTGGGTCCTGCACCGTCGGGAGCAGCTCACGGCGCCGCGGGCGTCGGTCGCGCTCGTGCTCTGCGTCTACGCCGCCGGAGTCGTGGCGAACACCGTGTTCCCGATCTACCTGGACATGCCCGGCGGCGACCGCCCCTGGCACGCGTCGCTGTCCACCGTGCCCCTCGTGGACTACGAGCTCGCCGACGCGGTGATGAACATCGTCGTGTTCCTGCCGGTCGGGGTGCTCGTCCCGCTGCTCGTGGCGGGTGCGTCCTGGCGGCGCGTCCTGGTCGTGGGAGCGGCGTTCAGCCTCGCGATCGAGGTGTCCCAGTACGTCGCGGCGCACCTCTTCCACGGCGGCCACGTCGCCGACGTGAACGACCTCCTCTTCAACGTCGCGGGAGCGCTGCTCGGCTTCGGTCTCCTCACGGCGCTGTCACGGCTCACGCGGGTCGACGTGCTGGTGCAACGGTTCAGCTGGCACTGACCCCGTCGCGATTCGGGGGCGGGGCCCCCGGCATGTGACAATCTCCGGGGCCCTTTCGCGACCTCGTCGCGGATCCGGCCCCCCAGTGACGACACGCCGTCTCACTCCCGCGTGCCGAGGCACGATCGGACGCGGCGGGCGCGCTATCTTCTACTGACTCAGCAGTAACGAACCCTCGGAGGAACCGGCGTGACGAGCCGTGCTCACTTGCCCTGGCGGCGCCTCGGACTCGTGGCCCTGGCCATCGCCGGCACCCTGATCGCCCTCGTCACCGGCGCCGGAGCGGCCTCGCCGTCCACGACGCCCGCGGCCAGCCCGACAGTCGCCCCGGTCTCCGTGCCGGCGCAGCCCGAGACGATGCTCGTCATCGGCGACTCGTACTCCTCCTACTACGGCGACCGCCACAGCCGCTATCCCGGCTGGTGGGCCATGCTCGCCACCGACCTGGGCCTCGAGCCGCAGCTCGACGCGATGGGCGGCACCGGCTTCCTCTCGCGCAGCAGCAGCTGCGCGCACACCCGCTTCAAGGCCCGCCTCGACACGGTGCGCGCCGTCGACCCGCGCATCCTCATGATCGAGGGCGGCCGCAACGACTGGCGCCGCTGCACGCGCGACGGTCGCGTCGTGGAGGCCACCCGCACCGAGATCGAGCGGGCGACCGACGGCTTCTTCGCCGAGCTCGCCGGCGTCTGGGACGAGCTCGGTCATCCCCGCGCCGAGGTCTACGTCATGACGCCCTGGGGCACCACGAAAGCGCGTAAGGGCCGCATCATCCGCCCGATCGTGCAGGCCGCGGCCGAGCGCTACGGCTTCTCGTGGGTGGACACCGAGTCCCTGACCCTGGCCCAGGCACCCGACGGCATCCACCCCAACAACGACGGCAGCCGCTTCCTGCGCGACCAGGTCCTGCAGAACTCCGACCTCGCCGACCGCTTCCCCCGCGTCTGACGCCGTCGGGCAGGATCGACCCATGTCGATCGAGAGCGTGCAGGAGTTCCTGAGCGAGCACGGCCGCGGCGGCGACATCCGCCGCACCGACGGATCCAGTGCCACCGTGGCCGAGGCCGCCGCGGCGTTCGGCGTCGAGCCGGCCCGGATCGCCAAGACCCTGTCCTTCCGCGGCGACTCCCCCGAGACCTGCATCCTGGTCGTGATGGCCGGGGACGCCCGCACCGACAACGCCGCGTTCAAGGCCCGCTTCGGCCGCAAGGCCACGATGCTCAAGGCCGACGAGGTCGAGGCGCTCACGGGTCACCCCGTGGGCGGCGTCTGCCCGTTCGCGAACCCCGAGAGCGCCACCGTGTTCCTCGACACGTCGTTGAAGCGCTTCGACACGGTGTTCCCCGCCGCCGGCAGCGCCGACTCGGCGATCGAGCTGACGCCTGCCGAGCTGGAGGTCCTGTCCGGCGCCTCCGCGTGGGTCACCGTGAGCCGCCTGGCCTGATCAGGCGGCCCCGCACGACACGCAGTGCGGCGAGCCGACGCGGCGGGGTGCCCCGCACGTGGAGCACTCGCCCACGACCTCGCGGCCGCAGCCGGCACAGTGGGCGCCCGGCATCCCGGCGTCCTGGTGCGGGAAGCCGCAGAACGGGCACTCCCCCTTGCGCACCCGCCGCCCGGGCAGCCGCGCCGCGAGGTACCTCTGCAGGACACGGAACGCCACCACCGTGGCCGCGACGCCGAGGGCCGACAGCACGAACGGCCCGAGATCGAGCGGGTCGATGTAGTCGGTGACGTAGTCGATCGCGAAGACCAGCGCCATCACCGCGCCGACGGCGGCGCCCGCGAACGCCAGGGTGAGATAGCGCGAGTCGCGCCGCCGCAGCCGCGCCATCAGCTGGTAGGCGCCGACGGTCCAGGCCGCGACGAACGCGAGGCGGATGCCCGCGACCAGCCACGCCTTGAGCCCGGAGCGGTTCTCCCGGTCGTAGTCCTCGCGTGCCTCGACGGCGGCCTTCTCGGCCGTGCTCGCCTGCTCGGTGGCCGTCGTCAGGGCGGCGTCAGCGCGCTCGTACTCGCCCTGGGCCTGCTCGTACTCGGCACGCGCGGCCTGCACGCCCTCACCTTCCTGCAGGGCGACCTTGTACTCCTCACGCTCGAGGTCGAGCTGGACGAGCGCCTCGTCGCGGGCGGTCTCGGCGTCCCAGCGGGCGTCGGCCGTCTCCTGCTGCCGGTCCTCGGCCCGGACCACCGCGGAGTCGTCGACCGACGGCATCGCGTCGTCGACCCACGCCGGGACCTTCACGTAGAACCACACCGTGCCGACCAGCAGGAAGGCCGCGAGCAGGACCGCCAGCAGCCGCTCGCTGCGCGTGGACTCGATCTCCTCGGTGTTGACGCGGGTGCTCATCGGGACTCCTTCATGGGACGGGTGCGCGGGCGGAACGTGACGTCCAGCTCGCAGTCGAGGGCCGCGGCGATCCGCAGCAGGGTGTCGAGCTTCGGCGGCCGTGAGCCGGTCTCGAAGCGGGCGATCGCCGACTGGGTGGTGCCGCACAGGTCGGCCAGCTCGCGCTGGGACAGGCGGCGCACGGTGCGCTGCTCGACCACCTGCCGGGCGATGCCCTCGTAGAAGTCGTCGTGCTCGATCGGTCCTCGCATGCCGGGACCGTATCGCACGCGTGCTATGCCTGTCCATAGCACCCGTGCAATGTTCGCTCAGCACCTTGCGCCCGCCTCGCGGTACCGTGGGCTGGAGTGAGACGTGCGTCACGCGCAGGCTCGGCTGAATCGCGACATCAATTCAGCCTGGAAATTCGGCGCTTCGCTTTCGCGAGTCTCGCCATACGGACAATGGTTCCATCATTTGAGACGTCCGTTTGTTGGACCACCGTCTCACTGGACAGACTGTCTGCATGCTCGCCGCACAGACCACCTGGCTCGTGGAACGACTCCACGTCGACCTCGGTCGTGCGCGCTCCATGATGTGTCGTTGATCTGCCCCACCCCGCAGTCCTCAGCGCCGAGGCGACGACGCCCGCGCACCCGCACCGCGACAGAGAGCAACGATGTCCTCCTCCCCCGCAGCACCCGCACGTCCCCGCCGCCGTAAGGGCGAGGGCCAGTGGGCCCTGGGCTACCGCGAGCCCCTCAACGCCAACGAGCAGTCCAAGAAGGACGACAACCCGCTCAACGTGCGCGCCCGCATCGAGAACATCTACGCGCACCGGGGCTTCGAGAGCATCGACGGCGGCGACCTGCGCGGCCGGTTCCGCTGGTGGGGCCTCTACACCCAGCGCAAGGCCGGCATCGACGGCGGCAAGACCGCCACGCTCGAGCCCGAGGAGCTCGACGACTCCTACTTCATGATGCGCGTGCGCATCGACGGCGGTCAGCTCTCGCTCGAGCAGCTGCGCGCGATCGCCGACGTCTCGGTCGACTTCGGCCGCGGCTCGGCCGACGTCACCGACCGCCAGAACATCCAGTTCCACTGGATCGACGTCCGCGACGTCCCCACGATCTGGCAGCGACTCGAGTCGGTCGGCCTGTCCACCCAGGAGGCCTGCGGCGACTGCCCCCGCGTCATCATGGGCAGCCCGGTCGCCGGCGTCTCGGCCGACGAGCTGATCGACGGCCGTCCCGCGATCGACGCGATCGAGAGCCGCTACATCGGCGACCAGGCCTTCTCGAACCTGCCCCGCAAGTTCAAGACCGCGATCAGCGGCCACCCCGGCCACGACGTCGTCCCGCAGATCAACGACGTCGCGTTCGTCGGCGCGGTCCACCCCGAGCACGGGCCCGGCTTCGACGTCTGGGTCGGCGGCGGCCTGTCCACCAACCCGCACCTGGCCCTGCGCCTGGGCGCGTGGGTGCCGCTCGACGAGGTTCCCGAGGTGTGGGAGGGCGTCGTCAGCATCTTCCGCGACTACGGCTACCGCCGGCTGCGCTCGCGTGCCCGACTGAAGTTCCTCGTCCAGGACTGGGGCATCGAGAAGTTCCGCGAGGTCCTCGAGACGAAGTACCTCGAGCGCCCGCTGGTCGACCTGGACGCTCCCCCGGTCCCCGACACCCCGGTCGACCACGTGGGCGTGCACCGCCAGGTCGACGGACGCTTCTACGTCGGCGCCGCCACCACGGTGGGACGCATCTCCGGTCCGCTGCTCCAGCGGCTCGCCGACGTCGTCGAGGCCCATGGCTCCGCCCGCGTCGCGCTGACGCCGATGCAGAAGATCGTCGTCCTCGACGTCGAGGAGGACCGCGTCGAGTCGCTCGTCGCGGCGCTCGCCGAGCTCGGCCTGCACGCGCGTCCGTCGCAGTGGCGCCAGCACACGATGGCCTGCACCGGCATCGAGTACTGCAAGCTCGCGATCGTCAACACCAAGGACCGCGCCGCGGCGCTCATCGACGAGCTGGAGCAGCGCGTCCCCGAGCTCGACACGCCGATCACGGTCAACGTCAACGGCTGCCCGAACTCCTGCGCACGGATCCAGACCGCCGACATCGGCCTCAAGGGCCAGCTCGTCCTGAACGAGGACGGCCAGCAGGTCGAGGGCTTCCAGGTCCACCTCGGCGGCGCGCTCGGCCTCGACGCCGGGTTCGGCCGCAAGCTGCGCGCCCACAAGGTCACCGGCGACGAGCTGCCCGACTACGTCGAGAAGCTCTCGCGCACCTACCTGGCGAACCGCGAGGACGGCGAGTCCTTCGCCGCGTGGGTCGCCCGGGCCGACGAGGAGGTCTTGCGATGAGCGAGCGCCAGCGAGCGAACCGTTCAGCATCACGAGTCGCGACATCGCCGGACCGTTGCTTCTTCGAGGCGGTGTCGCGATGAGTGAACGCCTCGTCCCCTATTCGTGCCCGTACTGCGCCGACGAGGACCTGCGTCCTCACGGCGAGACGCACGGCGAGTGGGAGTGCCGCAGCTGTCTGCGCGCGTTCCGACTCAAGTTCCTGGGCCACCTGGCCCGCACCGACATCACCAGCACAGCACCGCAGGAAGGGAGGAATGCACGATGACCGCACCCGCACTGATCGCCCTGGCCCATGGCAGCCGCGATCCGCGATCGGCCGAGACCATCAACGCCCTCACGGAGGTGGTGGCGTGCATGCGCCCCGACCTGCGCGTGGAGACGGCGTTCCTGGACCTGTGCGGCCCGAGCTTCGACGAGGTCGTCGAGCAGTTGGCCGCGGAGGGCTTCGGCGAGATCGTCGTCGTGCCGCTGCTGCTGACCGAGGCGTACCACGCCAAGGTCGACGTCCCGGAGGTCGCGAAGGCCGCCTCGGCGAAGCACGACGTCCGCATCGAGGTGACGAAGGTCCTGGGCATCGAGGGCACGTTCCTCAACGTCCTCGACCGTCGCCTGCGCGAGGCGCTGCGCGAGAACCGCGTGCGTGAGCTCGACGCGCTCGTGCTGACCGGCGCCGGCTCGTCCGACCCGATGGCCAACGCGATGATCTCCCGCGCCGCCCGCGCGTGGGGTGCGCACCACAAGCTGCCCACGATCGCCGCGTTCGCCTCGAGCGTCCCGCCGGCGGCCAGCGAGGCCGTGCGCGCGCACCGCGCGGACGGTCGACGTCACATCGCCGTGGGCATGCTGTTCCTGGCGCCGGGCGTCCTGCCCGACCGCGCCAGGGAGCTCGCGCTCGAGGCCGGCGCCGTGGCGGTCGCCGAGCCGCTCGGTGTCGCCGACGAGGTCGCCGAGGTGATCCTGGCCCGCTACGCCGTGGGCGCGGTGGACCTGGTCCCGATGGACGCGCTCTTCGCCGACGTCTGAGAGCAACCGCCCGAGGGCGGAGGGAGGCGTCGGGTCACATCGTGGCCAGGCGCCTCTTCTGCTCCTCCACGTCGAAGTCGGCGGCCGGCCAGTCGAGGCCGAGCTCGGCCAGCGTCTCGCCGAGCATCGTGGCGATCGCCCAGTTGCGGTACCACTTGCGGCCGGCGGGGACGACGTGCCACGGGGCGTACTCGGTGGAGCAGCGCTCGAGGACGATCTCGTAGGCCTGCTGGTACTGAGGCCACAGGCTGCGCTCGTCGAGGTCGGCGGGGTTGTACTTCCAGAACTTCGTGGGGTCCTCGAGCCGCTCGGCGAGGCGCTCGCGCTGGTCGGCGGGGCTGATGTGCAGGAAGCACTTCAGCAGGACTCCCCCGCCGCCGGTGAACTCGCGCTCGAACGCGTTGATCTGCTCGTACCGCTGCTCGATCTCGTCGGCCGGGGCGAGCTCGCGCACGCGACCGATCAGGACGTCCTCGTACTGCGAGCGGTCGAAGACGCCGATCATGCCGGGCTCGGGCAGTCGCCGGCCGATCCGCCAGAGGAAGTCGTGCTCGCGCTCCTCGTCGGTGGGGGCCTTGAACGCGGTGATCGCCAGGCCCTGCGGGTCGACGAGACCGGCGACGTGGCGCAGCGTGCCGCCCTTGCCGGACGTGTCCATGCCCTGCAGCAGCAGGAGCACCTTCCGGTCGGTGGTGCCCGCGCGACCGTTGGCGAACAGCAGCTCCTGCAGGTCCATCAGCCGCTCGCCGATCTCGGGCAGCAGGCGCTTCGCGTCGCGCTTCGTCCCCGTGAATCCGGGGGTCGCGTCGGAGGGGTGCGCGGCCAGGTCGATCGGTCCGGTGGTCGCGAGGGTCGAGCGCAGGTCCGTCATCTCGGCAGTATGCCTCAGGTCGCCCTACGGTGGAGCCATGCCGGATCTGGATGACCTCGCCGACCTGTACGCCTACCCCGAGTCCCACAAGCCGTGGCTGCGCACGAACTTCGTCGCCTCGGTCGACGGCGGGGTGCAGAACTCGCAGGGCCTCTCGGGCACGCTCGGCGGCGAGCAGGACGCCCGGCTGTTCCAGGTGCTGCGCAGCCTCGCCGACGTCGTGGTCGTGGGCGCGGGCACCGCGCGGGCCGAGGGCTACCGCCCGATCGGCGCGGACGCCATCCACGAGACGCTGCGCCAGGACCGTCCCCGCGTGCCGCAGCTGGCCGTCGTCACCCGCCACCTCGACATCCCGGAGTCGCTCCTGACGCCCGGGCTCATGGTGATCACGCCGGCCGCCTCCGACGCCGAGCGGCGGCAGGAGCTGTCGCAGTCCGTCGAGGTGATCGTCGCGGGCGAGCACGAGGTCGACTGGCCGGCCGTGCTCGACGCGTTCGCCGCCCGCGGCCTCGACCGGATCCTGTGCGAGGGCGGGCCCGACCTGCACGGGACGCTGGTCGACCTCGACCTCGTCGACGAGGTCTGCCTGACCGTGTCGCCGCACCTCCTCGGAGGCGCCGCGAAGCGGATGACCGAGGGCGCGCGACCCGTGGAGCTGCCGATGCGGCTGGGTCATGCGATCGACGACGACGGCGTGCTGCTCACACGCTGGGTCCGTGATCGGCGCGCGGCCTAGGCTGGGGACATGTACAACGTGGCCCTGCTGGTGGAGCGCCAGCTCATCGACCTCGACGCCGACCAGATCCTCGCCCTGCACGAGGGTGTCGACGACGAGGTCACCTATCACATGCTGCTGCCCGTGGACTCGTCCCCGGCGGCACTGAGCGCGTCCATGACGGCGTTCGGCGGGGCCCAGTTCGTCCCGCTCGAGGAGCCCGCCTCCTACACGCGCATCGAGGACGAGCTGCGCGCGGACGGTCAGCAGGAGCTCGACGCGTCCGCGGCCCTGCTCGTCGAGCGCGGGCAGAAGGTCACCACGAAGCTCGTGGAGTACGACCCGATCGACGCGCTGGTCGACCTCGTGAAGGAGCAGTCCTGCGACGAGGTCATCATCCTCACCGAGCCGCACGTCGTGCGTGAGTTCCTTCACCTCGACTGGACGTCGCGCGCGAGAAGAAAACTGGACGTCCCGACGTTGCACCTGTTGGAACACCTGACCTTCGACGAACAGGCGGAGATGTGAGCAACCCCACCGACAAGACCTACGCGGTCGACCGCAGCGACGACCAGTGGCGCGAGGACCTCAGCGCCGCCGAGTACCACGTGCTGCGCCAGGCCGGAACCGAGCGACCCTTCAGCAGCGACTACGAGCACGACCCCACGGTCGGCGTGTACCGCTGTCGCGGCTGCGGAGCCGAGCTGTTCCGCAGCGAGACCAAGTTCGACGCCCAGTGCGGCTGGCCGTCGTTCTACTCCCCCCTGGCCGAGGACCGCGTCGAGTACATCGAGGACTCCACGCTCGGCATGAAGCGCACCGAGGTCCGCTGCGCCAACTGCGGCTCCCACCTCGGCCACGTCTTCGCCGGCGAGGGCTTCGCCACGCCGACCGACCTGCGGTACTGCATCAACGGCATCGCCCTGGACCTCCAGGCCGACTGACCTGGGCTTCGCGCCTCCGGCGCGCGAGATCTGTAGCGGTATCCACCCTTTTCCGGCCCATCGGCCGGAATTCCGGTGGATACCGCTACACATTTTCTGGGGTCGTCGGATCGGTCGTCCACAGGGCTGAGACGGAGGCTCCCGCGGAGCTCGCCTGGTCGCTAGGGTTCCTGCAACTCGGGTTCACACCATCGAGTCAGGGGGAACGATGCGGCTGGTCACGTCTGCCGTCATGGCGACACTCGCGCTCACACTGAGCGCCTGCGGCGGGGACGACCCGCCGCCACCCGAACCCAGCACGACGGCGACCACTCCGGCAAACCCGGACGCCACGCTCCCGCCCATGCCGGACGTGGCGAAGGAGTTCACGCCCAACGGCGCGGCGACGTTCGTCCGCCACTACGTCGGCGTGATGGACTTCGCATCGAAGACCGGAGACGTCAGCGAGCTCAACCGCTTATCGGATCCGGATTGCGGCGGGTGTCAGGACTACATCGAGCTGTTCGGTGATACCTACGCGTCGGGCGGATACCTCAAAGGACGTGACTGGACTGCAGGTCCGATGGATCTGAGATTCGACCGAAACCGGGACGATGAGTCCTTCGCCACCACCACCGTTCGGGTAACTGCTGGTATCAACCGCCGAAGCGCGGACGTTGAGGAAAAGCAAGTTCCCGAGTCCAAAGACCGAGTTAGCTTTGCGCTCCTGTACATCGACGGATGGACGATCACGCAGTTCGGCATCGGGGATGTCGGATGATCGCCACGACCCTTGTACTTGCGTCTCTTCTCGCGAGTAGTCCGGACGTTACGGACGACGAGTTCAAGCCTGGCGTCGTCGTGCGAGACCGCGAGACGCGCGTTCCTGAGGATCCAGCACCCGTCCGAGTCGGAGATCCAGGCCAGCCCATCTCGGCCCCGCCGACCGAGCACGTCCCCGATCCGTTCTACTGCCGTCCCGAGGCACCGTTCCCTAACGATGACTGCATCACCCGGCCCGAGCCGGCGGACCCGACCGAGGGGCCGGAGCGCGAGGTCAGGCCCGGCGACGTCGTCGAGGCGATCGAGCGCGTCGGGCTCCCCCGGCTCCAGGTGGCGGTCCAGCCCGCGGGGTCGACGCTCGTGAACCTCGAGACGATCTTCCACACCAGCGCCACGCCGTTCGAACGATCAGTCGACATCCTCGACTCCACCGTCGACCTGCGCGCCACGCCCGCCGGCTACACCTGGCACCACGGCGACGGCACCACCCAGACCACCAGCAGCCCGGGCCGCCCCTACCCCGCCCTCGACATCGTCCACCGCTACCGCGAGCCAGGGCGAGCCAGCGCACGCGTCGACGTCACCTACCGCGTGACCTACCGCATCGACGACGGCGACTGGCAGCAGCTCGACACCACCATCACCGCCACCGGCCCCGCCACGACCCTGCGCATCCGCGAAGCCAGACCCGTCCTCACCCGCTAGCGAAAGATGTGTAGCGGCATCCACGCCTTTCAGGCCGTCAGGCCCGAAAAAGGGTGGATACCGCTACACATCTCGCGCGCGGGGACCGCGTGACCGCGGCGCGGCGGTCAGGGCCAGAGCTGGGTGAGCTCGGGGAGCGAGAGGGCGCGGCCGGTGTAGAAGGGCAGCTCCTCGCGCACGTGGTTGCGGGCGCCGGTGGCGCGCAGCTCGCGCATGAGGTCGACGATGCGGTGCAGCTCGTCGGCCTCGAAGGCCAGCAGCCACTCGTAGTCGCCCAGAGCGAACGAGGCGATCGTGTTCGCGCGGACGTCGGCGTAGTCGCGGGCGGCCTCGCCGTGCTCGCGCAGCAGGTGGCGGCGCTCGTCGTCCGGCAGCAGGTACCACTCGTACGAGCGGACGAACGGGTACACGCAGATGTACTTCAGGGTGTTCTCGTCGGCGAGGAAGTTGGGGACGTGCGAACGGTTGAACTCCGCCGGACGGTGCAGGCCCGCGTTCGACCACACGGGCGCCAGGTGCGAGCCCAGCTCGGTGCGGCGGAAGGCGTTGTAGGCGTCCTGCAACGCGTCGGCCGTGGCCGCGTGCCACCAGATCATCAGGTCGGCCTCGGCGCGCATGCCACTCAGGTCGTAGGTGCCGCGCACGACCACGTCGTCGAGCTTGTCGAACAGCGCGTCGACCTCGGCCGCCATCGCGGCCCGGTCACCGTCGCCGAGTGGACGCTCGACCCGGAACACCGAGTACATCGCGTACCGGATGGTGGAGTTGATCTGTTCGGGGTCGACCTCGTGCGAACTCATACGTCCATTCTCACCCGGCCATGGTTCGCTCGGCAGCAGCCCTCCCCGAAGCCACCACCGCGGCGATCCCGACGCCCTCGTAGGCCGCGCCGCACACCTCGAGACCCGGCACGGTCGCGACGTCGTCGAGCACGGTGCGAACGAGCTCGCGGTGCCCGACCTCGTACTGCGGGAGGCCACCGCCCCACCGCTGGACCGCCGACGCGGACACCGTGCCGAGCGAGCCGGCCGACGCCAGCACGGACCGCAGATCGGTGACGGCGAGGTCCACGAGCGCGGGGTCATCGCGCTGGAGCACGGCGGTGTCGCCGGCGCGGCCGATCGAGGCGCGCAGCACCGTGGCGCCGCCGGTCTCCTCGGCCAGCCAGGCCCACTTGCGCGACGAGAACGTGGCCGCCTTGATCTCCAGCGGCTCGACCGGCGGCACGAGGAAGCCGGTGCCCGCGGGCAGCTCGGCGCCCTCGAGCAGCAGCGACACCACCACCATCGAGGCGTAGTCGACGCCCGCCAGCGCGAACGCGGCCCGGGGCGCGGCCTCGGCCAGCAGTCGCGCGGCAGCCGGCGCGGGCGTGGCCATCACGACGGCGTCGAAGCGCTCGCGGACGGCAGCGGTCGTGGGCCCGACCACGAGCTCCCAGCCGTCACCGTCGCGACGGACCGAGCGGACGGTGGCTCCGGTGCGCACCTCGAAGCCGCCGGTCTCGACGACCGCTCCTGGCACGCGCCCGACTCCCCCGCGCACGCCCACCAGCGCCGGGCCCGAGGCCTTCGGCAGGGCAGCACGCTCGGCGGCACCAGCCAGCAGGTCGGGACCGAGCTCGGAGATCACCGGCGCCGCAGCCCGCAGCGAGAGGCGCTCGGCGTGACCGGCGTACACACCGCCGAGCAGCGGCTCGACGAGGCGGTCGACGACGTCGCGGCCCAGCCGGTCGCCGACGAACTGCGCCACGGAGACGTCCTCGTCGGGCACGGGCACCGCCACCGACGTCACCGGATCGGTGAGGATCCCGGACGCCTCCAACGCGGACAGGTCGGTCGGCACGCCCATGATCGTGGGCGGCAGCGGCCGGAGCGCGCCGTGACTCCACACCATCGACGGGATCGGCTCGGGCGCGACGACGTCGCCGGACAGGCCTGCCGCGGCGACCAGCTCGAGCGCCTCGGGCCGCCGCGCCAGCATCGCCTCTGCCCCGACGTCCACGGTGAGGTCGCCCAGTCGCGCCTGGCGCAGCTTGCCGCCGATCTCGGGCGAGCCCTCGAGCACGACAGGCTCGACGCCCGCGGCCGCGAGGTGGAACGCGGCGGACAGCCCGGCGATCCCGCCGCCGACGACGGCGACCCGCACGTCAGGCCTCCGGCTCGTAGGAGTGGACGAAGTCGACCAGGCGCGTCAGCGCGTCGGGGTCGGTGGCGGGCAGCACGCCGTGGCCGAGGTTGAACACGTGGCCGCGCGCGGCGCGTCCGGCCTCGATGACCTCGGCGGCCCGTGCGTGGACGACCTCCGTGGGGGCGAAGAGCAGCGTGGGGTCGAGGTTGCCCTGCACCGCCCTCGGGCCGACCCGGCCGATCGCGTCGGCCAGCGGCACGCGCCAGTCGACGCCCACGACGTCGGCACCGGCGTCGCCCATCCGCGACAGCAGCTCGCCCGTGCCGACGCCGAAGTGGATGCGCGGCACATCGAGGTCGGCCACCGACTCGAGCACGGCGGTCGAGTGCGGCCGCACGTAGGTGTCGTAGTCCGCCGGCGACAGCGCGCCCGCCCACGAGTCGAACAGCTGGATCGCCGAGGCCCCGGCCTCGACCTGCAGCCGCAGGAACTGGCCCGCGATCGCCGCGATCCGCCCCAGCAGCGCGTGCCACAGGTCGGGGCTGCCGTACATCAGCTCCTTCGTACGGCGGTGGTCGCGCGACGGTCCGCCCTCGACGAGGTAGGACGCGAGCGTGAACGGCGCGCCCGCGAAGCCGATGAGCGGCGTGCCGTCGAGCTCCTGCACGAGGCCGCGCACGGCATCGGTGATCGAGGTGACGTCGTCGGGCTCGAGGTCGCGCAGCGCGCCCACCTGCTCGGCCGAGCGGATCGGCTCGGCCACGACCGGCCCGGTGCCCGGCACGATGTCCAGGTCGACGCCGATCGCCTTCAGCGGCACCACGATGTCGGAGAAGAAGATCGCCGCGTCCACGCCGTGACGGCGGACCGGCTGCATCGTGATCTCGACGACCATGTCGGTGCGGAAGCACGACTCCAGCATCGGCACGCCCTCGCGGATCGCGAGGTACTCCGGCAGGGACCGACCGGCCTGACGCATGAACCACACCGGCGTGTGCGAGGGCTCCAGACCCCGGCAGGCCCGCAGGAACGGGCTCGTGATGGCATCGTCGAGGGGGGTGGTGCGAGCGTCGGTGGTCACGTCCCGAGTCTGTCACGCCCTGCGTGTCGAGCCCCCGGCCCCCGCGATCCGTGCCTAAGATCACGGTGTGGGCGCCCGAACCAAGCTTGAAGGCATCCCGGCACCGTTCACGCGGGCTGTCGAGGAGGTCAAGCGTGCCGTCGCGCGCCCCGAGCTCGAGATCGGCGAGATGCCGGCCCCGCAGCGGATCGCGCCCTTCGCGCACGCCATGACCGCCGACGTCGTCGTCGCCGGCGCCGACCTCGGCACCGGTCGCTTCATCCTGCTGCACGACCCGGCCGGCAACGAGGCCTGGGACGGCACGTTCCGCTGCGTCACGTTCGCCCGGGCCGACATCGAGCAGGAGATGGCCTCCGACCCGCTCATCACGCAGGTCGGCTGGAGCTGGCTGACCGATGCGCTCGACGGCGCCGGTGCCGAGCACGCGAACCCGGCCGGCAGCATCACCGTGGTCCGCTCCGAGGGGTTCGGCGCGATGGCCGACGACGAGACCGACGCCCAGATCGAGGTCCGGGCCTCGTGGACGCCGCACGGTGACCTCGAGCCGCACGCCGCGGCGTGGATGGAGCTGCTCGGCAAGCTGGCCGGCCTCCCCCCGATGGCGCCCGGCGTCGTCCCCCTCACGCGTAGGCGCTCGGCCCGTTGACGAACGAACCGGAAGAGATCATCCCCGACGAGGCGCCCGAGCCCGTCCTCCCCCGCCTCGGCCTCCGCGAGCCGCTGACCCCGGTCGTCGACACCGAGGACGCCCTGGCGCGCGCGTGCGCCGAGATCTCGCTGGGCGAGGGCCCGATCGCCCTCGACGCCGAGCGCGCGTCCGGCTACCGCTACTCCCAGCGCGCGTACCTCGTGCAGGTGCGTCGCGAGGGCTCCGGCTCGTGGCTGATCGACCCCATCGCCTTCCCCGACCTCACCGAGCTCGGCCTGGCCTTCGGCGACGCCGAGTGGATCCTGCACGCCGCCACCCAGGACCTGCCCTGCCTGGCCGAGGTCGGCCTGCGCCCCGCGTCGCTGTTCGACACCGAGCTCGCCGGGCGCCTGCTCAACCTGCCGCGCGTCGGCCTGGCGGCCCTCGTCGAGCACTACCTCGGGATGAGCCTGGCCAAGGAGTTCTCGGCGGCCGACTGGTCCACGCGGCCCCTGCCCGAGCCGTGGCTGGAGTACGCGGCCCTCGACGTCGAGGTCCTGCTCGAGCTGCGCGAGCTCGTGCTGGCCGACCTGGTGGCCGCCGGCAAGGACGGCTGGGCGCGCGAGGAGTTCGACGCCCTGCTGTCGTTCACCGGCCCGCCGGAGCGCAAGGACCCGTGGCGGCGCACCTCGAGCATCCACAAGATCCGCAGCCGCCGGTCGCTGGCCATCGTGCGCGCGCTGTGGCACGCCCGCGACGCCATCGCCGCCGACCGCGACGTCACCCCCGGGCGGATCCTGCCCGACGCGTCGATCGTCGCGCTCGCCACGCAGGCGCCGACCAGCCTCTCGGCGCTGAAGGACGACCCCACGATGCGTCGCCGCGGCCCGCGCCGGTTCCTCGACGACTGGTTCACGGCGATCGAGTCGGCGCTCGGCCTGCCCGAGGACGAGCTGCCCACCTCGGGCCAGCGCTCCGAGGGCCCGCCGCCCCCGCGCGCCTGGGCAGACAAGGACCCCGTCGCCGCGGCCCGCCTCGTGCGGGTGCGCGCCGTGGTCGCCGGCATCGCCGAGGAGCACAACCTGCCGGCCGAGAACCTCGTGGGGCCCGCCCTCGTCCGCGGCCTCGCCTGGCAGCCGCCGGCCGACCTCGATCCCGAGTCGATCGCGGCCGAGCTGCGCGAGCGCGGCAGCCGGAACTGGCAGATCGAGCTGGTCGCGGCGCCCATCGCCGCGGCGCTCGTCGACCCCTGAGCCGCATCCGAACGAACCTGCGCGTCACCTCACCGCCGCGGGTCTACGCTCGAACGCATGGCCGACTTCCACAAGCCGTCGTTGCCCGGTGCCGCCCTGTTCGACGCGGTGCCCGACCGGGACGACCCGGCCGAGCGCACGGCGGCGGGCCATCGCATCGCGAACCTGCTGGTGCGCGGCGCGCACGACCCGAGCGATCGTGACCTGATCGACCGCGTCCTGCACCTGGCCGACTCCGAGGGCATGGGCGTCATCGCCGAGCTGTGGTCCAAGGCGCCGCCCGAGACCGTGGCGGGCGCCCTGTGGCGGCTCTACGTCCTGCGCACGTGGGTGCGCAACAACCCCGTGCAGGCGTCGCGCGAGTTCGCGGCCGGACGCGCCTACGCGCCGGTGCAGGAGGTCCTGGCCGGAGTCGTCGACCCGCCCGGGCCGAACGAGGTCATCGAGCTCGCGGACACCGTCGTGCGGGGCATCGTCACGGCCGACTTCGACGTCGCCCTCGACCGGGCCGCGGCCTTCGCGCACATCGTCGGCGTGGGCCGCGGACAGATCGACGACAGCGATCCGGCCAGTGCCGCGCGCCTCGTCGACACGGCGCGCCACCTGCGCGCCGCGGCCGAGGCCGAGCGACACGGAGAGCTGCACTGAGTTTGGGCCCGGTCGTCTAGGCTGGTTCCCGCGCCGGGTCGAGGTAGCCCCGGGTCCCAACATCAGCCGCTACGAGCGGCCACGCGCCGTGAGGCGCTCCCGACCCGGCGCGCCCCTCCCCCTCCACGCCCTCAGCGGGGCGCGAACGTCGTGTACGAGTGCGCGGGCGCCATCAGCTCGTCGAGCCCCTCGGAGTCCTGCGCCGTGGGGGTCCACTGCGCCGCCTGCGCGTTCGCGGCCACCTGCTCCGGGCGCGAGACGCCCGCGATCACCGAGGCCACCGCGGGACGCGACGCGAGCCCGCCCATCGCGAGCTCGAGCAGGCTGATCCCGCGCTCGTCGGCGAACGCCTGGAGCGCGTCGATCCGCTCCCAGTCCGCGCCCTCCCAGCGCGCCCGCTGACCTGCGAGGCGGGTGCCCGCCTCGGGCTCGGCGTCGCGCGAGTACTTGCCCGTCAGCAGCCCGTAGGCGAGCGGGAAGTACGGCAGGATCCCCACCTCCAGCTCGACGCACGCCGGGACCAGCTCGACCTCGGCCGCCGGGTTGTAGAGCGAGTACTCGTTCTGCGCCGTCACGAAGTGCGCGAGGTCGGCCGTGCGCGACACCCAGTCGGCGTCGACGAGCTGCCAGGCCGTGAAGTTCGAGCAGCCGATCGCGCGGACCTTGCCCTCGTCGACGAGCTCGGTCATCGCGCCGAGGGTCTCCTCGACCGGCGTGCCCGGATCGGGCGTGTGCAGCTGGTAGAGGTCGATGACGTCGGTGCCGAGCCGCCGCAGGCTCGCCTCGGCCGCGCGGCGCACGTAGGCCGCGCTGCCGCGGCGTCCGCCGTCGTCGCCGTTGCGTCCCTGCATGTCCATGCCGAACTTCGTCGCGATCACCACGTCGTCGCGCCGGCCGCGCAGCGCGGCGCCCAGGAGCGTCTCGCTCTCGCCGAGGGAGTAGGTGTCGGCCGTGTCGAAGAATCGCACCCCGTGCTCGAAGGCCGCGTCGACGACGGCGGCCACCTGGTCGCCGTCGATGCGCGCTCCGAACGCGTTGCAGCCGATCCCCACCGGTCCGACCTCGATGCCGCTCGTGCCCAGGACGTGTCGAGTGCTCACGCCCCCACCGTAGGACGGTTACACTCGCCGGGTGATCCGGACCACCCACGCCGCGCGACGTCTCGTCGCGGCCCTGGCCGCCGTGCTGCTCGCCGGCATGCTGGGACTGGGTGCCGTCGCCGGCTTCTCCGGCTCGGACCGTCGGGCCAGCGGCACGACGATGTCGGCCGGCCAGGACGGTCCCGCGCAGCCCCGGGTCACGGTCGCGAAGGCGACCTCCGACGATCACGCGATCTCCGTCGACCTGCCCGCGGGCACGATCGACGCCGCGCTGACCCTCACGGCGGCCGGCCTCGTGGCCCTGGCCGTGGCACTCGTCGTCGCGCAGGTGGGTCGGGCCGTCCCGGCGCCCGCCGGCCGCGCCCCGCCGCTGGCCTGACCGGATCCCCGGTCCGTCCCGCCACCCCTGTTCTTCCTCGCCGCGCCCCGCGGCCCCCATCGAAAGTCACCCATGCGCTCCAAGACCAACTTCTGGCGCGGGCTGATCTGCCTCGCCGTCATCGTCGGGTCGATCGCCGTCGCGTTCACCATGAAGCCCAACCTGGGCCTCGACCTGCGCGGCGGCACGCAGCTCACCCTCGAGACGAAGTCCACCGATCGCGTCACGGCCGACGCCGAGTCCACCGACCGGGCCCTCGAGGTCCTGCGCGGCCGCGTCGACGCCCTCGGCGTCTCCGAGCCCACGCTCGCGCGCTCGGGCGACAAGCGGATCATCGTCGAGCTCCCCAACGTCCAGGACCCGAAGAAGGCCGCCGAGGTCATCGGCCAGACGGCCAGCCTGGAGTTCCGTGAGGTCAAGGCTCCGGCCGACGAGAGCACCAAGCCCGCGAAGGGCGAGGTCGTCCTGCCCGACGAGTCCGGCCAGAGCCTGCTCCTGGGCCCCGTCGCGTTCGACGGCAACGGCATCAGCGACGCCAACGCCGCGCTCCCCCAGCAGGGCCTGGGCGACTGGGTCGTCAACGTGGAGTTCAACGGCACCGGCCGCGGGCCGTGGCGCGACCTGGTCACCTCGGCCTGCCAGAACACCGCCGCGGGCAACCGCATCGCGATCATCCTGGACAACGAGGTCATCTCCTCGCCCGGCATCGTCCCCGAGCTGTGCCAGTCCGGCGGCGGCAGCTCCACCAGCATCACCGGCGACTTCACGCAGGCCAGCGCCGAGGACCTCGCCGCGCTGATCAAGGGCGGCGCGCTGCCCGTGCCGGTCGAGATCATCGACCAGCGCACCGTCGGCCCGACGCTCGGCGCCGCAGCCATCGACGCCTCCATCCAGGCCTCGATCATCGGTCTGGCCCTCACCGGCCTCTTCATCATCTTCATCTACCGCCTCACCGGCGTGATGGCCACGATCGCCCTGTGCGTCTACGCCCTCATCTCCTACGGCGCACTGGTCCTGCTGGGCGCCACCCTGACCCTGCCCGGCCTCGCCGGCTTCGTGCTCGCGATCGGTCTGGCCATCGACGCCAACGTCCTGGTCTACGAACGAGCGCGCGAGGAGTATCACGAGAATCCGAAGGCCGGTCTGCTCTCGGCCCTGACCACCGGCTTCTCCAAGGCCTGGTCCGCGATCATCGACTCCAACGTCACCACCGTCCTCGCGGCGCTGCTCCTGTTCTTCCTGTCCGCCGGACCGGTCAAGGGCTTCGGCATCACGCTGACCATCGGCGTCATCGCCTCGATGTTCTCCGCGCTCGTCGTGGCCCGCTGGCTGACCGAGTGGCTGGTCAAGCGCGGCTGGGTGCGCCAGCACCCGCAGGTCAGCGGCATCGCCGGCATCTCCAGCGTGCGTCGCTGGCTGAACGACCACGGCCCCTACCTCGTGCGTCGCGCGGGCATGTGGGTCGCGGTCTCGCTGGCCGTGGCCGCGGTCGCCATCGGTGGCATCGTGGTGCGCGGCCTCGACCTCGGCGTCGAGTTCGCCGGCGGTCGCCAGATCGAGTACACGACCGCCGAGGAGATCACTCCTGACCAGGCCCGCGAGGCGGTCGCGGACGCCGGCTTCCCCGAGGCCGTGGTCCAGTCGTCCTCGGGCGACGGCGGCGAGAACATCTCGGTGCGCCTGCCCAACATCGACGAGGACCAGGCCGAGCAGGTCCGTGCCTCGATCGCCGAGGTCGGCGGCGAGACCGTCCAGGTCCGCTCCGACACGATCGACCCCACGCTCGGCAAGGAGCTGCGCAACAAGGCGATCCTGGCGTTCCTCATCGCGGTGGCGGCCCAGATGGCCTACCTCGCCTGGCGCTTCCGCTGGACCTGGGCCGCGGCCGCCATCGTCTCGATGGCGTCGGTCGTGCTGGCCGTGGTCGGCGTGTTCGCCTGGTGGGGCAAGCCGATCGACGGCGTGTTCCTCGCCGCGATCCTGTCCATCATCGGCCTGGCGGTCAACGACTCGATCGTCGTCCTCGACCGCATCCGAGAACGCACGCGCACCCGGGACATCCCGTTGCGCGAGATGGTCAACGAGGCGATCCTGTCGACGCTGCCACGAACGATCAACACCGCCATGGGTGCCACGTTCATCCTCGCGGCGCTCATGTTCCTCGGCGGCGATTCGCTGCGCGACTTCTCGATCGCGGTGCTGTTGGGCCTGCTGTTCGGCCACTTCTCCACCGTGTTCACGGCGGCCACGCTCGGCCTGCTGCTGGAGGAGCGCTGGCCGTACAACCCGGACAAGGACCCGCGGAACAAGGTCGATCCGTACGCCCACATCGTCGACGGGCGCGGCATGCCGGACGAGGGCGCGATCGTCTGATCGCGCGGTAGCGTTCGGGTCATGACGACCCCGCCGAACGACCCGCAGCCGGATCCCGATCCGCACGCGGGCGACCACGATCCGACGGTGCGGTTCGGCGGGGCACAGCCCCCGCCTCCCCCGCCTCCGCCGCCGCCTCCGGGTGCGTCCTTCCCGCCCCCGCCCCCTCCGGGGCAGGGTCCGGGCTGGGGCGTCCCGGGGGCGCCGTACGGGATCGACCCGAAGACCGGCATCCCGTTCTCGGACAAGTCCAAGATCGTCGCGGGCCTGCTCCAGCTGATCATCCCGCTGGGGATCGGCCGGTTCTACACCGGACACACGAGCATGGGCGTCGCCCAGCTGGTGGTCACCCTCGTCACCTGCGGCATCGGTGCGCTGTGGCCGTTCATCGACGGGATCCTGATCCTCGTGTCGGACTCCAAGGACGCGAACGGGCGCCCGCTCAGGTCCTGATCGGACGCGTGTGACACACGGTGCGATGATGGGGTCATGGCCATCGCGAACCACGTGGTCGACCTCATCGGCGACACTCCCCTAGTCCGGCTGAACTCCGTCGTACCCGAAGGCGCGGCCACCGTCGTGGCCAAGCTCGAGTATCTGAACCCCGGAGGCAGCGCCAAGGACCGCATCGCGGTCAAGATGGTCGACGAGGCCGAGGCGTCCGGTGCGCTCAAGCCGGGCGGCACCATCGTCGAGCCCACCTCGGGCAACACGGGGGTCGGCCTCGCGCTCGTCGCGCAGCAGCGCGGCTACTCGTGCATCTTCGTGTGCCCCGACAAGGTCAGCGAGGACAAGCGCAACACGCTCAAGGCGTACGGCGCGCAGGTCGTGGTGTGCCCCACGGCGGTCCCGCCGGACCACCCGGACTCCTACTACAACGTCTCCGACCGGCTCGTGCGCGAGACCCCGAACGCCTGGAAGCCCGACCAGTACTCGAACCCGGCCGGTCCCGCCAGCCACTTCGAGACGACGGGCCCGGAGATCTGGCGTGACACCGACGGTCGCGTCACGCACTTCGTCGCGGGCGTCGGCACCGGCGGCACCATCACGGGAGCCGGTCGCTACCTCAAGCAGCAGAACCCCGACCTCAAGGTCATCGGCGCCGACCCCGAGGGCTCGGTCTACTCCGGTGGCTCGGGTCGCCCGTACCTCGTCGAGGGCGTCGGCGAGGACTTCTGGCCCTCGGCCTACGACCCCGCGATCCCCGACGAGATCATCGCCGTCTCGGACGCCGACTCGTTCGACATGACCCGCCGCCTCGCCCGCGAGGAGGGCCTGCTCGTCGGCGGCTCGTGCGGCATGGCGGTCGTCGCCGCCGTGCGCGTGGCCGAGCGACTCGGCCCCGACGACCTCGTCGTCGTGCTGCTGCCCGACGGCGGCCGCGGCTACCTGTCGAAGATCTTCAACGACGACTGGATGGCGTCCTACGGCTTCCTGCGGACGCCGCTCGACGGCCACGCCGCCGACCTGCACGTGAGCGACATCCTGCGTCGCAAGAGCGGCGCGATGCCGGCCCTGGTGCACACGCACCCGTCCGAGACGGTGCGCGACGCGATCGAGATCCTGCGCGAGTACAACGTCTCGCAGATGCCGGTCGTCGGTCCCGAGCCGCCGGTCGTGATCGGCGAGGTCGCCGGCAGCGTGAGCGAGCGCGAGCTCGTCAGCGCCGTCTTCGAGGGCCGCGCCCAGCTGACCGACGCGGTCGCCCAGCACATGGAGCCGCCGCTGCCGATCATCGGCTCCGGCGAGGACCTCGCCGCCGCCCTCGACGCGTTCAAGGGCAGCGACGCGCTGATGGTCGTCGACGAGGGCAAGCCACTCGGCGTCCTCACCCGCCACGACCTGTTGGGAGTGCACGTATGAGCGAGAACGGCGGCGGCTTCTCCACCCGCGCGATCCACGCCGGCCAGGACCCGGACCCGCGCACCGGCGCGGTCAACATCCCGATCTACGCCAGCTCCACGTTCGCGCAGGACGGCGTCGGCGGGATGCGCGAGGGCTTCGAGTACGCCCGCACCGGCAACCCCACCCGTCGGGCGCTCGAGGCCAACCTCGCCGCGCTCGAGGGAGGGACGTACGGCCGGGCGTTCTCGTCCGGCATGGCGGCCACCGACACGGCCCTGCGTGCGATCCTGCGTCCGGGCGACCACCTCGTGATCCCCGACGACGCGTACGGCGGCACGTTCCGGCTCATCGACAAGGTGTTCTCGCACTGGGGCATCGAGCACACGCCGGCGCCGGTCAACGACCCCGAGGCCATCGCCGCGGCGATCACCGATCGCACGAAGCTGGTCTGGCTCGAGACGCCCACGAACCCGCTGCTGAACGTGGCCGACATCGAGGCCGTCTCGGCGATCGCGCGCGACGCCGGCGCCCGGCTGCTCGTCGACAGCACGTTCGCCTCGCCGTACCTCCAGCAGCCGCTGGCCCTCGGCGCCGACATCGTGCTGCACTCGTCCACGAAGTACCTGGGCGGTCACAGTGACGTCGTCGGTGGCGCGCTGGTCACGTCGGACGCCGAGCTCGACGAGGCGTTCGCGTTCCTGCAGAACGGCGCGGGCGGCGTGCCCGGTCCGTTCGACGCCTACCTGACGATGCGCGGGATCAAGACCCTCGCCGTCCGCATGGACCGCCACTGCGACAACGCCGAGGCGATCGCGCGGATGCTCGTCGACCACGACGCCGTCAGCCACGTGAGCTACCCCGGCCTGCCCGACCACCCTGGTCACGAGGTGGCCGCGCGCCAGATGCGCCGCTTCGGCGGCATGATCTCGCTGCGCCTGGCCGGCGGTCGCGAGGCCGCGCTCGACCTGTGCTCGCGGACGAAGGTGTTCACGCTCGCCGAGAGCCTCGGCGGCGTCGAGTCGCTCATCGAGCACCCCGGTGCGATGACCCACGCCTCCACGGCCGGGTCGCAGCTCGAGGTGCCCGAGGACCTGGTCCGCCTGTCGGTCGGGATCGAGGACGTCGAGGACCTCCTGGAGGACCTGGAGCAGGCTCTGGCCTGAGACTCGAGTCACTACGGCGGCGCTCAGCCGTTCGTTAGGCTCGACGTCATGTCCCGCAAAGGTCCTGCCACCGGTCTGTCCTGGCTCCAACTGGTGGCCGGTGCACTCGCCGCGATGACCTCTGCGTGGGTCGCGTCGTACCTCGGCGTGGCCGGCACGATCATCGGCGCGGCGGTCGGCAGCCTCGTGGCGTCGATCGCCAGCGCCCTCTACGTGCGCGGCCTCGACCGCGGCACGACGTTCATCACCGAGAGCGGCACCGTGGTCTCGCGCGCGGCGCCCGCCGGCGAGGTGGAGGGAGTCGACGAGGGCGAGATCCTCGTCACCGAGCACGAGTCGACCGTGGCCGTCGAGGACTCCGAGCGAGCCTTCTCGTGGAAGCGCGTCCTGACCTGGACCGCGCTGGGCCTGGGCACGGCGCTGCTGGTCATCGGCGGGTACGAGCTGGCCACCGGGTCCTCGTTCGGCAAGGCCGACAACCCCACGATCAGCCGCCCGTGGCAGGACCGCGGCAGCGGCGGCGAGTCGAACGACGAACCGGCGCCCTCGGAGTCGACGCGGCCCACCGCGGACCCGACCGCCGACCCCACCACGGCTCCGACGACGGCGCCCACGACGGCCCCGACGACCGCACCCGCGCCCGCGCCGCAGGTGCCGGATCCGACCACCGCGCCCACCGTCGAGCCCACGCCGGAGCCCACGGCCGGGGCCCAGGAGTAGCCGGGAACATTCCGCACCCTCCCGCCGTTGGAAGCGGTGACGAGAGGAGAGCGGAATGACCATCTGGATGAAGCCCACGCTGACCGACGAGAAGATCGAGGCGATGGAGCCCTTGGCGGCGTTCCGCTACGCCGAGGAGCTGCTGGACTCGCGCTTCCCGCGTGAGGCCGCCCGCGTGCTGCGGCCGCTCACCGAGGCCGAGCCGCGCAATGCCGCCGTGTGGGAGCTGCTGGGACGTGCGCACTTCGCCGCCGCCCACCTGGGCCCGGCCGAGGAGGCGTTCCGCACGCTGGTCGATCTCGAGCCCACGAGCGCCTGGGCGCAGACCGCGCTCGGCCTGTCGCTCGACCGGCAGAGTCGTCACCGCGAGGGCGCGGTGCACCACCGCCTCGCCGCCGCGATGGGCTCCAGCGCGCGCGACGCCACGCGCGTCGAGCTGGTCGACCGCCCCGCCGACTGACCGCGAGCACGGCCCCGTCTGTTTGGATGGGGCCGTGTTCACCGTCGGAAGCACCCTGCCGGACGCCCCCGGAAGATCGGGCACCATCGAGACCCCGCACGGCTCGATCCGGACCCCCGCCTTCGTCCCCGTGGGCACGAAGGCCACGGTCAAGGCCGTGCTGCCCGAGTCGATCTCCGAGCTGGGCGGGCAGGCCGTGCTGGCCAACGCGTACCACCTGTACCTGCAGCCCGGCGCCGACATCGTCGAGGACGCCGGTGGGCTCGGGGCCTTCATGAACTGGCGCGGTCCCACCTTCACCGACTCGGGTGGCTTCCAGGTGCTGAGCCTGGGCGCCGGCTTCAAGAAGACCCTCGCGATGGACGCGGTGGGCACCGAGGCCGACGACGTCATCGCCCCCGGCAAGGACCGCCTCGCCCACGTGGACGACGACGGCGTCACGTTCAAGAGCCACCTCGACGGCTCGAGGCACCGCTTCACGCCCGAGGTCTCGATGGGCATCCAGCACCAGCTCGGCGCGGACGTCATCTTCGCGTTCGACGAGCTGACCACGCTGATGAACTCCCGCGAGTACCAGGAGGAGTCGCTCGCGCGCACGCAGGCGTGGGCGCGGCGCTGCCTCGACGAGATCGAGCGGCTGCGCGCGCTGCACCCCGACCGTCCGCGCCAGGCGCTCTACGGCGTCGTGCAGGGCGCCCAGCACGAGGACCTGCGGCGCCGCGCGGCCCGCGGCCTGGCCGAGCTGGCCTTCGACGGCTACGGCGTCGGCGGCGCGATCGAGAAGGAGAGCCTCGGCACGATCGTGCGCTGGGTGACCGACGAGCTGCCCGACGACCGCCCGCGGCACCTGCTCGGCATCGGCGAGCCCGAGGACCTCTTCGAGGGCGTCGAGGCCGGCTGCGACACCTTCGACTGCGTCACGCCCACCCGGGTGGCGCGCTCGTCGCGCGTCTACAGCGCCACTGGTCGCTACAACCTCATGGTGGCGGCCTCGCGCCGCGACTTCGGGCCCATCGAGGACGGCTGCGACTGCTACACCTGCACGCACTACACGAAGGCGTACCTGCACCACCTGTTCAAGGCGAACGAGTACAACGCCGCGACGCTGTGCTCGATCCACAACGAGCGGTTCTTCGTGCGGCTCGTCGACGCGATGCGCGCGGCCATCGAGAACGGCGACTTCGCCGAGCTGAAGCAGGACTGGCTGGGCCGCTACCTGGCGGGCCGGCGCTGAGTCAGGCCGCGAGGTAGCTGGGCTCGCGCCGCTTGAGCCCCGCGATGACCCGCACCGTGACGGGCATGACCAGCAGCTCGACGCCGACCTTCAGCACGACGCCCAGGACGAAGTAGTTCACGAAGGCGCCGAACGTGGTGACGCCGATCGCCGAGGCGGCGATCGCGCAGAAGATCAGGGTGTCGGCGACCTCGCCCACTCCGGTGGAGCCGATGAGTCGGGCGACGAGGCGACGCTCGGCCGAGCGCTGCTTCATCCGCACCAGGACCCACGAGTTGAGGAGCTGCCCGACGACGTAGCCAGCCAGGCTGGCCAGCACGATCTGCGCGACCGGGCCGAGGACGGCCTCGTACGCCGCCTGGTTCTCGTACCAGGACGCGCCGGGCAGCAGCTGGACCACGAAGAACGTGGCGGTGGCCAGCGCGGCGGCCGCGAAGCCGGTGAGGATCGCTCGGCGGGCGGCGCGCAGGCCGTAGACCTCGGAGATCACGTCGCCGAGCACGTAGGCCAGCGGGAACAGCACGACGCCGCCGTCGACGACGAGCGGCCACAGCTGCACCGGACCCAGCATCACCTGGCCGGAGCCGATCTCGACGGCCTTGCTCGCGACGATGTTCGACACGACGATCACGACGCAGAACATCGCGATCAGGACGTCGTAGTGGGTGGAGCCGCGGGAGGCGAACCGGACGACGTCGGGGCTCGGCGTGGACGTGTGGGACACGACCGCCATCCTCCCACGGCGCGCCCCGCGCCGACCCGGCGTGGGCCCGGTGGGAGAATCGTCACATGAGCCTGCCGACCACCACCGACGTCCTCGTCGTCGGCGCCGGTCCCGCCGGCTCCTCGGCCGCCGCGTGGACCTCGCGACTCGGGCTGGACACCGTCCTGGCCGACGCGGCCACGTTCCCGCGCGACAAGACCTGCGGCGACGGACTCACCCCGCGCGCGATCGCCGAGCTCGAGCGTCTCGACCTCGGTGACTGGGTGCGCGGCCACACCGTGAACCGCGGCCTGCGCGCGGCCGGCTTCGGCCAGGAGCTGCTGCTGCCGTGGCCCGGCGGCTCGCTGCCCGACCACGGCTCGGCGGTCCCCCGCACCGAGCTCGACGACCGCATCCGGCAGCGCGCCATCGACGCCGGCGCCACCGGGATCGACGGCGCCCGTGCGGTCGACGTCGAGCGCGGTCCCGACGGCTCGGTCACCGGCGTCGTCTTCGACACGGCCGCCGGCCGCCACACGATCGCGTGCCGTCGCCTCGTCGTGGCCGACGGGGTCCGCTCTCCGCTGGGCCGCGTGCTCGGGCGCGAGTGGCACCGCGAGACCGCGTACGGCGTCGCGGGCCGCAGCTACGTCAAGTCGGGACGCGGCGACGACCCGTGGATCTCGTCGCACCTCGAGCTGCGCGGTGAGAGCGGCGAGCTGCTGCCCGGCTACGGCTGGATCTTCCCGCTGGGCGACGGTCGCGTGAACCTCGGCGTGGGCGCGCTGGCCACCGCGAAGCGCCCGGCGAAGGTCCAGATCCGCCCGCTCATGGAGTACTACGCCACCCTGCGCCGCGAGGACTGGGACCTCGGCGCCGACCTACACCTGCCCACCTCGGCACTGCTGCCGATGGGCGGCGCCGTGTCCGGCGTCGCCGGACCCAACTGGATCGTCATCGGCGACGCCGCCGGCTGCGTCAACCCGCTCAACGGCGAGGGCATCGACTACGGGCTCGAGACCGGACGCATCGGCGCCGAGCTGCTCGCCACGGGCGACTCCCCCGCCGCGGCGTGGCCGGCCATGCTGACCGCGCACTACGGCCCCGCCTTCTCGATCGCACGGCGTCTCGCGGGCCTGCTCACCGTGCCGCACCTGCTGCCGGCCGCCGGCCCGATCGGCATGCGCTCGCACGCCCTCATGACGATCGCCCTGCGCGTCATGGGCAACCTCGTCACCGACGAGGACCACGACCTCACCGCGCGCGTCTGGCGCTGGGCCGGCCGCCGCTCGATCCGCCTCGACGAGCGCCCGCCCTTCTCCGACTGACGTTCGCCCGCCCTCCGCACTTTCTGGAACGCGATGCACGCTTTCGCCGCCCGGAAGCGTGCCTCCCGTTCCGAAAGTGGTGGGTGGGGGCCGGTAGCCTCGCGGGGTGCTGAGGATCTCGACCGTCAACGTCAATGGCATCCGCGCCGCGTGGCGCAAGGGGATGAAAGAGTGGCTCGAGGGCCGCGACGCCGACATCATCACCCTGCAGGAGGTGCGCGCGCCCGACGCGATCGTGCACGAGATCCTCGAGGGCACCGGCTACCACGTGGTGCACACCGAGGCCGCGGCGAAGGGCCGCGCCGGCGTCGCGGTGATCAGCCGCCTCGAGCCCACCAGCCACCGCGTCGGCAACGGCGACGCGTTCTTCGACGACGCCGGACGCTGGATCGAGTCCGACCTCACCCTGGCCGACGGCTCGGTCCTCACGGTCGTCAGCGTCTACGTGCACTCGGGCGAGGCCGGCACGCCGCGCCAGGAGGAGAAGTACCGCTTCCTCGACCAGATGACCAAGCGGATGGCCGAGCTCGGCGGGATGGACGGGCACGCGCTCGTCACCGGCGACCTCAACGTCGGCCACACCGAGCTGGACATCCGGAACTGGAAGGGCAACCGCAAGAAGGCGGGCTTCCTGCCCGAGGAGCGGGCGTACTTCGACCAGTTCTTCGGCGACCTGGGCTGGTACGACGTGCACCGTCACCTCGCCGGACCCGTCGAGGGCCCGTACACGTGGTGGTCGATGCGCGGCCAGGCCTTCGACAACGACACCGGCTGGCGGATCGACTACCAGATCGCGACCCCCGAGCTGGCGCAGTCGGCCCGCGCCGCGACGGTCGACCGGGCAGCCAGCTGGGGCGAGCGCTGGTCCGACCACGCGCCGCTCACGATCGACTACGACCTCGGCTGAGCGCGAGATACATAGCCTCGTGATATAACGGGACTATGGAAGAGATCGCCGACATCACCGACGTGCTGCGTCGGCTGAGCAACACGATCGCGCGCCGCACGCCCCGGCTGGAGACCAGCCGAGCGGCGGCGAGCAGCCTGGCCATCCTCGACTCCGAGGGTCCCCAGCGCATCACCGCCCTGGCCGAGCGCGAGGCGGTGTCGCAGCCTGCGATGACCAACCTCGTGCAGCGGCTCGAGGCCCAGGGCCTCGTCACGCGCGCCGCCGACCCCGCCGACGCGCGGGCCAGCCTCATCTCGATCACGCCCGAGGGCCTCGCCGTGCTGCACGAGCGACTGCGCCTGCAGGACGAGCTCATCGCCGCGACCGTCGCGCGCCTCTCCCCCGACGACCGCGCCGCGATCGCCGCCGCCCTGTCCGCCCTCACCCACTTCACGGAGTCGCATGAGTCACGCTGAAGCCCCGCACCTGTTCCGCCAGCCGAAGGCCGTGTACGCCGTCGCCTTCGCCTGCGTCATCTCCTTCATGGGGATCGGCCTGGTCGACCCGATCCTGCCGGCGCTGTCGTCCGAGCTGGACGCGACGCCGAGCCAGGTCACGCTGCTGTTCACCAGCTACCTCGTCGTCACCGCGGTGATGATGCTGGTCACCGGCTGGGTGTCCAGCCGCATCGGCGCCAAGCGCACGCTGCTCGTCGGACTGGCGATCATCGTGGTCTTCAGCGCGCTGGCCGGCTCGGCCGACAGCATCGGCGGCATCGTCGCCTTCCGTGCGGGCTGGGGCCTGGGCAACGCCCTGTTCATCGCGACGAGTCTCGCGGCCATCGTCTCCAGCGCCCGGGGCGGCTTCGCCGGCGCGATCATCCTCTACGAGGCGGCGCTCGGCCTGGGCATCGCCGCCGGTCCGCTGCTCGGTGGCGTGCTGGGCGACATCAGCTGGCGCGGCCCGTTCTACGGCGTGGCGCTGCTCATGTCGCTGGCCCTCGTCGCGACGACGCTGCTGCTGCCGGCCACCCCGAAGCCCGCCACCCCGACCTCGCTGTCCGCTCCCCTGCGCGCCCTGCGCCACCGCAGCCTGCTGCTCATGAGCCTCACCGCTCTGCTCTACAACTGGGCCTTCTTCACGATGCTGGGCTACGCGCCGTTCCCGATGGAGCTCGAGGCGATGCAGCTGGGCTGGGTGTTCTTCGGCTGGGGCGTGCTGGTCGCGATCTTCTCGGTCGTCGGCGCGCCGCGCCTGCAGGCCCGCTTCGGCACGGCCGTGTCGCTGTACGGAGCACTCGCCGGCTTCGCGGTGGTGCTGGCGTGCATCGCGGCCTTCCCCGAGGACCGCGCGGTCCTGGTGACCTGCGTGATCGTGTCGGGCGTCTTCATCGGCATCAACAACACGCTCACCACCCAGGCCGTCATGGTCATCTCGCCCGTCGAGCGCCCGGTGGCGTCGGCAGCGTACGGCTTCGTGCGCTTCATCGGCGGCGGGCTCGCGCCGTTCGCGGCGGGCCAGCTGGTCGAGGCCACGAACCTGCACGTGCCGTTCGCGATCGCCTCGCTCGCCTGCCTCGCGGCCATCGCCGTCCTGACCACGAACCACGCCGCCCTGCGCCGTGCGGACGCCGGGATGGACGAGGACGCGCACGCCGATCGCGAGGCCGGTGAGGTGGCGGGAGAGGTCGCCGACGAGCTCGGCGGGGCGCCCGGCGCGATCGACGACTTCGAGACGGCGGACCGCCGCTGAGCGGGGCCGGAACAGGTGCGGGGGACGCGCCGTCCCCCCGGATGCACGCCCCCCGCTCGGCCCTCCGGCGGACCGGCGGGCACCACCCCTGGCGGGTGGTTCTTCCTGACTATACCGACGTAGTCACTCGGGTGGGTGTCGCGGCGCGCCGCGTTCACGCGACATTCACTCCGACGCGGTGTCTCAGGGGCCTGCCCCGACCCCTTCCCGTGTCGTAGGGTGGTGCCAGTTGCACGACGTTGGACAGCAAAAGGATGCGGTTCCCTCCGGGGCGTGGTTCCTCTCGCGGTTGGATGTGCGTCGCGACCGTCGGCCGTGACCATCGCGTCCGACCATCGCCAGAAGGATCAAGAGGAGAAAGACCATGGCCACCGGTACCGTCAAGTGGTTCAACGCCGACAAGGGCTTCGGATTCATCGCCCCCGACGACGGCGGCGAGGACGTCTTCGCGCACTACAGCGCGATCCAGTCCAGCGGCTACCGCTCGCTGAACGAGAACCAGAAGGTCGAGTTCGACGTCGAGCAGGGCCAGAAGGGCCTCCAGGCCGCGAACATCCGTCCCCTCTGAGACGGACTCACTGCCTGACGGCTGCACAGCCTGAACGCTGAACGCCAAGAACCCCACCACCGCGAGGTGGTGGGGTTCTTGCTGTCAGTGCCGGGAGGGAGCCGGACTCACAGGGCGGCGAACCGCCTCCACCCGCTCGCGTCTCCGAAGCAGTCACGAGGGGTGACGGAAGGACGATTCGAAAAGCCGCGCGGGCCCGTGGCCCAGAGGCGCTGCATTCCCCATGACGTCGGCGAGCCGAGTCGTCCCCCACCGATGACGATAACCGACCCGCACCTCGAAACGCCAGTGAAATCTCAGGCGGATATCGCGACGCGCACGATCCGGTCGTCGCCGTCACGGGGACGGCCGCGGCCGTCGGTGTTGGAGGTGCCGAGCCACAGCGAGCCGTCGGGCGCGGCGGCCACGGCGCGCAGCCGGCCGAGCTCACGCGTGAAGAAGGCGCGCGGCTCCCCCGTGGACGTGCCCTCGAGCGGCACCTGCCACAGGCGCTCTCCGCGCAACGCCGCCACGAACGCGCGGTCGCCGCTGATCGCGAGCCCCGCGGGAGAGGCGTCGGCGGTGGGCCACGTGACCTTCGGACGGACGAAGCGGCCGTCGTCGCTGTCGCCCTCGACGATCGGCCAGCCGTAGTTGCCGCCCTTGACGATCCGGTTGAGCTCGTCCTGGCTGCGGTCACCGAACTCGCTGGCCCACAGCCGGCCCTCGCCGTCCCAGGCGAGGCCCTCGACGTTGCGGTGGCCGTACGACCAGACCTCGTTGCCGAACGGGTTGCCGTCGACCGCGCGCCCCTCGGTGTCGATGCGCAGGATCTTGCCGTTGAGCGAGTCGCGGTCCTGCGGCGTGCCGGTGTTGGCGGCGTCGCCGACGGCGACGAACAGGTGGCCGCGACGGTCGAAGGTCAGCGCTCCGCCCTGGTGGTTGAAGGCCTTCGCGAGGCCCGTCAGGATCGGCTCGGCGCGACCGATGCGCTCGCCGTCGAACGCCAGCCGCACGACCCGGTTGTCCTCCGGACCGGTGAGGTAGACGTAGAGGGCCGACTCGTCGGGCGCGACGGCGAGGCCCTGCAGACCGCCCTCTCCCCCCGGCGCCACGCCGGGCACGTCGCCCACCCTCGAGACGTCGCCGTCGGCGGTGACCCGCACGATCGAGGCGTCGTCGCGCTGGGTGACCAGGGCCGTGCCGTCGGCGAGGAACGCGATCGCCCAGGGCACGTTCAGGCCCGTGGCCACGGTGCCGTCGATCCGCGGGTCGACGGCCTGCGGAGCCGGCGGGGTGGTCGTGGTGGTGGCGGTGGTGGTCGGCGAGGCGGAGGGGCTCGCGCCCGTGGACCGGCTGGGACGCGGCTCGGGATCGTCGCCGCTGCACCCGGCCAGCCAGGCGGCGCCCAGCGCGGCTCCGCCGACGATGACGCTCCTGCGATCCATGACCCGATCATGCCGCAACCAGCGGACTCGCCCTAGTCGTGGAATGGCACAGTGGACGAGGACGTTGACAGCAGTAACCGACGAAAGGCCATCATGACCACGATCAACCTGACCGCCGACACGTTCCAGGACACCGTGACCTCGGACGGCATCACCCTGGTGGACTGGTGGGCCGGCTGGTGCGGGCCGTGCATGCAGTTCGCGCCGGTCTACGAGGCCGCCAGCGACCGCCACCCCGACATCACCTTCGCCAAGATCGACACCGAGGCCGAGCAGGAGCTGTCCGCCGCCGTGCAGATCTCCTCGATCCCCACGCTGATGGCGTTCCGCGACGGCGTGCTGCTGTACGCCCAGCCCGGGGCGCTGCCCGCCGACGCCCTCGACGAGATCATCGGCCAGGTCCGCGCGCTCGACATGGACCAGGTGCGCCGCGAGATCGCCGAGCAGGAGCAGGCCCAGTCGCCCGACGTCTCGGAGGCCTCGCAGAACTGAGTCCCCGCGCTGGGATACTGGGGTCATGAGTCGTGTGACGTGCCCCGAGGTGTCCTCGCGCATCATGACCGCCGAGGAGGCGGTCGAGTTCATCCGTCCCGGCGACAACGTCGGGATGAGCGGCTTCACCGGCGCGGGCTACCCCAAGGCGATCCCGCCCGCGCTCGCCGCGAAGGCGCGCGCCGCTCACGACGCCGGCGAGGACTTCCGGATCGGCCTGTGGACCGGTGCCTCCACCGCTCCGCAGGCCGACGGCGTCCTGGCCGAGGCGCACGCAATCTCCAAGCGCCTCCCGTACAACTCCGACCCGCTGCTGCGGCGCCAGATCAACGCCGGTGAGGTCGACTACGTCGACGCCCACCTGAGCCACTCGGCGCAGCAGATGTGGTTCGGCTTCTACGGCCCGCTCGACGTGGCCGTCATCGAGGTCACCGCCGTCCTGCCCGACGGGCTGCTCGTGCCGGGCAGCTCGGTGGGCAACAACAAGACCTGGCTCGACCAGGCCGACCGCGTGATCCTCGAGGTCAACCACTGGCAGCCGCGCGAGCTCGAGGGCTTCCACGACATCTACCCCGGCACGGCGCTGCCGCCCCACCGGCGACCCCTCGTGCTGACCGAGCCGATGCAGCGCATCGGCGAGCCCTACCTCAAGGTCGACCCCGCCAAGGTGGTCGCCGTGGTGGAGACCCGCGAGCCCGACGCCGGCGCCGCGTTCTCCGCCCCCGACGACGTCTCCCGGGCGATCGCCGGTCACGCGCTGGACTTCCTGCGCGGCGAGGTCGGCGCCGGCCGGATGCCGCCCGAGCTGCTGCCGCTGCAGTCCGGCGTCGGCAACGTCGCCAACGCGGTGCTGCAGGGACTCGACGACAGCGAGTTCACCAGTCTCGTGGCGTACACCGAGGTGCTCCAGGACGGCATGCTCGACCTGCTCGACTCGGGCACGCTGCGGGCGGCGTCCACGGCCTCGTTCGGCCTGTCGCGCGAGGGCATGGAGCGCTTCCACTCCGGGATCAACGGGTACAAGGGCCGCATCCTCATGCGCAGCGAGGAGATCTCGAACCACCCCGAGGTCGTGCGCCGGCTCGGCGTCATCGCGATGAACGGGATGATCGAGGCCGACATCTACGGCAACGTGAACTCGACCCACGTGATGGGCAGCTCGGTGATGAACGGCATCGGCGGCAGCGGCGACTTCGCGCGCAACGCGTACCTCAACTTCTTCCTGACGCCGTCGACGGCGAAGGGCGGCGCGATCTCCACGATCGTGCCGATGGTGAGCCACGTCGACCACACCGAGCACGACGTGCACGTCGTCGTCACCGAGCACGGCCTGGCCGACCTGCGTGGCCTGTCGCCGCGGGCGCGGGCCGAGCGGATCATCGCGAACTGCGCGCACCCCGACTTCCGGCCACGGCTGCGCGACTACCTCGAGCGCGCGCTGGCGCAGCGCCCCGACGCCCGCCACACCCCGCACCTGCTGGACGAGGCCCTCTCGTGGCACCAGCGCTACCTCGACACCGGCCGCATGTGATCCGCCGCCCGACCGCCCCCGCCTCCCGCGCCACCCTCCGCCCCCTCCCCGCGAGTGGCGCAGAACGGCCCGCCACTCGGCGTCGGGCGGCGCGATGAGGGCGCGGGCGCGAGCCACGCCCGTGCTCGCCGCCGCGGCGCTGCTCCTGGCCGCCTGCACCACCGACGCTCCCGGAAGGACCGACTTGTCCGACGCCTCGCTGCCCACCGTGTCCGCCTCGCCGAGCCCGAGCCCGGAGCCGACTCCCCCGCCGGACTTCGCGGCGCTCGACCGGCTCGTCGACGCGTCCGGGTCCACGTGCACGCTCGTGCTGCGCGGCGACGAGGTCGTCCACGAGCACCCCGCCGACTCGCGCCACGCGACCCGTCGGGTCTACTCGATCACCAAGTCGGTCACCGGGGTGCTGCTGGCCGCCGCCGCGGCCGAGGGCGAGCTCGACCTCGACGACCCCGTCGCGCGCCACGTGCCGCAGTGGCCCGACGAGTCCGCCGACGTGACGATTCGCCATCTCATGTCCATGACGTCGGGTCGGGCCTGGACCGAGGCGCTCGACGCCGCGATGATCCGCACGGGCGACCAGACCGCCGCCGCACTCGCGACCGGGCAGCAGGACCCCGCGGGCGAGCAGTGGCGGTACGACAACCTGGCCAGCCAGGTGCTCTCGGCCGTCCTGGAGTCCGCCGTGGGCGACGTCGAGGCCTACGCGCGCGAGCGGCTCTTCGGACCGCTCGGACTCGCCGACACCTCGTGGGAGCGCGACGCCGCCGGGAACGTGAAGACCTACGCCGGGATCGTCTCCTCGTGCGCCGACCTGGCCCGGCTCGGCGTCATGATGCGCGACGGCGGGCGGTTCGAGGGGCGCCAGATCCTGTCCCCCGCGGCCGTGTCCGAGCTGACCACCACCTCGTCCGACCGGAACGCCGCCTACGGCCTGCTGTGGTGGACGAACGCGCAGGGTCGGGTCGTGGAGGTCCGCCGCGCCGCGGGCTTCGACGTCGACCGCGAGCCGTACGAGGGCCGGCTGGCCCCGTCCGCGCCGGAGGACGCCTTCTGGGCGCTGGGCTGGGGCAACCAGCTCCTCGCGGTGGTGCCGTCGGAGGACCTCGTCGCCGTCCGGCTGGGTCCGAAGCCCGCCAGCCCGGACGACCTCACGTTCGACTCGTTCACCGGCACCGTGCTCGGCGGCTGGGACGTCAGGCAGCCGTGATGAACGAGCGCATGCCGATCGAGCCGAGGTCGATCTCGGTGTTGAAGAAGCCGATCTCCTCGTCGGCCTCGAGCAGGCTCAGGGCGGCGACCATCGGGCGGTAGTGGTCGTCGGTGGGCACCGCGATGCGGGCCGCCGACCATCTCCGGTACGGATCCACCAGCCTGGCCACGTCGCGCGTGGCGAGCGCCTCGGCGGTCTGGGTGTCGAACTCCTGCGCCCAGTCCCAGGCGGGTCCGCCGCCCCAGCGGACGCGGCCGAGCGCGTGCACGATGTTGCCGCTGCCGATGAACACGACGCCGCGGCGGCGCAGGTCGCGCAGGCGCGCGAACAGGTCGTACAGCTGCGGCAGCGGCATCGAGTAGTCGATGCTGATCTGCAGCACGGGCACCTGAGGCGCCGGCGCGAGGAACTTCAGGACGCTCCACGTGCCGTGGTCGAGGCCCCACTGGCTGTCGAGGCGCGCCTCGTACTCCACGAGGTGCTCGGCCAGGAGGCGCGCGACCTGCTCATCGCCGTGCGACTCGTACTTCACGCGGTAGAGCTCGTCGGGGAAGCCGCCGAAGTCGTAGATGATCGGGTTCCTCGGCGCGTCGGTGATGTGCGTGCCGCCGGGCGTGAGCCAGTGCGCGCTGATGACCACGATCGCCTGGGCGTCCGGCAGTCCGGCGCCGACGCGCTCCCACTCGCGGGTGAACGTGTTGTCCGCGAGCGCGTTCATCGGGTTGCCGTGACCGACGAACAGCACGGGCATCCGCGGGCTCGGGACGAGCCGGTTCGTGAGGTCGGAGAGCGAGTGCGTGGGCACGGTCTCGGGTCGCAGGTTCATCATCGACTCCTGATAGTTGATGATTCAACTATACCAGACGACGGGACGTTTGAGAGCGTGCGCGACAATGGAGGGATGGCCACCCCGACCGAGTTGCAGATCGCACTCCGGCACCCGGTCAGGTTCGTTCAGGACCAGGAGGACCCGTCCCGGTCGGTCTTCGTCTTCGACACCCCGAGCGGCCCCCTCGAGGCCACCGCGAACGAGGCCGTCGGCCCGCTCAGCGGCGGCATCCGCGCCCTCACGGCCGACCCCAGCGTCCGGGCGTGGGCCACCCCGTCGATCGTCGCGCTGCGCCTCATGGCCACGGGCACGCTCGCCTCCCCCGGCTCCTCGGAGCTGCAGCAGATGCTCGACGCCGGCCGGTCGGTCGGCCCGACGCCGGCCGAGGGCCAGGCCGCGATCCGCGCCTTCCTCGCCGCGCTCGTCGCGGGCGCGCCCGCCGTGGCCACCACCCCGCAGCGCCGCCGCGAGACCGAGCAGCCGCGCCCCACGATCGAGCGGCCCACGAGCTTCTCGTACCGCCTCGACATCACGCTCAGCGAGGACGCCGACGCGATGGCCGACCTCGAGCTGCAGGTGCGCCCGCAGGCCCTGAACCGCGCGTCCGTGCCCGCGCCCGCCGTGCTGACGCGCGACGACCACCACCTCGGCGAGGCCGCCCGTCCCGCCCTCGTCGCCATGCTCGAGCGCCTCGCCGTCAGCTGGCCGCCCGCCGACCAGCTCGCCCGCGAGGGCCGCGCCCGGGTGACCCCCGAGGAGCTCGGCGCGCTCGGCCAGGGACAGCCGCTCATCGCCGCGCTGGCCAACCGGATCGAGATCGCGTGGCCCGAGGGGCTGCGTCGCGACGTGCAGGCCACCGGCGTCGTCAGCCGGGTCGACGGCGAGGAGCCCCGCCTCGACCGCGAGCACGACCGGCCCCGCGCCTTCACGTCCGACCAGCTGTTCCGCTTCGACTGGAGCGTCTCGGTCGGCGGCGAGCACCTCACGCGAGCCGAGGTCGAGCAGCTCGCGGAGTCGCAGTCGGGCATGCTCCACCTGCGCGACCGCTGGGTCATGGTCGACCAGGCCCAGGTCGCCCGCGTGCTGGAGGGCCACGGCCGCACCCTGGGCGCCGGCGAGGCCCTGCGCGCCGCCGTCACGGGCAGCCTGGAGATCGACGGGCTCGAGACCGAGGTCGACACGGTCGGCTGGCTCGAGGACGTGCGACGCCGACTGGCCGAGCAGGACGCCGACATCGCGCCCGCCGTGCAGCCCGACGGCCTGGACGGCAGCCTGCGCGAGTACCAGCTGCGCGGCCTGCGCTGGATGAGCCAGCTCGTCGACCTCGGACTCGGCGGCATCCTCGCCGACGACATGGGCCTGGGCAAGACGCTCATGCTCATCTCGCTGCACCTGCACCTGGACTCCCCCGAGCCCACGCTGGTCGTGTGCCCGGCGTCGGTGCTGGCCACGTGGGAGCGGGAGATCGCGCGCTTCGCGCCGGGCGTGCCCGTGTACCGGTACCACGGTCCGCGCCGCACCCTCGACGACGCCAAGACCGGCTTCGTCGTCACCACGTACGCCACGATGCGGTCGAGCGTCGAGGAGCTGCGCCGTCACCGCTGGAACCTGGTCGTCGCCGACGAGGCCCAGCACGTGAAGAACCCCGGCAGCGGCGCCGCGCAGGCCCTGCGCCGGATCGACTCCGAGGCCCGCATGGCGCTCACCGGCACCCCGGTCGAGAACCACCTCGGCGAGCTGTGGGCGCTGCTCGACTGGACCACGCCCGGCCTGCTGGGCACGCGCGAGCAGTTCCGCCGCGAGTGGTCACGCCAGATCGAGCGCGACCACGACACCGAGCGCGCCGCCCAGCTGTCGCAGCTGATCCGGCCGTTCGTGCTGCGTCGCCGCAAGTCCGACCCCGGCATCGCGCCCGAGCTGCCGCCGAAGATCGAGACCGACCACCGCGTGCCGCTGACCCGCGAGCAGGTGGGGCTCTACGAGGCGGTCGTCCAGCGCACGATGTCCGAGATCGCCGACTCCACCGGCATCCGCCGCCGGGGTCTGGTCGTCAAGCTGCTCACCCAGCTCAAGCAGATCTGCAACCACCCGGCGCAGTTCCTGCACGAGCCCGAGGCCCGGCTGCCCGGGCGCTCGGGCAAGCTCGAGGCATTCGACGAGCTCGTCGAGGAGATCGTCGACGAGGGCGGCGCCGCGCTCGTGTTCACCCAGTACGCGCAGATGGGCCGGCTGCTCGCGCGGCGGCTCGGCGAGCGCAAGGTGCGTCACGACTTCCTGCACGGCGGCACGCCCGTCAGCCGGCGCGAACAGATGGTGCGCGCGTTCCAGGACGGCCAGACCGACGTCTTCGTGCTGTCGCTCAAGGCCGCTGGAACGGGCCTCAACCTCACCCGTGCCGACCACGTCGTGCACTACGACCGCTGGTGGAACCCGGCCGTCGAGGACCAGGCCACCGACCGCGCCCACCGCATCGGCCAGACGAGGAACGTGCAGGTGCACCGCCTCGTGGCCGAGGGCACGATCGAGGAGTCGATCGCCGAGCTGATCAGCGCCAAGCGCGCGCTGGCCGACGCGGTCGTCAACGCCGGCGAGGGCGCGCTCACCGAGCTCACCGACGCCGAGCTCGAGGTCCTGGTCCAGCTGCGCTACTGAGCGCCGCGGTCAGGCGGTGCCGCCGAGACGGCGGCGCGATCCCACCGGACGGCGCTGCGCGATGGTCAGCACCATCCCCAGATCGAGCTCGAACTCGTTGACGACGCGGGCCATGCCGCCGCTCTCGCCCAGCCCCGACGGGTCGACGGTGAGCAGGTGCAGCATCGACGGCCCGCCGGCCTCGCGCACGCGCATCTGCGTGCCCGGGCGCAGGCCCATGCTCGCGGGGAACACGATCGCGACGTCCGAGGCGCCCAGACCGCGTCCGGCGGAGATCAGTCCCGCCGCGATCTCGTCGGCGAGGTCCTCGGTGTAGTCGCGGGCGCACACCGACGTGGCGACGAGCTCGGCGTCGGACTCGACGATCGTGTCGACGGTGCCCGCGGCGGCGGAGGCGTCGTTGAGGCGGCGCGAGCGGCCGCCACGGTAGGCGGTGAAGCCGGCGGACTTCGCGGCCCTCTCGGCCACGACCTGGACGAAGTCGCCGAACAGCTGCTCGGTGCTCCACAGGAACGCGCGCGTCGGGCCGTCGGCGCGACCGCCGGTGCCGTTCTGCGGGCCCATCGCCAGCATCCGCGCGACGTCGAGCGCCTCGCCGAGGAAGCCGAACTGTGGCGTCAGCCGGAGGCCGTCCATGATCGCCGGTGGCGGCAGGTCGCGGGAGGCCTCGGGGAACAGGTCGGCGTAGGCGCGCAGCTCGGACTCCAGCCACGGCTGCTGCACGGCGCCCGCGAGCTCGGTGCACGCCCACTTGAGCGCGGAGGTGATCGGGCCGTCGGCGACGAACTCGGAGAAGCGGCAGTCGACGCTGTACGGGTCGACGACGCGGCGCCACATCCGGCCCGCGTCGACCTGGCCGCGGATCGAGGCCGTGACGGCCGTGCGCTCGACGTAGGTGCGCGGCACGCCCTCGGACGAGGCGCGCCCCATGGCACCGGCGACGATCATGCCGAGCAGGTCCGACAGGCCCGCGTGGCGCGTGCCGCGGTCGACCCGCGGCACCCACTCGAGGTGGTGCACGGTGGTCAGGATCGTCAGCATCGAGACGCGCCAGCCCGGGTCGTGGCGCAGGAAGTGCGGCATGATCTCGATCGTCGAGTCGCCGAGCGAGACGAAGCCCGCGACGCCGCGCACCTCGACCGTGCCCGCGGCCTCGTCGATGACGAACGGCTCCTCGGCCAGGCCCAGTCGGGTGGCCAGCTCGGACGAGCGCAGGCGCAGCTCGGCGAGGTCCGACGCGGTGCCCGTGAACGGCTGGGCGGGGCCGCCCTCGAGGAGGGTCTGCGCGCCGATCATCCGCGCACCAGGAAGTCCAGGGTGATGGCGGTGTCCTCGTGGGACTGTCCCATGAGGCTGTCGACGGCCAAGGCCCGGCCCGTGACCGTCCGCGTGCGGAAGGGGTAGTTCGCCGGAGCGTTGCGCGAGTTCACGCGCAGCAGGTCGGCCAGCTGATCGGGTCGGGCGCCGAAGCGGTCCCGGATCTGCGGCCAGATGTCGTGGTCCCACACGCGCTGCAGGTCCTCCCATGTCGCGATCTTCCAGAAGTACAGGTGCCCGAGCTCGTAGTCCTGCCCGAGCCGCTCGGTGATCTCGTCGTTCAGGTAGGCCAGCAGCGCGACGGCCGCGGCCTGGGGCGTCCAGTGCTCGGCGTCGATGTCCGGCGCCGTCGCGACCTCGAGGCTGACCCCGAGGTGCTGGGCGAGGAAGTCCAGGTCGGCGTAGGCGTCGATGCGCTCGAAGCGCCGGCCGATCGCCGAGTCCAGCGGCGCGACCGCGCGGTCGACCGAGTTCATCGTGGCCAGGATGTGCACGTCGTGGGGGAAGGTCCACGGCTGCGGCAGCATGTACGAGTCGCCCGAGAGCATCCAGATGGGCTCGGTGACGGGGTCGCCCGTGGGGCTGCGCTGGACCTTCGGCAGGTTCACCGGGATGGCCGAGCGGGTGTTCCCGTCGCGGCCGCGGCGGTAGGACGTGTCCATGTAGGTCATGAAGTCGCCGAGGATCTTCGGCACGTTGCCACGGTTGATCTCGTCGATGACGAGCAGCGCCGAGCCGCGGCCCTGACGGTCGAGCCGGATCGCGAGGTCGAGCAGGCGGCCGGCGAACGGCGCCAGGCGGATGCCCTCGCCGGTGGGACGCAGGCCGACGATGAAGTCCTCGTAGCCGTAGTCCTGGTGGAAGGTGACCCAGTCGGTGATGACGGGCGGCACGACCGGCGACGCCTCGAAGCCCGAGCTGAACGGCTGGTCGACACGGTGGGGGTCGATCTCGATGGCCTCGCCACCGGTCCACTTGTCGTCGAGGATCTGCCGGACCTGCGCGACGGCATGCGTCTTGCCGGTGGCCGGAGGTCCGTAGATGAGGACGTTCTTGCGGTCGCGGAAGGCGTCGAGGATCTTGCGCGCGAGCGGCGTCAGGCTCTGCACCGAGCCGCTGCCGACGCTGATGACGCCGGACTCCGAGCCGGTGAACAGCGGCTGGCACGACGACGGCCAGCCGGGCGGCAGCGAGGCCCCCGTGGTGTGGCCGGCGAAATACTGGCCCGTGACGGTGCGCGCGACGTAGACGTGCAGGCCGCCGAGCTCGGCCAGGACGGCCTTGGCGTCCTCGACCGAGGTCGGGATGCGCAGGTCGGGCCAGCCGTGCAGCGGGAGCCACGCGGGGTGACGCTCGTGCCGCTCGTCGTGGCGGTTCTGCCCGGTCAGCTCGTAGACGCCGTGACGCCGGTGGGCCTTGAACACGAGCGGCGCGGAGACGGAGGGATCGCCGACGACGTGCGGGACGATGCGCACGTCCTGCCAGCCGTCGGGCGAGGCGAAGCGGTCGAGGCCGGCGAACTCCAGCAGGTCGGCGACCTGGCGGATCTCCACGCTCGTCCTCCCGCGCAGCACCCGCGTGGACTTCTCCATCGAGTAGTAGTCCTCGGGGCTGATCTCGCGCCACCAGATGCGTTCGACCTTCACCGTCCCGCCTCCCTTCGTCCGCCGCTCGGTCCTGTCGCCTGCGACGGTGAGACGGCGCGGCACGCGCCCCATGACGCAACTCTCGTCACATTTCTTCCACGAGTCACCCTGGTTGTCCCGCGTACCCTACGAGTGTGGGCTGGTTCACACGTCGTCGGCGACGCGAGCGCGCGGTCGTCCTCGCGACCCCGACGCTCGACGGCCGCACCTGGCCGGCCGACGACCCCGGCGCCCGCACGGGATTCGATGCGTCCACGACCCACCGGCTCGGGCTGGACGCCGCGTTCACGCCCGAGGCGCACGAGGTCGCCGACCTGCTGACCGCGCACCTCGTGCCGCTGCTGCCGATCGACGCCTCCCCCGACGACCTGCCCCACGTGGTCGACGTGCTGCGCAGCGCCGCCCAGGCGGGCGCCGGACTCGGGCTCGTGGACGCGCGCAGCACGACGCCCGCGTCCGACCGGATCGGGCCCGAGGTGGCGGGCGCACTCGGGGAGGCCGAGCGCGACCTGCCGCCGATGCCGGCGGAGCTGCGCCGGCAAGCGCGCTTCCTGATGCACGCCGGGCACCACGTGGCGCGGCTCGGTCCGGGCGTCCTGCCCGCCCTCGAGGCCGAGATCACGGGCTCCACCGCGGCGGGCTGAGCGCGCCGCCGAGCGGCGACGAAGGCTCCCGGCACGACCGTTCGTCGCAGAATCCGGTCGTTCGTCGCACGCGGGCCGTGGCGGGACGGCGCCGGAGAGCCACCCCACCTAGCGTCGGATGTGACCGCCGTCACTGTGATGCCGGTCACGCACTCCGATCATCACCCTGGAGGTGAAGCTGTGAGCAAGTCGACCGAATCCGACTCGGCGTCCCCGGCGCCGACCGAGCGCGAGGCCGCGTACATCGCCGTCCTCGCGTCGCCGGAGTTCCAGGAGCTGAAGCGCAAGCACCGGAACTGGGTCCTGCCGGCCACGGGCGCGGCCCTGGTCTTCTACTTCGTCTACGTCCTCGCGTCCACGTACGCCGTCGACTTCATGAGCCAGAAGCTGTTCGGCAACATCAACGTCGGGCTCGTCTTCGGGCTGCTGCAGTTCGTCGCGACCTTCGTGGTGACGATGGCGTACGTCCGCTACGCCGACCGTGAGCTCGATCCCCGCTCGGCCAAGATCCGCGACGAGATGGAAGCCGAGGGCCTCGCATGATCACCACCTCCCTGCCCGCCCTCGCGCGGGCCGCCGAGTCCGAGCAGGTCGGCAACACCACCCTGAACATCGCGATCTTCGCGGCCTTCGTGGTGCTGACCCTCGTCTTCGTGATCCGGGCGAGCCGCACCAACAAGAGCACGTCGCAGATGTACACCGCCGGCGCGTCCTTCACGGGTCGCCAGAACGGCTTCGCCATCTCGGGCGACTACCTGTCGGCCGCCTCGTTCCTGGGCATCGCCGGCGCCATCGCGCTGACCGGCTACGACGGCTTCCTCTACAGCATCGGCTTCCTCGTGGCCTGGGTCATCGCCCTGCTGCTGGTGGCCGAGCTGCTGCGCAACACCGGCCGCTTCACGATGGCCGACGTGCTGAGCTTTCGCATGCAGGAGCGTCCCGTGCGCACCGCCGCGGCCGTCTCGACGCTCGTCGTGTCCTTCTTCTACCTGCTGGCCCAGATGGCCGGCGCCGGTGGCCTGGTCGCCCTGCTGCTCAACATCAACGACTCCTTCGGCCAGGCCCTGGTCATCGCCGGAGTCGGCGCGCTGATGATCGTGTACGTCCTCGTCGGCGGCATGAAGGGCACGACCTACGTCCAGATCATCAAGGCGATCCTGCTGATCGGCGCCGCGCTGCTGATGACCGTGTGGGTCCTGGCGCAGTACGGCTTCAACTTCTCCGACCTGCTCGGTGACGGCGCCGCCGCCGGTGCCGCGCTCGAGCCGGGCAAGAAGTACGGCCTCGACGGCGTCACGAAGATCGACTTCATCTCGCTGTCGGTCGCCCTGGTGCTGGGCACCGCGGGCCTGCCGCACATCCTCATGCGCTTCTACACCGTGCCCACGGCCAAGGAGGCCCGGAAGTCGGTCGTGTGGGCCATCTGGCTGATCGGCCTGTTCTACCTGTTCACGCTGACCCTCGGCTACGGCGCCGCGGCGCTCGTCGGTCCGGAGCGGATCGCGGCGGCACCCGGCGCGGCCAACTCGGCGGCACCGCTGCTGGCGTACGAGCTGGGAGGCACCCTCCTGCTCGGCATCGTGTCGGCGGTGGCGTTCGCGACGATCCTCGCGGTCGTCGCCGGCCTCACCATCACCGCGTCGGCCTCGTTCGCGCACGACATCTACACGAACGTGATCCACCGCGGCAAGGCGCCGGACGGCCAGGAGGTCAAGGTCGCCCGCATCGCGGCGATCGTCATCGGCATCGTGGCGATCTTCGGTGGCATCGCGGCCAACGGCCAGAACATCGCGTTCCTCGTCGCGCTGGCGTTCGCGGTCGCGGCCTCGGCCAACCTGCCGACGATCCTCTACTCGCTGTTCTGGAAGCGGTTCAACACCCGCGGCTGCCTCTGGAGCATCTACGGTGGCCTCATCATCACGGTCGGGCTGATCGTCTTCAGCCCCGCGGTGTCGGGCTCCGAGACGGCGATGTTCCCCGACCAGGACTGGTCGTGGTTCCCGCTGGCCAACCCGGGCCTGGTGTCGATCCCGGCCTCCTTCCTGCTGGGCATCATCGGCACGCTCACCAGCAAGGAGCACCTGGAGATCAAGGCCGCGGAGATGGAGGTCCGCGCCCTCACCGGTGCGGGCGCGGAGGGCAAGGCGCTCGACCACTGAGGACGAGCACCTGACAGACGCGACGATGGGGCGGCCCCGAGAGGCCGCCCCATCGTCGTCTTCGCGCGTCAGCTGCGCACGAGGCGGCGCGCGAGGTCGCGGTGCAGCGCCTCGACCTCGCGCTCGTCCAGGGGTCCGCCGGCCCGCAGCCGGCGCAGGGTGGAGCGGACCGAGAGCACCCGCACGCCGTCGACCTCGAGCGGGCGCATCGGCAGCTCGCCCTCGACGAAGCAGTAGCTGGTGTGCACCGGCGCCTCGGGCAGCGGGCCCGTCGAGACGGCCGCCTGCAGCGCCTCGGCGTGCTCGGCCATCTGCTCCGAGAGCCGGGTGTGGCGCACGCCGTCGATCTCGAACGTGCTGCCGTCGCGGCACGCGCGGACCTTCTTGCCCGGGTACGAGCGCGGCTCGACCAGGTGGACGCCCGTGGACGTCACGGCGATGACCGGCAGGTCGCCCGTCTGGCCGGGGATGCGACGGTGGAACAGGAACAGGACCCGATCGCCGAAGGCGTCGATCAGGATCGTGGAGAGCACGTCGGTGGCGTCGGCGCGCTCAGGTGCGGGGGTGGGTTCGGCGGCGGCCTCGCCGCGCACGACCGTCAGTCTGGGGCGCGACAGCGGGTCCACGCTGCGCACCGTCCTTCTGCTCATGCCAGTGAGACGCGCCTCCCGGCGCGCCATGACGCGGTTTCGCGGAATTGTGTGAGACCGAGGTCTCACCCGTTCACCGGGGCCGCTCCGCGTGTCGGTGGGACACGGCAGACTGAGGCTCGACATGACCTTCCACCTGCACCGCGCCGAGCGCACCGACGTGCTCGCCGACGGCCTCGCCGCCCTGCTGGCCGAGCCCACCGACGACCCGTTCGCCACCGAGCTCGTCGTCGTCGCGGCCCTGGGCACCGAGCGCTGGCTGTCGCAGCGGCTCAGTCACCGGCTGGGCGCGTCCCCCGGCGGGGGCGACGGGGTCACGGCCGGCGTCCGGTTCGCGCGGCCGCACTCGATCGTCGCCGAGCTGCTCGGCGAGGACGAGCAGGACCCGTGGCGACCCGACGCCCTGGTGTGGCGGGTGCTCGAGGTGCTCGACGCGTCGCTCGGCGAGCCGTGGCTGGCGCCCGTCGCGCGCCACGTCGGTGAGGGCCATTCCGGCCTCGAGCGCGAGCTGCGTCTCGACCGGCGGCTGGGCGTCGCGCGGAGCGTCGCCGCCCGGCTGCACGCCTACGCGCGCCAGCGTCCCTCGATGACGCGGGCGTGGTCGCAGGGCCGCGACGAGGACGGCACCGGCGCCGCGCTGCCCGCCGACGTGCGCTGGCAGGCCGAGGTGTGGCGCCGTGTGCGGGCGCGGATCGACGCGCCCTCGCCCGACGAGCGCATCGCCGCCACGATCGCCGACCTCGGCGCGTCCGCGGCCGCCGCCGACCTCCCCGCCCGCGTCAGCCTCTTCGGCCACAGCCGCCTCCCGCTCGGCGAGCTGCAGGTGCTGGCGGCGCTCGCCGCGCAGCGCGACGTGCACCTGTGGCTGCCGCACGCCTCCTCCGTCGCCTGGGACCGCCTCGACGACGTCGCCGCGATCGTCCCGCGCGGCGACGACGACACCGCCGAGCGGGTCGAGAATCCCCTGCTGGCCGCCCTCGGCCGCGACGTGCGCGAGCTCCAGCGGTCGCTCGCCTCGGTTGCCCCTGAAGCCGTCACGCACCCGTCGCTCCCCGTGCCTCGCCCGGACACGCTGCTGGGGCGGCTGCAGGCCGACGTCGCCGCCGATCGGCCCGGTGCCGGCGGACCGGTCCCGCCGGCGTCCGACCGCTCGGTGCAGGTGCACGCCTGCCACGGTCGCGCGCGGCAGGTCGACGTGCTGCGCGACGTCGTCGTCGGCCTGCTCGAGGACGACCCCACGCTCGAGCCGCGCGACGTGCTCGTCATGGTGCCCGACATCGAGGCCTACGCCCCGCTGTTCCACGCGGCCTTCGGCCAGTCCGAGGTCCTCGGCGACACGCCCCACCATCCCGGCCACCGGCTGCGCGTCATGCTCGCCGACCGTGCCGCCTCGCGCACCAATCCCCTGCTCGGGCTGACCGTCTCGGTGCTCGAGCTCGCCCGGCGCGGCCGCGCCACCAACGCCGAGGTGCTCGACCTGCTCGGCACCGAGCCCGTGCGGCAGCGCTTCGACCTCGACGACGACGCGATCGAGCGGATCGCCGGCTGGGTCGAGTCCAGCGGCGTGCGCTGGGGGTTCGATGCCGAGCACCGACGGCGCTTCGGTCTGCGGGTCGAGCAGAACACCTGGCGCGCGGGGCTCGACCGCCTCGTCGCCGGCGTCGTGGCCACCGAGGACCCCAGCCGGCCCGTGGCCGACGTGCTGCCGCTCGACGACGTCCCCAGCGGCGACGTCGACCTCGCGGGTCGACTGGTCACGTTCGTCGACGGCCTCGAGCAGGCGGTCGAGGCGTTCGGGCGCGACGCCACCATGGCGCAGTGGTCGGCGCGGATCGCGGCGATGCTCGACGACCTCGCCGAGGTCCCGCACCGCGACGCGTGGCAGCGCCAGCAGGTCGAGCGCGAGCTGGAGCGCCTCGACGACGAGTCCACGGTGCTCCGCCCGGGCGAGGTCCTCTCGATGGTCCGCGACCGCTGGGCCGGCCGCCCGTCGCGCGCCAGCTTCCGCACCGGCAGCCTCACCGTCTGCACGATGGTGCCGATGCGCTCGGTGCCCCACCGGGTCGTGTGCCTGGTCGGCCTCGACGACGGCACGTTCCCGCGGGCCACCCACGTCGACGGCGACGACGTGCTGGCCCGCCGTCCGCTCACGGGCGAGCGCGACGCGCGGGCCGAGGACCGTCAGCTGCTGCTCGACGCGGTCATGTCGGCCACCGAGACCCTCGTCGTCACCTACACCGGCGCCGACGAGCACCGCGGCCAGCCGCGTCCGCCGGCCGTCCCGCTCGGCGAGCTGCTCGACCAGGTGCGGCGCACGGCGGGCGAGGTCGACGTCGTCACCCATCACCCGCTGCAGCCGTTCGACCCGCGGAACCTGCGTCCCGGCGCGATCACCGCCGACGGGCGTCCCTTCAGCTTCGACCCCGCCGCGCTGGCCGGGGCCCGGGCCAGCCTGCGGCCGCGCACCGAGCCCCCACCGTTCCTGTCCGAGCCGCTGCCCGCGGCCGCCCGCGAGGACCTCGTGCTGGCCGACCTCGTCGGGTTCGTGCAGAACCCGGTCCGGGCGTTCTGGCGGCAGCGGCTCGACGTGCTGCTGCGGGGCGAGGAGGACCTGCTCGACGAGGACCTGCCCATCACGCTCGACGGGCTCGAACGGTGGCGCATCGGCCAGCGCCTGCTCGACGACGCCGTGCGCGGCGTCGCCCCGGCCGACGCCTGGTCGGCCGTGTGGCGCGCCGGGATGATGCCCCCGGGCCGGCTGGGCGAGGCCGTGGGCACCGACGTCGGCACGCGCGTGGCCACCCTCGTCGCGGGCACCGCCGCACTGCGCACCGGCGACGCCTCCACGATCGACGTCGACGTCGCGCTGCCCGACGGACGGCGCCTCACCGGCACGGTCGAGGGCGTGCACGACGACCGTCTCGTCACGGTCTCCTACTCCACGGTGCACGGTCGGCACCGCCTGCGGGACTGGGTGCGCTTGCTCGCGCTGGCGTGCGAGCGTCCTGAGGTGCCGTGGGTCGCCCACCTCGCCGGCAAGGTCGGTCGTGGCACGGCCCAGGTCGTCACCCGCGCCCCCGACTCGCGTGAGGAGGCGCTCGGCCTGCTCGCCGATCTCGTCGAGCTGCGCGACGCGGGACTCGTGCGGCCGCTGCCGCTGCCGGTCGAGCTGGCCCGGCTGTTCGCGTTCCAGCAGCGGGCCCGCGGCCCGCAGGCCGCGGCCCGCATCGCCGCGCGCGAATGGCAGCGCGAGCCCAAGGCCTACGGCCCACCCGCCGACCGCGACGCGGAGGAGATCGTGCGCGTGTGGGGTCCGAAGGCGCCGTTCTCGGCGCTCGTCGCCGACGGGTTCACGTCGCTCGCCGCGCGCCTGTGGGACGGCGCGCTCGACCACCAGCAGGAGGCCGCGCTGTGACCACTTCCCCGGCGGACGACCGCCCCACCGACCTGCGTCCGTTCGACATCGCCGATCCGCTGCCGAGCGGCACGACACTGCTCGAGGCGAGCGCCGGCACCGGCAAGACCTGGACCATCGGCGCGCTCGTCTCCCGTTACGTCGCCGAGGGCGTCGTCACGCTGCCCGAGCTCCTCGTCATCACGTTCGGCCGGGCCGCCAGCCGCGAGATGCGCGAGCGCGTCCGCGACCAGCTCGTGGCGGCCGAGGCCGCGCTCGCCGACCCGGCGGCGCACCGCGACGGCGACGACCCGCTGCTCGCGCTGCTGGTCGACGTCCCCGAGGCCGAGCTCGCCGCCCGCCGTGCCCGCCTCCGCGCGGCGCTGGCCGACTTCGACGGCGCGACGATCGCGACCACCCACCAGTTCTGCCAGACCGTCCTGCGCAGCCTGGGCACCGCCGGCGACTCCGACGGCTCGGCCGAGCTGACCGACGACCTCACCGAACTGGTCGACCAGATCGTCGACGACCTCTACGTCGCGAAGTACGCGAACGAGGACGGGCCCGCACTCTCGCACGGCCAGGCCCGCACGCTGGCCCAGGCCGTCGTCTCCGACCCGCACGCCGCCCTCGTGCCGGCCGAGGCCGACCCGGACTCCCCGGCGGGCGTGCGCGTCCGGTTCGCCCACGCCGTCCGGCGACGGCTCGACCAGCGCAAGCGCGAGCTCGGCCTGCTCGACTACGACGACCTGCTGAAGCGGCTCGAGACCGTGCTGGAGGATCCCGACTCGCCCGCCCGCGCGCTCATGCGGTCGCGCTGGCGGGTCGTGCTCGTCGACGAGTTCCAGGACACCGACCCCGTCCAGTGGAACGTGCTCGACCGCGCCTTCAGCGGCGCGGCCACGCTCGTACTCATCGGCGACCCGAAGCAGGCGATCTACGCGTTCCGGGGCGGCGACGTCCACACCTACCTGCGCGCGGCGGCCACGGCCACCGAGCGGCGCACCCTGCCCGTCAACTGGCGCAGCGACGCGCCGCTGGTCGAATCGCTCGGCGCCACCTTCGCGGGCGCGCAGCTGGGCCACCCCGACATCGCGGTGCGTCCCGTCCGGGCGCGGCACGCGGGCAGCCGGCTGACGGGCCTGCCGCACCCCGCGGCGTTCCGGCTGCGGGTGCTCGACCGCGAGGACACCGACGAGCCCGAGCGCGACCTGCCCGTGGCGGCCGCGCGCGAGCGGATCGTCGAGGACCTGGCGCTCGACGTCGCCGAGGCGCTGGCGTCCGGCGCCACCTACGACTCCGGCTCCGAGGTGCGACCCCTGGCCGCCGGCGACATCGCCGTTCTCGTCGCCACGGGTGTCGAGGCCGACCTCGTGCGCCGCACCTTCGCCCGGCACGGCATCCCGGCGGTCCTCGGCGGCGGCAGCAACGTGCTCGTCAGCCAGGCCGCCGACGACTGGCTCACCCTGCTCGAGGCGATGGAGTCGCCGCAGCGCTCCGGGCTGGTGCGCGCCGCGGGGCTCACCGACCTCCTCGGCCACGACGCGGCCACGCTCGTCGCCGGCGGCGACCGGCTGACCGACGCGCTCGCCACCCGGGTCCGCGACCTGGCCGACCTGCTGGGCGCCCGCGGGGTGGCCGCGGTCGTCGAGTCCCTCACCGACGAGGTCTTCGCCGCACGCATCCTGGCCCGACCCGACGGCTACCGGCGGATGACCGACCTGCGCCACGTCGCGCACCTGCTGCACGAGGTCGCCCTGCGCGAGCGGCTCGGCCTCTCGGGCCTCGTCCAGTGGCTGCGGCGCAAGCGGGCCGAGACCGGCGAGTCGGCCGAGCTGACCCGTCGCCTCGACAGCGACGCGAAGGCCGTCCAGGTGCTCACGATCCACGCCAGCAAGGGCCTCGAGTTCCCCATGGTCCACCTGCCGTTCCTGTTCAATCGCTGGCGTCCCGACCGCGATGAGCGACCGCGCTTCCACGACGCGTCGGGCGCCCGGATCCTCGACGTCGGCGGCCCGGGCTCGCCCGACTTCGCCGCGCACTCCCGCGCCGCCCAGACCGAGGACGCCGGCGAGGTGCTGCGGCTGGCCTACGTCGCGATGACCCGCGCCAAGTCGCAGCTGGTCGCCTGGTGGGCGCCCACGCGCGACGCCCGCAACTCCGGCCTGCACCGCCTGCTGTTCCGGCCCGATCCCGCGCGCCCCGAGGTGCCCGACGAGGTCCCGGCGCCCGACGACCCCACGGCGTGGTCGGTGCTGCGCGGCTGGCACGAGCGCGGCGGGCCCGAGCTCGAGCGGGTCGACCCGCGCACCGTGCCCGCCACCGCCCCGGGCGACGAGCCCGCCGACCTCGCCGTGCGCACCTTCGACCGCGAGCTCGACACCACGTGGCGGCGCACCTCCTACTCCGGGCTCATCCGTGCCGAGCAGGAGGCCGCACCGCACGTCGGCACCGAGCCCGACGCCGAGGGCACCACGGACGAGATCGACCTGCCGGTCGTGGCCACCGAACGCGACGAGCGGCCCTCCCCCATGGCCGACCTGCCCAAGGGCGCCACGTTCGGCAGTCTCGTGCACGCCGTCCTCGAGGAGGTCGACGTCACGGCGGCCGACCTGCGCGCCGAGCTCGAGGAGCGTGTCCTCGAGCAGATCGCCCTGTGGCCGGTCGAGCTGGACGTCGACGCCACGGTCGCCGCGTTCGAGGCCATCCTCACCACGCCGCTCGGTCCGCTGGCGGACGACCTCGACCTCGCGACGGTCCTGGCGGAGCGACAGTTCAAGGAGCTCGACTTCGAGCTGCCCCTGGGCGGCGGCGACCACCCGGTGGCCACGATCGGACGGCTGGGCCAGCTGGCCGACCTGCTCGAGCAGCACCTGCCCGCCGACGACCCGCTGCGGCCGTTCGCCGACCGGCTCCGCGCTCCCGCTTTGGCCGACCAGCCGCTGCGGGGGTACCTGACCGGCTCGATCGACCTCGCGCTCCGGCTGCCGTCCGGACGGTTCCTCGTGGTCGACCACAAGACGAACTGGCTCGGCGCGCCCGACGCGCCGCTCACGATCGGCGGGTACCGACCCGACGCGCTCGCCACCGCGATGAACTCGGGTACCTACCCGCTGCAGGCGCTGCTGTACGCGGTCGTCCTGCACCGCTTCCTGCGCTGGCGGGTACGCGGCTACGACCCGCACGAGCACCTCGGCGGGGTCCTCTACCTCTACGTGCGCGGCATGGTCGGTGCCGACGCGCCGCGGGTCGACGGCGTGCCCTACGGCGTCTTCTCGTGGCGGCCGCCCACCGGGCTCGTCCTCGCCCTGTCCGACCTGCTCGACGGCACCACCCGCGAGGAGGCCTCGTGACCGCCCCCGCCACGATCGACGACTTCGTCGCCGCCGAGGAGCTCACCACCGGCGACGCGCTCATGACGGCGCGCCTCGCGCGGCTCACCGGCGAGACGGCGCCGCTGCCGCTGCTCGCGCTGGCGTTCGCGGTCCGTGCCGTCCGGCACGGGTCCACGTGCTTCGACCCGCGCCAGGACCCCGGGGTCCCCGGCCTGGCCTGGCCCGACCCGCGGGCCTGGCTCGACGCCGTCCGCTCCAGCCGGCTCGGGCGCGTGCTCCTGGTCGAGCACGACCTGCTCTACCTCGACCGCTACCGCGAGCTCGAGGTCGCGCTGTGCGACGACCTCGCCGCCCGGGCCGCCGCCACGCCGCCGGCGCTCGACGAGGAACGGCTCGTCGCCGACCTCGACCGGCTGTTCCCCGGCGCCGACCACGTCGACCAGCGCGCGGCTGCCGAGCGCGCCGCACGGGTCGGCACGATCGTGCTCACCGGTGGGCCGGGCACGGGCAAGACCACCACGGTGGCGGGCGTCCTGGCGATCCTGCAGGCGCAGTCGCTGGCCACCCTCGGCCGTCCGCTGCGCGTCGCGCTGACGGCGCCCACGGGCAAGGCCGCGGCCCGCATGCGCGAGGCCGTCGCGGCCACCGCCGCTCGGCTCGACCTCACCCCCGACGAGCGCGAGTGGCTCACGGCGCTGCCCGCCTCGACGATGCACCGCCTGCTGGGCTGGCGCCACGACAACCACACGCGGTTCCGCCACGACCGCACGCGGCGGCTGCCGCACGACGTCGTGGTCGTCGACGAGACGTCGATGGCGTCGCTGGAGAACGTCGCGCGGCTGCTCGAGGCGCTGCGGCCCGACACGCGGCTCATCCTCGTCGGCGACGCCGACCAGCTCGCCTCGGTCGAGGCCGGCGCGGTGCTCCACGACGTGGTGGCCGGCTGGTCCGACCAGCACGTCGTCCGGCTCATCCGCAGCCATCGCTTCGGGGCGGGCATCGGCCGCCTGGCCGAGGCCGTCCGCGACGGCGACGCCGACACTGCCGTCGCCCTGCTGACGGCCGGCGATCCGACCATCCGTCTCGTCGACCCGGCCCGCGCCCAGGCCGAGCTCGAGGGCACGCTGCTCCCCCTGGCCCGCGATCTCGTCGCCGCCGGTCGCGCCGGCGACGCCGCCACCGCGCTCCGACGGCTCGGCGGGCACCGCCTGCTGTGCGCCCACCGCGACGGGCCCACAGGTGCCACCACCTGGAACGACCACGTCACCGCCTGGCTGCGACCCGACGTCGGCTACGACGACTGGTACCCGGGCCGACCCGTGCTGGTCACCCGCAACGACGCGCCGCTGGGCGTGTTCAACGGCGATGGCGGCGTCGTGGTGGCGCGCGACGGGCACGTCGAGGTCGTCCTCGACGGCGATCCCGTCCGCGAGCTGGCGACGTCGCGGCTGCCCGACGTCCAGACCGGCTACGCCATGACGATCCACCGCAGCCAGGGCAGTGAGTTCGAGCACGTCACCGTCCTGCTGCCGGGTCCGGACTCGCGCGCCATGACGCGCGAGCTGCTCTACACGGCGATCACCCGCTCGGTCGCCGCGGTGACCGTGATCGGCACGCCCGAGGACATCCGGACGGCGATCGGGCGGCGAGTCGCCCGATCCAGTGGGATCGCGGAGCGACTCGCCGCCCGAGCAGCGGTGGGGTAGGTCAGCGCTCGGCGCCGGTCATCGCCTCCGTGGCGTCGAGGGTCTGCTCGCCGAGCGACTCCTCCTGCTTGGACGCCTCAATCGTGTGGCGCAGCGGCTTCTCGTGCACGAACCACAGCACGAGGGCCGAGACCAGCGTCAGCGGCGCCAGCCACAGGAAGATCGGCATCAGCGCGCCGTTGTAGGCGGTCACGACGATGTCGTGGATCTCCTGCGGGAGGTGGGCCACCGAGTCGGGCGTCAGCGAGGACGACCCACTGTGCGCCTCGCCGGCCGACGGCAGCCTGGTCGCGAGCGACTCGGTCAGGCGCGACGTGAAGATCGAGCCCACGGCCGCGGCACCGAGCGTGCCGCCCACTTGGCGGAAGTAGTTGTTCGCCGCGGTGGCCGTGCCGACGATGCGGTGCGAGAACGAGTTCTGCACGATCAGCGTCAGGATCTGCATGCCCAGGCCGATGCCGATGCCGAGCACCAGCAGCGAGCCCTCGATCTGCCAGCGCGAGTCGCCGATCTCGATCGTGGAGAGCAGGAACAGGCCGAGACCCGTGACCAGCGCGCCGGCGATCGGGTACCAGCGGTACTTGCCCGTGCGGCTGACGGCCTGGCCCACGACGATGGACGTGACGAGCATGCCGCCCATCATCGGGATCATCATGAGGCCCGCGTGGGTGGCGTCGACGCCGACCGACATCTGCAGGTAGGTGGGCAGGTACGACAGCGACCCGAACATCGCGACGCCGAGGATGATGACGCCTACCGTCGTGAGGTTGAAGTTCCGGTCGCGGAACAGCGCCAGCGGCATGACGGGCTCCTCCGCGCGACGCTCGACCGCGACGAACGCGATCGCGCCGACGATGGTCGTCACGATGAGGCCGATGATCTGCGGGCTGTTCCAGTCGTACTGGTGGCCGCCCCACGTCGCGGCGAGGATCAGCGAGCTCGTCGCGAGGGCGAGCAGCGCCATGCCGAGGAAGTCGACCCGGGTCCGGGCCCGCTCGGTGGTGGGCTTGTGCAGCAGCGCGACCACGGCGACGGCCGCGATGATGCCCAGCGGCACGTTGATCCAGAAGGTCCAGCGCCAGCCGGGACCCTCGGTGAACCAGCCGCCGAGCAGCGGGCCGGCGACCGAGGAGAGGCCGAACACAGCACCGAGGATGCCCATGTACTTGCCGCGGTCGCGGGCCGGCACCACGTCGGCGATGGCGGCCTGCGACAGCACCATGAGGCCGCCGCCGCCGAGGCCCTGGACGGCGCGGCCGGCGATCAGGACGGTCATGTCCTGGGCGAGGGCGCCCACGAGCGAGCCGATCGTGAACAGGGTGATCGCGATCAGCAGCATGGGCTTGCGGCCGACGCGGTCGCCGAGGCGGCCGTAGATCGGCATCGTGACGGTCATGCCCAGCAGGTAGGCGGTCATGACCCACGCGATGTGGTCGGCGCCGTCGAGCGAGCCGACGATCGTCGGCAGCGCGGTCGACAGGACCGTCTGGCTCAGGGAGGCGAGCAGCATGACGAGCATGAGCGCGGCGAAGACGAGGGTGACGGTGCGCTTCTCGTGCGTCGTGGTGGAGGGGGATGTCGTGGTCATAGGGCGGTGGAGGTGACCTTCCGGAAGGTGGCGATGGCCGCGTCGAGGGCGTCGTCGCGGTGGGACATGAGCTGGTCGGGGTCGTTCGTCCACGCGAGCGTGACGACCGATCCGGCCAGCAGGATCAGGGCGCGGGCCTCGTGCAGGTCGGCCGGGAGGCCGGCGATGCCGAGCCACGGGGTCTCGACGTCCTCGACGAAGCGGGCGACGACGAGCTTGCGCGCGTCGGTGAAGACCTGGGTGAGTCGCGAGCGCAGCCGCGGGTTGGCCGCGGACAGCGCGCGGCGCTGGGCGAGGTCGACCTCGGGACCGATGGTGCTGGAGGCGACCTCCAGGACCAGGAGGCTGACGCGCTTGAGCGCGGGTTGGCCCTCGGAGTCGCGCAGCGCCTGCAGCGTCTCCTCGGTGACCCGCGCCGGACGGACGCCGACGATGGCGTCCTCCTTGGACTCGAAGTAGTTGAAGAAGGTGCGCGGAGAGATGCCGGCGGTGGCCGCGATCTGCGCGACCGTGACGGCGTCGGGACCGTGCTCGAGGGCGGCCGTGGCCGCGGCATGGTGGATGGCGGTCCACGTCTGGCGCTGGCGCTCGGCCACGAGAGGGCTGACGACTTCAGTTTGCACAACTGCATTCTATGCAGTCGTGCAAACCTTGCACCAGTGCAGAGCGACGGTAACTGCGAGTTGCCCCCGTGTCGTTCGTCACCTACGGTCGAGGGGTCCCGCGCACGCCCCCGCAGCTCGGGACGGGGCCCCGGGCGGTGTGGTGCAGACCGGGGCCCCACCCCGGCGGCGGCCCGCTCAGCTCAAGTCGGTCAGCTCCGAGCGGTCCACTCGGGTGCCGACCATCTCGCGCAGCGTGTCGTTCACGTCCCAGATCCCCACGTTCATGCCCGCGGTCAGCCGCGACTCCTCGTCGATCCAGTAGGCGATGAAGGCATTCGCCTCGAGGTCGCCGCGGATCTCCACCGTGTCCTTGGGTCCGGGGCGCCCGACGTACTCCATCGAGAACTCGAACTGGTCGGTGTAGAAGTACGGGTACCAGTCGTGCACCGTGTCGCGGCCCAGCAGCACGTCGGCCACGGCGCGGCCCTGCCGGATCGCGTTGTCCCAGTGCTCGACGCGGAGCCGGTCCTCGAGCGTCACGTTCCACGCTCCCGCGACGTCGCCGATCGCCAGGACGTGCTCGTCGGCGGTCTGGAACCGCTCGTCCACGACGATGCCGTCGTCCACCTCGAGGCCGGACGCCTCGGCCAGCGCCGTCGCCGGCACCGCACCGATCGCGACGAGGACGTGGTCGGCCTCGATGGTCTCCCCCGACGCGCGGACGCCGACGGGTCCGTCGTCCCCCAGCACGATCTCCTCCACCGTGACCCCGGTGCGCAGGTCGACCCCGTGGGAGCGGTGCAACGCGGCCAGGTGCGTGGCCAGCTCGTCGCCGAGCACCCGCTGCAGGGGCAGGTCGTCGCGCTCGAGCACCGTGACTCGGACGTCGTGGCTGCGCGCCGCGGCCGCCACCTCCAGCCCGATCCAGCCCGCGCCGACAATGACGAGCCGGCTCCCGGACTCCAGCGTGGCCAGGATGCGGTCCTTGTCCTCGAGGGTGCGCAGGTAGAGCGCCCGGTCGGCGCCCGGCAGGTCGGGCACCCGCGGCTCGGCGCCGGTCGCCAGCACCAGCAGGTCGTACTCGAGCCGGTCCCCCGACTCCAGCTCGACCCGCCGCGCCTCGCGGTCGAGCGCGGTGACCCGCGTGCCCGTCATCAGCTGCACGTCGTGCTCGGACCACCAGTCGGCGTCGAGCACCGTCGGGTCGGTGTCCTTGCCGAGCAGCAGGTCCTTCGACAGCGGCGGCCGCTCGTACGGCGGGCTCCCCTCGGCGCCCACGACGGTCACCGATCCCTCGTACCCCTCCTCACGCAGTCGCTCGACCGCCTTCGCGGCGGCCAGTCCTCCTCCGACGATCACGAGTCGCTCCATGCCCCCATCGTCCGCCCCGCGGGCCGCGACGCAACCCCGCGCGCGGAGACGATGTGCCCCCACGCACCCCCGCGGTGCCGTAGGTTGGCCACTCGGCCGCCCCGCGAGGAGATCCACGTGAACGACGACCTGACGATTCGTACCGCAACACCGGAGGACGTGTCCTGGGCTCTCGCCCTGCGGCACCGCGTCTATGCGGAGGAGCTCGGGCAGCACCCGACCAACGCCGACGGCCTCCTCACCGACACGCTGGACGGCGACAACGTCTACCTCGTCGCGGCCCGCGACGGCGAGCCGGTCGGCTTCGTGAGCGTCACGCCGCCGTGGGTGGGCCGGTTCGGCCTCGACAAGTACGTCACCCGCGCGGAGCTCCCGCTGCTCGACGAGCCCGACGTGTTCGAGGTCCGCATCCTCACGGTGCGGCCCGACCAGCGGCACACCGGCGTCGCCACGCTGCTGATGTACGCCGCGATGCGCTGGGTGGCCAGCCGCGGCGGTCGCACGATCGTCGCGATGGGACGCAGCGAGGTCATGGACCTCTACCGCGGCGTCGGGCTCGTGCCCACCGGCCGCACGGTGAGCAGCGGCTCGGTCGACTTCGAGGTCATGAGCACGTCCGTCGCCGCTCTCACGGCGCTCGCGCTCGGTCCGTTCGCGGAGCTCGTCGAGCGCTGGCGGAGCACCGTCACGTGGGAGCTCGACGCCCCGTTCGCCACCCGCCCCGACGGCTGCGAGCACGGCGGCGCGTCGTTCGGCGCGATCGGCACCGCCTTCCGCACGCTCGAGCGCCGCACCGAGGTCGTCGCCGCCGACGTCCTCGACGCCTGGTTCGAGCCGGCGCCCGGCGCGCGCGCCCTGCTCGCCGAGGATCCGGGGTGGCTCGCCCGCACGTCCCCGCCGTCGGACGCCGAGGGACTGCTCGCCGAGATCGCCGCCCACCGCGGTCTGCCGGTCGACGCGCTCGCGGTGGGGTCCGGGTCCTCCGACCTCATCTTCCGCGCCTTCACGTCCTGGCTCACGCCGTCCAGCCGGGTGCTGCTCGTCGACCCCGGGTACGGCGAGTACGCCCACGTCACCGAGCGCGTCGTCGGCTGCCACGTCGAGCGGTTCGTCCTCCGGCGCGAGGACGGCTGGCGCGTCGACACCGGGGCCCTCGCGGCCACGGTGGCCGCGGGCGCGTACGACCTCGTCGTGGTGGTGAACCCGAACAACCCCACGGGTCGGCTGACGCCCGCGGAGGACCTCCGTCGTGCGATCACCGCATCGCCGGACGGGACCCGCTGGTGGGTCGACGAGGCCTACCTGGGCTACGTCGGCCCCGGGGAGTCCCTGGCCGGGCTGGCCGCCACCGACCCGCGCCTCGTCGTGTGCACCTCGCTGTCGAAGATGTACGCACTGTCGGGGATGCGCGCCGCCTACCTCGTGGCGCGCCCCGAGACCGCGACCGCGATGCGCCGCCTCACCCCGCCGTGGCAGGTCAGTCTCCCGGCGCAGGTCGCCGCCGTCGCGGCGCTGCGCGATCCCGACCACTACCGCGACGCCTGGGACCGGACCCATGAGCTGCGCCGCGACCTCGCGAAGCGGCTGGACGCGATCGGAGGCCTCGAGGTCGAGGACTCCGAGGCGAACTTCCTGTGCCTCACCCTCCCCCGCGGCGGGCCGAGCGCGGCCTCCTTCGTCGCCGCGCTGCGCGAGCACGACGTCTTCCTGCGCGACTTGTCGCCGCTCTCGCCCGCCTACGAGGGCCGGACCGTACGGGTCGCGGTGCGTGACGTGGAGGAGAACGACCGCATCGTCGCCGCCTGCGCCGAGGTGCTGGGCCGCTGATGGTCTCCGTCGAGTCGCTCGTCCCCTGGATCGGCGGCGCCCTGGTGATCGGCGGGGTCGCGGTCCTGGCGTCCCGGCGCGGGGAGCTGATCCGTCGCTGGCTCATCTGGGCCGGAGCCGTGCCGGTCGTCGTGGCCCTGTTCTGGTGGGGCGAGCCCGGGACGGCCCTGCTCGCCTCGGTGGCCGGCATCGTCGCGGCGATCGAGCTCGGGATCCTGCTCGGGCTGCGCCGCGAGGACGTCGTGGTGCTCGGCGTCGCCCTGGTCGGCGTCGTGGGCACCTCCTGGCTCGAGCCCGACCTCGTCCTGCACGCGCTGGGCGCCGGGGCGCTGCTCGTCGTGGCGCCGCCGCTCCTGCAGGGCGACGCGGACGAGGGGCTGCGCCGGATCAGCGGTGGGCTCCTGGGGCTCGCCTGGCTGGCTCCGCTCGCCGGGCTCGTGACGCTCGGGGGCACCGCGCTGGCCCTGTTCGTCGCCGTGTCGGTGGCCGACATCGTCGCGTTCTTCGCCGGGCCCCGACTCGGCGGACCACGGCTGTCGCCCCTGTCCCCGGCGAAGCGGTGGAGCGGCCTGCTGGTCGGTGCCGCGGCGGGCATCGCCGTGCTCGCGCTGCTCGGCGCGCCGACGTGGCCCACCGCGATCGCGGTCGCCGTCGGCGCCCCGGCCGGCGACCTCCTGGAGTCCCTGGTCAAGCGCGGCGTGCGGGCGAAGGACTCCGGCACCATGATGGCCGGCGCCGGCGGGCTGCTGGACCGGATCGACTCCACGCTCCTGGCGCTGGCCACCGTCCTGCTCCTGTCCTGAGCGCGCGACCCCGGACACACGAGAGCGGCGCGGCCGACCCCTTCCCCAGGGTCGACCGCGCCGCGGCTCGTGACGGTCAGCTGCAGCCGCTGGTGCTGCCGCAGCCCTCGCAGACGTGGCAGGAGCCGGCCGGCCGCATCTTCGTGCCGCAGGTCATGCACAGCGGGCTGTCGACCGCCGCGCCCGTGATCTCCTCCAGCAGCTCCGCCGACGTGTGCGCCTGGCCGGAGGCCGGACGCGCCGTCTCGATCTGGACCTCGACCGCCGCGGCGTCGGCGACCTGCGCCTCGGCCTTCAGCTCGGCCGCGGCCTCGCTCGAGGCGCCCGCGGGCTCCTCGGAGACCAGCTCGGCCGCCGTCGTGCCGTCACCCTTGACCGGCTCGTACGAGCCCGTGTCCAGGTAGCGCTGACGCTCCTCGACCGAGTGGATGGACATCGCCGAACGGGTGTCGAAGTCCAGGTAGTCCAGCGCCACCCGGCGGAACACGTAGTCCATGATCGACTGCGCCATCCGCACGTCCGGGTCGTCGGTCAGACCGGCGGGCTCGAACTTGAGGTTCGTGAACTTGCTGACGAAGGTCTCCAGCGGCACGCCGTACTGCAGGCCGATCGACACCGCGATGCTGAACGCGTCCATCACGCCGGCCAGGGTCGAGCCCTGCTTGCCGAGCTTGAGGAAGATCTCGCCCAGCGTGCCGTCGTCGTGGGCGCCGGAGGTCATGTAGCCCTCGGCACCGCCGACGCTGAAGCTGGTGGTGATCGACGCGCGCGACTTCGGCAGGCGACGACGGATCGGCTTCTCGACGATCTTCTCGACGACCTGGACCTCGGTGGCCTTCGGCGCGTCGGTCTTGTCGTCCTGGGCCTTCTGGCTGGACAGCGGCTGGCCGACCTTGCAGTTGTCGCGGTAGACCGCGAGCGCCTTCAGGCCGAGCTTCCAGCCCTGGAAGTAGACGTCGGCGATCTCGTCGACCGTGGAGGTCTCGGGCATGTTGACCGTCTTGCTGATGGCGCCGGACAGGAACGGCTGGCAGGCCGCCATCATCCGGACGTGGCCCATCGGCTTGATGGCACGCTCGCCGACCGCGCAGTCGAAGACCTCGTAGTGCTCGGGGCGCAGGCCCGGGGCGTCGATGACGTGGCCCTTCTCGGCGATGTACTCCACGATCGCCTCGATGGTCTCGCCGGTGTAGCCCAGCTTCTCCAGCGCGACGGGGATCGTCTGGTTGACGACCTGCAGCGAGCCGCCGCCGACGAGCTTCTTGAACTTGACCAGCGAGAAGTCCGGCTCGATGCCGGTGGTGTCGCAGTCCATCATGAAGCCGATCGTGCCGGTGGGCGCCAGGACCGAGGCCTGCGAGTTGCGCCAGCCGTTCTTCTCACCGATCTTCAGGTTGGCCGCCCACTGCTTGGTGGCCTCCTTCTGCACGGCGATGTCCATCGCGTGCTTGGAGCGGATCTCGTCGTTGGCCGCCTGGTGCTTGCGCATGACGCGCTGGTGGCCGTCGACGTTGGCCGCGTAGCCCTCGTAGGCGCCGACGACACCCGCGAGCTCGGCGCTGCGACGGTAGGACGTGCCCGTCATGAGCGACGTGATCGACGCGGCGAGCGCGCGGCCGCCCTCGGAGTCGTACGCCAGGCCCGAGGCCATCAGCAGGGCGCCGAGGTTGGCGTAGCCGATGCCGAGCTGGCGGAACTTGCGGGTGGTGTCGCCGATCGCCTCGGTCGGGAAGTCGGCGAAGCAGATCGAGATGTCCATCGCGGTGATGATGAACTCGACGCTCTTGACGAACTTCTGCGTGTCGAAGGTGCCCTCGTCGGTGAGGAACTTCAGCAGGTTGAGGCTGGCCAGGTTGCAGCTGGAGTTGTCCAGGTGCATGTACTCGCTGCACGGGTTCGAGGCGGTGATGCGGCCCGACTCCGGCGTGGTGTGCCAGTCGTTGATCGTCGAGTCGTACTGGATGCCCGGGTCGGCGCAGGCCCACGCGGCCTGGGCCATCTTGCCCCACAGGTCGCGGGCGTCGATCTCCTCGATGACCTCGCCGGTGGTGCGGGCACGCAGGCCGAAGGCGGTACCGGCCTCGACGGCCTCCATGAACTCGTCGTTGACGCGGACCGAGTTGTTGGCGTTCTGGTACTGGACGCTGGTGATGTCGGAGCCACCCAGGTCCATGTCGAAGCCCGCGTCACGCAGCACGCGGATCTTCTCCTCCTCGCGCTCCTTGGTCTCGACGAACTCGACGATGTCGGGGTGGTCGACGTCGAGCACGACCATCTTGGCGGCGCGACGGGTGGCGCCACCGGACTTGATCGTGCCGGCGGAGGCGTCGGCGCCACGCATGAAGGAGACCGGGCCCGAGGCGGTGCCGCCGGAGGAGCGGAGCAGCTCCTTGCTCGAGCGGATGCGCGACAGGTTCAGGCCGGCACCGGAGCCGCCCTTGAAGATCAGGCCCTCCTCGCGGTACCAGTTCAGGATCGAGTCCATCGAGTCGTCGACCGCCAGGATGAAGCACGCGCTGACCTGCTGCGGGCTGGACGTGCCCACGTTGAACCACACCGGGCTGTTGAAGCTGAAGACCTGGTGCAGGAGCATGTACGTCAGCTCGTGCTCGAAGATCTCGGCGTCGGCGTCGGAGGAGAAGTAGCCGAAGTCCTTGCCGGCCTTGACGTACGTGAGCACCACGCGGTCGAGCAGCTGGCGCAGGCTCTGCTCACGCTCGGGCGTGCCCACGGCGCCGCGGAAGTACTTGGTGGTGACGATGGTGGAGGCGTTGAGGCTCCAGAAGTCCGGGAACTCCACGCCACGCTGCTCGAAGACGGTCTCGCCGGTCTTCCAGTTGGTCTGGACGACGTCGCGACGCTCCCACGTGACCGCGTCGTAGGGGTGCACGCCTTCGGTGGTGTGGACGCGCTCGATCTTGAGTCCGGCCTTGGAGGCGGACTTGCGGCTGGTGCGAGGGGCGGGTCCCGAGTTCCCGCCGACCGTCTCGGTCATGTGGTGCTCCTGTCCTGGTGGTGCTGCGTGGTTGGGTGTGGCGTCTGGTGGGGGTCCGTCAAGACCCGTGTCCGGGGTCGGCCGCGTCGAGCTCGGCCTCGTCCAGCGTGGAGATGTCGGCGTGGTCGGCCATCAGCCCGGCGATCTCGGCGACGAAGTCGTCGGCGGAGTCGAAGGACTTGTAGACCGAGGCGAACCGCAGGTACGCGACCTCGTCGAGGGTGCGCAGCGGCTCGAGGATGGCCAGTCCGATGTCCTGCGTGTTGATCTCGGCCTGGCCCGAGGCCCGCAGGGTGTCCTCGACCTGCTGGCCCAGGCACGCGAGGTCGTCGGTGGAGACCGGGCGGCCCTTGCAGGCCTTGGCGACGCCGGCGACCGCCTTCTCGCGGACGAACGGCTCGGTGGCGCCCGAGCGCTTCACGACCATGAGCTGCATCTGCTCGATCGTGGTGAAGCGCTTCTCGCACTGCGAGCACGCGCGACGACGACGGATCGAGCCGCCCTCGTCGGCGACGCGGGAGTCGAGCACGCGGGTGTCGGTGTTCCGGCAGAACGGGCAGTGCATGGCTTCCTCCTCGCGTCGGGCGGATCGGGGTCCCCGTGGACGGGCCTGGGGACGAGCTGTGGACAGATCCTCGCGGGCTGTGGGCAACAGCAGGATTGCTGTGGACCTATATGTGGAGAATCACATCCGTGTAACTACTAGATGTAGTGGTCACTCTACGTGCCAGTGAGCCCGTAAGCAACAACTTCGCAGACACGTCCGACAGAATGCGTCGACGCCCCTGCAACCCCGGCGTTTGCGCTGGTGGGAACGGGGGCGACGGTCTCTCGAGTCGCGGAGTCCCGGCGTGTCGGCCACCATCGAGGGGTCACCCGCCCGCGATCGCCGCCCCGAGAATCGAGAGGAGCCCGCGCGCCGCCACCGCGTCGCCCGTCACCCGATGACAACGTCCCTGCCTCGCGAGCTCCGTTCCGCACGCCTGCGCGCCCTGGCCGTCCTGACCGACCGCCTGGGCGACGTCACCCCAGCCCGCACAGCGCTCGACGCCGCGCTGGCCGCGCCGCCGCGAGGCGCTGACGACTGGGAGCCCGACGCCATCCTGGCGCGGGCGTGGGAGGTCGCCGGGCTGGAGCGGCCTCCCGGCAGGGTCCCCGCGGACGACACCGCTCCCGTCCTGCGTCTGCTGGCGACGTGCGCTCATCGATCCCTGCCCGAAGCGGCACGCATCGCGCTCGTGCTCAGCGCGGCCGCTGGGTTGTCCACCGATGAGATCGGGCACGTGTTCGCCGCCCCCGAGTCGGTCATGGCCCAGCGGATCGCCTGGGCCGAGATGCGGGTGCGACCGAGCCTCGGCGAGCCGATCGCCGAGGAGGACGTCTCGGCGCAGCTCGGTCGTGTGCTCGACGTCCTGATGCTGATCTTCGACGACGGCGTCGTGCACCCCCACGCGCCCGTCGACCTGCCGTGGGAGGCGGTCGAGACCACCCGGGTGCTCATCGAGCTCTTCCATGGCGAGCAGGAGCCACGCGCCCTGCTGGCGCTCATGCTGCTCACCCGGGCGCGACGCGACGCACGTCAGGAGTCCGACGGCACCCTGCGCGCGCTCGAGGTCCAGGACCGCGACCTGTGGCACCACGCCGAGATCGAGGAAGGGCTGTTCCTGCTGCGGGGCAGCCAGCGCCAGGGGCGCACCGGGCCCTACCAGGTCCGCGCCTCCATCCAGGCCGCGCACGTCACGGCCCACGAGGCGTCCGACACCGACTGGCCCCGCCTGCTGACGCTGTACGACCGCCTCATGGAGCTCGCACCCTCCGACGCCGTCGCGCTCGGGCGGGCGTGCGCGGTGGCCGAGGTGACGGGCCCCGAGGCCGCGCTGGAGTCGGTCGAGCGCATGGGCGTCGACACGCACCTCTTCCACGCCACCCGTGCCGAGCTGCTGCGCCGGATGGGCCGCGCCGAGGAGGCAGACCGAGCATGGACCGCAGCGATCGCACGCGCGCGCAGCGCGTCGGAGCACCAGAGGCTGCGCGGCGAGGTCGAGCGCTAGTCACGTCACATCCGCTGCGGTTGCGAGCCGCTGCGAGCACCCTACGGTGGAGGCATGGCCACCAAACCCAAGTACACGGTTCCCGGTCTCAGCATCGCCGATGGCGAGAGCATCGCGAAGACGCTGCAGGACCGGTTGAACGCACTCAACGACCTGATGCTGACCCTGAAGCATGTGCACTGGAACGTCGTGGGCCCCCACTTCATCGCCGTGCACGAGATGATCGATCCCCACGTCGTGGAGGTGCGCGACATGGTCGACGAGACCGCGGAGCGCATCGCCACCCTCGGCGCCGTGCCGCTGGGCACGCCCGCCGCGATCGTGGAGGGCCGCTCGTGGGACGACTACCCGCTGGGCCGCGCGACCACGACCGAGCACCTCAAGGCACTCGACGAGGTCTACATCGGCCTCATCGACGACCACCGCAAGGCCCAGGCCGCCGTCGCCGACCTCGATCCCGTGACCGAGGACATGGTCATCGGTCAGATCAAGACGCTGGAGCTGTTCCACTGGTTCGTCCGCGCGCACCTCGAGAGCGCTGGCGGCGAGCTCAAGAGCTGACACTCCCCCCCACTCGAGAACGCCCCCGGTCCGTCGGACCGGGGGCGTTCTGCGTGCAGGGCGTCAGGCGGCGGCGACCGCGGAGCGCCGGGCCTGCAGCACGGCGATCCCGTGGCCGGCCAGCGCGGCGAGGACCTGCAGGGTCATCGACGTGATGACGACGGCCGAGCCGAGCCACCAGTAGACCGGTCCCTCGCCCAGCCCGCTGACGAGCACGATGGCCAGGGAGACGAAGCCGAGCGCTCCCCCGGCCACGACCCAGGCCAACGCGCCCATGTCGGCGGGACGACCGCGCTGCCAGGCCCAGCCGACGACCGCGAGGACGACGAGCAGGACGGCCGCGGCGGGCCAGAGGATCTCGGTGAGCGCACTGCCGAGCCAGGTGGCGGGCGCGTCGATCCCGTGCGCCCCGGCGCGGTCGGGCACGAGCCAGGTGACCGCGCTGGCGAGCAGCAGCACCGCGGCGCGACTGAGCACCTGTCCGCGGAACCGCGTCATCACGTGGATGTGGTGACCGTGGGCGACGATGGCCATGGCGACGACCTCCTCGACATCGTTGTCCTCGTCCACGCTACGCCGCCCCGGCGTCCGGCGGGACCACTACCGCACGAAGGCGTGTCGAACGACGGAAGAACAGACGCACACGGCGCCCACCGGCCCCTTCCCCGAGGCAACGATGGGCGCCGTGTGCTGGCGCGGCGGACGACCGGAGAGGTCAGTCCTGGACCGGCACCGCGAGGGTGGAGCCGATCGGCAGCGAGGCGCCGTCCTCGAGCGCGTTCAGCTTGACGATCTCGTCGACGGTCGAGCGGATGTCGGCGTTGGGACGCGCCTCGGCGGCGATGCTCCACAGGGTCTGTCCGGGCTGGACGGTCACCGTGGTGACGATGCCCGGCTCGGAGGCCGAGTCGGTGGCCGCGACCGCGGAGCCGAAGACGATCGCGAGCGTCGTGATGACGGCGAGCGCCACGGCCACGATCACGGCGCGGCCACGGCCCGTGAGCCGCAGCGGGGCCGCGGGCTGCGCGGCGGCCGACACGTAGGTCGTGCGGGTCACGGCGGGGCGACGCAGGTCGAGCGCCGGGAACGGGGTGTGGTCGAGGGTGATGCTCATGATGGCCTCCGGGGAAGTTCGGGCTGTCGTGCTGTTCGATTCGATCAGGTGTTCTATCGAACACACGAACGACTGTACGGGTCGGCTCCGACAGAATCGAGCATCGTCGAAATTTTGTTCGAATCGGCGTGTCGTGCGGGCCGCCGCACGCGCCGCTAGCGTCGAGGCATGTCGATCGTGCGCACCTTCCTCACCGCGTGGCGTCAGGCCTCGGCCCGCCAGGCGCCACTGCTGGCCGCGGGCGTCGCCTTCTACCTGTTCACGTCGCTCTTTCCCGCGCTCATCGCCGCCGTCTCGATCTACGGCCTGGTCGCCGACCCCGAGACGGTGGCCGAGCAGACCACCCGGATCTCCGACGCCCTGCCCGCCGACGCGGCGTCGCTCGTCAACGGCCAGCTCGAGCAGCTGACCTCCGCCCCGTCCGGCTCGCTGGGACTCAGCGCCGTGATCGCCATCGTGCTCGCCGTCTACGCCGCGTCGGGCGGCATCGGCAACCTCGTCACCGCGATCAACCAGCTGTACGGCGTGCAGGACGGACGGTCGTTCGTGAGGAGCAAGGCGCTCGCCCTCGGCCTGACGGGTGCCGGCGTGGTGTTCGGCCTCGTCGCGATCTCCCTCGTGGCCGTGGTGCCCGCCGTCCTCAACCTCGTCGACGTCGTGCCGGGGATCAGGCTGCTGGCCAACGTGCTGCGCTGGGTGTTGCTGGCCGGCGGCATCGTCGTGGCGATCGGCGTGCTCTACCGGGTGGCGCCCGACCGTCCGGCCACGGGCAGCATCGTCACGAAGGGCGTGCTGATGGCGTCAGCGCTGTGGCTGCTGGTGTCCGTGGGCTTCTCGCTGTACGTCGACCTGTTCGGCAACTACTCGAAGACCTACGGCGCGCTCGCCGGCGTGGTCGTGCTGCTGCTGTGGCTCTGGATCGGCATGTACGCGATCCTGCTGGGCGCCTGCGTCGAGGCCGCCCGCGAGCACATCGTCACGCGCGAGACCCTCAGCGAGGATGAGGAGCTGGCACGCCGGCGCTCCCACGAGGCCGAGATCGCGGCGGGTCTCGACCGCTTCACCGACGAGCTCGACGACCAGACCCGGCGCTAGGACTCAGCCGAGCAGGCGGCCGAGGAGGAAGGCGAGCGCGCCGACCACCACGACCAGCGCGATGACCCCGCTGACGATCTCGACCGGGCGCAGCCCGTGGTCGGGCACGCCGCGACGCTGCAGGTCGACCTCGAAGTCGGGCAGCAGCAGCTGCAGGTCGACCGCGGCGTGGTCGGCGACGCCGTGCTCGCGCAGCACCTCGCGGGCCGACGCCTCGATCTCGGCCAGGTCGTCGGCCGTGGACCGACCCACCCCCGACACGTCGACCGTCCAGCCGTCACCCTCGCGCGTACCCACGACCACGTAGCTCACGCCCACACCCTAGGCCACCGACACCGGACACGCCGTATCGAACACGTGTTTGATCCGCGGTCGCCCCGCGGCTACGGTCGTGCCATGAGCGAGAACCTGGACGAGCCGGTCGACCTGACGGGACTGACCAAGCGCCAGCGGCGCATCCTGGTCTTCCTGAAGGACCACATCGAGTCGCGCGGCTACCCGCCGAGCATGCGCGAGGTCGGCGCCGCGTGCGACCTGGCCAGCACCTCCTCGGTCTCTCACCAGCTCCGGATGCTGGAGCGCAAGGGCTTCATCCGCCGCGACCCGAACCGTCCGCGCGCGCTCGAGATCTTCCTGCCCGACGCGAAGCCCGCGATGCGCAGCCGTCCGGTCGAGGTCGACGAGACCGACAGCGGCGACGCGGTCCCCCAGCCGGCCTACGTGCCGATGGTGGGCCGCATCGCGGCCGGCGGCCCGATCCTGGCCGAGCAGCGCGTCGAGGAGGTCATGCCGCTGCCCCGCTCGCTCGTCGGCGACGGCACCCTGTTCCTGCTCGAGGTCAAGGGCGACTCGATGGTCGAGGCGGCGATCTGCGACGGCGACTACGTCGTGATCCGCCAGCAGCAGGTCGCCGAGAACGGCGAGATCGTCGCCGCCATGATCGACGGCGAGGCCACGGTGAAGACGCTCAGCCGCAAGGATGGCCAGGTCTGGCTGCTCCCCCAGAACGCGGCCTACGAGCCGATCGACGGCACCGACGCGCAGATCATCGGCAAGGTCACCGCGGTCCTGCGTCGCGTCTGACGATCAGTCGTCGGCAGGCTCGACCGGTCGGGCCTGCCACGCACTGGCGACCATGTCGTCGAGGGTGTGCGTGAGCTTCCAGTCCAGGTCGCGCGCCGCCCGCTCCCCCGAGGCCACGATGCGGGCCGGGTCGCCGGGGCGTCGTCCCATGACCTCGGGCTCGAAGTCCACGCCCGTGGCGGTCGAGACCGCCTGCATGATCTGGCGCACGGACACGCCGTCGCCGTTGCCGAGGTTGTAGACCGGCTCGAGGTCCCGGCCGTCCAGCAGTCGGCGCACCGCGGTGACGTGCGCCTCGGCGAGGTCGGCCACGTGCACGTAGTCACGCACGCACGTGCCGTCGGGCGTCGGATAGTCCTCGCCGAAGATTCTCGGTCGGTGTCCCTGCGAGAGCGCCTTGATCACCAGCGGGAAGAGGTTGTGCGGGCTCGAGTCGTACAGGTCGGGCTCACCCGAGCCGACCACGTTGAAGTACCGCAGCGAGGTGTGACGCAGTCCGGTGGCGACCCCCTGATCGCGGATCATCCACTCCCCCACGAGCTTGGACTCGCCGTACGGCGACTCCGGATGGGTCGCGGTGTCCTCGGTGACCACCTCGACGTCGGGCGTGCCGTAGACCGCGGCGCTGCTGGAGAACACGATCGCACCGATGTCGAGACGCTCCATGGCTCGGAGCAGACTCAGCGTGCCGCCGACGTTCTGGCGCCACGTGTGCACCGGCTGCTCCACCGACACACCCGCGTACTTGAACGCGGCCAGGTGGATGACTGCCTCGATCGGGTGATCGGCGAGCTGGTCGACCAGCTGCTTCGCGTGCAGGACGTTGAGGTCGATGAACGGGACGCCTGGCCGGACGAACTCGCGGTGGCCGCTGGAGAGGTCGTCGACGACGACCGACTCCAGACCCGCCCGCTCGAGCGCCCGCACCACGTGCGCGCCGATGTAGCCGGCTCCGCCGGTGACCAGGATCGCCATGGTGGCAGCCTAGGACGCCGGACTACTGCCGGAAGCGCAGGGTGCCGACCGACTTGTTCTTGCCCCGGGTGACCTTGACGGTCTTGGCCCCGGAGAAGCCGCGCGAGATGCCGCGCCACGAGTCGGCGTTCACAACGATCCGGTAGCGACCCGACGCCAGGCCGGTGACCTTGAACTTGCCGGCGCCGTCGGTCATCGCGGTGCGGTAGACCTTCTTGCCGTCGGTGGACGTCAGGCGGATCATCAGCTCGGTGCGGGGCTTGACCTTCGCCGCCGTCACGCGGCCGCTGACCGAGCCGCCCTTGTAGTTCTTCAGGCCGACCCGCATCGACGAGCCCTTGACGTAGACCAGCTTGTAGGTGCCCGAGGTCCAGGCACGGCAGTGCTGGCGGTACATCCGGTAGTTCTTGGCCTTCCACTTCTCGAAGCCACGGTCGAGGCCGTTGAAGTAGCCGTCGTTGTTCTTGTAGCGGCTCTTGTACCAGGCGTGGCAGCCGGTGCGGCGGCCCATCTCGAACCAGTACCAGCCCTCGCCGAGGCTGACCTTGCGGCCGGTGCCGGCGCGCACGACGTCGGAGGCCAGGATCTTGCGGCCCTTCGCGTACTCACGGACGGTGAGGTAGCGGTCGACCTTGGCCGAGCTGGCCTTGCCCTGGTAGCCCCCGGCGACGACGCTGACCGTGGTGCGGCCGCGGCCGATGTTCTGCACACGGCCGGTCAGGCCGGCGTTCGGCAGGTGCAGCATGCGCGCGGTGGAGCGCGACTCGCCGCGGTTGTTCACGACGGCGTGGCACGTGCCCCAGGCACGGTCGTTCGAGCCGAACCACAGGCTGCCCGCGGGCTTGACCGCGTAGATGCGGTTCGCCGAGGTGGGCAGGAAGCCGACCTCGTAGCGGCCGCTGGAGTTCGTGCGGGTACGGCCGTAGACGTTGCCGCAGGACATGAAGTCGAGGTCACGCAGCACGCGCGAGGACCTCGACCAGTACGGCGGGCGGCCGACGACCGTGACCTCGGTGCCGGAGACGGCCTTGGAGCCGTTGACGACCTGGCCGCGGATCGAGGAGTAGCGGGCGTTGGCCACGTAGCGGTAATTGAGGCCGCGGGTCACCTTGATCTTGGTGCCGGCGCCCATGTCGCGCGCACCGCCGACGAAGGCGCCCTTGCCGTTGCCGCGCCACCACCAGGAGCGACGCTCGCCACCGGAGGTGCCGATGACGTGCAGCTTGTACGTGGCCGACGGCGAGTTGTTCGCGCCCATGCGGACGCGGAACGCGAACCGACCGGCGTTGCGCTCGACGTCGGAGGCGGTGGAGACCAGCACGTTGCGGTTGCGCGAGCCGATGCGCCACAGCTCGACCTTGACGCCGGTGGCGGCCGCGCCGCCCGTGCGGGCGACGGTGCCGGCGATCGTGCCGTAGGTGACCTTGGCCTGCTGGGTGATGGGGCGCGGGGACGCGCCGCTCATGCGCACCACGGCCTTGGGCTTGGCGCGCCAGTTCGTGTTGCGGAAGGTGACGTAGCCGGCCGACCTCGCCTTGACCTTGAAGCTGCGCTTCTGCGCGGAGGCGCCCTCGACCCAGATCGTGCCCTTGCAGGCCTTCTTCTTGGTGCAGCGCGCCCAGACCGAGCCGTAGCCGGCGTTGGTCATGGCGACGAGGGACGTCTTGGTCGACAGCGTGCCCGCGGCCTCCGCGGGTGCGACGGTGACGAAGAGAGATCCGACGAGCGCCAGGCATGCAGCGGCGAGCGAGGGAAGACGGAACGGCATGGGATCCCCGAGCTGGTTGAGCGATGAGTCCGGGCCACGGTATCAAACCGCGGCCGGATCCCCCGCCTTCGCCGACTCGTCGAGGCGTCGCAGTGCGGCGGTCACGACCTGACGGTCGGTGGTGCGCCACAGCGGCGGCAGGGACGACGCGAGGAACCCGCCGTAGCGTGCGGTGGCGATGCGCGGGTCGAGGATCGCGACCACGCCGCGGTCGGTGGAGCGCCGGATCAGGCGGCCCACGCCCTGCGCCAGCAGCAGTGCGGCGTGCTGGGCGGCGACCTGCATGAAGCCGTTGCCCCCGCGACGCTCGACCAGCCGCTGGCGCGCACTGCTGAGCGGGTCGTCGGGTCGCGGGAACGGGATCCGGTCGATGAGCACGAGGGTGCAGGTGTCGCCCGGGAGGTCGACGCCCTGCCACAGGCTGAGGGTGCCGAACAGGCACGCGCTGGGCTCGTCGGCGAACCGACGCGCGAGCTCGGGCAGCTGGGCGTCGCCCTGGCAGAGGATCTCGAGCTCGGGCAGCGACTCGCGCACGTACTGGGCGGCGCGCTCGGCCGCGCGACGCGACGAGAAGAGCCCGAGGGTGCGGCCTCCGGCCGCCTTGATGAGGGCCGTGATCTCGCCGAGCTGCTCGGCCTCGAGCCCGTCGCGGCCGGGTGCCGGCAGGTGCTTCGCGACGTAGAGGATGCCCTGGCGCTGATAGTCGAACGGCGAGCCGACGTCGAGCCCGGTCCAGTCCGACCCCTTGAGGTCGAGGCCGAGCGAGGCGGCGACGGGGGCGAAGGAGCCGCCGAGCGTGAGCGTGGCGCTGGTGAGCACGACGGTCTTCTCACCGAAGAGCTTCTCGCGCAGGGCGCCCGACACGTCGATCGGCGCGATGCGCAGGTGCAGACCGCTGCGGACCTCGCCCAGCCACAGCACCTCGGTCTCGCGGCCGGCGGCCATCCGCTCGGCGACCTGGCGGACGTCGTCGATCGTGCTGCGGGCCTGCTGGCGACCGGGGTCGGCCTCCTCGCCCTTCTCCTTCGTGAAGTTCGAGAAGCAGGCGCGGGCGCTGTCGCGCACGAGCGCGAGCGCACCGGCCAGGGCCGGGTCGATCGCGTCGATGCGGCCGGGCTGGACGTGGGTGAGGGCGTCGGCCAGCGCGTCGGCGGCGTCGCCGAGGTCGTCGGCCGTGCCGCCGTCGTCGAGGTACGGACGGGCCCGGCGGGCGGCCCGCTCGACGAGGCCGGGATCGAGCTCGTCGGTGGAGGCCTGGGTGACGCGCGCGGCCAGCTCGTGGGCCTCGTCGACCACCACGGCGTCGAACTCGGGCAGCATCGGCACGCCCTCGATCGCGTCGATCGCGAGCATCGCGTGGTTCGTGACGACGACGTGGGCGTTGGCGGCGTCCTCCTTCGCCCGCTCGGCGAAGCACTCGGCCGCGTACTCGCAGCGAGAGGCGCCCAGGCACTCGCGCGACGACACGCTGACCTGGCGCCAGGCCCGCTCGCCGTGGGACGGGGCGCCGTCGCGATCGCCGGTGTGGCCGCCCTCGGCCTGCTCCTCGGCCCACTCGCGCAGCTGGACGACCTCGGCCCCCAGCGACCCCTCGGGCACCTCGACGAGGACGCCCTGGTCGTCGGGGGCGCCTTGGCGCACGCGGTGCAGGCACGCGTAGTTCGCGCGACCCTTCAGCACGGCATGGTGCGGCACCGTGGACATGGTGTCGCGGGCCGCCTCCTTGAGCGCGGGGATGTCGCGCTCGACGAGCTGGTGCTGGAGGTTGAGCGTGGCGGTGGCGACGACGACGCGCTTGTCGTGGAGCAGCGCCGGGACCAGGTAGCCGAGCGACTTGCCGGTGCCGGTGCCCGCCTGCACGAGCAGGTGGCGCTCGTCGGCGAGGGCCTGGGCGACGGCCTCGGCCATCGCGACCTGTCCGGGGCGCTCGGCACCGCCGACCGCCGCGACGGCGGCACCCAGGACGTCGGTCACACCGGGTCGGGAGGGCATGCGAGAACGCTACCCGGCTCTCCCCCGGCAGCGACCACCGATCCACAGCCCGCCCCGTCACGGGGCCGGCTGGGGTGAGCGGTGAGTCCTCGACCCCTCCCGCACGGCTCCGGTGACCCTTCGACCTCATCCCCGGCCATATGGTTGATCACCCACCGGGACAGCCGGCGAAGGGTTGAGGACTCACCGCCCCCGAGGCCGCTCAGGGCTGCTGCGCGAACGGGGCGAGCTCGTTGGCGAGCTCGGGATGCACCCGCGCGACCACGTGGGTGCCCTCGGCGACGTGCTCGAGCGTCTCGATCTCGGCGTGCAGGTGCAGCTGGTTGACCAGGTCGCCGCGCGAGTACGGGACGACCGCGTCGACCAGCACCTCGGGCACCGGCAGGTCGGCCTCGATGGCGCTCAGCAGCTCGACGATGCCCTCGCCCGTGCGGGCGCTCACGACGACGGCGTGCGGCTCACGCGCCAGCAGCGCCTTCAGCACGAGCGGGTCGGCCTGGTCGGCCTTGTTGATGACGATGATCTCGGGGACCTTGAAGGCCTCGATCTGCGCGAACACCTCGCGGACCGCCGCGATCTGGCTCTCGGGATCGGGGTGCGAGCCGTCGACCACGTGCAGCACGAGGTCGGCGTCGGCCACCTCCTCCAGCGTGGACCGGAACGCCTCGACCAGCTGGTGGGGCAGGTGCCGGACGAAGCCGACCGTGTCGGACAGCGTGTAGACGCGGCCGTCCGAGGTCTCGGCGCGACGCGTGGTGGGGTCGAGGGTGGCGAACAGCGCGTCCTCGACGAGCACGCCCGCACCCGTGAGCCGGTTGAGCAGGCTCGACTTGCCGGCGTTCGTATAGCCCGCGATCGCCACGGACGGGATCTTGTTGCGGCGGCGCTCGGCCTTCTTCGTCTCGCGCGTGCCGCGCAGCTCCTTGAGCTCACGGCGCAGCTTGGCCATCTTGGCCTGGATGCGACGACGGTCGGTCTCGAGCTTGGTCTCACCGGGGCCGCGGCCGCCGATGCCCTCGCCGCCGGCCGCCCGGCCGCCGGCCTGGCGCGACAGGTTGCCGCCCCAGCCGCGCAGGCGCTGGGTCTGGTACTGCAGCTGGGCCAGCTCGACCTGGGCCTTGCCCTCGGCGCTCTTCGCGTGCTGGGCGAAGATGTCGAGGATCAGCGCGACGCGGTCGACGACCTTGACCTTGACGCGGTCCTCGAGGTTGCGCAGCTGGCTGGGCGCGAGCTCGCCGTCGCAGATCACGGTGTCGGCACCGGTGGCCTGCACGGCGTCGCGCAGCTCGTCGACCTTGCCGCGGCCGATGAAGGTCGCCGGGTCGGGCTTCTGACGACGCTGGATGAGCGCGTCGAGCACGTCGGAGCCTGCCGTCTCGGCGAGCGCCTTCAGCTCGGTGAGCGAGTTCTCGGCGTCCTCCACCGAGCCCTCGGTCCACACGCCGACGAGGACGACCCGCTCCAGCCGCAGCTGGCGGTACTCGACCTCGGTGATGTCCTCGAGCTCGGTGGACAGGCCGGCGACGCGGCGCAGCGAGGACCGGTCCTGCAGGTCCATCTCGCCGGGCTGGAGCTCGACGTCGGGACGGGTCTCCTCGGTCATCCGCGCCACTCCATGGTGCCCGCGGCGACGATGCGCGCCGGGCCCCTCAGGATCGTGCGATCGGGTGAGACGGTGACGTGCAAGGTGCCTCCGGGGACGTCGACGCGGTAGGTGGTGGGGTCGGGGGCGCCGTCGGCCTTCGCGGTGGCGATCGCCACGGCGCAGGCACCGGTGCCGCAGGAGCGGGTCTCGCCCGAGCCGCGCTCGTGCACGCGCATCGCGACGTGGTGCGTGCCGCGGCGCTCGACGAACTCGATGTTGACGCCCTCGGGGTAGACGGACTCGGCGTAGCCGGGCTGCTCGAGCAGGGGGCCGGCGTCGGTCACGCGGTCGACGAACGCGACGGCGTGGGGGTTGCCGGTGTGGACCTCGAGCGCCTCCCAGGACTGGCCGCCGGCCGAGACCTTCGAGTGGGTGCCCGTGGTGAACGCGCCCATGTCGACGGCGATCTCGTCGCCGACGACGGTGAGGAACTTCAGTCCGTCGCGGGTGTCGATGGGGAACTCGGGACCCTCGACGAGGCCCTCCTCCAGCAGGTGCCGGGCGAAGACGCGGATGCCGTTGCCGCACATCTGGCTCAGCGAGCCGTCAGCGTTGCGGTAGTCCATGAACCACTCGGCGGGCGAGTTGTGACCGAGCGCGGTGCACCGCACGACCCGCATGACGCCGTCGGCGCCGATGCCGCGGCGACGGTCGCACAGGGCGGCCACGAAGGCGGGGTCGAGATCACCGTGCAGGGTGCCGTCGTGGTCGGGCAGCAGCACGAAGTCGTTCTCGGTGCCGTGTCCCTTGAACCACGTGAATTCCATGTCCTCAGCCTACGGGGCTCCGGCGAGTGCCACAGCACGCGCGAGCAGGTCGGGATCGTCGAAGGGCAGCCAGTGGATCCGGGGGTCCTTGCGCATCATCCGGTCCTGGCGGCGGGCGAAGCGACGGGTGCCGGACTTCGTCTCCTCCTTCGCCTCCCCCTCAGTGAGGTCGCCCGCGAGCATCGCGAGCACCTGCTGGTAGCCCAGCGCCCGCGACGCGGTGGGCGAGCCGGCGAGTCCGGGCAGTCCTCGCACCTCGTCGACGAGGCCATCGGCCCACATCTGCTCGACCCGGGCGTCGATGCGCGCGTCCAGCACGTCGCGCGGCACGTCGAGGCCGATCATCACGACCTCGGGGTAGATCGACGCGTACGCGGGCATCGTCGCCGCGAAGGGCTCTCCGGTGAGCTCGCCGACCTCCAGGGCGCGCACGATGCGGCGCCCGTTCGTGGGCAGGATCGCCTCGGCCGCGGCCGGGTCGCGCCGCGCCAGCTCCTCGTGCAGCGCTTCGGGGCCGACCTCGTCGAGGCGCTCGGTCCAGCGGCGCCGCACGGCGGGATCGGTGCCGGGGAAGTCCAGCGGGTCCAGGACGGCCCGCACGTACAGCGAGGACCCGCCGACGAGGATCGGGACGGCGTCGCGTGCGCGGATCTGCTCGATCGCGGCCCGCGCCTCGCGCTGGAACGCGGCGACGCTGGCCTCCTGGACGGGGTCGAGCACGTCGAGGAGGTGGTGCGGGACTCCCCCGCGCTCGTCCGGAGTCGCCTTGGCGCTGCCCACGTCCATCCCGCGGTAGAGCTGCACGGAGTCGGTGTTCACGACCTCGCCGTGCACGGCGCGCGCGAGGTCGACCGAGAGCCGCGTCTTGCCCGAGGCCGTCGGGCCCACCACGGCGACGACGGGACGGGGCGCGCTCATGGGGCCAGTCTTTCAGGCCGCCCGCGCCCGACCGCAGTACCGTGACGACCGGGACCCGACCGGCGGGACCGCAACACACGAGAGGGGAACCCCGTGGGCTTCCTGGACAAGTTCAAGGGCAAGGACGCGGAGCAGATGGTGGCCCGGGTCAAGGAGGAGGTCGCGCAGCGCGACGAGGAGGTCGACGCCGCGATCGACAAGGTGGCCGACCTCGCCGACCGCGCCACCGATGGCAAGTTCACCGAGAAGATCGACGACGCCGCGGCGAAGCTCAAGGAGGCCGCCGAGCGCCTCGACGACGAGCCGAAGGCCTGACGCAGCGCTGGGAGTGACGTTGGCGGGCCGATTACGGCGTGTCAGCCCCGGAGACGTCACGCTCAGCGCGCTCGCGGTAGTGGCGGCCCGCCCACACGAAGTACGCGAGGGCGAGGCAGAAGACCACGATCGAGGTCCAGATGTTCAGCCGGAACGGGCCGAGGTGGTTCACGGTGTCGATGCGCAGGGCCTCGATCCAGCCGCGACCCAGCGTGTAGAGCATCACGTAGAGCGCGAACACCCTGCCGTGGGTCAGCGCGAACCGCTTGCCCAGCCACACCAGCAGCGCGGCCGCCGCGAGGTTCCACAGCGCCTCGTAGAGGAACGTCGGGTGGAAGGTGGCGAACTGCTCGTAGCCGTCGGGCCGGTGACGCTCGGAGATCTCCAGGGCCCACGGCACCGTGGTGGGGCGTCCGAAGAGCTCCTGGTTGAAGTAGTTGCCCAGACGTCCGATCGCCTGCGCGACGAGCAGGCCGGGCGCCAGCGCGTCGGCCATCTTCAGGAAGTCGATGTCGTACCGCTTGCAGGCGATCCACGCGCCGACACCGCCGAACGCGATGGCGCCCCAGATGCCCAGGCCGCCCTCCCAGATCTTCAGCGCGTCGATGGGGTCGCGGCCGTCGCCGAAGTAGAGCTCGGGATCGGTGAGGACGTGGTAGATCCGCCCGCCGATGATGCCGAAGGGCACGGCCCAGATCGCGATGTCGCCGATCGCGCCCGGGCGGCCGCCCGCGGCCACGAAGCGCTTCTCGCCGATCCAGATCGCGGCGACGACGCCCGCGATGATGCACAGGGCGTAGGCGCGCAGCGGCAGCGGCCCGAGGTGCCAGACGGCCTGCTCCGGCGACGGGATGAAGGTGGCGATCGTCATGTCAGTCCCGTTCGACGCCGGCGCGCAGGTCGGCCGCGAGCTCGCGGATGGCGGCGAGGCTGGACGCCTCGTCGGGCTGGTCGAGCAGGCAGCGCACGAGCGCCGAGCCCACGATGACCGCGTCGGAGAACGCGGCGATCTCGTGGGCCTGGGCGCCGTTGCTGACGCCGAGGCCGACGCCCACGGGCTTGTCGGTGACCTTGCGCAGCCGTCCCACGAGCTCGGGAGCGAGGCTGCTGGTCTGCTCGCGCTGACCCGTCACGCCCATGACGGCCGTGGCGTAGATGAAGCCGCTGGCCGCGTCGGCCGTCATCGCGAGCCGCTCGTCGGACGAGGACGGCGAGACGAGGAAGATGCGGTCGAGGCCGTGGGCGCGCGAGGCGCGGTCCCACTCGGTGGCCTCGTCGGGGATCAGGTCGGGCGTGATGAGGCCCGCTCCCCCGGCGGCGGCCAGGTCGGCCGCGAACCGGTCGACGCCGCGGCGCTCGACCGGGTTCCAGTAGGTCATGACGACCGTCACGGCCCCGGCGGCGGAGGCCGCCTCCACGACGCGGAACACGTCGTCGACGCGGGTGCCGTTCACCAGCGCGGCCTCGGCGGCGGCCTGGATCGTGGGACCGTCCATCACGGGGTCGCTGTAGGGCAGGCCGACCTCGACCAGGTCGACGCCGGCCTCGACCATCGCCTCGATCGCGCGGATCGAGCCGTCGACCGTGGGGAACCCGGCCGGCAGGTAGCCCACCAGCGCGGCGCGGTTCTCGGCGCGCGTGCGCTCGAACAGCTCGTCGATCGGGCTCGTGACGCTCATCGGTCGGTCTCCGCCCGGTCGTTCTCGTCCAGCAGGCCGAAGTACGTCGCCGCCGTGTGCACGTCCTTGTCGCCGCGCCCCGAGAGGTTGACCAGGATCGTGGCGTCGGGGCCCAGCTCCTCGGCCAGGGTCATCGCGCCGGCCAGCGCGTGGGCCGACTCGATCGCCGGGATGATGCCCTCGGTCTTGCACAGCAGGTCGAACGCGGCCATGGCCTGCGCGTCGGTGGCCGGGCGGTACTCGGCACGACCGGTGTCGGCGAGGTAGGCGTGCTCGGGGCCGACGCCCGGGTAGTCCAGGCCGGCGCTGATCGAGTGCGACTCGATGGTCTGGCCGTCCTCGTCCTGCAGCAGGAAGGAGCGCGCGCCGTGCAGCACGCCGACCTCGCCCGCCGTGATCGTGGCGGCATGGCGGCCGGTCTCGAAGCCGTCGCCCCCGGCCTCGACGCCCACGAGGCGCACGCCCTCGTCGGGCACGAAGGCGGTGAACAGGCCGATCGCGTTGGAGCCGCCGCCGACGCACGCGACCGCGGCGTCGGGCAGCCGGCCGTCGAGCTCGAGCACCTGGGCCCGGGCCTCGTCGCCGATGCCGCGGGTGAGCTCGCGCACCATCGTGGGGAACGGGTGCGGGCCGGCCGCGGTGCCGAACAGGTAGTGCGTGGTGTCGACCGTGGTGACCCAGTCGCGCAGCGCCTCGTTGATCGCGTCCTTGAGCGTGGCGCTTCCGGTGGTGACCGGGATGACCTCGGCGCCCAGCATCTGCATGCGCGCGACGTTGAGCGCCTGGCGCTCGGTGTCGACCTGGCCCATGTAGACGGTGCACTCGAGATCGAGGTAGGCGCACGCGGTGGCCGAGGCGACGCCGTGCTGGCCCGCGCCCGTCTCGGCGATGCAGCGCGGCTTGCCGATGCGCTTGGCCAGCAGCGCCTGGCCGATGACGTTGCGGATCTTGTGCGCGCCGGTGTGGTTGAGGTCCTCGCGCTTGAGCAGGATCCGCGCGCCGACGGCGCGGCTGAAGCGGTGCGCCTCGTACAGCGGGCTCGGCACGTTGGCGTACTCGCGCAGCATCCGGTCGAGCTCGTTCCGGAACGCGGGATCGGCCTGCGCGGCCTCCCACTCGCGGGTGATCTCGTCGAGCGGGGCGATGAGGGCCTCGGGCATGAAGCGGCCGCCGAAGCGGCCGAAGTGCCCGGGCCCGTCAGGGAGCGCCGATCGCGACGGCGATCGGCCGGAGATGTCAGTCATGGTCGTCCTGGGTGAGGGGTCGGCAGGGAGCTGGAGGAGTCAGCTGGGCTGCCATCGATGCTGCAGGGCCGGGTGAAGCCCGGCGGCGACCAGGTCGGCGACGGTGGCGCGCGGGTCGTCGCCCTTGACGAGCGTCTCGCCCACGAGCACGACGTTGGCGCCGAAGCGCGCGTACTCGATGACGTCGTGGGGTCCACGGACGCCGGACTCGGCGACCTTGACGATCGAGTCGGGGATCTGCGGCGCGAGGCGCTCGAACGTCTGGCGGTCGACCTCGAGCGTCTTGAGGTTGCGGGCGTTCACACCGATGAGGTCGGCGTCGGCCGCGACGGCGCGGCGCACCTCCTCCTCGTCGTGGACCTCCACGAGCGGCGTCAGGCCGATCGAGCGCGCGCGATCGATGAGCGACTCGAGCGCGTTCTGGTCGAGCGCGGCGACGATGAGCAGCGCCATGTCGGCCCCCGCGGCCCGGGCCTCCCACAGCTCGTACGAGGTGGTGATGAAGTCCTTGCGCAGCACCGGCACGTGGACGTCGGCGCGGACGGCGCGCAGGTCGTCGAGCGAGCCGCCGAAGCGGCGCTGCTCGGTCAGGACGCTGATGGCCGAGGCGCCACCGGCGGCGTAGTCGCCGGCCAGGGCGGCAGGGTCCTTGATGTCGGCGAGCGCGCCCTTGCTGGGGCTGGACCGCTTCACCTCGGCGATCACCGAGACGCCGTCGGACCGGAAGGCGGGCATCGGGTCGAGCGCGGGCGGCTGCTTGTCGGCCTGGCGCTTGAGATCGTCCAGGCTCACCCGGGCCTGGCGCTCGGCCCGGTCCTCGGCCACCCCCGCGAGGATGTCGTCGAGCACGGTCATCGCACTCTCCCTTCCCCTGTCGGGACTCGGCTCCGAACTGACCTCCAGCGTAGCCCCGGGACGCCCGGAAGTGGCACGCGCCCTCCGTTTCGGGACGACAACACGGGGCGGAGGCGGTATACGGCCTCCTCGATCCTCCCTATGCTCGGCGCATGTCGACGAACGAACCGCCCCTCGGCCCCGACCCCGAGCGCCCGGACGGTCCCGTGCCCCCGCCGCCCCCGCAGCCGCCGCCGTCCGACGGGCCGGCCTACCCGCCCCCGCCCGGCGACGCGCCCGGCTACGGCGGCAGCGCCTACCCGCCGCCGCCCGGCGGTGGTGGCTACGGCGGCTACCCGCCGCCGCCCGGTGCCGGCTCCGGGTTCGTCGAGCCGTTCAGCGCCCCGGACGCGATCGGCTACGGCTGGCGCAAGCTCACCGCGAACCTCGGGCCCTGGCTGGTCCTGGGCCTGATCGCCCTGGCCCTCATGGCCATCTTCTTCATCGCGATCTTCTTCTCCTCCGTGGGCGTCGCGCTGGCGGGTGACGAATCCTCCTTCGGCGGTCTCCTCGTCTTCTTCCTCATGGGATTCGCGCTGACGGTGGCCCTGTCCATCCTCAATGCGGTCGCCGTCCGCGGTGCGCTCGACGCCACCGAGGGAAGGGCATTCGACCTCGGCAACGCGCTGGGCCGGATCGATCTCGCGCCGGTCATCGTCCTGTCGGTGATCCTGGCGCTGATCGGCAACCTCGGCAGCCTCCTTCCGGGGTTCCTCGGCGCGATCCTGTCGCTGGTCGGCTTCGTGCTGACCTTCCTGACCTACTTCGCGATGACGTTCCTGGTGGATCGTGGGCTCTCCCCCGTCGACTCGCTCAAGGCGAGCATCGATCTCGTCCGGGCCAACCTCGGGAATTCGATCCTCTTGGCGCTCCTGTCCTTCGTGGTCATCCTCATCGGCGCCTGCCCGTGCGGCCTGCTGCTGTTCCTCGCCTATCCCGTCGTGGCGATCGCCTCGGCCTACGCCTACAAGAAGTTCCAGGACCAGCCCGTCGCCGCCTGATCGACCCCCACGGCGCGGCCCGGCGAGCAGCCGGGTCGCGCCGTCCTATGCTCGACCGGTGTCGAGCCATCCCCCGCCGCCGGGCGGCCAGCCCCCGTACGGCTACGTCTACGGACAGCCGGTCCCCGGCGACAGCGGCAACCAGGGCGTGTGGGCGCTGGTCATCGCCATCGTGAGCATCCCGGCCGGCTGCTGCTGCGGGCTCCTCGGCGTCGCCGGCGGCATCGTGGCCGTCGTGCTGGCTCGCGCCGAGCGCAGCCGGCTGCAGCAGTGGGGCGGGCCCTACGCCGACACGTCGATGGTCACGGCCGCCTTCTGGGTGGGTGTCGCCGCCATCGTGCTGGGCGTGCTGGGCACCCTCGCCTCGATGGGCAGCGCTTTCATCGACCTGGCCACACTCAGCTGACCCGGCGGGGCAGCAGCAGCGCCCCCACCGCCGCCGCCACCGCGAGCGCGCCGGCCAGGATCCACGCGGACGTGTAGTCGCCCGACGCCGCGCGCATCGCGCCGCTGGCCGCCGCGGCGACGCCCGCGCCGATCATGTGGGCGGCGAACACCCAGCCGAAGACGATGCCGCCGCGCTCGGCGCCGAAGGCCGAGCGGCACAGCACCACGGTCGGCGGCACCGTGGCGACCCAGTCGAGTCCGAAGAGCGCGATCACGACGAGCAGCGGCGGCTCCACCGACGGTCCCAGCAGCGCCGGCACGGCGAGCAGTGCCAGGCCCCGCAGCCCGTAGTAGGCCGCCAGCAGGACGCGCGGGTCGTAGCGGTCGGTGAGCCAGCCGGAGCCGATCGTGCCGACGATGTCGAAGACGCCCACGACCGCGAGCAGGCCTGCCGCCGTGGTCGCGGCCATCCCGTGGTCGTGCGCGGCCGGCACGAAGTGGCTGCTGATGATGCCGTTGGTGGTCCAGCCGCAGACGAAGAACGTGCCGGCCAGCAACAGGAACGCGCGGGTGGCGACGACCTCGCGCAGCACGGTGACGGCATGGACGACGGCGGCCGTCGCGGTGGGCGGCGCGACCACGACCACCTCGTCGTCGACGCCGCCGTAGGGCTCCAGCCCGACGTCGGACGGACGGTCGCGCAGCACGAGGGTGACCACCGGCAGCAGCACGGCGCAGCAGCCGGCGATGACGTAGGCGGCGGCGCGCCAGCCGAAGGCGTCGACCGTCGCGGCGAGCAGCGGCAGGAAGATCAACTGACCGGTGGCCCACGCGGCGCCCAAGATGCCCAGCACGAGCCCACGGCGCGCGACGAACCAGCGGTTGACGACGATGGCGCCGAAGACGAGGGCGACCGAGCCGGTGGCGACGCCGATCACGCCGCCCCACAGGACGGACAGCTGCCACGGAGCAGTCATGACGGTGGACGCCAGGCAGCCGAGGCAGATGAGCAGGAGCGCCACGACGGCGGTGCGGCGGACGCCGATGCGCTCGAGCAGCGCCGCCGCGAACGGGGCGGCGACGCCGTAGACGATGAGGTTGATCGAGACCGCGATCGAGGTGTCGGTGCGGCTCCAGCCGAGGTCCTCCTCGATCGGGACCAGCAGGACGCCCAGGCTCGACCGGAACGCGGCCGAGGCGAGCAGGACGAGGAACGTGACCCCGGCGACCAGCCACGCGCGGTGCACCCGCGGCACGCGACCGCGACCCGACCCGGCGACCTCGGCCCCCGCGGCGGCGGGCGTCCCCCTGTCGGTCACGGCACTCCTTCGGACTCGCGGATCGTCACGCCCCTCCGGGACGCGAGATCTGTAGCAGTATCCCCCGGAATTCGGTGGATCCGAGGGACTTTCGGTGGCCAGCGCTACACATCTGGCGCACGTCAGGGAGCGAGCCAGGCGCCCCACGGGGTGAGGCGGGCGAGACCGAAGACGGCAGCGGCGACTCCCAGCACGGTGACGGTGCGGGCCGACCAGGTGAGATAGCGCGCCGGGATCCCCCGCGCGCGGCGCGCGAGCCACACCGCCCACGCCACCACGGCGATCGCCACCAGGCTGACGGCGAACAGGTTGCTCGACACGGCGGCGACGAGGTCGCCGCGGGTCAGCAGGTTGACCGCGCGCAGGCCCCCGCAGCCGGGACACGGCTCCCCGGTGAGCACCAGGAACGGACAGAACCCGTAGGAGCCCTGGACGTGGGGGTCGCGCACGTGCAGCAGCGCGAGCGCGGCGGCGCCGGCGGCACCCGCGATCAGCGGGCCGCGCAGCAGGTGACCGCGCGAGGCGGTCGTCGGGATGACCGGGCTGGTCAGTGCTCCTTCACCCGGCTGGTGCCGTAGCCGGCGAGCGACATGACCTTGCCGAGCGGCAGGGCGCCCACCGCGAGCACGACGCCGATCGTGAAGATGACCCAGTTCGGCTCGGGGATCAGGCCGATCCCGCCGACGAGGAAGCCGGCGAGGCTGACGAGGACGGCGGTCCAGGCGGCCGGCGACGATCCGTGCGACATGGGGTGTGCTCCTAGAGGTGCTCGGGGTGGTTCGGACGACAGCCTACTCGGTCGTCAGGCGGTGGGATCGACGCCGTCGTCCATCGCCTTCCAGAGGTCGCTCGCGTCGGGCTCGCGCGCGGCCGGGGCGTCGTACTTGCGGCCCATCGTGGCCCACCGCGGACCCAGCCACGCGACCGCGGCGCCGACCACGACCACGAGCGCGAACCCGGCGACCGCGAGGGGCTGCGCGGCGGTGGTGCTCCACTGCACGTCGATGCCCGAGGCGGCCGCCTCGTCGATCGCGCGGCGCTGGGCGGTGGCGATCGCGTCGCCGGCCCGGGCCGTCAACACGACGCCGACGACACCGGCCAGCGCGACGAGCGTGCCGATCGCGCGGCGCAGCCGCGGGCCGGACGCGAGCACGCCGAGGCCGGCCGCCATCACGAGCACGGCGAGGCCGACGGCGCCGGGCACCGCGTCGGCGCCCGAGACGCTCAGCTCGACCTCGGGCAGTCCCGCGGCCTGCGCGGTGGCCGTGGCCCACGCCGCGCGGACGGCGAGCAGCGTGCCGCCGCCCAGCGCCAGCAGCAGGAGGACGGACGGGCCGAGGAGGTTGCGCCTCACGTCAGCAGGTCCGCGTCGAAGCACGTCGTGGCGCCGGTGTGGCACGCCGGACCGACCTGGTCGACGACGACGAGCAGCGTGTCGCCGTCGCAGTCGAGGCGGACCTCGCGCACGTGCTGGGTGTGGCCCGACGTCTCGCCCTTGACCCAGTACTCGCCGCGGCTGCGGCTCCAGAACGTGGAGCGGCCGGTGGTCAGCGTGCGGTGCAGCGCCTCGTCGTCCATCCAGCCGACCATGAGGACGGCGCGGGACGTCGCGTCCTGCACCACCGCCGGGACCAGGCCCGAGTCGTCGCGCTTCAGCCGGCCGGCGATCGTCGCATCGAGAGAGCTCACGTCCCTCATTCTCTCAGGCCGCGCCCGGCGGCCGGCATCAGGCGAGGGTGGCCTGCGCGACCCACGAGGCGTGCAGGCGGGCGTAGACGCCGCCGGCGGAGACGAGGTCGCGGTGGTGGCCGTCCTCGACGAGCCGCCCCTGGTCGAAGACGAGGACCCGGTCGGCGTTCTCGGCGGTGGAGAGCCGGTGCGCGATCGTGACGCTGGTGCGGCCCTCGAGCAGGCGGTCGAGGGCGCGTGTGGCGCGCAGCTCGGTCTGCGGGTCGACCGCGCTCGTCGCCTCGTCGAGGACGAGCAGCGCCGGATCGGCCAGCGCCGACCGCACGAGCGCGACGAGCTGGCGCTCTCCCGCCGAGAGCGACTCGCCGCGCTGGCCGACGCGGGTCTCCAGGCCGCGCGGCAGCGCCGCGAACCAGTCGGCCAGGCCCAGCCGCTCGACGGCGGAGACGAGGTCGGCGTCGGTGGCGTCGCGGGCCCCGTAGCGCAGGTTCTCGCCGAGCGTGGCGTCGAACAGGAAGCCCTCCTGCGGCACCATCAGCACGTGACGACGCAGGTCCTCGAAGGCCACGCGCGAGATGTCGACCCCGCCCAGCACGACCCGTCCCTCGACGGGATCCATCAGTCGGGTGAGCAGCTTCGCGAACGTGGTCTTGCCCGAGCCGGTCTCGCCGACGACCGCGACGCGCTGGCGCGCCTCGATGGTCACATCGACGCCCGCCAGGACCGTGGGTCCCTCGGGGTAGGCGAACGAGACCTTCTCGAAGCGGGCCTCGAGGTCGCCGGCGGGCAGCGGCTCGGCCTCGGCGCCGGGATCGACGACGTCGGCCGGGGTGTCGAGCAGGTCGAGCACGCGGCGCCACGACGAGATCGCGTTCTGCGCCTCGGAGATCACCTGCGTGGCCATCTGCGCCGGGCCGGTGAACAGGCCGACGAGGAACACGAACGCGACGATCGTGCCGACGGACAGGTCGCCCAGGACGCCCAGCCACACGCCGATCGCCAGCACCGCGGCGTTCGCGATGCCGCCGACCAGGATCGCGGCCGAGAACGCGCCCGCGGTGATCGTCTGGGCGCGGATGTTGTTGCGGTAGTTGGCGCGGACGGCGACGTCGACGCGCTGCTGCGTGCGGTCCTCGATGCCGTACGAGCGCACGACGGAGGCGCCGACGACCGGCTCGGCGATGACGGCGAGCATCTCGCCCACGCTGGCCCGCACGCGGTCGTAGGCGCGCGACATCGCGCCGGCCAGCCACCGCAGGCTCAGCGCGAGCGGCACGAAGCTGATGAGGACGACGAGCGTGAGCTGCCAGGACAGGAACGCCATGACGATCGTGGCGACGATCATCTGCCCGACGCTGATGATCATCATGATCCCGGTGAACTGCAGGAACTGGCTGATCTGGTCGACGTCGGACGTGACCCGCGAGACGAGCGAGCCGCGGCGCTGCGTGTTCTGAGTGAGCATCGACAGGTCGTGCACGTGGCGGAAGGCCGCGACGCGCAGGTTGGCCAGCCCCCGCTCGCTCGCCGTGAAGATCCGCACCTTGGACCAGTAGCCGGCGATCGCGATGCCCACCATGAGGACCGCGGCGATCGCGACGTAGCGGGTGACGAGGCCGGTGTCGACGTCTCCGGCCGCGAAGCCGTCGTCGAGCGCGGCGCGCACCACGATCGGCACGAGCGAGCCGCCGGCGGTGCTGATCAGCGCCAGCAGCAGGGTCACCCAGATGCCCTCGGTGATCTCGGGGTTGCGGCGCATGCCGCGCACCAGGACGGAGATGCCGCCCTCGCGCTGCTTCGGGTCACTCATGGTCGACCTCCTCCCGGGCCTGGTCGTACGCGTCGACGAGGTTGCGGTAGGCCGCGGACCGCGCGCGCAGCTCGGCGTCGGTGCCGCGGTCGGCCACGCGTCCGTCGGCGAGGAAGACGACCTCGTCGGCGAGGGCGATCGTGGCCTTGCGGTAGGCGACGACCACCGTGGTGGGCGAGCCGGCCCGGGCGGCCAGGGCGCGCAGGATGCGCTGCTCGACCTCGGGGTCGAGCGCGCTGGTGGCGTCGTCCATCACGAGCACGCGCGGGTCGCGCACGAGCGCGCGGGCCAGTGCCAGGCGCTGGCGCTGGCCGCCCGAGAGCGACGTGCCGCGCTCCCCCAGCTGGGTGTCGAGGCCGTCGGGCAGGGCGCTGACGAAGCGGTCGGCCTGCACGATGCGCAGCACCTCCCAGACCCGCTCGTCGGGGACGTCGAGGTCGAGCGCGACGTTGGCGCGCACGGTGTCGTCGAACAGGAACGTGGACTGGGGCACGAGGGCCACGGCGCGCGTGAGCGCCAGCTGCGAGAGGTCGCGGGCATCGGTGCCGCCCACGCGCACGGCGCCCCGGTCGGGGTCGACGAGGCGGGTGACGAGCGAGGTCAGGGTGCTCTTGCCGCTGCCGGTGGCGCCGACGACCGCGGTGACCTTCCCCGCGGGGACCTCGAACGCGATGTCGCGCAGGACCGCCGTGTCGGGCTCGTCGGGGTGGCTGTAGTCGAGGCCGTCGACGGTGAGGTCGACCGGACCGGCGCCCGGGACGTCCTGGGTGCCGTAGTCCATCGCGTCGTCCTCGTCGATGACGCGCGAGACGCGGTCCCAGCCGACGACGGCGCGGGGCAGCTCGCCGAGCACCCAGCCGAACGAGCGGATCTGCATGCCGATCACGGTGAACAGGTAGGCGACCTGCACGACGTCGCCCGCGTCGGCGGCGTCGGAGCCGACCCGCCAGGCGCCGATCGCCAGGACCGCGAGCACGGCGAGGTTGGGCAGCGCCTCGATCACGGGGTCGAAGATCGCGCGCACGCGGCCGATGCCGATCGCGGCGTCGCGCAGCCGCTCGCTGGCGGCGCGGAAGCGGGCGGTCTCGTCGCCCTCGCGACCGAGCGACTTCACCACGAGGGCGCCGTCGAAGGACTCGTGGGCGACGGTGGAGACGTCGCCGCGCAGGCTCTGGGCCAGCGCGATCCGCGGCCCCTGCCAGCGCTGGTAGACCGCGTTCGCGGCGAACAGCAGCGGGATCACGACGAGGCCGACGATCGTGAGGACCGGGTCGGCCAGCACCATCGTGACGATGGCCGCGACGAGCATCGCGATCGTGCCGAGGGCCATCGGCAGCGGCATGAACACCGACCACGTGGCCTCGACGTCGGCGTTGGCGTTGCTGAGCAGCTGGCCGGCCGGGTGGCGGTGGTGCCAGCGCAGCGGCAGCTGGAGGTAGCGGCGGGTGACGCGCAGGCGGTCGTCGCGCACGAGCCGGTAGAAGACGACGCCGCCGAGCAGGCGACGGCCGACGACGCCCACGGTGCGCAGCAGCGCCGCGAGGATGAACAGCCCGACGCCGGTCCACAGCGTGGACCAGTCGATCGCGCCGGCCTCGACCGATGGTGTGATGACGTGGTCGGTGGCCCAGCCCAGCACCCACGCGTCGGCGACGGTCATGACGCCGAACAGCAGCGAGGCCAGCGCGGCCCACGTGAACATGACCTTCTGGCGCGCGATGCCGCGCCCCATGACGCGGAAGCCGCGCCGGGTCAGCCGGTCGGTGCCGCCGCCGCTGAGGGTGTCGAGAGCCGGGGCGCTCACCGGACCACGTGTCCGGCGGCTCGCAGCGTCTCCTTCACCGCGGGGATCGTCAGCGTGCCGAAGTGGAAGACACTGGCGGCGAGCACGGCGTCGGCGCCCGCGTCGACCGCGGGCGCGAAGTGCTCGAGGCGACCGGCGCCGCCGCTGGCGATGAGGGGGACGTCCGTGACGCCGCGGGCGGCACGGATCATCTCGAGGTCGAACCCGGCCTGCGTGCCGTCGGCGTCCATCGAGTTGAGCAGGATCTCGCCCGCGCCGAGCTCGGAGCCGCGGCGCACCCACTCGATCGCGTCGATGCCGGCGGAGCGCCGGCCGCCGTGGGTGGTCACCTCGAACCCGCTGGGCTGATCATCTGCACGTCGAGCGTCAACGCTCAGCACGAGCACCTGATTCCCGAAGCGGTGCGCGATCTCGCCGATCACGTCGGGTCGGGCGATCGCGGCGGTGTTGATGCCGACCTTGTCGGCGCCCGCGCGCAGCAGCCGGTCGACGTCGTCGACGGTGCGCACTCCCCCGCCGACGGTGAGCGGGATGAAGACCTGCTCGGCGGTCTGGCCGACGATGTCGTAGGTGGTGGAGCGGTCGCCGCTGGAGGCGGTGATGTCGAGGAACGTCAGCTCGTCGGCGCCCTCGGCGTCGTACACGCGCGCCATCTCGACCGGGTCGCCCGCGTCGCGCAGGTCGACGAAGTTGACGCCCTTGACGACGCGACCGCCGTCCACGTCCAAACAGGGGATCACACGGACGGCTAGGCTCACGGCCATGAGCGTAGTCCGTGGGTCCGCCGTCGCGACGAGCCGCCTGTGGGTGGTCGCCGCGGTCGCTGCCCTGACCCTCGCCGCGTGCTCCGACTCGCCCGAGGAGACGCCCGATCCCACCGGGTCGACGACCTCGGCCTCGCCCAGCGCGACCACCGAGTCGCCCACCACCGAGGCGCCCGCGCCGCTGCCGGCGATCGAGGAGCTCACCGTCGTGCCCGGCGCCGTCGGCCCCGTCACCACCGGGATGTCGAAGGACGAGGCGCTCGCCACCGGCCTGTTCGACGCCGACGTCGAGGTGCCCGGCGAGGAGTGCGGCCGCACCGAGCCGCTGGGCTGGAAGTCCGCGTACGCCTCCTCGCTCGACGTGCTGACGAAGGAGGACGGCACCGTCGTGTCGCTGGGCGTGCGGGGCGAGCAGCCGCGCACCGCCGACGGCCTCGGTGTCGGCAGCACGCTCAAGGACGTCACCGGCGTCTACGAGACCGCCGAGATGACCGAGGCCGGCTACGGCCAGACCGGGGTGTTCGTCACCGAGGGCGACGCGTGGCTGGGCTTCCTGTTCGCCGAGGACACCGAGGCGGTCGGCCCGACCAGCAAGGTCCTGATGCTCGAGGTCACCACGGGCACGCGTCCCGACCTCATGCGCGACGGCTGCTGAGCCTCAGTCCTCCGTCGTCTCGCGGCGGTGCCGCACGATGCGGCGCTCGTGGTGCTCGATGCGGTCCTTGCGCTTGAGGACCTGCATCAGCCAGCCGGCGCCGACTCCCAGGATCGGGAAGACCGGCCAGAAGAAGCCGGCCTGCCCCGCGAGGATGTCACCGAAGTTCGTGGCGCCCCAGATGCCCGTGGTCAGGACGCTGATGCCCACGAATCCGTTGCGAGCGTCGCGCGCCTCGCGGCGGTAGCGCCGCACCGCCTGCTCGTGGACCGACGACTCCTGCGGCAGCTGCGGCTCGAGGTCCTGCAGCAGCGGCGCGAACTCGCCGAGCAGCGTCGCAGCGAGCGCGTCGGCGGAGCGCCGGTCGAACTCGATGCGGTCGAGCCGGCCGTCGGCGTACGCCTCGCGCAGGCACTCGATCGCGGTCTCGCGGTCGGCGTCGGACGCGCGCACGCCCGCGACCTCGGGACGGCGCGGGTCGGCGCTGAAGCGGCTCCAGTCGACCTGCGCGCCCATGTCAGTCCCGGACCGCGTCGAGCGCCTCGGGCAGCGTGAACGCTCCCGCGTAGAGCGCCTTGCCGACGATCGCGCCCTCGACGCCGATCCCCGTGAGGGAGGCGATCGCGCGCAGGTCGTCGAGGCTGGAGACGCCGCCGGAGGCGACGACGGGCTGGTCGGTCTGCTCGCAGACCTGGCGCAGGAGGTCGAGGTTGGGGCCGGACAGCGTGCCGTCCTTCGTGACGTCGGTGACGACGTAGCGGGCGCAGCCGTCGGCATCGAGCCGCGCCAGGGTCTCGAAGAGGTCGCCGCCCTCCTTGACCCAGCCGCGGGCGGCCAGCGTGCGGCCGCGGACGTCGAGGCCCACGGCGATGCGGTCGCCGTACCGGGCGATCGCCGAGCGGCACCAGTCGGGATCCTCGATCGCGGCGGTGCCGAGGTTGACCCGGCGGCAGCCGGTGGCCATCGCGGCGTCGAGCGACGCGTCGTCGCGGATCCCGCCCGACAGCTCGACCTTCACGTCGAGGCGGCCGACGACCTCGGCCAGCAGCTCGCGGTTGCTGCCCTTCCCGAACGCGGCGTCGAGGTCGACCAGGTGGATCCACTCGGCGCCGTCGGCCTGCCATTGCAGGGCCGCGTCGAGCGGGGAGCCGTAGGACGTCTCGCTGCCGAGCTCGCCCTGGACGAGGCGCACGGCCCGTCCCTCGGCGACGTCGACGGCGGGGAGGAGTTCGAGAGTCACCCCGCGATCGTATCGAGGCACCTCCGTAGAGTGAGCGGGCCATGAACGACAGCCACGCCGAGCATCCGTCCCCCGAGGACGACGACCCCACCGAGCCGACCGCCGTCACCCTGCCCCACACTCCCGCCGAGGACGTCCTGGGCGTCCTGACGGGCACGTGGCTGGCCTCGCTGGGCCTGCACCTGCTCTACGAGGCGCACGCCGTCACGGGCGGCACCGCGGGACTCTCGCTGCTGATCACCTACGCCGTGGCGCTGCCGCTCCCGGTGGTCCTGCTCGTGGCGAACGTGCCGTTCTTCGCGCTCGCGCTGTGGAAGAAGGGCCTGCAGTTCACCGTCCGGTCGGTGATCGCCGTCGCGCTGCTCTCGTTCTTCACCGCGATCCACGCCGAGATGATCCCCTCCCCCGACCTCGCCCCGGTCTACGGCATCGTCACCGGCAACCTGCTCGCCGGCACGGGCATCCTCATCCTCTTCCGGCACGGCTCGAGCCTCGGCGGCTTCAGCGTCCTGGCGCTCATCGCGCAGGAGCAGGCGGGCCTGCGCGCCGGCTACGTGCAGATGGCGCTCGACGTGCTGGTGGTGCTGGCGGCGATCCTCGTCGTGCCGTGGGACAACGTGCTGCTGTCCGCGATGGGCGCGGTCATCCTCAACATCGTGCTGGCGTTCAACCACCGTCCCGAGCGCTACCGGGCCTGAGGGACGCAGGATGAGGCATGCGGCCCCGCTGGGGTACCCGAATGCCTCATCGTTCGTCGGCTAGAGGGTCGCGATCCAGTTCTCGAGCAGGCGGCGGCCCGCGTCGCCCGACTTCTCGGGGTGGAACTGCGTGGCCCACAGCGGGCCGTGCTCGACGGCCGAGACGAAGCGGTCGCCGCCGTACCCGGTCCACGTGACGCCGGGCGGCGTGAACGCGGTGCCCTCGGCGTCGACGAGCCAGTCGCGCACGCCGTAGGAGTGCACGAAGTAGAACCGCTCGGACTCCAGGCCTGCGAACATCCGCGACTCGGCGGGAGGCTCGATCGTGTTCCAGCCCATGTGGGGCACGATCGGCGCCTGGAGGCGCTCCACCGTGCCCGGCCACTCGCCGCAGCCGGTGGTCCGCACGCCGTGCTCGATGCCCTCCGCGAACAGGATCTGCATGCCGACGCAGATGCCCAGCACGGGACGGCCCGCGATGAGCCGGCGCTCGATGATCCGCTCGCCGTCGACCTCGCGCAGGCCGCGCATGCACGCCGCGAACGCGCCGACGCCGGGCACCAGCAGACCGTCGGCCTGCTCGGCGACCGAGCGGTCGGAGGTCAGCACGACCGACACCTGGGTGGCCTCGCCGGCACGCTCGACCGCGCGCACCGCGGAGCGCACGTTGCCCGAGCCGTAGTCCAGGACCGCGACCGTGGTCACTGGGCCGCTCCGCTCACAGCGCGCCCTTCGTGGACGGGATGCCCGTCTCACGCGGGTCGGGCTCGACGGCGGTGCGCAGGGCGCGGGCGAGCGCCTTGAACTGGCACTCGGCGATGTGGTGAGGGTCGCGACCGGCCAGCAGGTTCATGTGCATCGTGATCCCGGCGTGGTGCGCGATCGACTCGAAGACGTGCGACGTCAGCGAGCCGATGTAGGAGCCGCCGATGATCGCGGTGATCTGGCGCTCCGGCTCACCGGTGTGCACGAAGTAGGGACGGCCCGAGACGTCGACCACGCACTGCGCGATGGCCTCGTCGAGCGGCACCATCGCGTTGCCGTAGCGGCGGATGCCGGCCTTGTCGCCGAGCGCCTCGCGGATCGCCTGGCCGATGCAGATCGCGGTGTCCTCCACCGTGTGGTGGGCGTCGATGTGCAGGTCACCCTCGGAGCGGACGGTGAGGTCCATCAGCGAGTGGCGGCCCAGCGCCGTGAGCATGTGGTCGTAGAAGCCCACGCCCGTGCTGATCTCCGTGCGGCCGCTGCCGTCGAGGTCGAGCTCGACGACGACGTGCGACTCGGAGGTCTTCCGCTCGATCCGTGCGGTCCTGCGCTCGCTCATCGGGGGTCTACCTCCATCAGTGCGGCGCGGAACGCCTGCATCTCCTCGGGGGTGCCGATCGACACCCGCAGCCAGCCCTCGGGCCCCACCTCGCGGATGAGGACGCCTCGGTCGACCAAACCCTCCCATACCGCGTGGCGATCGGCGAAATGCCCGAACAGCACGAAGTTGGCGTCGGAGGCGGCCACGTCGTACCCGCGTCCGGACAGCCAGTCGGTCGTCTCGTCGCGGGTCTCGCGCAGCGCGTCGACCTGAGCGAGCAGCTCGTCGGTGTGCCGCAGGGCGCCGAGCGCGGTGGCCTGCGTGACGGCCGACAGGTGGTACGGCAGCCGCACGATGCGCAGCGCGTCGACGACCGCAGCGTCGGCCGCGAGGTAGCCGAGCCGGCCACCGGCCAGCGCGAACGCCTTGCTCATCGTGCGCGTGACGATGAGTCGCGGGTGGTCGTCCAGCAGCTCGAGTGCCGTGGGCGTGCCGGCGCGGCGGAACTCCGCATAGGCCTCGTCGACCACGACGATGCCGGGAGCGACGTCGAGCACGGCGCGCAGCTCCTCGGGCGCCAGCGCGGTGCCCGTGGGGTTGTTCGGCGAGGTCAGGAAGACGACCTCGGGCTGCTCGGCCTCGATCAGCGCGACCGCCGCGGCGACGTCGATCGCGAAGTCCTCGCGCCGGCGTCCGGCCACCCAGCGGGTGTGGGTGTTGCGGGCGTACTCGGGGTACATCGAGTAGGTCGGCGCGAAGGACACGGCGGTGCGGCCGGGGCCTCCGAAGGCCTGCAGGATCTGCTGCATGACCTCGTTGGAGCCGTTGGCCGCCCACACGCGCTCGGCCGTGAGGCCGTGCCCGAGATAGCCGGCGAGGGCCTCGCGCAGCGCCCACGCCTCGCGGTCGGGGTAGCGGTTCAGCTCGAGCGCGGCCTCCTGCACGGCCGCGGCGATGTCGGCCGCGGCCTCCTGGCTGGGACCGTACGGGTTCTCGTTCGTGTTGAGGCGCACCGGGACGTCGATCTGCGGGGCGCCGTAGGGCACCTCGTCGCGCAGCTCGTCACGGATGGGCACCCAGGCGGGGACCGTCATCGCGTCGTCGCCTCGCGCTCCAGGCGGACGGTCACGGCGGCGCCGTGCGAGGGCAGGTCCTCGGCCTCGGCGAGCGTGACCACCTGCGGTCCGACCTCGCGCAGGGCGGCGTCGCTGTAGGTCACGACGTGCATGTTCTTGACGAACGCGCGGACCGAGAGGCCCGACGAGTGGCACGCGCAGCCCGCGGTGGGCAGCACGTGGTTCGAGCCGGCGGCGTAGTCGCCCAGCGACACGGGCGCGAACGACCCGACGAAGACCGCGCCGGCGTTGACGATCCTGGCGGCCACGGCCGCCGAGTCGGCGGTCTGGATCTCGAGGTGCTCCGCGGCGTACGCGTTCGCCACGTCGACGCCCTGGCCGGTGTTGCGCACCAGGACGGTCGCCGACTGCTGGCCCGCGAGCGCGGTGCGGATGCGCTCCTCGTGGCGCGCGGTGGGCACCTGGCGCTCCAGCTCGGCGTCGACGGCGTCGGCCAGCTCGAGCGAGTCGGTGATCAGCACCGCGGCGGCCATCGGGTCGTGCTCGGCCTGGCTGATGAGGTCCGCCGCGACGAACGCGGGATCGGCGGTGGCGTCGGCCACGATGGCGATCTCGGTGGGACCGGCCTCGGAGTCGATCGCGACGACGCCCTGCAGGTGACGCTTCGCGGCGGCGACGTAGATGTTGCCCGGGCCGGTGATGAGGTTGACCGGCTCGCTCTCCTGCGTGCCGTACGCCAGCATCGCCAGCGCCTGCGCGCCACCGGCGGCGTAGACCTCGTCGATGCCCAGTCGCGCGCAGGCGGCCAGGATCGTGGGGTGCGGGAGACCGCCGAACTCGGCCTGTGGCGGGCTGGCCAGGGCGATGCCCGGGACGCCCGCGACCTGGGCGGGGACGGCGTTCATGATCACGGTGCTGACCAGCGGCGCGAGGCCGCCGGGCACGTAGAGGCCGACGCGCTGCATCGGCACGATGCGCCGCTCGACGGTGGCGCCGGGCGCGACCTCGATCTCGACCGTGCGCTCGAGCTCGGCCTCGCAGGTGGCGCGCAGCCGGCGGATCGACTCGTCGATCGCGTCGAGCACGGCCGCGTCGAGTCCGGCGCGGGCCTTCTCGATGTCCTCGGCCGAGACGCGCAGCCGCTCGGGGCGCACGCCGTCGAAGCGCTCGCCCGCGTCGAGCACCGCCTCGGCGCCTCGATCGCGCACGTCGTCGCAGATCGGGACGACGGCCGCGAGGGCATGCTCGACGTCGACCTCGGCACGGGGCACCGCGTCGCGGTAGCCGTCGGTCTGGTCTCTCAGGTCGAGTCGTCGAAGCACGTGTGAAGTCTAGGTCGCGCCATGGCCTAGCCTCGCAGCGTGTCCCGCTCCCCCGACGCCGTGCGCTGGCAGCAGCCCGTCACGGCCGGCGCCGTCACCGCCCTCGTCGGCTTCACGTCGTCGTTCGCCGTCGTGCTGGCGGGCCTGCGCGCTGTCGGGGCGTCGCCGTCGCAGGCGGCCAGCGGCCTGCTCGCGCTGACCGTGGGCTTCGGCCTGCTCATCGTCGGGCTCGCGCTCGTGCACCGCGTGCCGGTGACCCTCGCGTGGTCCACGCCGGGCGCCGCACTGCTGGTCTCCACGGGGGCCGTCGAGGGCGGCTGGCCCGCCGCCGTGGGCGCGTTCGTCGTCACGGGCGTGCTCATCGCGCTGATCGGCGCGGTCCCCCTGCTGGGCGACCTCGTGGCGCGGATCCCCACCGAGATCGCCCAGGCGATGCTGGCCGGCATCCTGCTGCAGCTGTGCCTCGCGCCGTTCCTCGCCCTCGCGGACTCGCCGGGGTACGTCCTGCCGGTGATCCTCGCGTGGCTCGTGACGAGCCGCGTGGCTCCGCGCTGGGCCGTCCCGGTGGCGCTGCTCGTCGCCGTCGGCGCGATCGCGGTGGCCGCGAACCGCTCCGGACAGTCGCTCGACACCGCCTCTCTGGTCCCGCGGCTGGAGTGGACCACCCCGACGTGGACGTGGCCCGCGATCGTCGGCATCGCGCTGCCCCTGACGATCGTCACGATGGCCTCGCAGAACCTGCCCGGCGCAGCGGTGCTGCGCAGTTTCGGCTTCTCCGTGCCGTGGCGCTCGTCGGTGGTCGCGACGGGCGTCGGCACCGCGCTCGTCGCCCCGTTCGGCGGTCACGCGATGAATCTCGCCGCGCTGTCGGCCGCGCTCGCGGCCGGGGACGAGGCCGGCCCCCGGGAGCGCCGCTGGGTCGCCGCCGTGTCGGCCGGCGTGGGGTACCTCGTCATCGCGGCGGCCGCGGGACTCGTCGTCGCGCTGGCCGCGGTCGCTCCCCCGGGAATCATCGAGGCGGTCGCCGGACTCGCGCTGATCGGCGCGCTCGTCGGATCGCTGCAGGGCGCGTTCGAGCAGCCTCGGCACCGCACGAGCGCGGGACTGACGTTCCTGCTCGCCGCCTCGGGGATCTCGCTGCTGTCGGTCGGCGCCGCGTTCTGGGCCCTGCTGCTGGGCCTCGCGGTGCGCGCCACCCTCGAGCGCCCCTGACGATTCGCCGGCCGAGGAAATGGTCCGTAACGCCGGAAATCTGACCCCGGACGGAGGTAGCCTCTCGCTCGTGGCCAACAAGAAGGTCGGCGAGGCGACCCCCGCGCTTGCGGCACTGCACCGTGCCGGCGTCGAGGTCACCGCCCACACGTACGAGCACGACCCCCGCGCCCGGTCCTACGGTCACGAGGCGGCCGACGCGCTCGGCCTCGAGCACGCGCGGGTCTTCAAGACGCTGATGATCGACGTCGACGGCCTCCTGGCGGTCGCGGTGGTCCCGGTCTCGGGAAGCCTCGACCTCAAGCGCGCCGCCTCGGCGCTGAACGGCAAGCGGGCCCAGCTGGCGGACGCCGCGGCGGCCCAGCGGGCCACCGGCTACGTCCTGGGCGGGATCAGCCCGTTCGGCCAGCGCAAGCTGCACCGCACCGTGGTCGACGTCAGCGCGCTGACGCACCCGACCGTGTTCGTCTCGGGCGGCCGGCGCGGCCTCGACCTCGAGCTGGCTCCCGAGGACCTCGTGGCGCACACCCGGGCGGTCACCGCTCGGATCGCGCGCTGACGTCGTCGATCTCCTCGTCGTCCTCGGTCCCGTCGGTGCTGAGGTAGAGCGAGAGCGTGTAGCTCAGCACCGAGACGAGCGGCCACACCAGGAACGGGACGAGGGCGTCGACCGCGAGCGGGGCCGACACCTGCTCCCCTGCCTTCAGACCCGTGACGTCCTCGAGCGGGCCGGGGCCGAGCCAGATGCCGAGGCGCCAGCACAGCAGCGCGGCGGCGGTGGACGCCGCCGTGAGGCCGAGCACGATCTCCCAGCGGACGGCCCGGGTGATGCGGTGCACCGCGACGCCCGACACGACGCCGAGCACGATCCCGATGAGCGTGAACACGGCCACGACCTGGAACGTGCCGGCGGCGTTGCCCTCGGTGAGGACGAGGCCGCGCTCGGTGGCCAGCCACTGCGACGGCCGCGCGAACGCCCACCAGGCGAACGCCGCGGGAGCTCCCGAGGCGACGACGGCCAGCAGCACCTTGGTGGTGCGGGTCATGCGAGGCACCCCGGGCCGAGCAGCTCCTTGAGGTCGGCGAACAGCGACGACGTCGTGGAGACGCGCAGGCCCTTGTCGAGGCGCATCGTGGTGGTCTTGCCCTGGCCCGTGAGCCGCAGGTGCACCTCGGTGACGCCCGGGTGCGAGCCCAGCACCTGCTTGAACGCGTTGATCGTGTCGATCGTGCAGCGCGACGCCGCCAGGCTGACGACGAGCGGCTGGTCGGTGCGGCCCTCGCCGATCGCGGGCCGGGTGACCTCGTTGGCCGACAGGTCCATGCCCTCGTCGTTGCGCCGCACGCGGACCTTGGCCACCACGAGCGAGTCCTGCGTGAGCACCGACGACGCGAGGTTGTAGGCGGCCGGGAACACGGCGATGTCGACCGAGCCCTCGAGGTCCTCGAGCGTGATCGTGGCCCAGGTGTCGCCCTTCTTGCTCATGCGGCGCTGCACGTTGGTGACCAGGCCGCACAGCTTGAGGACGTCGCCGTCGGGACGGTCGCCGTCGAGCAGGGTGCCGATCGAGGAGTCGGAGTTGGCGGCCAGCACGTGCTCGAGCCCGCCGAGCGGGTGGTCGGACACGTAGAGGCCGAGCATGTCGCGCTCGAAGGCGAGCTTCTGGGTCTTGTCCCAGTCGGCGATGTCGGGGACCGTGATGCCGAGTCCGTCGAACTCCTCCTCGAACGCGCCGAACAGCGAGTCCTGGCCGATCGCGGCGTTGCGCTTGATGTCGATGTACTGGTCGACGGCCTCCTCGGCGATCGACGCGAGCGCCCGCCGGCCGTGGCCGAGGGAGTCGAACGCACCCGCCTTGATGAGCGAGTCGAGCACGCGCTTGTTGCACACCTGCGTGGGCACCTTGTCGAGGAAGTCGGCGAAGTCCGTGAACGCGCCCTTGGTCTCACGGGCCTCGATGATGCCGGCCACGACGTTGGCGCCGACGTTGCGCACGGCGGTGAGGCCGAAGCGGATGTCGGGGCCGACCGACGCGAAGTTCGCGACCGAGTCGTTGACGTCGGGCGGCAGCACCTTGATGCCCAGGCGCCGGCACTCGGCCAGGTAGAGCGCGGACTTGTCCTTGTCGTCCTTGACGCTGGTGAGCAGGGCCGCCATGTACTCGGCGGGATAGCGCGCCTTGAGATAGGCGGTCCAGTAGCTGATGACGCCGTACGAGGCCGAGTGCGCCTTGTTGAAGGCGTAGTCGGCGAAGGGGACGAGGATCTCCCACAGCGTCTTGACCGCGGCCTTGGAGAAGCCGCGCTCGATCATGCCCGCCTCGAAGCCCACGAACTCCTGCTGCAGGACCTCGCGCTTCTTCTTGCCCATCGCGCGACGCAGGTTGTCGGCCTGTCCGAGCGAGTACCCGGCCAGCACCTGGGCGATCTCCATGACCTGCTCCTGGTACACGATCAGCCCGTAGGTGGTGCCCAGGATCGGCTTCAGCGCCTCGGTCAGCTCAGGATGGATGTAGTCGATCTCCTGGCGACCGTTCTTGCGCTTCGCATAGTTCGTGTGGCTGTCCGCGCCCATCGGTCCGGGGCGGTACAGCGCGATGACGGCGCTGATGTCCTCGAAGTTGTCCGGCTGCATCTGCTTGAGCAACTGGCGGATCGGCGGCGAGTCGAGCTGGAAGACGCCGAGGGTGTCGCCGCGGCACAGCAGCGCGTAGGCCTCGGGGTCGTCGAAGCCCAGGTCCTCCAGCACGAGGTCGACGTCGCGATTGGCCTTGATGTTCTCGATGGCGTCGTTGAGGACCGTGAGGTTGCGCAGCCCCAGGAAGTCCATCTTGACCAGGCCGAGCGACTCGCACATCGGGTAGTCGAACTGGGTGATGACCGAACCGTCGGCCTCGCGCTTCATGATCGGCACGATGTCCAGCAGCGGGTCGCTGCTCATGATGACGCCGGCGGCGTGCACGCCCCAGTTGCGGATCTGGCCCTCGAGGCCGAGCGCGATGTCGTAGACCTTGCGGACGTCGGGGTCCTGCGCATGCAGGTCGCGGAAGTCCTTGCCGTCGTTGTAGCGGCTGTGCGACTCGTCGAAGATGTCGCCGAGCTTGACGCCCTTGCCCATCACATCGGCGGGCATCGCCTTGGTGATCTTGTCGCCCATCGCGAACGGGTAGTCCAGGATGCGGCTGGCGTCCTTCACCGCGGCCTTGGACTTGAGTCGGCCGAACGTGGCGATCTGGGCGACCTTGTCGGTGCCGTACTTGCGCGTGACGTACTGGATGACCTCGCCGCGACGACGCTCGTCGAAGTCGATGTCGAAGTCGGGCATCGAGGGGCGCTCGGGGTTGAGGAAGCGCTCGAAGATCAGGCCGTTCTGCAGCGGGCACAGGTCGGTGATCCGCAGCGCGTAGGCGGCGATCGAGCCGGCGCCCGAGCCACGGCCGGGTCCGACGCGGATGCCGTTGTCCTTCGACCAGTTGATGAAGTCGGCGACCACGAGGTAGTAGCCGCAGTACCCCTTCTGGGCGATGACCGCGAGCTCCATCTCGGTACGGGCGCGGACGTCGTCGCCGAAGTCCTTCCCGTAGCGGGCCTCGATGCCGCGCCAGACCTCCTGGCGGAACCAGGACTCCTCGGTCTCGCCGTCGGGGACGTCGGCGCGGGCCATGTAGCCGCCCGTGGACTCGGTGAACTCGACGTCGCAGCGCTCGGCGATGAGCAGCGTGTTGTCGCACGCCTCCTTCATCCCGTGCTTGTCCTCCCACAGGGACCGCATCTCGGCCGCGGACTTGATGTAGTAGCCACCGCCGTCGAAGCGCAGGCGCTTCTCGTCGCTGATGCGCTTGCCCGACGCGACGCAGATGAGCGCGTCGTGCGCGGCCGCGTCCTGCGGGTGCGTGTAGTGCGAGTCGTTCGTGGCCACGGGCGGGATGCCGAGCTCGCGGCCGAGGCGCAGCAGGTCCTCGCGGACCCGGCGCTCGACCGAGATGTCGTGGTCCATCAGCTCGAGGAAGAGGTTCTCCTTGCCGAAGATCTCCTGCAGCTCGGCGGCCTCGCGGCGGGCCTCCTCGTACTGGCCCAGCCGCAGCCGGGTCTGGACGGCGCCCGACGGGCAGCCCGTGGTGGCGATGAGTCCGGTGGAGTAGCGCTCGAGCAGCTCGCGGTCGGCGCGCGGCTTGTAGTAGTAGCCCTCGAGGCTGGACAGGGACGACAGCCGGAAGAGGTTGTGCATGCCCTCGGTGGACGAGGCCCACATCGTCATGTGGGTGTACGCGCCACCGCCGGCGACGTCGTCGCCGCCCTCCTCGGCCGCGTTGCCACGGCCCCAGCGGACGCGCTTCTTCTCACTGCGGTGCGTACCCGGAGTGAGGTAGGCCTCGAGGCCGATGATCGGCTTGACGCCGTGCTTGCGAGCGGTGTTCCAGAAGTCGTAGGCGCCGTGCACGTTGCCGTGGTCGGTCATCGCGATGGCCGGCATCTCCTGCTGCGCCGTGCGCTCGAACAGCCCGTCCAGCAACGAGTGTCCGTCGAGCATCGAGTACTCCGTGTGGACGTGCAGGTGCACGAAGCTCGAGTCACTCGCCATGGTCGCCGTCGGCCTCCGCTACGTCGTTCTGGTCCCGGATCCGGGGACAGTGGTCGAAGCCGCAGACAGGGTCGGCGGCGGGGATCGGGGAAGGACTCCAGCCTACGTGAGCGCCCGACCGGAGTCGGTAGGGCACGCCCGCGCGGGAGTCCTCCCCCGGTGCGCTACTTGCTCGCGGCGCGCTGGTAGGCGCGGACCGACAGAGGCACGAACACCGCGACGATCAGCAGGGTCCACAGGAGCGTGTAGATCACGGGGTGCTGCAGGCTCCAGGCGTCGGGCACGGGCACGCCGTCCGGGACGTTGCCGAACAGCTCGCGCACCGCCTGGGTGACGGCCGAGACCGGGTTCCACTCGACGAACGGCTTGAGGAAGTCGGGGAACGACTCGGTGGGCACGAACGCGTTGGAGACGAACGTCAGCGGCATGATCACGATGAACGACGCGTTGTTGATCACGTCGACGCTGGGCACGATGAGTCCGATCCACGCCATGATCCAGCTGATCGCGTAGGCGAACACGAGCAGCAGCGCGAAGGCGCCGAGCATCTTCGGGATGCCGTTGTGCGCGCGCCAGCCGACGAGCAGGCCCGTCAGCGCCATGATGATCAGCGAGAGCACGTTGTAGACGACGTCCGCGCCCGTGCGCCCGACGAGCACCGCCGAGCGGGACATCGGCAGCGACCGGAACCGGTCGATGAAGCCCTTCTGCATGTCCTCGGCCATCGCCGCGCCGGAGAACGTGGCGCCGAACACCACGGTCTGCGCGAAGATGCCGCCGATCAGGAACTCCTTGTAGTCCAGGCCCGGACCGGCGTCGATCGCGCCGCCGAACACGTACGCGAACAGCAGGACGAACATGATGGGCGAGATCAGGACGAAGACCATGATCTCGGGGACGCGCTTGATCTTGATGAGGTTGCGCTTGGCGCAGACCCAGCCGTCGCTGAGCACGCGCAGCGGACCGCTGCGCTGGGTGAGGGTGGTCATCGCGTGACCTCCTGATCGATGGTGGCGTCCTCGGCCTCGTGGCCGGTCAAGGACAGGAACACGTCGTCGAGGGTGGGACGCCGCAGGCCGATGTCGAGCACGTCGATGCCCGCCCCGCGGATGTTGCCCAGGACCTGCATGAGGTCGTCGGCGCCGGAGCCGCTGACCGCGGCGGCCACGGAGCGCTCGCGCACCGTGACCTCGCCCTTGGCGACCTCGGCGAGGAAGTCGCGGACGCGCGACGCGTGGGCCGGGTCGTCCACCACGACCTCGATCCGCTCGCCGCCGACCTGGGACTTCAGCTGGTCGGCCGTGCCCTCGGCGATCGACCGCCCGCGGTCGATCACGATGATGTTGTCGGCCAGCAGGTCGGCCTCCTCGAGGTACTGCGTAGTGAGCAGCACCGTCGCGCCGGAGGAGACGAGGTCGGAGATGACCTCCCACATCTGCTGGCGGCTGCGCGGGTCGAGGCCCGTGGTGGGCTCGTCCAGCACGATCACCGGCGGCTCGGCGACCAGAGCGCCCGCGAGGTCGAGCCGGCGACGCATGCCGCCGGAGTAGGTCTTCGAGGGCCGGTCGGCCGCGTCGGACAGGCCGAACCGGGCGAGCAGGTCGCGGGCGCGCGCGCCGGCGTCCTTGGCCTTCATCCCGTACAGCCGCCCGACCATCTCGAGGTTCTCGTAGCCCGTCAGGTACTCGTCGACCGCCGCGTACTGCCCGGACAGGCCGATGCGCCGGCGCACGCCGTCGGGATCGGCCCGGACGTCGACCCCGGCCACCGTGGCCTGGCCCTCGTCGGGCGTGAGCAGGGTGGTGAGGATGCGGACCGCCGTGGTCTTGCCCGCACCGTTGGGCCCGAGCAGTCCCAGGACGGTGCCCTCGGGCACCGCCAGGTCGAGCCCGGCGAGGGCCTCGACGTCGCCATAGCGCTTGACCAGTCCGGTCGCGCGGATCATGTCGCTCATCCCTCGATCATGGGCCACACACCCGACAGAAATCAGCCCTTGGCTGCCGACTCGTTCCGTCAGTGGTAGAAATTGCCCAGCACTGACTCGAACTCGGGGGGTTCATCATGGCTGTCGACCTGCAGCAGGTCATCCGTTTCCATCCCGACGCACTCGACGTCCCGGGCGATCCGGATCGTCTGCGTCACGGTGCCGAGAAGCTCCAGGACCTCGTGGCCGAGCTGACCGACGTCGGCAAGCGCCTGCGCGAGGCCGACGCGCCGCAGGAGACGCGCGGACCCACCGTCCGCGCGATGTCGCGCGTCGCCGGCACGCTCGGCCAGGTCCTGGAGGCCGACGCCGATCAGCTCTCCGATCTCGTCGAGCTGATCCGTCGCCAGGCCGATCGCATGACCGACGCCCTGGGCACCCTCGACGAGACCCGTCGCCGCTGGCGTCAGGCCCGCCAGGACCTGCGCGACCAGGTGGGCGACCTCAACGAGCAGGCTGCCCGCGAGCACCGCGAGGCCGAGCGCGAGCGGGCCGAGCGTCGCGAGCGCGAGCGGGCCGAGAGGGACCGCAAGGGCGGCGGCGGCGGTGGCGGCGGCGCCGATCGCGACCACGAACGCCGCGAGCCCGAGCCGCCCACCGAGGCGAGCGACCTGATCACGATGGCGGACCAGCAGGTCCTGAACCAGGTCGAGGGCCCGCTGCGGCGCCTCGCCGGCCTCGAGTTCACCGACCGGCACGGGTCCGTCGCGATCATGCTCGACGGCAAGGCCGACCAGATCGCCGAGCGCTACCGCCAGACCGTGCAGGCGATCTTCGACGAGCTCGTCGAGGCGCTGCGCGGGGTGAACCGCCTCGACAACCAGCTCGTCGAGCAGCTCCCCCGGCAGCGGCAGGCGATCGCCGGGCCGGTGAAGTCCGGGGACGACCAGTCCACGCCCGATCCCACACGGCTGTCGCGCCCCGACGACATCGCCTCCGTCGGCGAGGAGCTGCAGGACTGCGCGCGCGCCCTCGACACGGCCGCCGAGCGCCTGCAGGAGATCCGCCTCGCGATCCGCGAGGGCCGTCTCACCCCCGAGGACGAGCGGATCGGCAGCATGAACGGCTTCGAGCGCACCTGGAAGGAGCACCTGCAGGAGGTGCGCGAGGACCTGAACCACGCCCGCAAGGCCAGCGCCGACATCGCCCGCGAGCTGCGCGAGCTCGACGAGCGCGGCGCCCGCGAGGTGCGGCGCAGCTTCCGCAACGGCTGACACGCCGGACCGCCGATTCCCTCGCGGAACGGCCCGCCGAGCCGGTACGGTGAGCGGAATTTCGCCTCGTGACGCACGGGGCGTGCTGAGCAGGGGGTGACCCATGAGTCGATCCGACGAGCCGTCCGGCGTGGTGCCGGCGGAGCGCACGGACTACTGGAACGCGTTCTACGCGGACGGCGGCGTCGCCCGGCGTCCCGTCCCGTCCCAGTTCGCCGCCTTCGTGGCCGGCGAGCTCGACGGGCCCACGCGGATCCTCGAGTTCGGCAGCGGCTCGGGACGCGACTCGCTCTTCCTCGCCGCGCACGGGCACGACGTGACCGGCGTCGACGGCTCGAAGGCCGCGGTCGAGGCGTGCTCCGAGCTGGCCGAGGAGCTGGGGCTCGACGTCGAGTTCGTCAGTGCCTCGATCGACCAAGAGGGGCTGGCCGCGCAGCTGCGCGTCGAGCCCGGGAACACCCTCGTCTACGCACGCTTCTTCGTGCACGCGATCACCGACGACGAGCAGGCGGCGTTCCTGCGCCTGGTCGCCGAGCTCACCTCGCCCGGCGACCGGCTCGCCGTCGAGTACCGCACGCTGCGCGACTCCATCGGCGCCAAGGTCACCGGCCGCCACTACCGCCGCTTCGTCGACCCCACCTCGTTCAACGCCCAGGCCGTCCTGCACGGCTTCGACGTCACCTACGCGGTGGAGGGCTACGGCTTCGCGAAGTACCGCGAGGACGACGCCTACGTCGCGCGGGCGCTGCTCACGAGGCGTTGAGGTGGAGACGCTCGGCGAGCTCCTGACCGAGACGGTCCGGTCGGCCCGCGCCGCCTTCCCCGACCTCGACTTCGTCCGGCCCGCCGGCCAGCTGCACGTCGCCCTCCCACCGACCACGGTCGACCGCGTGCGCGTCGAGCTGGCCTCGCCGTCCATCCTGCGGCTGCAGTCCCTGGGCGTGTCCACCACGCCGGCGCTCTCCCCCGTCGAGCTGGCCGGGCGCGTCACGATCACGGCGAGCAGCTTCGCCGACGGGTTCCGCGAGACGTTCGATCCCGAGCGTCTTCTCGACGCGGAGCACCCGCACGGCGTGCAGATCCGCACCGAGCACGAGGCTCTGCCGTGGGCCGAGGTCGCGTTCGCCGAGCCGGTCGAGCTCACCGCCCTGCACCTGCGTGGCATCGCGGCCCGCGCCGCGATCGAGAGCCGCGACGTGCGCGTGCTGATCGGCTCCCCCGGCGGCCCCTGGGTCACGGTCTACGACGCGCCCGGCCGCGCCGAGGAGCTGCAGGCCTGGGTCCGGGCCCGGACGGTCGACGTCCCCGACGACCTGCGGCCGACGTTCGAGCTGCTCGCCGGACCCCTCGCGCTCACCGTCGCGGGGCACTACCAGCCGGCCCGCACGGCCATGAAGTCGGCGGCGAAGCAGCTCAGCGACGAGGCGCGCCGCGAGTTCGTCCGCACCGTGAGCGAGGGCGTGCTCCACGACCGCTCCCTCGACTGGACGGCGCACGGTCCCACGCGGTCCTTCCGGTTCTGGTCGGCCGAGGAGAAGCAGGACTACGTCCGCTCCACCGTCGCGGTGGCCGACGCGCTCCGGGACCTGACGCCTCACGTGTGCTTCGGCTACGGCGCGGCGCTGGCCGTGGTGCGCGACGGCGACCTCATCCCGCACGACGACGACCTCGACCTCATCGTGGCGTTCGAGCCGCACGAGGCCGCCACGCTGCCCGAGGCCCACGCGCTGGTCGAGGACTTCCTGCGGGCGCGCGGCTTCACGGTCAAGGGCGACTTCTTCGGCCACCGGCACGTCGCGCCCGCCGGGGGCGGCAAGAACGTCGACGTGTTCTCGGCGCTGTTCGAGGGTGACCGGATCGCCTGGTACCCCGGCACGCGCGGTGCCCTCGACCGCGCGACCATGTTCCCCACCAGCGAGCGGGAGTTCCTCGGCGTGACGGTGCCGCTGCCGGCCGACCCCGTGGGCTACCTCGAGACGATCTACGGTCCGGGCTGGAGCACGCCCGACCCGGCCTTCAAGCACCGGTGGCGCAAGAAGGACTTCGCCGACCAGGCGGCGACGCCGCCCCCGCCGGAGCCCGAGCGGCGCCCCGGCTGGCTGGGGAGGCTGCGTCAGTCCTGGCGGTAGGTGCTGAGGAAATGGCCCATGCGCTGGATCGCCTCCGCCAGGTCGCGCGACCACGGCAGGGTGACGATGCGCAGGTGGTCGGGATCGGGCCAGTTGAAGCCCGTGCCCTGGGTCAGCAGGATCTTCTCCGACATCAGCAGGTCCAGCACGAACTGCTGGTCGTCCTTGATCGGGTAGACCTCGGGGTCGAGGCGCGGGAACGCGTACAGGGCGCCGCGCGGCGCGACGACGCTGACGCCGGGGATCTTGCGCAGCTCGTTGACCGCGGTGTCGCGTTGCTCCAGCAGGCGGCCGCCGGGCAGGATCAGCTCCTTGATCGACTGGTAGCCGCCGAGCGCCACCTGGATCGCGTTCTGTGCCGGCACGTTGGGGCACAGCCGCATCGACGCCAGCAGGGTGAGGCCCTCGAGATAGTCCTGGGCGCGCTCGAGCGGACCGGTGACGACGAGCCAGCCGGCACGGTAGCCGCACACGCGGTACGCCTTGGAGAGGCCGTTGAACGTCAGCGTCAGGACGTCGGGCGCGATGCTGGCCAAGGGGATGTGGACGGCGTCGTCGTAGAGGATCTTGTCGTAGATCTCGTCCGCCATGAGGATCAGGTCGTGCTTGCGCGCGAGATCGGCGATCGCGGTGAGGGTCTCACGGCTGTAGACGGCGCCCGTGGGGTTGTTCGGGTTGATGACGACGATGACCTTGGTGCGATCGGTGATCTTCGCCTCGAGGTCGGCCAGGTCGGGGTTCCAGTCGTTGTCCTCGTCGCACCGGTAGTGCACGGGGCGCCCACCGGCGAGGTTCGTCACCGCGGTCCACAGCGGGTAGTCCGGCGTGGGGATCAGCACCTCGTCGCCGTTGTCGAGCAGCGCCTGCAGGGCGATCTGGATCAGCTCGCTGACGCCGTTGCCGAGCCAGACGTCGTCGATGTCGAGGGCCGGGAAGCCCTCCTGCAGCTGGTAGTGGTGCACCACCGCACGCCGCGCGGACTGGATGCCGCGCGAGTCGGAGTAGCCCTGCGCCGTGGGCAGGCCGGCGATGACGTCCTGGAGGATCTCCGAGGGCGCGTCGAACCCGAACGGCTGCGGGTTGCCGATGTTGAGCTTGAGGATCCGATGACCCTCGGCCTCCAGCTGGGCAGCTCGCGCGCTGACGGGGCCGCGGATGTCGTACAGGACATCCCTCAACTTCTCCGACTGGCGCACGACAGGACTCATGCGCCCATTGTGCCGGACGCCCTCCACCTCCCGGCCGCGACTCCCGGCGGCGACTGAACGAGGTTTCCTGTCACTTCGCGAGGTTCGCGAACCTCGTGAAGTGACGGTTTCCCCGGTTAACCGGGGAAACTGCGGGTCAGTCCAGCTCGCGGACGACGTCGAGCGCGCGCTGGAGGTCGTCGGGGTAGGGGCTCTCGTACTCGACCCACTCCCCCGACGCCGGGTGGGTGAAGCCGAGCCGCACCGCGTGGAGCCACTGGCGCTCGAGGCCGACGCGCTTGGCCAGCACCGGGTCGGCGCCGTACAGCGGGTCGCCCACGCACGGGTGCTTGATGGCGGCCATGTGCACGCGGATCTGGTGGGTGCGACCGGTCTCGAGCTTGATCTCCAGCAGCGACGCGAAGCGGTGCGCCTCGAGCGTGTCGTAGTGCGTGACCGAGGCGCGGCCGTCGGCGCGGACCGTGAACTTGAAGTCGTGCTTGGGGTGCCGGGCGATCGGCGCGTCGATCGTGCCGGTGTGCGGGTCGGGGTGGCCCTGCACGAGCGAGTGGTAGGTCTTGTCGACCGTGCGGTCGCGGAACGCCTGCTTCAGCACGGTGTAGGCGCGCTCGGACTTGGCCACGACCATGAGGCCGCTGGTGCCGACGTCGAGGCGCTGCACGATGCCCTGGCGCTCGGGCGCGCCGCTGGTGGAGATCCGCACGCCCACGCCGGCCAGGTGACCCGAGACGGTGGGCCCGTCCCAGCCCACGCCGGGATGCGCCGCAACGCCGATCGGCTTGTCGACCACGACGATGTCGTCGTCCTCGTGCACGATCGACATGCCCTCGACCTCGGTGGGCACCACCACGGCGCGCCGGGGTGCGGGGATGGTGGCCTCGATCAGCGCGCCGGGCTCGACGCGCTCGGACTTGATCGGCTGGCTGCCGTCGAGCAGCACGAGCCCCTCGGCGACGAGGTCGCCGGCGCGCGTGCGCGAGACGCCGAAGAGCCGGGCCAGGGCGACGTCGACGCGCTCGCCGGCCAGGCCCTCGGGGATGTAGACGCTGCGCACCTGCGTGGCGTCGTCGGTCACGATTCCTCCCGGGTGCCGTCGAAGCGATGTCCTCGCCACGACCGCCAGATGATGACCACGGCCGCCACCGTCAGGGCGATGTCGGCCACGTTCCCCACGAAGAAGCCGGCGTAGTCGATGAAGTCCACGACGTGGCCCCGCAGGAACGACGGCTCACGGAAGAGCCGGTCGATCAAGTTTCCCACGGCGCCCCCGAGGAACAGCCCCAGGCCCACGGCCCACCACGGGTCGCGCAGCCGGGGCGCGATGACGATGAGGGTGACCGTGACGGCGATCGCGACGAGGCTCAGCACGATCGTGTAGCCCGCGGCGGTGCCGAGCGCGGCGCCGGGATTGAGCACGAAGCGCAGGCTCAGCAGGTCGCCCAGCAGCGGGATGGCGTCACGGCCGTCGAGCCGCGCGACCGCCCACCACTTGGTGAGCTGGTCGAGCGCCACGACCGCGATCGCGACGAACGCGAACAGGCCGACCCGGCGACGGCCGATCGGCTCGGTCGACGGGTCCGAGGACGGGGTCACGGGAGTCAGCGACGCTCCTCGCGACGCTTGCAGTCCATGCACAGCGTCGCGCGGGGGAACGCCATGAGGCGCAGCTTGCCGATCGGCTCGCCGCACTGCTCGCAGACGCCGTAGGTGCCGTCGTCGAGACGGGCCAGCGCCTTCTCGGTCTGCAGCAGCAGCTCGCGCTGGTTCGCGGCGAGCGAGAGCTCGGCATCGCGCTCGAGGCTGTTCGAGCCGACGTCGGCCTGGTCGTTGCCCGCACCGTCGACACCTCCGGCCAGGATGTCCTGCAGATCACGGGCGGAGTGGTCGAGCTCGGTCCTCAGGCGGGCGAGGTCCCCGACGAGCTCCTCGCGCACGGCCTTGGCCTCCGCAGGGGTCCAGGGCTCTTCGTCCGCGCGGACGGCCAACGTGGTCTTGGGCATGCCCGGGACAGTAGACCGACCACGGGACGCGTGCAAGTCGCCCCACCGTAGGATTGGCCGAGTGAGTCAGGACGCCCCGAACGCCCCCGCAGCACAGGCTGCATCCGGTCCCTCCGCCACCCCCGCTGAGTCGCTGCGATACCGGCCCGTGCCGGCCCACGTCGACCTGCCGGTGATGGAGCGCGAGATCCTCGACCTGTGGGCCGAGCAGGGCACCTTCGCCGCCAGCCTGAGCACCCGCGCCGACGCGCCGCGCTGGACCTTCTACGAGGGCCCGCCCACCGCGAACGGCGTCCCCGGCACCCACCACGTGGAGGCCCGCGTCTTCAAGGACGTCTTCCCGCGCTTCAAGACCATGCAGGGCTTCCACGTCGAGCGCAAGGCCGGCTGGGACTGCCACGGCCTGCCCGTGGAGATCGCCGTCGAGAAGGAGCTCGGCTTCAACGGCAAGCCCGACATCGAGGCCTTCGGCATCGCGGAGTTCAACGCGAAGTGCCGCGAGTCCGTCCTGCGCAACGTCGACCAGTTCGAGACCATGACCGAGCGCATGGCGTACTGGACCGACATGTCCGACCCCTACCGCACGATGGACGCCTCGTACGTCGAGAGCGTGTGGTGGGCGTTGGCGCAGATCCACGGCAAGGGCCTGCTGGTCGAGGACTACCGCGTCGCGCCGTACTGCCCGCGCTGCGGCACCACGCTGTCCGACCACGAGCTCGCGCAGGGCTACGAGACCGTCGTCGATCCCTCGGTCTACGTGCGCTTCCCGCTGACGTCGGGCCCGTGGGAGGGCACCGACCTGCTGGTCTGGACCACCACGCCGTGGACCCTCGTGTCGAACACGGCCGTCGCCGTGCACCCCGAGGTCACCTACGTCGTGGCCACGAACGGCACCGACCGCGTCGTCGTGGCCGAGCCGCTGGTCGCCTCCGCCCTCGGCGAGGGCTGGGAGACCGTCGAGACCGTCACCGGCCGTGACATGGAGCGCTGGACGTACCGTCGCCCCTTCGACCTCGTCGAGATCCCCGACGCGCACTTCGTCGTCCTGGGCGACTACGTCACCACCGACGACGGCACCGGCCTGGTGCACCAGTCCCCCGCGTTCGGCGCGGACGACATGGCGGTCTGCAAGGCGTACGGCCTGCCCGTGGTCAACCCGATCGCGCCCGACGGCCACTTCGAGGCCGACGTCCCGCTCGTCGGCGGCGCCTTCTTCAAGGAGGCCGACCCCACGCTGGTAGCCGACCTCGAGTCGCGCGGCCTGCTGTTCCGCGCGCTGGACTACGAGCACAGCTACCCGCACTGCTGGCGCTGCCACACGCCGCTCATGTACTTCGCGCTGCCCGCCTGGTACATCCGCACCACGGCGCGCAAGGACGAGCTGCTCGCGCAGAACGAGAAGACCAACTGGTACCCCGAGACCATCAAGCACGGCCGCTACGGCGACTGGCTGCAGAACAACATCGACTGGTCGCTCTCGCGCAACCGCTTCTGGGGCACGCCCCTGCCGATCTGGCGCAACGACGCCGATCCGAGCAAGGTCGTCTGCGTCGAGTCGCTGGCCCACCTGTCCGAGCTGACCGGCACCGACCAGTCCGACCTCGATCCCCACCGACCGTACATCGACGACGTCACCTTCACGGTCGACGGCGAGCCCGGCACGTACCGTCGCGTGCCCGAGGTCATCGACGCGTGGTTCGACTCCGGCTCGATGCCGTTCGCGCAGTGGGGCTACCCGCACGTGGAGGGCTCGAAGGAGAAGTTCGAGCGCGCCTACCCCGCGCAGTACATCTCCGAGGCCATCGACCAGACCCGTGGCTGGTTCTACTCCCTCATGGCCGTCGGCACGCTCGTGTTCGACGAGTCCAGCTACGAGAACGTCGTGTGCCTGGGCCACATCCTGGCCGAGGACGGCCGCAAGATGAGCAAGCACCTGGGCAACATCCTGCTGCCCATGCCGCTCATGGACGAGCACGGCGCCGACGCGCTGCGCTGGTTCATGGCGTGCGCGGGCTCGCCGTGGTCGGCGCGCCGCATCGGCCCCACCGCGCTCACCGAGATCGTGCGCAAGGTGCTGCTGACGTACTGGAACACCGTGGCGTTCCACGTCCTGTACGCCCGCGCCGCCGACTGGAGCCCGGCCACCGACGCTCCCCCGGTGGCCGAGCGCGGCGTCCTCGACCAGTGGCTGCTGTCGCAGACGCAGGACCTGGTCACCGACGTCACGTCGGCCCTGGAGGACTTCGACACCCAGCGCGCCGGCGCGGTCCTGGCGACCTTCGTCGACGACCTGTCCAACTGGTACGTGCGTCGCTCGCGCAAGCGCTTCTGGCGCGGCGACGCGGCCGCCCTGGCCACCCTGCACGAGGTCCTCGACGTGCTGACACGCCTCATGGCGCCGCTCGTCCCGTTCGTCACCGAGCGGGTCTGGCAGGACCTCGTGGTCCCCGTCGACCCCGACGCCGCGCCGTCGGTGCACCTCGCGTCGTGGCCCAAGACCGACGCGTCGCTGCGCGTCGAGGGCCTGGCCGCACGCGTGGGCCTGGCCCGACGCGTCACCGAGCTCGGTCGCGCCGCCCGCGCCGAGGCCAAGGTCCGCACGCGCCAGCCCCTGCGCCGTGCGCTCATCGGCTCGGCCCACTTCGAGTCGCTCGGCGAGGACCTGCGCGCGCAGGTGTGCGAGGAGCTCAACATCGTCGAGCTCGGCTCGCTGGCCGACGCCGGCGCCGACCTCGTGGAGTTCTCGGCCAAGGCCAACTTCCGCCAGCTGGGCAAGCGCTACGGCAAGCAGACCCCGGTGGTCGCGCAGGCCATCGCCGCGACCGACGCGGGCGAGCTCGCCCGGGCGCTCGAGTCCGGCGAGGCCACCGTCACGGCTGGCGGCGAGTCGTGGCAGGTCGAGGCCGACGACGTCATCATCACCGAGCGTCCGCGCGAGGGCTGGTCGGTCGTCAACGAGCAGGGCGAGACCGTCGCGCTCGACCTGGCCATCGACGACGAGCTGCGCCGCGCGGGCCTGGCCCGTGAGGCCGTGCGCGTGATCCAGGAGGCGCGCAAGGCCGCCGGGCTGGAGATCACCGACCGCATCACGCTCACGTGGGCCGCCGAGGGCGAGACCGCCGAGGCGCTGCGCGAGCACGGCGACAGCATCGCCGAGGAGGTCCTGGCGGTCGCGTTCGCGCCCGGCGAGGCCGACGACGTGCACGACGAGGATCTCGGCCTCGCGGTGAGCCTGGCGCGCGCCTGAGCCAAACCGCCCGTGCGGAGCGGGGCGGCCCCACCGGGGCCGCCCCGCTCTGACGTCTGCGGGCCGCCTCGCTCCGACTTTCGTGACGGGATGGGGGCGGAATGGCCGCGGGGGACCGATTCCCGTCACCAAAGTCGGCATAGGTGTCACGAAAGTCGGGAGTGACCGCGGCGACGGCGGACGCGAGGCCCCAACGAACGACGACGGCGCCCGATCCCCGGAGGGATCGGGCGCCGTCGTTCGACTCAGTGACGCGGTGCCGCGAGATCAGTCCTTGCTGTCCAGCGCGGAGCCCTGCTGCGGCGCGACGGGCGAGCTGCCCTCGAGCTGCGCGAGCTGGTCCTGGAAGTAGGCCTTGAGGCGGGCGCGGTACTCGCGCTCGTAGGCACGCAGGTGGTCGATCTCGCCCTGGAGCTCCTGACGCTCACGCTCGAGGCTGGAGATGACCTCCTTGCGGCGCTGCTCGGTCTCGACGTCGAGCTGCTCGGCGCGCTTGCGCGACTCGTACTGCAGCGTGTCGGCGTTGCGACGGGCCTCGGCCGAGAGCTGCTCGGCCTCGACGCGGGCCTCACCGATGATCGTGTCGGCCTCCTCCTTCGCGGCGTCCATGAGCTGGTCGGCGTTGGCCGACGCGATCTCGAGGAGGCGCGCGGCGGCCGTGGAGGCCTCGGCGGTGGAGGTGACGCGCAGCTCCTGCGGAGCGGCGGGGGCCGGAGCGGCGGGGGCCGGCGTGGGCTCGGGCTCCTTGACCGGCTCGGGCTCCTTGACGGGCTCGGGCTTGGCGGCGGCGGGAGCGGGCTGGGCCTTGGAGGCCTCCTCGAGCGCGGCCTCGAGCTCGGCGACCTTGGCCTTCAGCTCGGAGTTCTCGTTGACGAGGCGTTCGAACTCGACCTCGACCTCATCGAGGAACTGCTCGACCTCACCCATGTCGTAGCCGTCGCGCAAGCGCACGGCAGTGAACTGCTTGTCGCGAATGTCCTGGGGCGTGAGCGCCATCTGGTCACCTCTGCGTGTGAGTCGGGTCTGTCGGGGGAAAGATTCGGGGCCTCGTCAACGGTACCGCCTCATCCTAAGCACCGGGCAGCGGGCCGGTGCTCAAGTCTCAACGATCACCTAAAAGATGACGACCACCAGGGACTGCGCGATGAACAACAGGAGCAACAGGACCATCGCCGAGACGTCGAGCATGACGCCACCCAGACGGATCGGCGGGATGACCTTGCGCAGGGCGCGCAGCGGCGGGTCGGTGACGGTGAAGATGAACTCGCACAGCACCGCGATGAAGCCGCGGGGCTGCCACTGGCGGGCGAGCAGCTGCACCCAGTCGACGACGAACCTGGCGATCACGAAGATGATCGCCAGGTAGATGAGGTTGTAGAGAATGGTCCCGATCGGTGACACGGGGCCTCAGCTCTGGTTGTAGAAGCCGCCGGCGGCGAGGGTGGCGCGGTCCTCGTCGGACACCTGCACTCCCTCGGGCGACAGCAGGAAGACCTTCGCCGTGATCCGGTTGATCGTGCCGTGGACGGCGAAGACCAGTCCGGCGGCGAAGTCGACGAGACGCTTCGCGTCGTCGTCGCCGATGTCGGAGAGGTTCATGATCACCGGCACGCCCGAGCGGAACGACTCGCCGATGGTGCGGGCATCGTTGTACGTGCGGGGCGTGACGGTCTCGATGCGCGCCAGGTCGGCCACGGACAGGCCGGGCTGACGGCGGTCGTCGAGGGCCGTCACGGTGCGCGGCGCGACCGACTGGGGGGCAGCCTGACGCACCGGCGCGGCGGTGCGTGCCGGGGCCTCCGGCTCGTACTCCAGCGCCTCGTCGTACTCGGCCTGCTCGACGAGTCCGAGGTACTCGCCCATCCTCCGCATTGCGCCAGCCATGCTCACTCCCGATCTTCGGTCTTGACGTTGTTGAGACTACTGCAGTACAGGTCGCTGCCCCAGCACCGAACGACCCACGCGCACGTGTGTCGCGCCGTGCCGGATCGCGACCTCGAAGTCCTCGCTCATGCCGGCCGAGATCGTGGTCGCGGACGGCACGGTGCGCACCAGGTCGGCGCTGATCTCGCGCAGGTGCGCGAAGCTCGGCTCGGGGTCCTGCCCGAGCGGCGCGACGGTCATGACGCCCCCGAGCTCGAGGTGCGGGCACTCCCCCACGATCACGTCGGCGAGCGCCTGCACGTCGGCCGGCGGGACGCCCGCGCGGCCGGGGTCGGTGGTGTCGAAGTCGACCTGGACGAGGACGCGCAGCGTGCGCCCGGCGGCCTCGGCCCCGCGGTCGAGCGACCGGGCGAGCTTCGCGCGATCGACGCTGTGGATGACGTCGGCGTAGCGGGCGACGGCGCCGGCCTTGTTGGTCTGGAGCCCTCCGACGAAGTGCCAGCGCAGCGAGGCCCCGCTCGCCGCGACCTCGGCCTGCTTGTCGGCGGCCTCGGGGTGGCGGTTCTCGCCGACGTCGGTGACGCCGAGGTCGGCGAGGAGCTCGACGTCGCTCGCCGGGTGGGTCTTGGTGACGACGACGAGGGTGACCTCGCCGGGATCGCGGCCGGCCTGCTCGCAGGCGCGGGCGATCCGCTCGCGGACGGCCGCGAGGTTCTGCGCGAGCTCGTCACGGCGCGACATCGGCACTCCCCTCGCGCAGGACGACCGCGGCGCCGAAGCGTCCTGCGGCCTCACCCTGACGCCGGTGCGACCAGAACTGCTCGTCCTCGATCGTGCAGCCACCGAGGTCGTGGGCGACCACGCCGTCGCGCTCGAGCTGGGCCAGCACGCCGGCGCCGATGTCGAGGCCGGGCGTGCCCTGCCGGGTGGTGGCCCGGGCGGCGGGCTCGGCCGCGGCGACCTCGTCGGCCATCGCTTGCGGCACCTCGTAGCAGGAGCCACAGGCCCGGGGTCCGACCCACGCCTCGAGCCGGTCGGCGCCGCGCTCGCGCAGGGCGGCCACGGCCGCGGGGACCACGCCGGACGCCATGCCCACGCGACCCGCATGCACGACGGCCGCCAGCGGCCGGTCGGGCGACGCGATGACGATCGGGACGCAGTCGGCGACCCGGACGATCGCGACGACGCCCGGCCGGTCGAGCACGAGCGCGTCGGCCTCGGGCTGGGCGTCAGGGTCGGCGACGGCCACGTCGGCACCGTGGACCTGGCGCATCAGGGCCGGCTGGCCCCCGAGCGCCGCGGCCACGACGCCCGGGCCCTCCGCGGGTGATCCGTCGATCGGGCCCCGACCCAGGTCGGTGCGCGCGTCGGTGAAGCCGAACGACGCGACCCCGAGGTCGGACCGGAACCAGAACGGCGCAGAGGAGCCGGGCGTGCTGTCGGGCACGGTCAGCGCAGGAAGTCCGGGATGTCGAGGCCGTCGCCGAACTCCTGGCCCGCGGGCTGGGACACCGGGACGGGCTCGGACACGACACGCTGCTCGGAGGCCTCGGTGCGCTCGGCGGGCTTGCTCGGGGCGGCCGGGGCCGACTCCTTCGCGGGCGCCTGCTGGTCGCGACCCCGCAGCGCGGGCTGGGCGGCGTCGCGCTGCTTCGGCTCGCCGCCGTCGAAGCCGGCGGCGATGACCGTGATGCGCACCTCGTCGCCGAGTGAGTCGTCGATGACCGTGCCGAAGATGATCTTGGCGTCGTCGTGGACGGCCTCCTGGACCAGCTCGGCGGCCTCGTTGATCTCGAACAGGCCGAGGTCGGAGCCACCCGCGATGGACAGCAGCACGCCGCGGGCGCCCTCGATGGAGGCCTCGAGCAGCGGGCTGGAGACGGCCAGCTCGGCGGCCGTGGCAGCACGGTGCTCGCCGCGCGCCGAGCCGATGCCCATGAGGGCCGAGCCGGCGTCGCTCATGATCGACTTCACGTCCGCGAAGTCGACGTTGATCAGGCCGGGCGTGGTGATGAGCTCGGAGATGCCCGAGACGCCCTGGTAGAGCACCTGGTCGGCCTGGCGGAACGCGTCCAGCAGGCTGATGTTCTGATCGCTGATCGAGAGCAGTCGGTCGTTCGGGATGACGATGAGGGTGTCGACCTCCTCGCGGAGTCGCTGCACGCCCACGTCCGCCTGGGCCGCGCGGTTGCGGCCCTCGAACTTGAAGGGTCGCGTGACGACCCCGATGGTGAGGGCGCCGAGCGAGCGCGCGATACGCGCCACCACCGGAGCGCCGCCGGTGCCCGTGCCACCGCCCTCGCCCGCCGTGACGAAGACCATGTCGGCGCCCTTGAGGGCCGCCTCGATCTCCTCGGCGTGGTCCTCGGCGGCCTTCTTGCCGATCTCGGGATCGGCGCCGGCGCCGAGGCCTCGCGTGGAATCGCGCCCCACGTCGAGCTTCACGTCGGCATCGGTCATCAGCAGCGCCTGGGCGTCGGTGTTGATCGCGATGAACTCCACACCCTTGAGCCCGGCCTCGATCATGCGGTTGACGGCGTTGACACCACCGCCGCCGATGCCGACGACCTTGATCACCGCAAGGTAGTTCTGGACCGCCATGTCGTCTTCCCCTTCGAAACCTTAACGTTCAAGTCGAGGCTTATAGTTATGTCAACCTCGTCGATGTCTTGACACTAGGTGGGTACGCCGGATCGATCTCGGACGACACGCCGCGCCGGCGGCGTGTTGTTCGTCTACTCGGGGGACGCGCGTCTACTCGAGCGTCGTCGGGCGCTCGGGCGCGCTGACGTCGTAGCTGCTGGCCTCGATCTGGAGCAGCGGTCGCAGGACGGCGAGCTTGGGCCCGGCCTCCTCCGCACTCCCCCACACGACGGTGCGGTCCTTCGTCAGCGCGAGCTCGATCGAGTCGCGCGTCTCGGCCGTGATGGCGTTCGTGTCGGCGAGCAGCTCGCGGTCGCCGTCGGCGATGTCGGCCGCCACGCGGGCGGTGGCCGCGACGACGCGGCGGTCGTCGGCGTCGACGTCCAGCTGCGGCAGGTGGCCCGGGCGCGAGTTCAGCGGCCGGTAGACCACGCCGGTCGCGTCGACGGCCCACGGCGTGCCCGAGCGGTCGACCCACGCCACGGCCGTGCGCTCGGTGACGACGATGCGGATCGTGTGCGGGAGGTCGCGCTCGACGCGCACCGACCGGACGGGCTTGAGCGTGGCGACCCGCTCCTCGATCGCGTCGGTGTCCACGCGCAGCACCGGCTCGCCGAGCGGCACCTGGGCGACGCGCACCACGCGCTCGACCGGGACGTGCTCGGTGCCGGAGACCGTGGTCTCGCGCGTCTCGAACAGGCTCGAGAACCAGATCGCCCAGACCGCGCCCGCGACGAGGAGGACGAGCAGCACGATCCCCGCGATGCGCCAGCGCGACCTGCGCCGCTTGAGCCGGAGCTTCTCGCTGAAGCGGTCACTCATCGCCGGAGTCCCGCAGGAGGTCCAGCAGCGCCGGGCCCACGGTGGTGACGTCGCCGGCGCCGAGCGTCAGCACGAGGTCGCCCGGGCGCAGCATCGGCTGCAGGAACGCGGGCACGTCCTCGACCGGACCGCCCAGGTGGGCGTCCGGGCCGGCCGCGTCGACGACGAGGGCCGAGGTGACCGCGGGATCGGCGGCCTCGCGCGCGAGATAGAGGTCGGCCACCACGACGAGGTCGGCGGCGGCGAGCTCCTGGCCCATGCGCTCGCCGAACAGGCGGGTGCGGCTGACCAGGTGGGGCTGGAAGACCACGACGAGACGGTCGTCGCCGGCGAGCGCGCGGGCGGCAGCCAGATCGGCCGCGATCTCGGTGGGGTGGTGCGCGTAGGAGTCGACGACGCGCACTCCCCCGGCCTCGCCCTTGGGCTCCATGCGGCGCGCGGCCCCGGTGTAGCCCGCCAGGCCCTCGACCATCCCGGCGAGGTCGTGCCCCAGCTCGAGGCCGATGGCCAGCGCGAGCAGGGCGTCGGCGGCGTAGTGCCGTCCGGGGACGGCGAGGACGACCTCGGTGGGCTCCAGGCCCGGCACGTGGAGGGCGAAGCGGGTGGTCGAGCCGGCGACCTCGACGTCCGTGCCGCGGACGTGCGCGTCCTCGGCGAACCCGGCGGTGAGGATCCGCGGGCTGCTCACGGTGTCGCGCAGGCGACGGCAGCCGGGGTCGTCGGCCGAGACCACGACGACCTCGTCGACCGTGGCGGCGAACTGGGCGAAGGCGAGCTCGTACGCCTCGACCGTGCCCCACGTGTCGAGGTGGTCGGCGTCGATGTTCGTGACGACGGCGGCGTGCGGCCGGTAGTGCAGGAAGGCGCCGTCGCTCTCGTCGGACTCGACGACGAACTCGGGACCGGTGCCGCGGCGGGCGTTGGTGCCCAGCCCCGCGACCTCGGCCCCGATCGCGAACGACGGGTCGGCGCCGGCGCCGCGCAGCGCGAACGTCAGCATCGCGGTGGTGGTGGTCTTGCCGTGCGTGCCCGCGATCGCGATCCGGCGGTCACCGAGCATCGTCGACATGAGGCCGGCCGAGCGCGGCCACAGGCGCAGGCCGCGGCGGCGCGCCTCGACGACCTCGGGGTTGTCCTCGGGCACCGCGGTGGACGCGATGACCGTGTCCCGGTCGGCCAGGTGCGCGGCGTCGTGACCGACGTGGCACGTGATGCCGGCGGCACGCAGGCGGTCGAGCACGGCGGAGTCCTTGCCGTCGCTGCCGCTCACGTCGACGCCGGCCTCGTGCATCAGCAGGGCGATGGCCGAGAGTCCCGCGCCGCCGATGCCGATGAGGTGCACGCGGCCGAGCCGGTCGGCGGGCAGGACCTCGGACGGCAGGTCGATCCTCACCGGCCGGCCTCCCCCGCCTCGTGCACCATCTGCGCGAGACGCTCGGCGGCGTCGCGCCGGACGATGCCGGACGCGGCCTGCGACATGCGCTCGAGGCGCTCGGGCGAGGTGACGAGCGAGACGATCGCGCTGTCGACCCACGCCGGCGTGAACGCGCCGTCCTCGATCAGCAGCGCACCGCCGGCACCCACCACCGGGTGGGCGTTGAGGGCCTGCTCGCCGTTGCCGATCGGCAGCGGGACGAAGACGGCCGGCAGGCCGACGGCCGCGACCTCGGTGACGGTGTTGGCGCCCGAGCGGCACACCACCAGGTCCGCGGCGGCGTAGGCGAGGTCGATCCGGTCGATGTACTGCTCGACGACGTAGGGCGGGTCGTCCGCACGGCTGTCGAGCTCGACCTCCTCGGGACGACCGGCCGCGTGCAGCACTTGGATGCCGGCGTCGGCGAGGTCACGCGCGGCGGCGGCCATCGTGGTGTTGATGCGACGGGCGCCCTGCGAGCCTCCGGTGACCAGGATCGTCGGGCGATCGGGGTCGAGGCCGAAGCGCCGGCGGCCTTCGGCCCGCGAGGCGTGCCGGTCGAGGTCGGCGATCTGCCGACGGATCGGCAGGCCCGTGTAGGTGCCGTGGCGCAGCTCGGTGTCGGGGAAGCTGGTCGCCACGTGACGGGTGAGGCGCGCGCCGAGCTTGTTCGCGATGCCGGGCAGCGCGTTGCCCTCGTGGACGACGAGGGGCAGCTTGCGCCTGCGGGCCGCGAGGTAGGCCGGCACCGAGACGTAGCCGCCGAAGCCGACGACGACGTCGGGACGGAACCGGTCGAAGACCTCGAGCGTGGCCGAGACCGAGCGGCGCAGGTTGGCGGGCAGCTTCACCAGGTCGGCGTTGGGGCGGCGCGGCAGCGGCACCGGCGGCACCAGCTCGAGCGCGTGGCCGGCCTGCGGGATCAGCGTGACCTCGAGGCCGCGCGGAGTGCCCAGGCAGACGATGTCGTCGCCCGCGTCGGCCAGGACCGCGGCGGTCGCGAGCAGCGGAGACGTGTGACCGGCGGTACCACCACCGGCGAGCAGGACACGCATCGTCAGCGACCCGCCCGCTGCTTCTTGCGCGCCTTCGCGCGACGCGAGACGGACAGGGCGCGGGCGGCGCCGGGTTCGGTGGTGGCGCAGTTGGCCAGGAGGCCCAGCGCGGCGAGTGTGGCGAGCATGCTGGAACCACCGTACGAGACGAGCGGAAGCGGCACGCCGATGACCGGCAGCAGGCCGAGCACCATGCCGATGTTGATGATCGCCTGCGTCGTGAGCCAGATCGTGATGCCGGCGGCGAGGTAGCGCGCGAAGCGGTCGCGGCTGCGGTGAGCGATGCGGAAGCCGGTGTACGCCAGCAGGCCGAACAGGGCCAGGATCACGAGGCTGCCGGCCAAACCGAGCTCCTCGCCGATGACCGCGAGGATGAAGTCGGTGTGCGCCTCGGGCAGGGCGCCCCACTTCTGACGACTGCTGCCCAGGCCCAGGCCCCAGAAGCCCCCGCGGGCGAAGCCCATCATCGCCTTGATCGCCTGGTAGCCCGACTGCTCGGGATCGGCCATCGGGTTGAGGAACGACATGAAGCGGTCGACGCGGTGCTGCGCCGTGGCCACGAAGAACAGCAGCAGCACGACGAGGCCGGCGCCGAAGCCCAGCATCGGCTTGAGCGGCAGGCCGGCGACCCACAGCATGCCCGCGATGATCGCGAACAGGATGACCGCGGTGCCGAGATCCTTCTGGAACACGACGAGCGCCGAGACGGCTCCCGCGATCGGGACGACGGGCGTGATGACGAATCGCGGCGTGCCGAGGTGTCGGTGTCGGCGGGTGTAGAGGTCGGCGATCCACATCACGATCGCGAGCTTCGCGAACTCGGACGGCTGGAGGTTGAAGCCGGCGAACAGCGGGATCCAGTTCCGGTTGCCGTTGATGTCCATGCCCAGCGGCGTGAAGGTCAGCCCGATCAGCACGACGACCACGAGCAGGACGGGTCGCGACAGCTGGCGAACCCGCTCGAGCGGGATGCGCATCGCGATGACCATGCCCACGAGCCCGACGACCGCGAAGATCGCCTGGCGGCTGAAGATCTCGAAGGAGTTGCCGTAGACGCGCAGCGCGAACACCGAGCTGGCGCTGAGGACCATGATGAGGCCGAGCCCGAGCAGCAGGCCGGTCGTGCCGAGCACGAGCTGATACGACGCGAGCGGTCGCTCCAGCAGGTTCCGCACGGTCTCGAGCGTGCTCGACGACCGCCGAGAAGCGGTGGTACTCATGGCGTTCCTTCGGGGAAGAAAGGGAAACTGCTCCCCAGTGTGGCCCGTGGGACGGCGTGCCGCGTGGACCTCCGGGCGCGTGTCGCCGCGTCCGGCCGCGGGAGCGGTGAGCGGGGAACCGAACCCGGGGTGGGGCGGTGAGCCCTCAACCTGAACGGAGCCCCGAAGGGTTGACCGGTCACCGGCGGTGACCGGGAGTGGTTGACCACTCACCGCCTCCGAGCGGACCGGGGTCAGCCGAGGCGGTCGACGGCCTGCGCGAACGCGTCGCCGCGGTGGGCGTAGTCGCGGAACTGGTCCATCGAGGCGGCGGCGGGAGCGAGCAGGACGGTGTCGCCCGGACGGGCGTGGCGCCGGGCGGCGGTCGCGACGGCGTCCATCAGCGCGTCGGCGTCGTCGCCGTCGGCGAGCTCGACCGGCACGTCGGGCGCCTGGGCGGCCAGCTCGGCGGCGATGAGGTCGCGGTCGGCGCCGATGAGCACGGCGGCCCGCAGGTGCTCGCGGACGTCGCGGACCAGGTCGCCGTACGTGGCGCCCTTCGCCAGTCCCCCGGCGACCCAGACCACGTGGTCGAAGGCGCGCAGCGAGGCGCGAGCGGCGTGCGGGTTGGTGGCCTTGGAGTCGTCCACCCAGCGGACGCCGTCGCGCTCGGCGACCGTGCTGATCCGGTGAGGTCCGAGGCGGAAGGCGCGCAGACCGTCGCGGACCGCGACCGGGACGACCCCGTGGGCCCGCGCGAGCGCGGCGGCCGCGAGCGCGTTCTGCACGTTGTGCGGCGAGTCGTCGTCGAGGTCGGAGATCGAGGCCATCTCGGCGGCGCTCGTGGCGCGGGAGTCCACGAAGGCCCGATCGACCAGCAGGTCGTCGACGATGCCGACCATGCCGGGCTCGGGGATGCCCAGGGTGAACCCGATGGCGCGGGCGCCCTCGACCACGTCGGCCTCCTCGACCAGGTGCCTCGTGGCCTCGTCGGCCACGTTGTAGACGCACGCGCGCCGGACCTGCTCGTAGACCTTGCCCTTCGCGGCCGCGTAGGCCTGCGCCCCGCCGTGCCAGTCGTAGTGGTCGGGTGCGAGGTTCAGCACGGCGGCGGACTCGGCCGCCATCGACTGCGTCCAGTGCAGCTGGAAGCTGGAGAGCTCGACGGCCAGCACGTCGCGGCCCTCGGGGTCCATGACGGCCTCGAGGATCGGGGTGCCGACGTTGCCGACGGCCTGGGCGCGCAGCCCCGCCGCCTGCAGGATCGCCTCGAGCATCTGCACCGTGGTGGTCTTGCCGTTGGTGCCCGTGACGGCCAGCCACGGCGCGGGATCGGCGCCCCGCAGGCGCCAGGCCAGCTCGACCTCGCCCCAGAGCGGGATGCCCCGGCCGGCGGCCTCGGCCAGCAGCGGCACGGTGGGGCGCCAGCCGGGTGACGTGATCACGAGGTCGACGTCCCGCGGCAGCTCGGCGGTGGTGCCGGGGCCCAGGCGCACGTCGGCACCCAGGACCTCGAGCAGCTGCGCCTGCTCCTGCCGGTGGGCGTCGCCCTCGGACTCGTCGAGCACGACGACGCTCGCACCGAGATGGTTCAGCGTGTCGGCGGCCGCGAAGCCGCTGACGCCGAAGCCGGCGACGACGGCGCGGACGCCCTCCCACGAGGAGTCGCGGTGCAGCGACGAGACGTCGCGCTCAGAAGGCACCGACGACCCATTCCCAGTAGAAGAGGCCGATGCCGGAGATCACGCAGATGCCGCTGATGATCCAGAACCGGACCACGATCGTGATCTCGGCCCAGCCCTTGAGCTCGAAGTGGTGCTGCAGCGGCGCCATCCGGAAGATGCGCTTGCCGCCGGAGAGCTTGAAGTACCCGACCTGCAGGATCACCGAGAAGGTGATGATGACGAACAGGCCGCCCAGCACGATGAGCAGCAGCTCGGTACGGGTCATCAGCGCGAAGCCGGCCATGAGGCCGCCGAGCGAGAGCGAGCCGGTGTCGCCCATGAAGATCTTGGCGGGCGAGGCGTTCCACCACAGGAAGCCGAAGCACGCGCCGGTGACGGCCGAGGCGACCACCGCGAGGTCGAGCGGGTCGCGCACCTCGTAGCACTTCGGGCCGGGGTCGAGCATGAAGCAGCTCTGGTTGGACTGCCAGACGTTGATGAGGATGAACGCACCGAAGACCATCACGGCGGCGCCGGTGGCCAGGCCGTCGAGGCCGTCGGTGAGGTTCACGCCGTTGCTGGCACCCGCGATCATCAGCAGCACCCACACGATCAGCAGCACCGTGGGCAGCTCCCACGACAGGTCGCGCGTGAACGAGATCGCGTGGGTGATCGGGGTCTGGCCGTTGTCGTTCTCCCAGCCGATCGCCAGGACGGCGAACACGAGGCCGACGAGGATCTGGCCCACCATCTTGGCCTTGCTGCGCAGACCCAGGTTGCGCTGCTTCGCGACCTTGATCCAGTCGTCGAGGAAGCCGATGGCGCCGAGGCCGACGAACAGGAAGAGCAGCAGCACCGCCGAGGCGCTGGGCTCGTAGCCGGTGACCAGCTTGGCGATGGCGTAGCCCAGCACCGTGCTGATGATGATGACGAGGCCGCCCATGGTGGGCGTGCCGCGCTTGACGTGGTGCGAGGTCGGACCGTCGTCGCGGATGAGCTGTCCGTAGCCCTTGGCCACGAGCACGGAGATCGCGAAACGGGTGCCGACGAGTGTGCCGACGAGTCCCACGACCCCTGCGATCAGTACGGCCAGCATCGCTTCCGTTCGTTCCTTCCGTGCGTGTCAGTTGCGCAGCAGCGCTTCGACGACCCGCTCCAGGCGGGCGCCCCTCGATGCTTTCACAAGCACCACGTCACCGGCATCCAGGCTCGCGGAGAGTGCGTCCACCGCTGCCTCGACATCGTCCACCTGGAGACCCGCCGACCCGGCTCCCCGGGCGATCTCGGCGGCTCCGGCACCGACCGCGATGACCCGGGCGATGCCGAGGTCGGCGGCGAGCCGGCCGATCCTGTGGTGCTGCGCGGGCGAGTCCTCGCCCAGCTCAAGCATCTCACCGAGCACGGCGACGCCGCGTCCCGGGGCCAGTCCTGCGAGGGTGCGCAGGGCCGCCGCCATGGACTCGGGGTTGGCGTTGTACGCGTCGTTGACGACGACGACTCCCCCGGCCGTCTCGTGGCGCTCCATCCGCATGGGCGAGGTGGCCGTCGCGGTGGTCAGCGCGTGCACGGCGGCCTCGAGGGGCACGCCCAGGGCGGAGGTCGCGGCGACGGCCGCGACGGCGTTGATCGCGTGGTGCGCGCCCAGCTGCGGGACCGTGGCGTCGAGCGTGAGGCCGTCGGCCTCGACGACGAAGCGCGGGTGCCCGGCGTCGTCGAGGGTGACGTCGCCGACGAGGCGGACCTGCCCGGCCCGCCCGAAGGTCAGGACGCGACCGCGCGTGCGCGACGCCATCGCCGCGACGCGCTCGTCGTCGGCGTTGAGGACGGCCGTGCCGTGCTCGTCCAGCGCCTCGACGAGCTCGCCCTTGGCCTGGGCCGTGCGGTCGAGACCGCCGAACTCGCCCGCGTGGGCCGTGCCGACGTTCAGGACGACGGAGACGTCGGGCGGCGCGATCTCGCACAGCGTGGCGATGTGGCCGATCCCGCGGGCTCCCATCTCGAGCACGAGGTGGCGCGTGCCGGCGTCGGCGCGCAGCACGGTGAGCGGCACGCCGAGCTCGTTGTTGAACGAGCCCTCGGGCGCGACCGTGGCGCCCTCGGTCCGGAGGACGTGCGCGACGAGGTCCTTGACCGAGGTCTTGCCCTGCGAGCCGGTGATGGCCACCACCTGCAGGTCGGTCTCGGACCTCAGCGACGCGAGCCGGTCGGCGGCGAGCCGGCCGAGCGCCCGGACGGGGTCGGCCACGATCACGTGGGGACCCGGCACCGCGCGCGTGGCGAGCGTGGCCACGGCTCCGCCCTCGAGGGCGGCCTCGACGTAGTCGTGCCCGTCCACGTGCTCGCCCGGGATCGCCACGAAGAGGCAGCCGGGCGTCACCCGGCGGGAGTCGATGGCGACGGGGCCCTCGACCGAGAGCGCGTCGTCGCCCTCGACGCGGCCGTCGGTGGCGACGGCGACCTGGGCCAGGGTGGTGGGGGTCACGAGGCGCCTCCGATCAGCTCGACGAGGACCTCGCGGTCGTCGAACGGGTGGACCACGTCGCCGACCTGCTGGCCGCGCTCGTGGCCCTTGCCCGCGACGACGACCGTGTCGCCGGTGCGCGCCTGTCCGACGGCCACCGCGATCGCCTCGCGTCGGTCGCCCACCTCGAGCACCTCGGCGGTGCCCCGCTCGGCGCCGGCCAGGACCTCGGCGCGGATCCGCGCCGGCTCCTCGCTGCGCGGGTTGTCGTCGGTGACGACCACCAGGTCGGCGAGCCGCGCCGCGACCTCGCCCATCAGCGGTCGCTTGCCGCGGTCGCGGTCGCCGCCGGCGCCGATCACGACGATCAGCCGACCCGCGGTGACGGGTCGCAGCGCGGCCAGGACGGCCTCGACCGCCTCGGGCTTGTGGGCGTAGTCGACGACGGCCGTGAAGGGCTGGCCCGCGTCGACGCGCTCCATCCGGCCCGGCACGCCCCGCGCGGAGGCGACGCCGCGGACGAGCTCACGCAGGTCGTGGCCCTCCCCCGCCAGCGCCACGATCGCGGCGACCGCGTTGGAGACGTTGAAGGCGCCGGCCAGCGGCACGGACAGCTCGGTCTCGGTGCCGTCGGACGAGATCAGCGTGACGTCGCTGCCGAGGCGGTGCGACCGCACGTTCACCGCACGCCAGTCGGCGGGCGCCCCCTCGGTGGAGAAGGTCGTGACCGGGAGCACGGTCTGCTGCGCGAGCCGGCGCCCGTGCGCGTCGTCGAGGTTGATCACGGCGCGGCGGGCGTGCTCGGGCGTGAAGAGCTCGGCCTTCGCGGCGAAGTACGACTCGAGGTCGTGGTGGAAGTCCAGGTGGTCGCGACCGAGGTTGAGGAACACCGCGGCGTCGAGCACGAAGCCGTCGACGCGTCCCTGCACGATGGCGTGGCTCGAGACCTCCATCGCGCACGCGGCGACCTGCTCCTCGGCCATGACGGCGAACAGCGCCTGCAGGGCGGGGGCCTCGGGGGTGGTCAGGCTGCTGGCCGCCGGGCGTCCCGCGATGCGGGTGCCGATCGTGCCGATGACGGCCGAGCGCGACTCCCCCAGCGCGGCCTCGGCGAGGTACGTGGTCGTGGTCTTGCCCTGCGTGCCCGTGACGCCGACGGTGGTGAACCGGCTGCTGGGCCGGTCGTAGAACCGCGCGGCGAACGCGGCGAGGCCGCGTCGCGGCTCCTCGACGACGACCCGCGGGACGTCGCCCGGCAGCGTCGCGGCGCCCTCGGCGTCGGTGAGGATCGCCACGGCCCCGGCCTCGAGCGCCTGGGGCGCGAACCGGGCGCCGTGCGTGCTGGCACCGGGCAGCGCGGCGAACAGGTCGCCGGCCACGACGTCGCGGGTGGAGAGGCTGATCCCGGTGACGCTCGCATCGCCTTCGGCCGTCGCCCCGGACCACGCCGCGGCCACCTCGGCGAGGGACCACGTGGGCGTGTCGAACGGCCTGACCCTCATCTCGTCCACCCGCCCCAACCTACCGGGCGGCACGACGGCTACCAGTCCTGCTTGATCTTGGGCGGCTTGGCGCCCGTGGGCGTCACGCCGAAGCGCTCCAGGGCCATCGACATGATGTCGTGGAACACCGGGCCGGCCATCGAGCCACCACCGGCGTTGCGCGGGGGCTTGTCGATCACGACGTAGGTGATGAAGCGCGGGTTGTCCGCCGGCGCGAAGCCCATGAACGAGATCGTGTTCTGGCCCCGCACGTACTTGCCGGTGGTGGGGTTGACGCGCCAGGCGGTGCCGGTCTTGCCGGCCACGCGGTAGCCCTCGATCTGCGCGGCGGGCGCCGTGCCGTCGTCGGCCGTGACGGCCTCCATCATGCGGGTGACCTCGGACGCGGCCTCGCGGGAGACGACCCGGCGCGACTCGCCCGGATCGGTCTTCTCGACCGAGCCGTCGGCCTTCGTCAGCGAGTCCACGACCCGCGGCGTGCACATGACGCCGCCGTTGGCGATCGCACCGACCGCGCGGATCATCTGGATCGCGTTCACCGAGACGCCCTGTCCGAACGAGGTCGTGGCGTGCTTGGCCTTCGTCCAGTCGCGCGCCGGGGAGACGATGCCCACCGACTCCTCGGGCAGGTCGATGCCGCTGTGGGCGCCGAAGCCGAACTTGCGCAGGTAGGAGTAGAACGTCGAGTCCGACATCTGCTCGGCCGCGACGATCGTGCCGAGGTTCGAGGACTTCGCGATGACGCCCGCAGCCGTCAGCCGGATCGCGCCGTGCTGCCAGTAGTCGCCGATCGGGAAGCCGTCGATGACCATGCCCGACGGCACCTTGATCCTGGTGTCGGCGGTGACCTTGCCCTGGTCGGCCAGCGCCGCCATGGTGATCGTCTTCATGACCGAGCCGGGCTCGAAGACGTTCGACACCGCGCGGTTGACGAGCGTGCCGTCGTTGACGCCGGCGCGACTGTCGGGGTTGAACGTGGGCGCCTGCGAGAGCTGCACGATCTGGCACGTGCGGACGTCCATCGTGATCGCCAGGCCGTAGTCGGCACCGGCGGAGCTGACGACGTCGCGCAGGCGCTGGTCGGCGTACCACTGCAGGTCACGGTCGATCGTGGTGTTGACGTTCGCGCCCGGCACCATCTCCTCGACCGTGGAGTCGGCCATCGGGATGCGCTGGCCGGTCGTGGAGACCTCGTACGTCGACGAGCCGTCCTTGCCGGTGAGCTGCTGGTCGTACTGCATCTCGAGGCCGGCGATGCCCTTGCCGTTCTCCTCGGTGATGCCCAGGACGTTCGCCGCGAGCGAGCCGCCCGGGTAGCTGCGCAGGCTCTCCGTCTCGGTGAACACGCCGGTGTAGCCGGCCTCGGCGACGGCCTTCACCGCCTTGCGGGCCTCGTACGCCGGCAGGTCCTTCGCGAGGAAGACGTAGCGCGACTTCGGCGTGCGCAGCTTCTGGATCGTGTCGAAGTAGTCGATCTCGTCGCCGAGCTTCTCGTGCAGGATGCGCGCGATCTCGGGGGCCTTCTCGGCCGTCATCGACGGATCGCCCGTGATCGTGAGTCCGTCGGTGCTGGTGACCAGCTCCTCGCCGTTGCGGTCGACGATGTCGCCTCGGGGCGCGGGCACGACGGCCTTGCGCGTGCCGGCCTCGACGGCCATCGCCGCGTACGCCTTCGAGTCGACCGCCTGGATCTGGAAGAGGCGGCCGGCGAAGAGCAGGAAGAGGCCGAGCACGCAGACCACGAGGACCCGCAGCCGGTTCCGGGTGACCGAGACGGGCATCAGCCGGCCCTCCTGACGTTCGTGTCGGGCTCGGCCGGGACCGGCTCGCCGATGACCTTGCCGTCGGCGAGGCGCAGGAAGACGGGGTTGGCGTTGGGGACCATGCCCTCGCTCAGGGCGCGGTCGGCCAGGCCCGACGGGCTCTGCATGCGGTCCACCTCGGCGGCGAGCTGCTCCTTCTGCGCCTGCAGGAGGGTGGCGCGCTGCTGCAGGTCGTCGATCTTGAACGACTGGGCCTGCATGGCGGTGCTCAGCAGGATCAGGCCGACGAGGCCCGCGGCCAGGACGGACAGCACGACGACGACGAACGGCGCCCGGCGCGCGCGGACGCGGACCGGGCCGACCAGCTTCAGCCCGACGTCACGCGCGTCACGACCGCGCGCGGCGATGCCGGACGCGAGCGCGGACGATCGCGCGGCGGCCGTGCGGCTGAGGGCACGGGGGGAGGTGGCGGTGCTCATCGGGTCTCTCGCTGGGCGTCGTTCATGCGGCGATCCGTTCGACAGCGCGCATCCGGACCGAACGCGCGCGGGGGTTGTCGGTGATCTCGTCCTCGCCGGCCAGCTCGGCTCCCCGGGTCAGGGAGCGGAAGCGGGCCTGCATGGACTCGGGCACCACGGGAAGGTCCCGCGGAGCCGTGCTCGTGGTGGCGGAGGTGAACACGCGCTTGGTGATCCGGTCCTCCAGGGAGTGGTACGACAGGACGACGACGCGCCCGCCGACCGAGAGCAGGTCCAGCGCCGCCGGCAGCGCCCGCCGGTAGACGCCGAGTTCGTCGTTGACCTCGATCCGCAGCGCCTGGAACGTGCGCTTGGCGGGGTTGCCGCCCGTGCGCCGCGCCGGGGCCGGGATGCAGCGGCGGATCAGCTCGACGAGCTGCTCGCTGCGCTCGAACGGACGCTGCTCGCGCTCGGCGACGATCTCCCTGGCGATGCGGCGGGCGAACTTCTCCTCGCCGTACTCGCGCAGGATCCGCGCCAGGTCGTCCTCGGCGTAGGTGTTGAGCACGCCGGCCGCCGTGAGGTCGTCCTCGGAGTTCATCCGCATGTCCAGCGGCGCGTCCTGCGCGTAGGCGAAGCCGCGGTCCGCCAGGTCGAGCTGCATCGAGGAGACGCCGAGGTCGAACAGGACCCCGTCGACGCTCGTGCGGCCCGAGTCGTGCACGACCTCGGCGATCTCGTCGTAGACCGCGTGCGCGGCCTCGAAGCGGTCACCGAACGGAGCCAGTCGCTCCCCCGCACGGCGCAGGGCCTCGGGGTCACGATCGATGCCGATGACGTGCAGGCTCGGGTAGCGGGTCAGGAGCGCCTCGGTGTGCCCGCCCAGTCCGAGCGTGGTGTCGACGACGACCGGCCGGTCACGTCCCTCCACGACGGGGGTGAACTCCGACACGACGCGGTCCAGCATCACCGGGACGTGCCGCGCGCTCATGCCAGCGTCCCGGTCACCGACGGCGCGCCGATGGGGCCCGATCCCCGCCTGCAGAGTTCTGACGCCGGGGAAGTGACGTCAGAACCCCTCAGGCGGGCATCGCGCCCCACCGCGGGAGTGCTCAGAAGATCCCGGGGAAGATCTCCTCCGACAGGTCGGCGAAGCCCTCCTCGTGCTCGTCGGAGAAGTCGTTCCACTTCGCCGAGTCCCAGATCTCGAACCGCTCGCCCGTGCCCACGACCGTGCAGTCGCGGTCCAGGCCGGCCCAGTCGCGCAGCAGCTGCGACACGGGCACGCGTCCCTGCTTGTCCGGCGTCTCGTGCGCCGCACCGCCGAAGAGCATGCGGATGAAGTTGCGCGCCTGTCGGTTCGTGAACGACGCCTGCCGCGCCCGCTCGGAGAACTCGTCGAAGGCCTCGGGCGTCCAGCCGTAGATGCAGTGCTCCTGACCACGCGTCAGCACCACGCCGTCCGTCAGCAGCGGTCGGAACTTCGCCGGCAGGAAGAGCCTGCCCTTCTCGTCGAGGCGAGGCGTGAACGTGCCGAAGAAGTGCGTCGATGCCGGTGCGGCCATCGCGTCCTCCCTGCTCCACGTCGCTCTCCCTCGAGGTCGAAGTCCGGTGTTTCCACCACTACGCCCCACCTTAACCCACAACGCTCCACCATCCACCCTGATTTCGTCAAGAGTCAGGCGTGTCGCGTGGGACGAGAGCGCAAAAGGCCCGCCATCTCAGCGATGGCGGGTCGGTGGAGGGAAGTGGGGGGAATTCAGCCGCTGGTGGAGCGAAGGGGGGCGAGAACGACGAAGACCCCGCCGATCGGCGGGGTCTCGTGGACGGTGGGGCGCGGTGGAGCGATCAGATGCCGTCGTCCTGACGGCGCTGCCAGCGCTCCTCCATGCGCTCGACGAACGAGCCGGAGCCCTTCGGCGAGCTGGGCGCGGGGCCGCTGGGCTCCTGGGCGCCGCTGATCCCGCGTCGCCAGGCACGGACGAAGAAGTAGGCGGCCGCCACCATGGCGACGAAGCCGAGTGCGCCGACCCAGGTCATCTTGGACACGGCTCCGCCCAGCAGCATGGCGATGCCGGCGAGGAAGCCCACGACACAGATGGCCGCGACACGACGGTTGTGCGCGATCAACTTGGAGCCGCGCAGCGTGGACGCGAACTCGGGATCCTCTGCGGCCAGCGACTGCTCCAACTGGGCGAGCAGCCGGGCCTCTTCGTCCGACAGTGGCACGGTGACTCCTTGGTCAGGGGTGTGAGGTCGATTCTAGGCGGGCCATGGTCTGCAAACCAGCCGAACGTCCAGCGAACTGCGGAATCCGGCGGATCGAGCGCTCGAGGGCGAAGAGCTCCTCGCGGGCACCGGCCGATCCGTCGACCACGACCCCCGGCACGTCGTCGCTCAGGGCCCGCACGCCCTGGCTCAGGACCGGGGTCAGTCCGTGGTCGACGAGCAGGTCCTCGAGCTCCTCGGCGAACCAGCGTCGCGGGCCGAGCCCTGCGAGGTCCCACGAGGCGTCGGGAGCGGCCTCGACGAGGGCGGTGGCACCGGCGAAGTCGCCCGCCGCGGCTCGCGCCGCGACCGCCGCGACGCGGCCGGGGACGATCACGCTCAGCCAGCCGCCGGGGCGCAGCACCTCGCGCGCCGCGGCCACGGCCTGGCCGGGATCGTCGACGTGCTCCAGCACGCCGTGACAGATCACGACGTCGACACTGGCGGCCGCGACGTGCTCCGCCAGGTCGGCGGAGTCGCCGAGTCGGCCCTCGACCTCGACGCCGGCCTCGGCTGCGCGGCGGGCGGAGGCGGCCAGGGCGTCAGGGCTGGGATCGACCACGACGACGCGATGACCGAGCGCGGCGACGCGCACGGCGTCCGAGCCGGTGCCGCCACCGAGGTCGAGCACGTCGAGGGATCCGGAGCCGTCAGGGGCCGCGCCGGCCTGCACCAGCGCGTCGAGCACGGACTGCCACGCCAGCACGCCACGGATCGGACCCATGACGTCACCTTCCCACAGGGGAGGTGGCGCAGCGCCTCGCGGTACGGTCGCGGCATGGATCTGGCGGCCCTCGTCTTCGCCACGGGATGGGCCAGCGGCGTCAACGCCTGGGCCACCGTGGCGGTGCTCGGGATCGTGGCGCGCGCCGGCGGCTCGGAGTGGGTGCCGGCCGGATTCGGCGACTGGTGGGTCATCGGGCTGAGCCTGGGCATGTTCGCGATCGAGTTTGTCGTGGACAAGGTGCCGTGGCTCGACTCGGCCTGGGACGGCGTCTCCACGGTCGTCCGTCCGGCGATCGGCGCGGTCGTGGCGTGGAAGCTGGCCGAGCACGGCGGCACGCTCGACCCGGCGCTGCTCGCGGCGCTCGGTGGCGGCACCGCGCTGGCCTCCCACGGCGTGAAGGCGGGCGTGCGCGCGGCGGCGAACACCTCCCCCGAGCCGTTCTCCAACGCCGCGCTGAGCACCGGCGAGGACCTGAGCGTCGTGGCCGTCGTGCTGCTGGCGCTCGCGCACCCGTGGGTCGCCCTCGTCGTCACGGCGGTCGCGCTGGTCCTCGGCGTCTCCCTCTTCCTGTGGCTGTGGCGCGCGATCAGGCGCTCCCGCGCCCGGCGGCGCGAGCGGAGGGGCTGAGCGTGGCCCGGATCATCGTCGTCGGCAGCGGCTTCGCCGGACTGTCCGCCGCCGCCCGGCTGGCGAAGCTGCGGCACCAGGTCACCGTGCTCGAGCGCGACGGCGAGGCGGGCGGGCTGCTGCTCGGCCGCCCGATCGGCGGCGCCCGGTGGGCCGCCGGGCCCGACGGCGTGACCCTGCCCGGCGTCTTCCGCGATCTCTTCCGCAAGTCCGGCCGACCGATGGACGCCCTCATCGCGATCTCCCCCGCGGGACCGCGCCGTCACGTCGTGGCCGGCCGCTGGCCCGGCCGGGGCCTCGAGCTCGACCTGCCCTTCGGTACCCGGGGCGCCCAGCACGACGCGGTGACCACGGCGCTCGGCTCGGACCTTTGGTCACCGTGGGTGGACGAGCTCGCCGACCCGTGGGACGCCGTCCGCCGCACCGTGTTCGAGGTGGCGCACCCGTTCGGCGCGCCCGCCCCGGAGGTGCCGCTCGCGGACGTCTCCCTCGAGCGGCTGGTCCGTCCCGTGCGCGACGCACGGCTGCGTCGCGTGGGTGCCGAGCTCGGGTGGGTCGACCAATCGGGCCCGTCGGTGCTGGCGGTCTGGCACTACGTCGAGCGCAACTTCGGCCGGTGGCGGTTCGACGGCGGCAGCGCCGGACTCGCGGCCGCGCTGCTGAAGCGGCTCGGTGAGCGACGGGTCACCGTCGAGACCGGCGTCGAGGTGGTCGAGCCCGCGGCGGCCTCCGGTGTCGTCGACGGCGTCGTGCTCGCCGACGGATCCGTGCGCGAGGCCGACCTGGTCGTGTGGGCCGCCGGCTCCGAGACCTCCGGCGCGCGCACCCTCACCGCCGTGCGGCTCGACGGGGCCGTGGCGGCCGACGACCTCGTCGTGCACGGTCGCGACGTGGTGCGCGGCTGGCGCTCGGGCGACGACGGCTGGGTGCTCGAGGCGCCGACCGGCACGGACCCGCTCGAGGTGCTCGCCCGGCACGGCCACGACCTGCGTCCCCACGTGACACGGCGCGAGAGCGTGCCCGCTCCCCCGGCCGTCTCCGACCTGCCCCTCCCGGCCCGCAGCCCGCGCGAGGGCCTGTGGCTCGTCGGCGCGGCGGCCGCGCCCGGCGCCGGCCTCGAGATCACCGGCATGGGCACCGCCGCCCTGGCGGCCCACCTCGGCGCCGTGCCGCGCTAGGTGTGGATTCCCCGGTCAACCGGGGAATCCGTCACCTTGCGGGGAGAACTTCCCCCGCATCGTGACGGGAAACCCCGCTCGGTCGGCTCAGACGAGGCCGTCGGCGCGGAGCTGCTCGAAGATCTCGCGCGTCGCGGGCGAGCGGTTGAGCGTCATGAAGTGCAGTCCGGGGGCGCCGCCGGCGAGCAGATCGCGGCACAGCTGGGTGGCCAGCTCGATGCCCTTGGCGCGCACGGCGGCGCGGTCGTCGGCGATCGGCTCGATCTGGTCGAGCACCTCGCGCGGCATGTCGGCGCCGGAGAGCTCGGCCATGCGGGCCACCTGGCCGAAGTTCAGGATCGGCATGATGCCCGGCACGATCGGCAGGTCGCAGCCGCGGTCGCGCACGCGGCGGACGAGGCCGAAGTAGTCGTCGGCGCGGAAGAACAGCTGCGAGATCGCGAAGGACGCGCCGGCGCGGGACTTGGCCACGAGCACGTCGGCGTCCTCGTCGAGGCCGCCACAGTCGGGGTGACCCTCGGGGAACGCCGCCACGCCGACGGAGAGCCCGCCGACCTCGCGCACGAGGTCGACCAGCTCGATCGCGTGGCTCATGCCGTCGGGGTGCGGCTCCCACGGAGCGCGCGGGCCTCCGGCCGGATCGCCGCGCAGGGCCAGCACGTGCTGGACGCCCGCCGCGACGTACTGCTTGAGCACCGTCTCGATCTCGCCGCGGCTCTGCCCCACGAGCGTGAGGTGACCGACGGGCGGCATCGACGCCTCGCGGGCGATCCGCTCGGTGATCCGCACGGTGCGGTCCTGGCTGGTGCCGCCGGCGCCGTAGGTGACCGAGACGAACGTCGGCTCGAGCGGCGAGAGGTCGTCGATCGTGCGCCACAGCTGCGCCTCGCCCTCGTCGTCCTTCGGCGGGAAGAACTCGAACGACACGGCCGGCCGGTCCGAGGCGAGCGCCTGCAGGATCGGGTCGTGGGACGCGGCGTCGGGGGAAGCGGGCATGGTCCCAACGGTATCGTCACGGACGTGAACAGCCCGGCAGCCGATTCCACCTTTCGGACAGCTGTCGCTCGACAGCTGGACTCCTTCGTCGGCGAGCAGCGGCGACTGCTGACCGATCTCGATCCCGCGGTGGGCGACCTCGTCGACGCCGCCGTCGACTTCACCGCCGGTGGCAAGCTGCTCCGGCCCACCTTCTGCCACGCCGGCTGGCTCCTCGCCGGCGGCGCCCCCTCGGACGAGCGCATCGCCGCGGCGGGCGCGGCGTTCGAGTGGCTCCAGGGCAGCGCGCTGGTCCACGACGACCTGATGGACGGCTCCGACACCCGGCGCGGCCGCCCCAGCGTGCACCGCGACTTCGAGGCGCGGCACGTCGCGGCCGGCGGTCACGGCGAGGCCCACGAGTACGGGGCCCGCGTGGCGATCCTCGTCGGCGACCTCATGCTGTCGTGGGCCGACGAGCACCTGCGTCGAGCCCAGCCCGACGCCCGCGCCGCGCGACTGTGGGACGCGTGCAAGTCCGAGGTCGTCTCGGGCCAGTTCCTCGACGTCCTCGCGCAGACCCGCGACCGGCTCGACGTCGCCAGCGCGATGCACGTGATCCGCTTCAAGTCCGCCAAGTACACGATCGAGCGGCCCCTCCACGTGGGCGCGGCGCTGGCCGGCGGCGACGATGACCTGCTGGGCCGGCTGACCGAGGTCGCGCTGCCGCTCGGCGAGGCATTCCAGCTGCGCGACGACGTCCTGGGCGTCTTCGGCGACCCGGCCGACACCGGCAAGCCGATCGGCGACGACCTGCGCGAGGGCAAGCGCACCGTCCTGGTCGCCCGCACCGCTGACGCGGTCGGCCACGAGCGCGTCCTGGCGCTCCTCGGCACCGAGGAGGGCGTCGCCGAGCTGCACGACCTCATCGAGTCCAGCGGGGCCCTCGAGCAGGTCGAGGCCGACATCGACCGGCTCGTCGAGCAGTCGCTGCGCGCCATCGCCCGGATCGGCCCGTCGGCCGGTCCGGTGCTCGAGCCGCTGGTCGACGCGGCCATCCGACGCGTCCGCTGATCCGAGGGAGCACGGGTGCTGGGGGCCCAGCCCTTAGAATCGAGGTGTCCCAGGAGGCGAGCATGACGGTCACGGACGACGACGCACTGGTCGGGCGCACGCTCGACCAGCGTTACGTGATCCATGAGCGCATCGCCCGGGGCGGCATGGCGAGCGTCTTCCGCGCCACCGATCTGCGGCTCGACCGGATCGTCGCGGTCAAGATCATGCACCCCGACACCGACCTCGAGGACACCCCCGAGCGGTTCGTGCGCGAGGCCCAGTCGGCGGCGAAGCTCAACCACCGCGGCATCGTCTCGGTCTACGACCAGGGTGTCGACGGCGAGACGATCTACCTCGTCATGGAGTACGTCCCGGGTCGCACCCTGCGCGACGTGCTGCGCGAGGAGGCGCCGATGGCGCCACGGCGGGCGCTGTCCTACCTCGAGCCCGTGCTGATGGCGCTCTCGGCGGCCCACGACGCCGGCCTGATCCACCGCGACATCAAGCCCGAGAACGTGCTGATCTCCACCACCGGCGAGGTCAAGCTGGCCGACTTCGGGCTGGCCCGCGCGATCTCCAACGACTCGACCTTCGACGGCGTCCTCGTCGGCACCGTGTCCTACCTGGCGCCCGAGGTCATCACCCACCAGGGCGCCGACGCCCGCACCGACGTCTACGCGTGCGGCGCGATGCTCTTCGAGATGCTCACGGGCTCCAAGCCCCACACGGGCGACTCGCCGCTGGCCGTGGCCCACCAGCACGTCAACGAGGACGTCGCGCCGCCCTCCACGCTGCAGCCGGGCATCCCGCCCTACCTCGACGCTCTGGTGCGTCGCGCCATGACGCGCGACCGCGAGCGCCGCTCCCCCGACGCCCGCGTCCTGCTGCACCAGCTGCGCCAGGTCCAGCGCGCCCTGGCCGCCGGTCTCGCCGACGATCCCGAGCTGACGCAGGACCTGCTCCCGGGCTCGGGGCCCACGCCGGTCGTCGCGCCCGTCCTCGACGGCCCACCCGCGGACGTCGAGATGACCGCGCCGGTCACCTCGCTGTGGGACGTCGGCCAGGACCAGCCCACCACCGCCGTCACCGAGCCCACCACCACGTTCGGCGGTCCGGTCGCGCCTGCCGCGGTCGACCGTCCTTCCGAGGCCGAGCCCGCCCCGGCGGGCCGGCGTCGTCGCGGTCCGGTCCTGCTCCTCGTGGCGCTCGCCGCGCTGGCCGCCACCGCCCTGCTCGGCTGGTACCTGGCGATCGGCCGCTACGAGACCGTGCCGAACCTCGTCTCGCTCGACCAGGCCGAGGCCGTCAAGACCGCCGAGGCCGCCGGCTTCACCACCGAGCTGGGCGAGCCCGCCTTCTCCGAGGTCGTCGAGAAGGGCGCCGTGGTCTCGTCCGACCCCGACGCCGGGTCGCGTGCCCTGCCCGACGACGTCATCACGCTCGTCGTCAGCAAGGGCAAGGAGCGCTACGAGATCCCGAACATCCAGGGCCGCTCCGTGTCCGAGGCCGAGACCATCCTGGGCTCGCTGAACCTGCGCGTCGGCGAGGTCACCCAGGCCTTCAGCGACAAGGTCCCCACCGACGGGATCATCAAGTCCTCGAGCCACAAGGTCGGCGACCAGGTGAAGCGCGACACCGCCGTCGACCTCGTCGTCAGCAAGGGCCCCAAGCCCATCACGATCACCGACTACACCGGCCAGGCGGCCGACGACGCCTCCGCCGCCCTCGAGGACGCCGGCTTCGTCGTCCGCGAGGTCGAGCAGTTCAGCGACAGCGTCAAGAAGGGCGTGGTCATCTCGCAGACCCCGTCGGCAGGCACTGGGGTGCGCGGCGACACGATTGCGCTCACGGTCTCCAAGGGACCCGAGCTCGTCGCGGTGCCCGACCTGCGCGGCATGACCGAGGACGAGGCCCGCGCGGCCGTCACCGCGCTCGGCCTGAAGCTGAACGCCGCGAAGAACCCGTTCTCGGGCGACGACGCCCGCGTCCAGTACCAGATGACGACCGTGGGCAAGAAGGTCAAGCCCGGCTCGACCGTCACCGTGTTCCTCTCCTGACCTCGCGCCGGGGCGCGAGGTCAGGAGCGAGGATCAGGAGCGGCCGGCGAGCATCTCGGCGACGAGGAAGGCCAGCTCCAGCGACTGCGCCCGGTTCAGGCGCGGGTCGCACAGCGTCTCGTAGCGGTGCTCCAGGTCCTGGGCCGACAGGCGCATGCCGCCGCCGAGGCACTCGGTGACGTCGTCGCCGGTGAGCTCGACGTGCAGGCCGCCGGGCCACGTGCCGAGGGCGCGGTGGACCTCGAAGAAGCCCCGGACCTCGTCGATGACGGCGTCGAACTCACGCGTCTTGTAGCCGTTGTCGGTGGCGAACGTGTTGCCGTGCATGGGATCGGTGACCCACGCGACCTGCGCGCCCGCGGCCGTGACCTTCTCCACGAGCGTGGGCAGCAGGTCACGGATCTTCTCGGCGCCGAAGCGGGTGATGAACGTGATCTTGCCCGGCACGTGGTCGGGGTTGAGCTTCTCGTAGAGCGCGAGCGCGTCGTCGGCCGTGCTGGTAGGACCGAGCTTCACGCCGATCGGGTTGGCGATGCGGCTCAGCAGCTCGACGTGGGCGCCGTCCAGCTGGCGCGTGCGCTCGCCGATCCACACGAAGTGGCCCGAGACGTCGTACGGGCGGTCGGTGCGCGAGTCGATGCGCGTCAGCGCGTGCTCGTACTCCAGCACGAGGGCCTCGTGGGAGGAGTAGAAGTCCACGGTGTGCAGCTCGTCGGGATCGGCGCCGATGGCCTCCATGAAGGCCAGGGCGCGGTCGATCTCGTCGCCGATGCGCTCGTAGCGCTCGCGCACGGGGCTGTTGCGCACGAAGTCCGTGTTCCACGAGTGCATCTGGCGCAGGTCGGCGTAGCCGCCGGTGGTGAAGGCGCGCGCGAGGTTCAGCGTGGCGCTCGAGGCGTGGTAGACGTCGAGCAGGCGCTGCGGATCGGGGTGACGCGCCTCGGGGGTGAAGTCGAACCCGTTGACCGCGTCGCCGCGGTAGGCCGGCAGCGTGACGCCGTCGCGCGTCTCGGTGTCGCTCGAGCGCGGCTTGGCGTACTGGCCGGCCAGGCGGCCGACCTTCACGACCGGGACGCTCGCGGCGTAGGTCAGGACGACGGCCATCGACAGCAGCACGCGCAGCTTGTTGCGCACGTTCTCGGCGGTGACGCCCTCGAACGTCTCGGCGCAGTCGCCGCCCTGGAGCAGAAAGGCCTCGCCGCGTGCCACGGCCGCCATCTTGTCGCGCAGCGAGTCGCACTCGCCCGCAAAGACCAGCGGGGGCATCTTCCGCAGCTTCTCGACGGCGGCGTCGCGCGCATCGAGATCGGGGTACGTGGGCTGCTGCGCAGCACCGATCGCACGCAGTTCTTCAAGGCTGGGAATGCTCACCAAGAAAGGATACGCGACCGGTTCCCGCGCCCCCGACGACGTCCGCATGCAGGACGGGACAGCCCTACTCGGCGATCTCCTCCCAGACCTCGTCGGCCTCGGCGCGGTCGCGCTCCTTGGCGGCCTGGCGCTCCAGCTCCTTGTCGCGCTTCTTCGCGTCGGGCGCGTAGAGGTCGACGTACTCCTGGCCCGAGAGGTTCATGATCTCGTAGAGGATCTCGTCGGTGATCGCGCGCAGGATGTAGCGGTCGTCCTGCATGCCCTCGTAGCGGCTGAAGTCCAGCGGCTTGCCGAAGCGCACCCCGGGCCGGGCGTAGCGCCCCACGATCTTCCCGGGAGGCGCGACGACGTCGGTGTTGATGACGGCGACGGGGATGACCGGGACCTTGGCCTCGAGGGCGAGGCGGGCCACGCCGGTGCGGCCGCGGTAGAGCTTGCCGTCGTGCGACCGGGTGCCCTCGGGGTAGATGCCGCAGACCTCGCCCTCGGCGAGCAGGCGCAGCTGGGTGCGGATCGCGCCGGCGGCGGCGCTGCCGCTGCTGCGGTCGATCGGTACCTGGCCCGAGCCGGAGAAGAAGGAGCGCTGCAGGAAGCCCTTGAGACCGGTGCCCTCGAAGTACTCGGCCTTGGCCACGAAGGTGACGCGGCGCGGGATCACCAGCGGCATGAACAGCCAGTCGCTGTACGACAGGTGGTTGCTGGCCAGGATCACCGCGCCCTCGCGCGGGACGTTCTCGGTGCCCTCGGCCCACGGCCTGAAGATCAGCTTGAGCACCGGACCCAGAGCCAGGAACTTGAGGAACCAGTAGAACACGCACGAGACATTACCGCGCCGCTGTCCGACCGGACGTGACATGGGGCACCATGGCGTCATGTCCGAGTCCCTCGCCCCCGGCACGTCACCCGTCCGTCCCGGTGCCGAAGCGTTCTTCTCCCCCGGCGGCCGTGTGGGCGTCCTGCTGAGCCACGGCTTCACCGGCTCGCCCGCCTCGATGACGCCGTGGGGCCGGCTGCTGGCCGAGGCCGGACACACGGTGTCGGTGCCGCGGCTGCCCGGGCACGGCACCACGTGGCAGGAGATGAACACGACGACGTGGCGTGACTGGTACGGCGAGGTCGACACCGCGCTGACCGACCTGCGCGAGCAGTGCGACTGGGTGGCGGTGTGCGGGCTGTCGATGGGTGGCGCGCTGGCGCTGCGGCTGGCCGAGCAGCGACCCGACGAGGTCGACGCGCTCGTGCTGGTGAACCCCGCGATCGCGCTCAAACGTCTCGACCTCAAGCTGGTGCCCCTGCTGAGCCGCGTGCTGCCGTCGATCGGCGGCGTGTCCAACGACATCAAGAAGCCGGGCCAGGACGAGATCGCCTACAGCCGCACGCCGCTGAAGGCGCTCGCCTCGCAGCTGCAGCTGTGGCGCGACGTGCGCGAGAACCTCGACCGCGTCACCGCTCCCCTGCTGGTGTTCCGGTCCGCCGACGACCACGTGGTCGACGAGACCACCGTCGGCCTGGTCATGGAGGGCGTCTCCTCCGGCGAGCGCGAGCTGGTCGAGCTGAACGACAGCTTCCACGTCGCGACGCTCGATCACGATGCGGAGTTCATCATGGAGAGGTCGGCACAGTTCATCGCCGACCACGCGCCCGGCGCGTGAGCCGCTCCACCGTCCCGAGGAGGTCGCCATGACCGACCCCGCATCACCGCGCGACGACTTCGACCGGATCGTCGAAGGCCTCGAGCTCGACCTCAGCGGACTCGACGACTTCGACCGCTCGGCCGCGCGGGCCGCCGCGGCCCGCGAGCGCGAGGAGCTCGAGGAGGAGCAGCGGCGCGCCGCCGAGCCCGAGGAGCAGGACGACCAGTTCTACCGCGACGTCGGTCCGGCGGACCTGCCCACCGACAAGCGCACCAAGACGGCCTGGCTCGTCATCATCGGCGGCCCGGCACTGCTGATCCTGGCGCGCCTCGCCGACATGACCCCGCCGCCCGTGCTCGTGGCGGCCGTGGTCATCGCCGCGGTCTGCGCCGTCGCCTACCTGATCGCGCGACTGCCGGACCGCGGACCGAGTAACCCGGACTGGCCGGACGACGGCGCCGCGCTCTGAGCCGGGCGAGGTCGGCCGCCCCGACGAGGCCGGCGTCGTTGCCCAGGTGGGCCGCGACGATGCGCGCCTCGGAACGGTAGCCGCGTCCCGTCAGGTGGTCGTGGAAGGCGAACCGGGCCGGCCGCAGCAGCGTCTCGCCAGTCTGGCTGACGCCGCCGCCGATGACGAAGATCGCGGGGTCCAGCGAGGCCGCCAGGTTGGCCAGCCCGATGCCCAGCCAGCGGCCGACGTCGCCGACCCAGGCCTGGGCCTCCTCGTGGCCGTCGGACGACAGGCGTCCGACCGTGGCGCCGTCGACGCGGTCGGCTCCCCCGGCCGCCTCGACCAGGGCCCGGCCGATGTCCGATCCCTCGGCCACCGCGGCCTGCGCCCGGCGCTCGAGGACACGGCCACTGGCGTACTGCTCCCAGCACCCCCGGTTGCCGCACTCGCAGGGGCGGCCTTCATCGACGACCCGCTGGTGGCCGAACTCGCCGGCCATGCCGGAGTGGCCGCGGTAGAGCTTGCCGTCGAGCACCATCGCGCCGCCGATGCCCGTGCCGAGGTTCACCAGGACGACGTCGGGCAGGTTCTGCGCCGCGCCGAAGCGCCACTCGGCCCAGCCGGCGGCGTTCGCGTCGTTGTCCACCAGGACCGGCAGGCCCGTGCGGCGGACCACTGCGTCGCGCAGCGGCTCGTTGCGCCACGCCAGGTGCGGCGAGAACACGACGGTGGAGCCCGTGACGTCGACGTAGCCGGCCGCGCCCACGCCGACGGCGCGGACGACGTACTGGTCGCGGAACTCCTCGACCAGGTCGGCGATCGCGTCGAGCACGGCGGACGGGTCGGTGCTGGGAGTGGCGCGACGCGACCGCGCCAGGATCCGGCCGTCCTCGTCGACGACGCCCCCGGCGATCTTCGTGCCGCCGACGTCGATCCCGACGGCGAGGCGCTCAGCCACCGGCGTGGCTCTCGACGCGGCGCTTGAGTCCCTTGAGCGCCGTGTCGACGATGACCTTCTCCGCCTTGCGCTTGAGCATGCCCAGCAGCGGCAGCTTCAGGTCGACCGCCAGCTGGTAGGTGACGCGGGTCTTGTCGTCGGCCACCGAGTCCAGCGAGTAGGAGCCGTCCATGCCCGACAGCATCGTCTCGTCGGCGGGCACCAGGCTCCAGGTGACGAGCCGCTCGTCGCGCCAGTCGTAGCGCAGCGTGAACGTGTCGCGGATGGGGGCGGAGTCCACCACGAAGCGGACATCGAGCGGACGCCCCGCGTCGTCGGTGGCCAGCACCGTGACCTCGCGCATTCCGGTGGCCCAATCGGGGTAGTCGTCGAACGCGGCGATGACCGACATCACATCCCCGGCCGGAGCCTCGATCACGATGTCGCTGACCGTGCGCGCCATGTCCACCTCCTCGACTGGCGACCAGCCTATCGGCGCAGAGGCACCGCGTGGCGGGACGGTACGGTGCTGTCTGTGACCACGGAGAATTCGAACCCCGTCCCTGCCTCCTGGGGCACCCTGAGCCTCGACGTCCTGGACCGCCTCGACGCCCAGCGCGACCGCGTGTCGCTGCGCCGCGTCGTCGACGGCGAGTGGATCGACGTCACGCTGGGCCAGTTCCACGAGCAGGTGACCGCGGCGGCCAAGGGCCTGCTGGCCGGTGGCGTCGGCCACGGCGACCGCGTGGCCCTGCTGGCCAAGACGCGCTACGAGTGGACCGTCCTCGACTACGCCAACTGGTGGATCGGCGCCGTCACCGTGCCGATCTACGAGACCTCGTCCGCGCCGCAGATCGCCTGGATCCTCGCCGACTCCGGCGCGACCCACATCTTCTACGAGAACGACGAGCACCGCGCCCGCATCGACGAGGCCCGACCCGAGGCGCCCGAGCTCGTCTCCAGCCGTCCCATCGAGGACGTGCTGACGCTGCTCGCCGCCGAGGGCGCCGCGATCGACGACGAGACGCTCGAGGCCCGCCGCGCCGCCGTGGTCGAGGGTGACCTCGCGACGCTGATCTACACGTCCGGCACCACCGGCCGCCCCAAGGGCTGCGAGCTCACGCACGCCAACTTCCGCGCCGAGCTGTGGGGCGCCAACGAGCGCCTCGAGGTGATGTTCGCCCCCGACGACGCGGCCACCCTGCTGTTCCTGCCGCTCGCGCACGTGTTCGCGCGCATCGTCCAGGTCGGCGCGATCCGCTACGGCTCGGTGCTGGGCCACACCGCCGACATCGCCAACCTCGTCGAGCACCTGGGCCAGTTCAAGCCCACGTTCGTGCTCGCCGTCCCGCGCGTGTTCGAGAAGGTCTTCAACAGCGCCAGCACGAAGGCGTACGCCGAGGGCAAGGGCAAGATCTTCGACGCGGCCGTCCGCACCGCCATCGCCTACAGCCGCGCCACCGAGTCCGGCAAGGCGTCGCTCGCGCTGCGGGCCAAGCACGGGCTCTACAGCAAGCTCGTCTACGGCAAGCTGCGCGACGCCCTGGGCGGTCGCGCCACGCACGCGATCTCCGGCGGCGCGCCCCTCGGCGACCGTCTCGGCCACTTCTACCGCGGCGTCGGCCTCAACGTGTTCGAGGGCTACGGCCTCACCGAGACCACCGCGGCCCTCACCGTGAACCACCCCGGCGCCCAGCGCATCGGCACCGTCGGCCCGCCCCTGCCGGGCGTCGAGGTCCGCACCGGCGACGACGGCGAGCTGCAGTTCCGCGGCCCGCAGGTGTTCCAGGGCTACTGGAACGCCGAGGGCGCCACGCGCGACGTGCTCACCGAGGACGGCTGGTTCTCCACCGGCGACCTGGGCGAGGTCACCGAGGACGGGTTCGTCCGCATCACGGGCCGCAAGAAGGAGCTCATCGTCACCGCGGGCGGCAAGAACGTCTCCCCCGCGATCCTCGAGGACCGCGTCCGCGCGCACCCGCTGGTCAGCCAGTGCCTGGTCGTCGGCGAGGCCAAGCCCTTCGTCGCCGCACTCGTCACGATCGACACCGAGGCGTGGGAGGGCGACCTGGACGACCCCGAGCTGCTCGCCGAGGTCCAGAAGGCGATCGACGACGCCAACGCGCAGGTCTCGCGCGCCGAGGCGATCCGCAAGTTCGTGATCGTCGAGGACGACTGGACCGAGGAGAACGGCTACCTGACGCCCTCGTTCAAGGTGAAGCGCCACATGGTGGTGCGCGACCTGCACGACACGATCGAGGCGCTCTACGTGCGCTGATCACCCCGAGCACGAGAACGGCCCCCGGCATCGCCGGGGGCCGTTCTGCGTGGAGCCTGGGTCAGGAGACGCGCGCGTAGACGCCGAAGCCGGACGAGAGGCTGGTGATCTCGACGCTCTTGCCGGGGCGCGGCGCGTGGATGACCTTGCCGTCGCCGAGGTAGATGCCGATGTGCGACATGCTCGGGTAGGCGACGAGGTCGCCGGGCGCCAGCTCACCGGCCGAGATCTTGCGACCGGCCGACATCTGCGGGCCGACGACGCGCGGCAGCGAGACGCCCGCGGCGGCGTAGGCCTTCTGCACGAGGCCCGAGCAGTCCCAGCTGTCCGGCCCCGTGCCACCGTAGACGTAGGGGTCGCCGAGCTGGTTCATGGCGAAGGCGATGGCCTTCTTGGCCGCACCGGCGCCGGCGTTGCGGACGGCGGTGACGTCGCCGGCGTTCATCTGCGACTGCTGCGCGGCCGACAGGAGGGCGAAGTCGGACTTGGCCTTCTGGTAGGACTCGGTCAGCTTCTTCTTGGTCTTCTCGGCCTTCTCCAGCTTGCCGTCGAGCTCGCGCTGGTGCTCGGCCAGCTGCGCCTGGCGCTTCTCCAGCTCGACGCGGGTGCGCGTGAACGACTCGAGCGCGTCGGCGCGGGTGGTGTTGAGCGCGTCGATGGCGCTGAGGCCCTCGATGAACAGGTCGGGGTCCTGGCTGCCGAGCAGGCCGACCGTCGGGCCGAGCGGCTGCTCGAGCTGCTGCTGCACGATGTCGGCGCCCAGCTCGTCGCGCTGGACGCGGTAGACCTTGCGGATCGTGCGGATCTCGGAGCCGACCTCGTCGATGCGCCCGTCCAGGTCCTCGGCGTCGGCCGTCAGCTGGTTGAGCGTCTCGTTGGCGGCCTCGGCGCGGTCGAAGGCCTTCTCGACGTCGGCCTCGGTCACCTCGGGATCGGCGTTGGCCGGGGAGACGGCGATGAACGTGCCGGCCACGAAGGCCGACGCGGCCACGGAGGCCGCTGCGGTGCGAAAGCGCACGAAAGAATCTCCTGCTGTACCTCGACGCCTACCAGGTGAGCTGACGGATTCGGGCCTCGGTCTTGCCCTACGACCGGCGGGCCGGTCGATTCACCCCACGTACTTGTTTCCCCGGTTCGGCGGCCGCGAGCGGCCGGACGATTTGGCGGTGCCGCCGTCGGCGACACAAGACGCAACAGTAGTTCGCCCGTCCCAGCCGATCAACCTGCGTCGAGGTGTGTCTGGGGATCGGACAGGCCCACGACGAGGCGCAGCGGGGGCACCAGGCCGGTGGCGGCGAGCGTGTCGAGGGCGGCGCGTTCGTCGGCGTCGAAGGCGACGTCGTCGGGCGGTCCGAGCAGGACCGAGACGACGCAGTCGCCGCACACCGCGGGGCAGCGGACGAGGCAGCTGTCGCAGTCGACGACGACCGGTGCCGTGGGTTCCATCTCGTTCATGGCCGCGACGCTAGGTGTGACATCCGACAATTTCGGTCCGCGGCGGCGCCTGCCCGGATTCGTCGGACCGGCGACCTACGGTCACACCCATGGCACCGCACCAACCCGCCTTCGACGATCCCGGCATCGACTGGGGTGGCCGTCCGCTCCACGACACCACGTTCTGCGTCGTCGACCTCGAGACCACGGGCGGCTCGCCGGCGAAGGGCTCGAAGATCACCGAGATCGGTGCGGTGAAGGTGCGCGGCGGCGAGATCCTGGGCGAGTTCCAGACGCTGGTGAACCCCGACCAGCTCATTCCCGCGTTCATCACGGTGCTCACGGGGATCACCGACCAGATGGTCGTCGAGGCGCCCCGGATCGCCGAGGCGCTCCCCTCCTTCCTCGAGTTCGCGCACGGCAGCGTGCTCGTGGCGCACAACGCGCCGTTCGACACCGGCTTCCTCAAGCACGCTGCGCGCGAGCTCGACATCGCCTGGCCCGGCTTCGACGTCGTCGACACGGCCGTCCTCGCGCGGCGCGTGCTGCTGCGCGACGAGGTGCCCAACGTCAAGCTCGCCACGCTCGCGGCGCGCTTCTCCCCCGTCCGGCCCGACCACCGGGCCCTCACCGACGCGCGGGCCACGGTCGACGTCCTGCACGCCCTGTTCGAGCGGCTCGGCACGTGGAACGTGGCCACGGTCGAGGACGTCGCGTCCTTCACGTCCAAGGTCACCCCGCAGCAGCGCCGCAAGCGCCACCTCGCCGACAGCGTGCCCGACGCCCCGGGCGTCTACCTCTTCCGCGACGCCCGCGACGAGGTGCTCTACGTCGGCACCTCCCGCTCGCTGCGCACGCGCGTGCGGTCGTACTTCACCAAGGCCGAGACCCGCACCCGCATGGGCGAGATGATCGCGCTGGCCGAGCGCGTCGACACCGTCGTGTGCGCCACCGACACCGAGGCGCGCGTGCGCGAGCTGCGCCTCATCGACCGGCACCGTCCGCCGTACAACCGGCGGTCGAAGTTCCCCGAGCGCGTGTCGTGGCTGCGCCTCACCGACGAGCCCTGGCCGCGGATCTCGCTCGTCCGCTCGGTCACCGAGGGGGCCGCGACCCACATCGGCCCGTTCCGCAGCCGCCGCCAGGCCGAGGCCGCGCTGGCCACGCTCCACGACGCGTTCCGGATCCGCCAGTGCTCCGGCCGGCTGCCGATCAGGCCCAGCCGGGCCGCGTGCGTGCTGGCCGAGCTGGGCCAGTGCCTCTCCCCCTGCGACGGCGCCGTCACGCCCACCGACTACCTGTACGAGGTGTCGCGCGTCCGCACGGCGATGACCGCCGACCCGGTCGAGGTCGTCACCCACCTCGAGCAGCGGATGGCGCACCTGGCCGAGTCCCAGCGCTTCGAGGACGCCGCGGTCCTGCGCGACCGCGCGGCCAGCCTGATCCGCGCCGTGCGGCGCACGCAGCGGCTCGACTCGCTGGCCTCCGAGCCCGAGGTCATCGCGGCGGCACCACACGACGACGGCTGGCAGGTCCACGTCATCCGCCACGGCCGGCTCGCCGCCGCGGCGATCCTGCCGCGCCAGGTCGCCACCACGCGCGGCGCCACGGCCGGCTGGGTCGACACGCTGCTCACCACCGCCGAGACCGTCGAGCCCGCGCCCCGGCCGATGCCCGCCGCGCTCGTCGAGGAGACCGAGGTGCTGCTGCGCTGGCTCGAGTCGCCCGGCGTGCGCATGGTGCGCGGCTCGTGGGCCTCGGCATGGCCGGCCGCCGCACGTCACCTCGACCGCTTCGACGTCGACCTCGAGGTCGCGCGCCTGGCCTGACAGCGCGGCTAGGCTGACCCGGTGATCACCGCCATCGTCTTCGTCCAGGCCGAGGTCTCCTCCATCCCCGAGACCGGCGCAGCGATCGCCGACATCCCCGGGGTCAGCGAGGTCTACTCCGTCACCGGCGACCACGACCTCATCGCGATGGTGCGCGTGCGCACCCACGACGAGATCGCGTCGGTCGTGGCCGACCGGCTCAACAAGGTGCCCGGGGTGCTGTCCACCCAGACGCAGATCGCCTTCCGCGCGTTCAGCCGGCACGACCTCGAGGACGCGTTCAGCATCGGCCTCGACTGAGTCGCCCACTGGTGAGGCGGTGAGCTGTCAACCCTTCCCGCTCATCGCCGGTGCCCCAGCAACCGAACCCCAGTCCCATTCCGTTGACAGGTCACCGCGAGCTGCGCGGAAGGGTCGACCACTCACCGCGTGGCCTGGACCGAGGCTCACGAGGCGCCGGCGGCCGCCGCGGTCGTGGCGCCGATGATCGCCGCCGTGACGGCGGCCTCGGCACCCGCCACCGCGCGGCGTACCGCCTCGCTCGCCCAGTCCTCCGCCGAGACCTGCTTGGCGCGCGCCTTCGCGGCCCTGTGCTCCGACCGCTCCACGACGAGCCGCAGCTGGCTCACCGCCGCCAGCAGCGAGACCAGCGGGCCCGTGGTGGCGTCCGGCTCGGCGCCCTCGACCAGCACGGCGCGGACGTCGCGCACGAGCCGGACACGCCGCTCGGTGTCCACGACGTCGTGCCGGGTGACCTCGAACAGCAGCACCCGCTCGGTGCGCGAGCGCACCCGGTGCTCCTGCTCCAGGGCGGCGTAGGCCCGCTGACGCCCTTGGTGCCCCATCCGCGAGATGGCCGAGGAGATCGAGACCGGCCTGTCCTTGAGCCGCGACAGCGCGTGGTCGACGTCGGGTCGGCCCGTCGGGGTCCGGTCGAGCACCTGCACCTTCGCGCGACGTCTCTCTCCGATGGTGTCCACGCGACCCAGCTGCACGAGGTCGATGAGGTGCGCACCGGCGAACACGGCGGTCGGGTTCGAGCTCGCCAGCCGGAACGTGCCGGTGTCGGGATCGGTGGCCAGGAGTGTGAGGTCGCCGGCGATGCTCATGCCGCCACGCTATCGCCGGCCGGGACGACCGGTGTCAGGCGACGTGGCGCGAGGTCGCCTCGACCCAGCGGGCCAGGGCCGCGCGGGCGGCACCGGAGTCGATCGACTCGGTCGCACGGGCCACGCCGGCGCGCAGTCGCTCGACGAGCGGGCCCTCGGAGCCCGTGTGGGCGGCGATCGCGGCGCCCGCGTTGAGCACGACCGCGTCGCGCACCGGACCGGTCTCGCCGTCGAGCACCCGGCGGAACACGTCGGCGTTGTAGTCGGGCTCACCACCGCGCAGCGCATCGGCCGGCGCGTGGTCGAAGCCGAGGTCGGCCGAGTCGAGCACGTGCTCCTCGATGCCGTCCGGACCGGGCAGCCAGAACCGCGTGGTGGTGGTCACCGTGATCTCGTCGAGGCCGTCGTCTCCGCGGAACACCAGGGCGTCGCTGCCACGGCGCGCCAGCACCTCGGCCATGAGCGGCGCCATGCGCGGGTCGGCGCAGCCGATCGCCGACGCCGCCGGGCGGGCCGGGTTGGTCAGCGGGCCGAGGAAGTTGAAGAACGTGGGCACGCCGAGCTCGCGTCGGGCCGGGCCGGCGAACCGCATCGAGGCGTGGAAGACCGGCGCGAAGCAGAAGGTGATGCCGGCCTCGCGGTAGACGTCGAGAACGTGCTCGGCCGGCACCGTGAGGCGCACGCCGAGGCGCTCGAAGACGTCGGCCGTGCCCGACTGGCTGGAGGCCGCGCGGTTGCCGTGCTTGACGACGCCGACCCCGGCACCGGCGGTGGTGACGGCGGCCATCGAGGAGATGTTGACCGTCTTGGCCATGTCGCCGCCCGTGCCCACGATGTCGACGACGCGGTCGTCGAGGTCGAGCGTGGTGGCCTTGGCGTACATCGCGTCGACCAGGCCCTGCAGCTCGGCGGACGTCTCGCCCTTGGCGCGCAGCGCGACCGCGAAGCCCGCGATCTGGGCGCCGCTGGCGTCACCGGAGAGGATCTCGCCCATCGCCCACGCGGTGGCGTCGGCGTCGAGGTCGTGCCCGGCGAGCAGCTCGGTGAGGACGTGCGGCCAGGACAGCGCCGCGGGGTCGCCGCTCAAGGACGCGCGGCCGGGACGGCGGCACCGCGCAGCAGCGCGATGACCGACTCGGCGAGGCGGAACGGGTCGAGCGGCTGCGGGACCACCGCGTCCGCGCGCGACCATGTGGCCAGCCACGCGTCCTGCGGGCGACCGGTCAGCACGAGGCTCGGCGGGCCCTGGTAGAGCTCGTCCTTCATCTGGCGGGCGATGCCCATGCCGCCGGCCGGGACGGCCTCGCCGTCGAGGATCGCCAGCGCGATGCCCCCGGCGTCGAGCTGCTGCCAGACCACCGGCTCGGTGGCGCACTCGACGAATTCCAACGGCGGCAGATCGGGGTGCGGCCTGGTGCCCAGCGCTGCGACGACGGCCGTTCGGACCTTGACGTCATCGCTGTAGAGCAGGACACGAAGGGGCTGGTGCTGGCTCACGATGGCATCGTACATAATGAGGGCGTGGCAACTACTTCTGCGATCCCCGCGTCCCGGCTCCACGGCGTCGAGGGCCGTCCGTCCTACGTGACGGTCGGCACCATCGTGTGGCTGTCCAGTGAGCTGATGTTCTTCGCGACGCTGTTCGCGGCCTACTTCACGGTGCGCAGCGTCGCGCCGGAGCTGTGGGCCCAGGAGACCGAGCTCCTGAACATCCCGTTCGCCACGGTCAACACCACGATCCTGGTGCTGTCGTCCGTCACCTGCCAGCTCGGCGTCTACGCCGCGGCCAAGGGCAACGCGGCCGGCATGCGCAAGTGGTTCATCATCAGCTTCATCATGGGCGCCGTGTTCATCGGCGGTCAGGCCACCGAGTACGCCGAGCTGGTCCACGAGGGCCTGACGATCCAGAGCTCCGCGTACGGCTCCCTCTTCTACCTCGCCACCGGCTTCCACGGCCTGCACGTGATCGGCGGCCTGCTGGCCTTCCTGCTCGTCATCGGCCGCACCTACGCGGCTCGCAAGTTCACCCACGAGCAGGCGGTCTCCGCGATCGTCGTGTCCTACTACTGGCACTTCGTCGACGTCGTCTGGGTGGCCCTGTTCGCGGCCATCTACATCATCCGCTGACCCCTCGGGGATAGGCGGACCTAACTACACAGGCTGAGCTCGTGCCTCGCTAGTCTGAGGCGAATGCACGGGCCCTCGGAGATGGGACGAAGTCGCGACGCCGACCCCACCTCCGGTCCCGATTCTCAGATTCTCAGGAACGAGGTTCTCTCGGTGCGGAAACTGTCGACACGCCGCCGGCACCCCATGGCGCTCCTGGCGCTGCTGGCCCTGGCCCTCTTGCTGACCGGCGCGGCATACGCGACGGTCGCGCCGGAACCGGCCACCGCCGAGTCCGCCTCCTCGGTCTCGCAGATCGAGGCGGGCCGCCAGCTCTTCGTCGTCGGCTGCGCCAGCTGCCACGGCCTCAACGCCGAGGGCATCACGACCGCCGGCGACGGTGACGAGAAGGGCAACTACGGCCCCTCCCTGATCGGCGTCGGCGCGGCCGCCGTCGGCTTCCAGATGGAGACCGGCCGCATGCCGATGGCGCAGACCGCGCCGCAGGCCCCGCGCAAGCACATCGAGTACACGCAGGACGAGATCGACCAGATCGCCGCCTACGTCGCCTCCCTCGCCCCCGGACCCGCGCGTCCGTCCGAGGAGGACCTCGACTGGCAGAGCGTCGACAAGGAGGGCATCTCCGAGGGCGGCGAGTTCTTCCGCACCAACTGCACCGCGTGCCACAACTCGGTCGGCGCCGGCGGCGCCCTCCCCAGTGGCCGCTACGCGCCGACGCTCAAGGGCGTCGACGCCATCCACATCTACGAGGCCATGCTCACCGGCCCGCAGCAGATGCCCGTCTTCTCCGAGGACGTGCTGACCCCCGAGGACAAGCGCAACATCATCGCCTACGTCAAGACCGTGCAGCAGCAGGGCAACGACGGCGGCATCGGTGGCGGCGGCCTGGGCCCCGTGGTCGACGGCATGTTCGTCTGGATCATCGGCATCGGCGGGCTCACCGCGTTCGCGGTCTGGATCGGCATGCACGGAACGAGGTCGAAGAAGCGATGAGCACGGACATCGAACCCACCGGCGATCCCGTCGCCGATCCGGGACTGGCTCCCCACCAGTACCGCCCGCAGGACGTCGACGTCGACCAGGAGCGCCGCACCGAGCGCCAGATCGCCGGCATGTTCGGCGTGGCCACGCTGCTGCTGCTGGGCTTCTGCGTCGCGTACTTCACGGTCGACGCCGACACGCGCATCTTCGCGTTCGGCGACCCGAACAGCGGCAACGCCTTCGGCGGCTGGTCGGCGCAGAACTTCGCGTTCGGCACGACCCTCGGCGGCGCCCTGCTGCTGATCGGCATCGGCATCATCCAGTGGGCCAAGAAGCTCATGGGCGATCAGGAGATGGTCGAGCTCCGTCACCCGGCGCGCTCCAGCGACGAGGACCGCGCGGCCGTCCTGGCCGACCTCAACGCGGGCGTCCAGGAGAGCGGCATCGGCCGTCGTCCCCTGATCCGCAACAGCCTCCTCGGCGCCGTCGGCGCGATGGGCCTGCCCGCGATCGTGCTGCTGCGCGACCTGGGCCCCCTCCCCCACAGCCAGGACGAGACGGTGTGGAAGAAGGGCATGCGCGTCGTCAACGACGTCTCGGGCGCCCCCATCAAGCCGTCCGACCTCGAGGTCGGCCAGCTCGTCAACGCCGAGCCCGCGATCTTCTTCGAGACCGACGACGAGGGCCACCCGGTCCTGCACGGTCACGACCTGCTGGCCGCCAAGGCCAAGGCCGCGGTCATCGTCGTGCGCATGCGCCCCGAGGACATCACCCCCAAGAAGGGGCGCGAGAACTGGGGTGTCGACGGCATCCTGTGCTACTCCAAGATCTGCACCCACGTCGGCTGCCCCATCAGCCTGTGGGAACAGCAGACCCACCACCTGCTGTGCCCCTGCCACCAGTCGACCTTCGACCTGGCGGACAACGGCAAGGTGATCTTCGGCCCCGCCTACCGCCCGCTGCCGCAGCTGCCGCTCGCGGTCGACGGCGAGGGCTACCTCATCGCGGTCAGCGACTTCCCCGAGATCGTCGCGCCGAGCTACCCCGAACTCGCCCGCGATCAGAAGAACCTCGACAAGAAGTCCGGTGATGACGCATGAGCCAGAGCACCTTCACCCGGATCGAGGACTCCTCGACCGGCAAGAAGCTGGCCGGCCCGGTCGGCTGGTTCGACGACCGGCTCGGTCTGGCCGCCGCAGGCAAGAAGAACCTGCGCAAGGTCTTCCCCGAGCACTGGTCCTTCATGCTCGGCGAGATCGCTCTGTGGAGCTTCGTCGTCCTGCTGCTGTCGGGCGTCTTCCTCACGCTTTGGTTCGTCCCCAGCATGGGCGAGGTCGAGTACCGCGGCTCCTACGCGCCGCTCTACGGCATCGAGATGTCGCAGGCCTACGCCTCCACGCTCGACATCTCGTTCGACATCCGCGGCGGCCTGCTGATGCGCCAGATCCACCACTGGGCGGCTGCCCTGTTCGTGGCGGCGATGATGGCCCACATGCTGCGCGTGTTCTTCACGGGCGCCTACCGCAAGCCGCGTGAGATCAACTGGCTCATCGGCGTCGGCCTGCTCGCGCTGGGCATGGTCGAGGGCTTCGCGGGCTACTCGCTCCCCGACGACCTGCTGTCGGGCACGGGCCTGCGGTTCGTCGACGGTCTGATCCGCTCGATCCCGCTCGTCGGCTCCTACCTGGAGTTCTTCATCTTCGGCGGCGAGTTCCCCGGCGAGATCATCATCCCCCGCCTCTACATGGCACACATCCTGCTCATCCCGGCGATCCTGCTGGGCCTCATCGGTGCGCACATGCTGCTGCTCGTCTACCACAAGCACACGCAGTGGCCGGGCGCAGGACGCACGCAGGAGAACGTCGTGGGCTACCCCATGCTCCCGGTGTACATGGCCAAGGCCGGTGGCTTCTTCTTCGTCGTGTTCGGCTTCACCGCCCTCATGGGTGCGCTGATCCAGATCAACCCGGTGTGGGCGTACGGTCCGTACAACCCCTCCGAGGTCACGGCCGGCTCGCAGCCCGACTGGTACATGGGTCTGTCCGAGGGCCTCGTGCGCCTCATGCCGCCGCTGGAGACCACGTGGTTCAACCGCACGTGGACGTGGAGCGTCTTCCTCCCCGGCGTCGGTGGCCTGGGCATCCTGTTCACGTCGCTCGCCCTGTGGCCGTTCATCGAGCGCTGGATCACCGGCGACCAGCGTGAGCACCACCTGCTCGAGCGTCCGCGCAACGCCCCGGTCCGCACCGCGCTCGGCGTGGCCGCGATGACCGCCTACGCCTGCGGCTGGATCGCCGGCGGCAACGACATCATCGCGCTGAAGTTCGGCCTGGACATCTTCGCCATCACGTGGGTCCTGCGCATCGGCATCTTCGTGTTCCCGGTGATCGCGTTCATCGTCACGAAGCGCATCTGCATCTCGCTGCAGCGCAAGGACAACGAGACGCTGACCCACGGCTGGGAGACGGGCGTCATCGACCGCTCCCCCGACGGTGGGTACGCGGAGCGTCACGCCCCGCTGCCGGACTCGGCCGCTTACCAGCTCACGTCGTCGCGCGAGCGTCTGCCCGAGATCGAGGAAGTGCACCAGCAGGACGCGTACGGCGTGCGGAACCCCAAGTACCGCAAGCAGTCGCTCCGGGCGAAGCTGCGCCGCTTCTACTACGACGGCTCGGTGGACAAGCCGACCCGTCACGACATGGACCACGCGGCCGAGCACCTGGCCGGCGGCGGCGAGCACCCGGTGGAGCTCGGCGACGACTTCCAGGGCGTCTCCGAGACCGGCGTCCCGCGCGTCCACTGATCGCACCTCACCCACGAGGGCCCCGACCGCTTCGGTCGGGGCCCTCGTGCTGTAGGCGGGGAGGGTCGAGGATTCCCCTGTTCACCGGGGAATCCGTCACCCTGCGGGGAGAACTTCCCCCGCAAGGTGACGGGAAACCTCGCTCGGTGGGACGAGAGGGGCGGCTCAGGCGGTGTGGCGCGCGATGTCCGCGGCCAGGACGCCGGGCCAGCGCCGGACGTCCTCGGGCGTGTGGGCGACCTGCAGGCTCGCCTGCGGCAGGAGGTCGACGAGGGCCTCGGCCGTGGAGAGCGGGTGGGCCGGGTCGTCGATCCACGCGAGCACCGTGGTCGGCAGGTCGATCCGCTCCAGGAGCTCGGGAGCAGGCAGGTCGCTGAGCGCGGCGCCACGCAGCACCGAAGGCAGCAGCTCGCCGCGCACGTGAGGCACGGTGTCGGGATGCCCGAGGGTGGCCGGCGGCTTGGGCGCCACCCGGTCGAGCGCGAGGAACGGCTCGACCCCCTCGGTCTCGACGAGGTCGGCCAGCCGCCGGTAGTCGTCGGCGCGCGCCGTGCGGGTGGCCCACGCCGTGGGAGGCAGCAGCAGGGTGAAGCCGCTGAAGCGATCGGGCTCGCGCACGGCGGCATGCAGCAGCGTGGCGGTGCCCATCGACGGGCCCACCCCGTGCACGGCCTCGTCGGGGAACCAGAAGTCGAGCAGTCGCAGCAGGTCGTCCGCGAGGTTCGCCCAGCGGTAGTCCTCGGGCACGGGTCGGCCGCTCGAGTGCCCGTGGCCGCGCGCGTCGTAGCGCAGCAGGCGCGTGTCGGACAGTCCGCGACCGAGGTCGAGGTCGAGCAGGCGGTCACGCGAGCGGCTGGAGGTCAGGCCGTGCAGCTGCACGACGGGGTGACCGGACTCGTCGCTGAACGCCCAGGCGAGCTCGGCGTCCGGCACGGAGAAACGGTGCACGGGCTGCTCCTGAGTCGTGATGGCGGCGAGGGCAATAGGTTACTGGCATGCGACTGACGCACGTCGCGCACCTGCGCCTCCCCTTCGGGCCCCTGCTGAGTCACGACCCGATCGTGTCCGAGCCGGGCGCCCGGCTGCCCGTGTCGTTCGACCAGGCCCGCCACGTGGGCTTCGGCGACCGTCCCGGCTCGTGGATGGCGCTCGCGATGCGCCTGCCCTCCCCCGTGCCGCGCGACGACCTGGCGGCGGCGTGGTGCGCCGTCGTCCAGGCGCACGGCACGCTGCGCTCGGTCTTCGTGCCGGACGACGACGGGACGCCCGCCCTGCACGAGGTGACCGTCGAGGCCGGGAGGTGGACCGAGCACGAGGTCCTGCCGGGTCAGGCCATGAACGACGCGCTGCGCGACGTCCTCGACGCGACCTGCCGGCCGTACGCACGGCCGTCCCACCGGTTCTGCGTGATCGAGACCGCCGACGGCCCGACCCTGGTGATCGCGGCCGACCACGCCCATGTGGACATGTGGTCGTTGCTCGTCATCGCGCGCGACCTGCTGGCGGCGCTCGGGCGGATCGGCGAGGGCGAGTCGCCCGCGCTGCCTGCCGTGCCGACCTTCGCCGAGCACACCGTCGAGCTCGCGCAGCGTCCCCCGGCGCCCGACGAGATCCGCGAGCGCTGGGACCACGTGATCGAGGCCGGGGGCGGCGCCATGCCCCGCTTCCCGCTCCCCCTGGGCGACCCCACCCCCCAGCCCGAGCGCGTCGTGATCCGCGACGTCCTCGACCTGCGCGAGCTGGCCGACTTCTCGGCGCGCGCGTCGGCCGAGCGCGTGTCCACGCTGGCACTCGCGGTGTCGGCGATGACCGCGATCACCCTCGAGCTGGCCGGCACTCCCCTGCGCACCGTGTTCCCCGTGCACAGCCGCCACCAGGACCGCTGGCACGACTCGGTGGGCTGGTTCATCACGAACTCGGTGCTCGAGTCCGCCGACACCGACCCGCGCGCGTGCTCCGCCGCCGTCAAGCAGGCGATCCGGCTCGGCTCGTGGCCCCTCGCCGACCTCATGGCGCCGTGGGGCGGCATGCCCGAGCAGCCCGGCATGTTCGCCGTCTCGTGGCTCGACCTGCGCCGGCTGCCGGTGCGGATCGACGCGGCCGGCCTGGACGCCCAGTACGTCGGCGCCGCCATCCGCACGCACGGCGTGATGCTGTGGTTCATCATCGACGACTCGGGCGTCCACCTGCGCTGCCGCTACCCCGACACCCACGTCGCCCGCGCCAGCGTCGGCACGTGGCTGGACGCACTGGTCGCGCGGATGCGAGACCTGGCCGCCGACCTGACGGACGTGCAGGCCTGAGCCCGGGCCTCAGCGCGCCACCGACTCCGCGGCCGCCAGGACGGCGAGGACGTACTCGTCGGAGTGGTTGTAGGAGTGGATCGCCCGGCTCCACCCGGGGCCCGTGCGCAGGTCCTCGCCCGAGGCGCAGAGGTAGCGGGCAGCGGCCAGGGCGGCGTCGTCGAGGTCGTGCGGGTCCTCGATCCCGTCGCCGTCCCCGTCGGTGCCCCAGCGCTCCCACGTGGAGCCGATGAACTGGAAGGGCCCGACCGCGTGGTCCCAGACCGGGTCGCCGTGCCGGGCGGTCGAGGCCGCGTCGGCGGGGATGGCCGCGAGTCCCGGGGAGCCGTCGAGCGCGGGCCCGACGATCGGGACGCTGGTGCGGCCGTGCTCGTCGACGTCTCCCCCGCCGTGGCGCCCGTGGTCGGACTCCACGGTGGCGATGCCGGCGAGCGTCGTCCAGCCCACGTGGCACGCAGGCTGCTCGGACGCGAGGGTGAGGGCGGCATCGGCGTAGGCGCGCACGGCGACCCCGGGGATGCCCGTGCGCTCGGCGCTCCTCAGCACCCAGTCCGGGTCGACGCCGGAGGATCGGGACGAACCGGCGACAGGGGACGGTGCCGGCTCCACGACCTCCGCCGAGAGGTCCTGCACCCGGTCGTCCGCGATGGCGAGCGTCTCCACTCCCCCGGTCAGGGCCGCCGCGGCGACGACCGCCACCGCGGACGCGCCCGCCACGGCCACGACGACCGTGACGGCCAGCCGCAGCCGGGCGGCGCGCCTCATCCGAAGCGGCCGTTGACGTAGTCGTGCGTGCGCTGGTCCTGCGGCGAGCCGAACATCGACGCCGTGTCGCCGTGCTCGACGATGACGCCCGGCGTGCCCTGGGCGGCGAGGAAGAACGCGCACTGGTCCGACACGCGCGCGGCCTGCTGCATGTTGTGCGTGACGATCACGATCGTGACCTCCTTGGCGAGCTCGACCATCGTCTCCTCGATGACCCGGGTGGAGGTCGGGTCGAGGGCGGAGCAGGGCTCGTCCATCAGCAGGACGCGTGGACGGATCGCGAGCGAGCGGGCGATGCACAGGCGCTGCTGCTGGCCGCCGGACAGACCACCGCCGGGGGCGTCGAGGCGGTCCTTCACCTCGTTCCACAGGCCGCCGCGGCGCAGGCAGGACTCGACGAGCTCGTCGCGCGTCGAGCGGCTCGCGCGGGTGCCCGTGAGCCTCAGACCGGCCACCACGTTGTCCCGGATCGACATCGCCGGGAACGGGTTGGGCTTCTGGAAGACCATGCCGATGCTGCGGCGGACGTCCATGAGCTTGCGGCGCGGGTCGTAGACGTCGTCGCCGTCGAGGCGGACCTCGCCGGCGAACTGGGCACCGTCGACGAGCTCGTGCATGCGGTTCAGGGTGCGCAGGAAGGTGGACTTCCCGCAGCCCGACGGACCGATCAGGGCGGTGACGTGACCCGCCGGCATGTCCAGGGAGACGCGGTCGAGGACGTGGTGCCGGCCGAACCAGGCCGAGACGCCGACGGCGTGGAGGCCGGCCGGCGTGGGGCCGTCGACGGCCGGGACGACGGTGGTCTCGGTCTCGGCGAGGGGGATGACCGAGGTGTCGGTGGTGACGCTCAAGGGAGTTCCTTCGATGGGTGCCGAGGGCCGGGACGGGCTGGTGGGAGCGCCGCCCCGGCCTCGGTGAGGGGCTGTTAGCGGGTGACCTTGATCTTCAGGACCTTGGCCTTGGCGCCCGTGACGTTGCCGTTGCCGCCGTAGGCGACGACCAGGCGGTGCGTCCCCTTCTTCAGCTTCGCCAGCTTCACGGTGACCTTGCCGTTGCGGACGACGCCACGGCCGACGACCTTCGAGCCGACCTTCACCGTGACCTTGCCGGTGACCGGGACGCCGGCAGGCTTGACCGCCACGCGCAGCACGCCGCGCTGCGAGGCCTTGACCTTCGCCTTCACGAGCTTCGCGGTCACGGCGCCCCTCGCCTTGGCGATCCGGAGGGTGGCCGAGCCGCTGGCGACGTCGACCGAGGCCGATCCGGGCAGCGAGGCGGTGACGCGCAGGCTGCCGGCCGGCGTGGCGGCCGCGACCGGCACGGTGGCCGTGCCGCGCGACAGCGTGTAGGCCCGGGCCGCTCCGCCGCCGACCGCGACGCGGACGGTGCCGGTGGCCGCGGCGCCACCGACGGTCGCCTTCACGGTGACCGTCTTGGCCTTGCCGTACGGCGCAGAGACGCCGGTGACGCTCACGGCGGCGGGCGTCTTGACGACGACCTGCTGGACCGTGGACTGCGACGGGGCGAAGTCGTTCACGCGCGTCGGCACGAAGGAGGCCGTGTACTGGTGCGTGCCGACCGAGACGCCGGTGAGCGTCAGGGACGCGACCCCGCCGGACGTGAACGCGGTGCCGACGAGGACGTCGCCCTCACGGAACTCGACCTTGCCGGCCGCGGGCGCGCCGCCACCCGTGCCGACCGTGGCGCGCAGGCCCACGGTGCGCTGACCCGGCGCCGAGGCCGCGAGCGTCGTGGTGGTGACGACGGCGTCGGCCTGGTCGGAGGTCTTGAGGTTGGAGACCGGGTCGGTGACGAACTGGCCGCAGGCGCCGCCGTCCTCCGTCGAGGCCAGCTGCTCGAAGCCCGCCTTCTCGATCACGGCACGGCCGTCGGGTCCGCAGATCCAGCCGTCCTCGCCGAAGACGTTGGTGAGGCGCGCGCCCACGGTCGCGTTCGCGAGATCGGCGGTGCGCACGACGTTGTACACCGCGCGGGTGGCCTTCCAGCCGCCGAGCGCGTCGACGGTGGAGGTGATCGTGGCGCGGGCGCTGGAGAACGGCGCGATGGCGTTGGGGTCGCCCTTCACGTCGGCGTCGCTGTGCTCCTGCGTGGAGGTCGCGACCGGCGTGAACGGGATGCCGCCGTTGGCCGCGGTCAGCTGCGAGGTGAAGAAGCTGAGCGTGCCCGAGCCGGACTGCGGGATGAGCGCCTTGATGGTGCCCGGCCTGCCGCCGACCTGGCTCCAGTTCGTGACCTCGCCCTTGTAGATCTTGAGGATCTGGTCGATCGTCAGGTCCGCCGGGGCGTTCGTGGCGGTCGCGCTCACGGCCATCTGGAGGCCGTCCACGGCGAAGGCCGCCTGCTTGAGGCCGCCGGTGATCTCGGCCGGGCTGAGCGTCGACGAGGACCGGGCGAACGAGACACTCGCGTTGTTGTCCGGCGAGTAGAGGAGCTTCTTGCCCGCGCCCGAGCCGTTCGGGCGGGTGATGGCGGCGAGGCCGCTGCGCAGCGTGACCGTGGCGGGTGCGCCGTCGGCCGCGAACGACGCGAGCCGGCCCGAGGCGCGGCCGGCGTTGTAGGCGACGGCCAGGTCATGGGTGACGATCTGGGTCGTGTCCGAGCCGACACCGACCAGGTCGTCGGTGGTGTTCGGGACGAAGGTCGGATCGAAGGGGTTCACGTCGGCCGCGACGGCGGGCGACATGAGGGTCAGCGTCGAGCCGACCACGAGGGCCGCACCGGCCGTGATGGCCGATACACGGTTTCGCTTCATCGGGGGTTCCCTTTCCTCGAGCCGGCGATCTGCCGGGTCTCGTGCGGCACGCTATGAGTGAGTGCCCCGGACTCGGGGCGCTTGCGGTGAACGGCAGGTGAAACCCGGAGGGCCATCTGGCGCTCACACCAGGTTCGGCAGCAGGCTCATGCCGAGATCGGTTGCGATCCAGGCCAGGGCCACGACCGGGGCGGACAGCAGGACCCACGCCCGGGCGCGCCCGAGCCGGGCTCGGGCGTACGTCGCGACGCCGGCCAAGACCCCGAGACCGGCCAGCACGAGCGCCAGCAGCGGCAGCACGGCCGTGTCGCGCCCCATCGGCTGCTCGGCCGCGGGCACGGACGTCATCCGGGCCGGACCGGCCTCGTGGGGCGTGGAGACGAGCTCGGCGTCCACGTAGATCACGGCCCCCGGGGACAGCGCGGCCAGTCGGCCCTGACCCTCGGCGCCCACCAGGACGAGGCGTCCCTGCCCGGGGACGAGCGGCTGGGGCAGCGGGTCGCCCGCGCGCCTCACCCCGCTCACCTCGTAGGCGGCACGGCCCTGTCCGGTGACCGTGGTGATCGTGTCGCCGACCCGCAGGTCCGCCAGCCCGCCGAACGGCGCGCCGAACGTACTGCTGCGGCCGTAGACCACCGAGGTGCCGGGCTGGCCCGGCAGGACCGTGTCCCGCCGGTGACCCGGTCCGTCGAGCGTCTGGCTCGAGGCGGTGCCCTCGACGACGACCTCGCTGATCCCGTGCCGCTTCACCGTCAGGGTGGACACCGCGGTCCCCGGCTCGATCACTCCCCCGACCGGGGCGGTGGCCGAGGCGAGGTCCGTGCGGAATTGCGCGTAGAGCACGTGCTGGGCGCGGTCGTGCGCGACGCCGCCCAGCACGAGCAGCTGCAGCACGACCCAGGCGCACACGACCGCGACCACGGTCAGCGCCTCGGTCACCATCGCGATCTCGGCCGGCAGCGCGACCGGCTGGGCGGCGACCCGCGGCTTGGCGCGCCGTCCCGGCACGCGCACGCTCCAGGCGCTCACCGGCGTGCCCTCGCCGTCGCGATCCCGCGGAGCACCGGTCCGACGGCGGCGGCCGCCAGCCCGACGCACAGCAGCAGCGGCAGCAGCATCCGGCCCGAGGTCGACGTGATCGCCCCGGTCGGCGCGGTCTCGACGAGGGTCACCTTGGTCGCCCCGGACGCCTTGACCTGCTCCTCGGGGACGTCGCCTCCGGGTGCGGAGACAGGGGCATCGGAGGACCCTCCTCCACCGCCGGACGGCGGAGACGCGCTGGGGGTCGTGCTCGGTGCCCTCTCCGGCCGCTGCGCCGCGATGAGGTCGGCGGCGTGCCGTGCTGCGTCGTACAGGCGCTTCGTGACGCCTGTCGCGACGATCGGGACGTAGCCCGCGGGCAGCGTGCCGTTCGCCGACCCGGGACGCTGGCCCTCGGTGGTGGCCACGCGGATGAACTGCGCCACGTGCTTCGCGTCCTTCGCGGCCAGGCCGCGCGTGCGCGCCACGGTGTAGACGATCATCGTCCCTGGGTACGCCTTCGGTCGCTTCGCCAGCGCCTTCGGCGTGATGGCGAAGGCACCGGTGGTGCCCTTCACCTCGGTGGCGGCCGCCACGGCCGCGGCCATCGACGACGGCGTCGGCGCGACCCACGTGCTCGCGGAGGTGCGCACGGCCGCGGTCCTCAGGCCGAGTCGCTCGGCGTCGCCGAGGCTCACCACGCCCAGCATGAACCTCGCGCCGACGCCCTGGCGGTCCGCCCGACCGAACTTGTACGGGTCGGAGCTCGAGGGTCGCTCGCACTTCGTCTGGACGTTCGGCCACGCGTCGAGCACGGCCTCCGCGATCGTGCGCAGGCTCGACACCGGCGCCGCGAGCTGGGTGAGGTACGGCGTGCTCAGCTGCTGCTGGCAGTCGAGGTCGTACTCGGGCACGAACGTGTCGAGCAGCGGCCACTCCGCCACCGGCAGCCTGATCCGCCGGTAGCTCGGGTTGACGACCATGCCCCACGGGTCGGCGGTGCCGTTCACGAACGCGCGCGCGTCCGCGTCGGCCGCGATGTAGGACGTCAGGGACGTCATCACGTCCGAGGACTCCGAGAGCGACAGCACCGTGGCGGCCGCCTCGCGCGTCGTGGTGTCGAGCCCGGGGTTGAGGGCGATGAACTCCGGATCCTGGTTGAGCGACTGGGGGTTGCGCCCCATCCCGGGGTGCTGGGCCCCGTAGGCCGATCCCGTGTACGACTGCGTGAGCAGCTTGACCAGCAGGCGCGGTGTCAGGCGGAGTCGCTCGTACTCCCCCGCGTTGTCCGGCCGGTCGATGACGTACGAGATCGCGAACCCGGTGACGGCCGTCGGCGCGTAGGCCACCGGCGTCTCGTCCTCCTGCTCTCGGCGACCGGACACCAGCGCCGCGGGCGCGACGTTCTTCTCCACGAGGGCGAAGGCGGCCTCGTCGGACATCCGGTTGTGCTGGAACTTGAAGCGCTTCTTCGACAGGCAGTAGGCCGGCGCCCACTGCAGCGCGGCCTGGGACATCAGCTCGGAGCCGTAGAAGGCCGTGGGCGCGCGCGAGTCGAGCACGTCGCACACGTTCGGCGCGGTGCCGAACGTGACGGGGACCGTGATCCGGTTGCGCCAGTTCGAGCCGGCCCACCAATAGCCGGCGGACACGGCGTCGTCGACGCCCTCGCCGGCGAAGTTGCTGGAGCCGGGCGCGAACCGTCCCGTGCGGGTGCACTCGTCGTCGCCGTCCACGCAGCTCAGCCCCATGATCGGGATGACGACGATGGAGCACGCCACGGTGTCGCTGCAGCCCAGCGACTCGTTCTCGGTCGCGGTGCGGACCTCGAAGCTCACCGAGCCGGTGCCGTCGGTGTCGGTGAAGGCGGCCTGCTCGGCGGCCGGGAGGGCCGCGTCCACGGCGGCCTCCGGAGCCATCGTCTCGGCGCTGCACGACGTGTACGTCTTGCCGCTGGCCGCCACGAACGGCACGGCGTGCGCCGAGAAGCTCGGCACGTCGTCGCACCCGCTCGTGGGGAACGGCTCGATGCCGCTCTTCTGCTCGGTGTCGCCAGGCCTGGCATGCAGGTCGCGCCGCCAGATGGCCTGGCGGTCCGACGTGGAGCGGAAGCGCTGCTGGGCCGTCGAGGTCCAACACGTCTCGGGCGAGACCCGCCGGGCGGCCGGGAGGCCCGCGTCGTCGCGACCACGGCACTGCAGGATGACCACGGGGTACTCCTGGCGCAGGCCGGCGGCACCGAACGGGCTGGCAGCGCGCCCGCCGCTGGGGTGGGCTCCCTTCCAGCTGACCCGCACGCGCTCGCGGCCGCGCAGGTTCTCGGTGTGGTCGACGCTGACCGTCACGCGGCGCTTCTCCACCGAGATCGTGTCGCCGTCGTCCTCGAAGGCGCGGTCGACCTCCTTCGTCCGGGTGAACGCGGAGCTCGGGGCGGCCTCGGCGTCAGGTGCCGCGGTGACGGGCAGGCCGGCGGCCAGCACCAGCAGGGCGGGCAGGAGCAGCATGAGGCGCTTCATCGGAGGTCTCCTCGCCGGCGCAGGAGCGCCGCCACGATGCCGGGGATCAGGACGATCGCGAGCAGCTCCAGGACCGCCACGGTCCCGAAGACCCGCGAGTCGCCGGGCCGCGACGAGGTCAGCTCGACCGGCACGGCCTGGGCGCTCCCTCCCACCTGGCCGGACGCCTGGACCGCGTCACCCGTGACGGGGTCCACGGCACCGCCCTCGGGCGCGGTGTCGACCGCGCCCGACGGGTCGGTCCCGGCGCCCGCCGGGGTGTCCGAGGCGGCCTTGTCCGTGCTGGACTTCTGGGCCTCCTCGAGCGTGGTCGGAGCCGATCCGGTGCCACCGTCGCACGGGCCCGCGCCGACCTTGTCGCACGCAGCGGGCTTGGGCGCGATCTCGGCGAGCTTGTTCTTCGACAGGTCACCGGCCACGAAGGTCGGGTTGTTGCACGACTTCACGTCGCGCCCCGCGATCTCCACCCTGGGGTCGGCGGTCTTGAGGCGCTTGAGCTGGTCGAAGCCCGCCTTCACGAGGTTGAGCGGCAGCGGCGAGTAGCCGTACGCGCCGGCCTTCGACTGGCCCTCGCACAGCGAGTAGTACATGAAGTCCGCGAGCGTCTGCCGCTTGGTCGTCGACATCCGCCGGTCCGACGCGCCGGTGGGCAGCAGCATGTAGGAGTACGAGCTCAGCGGGTAGGCTCGCGGGTCCTTCGCGTTGTAGACGCCGTCGAGGATCTGGGTCAGGTAGTCCTGCGAGCCCTTGTCGGTGTTGATCCGCGCCTTGGTCAGCGCCACGGCCACGTTGTACTGGGTGGGCTCGACGAAGAAGCCCGCCTCGTTGAGCACCTTCACGACCGGGAACTTCTTGTTCACCGGGTACGAGTACTCGACGTAGCCGATCGTGCCGTTGCCCGCGGCGCCGGCGATCGTGTTCATGACCTGGTCCGAGCCGGCCGCCGCGATCGTGTCGCCCCGGCGCGGGTAGTACGACGTGAGACCGGACGTGCCGAAGAACCCGCGCCAGACCTTGGGGTGCTGGGCGTCCATCCAGCGCGTGAACTGCGCCGTGGTGCCCGAGCCGTCGGAGCGGACCACGGGGATGATCTTGAGCGAGGGGAGCTTGCGCCCGTTGTTGTCCTTCGCGATCGCCGGGTCGTTCCAGTTGGTGATCTGATTCGTGAAGATCTTGGCCAGCGTGTCGCCCGACAGCCGCAGGTTCTTGACCAGCTTCCCGCCGACGCGGATCTGGTAGGAGAACGCCGTGCCGCCGGCGATGATCGGCATGTACGCGAACTCGCGGCTGCCCGCGGTGTCGGCGTTGCCGCTCTCGTCCTTGCCCTGGTACGGGATCTCGGTGATGCCGAAGTCGGTGACGTGCTGGGCGAACGCCTTGCGACCCTGGGACGAGCCGCCGCCGTTGTAGGTGACCTTCATGCCGTTGGCGTTCACGTCGGCGATCCACTGCTGGACGATCACCTCCGACCAGGTGGAGCCCGAGCCCTCGATCTGGGCGTACGCCGCGTGGGCGGGGCGGATCGACGACAGCGTCACGATCGTGAGCGCCGCCAGCACGAGGACCAGGCGGTTCCGCGTGCGCAGGGGGGACAGGGTCATCGGGATCCCTTTCGAGGACGGGCGAGGCGGCGGGCGATGGCGAACAGCACGAGCACCAGCAGGAGGAGGACGGTGGCGGCGGCGAAGGCGCGCTCGATGTACATCGGCTCGCCGCTGCGCACGGTCGAGTAGATGAACAGCGGCAGCGAGTTCATCACGCCGTCGGTGGGGTCGAGCACGAGGAACGAGGCGGCGCCGGAGGTCAGCAGCACCGGCGAGGTCTCGCCGATGCCGCGGGCGACGCCGAGGATGAGCGCGGTGGCCAGGCCGGGGCGTGCCGTGGGCAGGACGACGTGCCAGACCGTCCGCCACCGTGACGCGCCGAGGGCGAGGCTCGCCTCGCGCAGGCCGCCCGGCACCACCCGCAGCACGACGTCGGCCGCACGGGCGATGATCGGCAGCATCATGACACCGAGCGCCATGGCGGCCGCGAAGCCCGACCGGTCGATCCCGAGCGCCACGATGAGCGTCGTGTAGATGAACAGGCCGGCCACGATCGAGGGCAGCGCCGTCATCGCCTCGACGACCGTGCGGACGATGCGCGCGTAGCGCCCGCCCACCTCGGTCATGAACACGGCCGTGCCGATGCCGAGCGGCACCGTGACGAGCACGGCGATGCCGACCTGGATGAGCGACCCGGCGATCGCGTGCAGGATGCCGCCGCGGTCGAAGGAGTCCCGCGGGCCGACCCCGGACATGTCCTGCGTGAGCAGCGAGAGGTGGAACAGTGCCTCCGCGCCGCGGTAGACGATGAACGCCACGGTGGAGAGCAGTGCGACGGCGACCGTGAGCGCCGCGACGTGCACGAGGGCCGCGACGACCCGGTCGACGACGACGGGCCGCGGCTCGGTCATGGCGGTGGCCACCGCGAGCACGGCGAGGCCCGCGACGACGGTCGAGAGCACGAGGGGCAGCAGGCCCGTCCACGGCAGCAGCCGCGCGTTGACGATCCACGCCAGAGCGAAGCCGGCGACCCACGAGCCGATCTCGACGAACCGGTCCTCGGACGTCACGGTGGACAGGCGGCGGGTGCCGGTGGGCGGCTGGGGCGTGGCCAGGTCGGGCCGGGCGATGGTGGTGCTCATGCCTCGGTCCCCGCTCCGGATCGGCTCCGTGAGACCAGGACCGCGGCGGCCGTGTTGATGACGAGCGTGATGACGAACAGGACGAAGCCCGCCGTCAGCAGGGCCTGGAGCTGGCCGCCGCTGGCCTCGCCGAACCGCCCGGCGATGAGCGCCGAGACGGTGTTGGTGCCGATCTCCAGCACGCGGGGCTTGAGCTCGAACGCCGGGGAGATGATCAGCAGGACCGCGATGGTCTCACCGAGGGCGCGGCCGAGACCGAGCATCGTGCCACCGATGATGCCGCCCCGCCCGAAGGGCAGGACGACCGAGCGGATCATCCCCCAGCGGGTGGCGCCGAGGGCATAGGCGGCCTCCCGCTCCCCCAGCGGCGCCTGGCTGAACACTTGGCGCATCACGGCGCACGCCATCGGGATCACCATCATGGCCACGGCGAGGCCGGCGATGAACGCCGACGCGGTGTAGCGGCTCTGCTCCCAGATCGCGGCCTGCGGATCGGCCTGCACCTCGAAGAACGGCAGGAAGCCCAGGTACTCGTGCAGCCAGCGGGCCACCGCGCTCGCGTGCGGCTGGAGCAGGAAGAAGCCCCAGAGTCCGTAGATGATGCTCGGCACGGCCGCCATGAGGTCGACCATCGACACCAGCAGGCCGCGCAGCCGCGCCGGCGCGTACTCGCTGATGTACAGCGCCGTGGCGAGCGCCAGCGGGAACGCCACGACGAGCGCGACGGCCGCGACCGAGAACGTGCCGACCAGCACGGCACCGATGCCGACGACGTCCGCGTCGGGCTCCCACTGCGTCTCGGTGAAGAACGAGGCACCGTAGTGGCGCAGCGTCGGCACCGCCTGCAGCGCGAGGAACAGGCCGATGCCGCCGGTGATCAGCAGGACGGTCGTCCCGGTGGCCCTCATGGCGACGGCGAAGACCCGGTCGGCGCCGGCCTGGCCGCCTCGGATCGTGCGGGGGACGTCCGGTGCGTCGGACGACACCCGGGTGGGCAGGACCGTGGTCACACGACCTCCAAGCTCTCGACCCCGAACAACGACGGCTGTGACTCTAGGGACGCTGCGGCGGAGAGATGAGCACCTGCGATGAACGCGGCATGAACGTTGGGAGGCACCTCGGTGGGGATGCGACGATGGGGCCATGAGCCTCTCGATCACCGGTGATGCCACCGCCGACCAGCTGCTGACGGACGACCCCTTCGCCCTCCTCGTAGGCATGCTGCTCGACCAGCAGATCGCGATGGAGGCGGCCTTCTCCGGGCCGGCGAAGATCCTCGAGCGCGTCGGCACGCTGGACCCGGCCGAGATCGCCACGCAGGATCCTGAGGGCTTCGAGGCCGTCTTCCGGCAGACGCCCGCCGTGCACCGCTACCCCGGCTCGATGGCCGGGCGCGTGCAGACGCTCGCGGCCGCCGTGCGCGACGAGTGGGGCGGCGACGCCGCGGCGATCTGGACCCAGGGCTCCCCCGACGGCGGCGAGGTGCTCAAGCGGCTCAAGGCGCTGCCCGGCTTCGGCGAGCAGAAGGCCAAGATCTTCCTGGCCCTGCTCGGCAAGCAGTACGGCTTCGACGGCGCCGGCTGGCGCGAGGCCGCCGGCGACTACGGCCAGCCCGGTCACCGCAGCGTCGCGGACATCACCAGTCCCGAGTCGCTGGCGAAGGTGCGCGAGTTCAAGCGCGAGCAGAAGGCGGCGGCGAAGGCGGCGAAGGCGCGCTGAGGCTCAGGCGTCCTCGGCGTCCGCGCCCAGCGCGGAGCCCTCGAGCCACTCGTCCCACGAGCGGTTCCAGTCGGTCCACCCGTTGGCGGGCTCGAGGCGACGCGGGCTGCCGACGTAGCTGACGATGTCGCCGCGCTTGCTCTGCGCGAACACCCACGCGGCGTCCTTCGTGCTCATGCCGACGCAGCCGTGGCTCACGTTGGCGTTGCCCTGCGAGGCGGCGGACCACGGGGCAGCGTGGAGGAACTCTCCCGAGTTCGTCACGCGCATCGCGTACTTGACGCCCTTGAGGTTGTAGTAGTTCGGGTCGTCGGAGTCCACGCCCGTCGTGGCCGCGTCCATGTCGATCGAGCGGTGCTTCTCCATGATCACCTTGATGCCGTTGCGGCTGCGGTGGTCGGCGTCGCCGGTGGAGACCGGGATCGTCCGCCGGGTCTTGCCGTCGATCTTCACGGTCATGCGGTGGCGCCGCGTGTCGACGACGCTCACGACCGAGCGACCCACCGTGAACTCCACGTGCTGGTCCTGCTGGCCGTAGATGCCGTTGCCGGCGTGGACGCTGTTCAGGCCGAGGTCGACCGTGACCTTCGTGCCGGGCTTCCAGAACTTCTTCGGCCGCCAGTGGGCGGTGTTGTCGCTGAGCCAGTACCAGCCACCGTCGGTGGCCGGCTGGGCGGTGACCTTCATCCGCTTCTCGAAGGCGGCCCGGTCCTTGACCGCGATGTCGAAGCTGACGATGACGGGCATGCCGACGCCGACGGTCTCGCCCTGGAGCGGGGCCACGGCCGGGTACGTCTGCTCGTCGAGGCTCAGGGCTCGCGTGGTGAACCGCGAGGTCTCGGTGACCTGCCGGCCGTCGTCACCCGTTCCGGAGGCGGTGAGCACGTAGGTGGTGGCGGGCTCGAGCAGCTGCCCGGCGGTCCAGCGGACACCGTGCACCTCGCCGGGGATCGTCGTCGCGCCGTCGGCGCTCGCGAGCGTGACGTCGGCCAGCTGGCCGTCGAAGCCGTCGACCGTGACCACCGAGTCGACGGGGACGTCCGCGGCACCGTTCTCGACGCTCGCGGTGATCGTCAGCGGATCCTTGGCCTTCTCCTGCTCGGCGGGGTCACCGCTGCCGCCGCCACTCGTGCACGACGACGCCAGGACCATCACGACCAGGGCACCCACGGCCCGCATTCCCCACCTGCTCACGCCTGGAAGTCTAGGCAATCGCACCCCACGGCCCGGACAGCGAAACGCCCCCGGTGTCGGAACACCGGGGGCGTGAGGTGCGGGGATCGGGCTCAGTGAGCGTGGATCCCGCGGTAGTACTCGAAGATCCAGCCGCAGACGCAGATCGCGCCGAACGGCAGGGCCAGGATGAACATCCACCAGCCGAAGACGACGCCCAGGACCAGGAAGCCGAACGACATGGCGGCGAACAGCGGCCACCAGGAGAAGGGCGGGAAGAAGCCGAGCTCGCCGGCGCCCTCCGCGATCTCACCGTCGAGACGGTCCTCGGGACGCTCGGGGATGGCCTTGGCCACGAACCACAGGTAGAAGCTGATCATGAAGAACAGCAGCATCGCCATGATCAGCGCGACCGTGCCGGTGACCTCGTGCGCCACGGCCCAGTAGACCGGGGTGACGATCACGAAGAAGATCGCGCAGCTGAAGAACAGCCAGAATTCCTTGCGCATCGATCACTCACCAGCCTTGGGGTTCTTGCCGCCGAGCGCCTCGCCACGACCCTCGAGGTCGGGGGTGTCGGCCAGCGGCTCGTTGGCGTCGGGGTTCTGGGCCATCTCCAGCTCCACCACGTCGGGGTGGTGCAGGTCGAAGGCCGGGCTCTCCGAGCGGATCCGCGGCAGCGACACGAAGTTGTGACGCGGCGGCGGGCTGGACGTGGCCCACTCGAGCGTGCGGCCCCAGCCCCACGGGTCGTCCTGGCGGACCAGGGGCGACTTGCGGGACTTCCACACGTTGTAGATGAACGGCAGCGTGGAGGCACCGAGCAGGAACGCACCGATCGTGGAGATCTCGTTCAGGCGGGTGAAGCCGTCGCCGGGCAGGTAGTCGGCGTAGCGACGCGGGAAGCCCTCGACGCCCAGCCAGTGCTGCACCAGGAACGTCAGGTGGAAGCCGACGAACAGCAGCCAGAAGTGGATCTTGCCCAGCTTCTCGTCGAGCATCCGGCCCGTGATCTTCGGCCACCAGTAGTAGTAGCCGGCGAACATCGCGAACACGACCGTGCCGAACACGACGTAGTGGAAGTGCGCCACGACGAAGTAGGTGTCGGAGAGGTGGAAGTCCAGGGCCGGCGAGGCCAGGACGATGCCGGTCAGACCACCGAAGAGGAAGGTCGTGAGGAAGCCCAGCGAGAACAGCAGGGGTGTGTCGAACGAGACGGACCCGCCCCACATCGTGCCGATCCAGTTGAAGAACTTCACGCCTGTCGGCACGCCGATCAACAACGTCATGAAGCTGAAGAACGCCAGGTTCACCGCTCCGGTGACGAACATGTGGTGGGCCCACACCGCGGCCGAGAGGACCGCGATCGCCAGGGTCGCGCCGACCAGACCGACGTAGCCGAAGACCGGCTTGCGGCTGAAGACCGGCAGGACTTCGGTGATGATGCCGAAGAACGGCAGGGCGATGATGTAGACCTCGGGGTGACCGAAGAACCAGAACAGGTGCTGGTACATGATCGGTCCGCCCGTGGAGGGGTCGAACACGTGCGCCCCGAGCATGCGGTCGGCGCCCAGCGCGAGCAGCGCCGCGGCGAACACCGGGAACACGATGATGATCAGGATGCTGGTGACCAGCGTGTTCCACACGAAGATCGGCATCCGGAACATCGTCATGCCGGGAGCGCGCATGCAGAAGATCGTGGTGATGAAGTTGACCGCGCCCAGGATCGTGCCCAGACCCGACATGTACAGGCCCATGACCCACAGGTCGCCACCGACGCCGGGGCTGTGGATCGAGTCCGACAGCGGCAGGTAGGCGAACCAGCCGAAGCTGGCGGCGCCGCCGGGGACGATGAAGCCCGAGACGGCGATCAGCGAGCCGAACAGGTACAGCCAGTAGCTGAACATGTTCAGGCGCGGGAACGCGACGTCGGGAGCACCGATCTGCAGCGGCATGATCATGTTGCCGAAGGCGAAGAACAGCGGCGTCGCGAACATCAGCAGCATGATCGTGCCGTGCATCGTGAACAGCTGGTTGTACGTCTCGTCGCCGACGAACTGGCCACCCGGGCGAGCGAGCTCGGCACGGATGATGAGCGCCAGGATGCCACCGAAGATGAAGAAGAAGAACGTCGTCACGGCGTACATCTGACCGATGACCTTGTGGTCGGTGGTCGTCAGCAGCGTGAAGGCCTTCGTCCCGAGGGAGCGCTCCCTGACGGGTCGGCGCGGTTCGGACGCGTCGAAGGTTGCGGTGGCCATCAGTCCTCCGGTTCGCTCTCGCCGCTGGCGTCCAGCCCGGCGACGGTGTCAGCTGTGGTCGAGCCCTTCGGATCGCCGACCTGGCCGGCGGCCTCGAGCTCGGCGAGGTGGGCGCGGTACTCCTCGGGGGAGACGACCTTGACCTTGAACAGCATGCGGGTGTGGTAGACGCCGCAGAGCTCGGCGCAGCGACCGGTGAAGGTGCCCTCGCGGTTCGGCGTCATCGTGAATGAGTTGTTGCCGTCCTTGCCGGGGATGTTGCCCGGGACGACGTCCATCTTGAAGTAGAACTCGGGGACCCAGAAGGAGTGGATGACGTCCGGCGAGATGAGCTCGAACTTCACCGACTCGCCCTTGGGCAGCCACAGCTCGGGCAGGTTCGCGGTGTCACCCTGGTCGAAGACCGACTCCCCACCGGGGGCGCCCTCGAGGTAGTTGAAGGTCCACTGCCACTTGCTGCCGACGACCTCGATCGTGTGATCGGGGTTCTCGACCTCCTCGAGCTGCGCGTTCTGCGACTCGACCGTGTGGAAGAAGAACACCGCGACGATGATGACCGGGGCGATCGTGTACAGCGCCTCCAGCGGGAGGTTGTAGCGCACCTGGACCGGCGCGGGATCATCGGCGTTCTTGCGGCGGTAGCGGATGGGCGCGTAGAGGATCATGCCGAACACCAGCAGGAACACCACGAGCACTGCGATCCACGTACCGAGCCACAGGTTCCACATGTAGATGGATCGGTCAGATCCGGCCACGGGGAGCGCGAGTCGGTTCAGGTCCGACTCGTCCAAGGGCGAGCAGCCGCCAAGCATGACAGCGGCCAGGGCGGTCAACGCCGCCAGTTTCATTCGACCCACGGAGCGCCTTTCTCAGAAGATCTCGACCACACAGGGTTTTGATGAACAGTAACGCAGGCGACCGGTCGCCCAGCGGGTTAGGTCAGCCTGACTTGACGACCGTGTCATGGGTGATCGACAGCGCCGTGCCGATCTCGTCGCAGGCCTCGTCGCCGTACGTCGAGCGCACTCGATCGAGGAACGCCGAGCGTTCCAGCACGTACTCCTGGGTGCCGATCGTCTCGACCACGCTGGCCGCGATCGTGCAGCCCACCTGGGCCGCGCGGTCGAGCGAGAGCCCGGCGGCGACGCCGGCCATGAATCCCGCCCGGAAGCTGTCGCCGACGCCCGTCGGGTCGACGGCGGTGACGCCCTCGATGGCCCCGATCCGGTGGCGCGTGCCGTCGGCCTCGTGGACGACGCAGCCGTCCTTGCCGTGCGTGACGACGCGGACGCCCACGCGCTCGGCGATGTCGGCGTCGCTCCAGCCGGTCTTCTTGGCGATCAGGGCCGCTTCGTAGTCGTTGCTGAACAGGTACGCGGCACCGTCGATCAGGTCGCGGATCAGCTCTCCCCCGGCCCAGGCCAGCTGCTGGGAGGGATCGGCGGCGAACGGGATGCCCAGCTCGCGGGCGGTGCGCGTGTGCCGCAGCATGCCGTCGGGGTCGTCGGGGCCGATGAGGAGCAGGTCGATCGGGCGCTCGGCATGCAGCGCGGCGATGTCGATCTCGCGCGCCTGGGCCATCGCGCCGGGGTAGAACGTCACGATCTGGGCGTGCGCCTCGTCGGTCGTGATGGTGCACAGCGCGGTGTGCAGCGTGGGCGACACCAGGACGCTCGAGCAGTCGACGCCCGACTCCTGGAGCCACTCGCGGTAGCCGAGGTCGAAGTCGCGGCCCACGGCGGCGACGAGCGTGGGGTGCAGCCCGAGGCTGCCGAGCCCGAAGGCGATGTTGGCGGCGCATCCGCCGCGGCGGACGTCGAGGTCCTCGACCAGGAACGAGACCGCCAGCTTGTCCAGCTGGTCGGGGACGAGCGAGTCGGAGAACTTGCCGGCGAAGGTCTGCAGGTGGTCGGTGGCTACCGACCCGGCGATGGCGAGGTGCACGGCCGCCACCATATGCGATCGGGGCACGCCGCCGGAAACCCCGGTGGCGTGCCCCGATCGACGTGGGCTGCTGGGCGACTCAGTGGAAGGAGTCACCGCAGGCGCAGGAGCCGGTGGCCATCGGGTTGTCGATGGTGAAGCCCTGCTTCTCGATGGTGTCGACGAAGTCGATCGTGGCGCCGTGGAGGTACGGCAGGCTCATGCGGTCGACGACGACGTTGACGCCGTCGAACTCGCGGATCTCGTCGCCGTCGAGCGTGCGCTCGTCGAAGAACAGCTGGTAGCGCAGGCCCGAGCAGCCACCGGGCTGCACGGCGATGCGCAGCGCGAGGTCGTCGCGGCCCTCCTGCTGCAGCAGGCTCTTGACCTTGCCGGCCGCGCCGTCGCTCAGGGTCACACCGTCGGCGGGCGTGGTCTCGGTGGTGGTCTGGTCCGTGGCGGTCATCGAGGCTCCTCGGTCTACGGATGGATCATGCCGTCAGGTGCAACACGGCGCGATCGGATTCGATTCCCATGGTACGCGGCGAATCGAAGTCGTCGAGCGGCGCGGGCCGCTCGCGCGCGCCGGATCAGGCCGACCAGGACCGGGCGACGCGCTCGGCGAGGTCGGCCAGGTGCCGGTCGGGCTCGCGCAGCGCGGCCTCCTCGCCCACCCGGTCGACCATCCCGTAGGCCGACTCGACGCCCAGGGCGCGCATCTCGCGGCTGCCGACGTCGACGCGGCCGGCCAGGACGACGCACGGCGTGGCGTGCTCCATGGCGATCGAGGCAACGCCGTGCACGACCTTGCCCGCGCGGGAGGAGTAGTCGAACGCCCCCTCCCCCGAGATCACGAGGTCGGCGCCCGCCACGAGGTCGGCGAGTCCGGCCTCGCGGGCGACCAGGCCGATGCCCGACGTGACCTCGGCGCCGAGGACCAGCAGCGCGAACCCGAGGCCGCCGGCGGCGCCGGCGCCCTTCTGGTCGGCGACGCGGCGCTCGGCCGGGGTGGAGCCGCACGCGGCCTCGACGAAGCAGTCGAGGCGGTGGTCGACGGTGATGACCTGCTCGTCCGTGAGGCCCTTCTGGGGACCGAAGGTGCGCGCCGCGCCGAACATCCCGAGCAGGGTGGTCTCGACGTCGGCCGCGACCACGAGCTCGATCCCCTCGAGCCGCGCACGTGCCGGGGCCAGGTCGACCTCGGTGACGCCGTCCAGCCCCGAGGGGCCGGCGTCCAGGGGGACGTCGGACGTGGCGCCGAGGGCCGCGAGCAGTCCCGCTCCTCCGTCGCTGGTGGCGCTGCCGCCCAGTCCCACGACGATGCGCCGCGCTCCCCCGTCGACGGCCGCGGCGATCGCCCGGCCGACGCCGACGGTGGTGGCGTCCATCGGACGCCGCTCGGACACCAGATGCAGCCCGCACGCCTGCGCGGACTCCAGGTAGACCGTGTCACCGGCGACCAGCAGCCCGACCGGCGCCGGCTCGCCCAGCGGGCCGGGCACGGTGACGACCTCGAGGCGCGCGTCGGCTCCGAACGCGCCCTGCAGGGCGTCGAGGAAGCCCGGTCCACCGTCGGCCATGGGTGCCTCGACGAGCTCGTCGCCGGGCGCGGTGCGCCGCCACCCCTCGGCGATGGCGCGCGCGGCCTGGGGTGCGGTCAGGGTGCCGGCGAACTTGTCCGGGGCGACGACGATGCGCACGTCAGGCCGAGGCGGCCTTCTCGGCCGCGGCGAGCAGCACGCACGTGGCCAGGCCCTCCATCGCGAGGGTCAGCTCCTGCAGCGGCGGGAACGAGGGCGCGATGCGGATGTTGCGGTCGCGCGGGTCCTTGCCGTACGGGAACGAGGCGCCGGCGGGCGTGAGCGAGATGCCGGCCTCCTTCGCCAGCTGCACGACGCGCGACGCGGTGCCGTCGACGACGTCGAGGCTGACGAAGTAGCCGCCCTTCGGAGTGGTCCAGGTGGCGACCTCGTGCGGGCCGAGGCGCTCGGACAGGATCCGCAGCACGGTGTCGAACTTCGGCGCCAGGATCTCGCGGTGGCGCGCCATGAGGTCGAGCACGCCCTGCGCGCTGCCGAGGAACTGCGCGTGGCGCAGCTGGTTGACCTTGTCGGGGCCGATCGTGCGGATCGCCGTGTGCGACAGGTACCAGGCGATGTTGTCGGGCGAGCCCGCGAGGAAGCTGACGCCCGATCCGGCCAGCGTGATCTTCGACGTGGACGCGAACATCAGCGGGCGGTCGGGGTGCCCGGCTGCCGAGCACAGGCCGAGGATGTCGGCCGACTTCGCGTGCTCCTCGGTGAGGTCGTGGACCGCGTAGGCGTTGTCCCAGTAGATCCGGAAGTCGTCGGCGGCGGTCTCCAGCGAGGCGAGCTCGGCGGCGACCTGCTCGCTCACGACGGCACCGGTGGGGTTGGAGTAGGTGGGCACGATCCAGATGCCCTTGACCGCGGGGTCGGCGACGTGGGCGCGCACGGCCTCCATGTCGGGCCCGTCCTCGCGCATCTCGACCGGGATCATCTCGATGCCGAGGTGCTCGCAGATCGCGAAGTGGCGGTCGTAGCCGGGCGCGGGGGCCAGGAACTTGACCGGGCCGTCCTTCCACGGGGCCGATCCGCCGGGGACGCCGTGCAGCATCGCGAACACGATCGAGTCGTGCATCATCGACAGGCTCGCGTTGTTGCCGGCGAGGAGCTGGCCCACGGGGACGCCGAGCAGCTCGGCGAAGATCTCGCGCAGCTCGGTCAGGCCCGTGCCGCCGCCGTAGTTGCGGACGTCGACGCCGCCGGACACGTGAGCCTCGACCGGCGTCGTCAGCAGGCCCTCGGAGAGGTCGAGCTGGTCCGAGGACGGCTTGCCGCGCGTGATGTCGAGCTTCAGGCCGGCCTGCTGGAGGTCGGCATAGGCCTGCTGCTGCTCGGCCAGGAAGGCGTCGAGCTGGTCACGGGAGAGGGAGTCGAGGGTCACGGACCCAAGGTATCGCGCAGCACGGTCGTGCCTGCTCCGGCATCGCGGCCCGCTCGGGCTGCCCTACCATCAGGGCCATGACGGGGGACGAGGGCGGACGCGTGCGCCGGTGGCTGCGCCAGCTGAGCCGCACGATGACGCTGCGCCAGGTGCTCGCCGCGGGCGCCACGGTGGTCGTGCTGGCCTCGGGGCTGTTCGGCGGGCTCGCCACCGCGAGGACGGCCGGACCCACCGAGATCGTGGCCGGCGAGCCGTTCCACGCCGAGCCCTTCGACCTCACCGTCGAGCGGCTGCGGTGGTCGGACGACCTGGGCCTCGACGAGGACGTCCGCGGACGCTACCTCGTGGCCGTCGCGACGGTGGAGAACACGTCCGACCACCCCGTCTACACCAGCACCATCCGCGACTCCGTGCGCTTGAAGGGCCTCGACGGCTTCTACACGGGGCTGCTCGGCGAGGAGACCGGGCCGAGCGACGACGCCGCGCCGCAGGTGCTCGTGCTGGCCGACGCCAGCCCGCTCAGTGCCGTCGCGCCCGGGCTCGAGTACGAGGTCGCCTTCGTGTGGGAGCAGGCGGCGTCCGAGCCGTTGCCGACCGAGGCCACCGTGGCCGTCTCGGCCTGGACCTGGCGCCGCAGCTCGCTCGACGACCAGCTGATGTGGTTCGACCCGACGGTCACCCACGCGGGCACGCTCGCGGTGTCGCAGGGGCGTGCGTCATGAGCGTGCTCGGCCTGCGACGGCCTCCCGCGACCGCCGGCGTCCTCGTCGTGCTCGCCCTCGTGCTCGGGCAGTGGCTGCACCAGCAACTGCCGGAGCGTGCCCAGTCCTCACGCCCCTTCGAGGAGCCGGTCGCGGTCGGCGGCACGGCCGCGCTGCGCAGCGGTGACCTCGAGGTGCTGTCGGTCGACGGCGCGCGCTCGGTGGCGCCCGCCGGCGGCGCGACCATGGTCTCCCCCGGCGTCTTCGTCGCGGTCGAGCTCGCCTGGACCCCGCGGGGCGAGTCCTCCGACCTCACCTACGCCGCCCTGCGGGACAACGCCGGACGCGTGCTGCCGTTCTTCGGCACCAGCGGCCGCAGCTCCGTCTCGTGCACCGGCCTCATGGTCGACCGGCCCGCGCGGTGCGTCGCCGTCGTCGAGGCGGATCCGCGCAGCGTCCCCGGCGCCTCGGTGGCACTGGCGCCCCTGGGCCTCGACGAGCGCTGGGACTCCATGGCCGTGGTCGAGCTCGGAGTCGACGCGAGCGACGTCGAGCGCTGGCAGGAGCGCGAGGAGCCGCTCGAGCTGCCGGCCCCGCGCGAGCTGATTCGGACGGAGGCGTCGTGACGAGCACGATCGAGCACCGCCGCACGTGGTGGCAGCGCAACCGCTGGGGACTCGTGGCTCTTCCTCTCGCTCTCGTGCTGGCGCTGGCGGCGGGCAGCTCGCGGCTCCAGGACTACTGGTGGGCGAAGGGGTTCCACTCACCCGCGCCCGTCGAGGCCTCGCAGGCGCACCTCGTCGACGAGTACGACGACGGTCACCTGCGCTACCCGATCGAGGCGCGGTACACCGTCAACGCGTTCGAGCCGGCGGACGACGTGACCCTGATCGGCGGGGATCCGCTCCCCGACGGCGTGCGCGCGTGGCGACTGCGGCTCGACGTGAGCGCCGACCCCGACGTGTCGCTCGTCGGCTGCACCGTCGCGGTGGTGGACGCCGCCGGCAACCTGCACGGCGAGTCCGACTCGGGCCTGCCGCTGGACGGCGCCCGGTTCTCCAGCTGCGTCCCGAACGCGACGCCGGGTCCGCAGGCGGAGCTCGGCAGCACCGAGGAGCCCCGGCTGCGCGAGGGCGACGAGCCGCGCCCGGCCTCGTTCACCACCGAGACCCTGTTCGTGCTGCCCGCGGAGGCCGAGCCCACCGCGGTGCGGCTCTGGTACTTCCTCCCGCGCTACGTGGAGCTGCCGGTGGACGGCTCGGCCGCCTGATCCGGCTGCGTCCAGCGCCGCTGGTTCGACAGGATCCGTCCGATCGCCGCGGCGAGCAGGCCGGCGAGGACGACGTACTCGACGCCCGATGAGATGATGTCGAGCCACGGCGAGAACGCCAGCGCGGTGTCCCGGTCGCGGGGGCCGAGGACCGCGCGCCAGACCTCGCTCGCCAAGGCGTTCGCCTGGTCGGCGATGACGAAGACGAGGCAGAACATCACCATCGGGACGAGCCCGCCGAGCGCCAGCACCCGGAACCCGTCGCGCAGGCCGCTGAACCGGCCCCGGAAGCCCGAGGTCGCCTCTCCCGCCCAGCGCTTGACGACGGCCGGGGTCCGTGAGCCGACGACGGCCAGCGGTCGCACGCGGGAGAGTCGGGACGGGCGCTCGCGCGGCGCGGGCGGGGCGATGCTGCGGCCGAAGACGACGGCCGCCACCGTGAGCCACGCGAGCGGCACCAGCACGACGTCGTCGGCGTTGTCGATGAACGTGCCGATCCAGCCCACGACCGTGGCGACCGGGTCGCCGATCGGGCCGAGGAACGCGATGAGGTCGGCCCACGTGTCCTGGACCCAGTGCACGAAGCGCCGATCGGCGACCCACGCCCAGACGCGGTCCTGGTAGGCCGCGAACGAGACACCGAGCGTGACGATCCACAGCGTCTCGACGTAGGCGGCTCCGAACGCGAGCGCCCGGCTGCGCGCCGGGAGGTTGAAGCGGTCGAACAGGAACCGCAGCACCAGCGCCAGCAGGACGATCCCGACGAGCAGCCAGCCCGTGGCGATCGCGGTGCGGTCGAGGTCGGCGGCCTCGCCGTAGAAGGATCCCGCGCTGCCGTACAGCTCGTCGTAGGTGGCCTCGTTGACGTACGCGCGCACGTCCTCCTTGAGCAGTCCCTGCGCGGCGTAGACCGTGAGGAACGGCAGCAGGGCGCCGGCGAGCACGCCGAGCCAGCCGTCGGTGCGGGGTCCGGTGCCGGGCTCCGGAGCCGACGTGTCGGCGACCAGTCCGGTGACCGACGACGAGACGACCAGGAGCATGACGATGATCGCCACGAGGGTGGACAGCGGCGCCAGCGGAACGATCAGGCCGGCGAGCGTGGAGTGCTCGTCGCTGAGCAAGACGGCGAGCCACAGGAACCCCCACCGCCCGGCGGCGCCGAGCAGGTAGATCGTGGCCAGCACCGGCCAGTGCGCCCCGACCAGCCGGAATCCCTGCCACACCACGGCGATCGCGTCGCGCAGCACCCGGCTCAGCTCCCCCATGGGCGCTGAGTCTAGACCGAGTCCGTCACAGTCCCGGGGCGCCCCAGATCGCGAGCCAGCGGCCGAGGTCGGCCTCGATCGGCACGTCGTTCTCCACGAGCGCGCGCATCCTCAGCTCGGTGGGGTTGTCCCGGCGACGCGCTGCGGAGGGGTCGGGCACGAACGGGTAGAACGTGCCGCGCTTGAACAGGTAGACCAGCGCCGACCGGTGGCCCTCGTGCTCGAAGACCACCGTGGAGCACAGCATCGACGCGTCGAAGCCCTGGGCGGCCATCGTGGAGTTCACGGCGTGCAGGTCGGTGACCAGGCCCGACACGTCACCGGACGGCCGGATCACCTCGAGCCACGTGAAGCCGAACTCGTCGTGGTGCATCTCGACCGTGGCGGTGGGGTCGGTGCGGATCATCTCCTGCGCCGAGGCGATGACCTCGTCGTCGGCGCGCCCCTCGGCGTCACGGAAGCAGACCGCGCCGTGACCGCTGAACGCGAAGCCCTCGGCCTCGAGCGTGAGCGCCGCCTGCGGCACCGCGAACAGGACGTCGAGGTTGGCCTTCGGCGGCTTGCTGCGGCCGAGGATCCCGTCGAGGAACCCCACGCTCAGCGCCGCTCGGTGAGGTCGGCGCCGATGCGGGCGAGCTGGTCGAGGCGCGTCTGCAGCGGCGGGTGCGTGGAGAACAGCGCCTGTGCCGTGTCGCCCTTGAGCGCCGGGGCGATGAAGAAGGCGTTCATCGACTGCGCCTCGCGCAGGTCGGACGTGGGGATGCGGCCCATGTCGCCCGAGATCTTGACCAGCGCCGAGGCCAGCTTGGACGGGCGGCCGGTGAGGTAGGAGCCCGAGCGGTCGGCGCTCAGCTCGCGGTAGCGCGACAGCGCCCGCGTCAGGAAGAAGCTGACGGCCGTGACGACGAGGCTGACCAGGATCACGACGATCATCGCGGGGCCGCTGTTCTTGTCGCGGCTGCCGCCGCCGAACCACATGCCCCAGCGGGTGAGGAAGCCGGCGAGCAGGCCGAGCGACGAGGCGACGGTCATGACCGAGACGTCGCGGTTGGCCACGTGCGCGAGCTCGTGGGCCAGCACGCCCTCGAGCTCGTCGGCGTCGAGGCGCTGCATGATGCCGGTGGTGACGCACACCGCCGAGTGGTTCGGCGAGCGCCCGGTGGCGAAGGCGTTGGGCATGTCGGTGACCGCGACGGCCACGCGCGGCTTGGGCATGTCGGCCAGGGCGACGAGCCGGTCGATCATCGCGTGCAGCTCGGGGGCCTGCTCGGGCGTGACGACGTGCGCGCCCATCGACTTCAGCGCGAGCGAGTCGGAGAAGTACCACTGACCCCACGCCATGCCGAGCGTGATGATGACGGCCACCCACAGGCTGCCGGCGACCGAGATCAGCATCGCGCCGAACAGCACGTAGAGCAGGACCAGTCCCAGGCCGACCCCGCCCATGCGCAGGGTCAGCCCGCGGTCACTGCGAAATCTGGTGCGGGCCATGTCCGTCTCCCTCCACGGCGCGCGGCTCGGAGTCGATCGAGCCGAGGGCCTCGTCGAAGCGCCGCAGCAGCGCCTCGTCCTGCGACTCACCCGGTCGGGTGAGGATGCCTTCGTTCATGAGCTCGTCGACGGCGTCGGCCGTGGCCTCGAGCTCGCGGGTGTGCCGCTCGGCGTCGGCCATGACGCGACCGACGTCGCCCGCGGCGGCGCCGATGCCGGCCGTGGCGCCCTGGATCTCGGTGCGCGCCTGCGCCGCGGAGTACCGCGCGGCCAGCGTGTCCTTGCGGACGCGGAAGTCCTCGATCTGGCGCTCGATGCCCGCGGCCGAGCCGATCAGCTGCTGCTCCTCGGAGCGCAGCTGGGAGCGACGGTCGTCGAGCTCGGTGGCGGCCTTCTCCAGCGCGACCTGACGCTCCAGCGCCAGGCGGGCGGAGGCGTCGTCGCCGCGGTCGACCGCGGCCTTGGCCTCGGCACCCGCGGACTCGATCTCGCGGCGCAGCGACGCCAGCTGGATCTCGACGCGCTTGCGGCTGGTGGCGACGTCGGCCACGCCGCGGCGCACCTGGGCCAGCAGTCGCGACTGGGTGCGATAGGCCTCGTCGAGGCGCTCGCGCACCTCCTCGGGATCGGCTCCGGCGTCCTTCGCGGTGTGCGAACGGAACAGCCGCTTCGTCCGTGTCCAGAACCCGCCCTCAGCCATGGCACCACCCTAGCCGTGCACACCAGCACGAGGCCCGGCCTTGTAGGGTCGTTCGCGTGAACGACGCACCCGAAGGCACCCCCCAGCGCAAGGGTGGACCGACCCGCAGCCGCAAGGAGGCCGAAGCGGCTCGCCGGCAGCAGATGAAGCGGCCGCTGACCCGCCGCGAGCAGGCCGAGCGCGAGCGCCGTCGCCGCTCCGCCGCCCGTGACAAGCAGCGCGAGGCGCTCATGGGCACGGGCTCCACGGCCGACCTGCCGCCCCGCGACCGCGGGCCCGCGAAGGCTCTCGCCCGCGACGCCGTCGACCGTCGTCGCACCGTCGCCGAGTTCATGCTCCCCCTGCTCGTCGTGATCCTCGTGCTCAGCTTCTTCCCCGCGATGGCGTCGATCGTCTTCTCGCTGTGGACGGTCACGATCTTCGCCACGATCCTCGACGAGATCTGGCTGGTCGCCACGATCAAGCGCGAGCTGAAGAAGCGCTTCACCAAGGCCGAGAGCCGCGGCGCGGTGCTCTACGCGGTGCTGCGCAGCACGCAGCTGCGTCGCATGCGCCTGCCGAAGCCGGCCATCGAGATCGGCCAGCCGCTGCGCGAGCAGTACTGACGACGGAGGTCACTCCGGGCGCAGTGACATCGGGCCGTAGACCTCGGCCCCGTCCTCGAGCAGGCGGACCTGCTCGACGCCGTCCTCCAGCAGGTCCTCGAAGGCCGTGCCGATCCACGACTCGGCCTCACCTCGCTGGTCGAACTCCTCCGACGTGCCGACGGCCTCGCCGGCGCTGTTCTCGTACTGCCACGTGAAGCCCATGTCAGCTCTCCTTGGTCGACGGTTGGACGAACGGCGGCTTGGTCACCGTGAAGGCCTGGACGCGGCCGCGGACGTCGACCGAGACGGTGTCGCCGTCGGCGACGGTGCGGTCGAGCAGCGCGAGGCCGATCCCCTGGCGCAGCGTGGGCGAGAAGGTGCCCGAGGTGATCTCGCCGAGCACGTGGCCGTCGGCGTCGTGCACGGCCATGCCCGGGCGCGGGATGCCGCGCCCCTCGGCCAGCAGGCCCCGCAGGGTGCGCACGGTCTTCTCCTCGCGCTGGCGCTCGAGCGCCGCCTTGCCCCAGAACTCGGGCTTGGACCAGCCCACCGCCCAGCCCGCGCGTGCCATGACGGGGCTGACCTCGGCCGACAGCTCGTGGCCGTGCAGCGGGTAGCCCATCTCGGTGCGCAGGGTGTCGCGGGCGCCGAGGCCGCATGCGCGGATGCCCAGTGACTCGCCGGCGGCCATGACCGCGTCCCAGACCGGGACGGCGTCCTCGGCGGCGACGACGAGCTCGTAGCCGCGCTCTCCGGTGTAGCCCGTGCGGCAGACCGTCAGCTCGACGCCGTCGATCGTGCCCTTCGTGAAGGACATGTACTCATGGTCGGCCGGCAGGCCGAGCGCCTCGAGCAGCTCGTCGCTCAGCGGGCCCTGGATCGCGAGCACGGCGTAGTCGCGGTGCTGGTCGACGACCTCGACGCCCTCGGGGGCGGCGGCGCGCAGCCGGCGCACGACCTCGGCGGTGTTGGCCGCGTTGGGGATGAGGAAGACCTCGAACTCGCTGCGCAGGTAGGCGATGAGGTCGTCGACGGTGCCGCCGTCCTCGGAGCAGCACAGCGTGTACTGGGCCTTCCCGGGCGCGATGCGGCCGAGGTCGTTCGTCAGGCAGCGGTTCACGAATCCGGCCGCTCCGGTGCCGCGGACGAGCGCCTTGCCCAGGTGGCTGACGTCGAACAGACCGACGGCCTCGCGGACGGCCTTGTGCTCGGTCAGTACGCCGCCGCCGGCGTACTCCAGCGGCATCGACCAGCCACCGAACTCGGAGAACTTGGCGCCGAGCGCCTCGTGGCGCTGGTGCAGGGGCGACAGCAGCAGGTCCATGCGAGCCAAACTACCGCTGACTACAGTGGCGGCATGTCCACGGTCCAGTTGCGTGCCACCCTGCCCACCGTCGATGCGATCGTCGCGCTGATCCCCTCGGGCTCAGACCTTCCCGACGACGTCCCCTGGGCGGCCTTCGGCTTCACCGGGGAGGCGGGCGACGTGGCCGTCGTGGCCAGCGGCGACGCCCAGCTGACGGCGTGGGTCGCCACCGCCGCCGAGCCCACGGCGGAGCAGCAGCGTCGTGCCGTCGCCAAGGGCCTGCGAGCCGTGCCCAAGGCCACCCGTGTGGGCATCGATCCCAGCCGCGTGGCCGGCGCCGACCTCGCCGCGATCGCCGAGGCCGTCGTGCTGACCTCGTACGTGTACCTGGACTACAAGGGCGACGACGCCCGCCAGAAGACCACGGTCGTCGAGACGGCCACGATCCTGAGCCCCGACGCCCGCAAGGCCGCGACGAAGCGCCTCGTCGACGAGGCCGTCGTCGTGGCCGAGGCGACGTGCGTGGCCCGCGACTGGGTCAACACTCCCCCGGGCGACCTGCGCCCGCCGGCCTTCGCCGACGCGATCAAGGCCGCCGCCCCGACGGGCGTGCGCGTCACCGTCTGGGACGAGAAGCGCCTGGCCAAGGAGCGGTGCGGCGGCATCGTCGGCGTCGGCGCCGGCTCGGACGCCCCGCCGCGCCTGGTCCGCCTCGAGTACAGCCCCGACGGCGCGAAGACCCACCTCGCCCTGGTGGGCAAGGGCATCACGTTCGACTCGGGCGGCCTGTCGCTCAAGCCCGGCGCCTCGATGATGACGATGAAGTGCGACATGGGCGGCGCCGCCGCCATCGTGGCCGCCACCCACGCGATCGCGCGCCTCGGCCTGCCGATCCGCGTCACGGCCTTCGCGTGCATCGCCGAGAACCTTCCCAGCGGCACCGCCACGCGTCCCGGCGACGTCCTGCGCATGCGCTCGGGCGCCACGGTCGAGGTCCACAACACCGACGCCGAGGGCCGCCTCGTGCTGGCCGACGGCCTGGCGCTCGCGGTCGAGTCGAAGGCCGACCACGTCATCGACGTCGCCACCCTGACCGGCGCCGCCATGGTGGCGCTCGGCACCCGCACCACGGCCGTGCTGGGCAACGACGACGAGCTCCAGGACCGCGTGCTCGCCGCCGCCGAGCTCACCGGCGAGTCGATGTGGCGCCTGCCCATCACCGAGGAGATCGGCGCGGCAGTCACCACGTCGTCGATCGCGGACCTGCGCCAGCACAACCCGAAGCCCTACGGCGGCACGCTCTACGCCGCGGCGTTCCTGCGCGAGTTCGTGAAGGACGCCTCGTGGGCGCACCTCGACATCGCGGGCCCGGCGTTCAACGAGGCCGGCGTCTTCGACTACACGCCCGTCGGCGGCACCGGCGCCGGCGTGCGCACGCTCGTCGCGCTCGCCCGAGACCTGGGCTGACCGCGATGTCGGCGTTCGACGACCTGCTGCGCGCCGAGCACGAGGAGTCGGGCTCCGCGTCCGTCGCCGCCGCGGTGGTGCGGGACGGCAGCCTGTACTGGTCCGGCGCCGTGGGCACGCTCGACGGCCGTGGCGGCGCGCCCGCCACCACGGCCACCCCCTACCGGATCGGCTCGATCACCAAGACGTTCGTCGCGGTCGAGGTCCTGCGCCTGCGCGACGAGGGCCGGCTCGACCTCGCCGACCGGATCGACCGGCACCTGCCGGACGTGCCGTTCGGGCACGTCACGATCGCCCAGCTGCTCACGCACACCTCGGGGCTGCAGGCCGAGACCAACGGCCCGTGGTGGGAGCGCACCCCCGGTGGCGACTGGGACCAGCTGGTCGGCTCGGGCCTGCGGCTCGTGCACACCCCGGGCACGCGGTTCCACTACTCCAACGTGGGCTTCGCCGTGCTGGGCCGCCTCGTCGCGGTGCTGCGCGGGACCTCGTGGTTCGAGGCGATCCGCACGGGCATCCTCGACCCGCTGGGCATCGGCGCGATCTCCGAGCACCCCGGCGAGGGCGCGGCCACCGGCCTTTCGCGGCACCCGCGCGACGGGCGGCTGCTCGTCGAGCCGCACCACGACGCCGGCGCGATGGCACCCGCGGGTCAGCTGTGGTCGGGCGTCGAGGACCTGGCGCGCTGGGCGGCGTTCGCCGCAGGCGACACCGGCGACGTCCTCGCCCGCTCCACGTGGGAGGAGATGGTCGTGCCGCTCGCGGTGGACGACCGCCCCGACGCCCCGTGGGCCACGGCGCAGGCACTCGGCTGGCGCGTCTGGCCCGGCAGCGGCTCGGGTCGCCGCGTGGGTCACGGTGGATCGATGCCCGGCTTCCTCGCCACCGTGATCGCCGAGCCCGCCACCGGCTGGGGCATCGTGGTGCTGGCCAACGACACGCTGCACCTGGGCGACCTCGCCACGAGCCTGCTCGACGCGGCCGGCGCCCTGCACCCGTCCTCGCCCCGTCGCGAGACGGTCGAGCCCGCCCCCGACGTCGCCGCGCTCGTCGGCGACTGGTTCTGGGGCGCGGTGCCGTACCGGCTCGAGGCCACGCCCGACGGCTTCCACCTGAGCGACGTCAACGGGAACCGGCGCTCGCGGTTCGTGCGCGACGGCGACGGCTGGCGCGGGCTCGACACGTACTTCGCGGGCGAGCGTCTCGTGGTGCGACCCGACGGCGCGCTGGACCTGGCCTCGTTCGTCCTCGGCCGCGAGCCCTACGACCCGACGGTCGAGCACCCCGGCGGCCTGGATCCCCGCGGCTGGCACTGACGCCCCCGCAGGAGGGAGCGGTGAGCAGTCAACCCTTCCCGATTGAGGGCGGTGAGTCATGAACCGAATCGGCACGCCATCCGGTTGACTGCCCACCGCCCGGCCAGGGCTCACAGACCGAGCTTGCGCGCGGCCTCCTCGACCTTGTCCCAGCGGGCGCGGTCACCGCCCGTGCGGTCGGGGTGCGCCTTGCTGCGCGCGGCGCGCAGCACCCGCTCGAGGTCGGACCTCGAGGGGTTGCGCGGCAGCGGCTCGGTGCCGGCGATCGTCTCGAGCGTCATGATCGCGGCGAACTGCGCCGGGCTGTAGTCGCCCCGCTCGACCTCGACGCTGGTCTTCTTGGCCGTGGCGCGGGCGTTGTAGTCGCGCATCCGCTGGGGGTAGCCGACGCGGTTCGCGTCGTACAGCGGGATCTTGAGGCTGCGCGCGAGGTCGGAGGCGACCTTCTCGTTGGCGACGCGGCGCCGGGTCCACTCGCCGTCGGCGGCCACGAACACCACCGTGGTCTGCGTGACGGTGGTCTTGGGCTCGACGTACGCCTCGACCCCCGACCGCGACGTGGCGAACTCGCGCAGCGCGGCCAGGTCGGCCTTGCTGGCGTCGCGATCGGACACGACGGCACCCGCAGCGGTGCGTCGACGGCGCTTGAACAGTCCCACGCGGCAATTCTGCCGGACCGCGCCCACTCCCCGCGGGAACCTCGCGGAACCTACGCCGAAGTCACATCGACACGGGCCCTCCCCGGTGGCAGCCCTCACCGGACAGGTGACAAGATGACAGCAGACCACCTACCCGGAGGACATCGTGCCCGACGACGCACCCCATTCGTTCGACATCGTCATTCTCGGAGCCGGCAGCGGAGGCTACGCGTGCGCCCTGCGCGCCGTGCAGCTCGGCAAGACCGTCGCCATGATCGAGAAGGCCAAGGTGGGCGGCACGTGCCTCCACGAGGGCTGCATCCCGACCAAGGCGCTGCTCCACGCCGCCGAGGTCGCCCACGTCGCCAGCGAGGGCGACTCGATCGGCGTCCACACCAGCTTCGACGGCGTCGACATGACGAAGGTCAACGCCTACAAGCAGGGCGTCATCGACCGCCTCTACAAGGGACTCACCGGTCTGGTGAAGTCCGGCGGCATCACCGTCGTCGAGGGCGAGGGCCGCCTGGTCGACGCCAAGACCGTCGAGGTCGACGGCCAGCGCTACACCGGCACGAACGTCGTCCTCGCCACCGGCTCCGAGCCCCGCACCCTGGGCATCGAGATCGGCGGCCGCGTGATGACCAGCGACCAGGCCCTCCAGCTCGACGAGGTCCCGAAGCGCGCCGTCATCATCGGCGGCTCGGTCATCGGCGTCGAGTTCGCCTCCGTCTGGAACCACTTCGGCGCCGAGGTCACGATCGTCGAGGCGCTGCCCACGCTCGTGCCGCTGGAGGACCCGATCCTCAGCAAGGGCCTCGAGCGCGCGTTCCGCAAGCGCAAGATCGCCTTCAAGACCGGGGTGAAGTTCACCGGGGTCGAGCAGAACGAGAACGGCGCCGTCGTCACCCTCGAGAACGGCGACACGATCGAGACCGACGTGGTCCTGGTCGCCGTGGGCCGCGGCCCCCGCTCGGCGGGCCTGGGCTTCGAGGAGGCCGGCGTCACCGTCGAGCGCGGCTGGGTGCCCACCGACGAGCGCCTGCGCACCAACGTCGACGGCGTCTTCGCCGTGGGCGACCTGGTCCCGGGCCTGCAGCTGGCGCACCGCGGCTTCGCCCACGGCATCTTCGTCGCCGAGGAGATCGCGGGCCTGAGCCCGCAGCCCGTCATCGACTCCAACATCCCGCGCGTCACCTACTGCGAGCCCGAGCTCGCGTCGGTGGGCCTCACCGAGGCCCAGGCCAAGGAGAAGCACGGCGAGGTCGAGACCGTCGAGTACAACCTCGGCGGCAACGGCAAGAGCCAGATCCTGCAGACCGCCGGCGTCGTGAAGGTCGTGCGCGAGAAGGACGGCCCCATCGTGGGCGTCCACATGCTCGGCGCTCGCATGGGCGAGCAGATCGGCGAGGCGACGCTCTGGGTCGGCTGGGAGGCCTACCCCGACGACGTGGCCGAGTTCATCCACGCGCACCCCACCCAGAACGAATCCCTCGGCGAGGCCGCTCTCGCCCTGGCCGGCAAGCCGCTGCACTCGCACGCCTGAGAACGGAACAGGACACCCACATGGCAACCGAAGTCACCCTTCCCGCGCTCGGCGAGTCCGTCACGGAGGGCACGGTCACGCAGTGGCTGAAGTCCGTCGGCGACACGATCGAGGTCGACGAGCCGCTGCTGGAGATCTCCACCGACAAGGTCGACACCGAGATCCCCTCCCCCGTGGCCGGCACGATCCTGGAGATCAAGGCCGAGGAGGACGACACCGTCGAGGTGGGCGCCGTCCTGGCGATCATCGGCGACGAGGGCGAGAGCAGCTCCGACAGCGGCGCCGGCGACACCAACCAGGACGCGCCGGCGGCCGACCCCGAGCCGCAGCCCGAGGACCCGCCCAGCGAGGCCGAGGAGCCCGCCACCGAGCCCGACGAGGAGGCGCCCGCCCCCGAGCCGGAGGCCAAGCCCGCCTCGTCCGGCAGCACGAGCGGCCAGGCCGTCACGCTGCCCGCGCTCGGCGAGTCCGTCACCGAGGGCACCGTCACGCAGTGGCTCAAGTCCGTCGGCGACACCGTCGAGGTCGACGAGCCACTCCTGGAGATCTCCACCGACAAGGTCGACACCGAGATCCCGTCGCCGATCGCCGGCACGCTGCTGGAGATCAAGGTCGACGAGGACGAGACCGTCGAGGTCGGCGCCGAGCTGGCCATCATCGGCGAGGAGGGCGCCGCGCCCGCCGAGTCGTCCGAGCCCGAGCAGCCGAAGGCCGAGGAGCCCGAGCCGGAGCCCGAGCCCGAGCCCGAGCCCGAGCCCGAGGAGCCGAAGCAGGAGGAGGCTCCGAAGGAGGAGCCGAAGGCGGAGGAGCCCCAGGCCGAGGAGCCGAAGGTCGAGGTCTCCGCCTCGTCCGACTCCGGCTCGTCCGAGGGCTACGTGACCCCGATCGTGCGCAAGCTCGCGAAGCAGCACGGCGTCGACCTGGCCACCGTCACCGGCTCCGGCGTCGGCGGCCGCATCCGCAAGCAGGACATCCTCGACGCCGCCGAGAAGAACAAGGCGTCCGAGGCGCCTGCCGAGGAGAAGCCCGCTGCCGCCGCGCCGGCGCCGGCCGAGGCCTCGCCGCTGCGTGGTCGCACCGACAAGCTCACCCGCCTGCGCAAGACCATCGCCAACCGCATGGTCGAGTCGCTGCAGGTCGCGGCCCAGCTCACGCAGGTGCACGAGGTCGACGTCACCGAGGTCGTCCGCCTGCGCGCCCAGCACAAGAACGCGTTCCTGGAGCGCGAGGGCGTCAAGCTGACGTACCTGCCGTTCTTCGCGAAGGCGGCCATCGAGGCGCTCAAGCAGTACCCGCAGGTCAACGCGGCACTCGACCTCGAGGGCGGCACCGTCACCTATCCCGACGGCGAGCACCTCTCGATCGCGGTCGACACCGAGCGCGGCCTGCTGGCGCCCACGATCAAGGATGCCGGCGATCTCAACATCGCCGGACTGGCCCGCAAGATCGCGGACATCGCCGATCGCACCCGGAACAACAAGATCCTTCCGGACGAGCTCTCCGGCGGTACGTTCTCGATCACGAACCTGGGCAGCAACGGCGCCCTGTTCGACACGCCGATCATCAACCAGCCGCAGGTCGCGATCCTCGGCGTCGGCTCGATCGTCAAGCGCCCGGTCGTCATCACCGACGCGAACGGCTCGGAGTCCATCGCGATCCGCTCGATGGCGTACCTCGCGCTGACGTACGACCACCGGATCATCGACGGTGCCGACGCCGGTCGCTTCCTGACCGCCATCAAGGAGCGCCTGCAGGCCGGCGCCTTCGAAGGCGAGCTGGGCTGACCATGCGTGTGGTGATCGGGGGCGCGTCGGGGTTTCTCGGCGCGCCCCTGGTCGTCCACCTGCGCCAGCGCGGGCACGACGTCACGGCGCTCGTGCGGCGCACGGCCGGGCAGGGCGAGTCGTGGTGGAAGCCCTCCGAGGGCCTCATCGACCAGACGCTGATCGACGAGGCCGACGCGGTCGTCAACCTCTCGGGATCGCCGATCTCGCAGTGGCCCCGCACTCCCGCACGCAAACGAGAGATCCTCGCGTCGCGCCTCGACGCCACGTCCACGCTGGCGCGGGCGATCGCGGCGGCTCCCACTCCCCCGGCCTTCCTGTCGGGCTCGGCGATCGGCTGGTACGGCACCGACCGCGGTGACGAGGAGCTGACCGAGGACACCGCCGCCGGTCCGGGCTTCCTCGCCGAGGTGGCCCAGCGCTGGGAGGAGGCCGCCGCCCCGGCGGTCGACGCCGGCGCCCGCGTGGCCTGGCTGCGCACCGGGATCGTCATGGACCGCTCCGGCGGCGCGCTGAAGCTCATGCTGCTGCCGTTCCGACTGGGCCTCGGCGCACGCCTCGGTGACGGCCACCAGTACTTCTCCACCATCTCGCGACGCGACTGGATCGCCGCGGTCACCCACGTCCTCGAGGGCGAGCTCAGCGGTCCGGTGAACCTGGCCATCCCCGACGACGTCACCAACCGCGACTTCACCCGGACCCTCGCCACCACGGTGCACCGGCCGGCCGTGCTGGCCGCCCCGGCGTTCGCGATCCGGCTCGCGCTCGGCGGTCTGGCCGACGACCTGCTCGGCTCGCTGCGCGTGCGGCCGCAGGCGCTGATGGACGACAAGTTCTCCTTCGCCGATCCCGGCATCGACCGGGTGCTGCGCACGGCGCTCGGTCGCGGCGCCTGATTCAGCGCACACGCTCGATCCGCCACCAGCCGCCCCGGTGGCCCAGCGCGACGACCCTGCGGTCCCAGGCGTCGGTGGGCAGGGCCTGCCGCGAGCCGTCGGGCAGCACGGCCACCGTGGGTCCCAGCCGCTCCACGACCTCGACCTCGTGTGCCCCGCGGTCCCGGCACGACGCCCGCAGCGTGCGGGCTCCCTCCACCCGGATCCCTCGCTCGTTCCAGGCCCTCAGGCGGTCGGTGTCGTCGACGCCCGAGCCGGGCGCGTAGGCGGCCGCCAGCAGCCGCCGGTCGCCCGAGGTCCATGCGAGCGCCCGCACCACGTCGAGGGCCGCCAGCGCGTCGCAGCCCGCCGTGGACGGCACGGCGAGGGCGACGAGAGCCGCGATCCACTCCCCCATGGCCGCAGCCTCGCGGCCGGGGTGCGCCCGTGTCGACTCGTCGTCCACAGCCCTGCCACGATGGACCCGTGGCGACCATCCGCGCGGCGACCCCCGCCGACCTCCCCGCGATCCTCGAGATCCACAACGAGGCCATCGTCAACACGACGGCCATCTGGGACGAGACGCCGGTCGATCTCGCCGACCGCGTCCGCTGGTACGAGACCCGGATCGAGGCCGGCCACCCCGTGCTGGTGGCCGAGGCGCACGGCGAGGTGGCCGGCTACGCCAGCTACGGCGTCTTCCGGCCGCGCGAGTCGTACCGCCACACGGTCGAGAACGCCGTCTACGTGCACCACGACCACCGCCGCCGCGGGATCGCCCGCCAGCTGATGGTCGCGCTCCTCGGGCACGCCTGCGACAACCCCGACGTGCACGTGGTGCTGGCACTGATCGAGTCCGGCAACACCGTGTCGATCGAGCTGCACGAGGACCTCGGCTTCGAGCAGACGGGGCGCCTCGCCGAGGTCGGCCGCAAGTTCGACCGCTGGCTCGACCTGACGATCCTGCGCCGCGTCGTAGGCTGATCCTCGTGCGCTACCTCCAGGACTGGTACGGCGACGCCGCCCTCGACTACACGCAGGCGTGGCAGCTGCAGCGCGACCTGCACGCCGACCGTGTGGCCGACCGCATCGGGGACACCGTGCTGCTGCTCGAGCACCCGCCGGTCTACACCGCCGGCCGCCGCACCGAGCCGCACGAGCGCCCGCAGGACGGCACCCCCGTCGTCGACGTCGACCGCGGCGGCAAGATCACGTTCCACGGTCCCGGCCAGCTGGTGGGCTACCCCATCGTGAAGCTGCCCGGCCACGTGCTCGTCGTCGACTACGTCCGCCGGATCGAGGAGGCGCTCATCCGCGCCCTCGCCGACCAGGGCCTCGCCACCGGCCGCGTGCCCGGCCGCTCGGGCGTGTGGCTGCCGGAGTCCGCCGGACGCCCCGAGCGCAAGATCGCCGCGATCGGCATCCGCGTCTCGCGCGGCGTCGCGATGCACGGCTTCAGCCTCAACTGTGACGTCGACCTCGACTGGTACGACCGGTTCGTCCCGTGCGGGATCGCCGACGCGGGCGTGACGTCGCTCGACCGCGAGGTCGGCCGCGACCTCCGTCCCTCGGACGTGGCGCCCAGCGCGATCACGCACCTCGACGACCTCCTGACCTGGCGCACCTACGAGCCCTCGCCCGACATCGAGCGCGTGCAGCACGCCTCGGTCCCGCTGCTGCAGCCGTAGGGCGTCGCCCGAGCGGGCGCGGTGGGTCCCGCGGCGTAGGGTGGTCACCGTGACCATCGCTCCCGAAGGACGCAAGATGTTGCGGCTCGAGGTCCGCAACGCCGAGACCCCCATCGAGAAGAAGCCGGCGTGGATCAAGACGCGCGCCAAGATGGGCCCCGAGTACCAGGAGCTCATGAAGCTCGTGAAGGGCGAGGGCCTGCACACGGTGTGCCAGGAGGCCGGCTGCCCCAACATCTTCGAGTGCTGGGAGGACCGCGAGGCCACGTTCCTCATCGGTGGCGAGCAGTGCACGCGCCGCTGCGACTTCTGCCAGATCGACACCGGCAAGCCCGCCGACCTCGACCGTGACGAGCCGCGCCGCGTCGCCGAGAGCGTCCGCACGATGGAGCTCAAGTACGCCACGATCACCGGCGTCGCGCGCGACGACCTGCCCGACGGCGGCGCCTGGCTCTACGCCGAGACGGTGCGCAAGATCCACGAGCTCAACCCGGGCACCGGCGTGGAGAACCTCATCCCCGACTTCAACGGCATCCCCGAGCTGCTGACCGAGGTCTTCGAGTCGCGTCCCGAGGTGCTCGCGCACAACGTGGAGACGGTGCCGCGCATCTTCAAGCGCATCCGTCCGGCCTTCCGCTACGAGCGCTCGCTCGATGTCCTGACGCAGGCGCGCCAGTTCGGCCTGGTCACGAAGTCGAACCTCATCCTGGGCCTGGGCGAGACGCGCGAGGAGGTCTCGCAGGCGCTGCGCGACCTGCACGAGGCGGGCTGCGAGCTCATCACGATCACGCAGTACCTGCGTCCGTCGGCGCGTCACCACCCCGTCGAGCGGTGGGTGAAGCCCGAGGAGTTCGTCGAGCTGCAGCAGGAGGCCGACGAGATCGGCTTCTCCGGCGTCATGTCCGGCCCGCTGGTCCGCTCGTCGTACCGCGCCGGAAGGCTCTACCAGCAGGCCATGGACGCACGGGCCTGACGTAGAATCGGGGTCATGTCCAGCCCCGCCCCCGCCGCACCCACCGGACGCATCGCGCAGCTGCGCTCGGCGTACACGATGACGAAGCGGACCCAGCCTCGTCTCGGTCTGCTCCTCGTCGCCGTGTTCGTGCTGTCCGCTGCCGCCATGGCGACCGTCTCGCTGCTCATCCTCGGGGTCTGGTGGCTGGGCATCGTCATCTCCGCCATCCTGGCGCTGACCACCGCGCTGCTGGTGACGATGATCGTGTTCGGCAAGCGTGCCGAGAAGTCGATGTACCAGCAGGCCGAGGGCCAGCTGGGCGCCGGCGCGGGTGCGCTGCAGATGCTGCGTCGCGGCTGGGACGTGAAGCCGGCCGTGGCGTTCACGAAGCAGCAGGACGTCATCCACCGCCTCGTCGGCCGCCCGGGCGTCGTGCTCGTGGGCGAGGGCCAGCACGCGCGCGTGAAGAACCTGCTCGGCGCCGAGGTGAAGAAGCACCGCCGCATCGTCGGCGACGGCGTCCCGATCACCACGCTGATCGTGGGCCGCGGCGAGGGCGAGGTGCCCCTGCCCGACCTGGTGAAGCGGGTCAAGAAGCTGAAGAAGGCCATCAAGCCGGCCCAGCAGACCGACGTGCTCTACAAGCTCAAGGCGCTCGACGCGATGCGCCCCGCCGCTCCTATGCCGCGCGGCCCGGTGCCCACGAGCATGAAGGGCGCCCGCAAGATGATGCGCGGCTGACCCAGCCCCAGCCGCCGCCACCCGCTCCCCGCGAGTGGCGCAGGAACGCCCGCCACTCGTCGAGTGGCGGGCGTTCCTGCGCCAGTCAGGCCTTGACGACCTTGCTGCCCGCTGCGAGGTCGTGGAGGCCGCGCTTGTCGTCGGTCATGACGATCGCGGGGATGACGACGCTGAGCAGCAGGGTGCGCAGCAGGGCGCGTGGGATGCCGATGGGCATGCCGTCGGGGTTGATGAGCCGCAGGCCCATGATCCGCTTGCCGATCGAGAAGCCGGTGAGGCCGACGAGGATCGCGACCTCCACGATGAACACGGCGTTGATGATCAGCTGGTCGCGGATGCCCTCGGGCGGGAAGGTCACGCCGGCCCAGGCGAACATCGCCACGGCGGAGAGCGAGGCGATCACCCAGTCGATCAGCAGCGCCACGAGGCGCCGTCCCAGGGACGGCTCGTCGTCGAAGGTCTCGGTCACGCCCACCAGCCTAGGCAGCCGTGCTCCTCTCCCCCCGGGCCGGGTCGCCGGTCAGGACCGGCGCAGCCGGGTGACCGCCGGGGCCTCGTCGAACTGCTCGCCGCCCGCGCCGAACGCGATGACGAACTGCGCGAAGACGTGCTTCGTGGCGTGGCCCTTCAGGCACGACCGCGGCACCTTCAACCGGACGACCTCGGGTCCCCAGCTGCCGGAGATGCCCTTGCAGGTGCGCTTCCTCAGGCTGAAGTGGTCGTAGTACAGCAGCGAGACCTTGGCGGGCTGGCCCCGGTGCTGGCGGATCCGCACGACGTAGCCCGCCTCGAAGATCTCGTGCCGGGAGACCAGGAAGTCAGCGGTGCCGGACGGGCCGAGGTCAGGGATCTTCGCGGCGACACGCACGCGGTCGGACAGGTGCGTGTAGCGAACCTTGGTGATGTCGATGCGCGCCGGGGCGTCGCCGGCAGGGTCGTTCCGGTCGACCGTCTGGGCCGAGGCCGGTGCGGCCACGCCGCCCACCAGAAGTGCGGCTCCGCAGAGCGCGGGAACCAGGTGTGAGCGTCTCATCGTCGGCCTCCTTCCGCGCGGGCACGGTGCCCGCCCTCCCTCACCGTGAGCGCCGAGCAGCGTGACGGATACGTCTCAGGGCGCGATCTGCAGCCGGGCGGACGCCTCGGCGCGGACCGTGGCGGTGTCCGGGAAGCCGGGTGGGACCAGGGGCAGCCGCGTCTGTCGCATGACGCGGACCTCGACCCGGTCGTCGCTGGTCATGAGCCTGAGGCTGACGTCGTCGGGGACGATCCCGGCGGTGAGGGCCCGGGCGTCGGCGGAGTCGAGTGTCGCCTCGTCGGTGATGCCTCGCAGGTAGACGCGGTCGCGATCGAGTCCGTCCGCCGCGTGCAGGGCGACGCGGTCGGCGAGGTTCATCAGCTCGCGCCGCTCGAGGAAGGCGGCCGAGGCGTTGACGACCACGACGACGAGCAGGCCGAGGATCGCGAGGAACCCGACGGTCAGGACGGTGACGTTGCCACGCTCGGATCTCATGGAGCCGCCCGGTAGCGGCCGAAGGGCTCGGTGTGGGTGGACGCCACGTCGAATGCCGCGAGGGGATCACCGAAGAGGTCGGGGGCGAGTGGCAGCCGCTGGCTGGAGCGCACGCGGACGACCACGGTGGAGCCGGGCGCGAAGCACGTCGGCCGGCACTCGGTGGACACGACGGCACCGACCACGTCGTGGTCGGCCAGCACGAGGCGAGCTGCCAGAGCGGCGCGTGCCCGCCCCTGCTCGGGAGTGTCCGCCTGCATGAACGCCCGCGCCGCCGCCTCGCTCGCGGCGGCCACGCCGTACGCTGCGCGCTGGGTCTGGAAGACCGCCACGACGATGTAGACCAGGGGCACGAGCAGCAGCAGCGTCAGCCACGTGAACTCCACGGTGGCACTCCCTCGCTCGCGCCTCACGGCGCCTCCTGCCGAACGGCGCGGCCGACCGCATCGACCTCGACCCGTGGACCCCACAGCCCGAGGGGCGGAACCGATCCGCTGACCCGCACCTCGACGACGCTCATCCCGTCGACTCGCGTCTCGCGGGCGGTGACCCCGTCGGCGTAGCGGTCGGCCAGCGTCGTGCTGAGCACGTCGCGTGCGCGGGTGCGGGCATCGTCGACAGAGCCGTCGAGACCCGCCGCCGCCCGCGCTCCGTCGGACGCGGCGGCGGTCATCGTGTTGCGGACGTGCATCACGAGGGCGACCTGCGCGATCCCGAACACGAGCGGCACGAGCACGAGGAGCACCATCACGAACTCCGGGACGGCCGCTCCGTGCTCGTCGCGCGCCCGCACCGTCAGCCGCCGACGGACGACAGCGCCTGGTTGAGCATCGAGGTCAGCCGCGGTCCCGCGATGACCGTCAGGCCCGCGACGACGCCGGCCGTCATCAGCGTGATCATCACCCACCCGGGGACGTCGCCGCGCTCGCGGTGCCGACGGGTCCTCAGTCGCTCGATCCATGTCGTCATCTGGTCTCCTTCATCTCAGCCACCCGAGGTCAGGTGGAGTCCGGCCAGGCCCGGGAAGAATGCGTACTCCTACTACCCAAAATGGGTGACAAGAGAAAATGCGTCAGTGGTCCGTCTTGGGTGAGGGCTGACGATCAGCGGCGAGAAGGTACGTGCTTCTGATCGTCTCGCGGATCTCGGTCGCAGT
>NZ_JBIMRD010000003.1:0-51632 GCF_044069275.1 Aeromicrobium sp. JJY06
CGCGCTGCCTATCGTTGGCAACGCCTTCTCCTGTGTCATCGCGAGAGATGCGGGTGTAGATCACAGCTCGCTTGGCACGCTTCGACATGTTTCTCATTCTACGTACATTGCTCAGATGGTGTAGGCGATCGTGACCGGGAGGATCAGGAAGACGACCGGCACCATCATCGCGATCTCGCGACGTCCGCCCGACTCGATGAGCTCGCGGCGAGCGGTCTCGCGGACGTCGGCCGCTTGGGCGTGGAGCACGTCGATCAGCGGTGTCCCCCGGTCGATCGCGACCGCGAGCGCCTCCGCGAAGCGCGCCACGCTCAGGACTCCCGTGCGCGCTGCAAGCACGTCGAGGGCATCGACGACCGTGGCGCCGGCACGAACGTCGGCCAGCACGCGGCCGAGCTCCAGTGACAGGGCGCCGTGGCTGACGCGGCTCACGCGCTCGATCGCGGCGACGGGGCTCTCCCCTGCGGCGACCGACAGCGCGAGCAGGTCGGCGATGGTCGGGAACTCGGCACGCATCCGGGTCTCGTGCCGGCGGACCTGCGAGGAGAGCGCCTGGTCGCAGGCGAGGCAGCCGCCGACGAGTCCGGCTCCGCACCACAGCAGCAGCGCCACGACCGGCGGGTGCGCCGCCGACCACGCCAGCAGCGAGACGGCGACGGCGATCGCGAGCCCGATCGCGCCCCACGTGGCCTGGCGGACCCGGAAGTCCTCGACGTCGTCATCGCTCGCGCAGCGACGCAGCCGGCGAGTGATGGCGGCGTTGCTGCCCAGCGACTCGCCGATGGAACGAGTCAGCCGCCGCCACGTCGGGCCCACGAGCTGCTCGATCAGACGACCCGTCGGGACCTCTGCCGCAGCCGGGTGGACATCCCTGACGTACGGCACGACGCGATCCGCGAGGGAGGGACGGCGAGCACGCCGCCACCCGTCGACGACGAGCAGGAGGCCGGTCGTGAGCATTGCCGCCACGACGGCGCCGGTCACGCGAGGATCCTCTGCTCGGTGGGCAGCCGGCCGAGGCGCAGCATGAGCCGGTAGGCGACGAGGCACGTGCCGGCCCCGGCCACGAGCAGTGCGACCCCCGACGGCGTGGCGAACCTCGCGATGACGTCGCGCTGGAGGCTCATGGTCAGCAGCACCAGCCACGGCGCGGCGACGGCCAGCCGGGCGGCGCCGATGGTCCAGGACTGCCGCGACTCGATCTCGCCGCGGGTGCGCAGGTCGTCGCGCAGGAAGCCCGAGAGCGACCGCAGCAGCCGTCCGAGATCTCCCCCGCCAACCTCGCGCGCGATCCGGAGTGCCTCCACGACGCGGTCGCCGACGGGATCTGCGAGCCGTGCCTTCAGCCGGTCGAGGCTCTCGGCGAACCGCCCTGACGAGCCGTAGTCGCGGCCGAACTGGGTGAACGGGTCCCGCAAGGGCTCGGGACCGCGCTGCCCCAGCTGGATGAGCGCCTCGGGGAGAGACAGGCCCGCGCGCACGGCCGAGGCGAGATGGTCGACGGCATCGGGCCAGGCCTCCGCATGCTCGCGCTGCCGTCGGGCGGCTCGCGAGCGGACCACGGCGAACGGCGTCCACGCGGCCGCGGCGCCGGCGAGCAGGGCCATGACCGGAACCGACGTGACCGCACCAGCCGCCGTCCCGGCGACCGCTGCCGCGGCGACGGCGGCGACGACGACCGTGCGCGGGGCGACATCGGGCATCCCGGCGCGGAGCAGCAGCGACTCGAGCGGGTGCCGCCGCACGGCGCGCTGGGGCCGGCTCGGCCTCGGGTTCCAGCTCTCGGCCATGAGCAGCAGGCCGATCCCGAAGGTCAGCCCGATCAGCGTTCCCACAGCGCTCCCGGGTCGATCCCAGCGGCCTCGAAGGCCTCGTGGCGCTGCGGCGTGCCGGCGCCCCTCTCGAGCACCCCGGCTCGGCGGACGAAGATCGGCTCGGCCTCGATGATCCCGTTCTCGGAGCGCCCGGTGGTGGCGACGATCTCGCGCACCGCGCGGCGGCCCGACGTGTCGATCCCGGTGTGCACGACGATGTCGACCGCGGTGGCGACGGTGGGAACGACGAAGCCGGCGGAGACGTTCTCGCCGGCGAGCAGGGGCAGCGTGCAGAGCTTCACCAGCGCCTGCTTCGCCGAGTTCGCGTGGATGGACGCCATGCCCGGCAACCCGGAGTTGAGGGCGAGAAGCAGGTCCAGCGCCTCCTCGGCGCGGACCTCGCCGACGATGATCCGGTTCGGCCGCATCCTCAGTGCCTCCTTGACCAGCATCCGCAGGGTGATCTCGCCGGTTCCCTCGAGGCCCGCCTGGCGGGTCTGCATCGCGACCCAGTCGGGGTGCGACGTCTTGAGCTCGAAGACCTCCTCGACGGACACCAGTCGCTGGGTGCCGGGGATGGCTGCTGCGAGGCAGTTCAGGAGGGTCGTCTTGCCCGCCTGGGTGCCTCCGCTGACGACGATGTTGAGCCCGGCCTGGACGCACGACGTGAGGAACGCCGCCGCGCGGTCGTCGATGGTGCCGAGCGCGACGAGGTCGTCGAGCCCGCCGGCCTTCGCGACGAACTTCCGGATGTTGACGGCCGTGAAGCCGCGCGTGATGCCGTCGAGCACGACGTGCAGGCGGTGCCCGCCCGGCAGCATGGCGTCGACGAACGGCTGGCTGAGGTCGAGACGTCGTCCACTGGAGGACAGCATCCGCTCGACGAGCTCGCGCACCTGCGCCGCCGTGAGCATCACCGAGGTCAGCTCGTGACGCCCGGCGCGGGCCACGAAGACGCGCTCGGGCTCGTTGATCCAGAGCTCCTCGACCTCGGGATCGTCGAGGAAGCGCTGCAGCGGCCCGAAGCCGACCAGGTCGGCCACGAGCTGGCCGACGACGTGGTCGGGCTCCTCGAGCGCCCGGACGGCTCCCGTGAGACTGCGCTGCTCGTGCTCGGCGACCGCCTCCGCGGCCGCGCGACGCACGGCGTCGATGTCCGTGCGTGGGTCGATGCGCCGTTCGCGCACCAAGGCCCTCACACGGTCCCCCAAGACATCCATGCTTCCCCCCGAAAGCCGTCCAGACTGCGCCGCATCCTGCCGGGCTCGCCGTGACCGGCGCAAGGGGTCGTCCCACCGCTGTGGACAGACGCTCTTCTGAGCGGGATCGAGGGGACGGCAGATGCGGATGGGCCAGAAGTGTTGCACCCTTTTCGCATGGTGCGCGTTGCTCGTCGGGGAAGCACGGCCATGGCCCTCGCCCTCGTCCTCTCACTGATCGCCCTGCCCAGTCATGCCGAGTCGGTGGAGCCCGAACCCGAGGTCGCGCCGTCGGCCGAGGTGACGTCGGAGCCCGCCGAGCCGGAGGACGTGGCCGAGCCGGAGACCGGGTCGCCTGAGGCGTCCGAGCCAGCCGCAGAGCCCGCCGCAGCGGCATCCGCCGCGCCCGCCCGCCGAGTCACCGCGTCCCGCGCCCCCGCCGCCACCGCTGCCTCCGCGCCCTCGGTGAACGCCCCCGCGAAGTCCGGCCGCTGGGTCAGCATCCGCATCAACAGCGGCGCCGACACCCGCGTGCTCACCCGCGAGAACTTCTGGCTCCGCGGCCGCGTCCTCACCACCAGTGGCAAGCCGCACGCGCGCACTAAAGTCCGGATCTACCGCGACACGAAGAACGGCCGCGTGAAGGTCGCCACGGTGCGCACCTCGGCCAAGGGCTGGTACTCGTGGATGCCGAAGGTGCCCAAGAGCGGGAAGTACCGCGCCATCGTCAGCCGCCACCGCTACTCCCCCAAGATCACGGTGAAGCGCACGTACGGGAAGCGCTCGCTCGCCAGCCGCGAGAAGGCGATGTCGTTCCTGCTCGGCTCGCCGAAGGGCGGCGTCAAGCGCGCCAGGAACTACGTCTACCGCGAGTACACGAAGGCCACGCTCCTCCAGTACGGCGGCCGCACGTCGGTCGTGCGCACCCACGCTCTCAAGCAGATGCGCGCTCGCGGGGGCGCAGGCGGATCGCTGGGCGCCCCGACCGGCGACCTGCGCTGCGGCCTGCCCGAGGGCGCCTGCCTGCAGCAGTTCCGCACCGGCGCGGTCTACGTGAACAAGAAGGCCAAGAAGACCGTCACGTCGGCCGTCTCGCCCAAGCTCGGCGCCGCCGACCTCGTCGCCGTCGCCCGCTCACAGGTGGGCTACCGCGAGCCCAAGCCGCGCAAGAGCAAGTACAACCGGTGGATCAAGCGCACGGGCGCCTACGACCCGTGGTGCGGCTTCTTCGTCTCCTGGCTCGCGTACGCGGCCGACAAGCCTGGCTCGGTGATCAAGGCCAAGTCCTTCGGCTCGCTGCTCAAGGCGGAGCGCAAGCGCGGCCGCACCTCGCAGACGCCGCGCGTCGGCCGTCTCGCCTACATCGGCTACTTCAGCAAGGGCACCGCGTCGCACGTCGGCATCGTCGCGAAGCACCAGGGCGACTACGTGTGGACGGTCGAGGGCAACGTGTCCTCCGGCGGCGGGATGGCCCATCCGCGCGGCGTGCACATCGTGAAGCGACACACGTCGAACGTCGTCTTCTACGCCGACCCGAAGTACTGAGCCGCGCCCCCACGACCGATTCCGCCCGGATTTCCAGCCCGCGAGGGTCCGTCGGCGTGCCCTTCGAGCCTCACACCCGGCGCCTCGGCACCGACCTGCAAACGCGTAACCTGCATGTAACAATCCGGTGATGGACGGGAAACTGCCCCGACCTAGCCTCTAGGTGGACGCAGGGAGATGCTGTCCGCACCGATCTACCAGCCGCACCGCGGTCGAGGAGGCCCAATGTTCGGCAATGCCGACGAGTTCTTCAAGTTTGTCCGGGACGAGGGCGTCGAGTACATCGACATCCGATTCACCGACCTCCCGGGCATCCAGCAGCAGGTCACGATGCCGATCTCGGCGTTCGACGAGGGAACCGCCGCCGAGGGCGTCGCGTTCGACGGCTCGTCGATCCGCGGCTTCCAGACCATCGACCAGTCGGACATGAAGCTGCTGCCGGACTACGGCACGGCGTACGTCGACCCCTTCCGCAACCCCAAGACGATCGCGATGGACTTCTTCGTCCACGACCCGATCACCGGCGAGGCCTACTCGCGAGACCCGCGCAACATCGCCCGCAAGGCCGAGGCCTACCTGAAGACCACCGGCATCGGCGACACCGCGTTCTTCGCGCCCGAGGCCGAGTTCTACATCTTCGACCGCGTCTCCTACGGCACCAGCGCCCACAAGAGCTACTACGAGATCCAGTCGGCCGAGTCCGCCTGGTCCACCGGCGACGAGTTGCACGAGAACCGCGGCTACAAGGTGCGCTACAAGGGCGGCTACTTCCCCGTCCAGCCCACCGACCGCTTCGCCGACCTGCGCAACGACATGATGACCCACCTGTCGAACGCAGGCCTGGTCCTCGAGCGCGGCCACCACGAGGTCGGCACCGCCGGCCAGGCCGAGATCAACTACAAGTTCGACACGCTGCTCAAGGCCGCGGACGACACGATGAAGTTCAAGTACCTCGTGCGCAACACCGCGTGGGCGAACGACAAGACCGTGACGTTCATGCCGAAGCCGATCTTCGGCGACAACGGCTCGGGCATGCACGTGCACCAGTCGATCTGGAACAACGGCGAGCCGCTGTTCTACGACGAGTCCGGCTACGGTGGCCTGTCCGACACGGCCCGCTGGTACATCGGCGGCATCCTGAAGCACGCCCCGTCGCTGCTGGCGTTCACCAACCCGTCGGTGAACTCCTACCACCGCCTGGTGCCGGGCTTCGAGGCCCCGATCGCGCTCGTCTACTCGGCCCGCAACCGCTCGGCCTGCGTCCGCATCCCGATCACCGGCGCCAACGCCAAGGCCAAGCGCATCGAGTTCCGCTGCCCCGACCCGTCGAGCAACCCCTATCTGGCGTTCTCCGCGCTGCTGCTCGCCGGCATCGACGGCATCAAGAACAAGATCGAGCCGCCGGCCCCGATCGACAAGAACATCTACGAGCTCCCGCCGGAGGAGTACGCGGAGATCGACATGGTCCCGACCTCGCTCGGTGCCGTGCTCGACGCGCTTGAGGCCGACCACGAGTTCCTGACCGTCGGCGACGTGTTCACGCCCGACCTGATCGAGACGTGGATCGACTACAAGCGCAACGAGGAGATCCTCCCGATCCAGCTGCGCCCGCACCCGCACGAGTTCGAGCTGTACTACGACATCTGACAGTCGAGGACTGGAACGGCAGGGATTTCACGCTGTGACCTCCCTGCCAGTCCGCAAATAGTCCGCAACGTCTGGCACCTGGGCCGCGATCACACCGTCGATCGCGGCCCTTGTGCTGTCGTCAGAGTCCGGCCAGAGGTGGCCGTAGACGTCGAGCGTCGTCTTCGCCGACTTGTGACGCAGTCGCGCCTGGACGACCTTCACGTCGGCGCCCGACGCGATCAGCAGCGAGGCGTAGTAGTGGCGCAGGTCGTGGAACCGGAACTCGAGCGGCAGGCCATGCGACACGGCCACGACCTCGCGCGCGTTGCGGAATGCCCGATCGAGGACGCGGGGCGCGAGCTGGTCGGTCCACTCGTTACGGAAGAGGTGTCCGCCGCGGCTCGCGTGGCTGCCGGCGTGGGTCGACAGGATCGTCGCCAGCGACCTGGGAATCGGGACGGGAGTCTTCGACGCCTCGGTCTTGAGGGGTTCGTCGGGGTACTGCGCCCGCGGCTTCACCACGCCGCGCATGTAGTCGAGGTCAGTGACCGCGAGTCCACACACCTCCGCCGTGCGCAGCCCAGCGAACGCCCCGAGCATGACCGCGGCTCGCAGGTGCTCAGGCATCGCGTCGTGCAGTGCCCACACCTGTTCCGTCGTCGCGACGTAGGGCTTCTGTCCGCCCGCCTTCGGTGACGTCCGGCGTGAGCACGGGTTCTTCGCCACGAGATCGTCATGGATGGCGTCGGTGTAGATCTGCGAGAGCCGGCGGTGCAGCGCGTAGATGTAGGACTGCGAGAGGTTCTGGCCCTGGAGCTTCACGATCCACGCGCGCACGTCAGTCGGCTTCACAGCCGCGAGCCGACGGGCGCCGAACTCAGTCTCGATGTGGGCAAGGTGCGTCCGCGCCTGCCGGACGGTCGACGCTCGGTTCACCGAGTAAGCGGCCAGCCACCGCTCACACCACTCCCCCACGGTGATCCGCGCGTCCTTTGGTGCGACATAGGTGCCGCGGTCAAGGTCGGCCGTGATCTTGTCGAGCCACTGCTGAGCGTCGATCTTCCGGTCGAAGTGGCGAGCATGTTCCTTGCCGGCGTCATCGCGGAACCGTGCCCGCCACTTGCCGCTGTCGCGCTTCGCGATGCTCTTACTCGGCATTGACGTCTCCAAAGTGCCAGAGGTTCTCGCGCAGCACCGTCCTGATCTCACGCCGCTTCTCGTCGAGTAGCTCGCGAAACGCGGTGAGCCTCGACTCAGGCAGATCCTGGCGAGACGACTCCAGGTTGACTTCGAACTGCTCGGCGACGTCTCGCAACTGCTCAACCGCAGTCCCCAGGGCTCGAACCTCGTGCTCCAGCCGTGATCCGATCGAACGCATCGCCCATTCCGCCTCCCATGTCTCTTCCGCGGAGGCCAGGAGTTCCTCGATGGCGATGTGAAACAGGTTTGAGAGGTCGAACGCCTCGCTCAACTTCAGCGGCCGATCGCCCTTCTCCACCGCCCACACCGTTGCTTGGGACCACTTGTGCCCGAGGCCGCGCATCTGATCCGCGAGCTCTTTCTGTGACAACGGATCGCGAGCGCGCTCGACCGCCTTGCCGATCTCGACGTCGATCTGCTTGCGGTCTGCGGGGGCCGGTGCCATGCCGCCGACACTACTAGCGATGGTTGTTGACCGTCAACTAGAAATCATGGTTAACTAGAAGTGTTAGTTGGAGCATGACAAGAGTACGGAGTCACGGATGGACGAGTTGCTCACCACCGAGGAAGTTGCCGAGATCGCACGAACGTCTCCTTCGACGGTGCACTTCTGGCACACGCGGGGAACGGGGCCGCGGTCTGCGAAGATCGGCCGCCGACGCTTGTACCGGAGGGCCGACGTGGAAGCGTGGCTGGAGGCAGCAAGGGCCGCCGGGTGACAGTTCGGCACTCCCCCACGCCGAACCCGCCGGCCAAAGCGGAGAAGTTCTCAGAGCGCGAGTTCTTGCATCCGAAGATCCTTGCCCGCGAGGCCGCGAAGGTTGCGCAGGCGAACGGACTGACTCTGCACCCCGCCGAGATCCGAAGGCTCGTATCGAAGTACACGCAGCACAGAGATCCCGTCAGCGAGCAGATCGAGCTGTTTCGGTCATGGGTGCTCACGTACGCCGACCCCACGGGCGATGCCGCCGTCGACAACGTACTCGCAGAAGGTCGCAAGACCGCATAACAACCGAATACCGAAGAGCAGAAGGCCCCCGAGCGCACCAATCGCTCGGGGGCCTTCTGCATGTTCAAGGAGAGCACCGTGAACAACCACCACTCAACTACCCCCCATTCTACTGACGATCATTCTCGTTTGCGGGCCGAGATCGTGTCCGAGATCAGGGCGCAGCTGCCCGACCCTGGCGCCGTCCGCCGTCGAGCCGATCGGGTCAGGCGGCGCCAGGCCCGGAAGCTGTTCCCGACCCGTCCTGCCCGTCCGTCGACACCTACGGCGTACGGACTGACAGCCGCCGGGATTCTTCGCCACGCTGCCCAACTGAGGGCACAAGGGTGGACCGACGCCGAGATCCGCGCACGGCTCATCGACCCGAGGCAGGTGGCCGCGTGACCGACCTCGACGCGCACTACAGCGCGATGATCCGAAGCGGCGACTGGCTCGACGCCCAGGACTTCCCGCCACTGCGGTGGGCCGTCCCTGGGATCGTCCCCGAGGGCTTCGGTCTGCTGGTCGGTCCGCCGAAGGCCGGCAAGTCATGGGCGGCCCTGTCGATCATCCTGGCCGTCGCGAGCGGCGGGAAGGTCTTCGGCACGGTCGACGTCGGCACGGCGCGCCCAGTTCTGTATCTCGCTCTCGAGGACGGCGACCGACGCCTACAGGACCGTGCTCGTCTCTTGCTGGAGCGTGAGGCCATCCCGAAGCTGATGGAGTTCGCGACCCGTACGACACCAGCCGACGCGGTTGGCCTCATGGCGTGGTGGCTCGAACGGAACCACGACGGCTTGATCGTGCTGGACACGCTCGGCAGGGTCTCCCCGCCGTCAGTGCCTGGCGAGTCGGCTTACGCCCGCGACTACCGCATCGGCTCGACGCTCAAGCGGCTCGTGGACGACCACCCCGGCTCGACCCTAATCGCCGTGCACCACGACCGAAAGGCCGGCGCCGAGGACTTCGTCGACAGCGTCAGCGGCACGCACGGCCTTGCGGGCGCCAGCGACTTCCTGATCGTGCTCGATCGACACCGCCAGGAGCAGGACGGCGTCCTCAAGGTCACAGGTCGCGACGTGCGCGAGGCCGAGTACGCCGTGACGATGAACGGCCGCGGCCAGTGGACGCTTCGGGGCAACTCGCTGCACGAGGCCGCGCAGGCTGCTTCGGCCGTGAAGTCCAAGGCCGGCTTGGGTGATCGGTCCGCGGAGATCATCGAGTTCGTCACGAGCCAGCCGACCGCGGTCTCGGCCGGGGAGGTTCAGGAGGCACTCGATGTGCCTGATGCTCGTCGCTATCTCGCACGCTTGGTCGATGCCGGGCGACTGCATAGACCGGCGCGTGGCCTCTATGCCGGTGTCCCAAGTGTCCCACTGTCCCAAGAGGGGAATGTCATCTATCCCTCAGGTTGGGACAACGGGACAGATGGGACACCCACTGACAGTGGAGACGCTTCGTGACCCGCCTTCGCTCGCTCGTTGATTGCCACGCATGTGGGTGCGGTGCCTACTTCTGCCAGCTCCGCCGGCTCGAGGACGTCGGGCCCTGCTGCACGCGCTGCTCGCACAGGCTCGAGGGCACGTCGTGAGCCGCCCACCGAAGAACGCGATCGAGGAGCCCGGTCGCGCTCACGCACTCGCCGACCTGTACCTCGCTATCGCCGATGCGCTGGACACCGGCTCGAGCGTTCCGTGCATGTCCGAACCGAGCTTGTGGCTGTCCGATGCCCAAGCCGATCAAGAGGCCGCGGGCTGGCGATGCATGGCATGTCCGGCCATTGGTGCGTGCCGTAGGTACGTGCTCGCGTTCCCGGAGCCGTCGGCTGTGTGGGCGGGCATGACGCCCAGCGAACGATCCAAGAGCAGGAGAAAGCCATGAAGTCCGTGAACCTGAAGCGCCTAGCGCGCCAACTCAACGCGTCGTCCGAACTCGATCCCGATGCCCCCGAGGGCCGAAACCGATTCCCAGACACGTGGATCGACCAGCGGCTACCGAACCCCGGATCGGCGGTCGTATTCGGCCTCGGACTGCCCATGTTGGTCGTCGATCAGCACGGCGGCACGCACGTCGTGCGTACGAGCGCCCAGTACCGAGATACACGAGGGGACGCCAGCGCCGTCCTCACCCCCGACCTGAACACCAAGGAGAGCCGATGACCAGCCAGACCGTGACCGAACTGCGCGAAGCCGCATACGCCCTCATCCCCGGCTATGCGGAGTGCGTCCGAGCACTCGCCACTGCGAAAGCGTGGCCGCGCCCCAAGCTTCCCGTGAGCGACCTTGACGCGGACCTCTGGACGGCGGCTGCCGAGGGGCGCCCACTGCCCGGAGGAATTCTGGCCGCGTATGCCGAACGGCTGAGTGCCTTCAACGCCATCGGCGAACTTGAGAATGCGATCGAAAGCGTGCGCTCGCGAGCCGAGTTCGAACTCAAGGAGTTGCTGCGCGAAGAGTCGGCCCCGGCTCTCGCGTACCTCGATGACGAGCTGCGCGCACTCATGTCCGAAGTCGCCAAACTGGACGCCTCCGCGCCAGCAACCGTCGAGCAAGCAGTCCACGCCGGAGGCAAGGCCGCCCAGGAGTGGAGGGCACTCACCGCCGCGGTGGGCAGGTACGACGCCATCCGCGCCCTGCAACGCGAACTGGTCAAGAACGCCGACCCCGACTGGACCAACACCCCGAGCATCACCGCCGAGATGATGACAGGCGTGTGGCGGCTCGGAGTCTCGGGCATGTTCGCCGACGCCATCGACGTCGAGCCGTACTGGATCGAACGACGACGCGACACCGCCCTTCGCATGCAGGACGGACACTCGACCGCCGTGCAGGAGTACGCACAGTGGCTTGCCCTGGCCAAGCCTGCCCCGTTCGGTACCTCGCGGACCGGCTGGTGGCCAGAAGGCGCCGACCGAGTCGACTTCCTGCGATGGGTCGCCACCTCAACCCGCGCGTGGGTGCCCGACCTCGACGCACTCACAGCTGCTCACGAGGCCAACACCGAGGCCACTGCGCGCCTCCTTTGGGGTGACGGCATCCGGGTGGATCTGGACTCCCAGTTGCGCCGCAACGCTGATGCGCGCGCGCATATCGAGGCTCTCTCGTGAGCGCCCAGATCACCGCGGCCGAGGTCGCTCGGCAGATGCAGATGATCGTCGACTGTTCGGTCCTGTCCGCCGCTCTGCGGAACGGCCAGATCGACGAGGCCGGCGTCCTGCTGGGCAAGGCGATCGACAACTATCCCGAGTTCGAGGCCGGACTGCTGTCCGTCGCCAAGGCCACCTTGGACCTCCTTATTGATCGGGACCTACTCACCGAGGACGAGACCGAGCATGCGCGCACGCTCGCACGGTCCGCGAACGCTCGCGTGGCGAGCATGACTTCCGGCTAACGGCCAGAAGTCCGGCGACCAGCTGAAGGGGGAGCTTCGGCTGGTCGCCATTGGTCATCGCTCCGATTGAGCGACGACGTTCATCCATAACAAGACACCGGGCATCAGATCGAAGGAGAACTCTGATGGCCGACAGAAGTGTCGTGATTCGAGTAGGCGCCAATGTCTCAGGCGTCGTGAACGGGATGAGGACGGCGAAGGGCGCCGTCGAGGACTTCGGCAAGTCCGCGACGGGCTACTTCTCCAAGAACCGAGCGGCGCTCGACGACCTCGCGTCAACGATGGGCAAGGTCGGGCTCAGCGCTGGCGCCCTGGGAGCGATCGCGGTGCGCGCGTTCGCGAACTTCGACGAGGCAATGTCAGCCGTCGAAGCGACAGGCAAGGACGCCGCGGCCAACATAGAGCAGCTCGGCGACCTCGCGATCGATATGGGCGCGAAGACGAAGTACTCCGCGACCGAGGCCGCTGGCGCGATCGAGGAGATGCTCAAGGCCGGCGTCTCGGCGAAGGAGGTCATCGGCGGCGGCCTCCAGGGTGCGCTGGACATGGCCGCGGCGGGCAACATCGAAGTGGCCGAGGCAGCCGCGTACGCCTCGCAGGCGATGAATCAGTTCAGCCTGAAGGGTGAGGATGTCCCGCACATCGCGGATCTCCTCGCCGCGGCGGCGGGCAAGGCGAACGGCGAGATCTCCGACTTCGGGCAGGCGCTCAACCAGACAGGTCTGGTGGCCTCGGATGCGGGACTCTCGCTCGAGGAGACGACCGGCGGCCTTGCTGCCTTCGCCCAGGCTGGCCTTCTCGGCTCGGATGCCGGCACGTCGTTCAAGACGATGCTGCAACGGCTCAACCCGCAGTCGAAGGAAGCCTCCGACCTTATGAAGAAGCTCGGGCTCTCGGCGTACGACAGCAAGGGCCGCTTTGTCGGCCTCGCCGAGTACGCCGGCCGCCTCAAGGCGTCCATGAAGGACATGACTGACGAGCAGCGCGCCGCGGCGATGCAGACCCTGTTCGGGTCGGACGCGATCCGGGCCGCGAACGTCCTGTATCGCGAGGGTGAGGTCGGCGTCCGCAATTGGACGAAGGCGGTCGACGACCAGGGTTTCGCCGCCGAGACGGCCACCACGAAGATGGACAACCTCAAGGGCGACTTTGAGGAGCTGACCGGCGCGCTCGAGTCGGCGTTCATCACGACGGCGGCCGGCACCGACGGTCCATTGCGTGACCTGACCCAGATGCTGACCGGGCTCACCGACGCGTACAACGAACTGCCTCAGGGCATGAAGGACGCGACGATGGGCGCCATCGGTCTCACCGCTGCCGTCGGAGGCGGCGCATGGGCGACCTCGAAGGCTCTCGCCAGCTACGAGAAGATGGCCACCACCTTCGACAGCTTGGGCGGCTCGTACGAGAAGACCACCAAGAAGGCGTTGCTGGCTCGTGGTGGCGCGCTTGGTGTTGGGCTTGCGCTGGGATCGCTGTCAGATGACATCGGCGAGTTCGACGAGCGCGCTGGGGTCGCCACCGATGCCCTGTCCGGCATGGCTGTGGGCTTCAGTGTCGGTGGTCCGTGGGGTGCTGCGATCGGTGGCGCGATCGGGCTCGTGAAGGGCTTCGGTGACGCACACGCCGACGCGGCAGCCGAGATCGCGGCGATGGTCGAGCTGTACGACCAGGCCACCGGCAAGATGACCGAGGCCGCCCGCTCGAAGGCGATCAAGGATCTCTCCAAGCCGTTCCAGCAGGGCCTATTCGGAACCGGCTTCGGTGCCGTGGACATGACGCCGCTCGAGGCCGCCAAGACCGCAGGCATCGACCTCCAGACGCTCACCGATGCCGCGATGGGTAGCGGTCGCGCCATGCAGGAGGTGACCGCGCGCCTCGACGAGCTGTGGAGCATCGCCAAGTCCGGCGACCTGAACGCCGAGGCTGACCGGCTCGGCGTCAGCAGCCGCGACCTCGCCGACGCCACGGCCTACCTCGGCGACCACATCGACGAGAACGCCGAGAAGTGGCGCCAGGCCGGCGCTCGCGCCCGCGATGCCGCGGTCGCCACAGCTGGCGAGATCAAGACGACCAAGGAGTTCGCCGCCGCACTCGGGGACGTCCCCCCGGGCGTCGAGACGGAGCTGAAGCTGCTCGGCTACAAACCCACCGAACTCCAGCTCGACGAGATCATCCGACGGTACGAACTCACCCCCGAGGAGGTGCAGACCGTCTTGGCTGCGCTCGACCGGGCCACCCCACTGATCGAGAAGGTCGACGACAGGCGGAACCGGCTCGACGGCTCGACGGCCACCGTGCGGCTCGCTGCCTTCGATGCTGCGTCAGGTGCCATCGCGGCAGCCCGTACCGCGCTCCAGTCGCTGGACGGACGATCGGCGACGGTCAGCATCCGAACCAAGGGCGCGAAGCCGAACATGAACGACCTCTACGGCCGTGCAGACGGGGGCCTGGCGGTGGGCGGCACGTGGAAGCGGTTCGCCGACGGCGGCTTTGACGAGTTCGGCCGTCCCGTGCAGCGCGTCCCGCAGATCCGTTCCGGTTCGCAGGGCACCGTCATGTGGGGCGAGCCCGAGACAGGGTGGGAGGCGTACATCTCCGGCAAGCCGGGCAAGAAGGACCGGAACCGCGCCATCGCGTCGGAGGCTGTCGGTCGCCTCGGGGGCTCGGTTCAGTGGTTCGCCGACGGTGGCTTCACGGAGGCTGCGACCGCTCGCGAGTACACCGCCATGCGGATTCGTGTCCGCGAGCTGAAGCGGTCCCTTCGCGAGACCGAGGTCGTCGGCAAGGGCAAGAGCAAGCGGCGCCGCAAGGTGCTGCGCGGAATCTACGCGACCGAGGCCCGCCAGGAACTCCGCGAGGCTGAGGCTGAACTCGCCGAGCAGCGCAAGATCCGTAGCCGCATGAAGAAGAACGGCTGGTCGGCGGCGAAGTACAACAAGGAGATGCGCGACCGCGAGGACGCGAAGAAGGAACGCGACGACGCTCGCCAGGAGGCCATCGACAAGGCCGCCCGCGACAAGGAGAACCGCCAGTCGGTGGCGTCGTCGTTCGCTGATGGCCTCGGCTCGGATGCGTTCAAGTCGCCGGCCAGTCTGGAGCGGACGCTGTCGAACCTGCTGCGTGACTCGGCCGAGTTCACGGGCCTGCTCGCCGACCTGCGCAAGCGAGGCGCATCGCCGTGGCTGCTCGAGCAGATCATCAAGGCGGGCCCGTCGCGTGCGACCAATCGGACGATGCGGGCGCTGCTGGCTGACTCGGCGAAGTTGGCGCGCCTTAACGCCACTGCCGACTCGATCGTTTCGGTCGGCAACCAGTACGCGGCACTGACGACCGGCAAGGGCTTCACGCCGACGTTCTCGGGCGCCGCGGGCTTCGATCAGGCGGCGCTCCAGAAGGCCCTCGGCTCGATGTCGTTCAACCTGTCTGTCGGCGGCCGTCAGTTCGCGCTCGCGGTCCAGGACGCTCAGGTGCACGCCCAACTGCACGCGTAACGAGGTAGCGGGGCAGGCCGTCAGTCTCGCCCCCGCAACCTCGCGGTCGGTCTATCGTCAAACCAATTTGAGGCAAAGGAGTCAGAGATGATCGACGTGAAGGCCGCGCACGAAGCGCTCCAGTCGTTCGAGGACTACTCGAACAGTTTGAGTGTCATGCTCCAAGAGGGACTCGCCAAACCACCGATTGAGGACATGGTTGGTCGACTGCTCGTTGAGGTCGGAGCGGTCGCCTCCATTGTTCGGCACCTACTTCCGGACCCCGAGTTGACGCCTTACTTGGACTGAGCCCGCCACCCCAGGGGGTAGGGCCGGGCGGGCACTCCATCGGGACCGCAGGGGAGAGACGAAAAAGGTGCGGAGGGTTCAAACATTTTCGGGTTTCCAGAAACCCCGGAACCTGTACACAGGAAAACTCACCTGCCCGGCGGTTCGAACGAAGACTCCCGCCGGGAGGGCCCGTGCGGTGGGGTCTAGCGCCGGCCGTGCGAACTCGATCGGTTCGGCGACCAAGAAAATAGGCTAGTTTCAGGAACTTGCGTTACCGTAGACGCCACGACGGACTTCACCGACCCGTCCGGAGGAGAAAATCCAGCCATGACTGCACATGAACTGCTTATGCTCGAAATCGAGCGGGGACAGCAGGTTGCGGGACACTTCCCGTCACAGGAAGCGTTGCACCGCGCCGAGATGGTGCTGTGCGGCCAAATGACGCCCGACCAAGCGTTCGCTGAGCTCGACGCTAAGTTCGGTCTTTGATCGGGGCCCCCGACCACTACTGCTATCCCGGGACACGGGTCCTCAAGAACAAGGCGAACATCCAGAGCGAGTCCGAACTCGACGAAGCGATGAACGACTATGCGTCAATCGCTTGGGCGATCTTGCGCGCCTCGCCGCCGACGCGCGACTTGGACTTCGAGTACCTCGCTGACGCGCATCACTACATGTTCGGCCGCCTCTTCACTTGGGCCGGGCACTTGCGCAACGTGAACCTGTCGCCAGCGGGCATCGATGGGGACTATTGCCCTCATGGCGAGGTAGAGGAACGGCTTGAAGTCCTCTTCGGTCGCCTTGCCGAAGAGGACTACCTACAAGGTGCCGACGACTGGGACTTCTGCCAGAGGGTTGCGCACTACTGGGGACGCCTCACCGACATTCACCCATTCAGGGACGGGAACACCCGCTCGCAGGGCCTCTGGGTCTCTGCCCTGGCCACCCAGGCTGGCCATGAGTTGAACTGGGCACTCATCGACCCAGTCGTGCTTCGCACGGCCAGGATGTCGGCGCGACAGGGGTACGAGGCGGGCCTTTCTGACTACCTCCGAGAGCGCCTACTGCCGCCAGGGGCGAACATGGCGGCCCCCGACTTCAAGGGGCCCGCGTCCCTGAGTGCGGACAAACCCGGCGACGTCTAGAGGAAGGCGAATGGAGCCCGGCGGCTTGACGTTGCCAAATGACAACCGTTCCCACCTCGGTGTCGAACGCGTCACCGCCCGCGGGTACGGTCACGGCTCATGAACACACGAATCCTGACTGACCTGCCGATCGATCTGGTGGCTCTATGATCGAGCCGCGTGCATGCTCGCTCGACGACGCAGCGTCCGCCCTCGGAGTCAGCCGCAAGCACGTGCAGCGGCTCGTCAACAACGGCGAACTCGACTCCCTGAAGTCCGGCGCGCGCACCCTCGTCGTCGTCGCCTCCATCGACTCGTACGTCGAGCGCCACCGGAGGTGACGAATGGGGCGCATACTCGTTCCATGCGTCGTGCTCTCGTCATTGCTCTCGAGCGCAGTTGTGGGTCGCTGGATCGAATGCCTGGCGTCTGGTGGTCGCGCGAGGACGGCCTGACGTTCGCGCGGCACAGTTGCTACGGGTGCTATCCGCTTCGTCTCTCGAATCTCTCCGTGTCGCTCGACGAGCGCTAGGAAACCGGCGTTTGGACGTCTGCCTGATGCCCGGAACTCATCTGTTCGCACCGGCACTCATGGAGAAGCCGACCGCCGCCCACTACATCGCCGTCTCGCCGCGCAAGTTCGATCAGCTCATCGAACAGAAGCGCGTCACGCCCTACCGCCTCGACGGCAAGCGCGTGTTCAAGCGCGAGGAGCTGGATGCTCTCGTGGCCAACCTGCCCGAGTGGTGACAACGAACCGCCCTGCCCGAGAGTGGGAGTCTGGGCAGGGCGGATCGACAGGTCAGTCGGCGTCCTCGACCCGATTCAGCAGGAGGTCGAAGGCGAGCTGCCTTCGACCCGGGCAGAGAATCCGGCAGACGTAAAGTGTCTTGGATTCCGGGTTGTAGGACGCGCAGGAACCGTCGCGAGTGGCGCACGTGTCGTCGGGCTCGGTCTGCTCGACCGTCACCCCGAGGGCCAGCGCGAACTCCTCGATCAGCGGCGCGCTCATCAGAGCGCCCCTGCCTGCTCGATCGCCCGCACGAGAGCCGTCCTTCGATCGTCGGCGTTCAGATGCACACAGACGTATGCGACGCGGTTGAAGCGGTCGTACGTGGCATGGCTGCCGTCGCAGTCGACGACTGTCCGAACGCTGACGTTGTGACGCTCGCTGAGTTCGAGTATCAGGCGGGCGTCCTCCTGGCTCTCGTTCGCCGAGAGGCTTGCGGCTGTGGTGGTCGTAGGCTTGCTCATGATTCGATCTCCTCTGTAGATCGGGTCCACGCCCCCGGCTGCTCTAACAGCGCGGGGGCACTCTGTTTCTCAGTTGGCCGCAATGATCGTGCGGCGGTGTGACATCCGTAGTTCTCTGGGGCGGCACCGTTCCGGCGGAGCGCGCTCTGGTCCGCAAATAGTCCGCAGGACGTTCGCGAACAACCAATGTGTGCCAACGCCATGAGGTTGGAAATGCCTGAAATGACGGCGCCAGTCATGACAGTCGGCGTTGTCCGTCACTCGGTCGAGAGTTCGAGCTGTACTACGACATCTGAGTCGACCTGCTCGACGATCGGCCCCCGACCTGCGAAGGTCGGGGGCCGTTCGCGTTCCCCGGGCGACGAACGATGAGGCATTCGTCCCCGCTGGGGTACCCGAATGCATCATTCTGAGTGGAGTCGGCGGGAGGTCGGCAGGGTGATCGTCGATCTGGAATACCCGTTCACGGGGCGGTGGCTGGTGCGGAACAGCCCGGCGAACCGGGTGCCGAGCCACGGGACCGCGCTGTTCGCGTCCTCGTTCGCGATCGACTTCGTGCCCGTCGGAGAGGAAGGGCGGACCGCGCCGATCACCGCTCGGTCGCTGGTCGGACCTGAGGCGCCGGAGCGGTTCCCCGGGTTCGGCCGTCCGATCCTGTCGCCGGTCGCGGGGACCGTCGTCGGGATGCACGACGGAGCGCCCGACCACGAGGCGTACCGCGGGCTGCCGTCGGTCGGCTACGCGCTCACGCAGCGCGGGCGAGCCACCGAGGGCTGGGTCGCACTGGCGGGCAACCACGTGATGATCGAGACGCCGGACGGCGTCGTCGCCGCGGTGTGCCACCTCCAGCAGTCGAGCGTCCGGGTGCAGCTCGGCCACACCGTGCGGGTCGGCGAGCCGCTCGGACGATGCGGGAACTCGGGCAACAGCACCGAGCCGCACGTCCACGTGCAGGCCCTCGACCGCGCCGACGTGCCGAACGCCACGGCCGTGCCGATCGCGTTTCGTGGCCGGCTGCCCCGCAACGGCGAGATCATCGACGCGGAGCAGACGCCCGAGGAAGAGGAGCCACGATGACCGAAGTGCTGCGGTACGCCGCGTTCACGACCGACCAGGGCGGCGGGAATCCTGCCGGCGTGGTCCTCGACGCGCGCGGCCTGTCCGACGCGGAGATGCTCGCGATCGCGCAGGACGTCGGCTACTCCGAGACGGCCTTCCTCGTCGCGGGCGAGCCGACGAACGGCGAGGTCGCGGCGGACATACGCTACTTCAGCCCCGTCGCCGAGGTCGCCTTCTGCGGGCACGCCACGGTGGCCACCGCGGTGGCGTGGGCGGAGCGCCACGGCCCCGGGTTCCTCCGGCTGAGCACCCCCGCGGGGCCGGTGAGCGTCGACACCCGGCTCGAGAACGGGCACCTCGTCGCCACCCTCACCTCTCCCCCGGCGCACACGCGCCCCGTGGACCCCGACGTCCTGGACGAGGCGCTGAACGCGCTCCGATGGAGCCGCGACGACCTCGACCCGGCCTACCCCGCACACGTCGCGTTCGCCGGCAACGACCACCTCCTCGTGGCCGTCCGCGACCGCGCGACACTGGCCGCGCTCGACTACGACTACGCCGCCCTCGACGCGCTCATGGCGCAGGAGCGGTGGACGACGGCGCACCTGTTCTGGGCCGAGGACGCGACCACGTTCCACGCCCGCGACCCGTTCCCGCCGGGCGGCGTGGTCGAGGATCCGGCCACCGGAGCGGCCGCCGCCGCGTTCGGCGGGTACCTGCGCGACCTCGCGCTCGTGCCGCTGCCCTCGCGCGCCACGATCCACCAGGGCCACGACATGGGCCGCCCGAGCGAGCTGCTGGTCGACCTCGACGAGGACGTGGAGACCGTCGCCATCAGCGGCCGCGCCGCGCCGATCGACGAGTCCGGCGCCGACACGTGACCCGTCCCGACCCTGCCCCCAGGGTCGCCGAGTAGATTCGATTGGTGTCCGACAAGCGCCCCCGGCGTACCTTCGCAGTGATCAGCCACCCCGACGCCGGCAAGTCCACCCTGACCGAGGCGCTCGCGCTGCACGCGCGCGTCATCAACCAGGCCGGTGCCGTGCACGGCAAGGACGACCGCAAGGCGACCGTCTCGGACTGGATGGACATGGAGAAGGCGCGCGGCATCTCGATCACGTCCGCGGCGCTGCAGTTCGTGTACCGCGACCACGTGGTCAACCTGGTGGACACGCCCGGCCACAGCGACTTCTCGGAGGACACCTACCGCGTCCTGTCGGCGGTCGACTCGGCGGTCATGCTGGTCGACGCCGGCAAGGGCCTCGAGCCGCAGACGCTCAAGTTGTTCCGCGTGTGCGCGCTGCGCGGCATCCCGGTGATCACCGTCATCAACAAGTGGGACCGGCCGGGCCTGTCGCCGCTGGGCCTCATGGACGAGATCGAGCAGCAGATCAAGCTGCGCCCCACTCCCCTCACCTGGCCGGTGGGCGAGGCCGGCGACTTCCGGGGCGTCCTGGACCGCCGCACGGGCGAGTTCGTGAAGTACACCCGCACCGCCGGAGGAGCCGAGCGCGCACCCGAGCGCCGGCTGGCACCGAGCGAGGTCGAGGACATGGACGCCGACGTCTGGTCCGCGGCGACCGACGAGAGCGAGCTGCTCTCCCTCGACGGTTACGACCACGACCAGGCCACCTTCCTCGCCGGCGAGACCACGCCCGTCATGTTCGCCTCGGCGCTGCAGAACTTCGGCGTCGCGCAGCTGCTCGAGCTGCTCCTCGAGCTCGCCCCCGGGCCGAGCGCGACCACCGGGGTCGACGGCACGGTCCGCGAGGTGGACGACGCCTTCAGCGCGTTCGTCTTCAAGGTGCAGTCCGGGATGAACACCTCCCACCGCGACCGGCTGGCCTACGCGCGCGTGGTCTCGGGGACCTTCGACCGCGGCATGATCGTGACCCACGCGTCCACCGGGCGTCCCTTCGCCACCAAGTACGCGCAGGCCGTCTTCGGCCGGACCACGTCCGCGGCCGAGCACGCGTCGCCGGGCGACATCATCGGCTTCGTCAACGCCCAGGCGCTGCGCGTCGGCGACACGGTGTACGACGGCGACCCCATCGACTACCCACCGGTGCCGAGCTTCGCCCCCGAGCACTTCATGACGGCCACCGCGGTCGACATCGGTCGGTACAAGCAGTTCCGCCGCGGGATCGAGCAGCTCGACCAGGAGGGCGTCGTCCAGGTGCTCCGCTCCGACCTCCGCGGCGACCAGAGCCCCGTCCTGGCGGCGGTGGGTCCCCTGCAGTTCGAGGTCGTCGAGGAGCGCATGAAGAACGAGTTCTCCTCGCCCATCCGCCTCTCGCGCCTGGAGTACCAGGTGGCCCGACGGACCGACACCGACGGCGCCCGGGCGCTGGCTGGCACGCGCGGCGCCGAGGTGCTGCAGCGCGCGGACGGCACGCACCTGGCGCTCTTCACCGACAAGTGGCGAGCCAGCAAGGTCGCCCGTGACAACCCCGACGTCATGCTCGACGAGCTGCCGGCCGGCGGCAGCTGAGACCTCGTCCTCCCCCCGATTCCAGGGGCTCCGCTGCGGTGAGCGGGACAGTAGGTTCAGCACCATGCGTCTCCTGCGTCCCGTGCTGCTCGCCGCTCTGGCCCTCGTGCTCGTCCCCCTGTCCGCCGTCGCTCCGGCACACGCCGCGACCGGGACCATCACGGGCGTCGCCGTCGGCCCCGACGGCAAGCCGCTCCCGAACGTGAACTGGGAGATCTACGAGCTCAAGGACGGGTCGTGGCAGACCTACCCGTTCGGTCCGAAGCTGACCGACGCGAAGGGCCGCTTCTCCTGGAACGTGCCGGTCGGCGGCAGGTACCGCGTGTGCTTCTCCGACAGCTGGTACGGCCAGGCGTCCTCGACGAGCTTCTGGCAGCCCGAGGTCCGCCACCGCGACACCTGCTGGCCCAACGCCACCTCGCACCAGACCGCGACGACGTGGACCTCGACGACGGCCGCGCCGTCCAAGACCTTCTCGGTGACGCTGCCCCGGCAGGGCCTGGGCATGGCGCCCGTCGACCCGTTCTTCGTCGGCTCCTTCCGCACCGGCGAGCCGATCACGATCGTCGGTCAGGAGGGCTGGCGCCCGACGCACGCCACGTTCACCTACCAGTGGATGTCGCAGCGCGACAACGCCCTCGCGGCCCCGATCGCGGGCGCGACCTCGGCCAGCTTCACGCCCACCCCGGCACAGGAGGGCGCGTGGATCTTCGCCCGCGTCACGGCGAGCCGTGCGGGCTACAAGCCGGCCACCCTGACCACGCCCACCACCAAGGTCGGCGGCACGCAGCACGTCCAGCCGACGTCGCCGCTGCAGATCTCCGGCACGGCCTCGCCCGGCTCGACGCTCACCGCGAGCTTCGGCAAGCCCGCCAGCACGTACAGCGAGATCAGCTGGTTCGTCGACGGCGTCCCGCAGCCGGCCGCGACCTCGTACGACGCCGCCAGCTCGCGGTTCACCGTGGCCGCCGCGCACGCCGGCGCCCGCATCGACGCGCGCCTGAAGATCTACAAGAAGGACGCGCAGGGCAACTACGTCGACGGCAGCGACGCGTACCAGCGCGCCCAGGTGCAGGTCGCGGGCAGCCGCCCCGTCCAGGCCCTCAAGGCTGCCCCGGCGCCCCGGGGCACGGCCACCGTCGGTCGCACGCTGTACGGGCCGACCGGCCTGACCGCCGACCCCAACGCGACCGTCAGCTACCAGTGGGTGCGCGGCTCGACCGCGATCTCGGGGGCGACCGCCCGCACCTACACCGTCCGCTCCGCCGACGTGAACCAGCGCCTGAAGGTCCGCGTGACCGTCCGTCGCCCCGGCTGGTGGAACGCCTACGTCAGCAACTCGAGCACCACGGTCGCGAAGCGCGCCCTCAAGCCCGGCACCGTCAAGGTCGTCGGCACCGCGAAGGCGGGGAAGAGCCTCAAGGCCAAGACCGCGAAGTGGGGACCCAAGCCGGTCCGGATCCGCTACCAGTGGCAGCGCAACGGCAAGGCCATCCGCGGCGCCACGAAGGCGACCTACAAGCTCAAGAAGGCCGACCGCGGCAAGGTCGTCCGGGTCCGCATCACGGTCTCGAAGTCGAGCCACCTGACGGTCGCCAAGGTCAGCAAGGGACGCAAGGTCAAGCGCTGACCCCGGGCGGCCGGTCCGCCGCGGGATGACAGGATGAGGTGATCCAGCACCCCCGACGCCTCAGCCCGAGAGGATCCCGATGACGACCGAGGTCACGACCGAGAAGGCCAGGCGGGGAGCGTTCTCCTCACGCAAGGTCTTCATCTTCGCCGCGATCGGCTCCGCCGTCGGGCTGGGGAACATCTGGCGCTTCCCGTACGTCGCCTACGAGAACGGCGGCGGCGCGTTCCTCGTCCCCTACCTCGTCGCGCTGTTCTGCGCGGGCCTGCCGTTCCTGTATCTCGACTACGCCCTCGGTCACCGCTTCCGCGGGTCCGCGCCCCTGTCGTTCGCGCGGCTGAGCCGCCCCGCCGAGGCCATCGGCTGGTGGCAGGTCGGCGTCTGCTTCATGATCGCCGTGTACTACGCCGCCGTGATCGCATGGGCGCTGCGGTACACGTTCTTCTCCGTCGACACGGCGTGGGGCGACGATCCCGAGACGTTCTTCATGAAGGACTTCCTGCAGACCGGAGACCTCACGGTCGACCTGACCGTGGTGGCGGGCGTCCTGGTCCCGATGGCGATCGTGTGGCTCGCGGTGATCGTCGTCATGGTGGTCGGCGTGGAGAAGGGCATCGGCCTGACCTCCGTGGTCGCGATTCCCATCCTGGTGGTCGCGTTCCTCGTCCTCGTGGTCCGCTCGCTGTTCCTTCCCGGCGCGACCGAGGGCCTGGAGGCCTTCTTCACGCCCGACTGGAGCACCCTCACCCACGCGGGAGTCTGGGCGGCCGCCTTCGGACAGATCTTCTTCTCCCTGTCCATCGGCTTCGGCATCATGATCACCTACGCGTCCTACGTCGGTCGCGACACCGACATGACCGGCTCCGGCACGGTCGTGGGGCTGGCGAACTCCAGCTTCGAGCTGCTCGCCGGCATCGGCGTGTTCGCCGCCCTCGGCTTCATGGCACAGGCCCAGGGAGTCGCGGTCGACGAGGTCGTCGGCGGCGGTGTCGGGCTGGCCTTCATCACCTTCCCGACGATCATCGGCGAGGCCACCGGAGGCGCGCTCATCGGCGTGCTCTTCTTCGGCTCGCTCGTGGTCGCGGGCATCACGTCACTGGTCTCGGTGCTCGAGGTGGTCGTGTCCGCCGTGCGGGACAAGTTCGAGATGTCGCGCCCGATGGCCGCCGCCGTCGTCAGCATCCCGGCGGCCGTCATCAGCCTGGTGTTCTTCTCCACGGCCAGCGGCCTGTACGTGCTGGACATCCTCGACCACTTCATCAACCAGTTCGGGATCCTGCTGGTCGCGATGGTGTCGATGGTGGTCGTCGCCTGGTCCCTGCGGGCCCTGCCGCAGCTGGCCGACCACATGAATCAGCACGGATCCGTGAAGCTGCTGCTGTGGTGGCGACTGCTGGTGGGCGTCGTCGTCCCGATCGCGCTGGCGTACCTGGCGTTCGACTCGTTCCGCGCCGTGGTGGAGACGCCGTACGGCGGCTATCCCGCCTGGATGATCGCGCTGTTCGGCTGGGGCGCCGCGGCATCGGTCATGGTCGCGGGATACCTGCTGGCCCCCATCCCCTGGCGCGCGGGGACGACCCTGCAGGTGCCCGCCGAGGACACGGAAGGAGGCGAACGATGAGCGCCGACGCCATCATCATGATGATCGTCGCGATGGTCGCCCTCTGGGGCGGTCTCGTGGCGGCGATCGTCAACCTGAACCGCAGCGGTCCCGGCCGCGTCGAGGACGTGCACCGCGACCTCTGAGCGACCGCCCCCGACGTCACCGGGGCTCAGCGCGACGGCTCCGATGCAGGCGGTCCGTCGAGCACGGTCGGGACGTACTCGAGCAGCTGCATCCCACCGTCGAAGGCCCGTGACGCGACGAGCTCGAGCCGGACGTCCGGCCAGCCGTCGTAGACGCGATCGCGTCCCGTCGCTCCGGTGACGACCGGGAACACGACGACGCGGTAGCGGTCGACGAGTCCCGCGGCGAGCAGGGCGCGGCACAGGCTCAGGCTGCCGATCGTGCGCAGCGGGACCTCGCTCGCGTCCTTGAGAGACCGCACGTGCACGACCGCGTCCGCCCGGACGAGCGTCGAGCCCTCCCATGCGAGCGGCTCTCGCAGCGTGCGGGAGAAGACCAGCTTCGGCGTGCCGCTCAGCCCGCTCATGTCCTCCTCGCCCGACTCGATGAAGCCGGTGAACAGCCGGTAGGTCGTCGCACCCATCAGCAGCACGTGGTCCTGCGCGCCCTCCTGCCCGACCCAGTCCAGGTAGTCGGCGCTGTGCATCCCCCACAGCCCCGGCCAGCCCTCGGCCGCGCCGAAGCCGTCGAGCGAGGTGATGAAGTCCACCGTCAGGTCCGCCATGTCCGCGCCTCCTCGAGTGCCGGGCACCTCCGGCCCGTCCTCCCATCGTCGTCCCGGGCGGGCAGAGAACAACCCCTCCCGATGTCCGAAGACGCGGTCCGCCCGACTCTCGTACCCGGTGACGGAGCACGACGACAGGACGAAGGACATGCACCACCACTCACGCGCGACGGGAGCGACCTCATGAGCGCCTCCATGCCGATGCTGGCCGGGATCGTCTCCACGGTGATCTTCGCGTCCAGCACGCTGCCGATGCTCGTGAAGGCGCTCCGCACGCGCGACCTGACCTCCTACAGCCTGGGCAACCTCGCCCTGGCGAACGTCGGCAACGCGGTGCACTCGCTGTACGTCTTCAGCCTGCCGCCGGGCCCGCTGTGGGCGCTGCACTCGTTCCACCTGGGCAGCACGGTCTTCATGCTGGTCTGGTACCTGCGCTTCGGGCTCGGCCGGACGCTCGCGGAGCCGCGACTATGATGGCGAGCACTCCATGGCCGCCTCAGACGCTCGTCCCCGCCAGCTGTTGCTCGTGGTCGACGCACCCTCGCTCCTGCACCGCAACCACCACGCGCGGGCGCACACGCGGCTGATGGACCGGGCGGGACGGCCCGCGTGGGCGCTGCACGGCATGCTGCGCCAGATCATCGAGGCGATCGAGCGGTTCGCCCCCGACGCCGTGATCTTCGGGCTCGACGACCGGACCGCGTCCGAGCGCGCGGACCTCTACCCGGACTACAAGGCCGGCCGGGCGCCCAAGGACGCGGCGCTCGTCGAGCAGCTCGATCGCTCGGGCGCGTTCCTCGACGCCCTCGGCCTGGCGACGCTGACTCCCCCGGGGCTCGAGGCCGACGACGTCAGCGCGTCCGGGGCGAGGTGGGCGCGCGACCACGGCTGGAGCTGCGTGATCATCACGTCCGACCGCGACGCGTTCGCCCACATCAGCGAGCACACCCAGGTCCTGCGCCTCATCAACGGCGGCATCGACGGCTCGCCGCTGCTCAACCCGACGCGACTCCTGAGCATGTACGGCGTCGCCGCCGAGAGCTACCTCGACTTCGCCGCCCTGCGCGGCGACCCCAGCGACAACCTGCCCGGCGTCTCGGGCATCGGCGAGAAGACCGCGGCCACCCTGCTCACGCAGGCCGGCTCGATGCAGGCGGTCTGGGCCGACATCGAGCACAACGAGGGTCGCGTGCTGGCCGCCACGCTCGACGCCTGGGCCGTGGAGACCGGCTCGCGTCGCATGGGCGCCACCGTCGTCCGCCGGCTCGCCGTCCCCGAGGCGCGCGAGCGCTACGACTTCAACGTGCGGATCATGTCGGGGCGCGACGACCTCGACCTCGGACTCACCCCGGAGGTGCCCGGCACTCCCGGACTGCTCCCGCTCGAGCTCGGCCACGTCCACCGGGTCGTCGGCTTCCTCGGCGTCGAGTCGACCACGACCCTCGCGGTCCGCGTGCTCAGCACCGACCCGGCGTCCGCGCGGGACTAGCGCCAGGCGAAGGTCGGCTGCTCGAGGTCGTCCACGCGGGTCGGGTCGCCCTCGAGCCCGAGTCGCCGCAGCTGCAGCAGGACGGCTCCGGTCGGCGCGTGGACGCGGTCGGTCTCGCCTAGCGGGATCTGCACCACGGGCCGGTCGCTCTCGGGGATGTCCAGGAAGCGCGGCGAGTCCGACCGCAGCAGCTGGTGCAGGCCGACCCGGAAGGCCGCGAGGACCTCGTCGGGCGAAGGCCGCAGGTCGAGGCGGCCACCACCCCACAGCACGACCGGCGTGATCACGTAGCCCGAGCGCGTCGGGTAGTCGTCCATGAGACCGAGGACGTGGTCGGGTCTCAGGCGCACCCCGAGCTCCTCGTCCGTCTCACGGATCGCGGCCGTGACGGCGTCCTCGCCCTCGTCGATCCGACCGCCGGGCAGCGCCCACTGCCCCGAGTGGGTCCGCAGCCGGCCGGAGCGGCGGCTCAGCAGGAAGGCGGCTCCGCCCGACACGTCCTGCATGCGGCCGTCGAGCTCGTGGACGACCTCCTCGGCCGGGGCGAGCTCGGGGTCGCCCGGCACGGGATCGATGCGGGCCTCCCCGGGCTCGGAGTCGACGAGGACGACGGCCACGGCGGCGTGCCGACGGCTCTCGTCGTCGACCACGCGGCGCTCGTGACCGGCGAGGTGTCCGGCGATGCGGTCACGCAGCGCGAGGTCGTAGGGCAGAGGCGCAGGGACGGTGGGACTCACGTCACCAGTGTGGCGCGTCAGCTCCGACGAGGTGGGAGCGGGACGAACACCGAGGTCCGGGCGGCGTACTCGTCCCAGCCGGTCCGGCCGCGCATGCGTCGCTCGGCGATCCGGACGCCCGAGACCACCGTGACGATCGCGGTCAGCACGATCGGCGCGGGCAGCGTCCACAGCAGCGGCCCCCACCCGCTCGCCGCGCCGGCCGAGAGCCAGATGCCCCACCACGTCACGGCCTCGCCGAAGTAGTTCGGGTGGCGGCTCCACGACCAGACGCCCGAGGACAGGACCGGCTCGCGCTCCTGCTTCGGCGTCGCACGGTAGACCGCGAGCTGGCGGTCGGCGACGGCCTCGAGGACCACGCCGGCCACCGTGACCAGCGCGCCGGCGACCGCGACGGCCGGCCAGCGAACCGACAGCGAGACCGACACGAACGCCGCGTAGCCCACCGCGAGCACCAGCACGGCCTGGAGCCCGTAGACCTTCGTCAGGAGCGCGAGGAACGGCACCTCCCGCGCCGAGCCGCCCATGTACTCGAGGTACCGCGGGTCGTCCTCCTCGGCCGCGAAGGTCCGCGCTCCGAGGTGCGAGGCCAGCCGTCCCGACCACAGCAGCACCAGCACGAGCACGAGCACGCCTCGCCAGGCCTCCCCGAGATCACCTGCGAGGCCCACCGATGTCGCTGCCGCCATGCCCACGCCGAAGGCCACCGGCCAGGCGACGTCCACGATCGCGAACGTGTTCCTGACGCGGGACGCCACGGCGCCGGCCGTCATCACCAGGACGACCCCCGCCAGTGCCGCCAGGACGGTCACCATGCGCGCGGCTCGCGGTCGAGGCCGTGCGGCGCTCCGGGACGCACCGCCAGGATCTGGTCGACGCCCATGCGACCGTCGCGGAACGCCGCGGCGCCTCCCGCGAGGTAGAGCCGCCAGACGCGCACGACCTCCTCGCCGACCAGCTCGGTCAGGCGGTCGGTGTGGGCCTCGAAGTTCTCGATCCAGCCGGCGACGGTGCGCACGTAGTGCTCGCGCAGGGCGTGGACGTCGCGCACCTCCAGACCGGACTGCTCGAGCAGGTCGACCGTCTGGCCCACCGGACGCATGTGCATGTCGGGAGCGATGAAGCTCTCGATGAACGGGCCCCCTCCGGGCCAGCGGCCCGTGCGCGACATCTGCTGGATCAGGACCCGCCCGCCCGGGCGCACGCGGTCGCGCAGGACGCCGGCGAACACCGGGTAGTTCTCGGCACCGACGTGCTCGCCCATCTCGACCGACGCGGCGGCGTCGTACACGCCCGCGGCGTCGCGGTAGTCGCACAGCTGCACGTCGACGAGGTCCTCGAGACCAGCGCGGCGCACGCGCTCGGCGACGAAGTCCCGCTGTTCCGCGGCGATCGTGACCGCGTTGACCTGCGCCCCGAACTCCCGGGCGGCGTGGATGGTCAGCGATCCCCAGCCGCAGCCGACGTCGAGCAGCCGGCTGCCCGGGCCGAGCCCCAGCTTGCGACAGATCAGCGAGAGCTTCGCCTCCTGCGCCTGCTGCAGCGTGGCGTCGTCAGAGGTGTAGTAGCCGCACGAGTAGGCCATCGTCGGGTCGAGGATCTGCTCGTAGAACTCGTTCGACAGGTCGTAGTGGTGCGAGATCGCGGCACGGTCGCGGTCGCGCGAGTGCAGCCGTCCCTTGACGACCGCCTGGGACGCCGGGGGCGCCGGGCGGCGACCGATCGCCCCGGCCCTGATCAGCAGCGGCAGGGCGCGCGCCATCGTCCTCGCGGTCCGCGCGGGCGGAACCGGTCCTGCCTCGCGCCCCGCGGCCAGCAGCGTCGTCAGGGCGGCGTCGAGGTCGCCCTCGATCTCGGCCTCGCCCGAGACGTACGCCTGCGCGGCGCCGAGCTCGCCCGGGCTCCACAGCAGGCGTCGCAGGGCCGCCGGCGACGTGATGCGCACGATCGGGCCGCGCGCCGGCCCGACGACCGACCCGTCCCAGAACTCCAGGCGCACGGGGATCTCCCCCACGACCGGCTCGAGCACGGCCGCGGTCTGCCCGGCCAGTCCGTCGATGCGCTGTCGATGGCTCATCGTCCGCTCTCCTTCGTGAAGACGAGGTGGTGGTCGTCGAGGTAGCCCGAGCTGAACCCGGCTCGCGAGTACTGCAGGTAGAAGTGCCACATCCGGCAGAAGGTGTCATCGAACCCGAGGGCCCGCACCTCGTCGGCGCCGGCCAGGAAGCTCTCGTCCCACTGGCGCAGCGTCTCGGCGTAGTGGGCTCCGATCGCCTCGGTCGACGTGAGGCGCAGCGACGTCCCCGCCGTCGCCTCCTCGAGCGCCCGGACCGACGGCAGCGACCCGCCGGGGAAGATGTACGTCGTGACCCAGGTCTGGGTGTTGCGGGTGACCCGCATCCGGTCGTGCGGCATCGTGATGGCCTGGATCGCGGCCCGTCCCCCGGGCGCGAGCACCCGGTCGATCGTCGCGAGGTAGGTGCCCCAGTGGCGCCAGCCGACGGCCTCGATCATCTCGATCGACACCACGGCGTCGTAGCGGCCCTTCACGTCGCGGTAGTCGCACAGGTCGACGTCGATCCGGTCCTGCAGGCCGGCCGCGGCGATCCGCTCGCGGGCCAGCTGCTGCTGGGCCACCGAGAGGGTGATCGTCCGGACCCGCGCGCCGCGACGGGCGGCCCGCATGGCCAGCGAGCCCCAGCCCGACCCGATCTCCAGCAGGCGGGTGCCCTCGCCCACACCGGCGAGGTCCAGCAGGCGGTCGAGCTTCCGCTCCTGGGCCTGCTCCAGGTCACCGCCGACCACCGGGGTGCCGTCCGAGGTCTCCTCGAACAGCGCACTCGAGTACGTCATCGTCGGGTCCAGGAAGGTCTCGAACAGGTCGTTCGAGAGGTCGTAGTGATGCCCGACGACGCGCTGCGTGTCGGCCTTGTCCCCCCGCTCGTCGCGCGGAGGCCGCGGCATGACGGCACCGCGCATGACCTGCAGCGACCGCGGCACGAGCGTGCGGATCCCCGAGGCCAGCACCGTGAGGAACGCCCCGAGGTCGTCCGCGTCCCACGCTCCCGTCATGTAGGACTCGCCGAAGCCCGTCGAGGGCCGGGCGCCCAGACGCTGGAAGAACTCGTCGGGACGGTGAATCGTCATCAGCGGGCCGCCCGCTCCGAGGGTGCGGCCCTCGATCCTCACGCTCACGTCGAGCCGCTCCACGGCCGATTCGAAGAGGCGTCGCGCCAGGGCGGCCCTGACGTCGGTCGCGCGCGAGGGGGACGGCAGGTCCAGGGTCGGCCAGTGCGAGGCCGAGAGGCTGAGGGTCGTCATCGGACACCTTCCTGGTGATGGGTGGGACGAGGGTGGATCGGCAGGCGCCGGGCCCACAGGACGAGGCCGTGCGCGGTGATGGCGAGACGGTCGACGAGTCCGGAGACGGCGGCCCGGCGGTGGCCGGACGTCCGCCGGCCCCGGATCGAGGCCTGGAACGCCCCGCCGTGGGGCAGGTCGAGCTCGACGCGGACGTCGAGAGCGTCCGTCGGCACGGGGGCCGACACCCGGTACGAGCCCTCCACGCCGTGGAACGGCGAGACGTACATCGCCTTGTCGACCCGGCGCTCCGTCTCGGTGCCGCCGTCGAACAGGTAGGCATGGCGGTCGCCGTAGGTGTTGTGGACCTCGACGACCGTGGCCAGCGCAGTGCCGTCGGGCGTCGTGCACCACCACACGCTGATCGGGTTGAAGCAGAAGCCGAAGGCTCGGGGGTGGGCCATCAGGCGCACGGTCGCGTCGCCGAGCTCGAGTCCGTTCCGGGCCAGGAACGCCGCCAGGTTCTGGCGCAGCGTGGCCTTCGGGTCGCCGAGGTGGTCGCGCGACTCGATCGTGCCGCCGGTCACCCGGCGCCACCGCGACTGTCCCGCCTGCCGTGCGGCCTGCTGGTCGATGTCGACGACCCACGTCGAGGACCGCTGCTCGAACGACCGGGTGAACGGCTGCGTCCGGCGATGGCCGACGGTGGTGCGGAAGACCTCCGGGGCGCGGGCTGCGGGGGCGGGGGCGCCCAGCCCGAGCCTCCGCACGGCCTCGGCGCCCGACCGAGCGCCGTCCTCGTGGAATCCCCAGCCGTGGTAGGCACCGGCGAAGACGATGCGATCGGTGTCGATCTCGGGAAGTCGTCGCTGGGCCGCGACGGTCTCGGCCGTGTAGACCGGGTGCTCGTAGTCCATCCGCGCGATGACCGTGGCGGGATCGACGAGATCCTCGCCGCCCAGGGTCACCAGGTAGCGCCTGTCAGTGGGCAGCCGCTGCAGCCGGGTCATGTCGTACGTGACCGTCACGCGTCCGTCGGGCGAGCTCGGCAGGCGCAGGTTCCACGCGGCCTGAGCCCCGTCCGAGCGCGGCAGCAGGCTCTCGTCGGTGTGCAGCAGGGCCGGGTTCGGCGAGTACGGCATCGCGGCCAGGACCTCGCGCTGTGCCGGCGTCGGCGCGGAGAGCATCGCGAGCGCCTGGCGGGGATGGGTGGCGACGACGACGCGGTCGAAGCGCTCCCGGCCTCCGCCGGCGTCGAGCACGGTCACGCCGTCGACGTCCTCCTCGATGCCCGTCACCGGGGTCGAGACCCGGATGTCCGGGAGCTCCTTGGCGATCCGTCGCACGTAGTCGTGGGACCCGCCGACGACCGTCCGCCACCGCGGGCTGCCGAACACCGCGAGCATGCCGTGGTTCGCGAGGAACGCGAACAGGTGACGCGCCGGGTACCGCCCCGCGATCTCGGGATCGCAGGACCAGACCGCCGCCACGAGCGCGCGGATGAAGTGCCGGCGGAGCCGGTCGCTGAACCGGTGCCGGTCCAGGAACTCGTCGAGGGTCGGGTCGCCCGCCTCGGGCGGCGACGCCAGCAGGCGGCGGGCTGCCCGGTGGAAGCGCGGGATCTCGGCGAGCATCCGCCAGTGCCCGACGTCGAGCACGCGACGCGGCTCGGGGAACAGCCCGCGCCGTCCCTTGGCACCCGCCCACTCCAGTCCGGTCGCCACGTCGTGCACCGACAGGGACATCTCCGACGGCTGCGTCTGCACGCCGAGCTCGTCGAACAGACGGCACAGGACCGGGTACGTGTGGCGGTTGTGGACGATGAAGCCCGTGTCGATCGCCAGCTCGCGGCTGCCCTCGGCGACCACATGCGTGTCGGCGTGCCCTCCCAGGCGGTCGTCGGCCTCGTAGACCACCACGCGGGCGCCCGCCTGGGTGGCGAACCAGGCCGCGCTCAGCCCGGAGATCCCGGAACCGATGACAGCGACCCGGGTGTTCTCCGGTGCATCCATGCGAGTCATTCGGAACCGAGGCGTCGTCGGATGGGTCCCGCGCGGAGTTCGGCGAAACGTCGACCGTCTGCACGGCGAACGGGCAGGCTTCAGGCATGCGCACCCTGCCCGCCCTCCTCATCGCTCTCGCCCTCGCGGGCTGCGGCGGCAAGGAGATCACCGCCGGCGACGCGACGGTGCTCGTCGGCGAGCGGTCGAGCTCCGGCGCCGACGCGCTGGGCGGCGGCACCCTCGAGCTGGTCGGCGGGTGTCTCGGCGCGGACGGCATCGTCGTGATCTGGCCCGTCGGCACCGACGTCGTCGACGAGGACCCGCTCACGATCGACATCCCGCACCTCGGCGAGCTCTCGCTCGGCGACCGGGTCGAGGTGCCGGGCGGGATGGTCCTCGAGCACTCGTCGGACACGGTGCCGCCCGGACCGCTCTCGATAGCAGGCGTCACCGTGCCCGAGTCGTGCGCGGAGCACGACGTCTTCCTCGCGCGACGAGGCGGCTAGACCGTTCCGTCCGGCGGAGCAGCGAAGAAGGCCAGCTCGTGCTCGCACGAGGCGCGGAACGCCCGCCACATCGCGTCCCGGGTGGCGTCGTCGGCCTCGGCGGCGAGCCGGGTGACGACGACGATCGCCTGCTCGGTCGCGGACTCGAACGCGGGATCCCCGTACGTGAGCAGCCAGTCGCGGTAGGGGTGCCCGTCGGTCGCGAGCCCGCGGAGGCGCTCGCCGAGGTCGGCGTAGATCCAGTAGCAGGGCAGCACCGCCGCCGCGAGCACACGGTGGTCGCCCCGCGCCGCGGTGGCCAGCAGGTGGTCGAGGTACGCCGTGGTCGTGGCGCTCGGCGCGGCCGGCTCCACGCCACCCAGCCAGTCCGTGTGCAGGGCCAGCTCGGTGACGAGGGCGCCGTGGGCGCCGGACGCCCAGAACGCCTGCTCCCCCAGCGTCGGCGCCAGCCGGCTCGCCTCCGCCAGCACCCGCGCGTAGTCCCGCAGGTACAGCGCGTCCTGGGCCAGGTACCAGCCGAACGCCTCCTTCGACAGCGTCCCGTCCCCCAGTCCCCGCACGAAGCCCAGATCGTCGATCGCCGCCCGGACGTCCGCCACGGCGTCCCACCAGTCGCGCTCCACCTCGGCGGCGGTGGGCCGGGTCGTGAGGCCTCCGCGGGCCCACAGCCCGGCGAAGTGGCTGACCGGGCCATGGCCCGAGCCGACGCGCAGATCCTCGCCGTGGGCGATGCTCTCGGCCAGCCAGCGCTTGGCGTCGGCCGTCGCCTGCTCCCACGAGCCGGTGCGCGCGACGATCGTCGCGACGGCGGACGAGAGCGAGCATCCCGTGCCGTGGGTGGACGTGGTCGTGATCCGGGCCCCGGTGAACTCGACGACGCGACTCCCGTCGACCAGGGCGTCCGGGACGGACTCGCCGTCGAGGTGGCCGCCCTTCGCCAGCACCCGCACCCAGTACGCCACCGAGACGCGGGAGGCCTGCGCCAGCACCTCGCCCCACGAGGTCGCGGGAGCCTCCTCGGCGAGGACCGCCAGCTCGGGCACGTTGGGCGTGATGAGGTCGACCCGCGGCAGCAGGCCCCGCAGCGCCTCCTCGGCGTCCGCGTCGAGCAGCCGATCACCGCTCGTCGCGACCATCACGGGGTCGAGCACGACCACCGGCGGTCGTGCGCGGTCGAGCCACGCGCTCACGGTCTCCATGACCTCGCGGCCGGCCAGCATCCCGATCTTCACCGCGTCGATCTCGACGTCGTCGCTCACCGCATCCAGCTGCTCGGCGAGGAAGGCGACCGGCGGCACGTGCACCGACCGCACGCCGTGCGTGTTCTTCGCGACCAGCGCGGTGACCACGGCCATGCCGTAGCCGCCCTGGGCCGCGATGCTCTTGAGGTCGGCCTGGACGCCCGCGCCGCCCGTCGGGTCGGTGCCGGCGATGGAGAGCACCCGCGGCACCTGCACCGGGGCGCTCACGCCAGACCCCACGCGTCAGCGTGCTCGCGCGCAGCCGCGCGAGGGTCTGCCGCACCGCAGATCGACGAGACGACGGCTGCTCCGGCCGCACCCGCGGCGCGCAGTGCCGGCAGGTCCGCGCTCGTGATGCCGCCGATCGCGACGGCGGGCAGGGAAGTGCTCCGCGCGAGCCGCTCGAATCCCTCGATACCGAGCGGCGGCGGCGCGTCCGGCTTGGTCGTCGTCGCCCGCAGCACCCCGATCCCCACGTAGCCGACCCGGCCGGGATCCAGTTCGGCGGCGGTCAGCTCCGCAGGCGTGGCGGCGCTCAGGCCGATCAGCGCCTCGGGGCCGACGAGCTCGCGAACCACCGCAGACGGCAGGTCCGCCTGCCCCAGGTGCACGCCCGTGACCCGGGCGCCGCGGGCCCGGGCGGCGAGGAACACGTCGACGCGGTCGTTGACGATCAGGGCGACGTGCTCCGGCAGGACCTCCGACACGGCGACGACGGTGGCGAGGAAGTCGGCGGCCGGTGCCTCCTTCTCGCGCACCTGCACCGCGGTCACTCCCCCGGCGGCCGCCTCGGCGACCACCTCCACGACCTCCCGTCCGCGCGACGCGGCGACCGCCGCGTCCGTGACGAGGTAGACCGACAGGTCGGCGCTCACGACAGCCGCGCCCGCGCGTCGAGGTCGGCTGCGTCGATTGAGGCCAGCGCGTCCAGGAAGGCCGGGCCGAAGGTGCCGGGGCCGGCGCTCTGCTTCGCGGCGAGCTCCGCGGCGACGGTGTAGACGGTGACCGCGGCAACGGTCGTGGCCAGACGGTCGTCGTCCACCGCGGCGAACGCCGCCATCAGCGCGCCGAGGGCACAGCCGCCACCGGTGATCCGCGTGAGCAGCGGGTCGCCGTTGGCGATCCGGACCAGGCGCTCGCCGTCGGTCACGACGTCGACCGGTCCGGAGACCGCGACGACGCCACCCGTGCGGACGGCCAGAGCGCGCGCCGACTCGACGGCCCCCTCGACGTCGTCCGTGGCGTCGACACCGCGGCCACCGCCCCCGGATCCACTGACGGCGATGATCTCCGATGCGTTGCCGCGGACCACGGTCGGCCCGAGGTCGCGCAACTGCTCGGCGAGCGCGGTCCGCACGGGCAGCGACCCGACCGCGACCGGGTCGAGGACCCAGGGGGTGCCCGCGGCGTTCGCGGCCTCGGCGGCCTCGACCATCGCGGCCCGCTGCTCGGCCGTGGGCGTGCCGAGGTTCACCAGGAGCCCGTCGGCGACGGCGGCGAACGGACCGGCCTCGTCGGGGATGTCGACCATGGCCGGCGCCGCCCCGGCGGCGAGCAGGGCGTTGGCGGTGAAGTTCACCACGACGCTGTTGGTGATGCAGTGGACGAGCGGCCCTCGGGCGCGGACGCGGCCCAGGGCCTCGGAGGTGAAGGAGGACAGGTCTGCAGGCGTGCGCGACATCGCGACATTCCCTTCGCTAGGACGAACTAGATCAGGTTCGACGGGTGTGATCTCAGCCCCGGTGGGGCACCCCGTGTCTCGCCTGCAGGCTAGCCCGCGCGTCCGACGTGCTCGCGGGCGGCCGTGTGATCATGGCCCGGTGGGCATCCGAGGCACGATCGTGGCGCTGCTCGCCTGCGTCGTGCTGGCGGGGTGTGCGGGCTCGACCGAGGGGTCGGCGGTCACGCCTGCGTTCACGCTGCCCGTGGGCCCGACCACGTGGGACACGACCGCGCCGGCCTGGCTGCTCGACGGCACGCTGCACGTGGGCGACGTGACCGTGGAGCTCGGCGACGACGTGGACCAGTTCGTCCTGGGCGCGACGGGCGTCTACTGGAATCGCGGCGGGACCCTGCTGTTCACCAGCGCCGAGGGCGACATCCGCGAGGTCGCCGACGTCGGGTGGGACAACCTCGCCGTCTCGGCGGACCGCTCCGTGCTCGCCACGGTCGACCAGTCGCGCGGCCCGACCGACCGCTACGGCACCCACGTCATCCAGGTCGCCGCGTTCGACACCCGCACCGGCGAGCAGCTCTACCGCACGCCGGACGAGAAGCCTGACCGCGAGGCCGACCTCGCCGACCTGTACGGCGAGATCATGCCGCTGCTGCACGGCGTCAGCACCGAGCACGTCTTCTTCGACGGTGCCACGATCGACCTCGAGGACGGCTCGCGCGAGGCCGCGACCCTCGATGCCGACGGCCTCGAGGTCTACCCGCACCTGGCCGACACGCTGTTCCCCGCGGGCTACCGCGTCAGCATCAGCGGCGAGGGTCGTCACCGCGAGCTGTCGGACTCCTCGCTGTACGGACCGGGGCTCCTGTCACCCGATCGCAGCACGATCTTCGACACCTCGGCGTGGCCGACCCAGGCCGTCGTCTACGACGCCGCCAGCGGCGACCAGCGCGGGATCGACGCACCGTGGGAGCACTTCACGCTGGCCGGCTGGAGCGACGCGGACACGTTCTTCGGCGTGGCCGAGGAGATCGACGAGGCCGACGTCGACAACATCGTCCGTGCTCGGCAGGTCGTCACGTGCGAGCTGCGCTCCCTGCGGTGCGAACCCGTGAGCCCCGTGGTCCCCACGCCCGAGGAGGGCGACCCGGCGACTCTGCTGGTCGAGGGCACCGCGGCGCTCTGAGCCTCAGCGCGAGGTGGAGCGCAGCCACCCCAGCACGGCGCGCACCCGCCGGTGGTCGCTCTCGTCGGCGTACAGGCCGAGCTTCGCGAAGATGCGCTGCGTGTGCTTCTCGACCGCGCCCTCGGTGACGTGCAGGGCCTGCGCGATCGCCTGGTTGGAGCGGCCCTCGGCCATCAGTGCGAGGACCTCGCGCTCGCGCGGAGTCAGCGCCGCGACCGGGTCGGCCCGGCGTCCCATCCACTGCTGGACCACCTGCGGATCGAGCACGGTGCCACCGGCGACGACCTGGTCGAGGGCGCCGAGGAAGTCGTCGACGTCGCTCACGCGGTCCTTCAGCAGGTACCCGACCCCGCCCTCGCCTCCGGCCAGCAGATCGTCGGCGTACGAGACCTCGACGTACTGGCTCAGCACGACGATCCGCGCCTGCGGCCACCGGCCCCGCACCTCGACCGCAGCCCGCAGTCCCTCATCGGTGTGGCTCGGCGGCATCCGCACGTCGACGACGCCGAGGTCGGGACGGTGCTCGGTCATGGCTGCCACGAATCCGGGCCCGTCGGCGACCTGTGCCACGACCTCGTGACCCGCTTCGGTCAGCAGCAGCCGCAGGCCCTCGCGGAGCAGGACCGAGTCGTCGGCGATCACGATGCGCATCGCACCAGCATCGTGCATCGGCCCGGTCGCGGTCCCGCCGCCGGTGGTCACCCGGCCGGGATGCGCGCGGTGACGAGCGTCGGACCGCCCACCGGCGAGTCGACCTCGAGCGTGCCGCCGACCGCCGCGACTCGCTGGGCGAGGCCCGCGAGGCCCTGTCCCTTGCCCGGGTGGGCCCCGCCGACGCCCGCGTCGCGCACCTGCACCAGCAGGTCCGAGCCGTTGGGCACGACGCGCACGTCGGCCGTGTCCGCGCCGGAGTGCTTGGCCACGTTGGTGAGCGCCTCCGAGACGGTGAAGTAGACGGCAGTCTCCACGTGCGGCGACAGGCCCGCGGGCAGGTCGTGGACGAGGGTCACCGGGACGGCGCTGCGGACGACCAGCTCGTCGAGCGCGACCCCGAGGCCCCGATCCACCAGCAGCGGCGGGGCGATGCCGCGCGACAGCGCGCGCAGCTCGTCGAGCGTCTCGCGTGCCTGCTCCAGGGCCGACTCGATCGTGGCGGAGGCCTGCTCGGGGTCCGCACCGACCTGACGGCGCGCCCGACCGAGGTCCATCGTCAGGCGGACGAGGCGCTGCTGCGGCCCGTCGTGGATGTCGCGCTCGAGGCGGCGCAGCGCCACGGCCTCGGCCTCCTGCGCGGCGTCGCGCGCCCCCTCGGCGCGCTCGACCCGGGCCGACATCGAGCTGCGGCCGTTGAGCACGACGTCGGCGAGCGACGCGTGCAGCCACGCGGCTCCGCGGACGACCCACGGCAGGGTCACGAGCGCCGCCAGGCCGATCGCGAGGTTCAGCAGGCTGTCCGCCAGCCGCCCGTCGCCGAGGCCGATGAGCGACGCCAGCGTCTCGTTGCCCTCGCTCTGCGGAAGCCAAATCTGCCAGAACCAGTAGGTCAGCCCGGTCAGCACGCCCGCCCACCAGACCACGGTCACGATGAACGCGGCGAGGCCCGTGACGAACGCGAGCGGACCCCACAGCGTGTCGAGCCACATCTGCGGGTCGCGCAGCGGCGCGATCAGACGGGCGACGCGGCCCTCGCGCCCGGTGCCGACGCGGTACGTCGTCGGCCGCGGCTCGCGGCCCTGCATCGCGACGAGCCGCACGCGCTCGAGGCGCGCCAGCCACGACGAGACGACCAGCGTCGCGGCGAGGACCAGGACGCCGACCCACACGATCAGGGTCGCGACGCCGGTGGCGACGCCCACGATCGTGATCACGAAGCCCAGGAGGCCGAGCGGGAAGGCGGTGAGGGCGTACAGGGTGTCCCACCCGACGCGGGCGGCCAGCGGTGACGGGTCGCGCCGTGCGGTGGTGGGGATGCTCATGGTGGTCATGTCTCGATCGTCGTCGTGTCGCGGCCGGGACACGATCCTGCCACCCCGACACCTGGTGTCGGGCCAGCCCGACCCTTCGACCCGCCGGCGGACGCGACGGCCACGAGCGGCCGACGGGGTCGCCGCGAACAGTCGACGGACGGTCGGGTCAGCCGATCGCGGCGAGGAAGTCCCGGAGGAAGACCTCGTAGAACGCGTCGGGATCGAGCCACGGTGTCGGCACCTTGTTCGACGGCAGCGGCGACATGAAGTCGAAGTGGCCGACGCCGTCGTAGGAGTGCAGGTCGAGGCCGGCCGGCGCCGGGCGGAGCAGCTCGGCCGACTCCGGTGGGGTCACGGTGTCCTCCGAGCCGACGAACGCGGTGACGGGGGCGGTCACGGCGTCGAGCGCGTCAGGGCCCGCGAACCAGCCGGTCGCCGGCGCCAGCACCACCACGCGCGAGACGCGCGGCTCGGTCGGGACCTCGAACGGCTCCCCGGCCCGCGTTCGGGGACGGGCTCCCGCGAGGCACAGGGCGGCGCACCCACCCAGCGAGTGTCCCGCCGCCACCACGGGCAGGTCGTCGCGGTCGAGCCCGGCGAGGGGCGCGACCAGCGCCTCCACCCTCCGGCGCACCACGTCGTCGGAGAACGTCTCGGTGAGCTCGTGCTCCGGGGCACGGACGAGGAAGCCGGCGTCCGCCGCCGCGTCGAGCAGCCGGCGGTAGCGCGTGGGGTCGCCCCCGGCTCCCGGCGCGAAGAGCAGGATGCCGCGGGGGTCCTCGGGGGTCAGGGAGATCGCGCTCATGCTGGCACCCTACGCACGGTGTGCCCGTGCGGCGAGGCGTTCGCTTGACCTCAACGGGGGTTGAGGTTGTCCGATGGGGTCATGCACGCGATCCGCCACCACGAGTTCGGGCCCGCCGACGTCCTGCGCCTCGAGCGCCTCCCCGACCTGGCCCCTGCCCCGGGGCAGCTCCGCATCGCGGTCGAGGCCGCCGGCGTGCACCTGCTGGACACGTCGATCCGGGCGGGTGACTCCTTCGGCGCGGGCCCGCGGCCCGAGCTGCCGCTCGTCCCGGGCCGTGAGGTCGCCGGCGTGGTCGACGAGGTCGGCGCGGGTGTGGACGCCGGCTGGCTCGGCCGGCGCGTCGTCGCCCACCTCGGGTTCGGCGGGGGCGGCTACGCCGACCAGGCCGTCGTGGCCGCCGACCGGGCGCATGCGATCCCCGACGGCATGGACGCACCGACCGCCGTCGCGACGATCGGCACCGGTCGCACCGCCACCGCGATCCTCGAGCTCGCCGGGCTGCGTCCCGACGACGTCGTCGTCGTCACGTCCGCTGCCGGAGGCCTCGGCCCGCTGCTGCTCCAGGGTGCGCGGAGCGCGGGCGCGCGCACCGTCGGCGTGGCCGGCGGTCAGGAGAAGACGGCGCTCGTCGGGCGGCTCGGCGCGGACCTCGCCCTCGACCGCCTCTCCCCCGGCTGGGAGTCGCGGATCGCCGAGGCCGGGACGCCGACCGTGGTGCTCGACGGGGTCGCCGGGCCCGTGGGACGCGTCCTGTTCGGTGGGCTGGCCCCGGGCGGGCGGCTCGTGCGGTTCGGCTGGTCGTCGGGCGAGCAGAACGCCTACGCCGATCCCGAGCGCCGGGTGGTCGACGTGCTGGGGCCGCCGATCCTCGACCGCCTGCCCGAGCTCGAGCGAAGGGCACTGGCCGCGGCGGCGGACGGGACCCGGGTGCCCCTCGTGGGCACGGTCCTGCCGCTGGCCGAGGCGGCCGAGGCCCACCGGGCGCTCGAGACCCGGGCCACGGTCGGCAAGGTCGTGCTGACGCCCCACGGGAACGGCTGAGCCAGGACGAGGTGCCGCCGTCGGCGGCTCGTGTCACGGTGAGGTGATGCACGCAGCGACCCGATGGCTCCTCGACCGGTGGATGATGCATCCCCGGATCGCCCTCGCACTGCGTGCGGCCGTCGCCGCCGGGCTGGCGTGGATCCTCGTGCGCTTCGTCCCGGGATCGCAGGACTATCCGTACTACGCGCCGTTCGGCGCGATCATCGCCACGACATCCACGCTGGCGGGCTCGGTGCGCGAGTCCCTGCAGGCGGTCGGGGCGATCGTCGTCGGCGGCGTGATCGCCTGGCTCGTCGACACGGCCACCGGGGACTACGTCGCGGCCGTCACGCTGGCGCTCGTCGTCGCGATCTCCGTGAGCGTCGCGGGCTGGCGGCCCCTCGGCGCCATGGGCGGCTGGGCGCCCACGGCGGCGGTGTTCACGCTGATCATCGGTCACGGCGAGGCCAACTTCATCGCCGCGTACGGCGGGCTGACACTCGTCGGCGCGATGGTCGGCATCGCCGTGAACATGGTCGCGCCGCCGCTGCCGCTCGCCCCCGCGCGACTCGCCGTCGGACGCACCCGAACGGTGCTGGCGGCCCAGCTGCGCGAGCTGGGCGACCTCATGGTCCAGCACGAGCTGCCGACGCTCGACGAGTGGCACCGTGAGCACTCCGAGCTCCGGCGGGCCCGGACCGCGATGCGCGACGCCGTCACCCTGGTCCACGAGTCCCTCACGGCGAACGCGCGCGCCCGCCGGCACCGTGACGCGCTGGACGTGCTGACCCAGGAGGCGGACTCGCTCGACCGCGTGTCCCTCCTGGTCTCCGACGTCAGCGACCTCGTGCTGCTGCCCCACGGCGTCCCCGGGGACCCCGAGGGTCGTGCCGCACTCTCCGACGACGCTCGCGAGCCCATTGCCCGCGCGATGCACCGGGTGGCCGACGCCCTCGACGCCTACCAGTACGGCGGGGACACGCAGTCCACGCTCACGGCCGCCGACGCCGAGCTCGAGCAGCTGCTGCGGAACCAGCCCGGCGAGACCCACGAGCAGCTGCTCGTCCACAGCGTCGTGCTCGCCCTGCGCAGGGCGCTCGACACGTTCGGCTGACACGCCCTCCCTGAATTGCTCCGGGCACCCCTGCACTTGTACTTTGGGGCTCTAGCGCGGTGCTTCAAACCCAGGCACTGATCCTCCTCCCCCAGAGGAGGTCTGCCTTGCAGACCGATTTTCAGTTCTCGTGCGATCCACCGCTGGCGCAGGTGCGCATCTTCGGCGAGCTCGACCCGTCGACGACCGCACACCTCGCCGACGTGCTCGAGAGCCTGGCGACGCGCGGGTGCACCCGCGTGGAGGTGGACGTGGAGGAGGTGACGTACGTGGACGAGTCGAACCTGCGGGTGCTGCGGGACGAGCAGCTGAGGCTGCGTGCTCGTGGCGGAGATCTCGAGGTGGTCGGCGACTCCGACTACCACCGGGTGGTCGCGCGCCGTGCCGGCTGCGCCGACCTGTTCCCGTCGTCCCTCGCCGAGGACGCAGAGCCGTGGGAGGGCGTCGGCTCATGAGCGAGGACCTGCCGCTCGCCGAACGGCTCGCCGAGGCCGCACGCAACCTCCAGACCGCGCCGAGCGCGAGCGCCACGATGGAGACCGCCGTGCAGCTGGCGGTCACGAACATCCGCCACTGCGACTCCGCCAGCGTCACGCTCGTGCGACGGCGCGGGGCGCTCGAGACGCCCTCGTCCAGCGACGGCGTCGCGCTGGCCTGCGACCGGCTCCAGTACGACCTCGGCGACGGCCCGTGCCTGCAGGCCGTGTGGGACGAGGCCGTCGTGCACTCGCCCGACCTCACCGACGACGCCCGCTGGGGCATCTGGGGACCGCGGGTCGCCGAGGAGCAGGGGGTGCTGAGCGTCCTGTGCCTGCGCCTGTTCACCGAGAAGGACGACATCGGCGCCCTCAACCTCTACTCGCAGCGCCGTGACGGCTTCAGCGAGGACGACCGCGACGAGGGCACCGCGCTCGCCGCCCACATCGCCGTCGCGCTCGCCGCCGCCCAGGCGCAGGAGAACCTCACCCGCGCGCTGGACGCACGCACGCTCGTCGGACAGGCCGTCGGCATCGTCATGGAGCGCTACGGCGTCAACTCGGCGGCCGCGTTCCAGGTGCTCGTGCGGATCAGCTCGCACAGCAACCTCAAGCTGCGCGACATCGCGCAGGAGCTCGTCGACACGGGCAACCTCCACGGCAGCGACCGCGCCGCGAAGACCCGTCCCGAGCTCGAGTCCGAGCAGCAGTAGTCGCTCACGCGGCGTCGGCGGCGCGTCGCAGGTCGACGGCGAGGTCCTGCAGCCCGGTGGCGTCGTCGCCGCGGTCGCGCAGGCGCAGCAGCGCCGAGGGGGCGTGGTGAGCACCACCGCGTAGGGGCGCGTCGACCTCGAGCACGTGCCCGCGCTCCTCACGGATCCGCACGGTCCGACCCAGCACCGAACGGCCCGCCGTGGCGCCGAGGCGGACGACGACGCGCGGCCTCACCACCTCCAGCCCGCCCTCGAGCCACGGGTGGCAGACGTCGATGTGGCTCGCGGCGGGCTCCTGATGGATCCGAACTCCGGGCGAACGAACGGGCGGGCGGTGCGCTCACGCGTCACCGCCCGCCCGTTCGGGGTGCCTCAGGCCGTCACCAGTTGTAGTTCGTGCCGTACTCGATGTTGTGATACATCCCGATGTGCGTGTAGAAGTTCATCGCACCGAACAGCAGGAACACCACGCCGCCGATCACGAAGGCCCACACGACCCAGCGCAGCAGCTGCGGGCGGTCGGTCAGCAGCGCGAACGCGAACAGCAGCGCGCCTACCGCGACGATGCCCCACAGGCCGCCGAGGAACAGCGCCTCGAGGATCGGCAGGTGGCCGAAGCGGCCGCTGATGGGCTCCTCCGGGGGCGCGGCACCCAGTTGGAACCGCACGAAGGCGATGGCCAGGACGGCCATGCCCAGGCCGAGGGCGCCGACGAAGATGCTCGCGGGCTTCACGGCGGACAGCACCGCGTCCCGGACGAGCTGCTGCTCGCCGGCGAAGAGCTCGCGGTTGCGCCACAGGTAGATCGCGGCGAACAGCAGCAGCGCGCCGAAGGCGGCGGCCGGCTGGCCGAAGGCGATGTTGGCGTACTCGAAGCCCTCCCCGCCGAACGGCCAGGTCACGGTGGTGTGCACGCCCAGGACGAACAGCAGCAGACCGGTCAGTCCGAAGAACGCGGCCCATCCCTCGCTGTCGACGCGCTTGCCCCGCAGCAGGTGGTGCAGGAACATCGCGACGCCGAGGAGACCCGCGCCCGAGGTGACGGCCACGATCTCGTTGTAGACGACCATGTCGCCCACTTCCTCTCTTCCTTGATGGTGGGAGCGCCCTCCGGGCGCTTAGTTGAAGGTTCAACTACCACCCTACGCCTCTCCCCAACCCCGACCCGAGCCAGGGGCCGGCGACGGATCGCCGGCCCCTCCTCATGTCTCAGCCCTGCTCGAGAGGACGCGCCGGGTCTGCGGTCCAGGCGTTGAGCGAGCCGTCGTAGATCGCGACGTCGTCGCGGCCGAGGCCCTTCAGCGCGAACGCGACGGCCGTCGCCGCGATCCCGCCGCCGCAGTACGTCACGGGCGCCACCTCGGGATCGAGCGCGCCGACCGACTCGAAGAGCGGGCGCAGCTCGTCGAGGCTGCGCAGGCGTCCCTGCTCGTCCACGAGCTCGCCGAACGGCACGTTGACACTGCCCGGGATGCGACCGCCGGCGAAGGACTCGCGGTCGAGGGAGTTGATGAGCAGGACCGAGCCGTCCTGCGTCGCGGCCTCCACGTCGGCGGTGCTCGCGATGCGCTCGCTGCTGCGCGAGGGCGTGAACCGCGCCGGCTCGTAGGTCGCGTCGCCCGTCTCCACGGGCAGGCCCGCGTCCTGCCAGGCCTTCAGTCCGCCGTCGAGCACGACGACGTCGGGGTGCCCCTCGAGCTCGAGCTGCCACCACAGCCGCGTGGCCCAGATGCCGTTGACGTGGTCGTAGACCACGACCGTGTGCCCGTTGCCGATGCCGAGGTCGCCGATCACCCGCGCGAACTGGTCGGAGGGCGCGGCCTCGAACGCCGCCTCCCCGTCGTGGACGGTGAGGTCGGCCAGCTGGTCGGCGAACGTGGCCCCGGGGACGTGGGCCTCGCGGTAGGTCGCGCGACCCGACTCGGTGTGCGCGCCCTCGGCGTCGAAGGTGAGGTGGACGGTGGCGTCGACGACGCGGATCGAGGGATCGTCCAGGCGATCGCGGAGCCACTGGACGTCGACGAGGCGGGGGTGGGAGGTCATGCCCTCGAGCCTAGGTCGGGCGAGGTGGTCGCTCCCTCGCGTCTCATCTGGCGTGCGGGCGGCGGGGTGCATGTCCCGCCGTCGCACGGGTACTCCCTTCGAGGAGCGAGCGGAGGACCTCATGGGCATCACCCAGGTGCGCGACGGGATCGTGCGGATCGAGCAGGCGGGGACCAACTGCTACCTCGTCACCAGCGCCGGCGCGCCCTACTTCGTCGACGCCGGACTCTCCCGCACCCGCGAGCTCGCCGAGCAGGCCCTGCGCGAGAGTGGTCACGACTGGGGCGACGTCACCGACGTCCTGCTGACGCACGCGCACTTCGACCACCTCGGCTTCGCGGCCCACGCGTCCCGGGCCGGCGCCCGCATCTGGGCCCATCCCGGCGACCACCGGATCGCCCGTCGCCCCTACCGCTACCAGCCCGGGCGGCCGCGCCTGCTCTACCCGCTGCGCCACCCGGCCTCGGTCCCCGTCCTCGCGCGCATGGTCGCTGCCGGCGCCCTGAAGGTCGAGGGCGTCGCGCAGATCGAGAACCTCCACCCCGGGGCGGACGGTCTTCCCGCCGGCGTCGAGGTGGTCGCGACGCCCGGCCACACCGACGGCCACTGCGTGCTGCTGCTGCCCGACTCCGACGTCGTCTTCACCGGCGACGCGCTCGTCACGCTGGACCCGTACACGGGTCGCACCGGCCCGCGCATCGTGGCGCGCGCCGGCACGAAGGACGCGCGCGGTGCCCTGCGGTCGCTCGACGCGATCGCGGCCACGGGTGCCGGCACGGTGCTGCCGGGCCACGGCGAGCCGTTCCGGCGCGGCGCCGCGGCCGCCGCCGAGTCCGCGGCAGGCGCCGGAGTCGCCTAGTCACGGTCGCGGTGACTGAACATCTCCTGCACCTGACGACGCATCACCTTGCCGATCTGCGAGCGCGGCAGGTCCTCCACGAACTCGACCCGGCGCGGCAGCGCGTAGCGCGCGAGACGCTGCTCCCCGTGCGCCCGGACCGTCTCGACCGAGGGCGTCGCGGCGCCGGACTCCATCACGAACGCCGCGAGCACCTCGTGGTCGCCGGCACGCGTGCTGACGCCCACGACCGCGACGTCGGTGACGCCGGGAAGCAGTCGCAGGTGGTCCTCCACCGTGGACGGGTACACCTTGAAGCCGCCGACGATGATCATCTCCTTGACCCGGTCGACCAGCGTGACCCAGCCGGTCGCGTCGACCTCGACGACATCGCCCGTGCGCAGCCAGCCGTCCTCGAGCAGCTGGTGGGCCGTCTCCTCGGGCCGGTTCAGGTAGCCCGTGAAGACCTGCGGACCTCGGACCAGCAGCTCGCCGCGGCGGACGCCGCTCTCGTTCGGCCCGACCTCGCGCGTGTGGTCGTCGACGTCGACGATCCGCATGTCGGTGTTGGGGAACGGGACGCCGAGCGTGCCGGGGCGGCGCGTGGGCGCGCACGGGTTGCCGAGGGCGATCGGCGCGCACTCGGTCATGCCGTAGCCCTCGATCAGCAGTCCCCCGGTGAGCCGCTCCCAGCGCTCCACCGTGGCGGGAGGGATCGGCATCGCGCCGGCGAAACCGAGCCGGCACTCCCGGAAACCCTCGGCGGGAGGCTTGCCCGAGGCCTCGGCGGTCGCGGCGATCCGGTCGAACATCGGCGCGACCCCGGCCATGAACGTGGCGGGCCGGCGGCCGAACGCCTGCACGACGGCCGCGGGATCGAAGTTCGGGAACATCACGAGGGTCGCCCCGATGTGGCCGGGCAGGTTGAGGCAGAACGTCAGCCCGAAGGCGTGGAAGAACGGCAGCACGCCGTAGACGGTCTCCTCGCCCTCCCGGAAGCCCGCCCACGCCTGGCCGTGCACGAGGTTCGCCACGAGGTTGCGGTGCGTCAGCATCGCCGCCTTCGGCGTTCCCGTCGTGCCGCCGGTGTACTGCAGCAGCGCGAGGTCGTCGGCCCGAACCGTGGCCGGCGGCACCTCGCCCTGCGCCCCGGCGACGAGATGGTGCCAGTCGGCGATGTCGGACGGCACGGTGCCGAGCAGCGCCTCGCGCTTCGCCCGAGCGGGCTTGAGCGGCAGGCGCAGGAGCAGGCGCGAGAGCATCGGCAGGTCGCGACTGACGTCGACGCTCACCACGGTCTCCAGGGGCGTCGTGGCCCGCGCCGGGAGGACCCGCTCGACGGCCTTGTGCCACACCAGCGCGTGGGTCGCGCCGCAGTCGCCGAGCAGGTGCTCGAGCTCGGCCTGCGTGTACGTCGGGTTGAGGTCCACAACGACCGCACCCAGGCGCAGGACCGCGTGGTACGCCACGAGGTGGGACGGGCAGTTCGGCAGCACGAGCGCGACCCGCGATCCCGCGTGCACGCCCAGCCCACTCAGCACCACCATGGCGCGGCGCACGGCCTGCTCGGTCTCGGCGTACGTGGCGGTCGCGCCGAGGAAGTCGGTGGCGATCCGTTCCGGGAAGCGCTGCGCCGATCGCGCAAGTCCTGCCGTCACCGGCTCGTCGGGGATCTCGATCTCCGCCGGGACGCCGGGTCCGTAGTGGACGGCCCACGGGCGCTGGTCGTGCTGCTCCATCATCTCGCCTTCGGCTTCCGGCCGGACGCCCCAGCGGCCTCCGGCGAACCCTTCGAGTCTAGGGACGTCCACGGTCATCGGCCCGACCGCGTCACCGGACCGAGGGCACCCCGTGCCGAGGACACCACAAGGGCGCCGGTCCCGAGCACCAGCGCCCCTGCGGCCGAGACGTGCCTCCCTCAGGAGGCCCGGCGGAACGCCCGGTCCGAGACCTTCACGACCTGCCCGGCACCCTCGATGCCCAGGAAGCCCGCGATCGACCAGGCGGTGGAGTACAGCGACTTGCCCGAGATCACGAGGCCGGTCGGCATCGTCACCTGCGCGTACGTCCGCTTGCCCCACGGGGAGACCTTGACGATCTGCCCGACGGTGGACGGATCGAAGCCGGGTCCGGGCTCACCCTCGGGCATGCCCTCGAGGACCTCGCTCACGTAGATCGTGCCGTCGCGGCGCACCGCCACCCCGGTCGGTGACGTGAAGCCCTTGATGACACGCTTCACCTTGCCCGTCCGGGCGTCGAGCACGTACACGCGACCCTCTCCGGGTGCCTCGCCGGTCAGCGCGGACACGTAGAGCGTGTTGCGCGGACCGTAGGCCAGACCCGTCGGGACCGCGTCGCAGCCCACGGTGCTCGCGTCGTTGTTCGGCCGGCCCTCACAGGCGCCGGTGTTGACGGTCGGCGGGACGAAGAACGTCGAGACCTTGCCCTTCGCGCTCACGCGCAGCACCGCGTTGGCGCCACCGTCGGCCACGAGCACTCCCCCGTGGCGTCCGCGCTCGGCCAGCAGGCTGAAGGGGTTCGACAGCGCGTCCAGGGGCGCACCGTCGGGGCCGAACTGCGTCTGGCCGTCGGGGTTGTACTTCAGCTCGTGCGCCATCAGGTCGGCGAACACGCTCACCTTGCCCTTCTTGGCGACCAGCACCGAGGAGCCGGGGTACGGGCCCGCCGGCGCCGACGGATCGGCCTCGCCGGTCACGATGGCGATGTACTTCCCGACACGGACCGCGCCGCTGGCGGCGTTCGGCCCCAGGCCGCTCACCAGCGTGCGCACCTTGCCCCGGTGGCGCGGATCCACGGAGATGACCCGGCCGGCGCCGGACTCCATGACGAGCAGCCGGTGGCCGACGTCGCGCGAGACTTGGAACGGCCCCTCGAGCCCGTCTGCGACGACGGTGATGGGTCGGTGGGTGGGGCGGTGCTTGCCGTGCGCGGACGCTGACGGTGCGAAGGTGAGGGCGACGGCGGTCGCCGTCGTCGCTGCGGTGAGAACTCTCCATACTGGACGCATCTCGGACTCCTTGAGAGGGGACGGTTTTCCCGAGACGATAATGTGATCTATGTCACACGTATCACGGATGCCGAGCGAGGTGAACCCCTCCCTCGGACCCCAGTCCCGGGGGCGTTCGTCCCTGTAAACCGGTGTTCCCAGAGCCGTCCGCAGAGAATCGACCTAGGCTCGCCGCACGGAGGTGGAACGTGGTCAGGCTTCATGCCGAGGAACGACGCAGGCAGCTGCTGGCTGTCGCGCGCGAGGAGTTCGCGCGGGTCGGACCCGAGGGTGCGCGCATCGGCGACATCGCCAAGCTGGCGGGTGTCAACGTCGCCCTGCTCTACCGCTACTTCGAGTCCAAGGAGCAGCTGTTCGAGGAGGCCGTCGTCGAGCCGATCGACCACCTGCTGCAGGACGTCCTGGCCCAGACCGTCGCCGGGAGCATCAACGGCTCGTCCGAAGCGGTCACGATCTTCTACCGCGGCCTGCTGGAGGTCTTCGTCGAGTACCTCGACCTGTTCAACGTCGTCCTGTTCAGTGACCGCGACAGCGGCCAGGAGTTCTACCTGCGCCGCATCGCGCCGTTCATCGACTCGCTCGCCGAGCACGTACGCGGCGCCGCCGGCACCCTCTGGGCCCAGAACGCCGATCCGGCCCTCTCCTCGCCCATGTGCGTCGGGATGTGCTGGGGCATCGCGATGGACGCGCACTTCCGCGGGGTGGAGCTGGACACCGACGAGGTCGCCCGCGTGCTGACGATGATCACGGTCCAGGGGCTCCGGGGCGAGACGCCTCCGCGCTGACCCTCGCCGTCCACCCGACATCGGCTAGCGTCGCCACCATGAGTGAGAGCGAGCGCTGGCTCGACGACGACGAGGCCGAGGCGTGGCTCGCGCTGGTGTCCATCCTCGAGGTGCTCCCGGCGACCCTGGACTCCCAGCTCGGGCGCGACGCCGACTTGACGTTCTTCGAGTTCCTCGTGCTGGTGCAGCTAGCCGAGACCCACGAGGACTCGATGCGGCTGACCGACCTCGCCACCGCCATGAACACCACCCCGGCACGCCTCTCGCGCGTCGTGACCCGACTGGAGCACGACGGACTGCTGCTGCGGACGGCGAGCCCTGACGACGGACGCTCGCGGCACGCTCGCCTAACCCCGTCGGGCTGGGAGCGACTCGAGGCCGCCTCCCCCGGTCACGTGGACCTCGTCCGCGAGGTCTTCGTCAGCCGGCTGACGCGTGAGCAGCTCGGCCAGGTCCGCCGGATCGGCGACCGGCTGCTGGCGGGACTGGACCCCGGTCAGCGCGTGCTCGCGGGCACACGGGGTTCGACCCGTGGCCGCCAAGGACTCTCTCGGTTCCCTGAGCGGCCTCGGGCCGAAGACTGAGATCAGCTGCGATGCACCTTCCAGACCCCGAGCAGGAAGGTCGAGATCGCGGAGGCGATCGCGAGCGCCGTCCAGACGGCGGCCTCCCCCGTGGTCGTCAGCGGTCCTTGCGCCGGCAGCCGGATGAGCTGGACCAGCGACACCACCCACAGGACGGCCATGAGGACCAGGCCGACGTTCATGACCAGCCCACCGAGCGCGGTGGGCCCACCCTCTCGGACCGCATCACCTTCGCGCGCACCTGTGCGGTCGGCCTTCTGGGCGTCACCGCGTCGACTGTGATGCAGGCTGTGTGAGAGGGCCATCCTCGGCGTCCTTCCAGAGAGCGGTAGTTGTATCTACAACTTTCTACTGCGAGTCTATCCCCGGCCAGAGGAACCCACAACCGGAGGAGACTCTCCGCTCCCGAAACCCGCGACGGGTTAGTTTTCGAGTTGTTTGAGGCGGTCGTGGACGTCGGTGGTGTGGTGGGTGTCGGTGCCGGCGGTGCGGTGGAACCAGGTGATGGCGTCTTGGGTGTTGCCGGTGGCGAGGAGGGTGTCGGCGTAGGCGTAGCGCAGGCGGGTGACCCAGTCGGAGCGGTTGGTGGTGTGGAGGGGTTCGGTTTCGAGGATGTGGAGGGCGGCGTCGAGGTGTCCGAGGTCGCGGCGGGCGCCGGCGATGACGATGGACAGTTCG
>NZ_JBIMRD010000004.1:0-13202 GCF_044069275.1 Aeromicrobium sp. JJY06
TACTCCTACTACCCAAAATGGGTGACAAGAGAAAATGCGTCAGTGGTCCGTCTTGGGTGAGGGCTGACGATCAGCGGCGAGAAGGTACGTGCTTCTGATCGTCTCGCGGATCTCGGTCGCAGTAACTTCTGCATCCCGCATCAGGCCGATGATGTGCTCGTAGTTTTTCCAGTGGAGCGCCCACGTCTCTGCGCCCACGAGTTGTTCAAAGTCGAGCCTCGTAGGCGGCGCCCACGCCTCGTAGGCCGTCAACCGCTCGGCCCTCTGGTCCAGGTCGCTCCTTCCCCGCGTCTTGGGGGACAGAACGGCAGGACCGAACATCCAGTCGCGCCAGTGCTTGTTGCCCTTGCTCTGGTTGCACTTGCCGCACGACGGGACGAGGTTGTGGATCTCGGAGATGTAGCCGGTGGGCTGCTTGTTTACGACCAGGGGACGAAGGTGATCCCACTCCGTGTACACGTCGCCGCAGTACGCGCACGTGACCTGCTCCAGCATCTCCAGGATCTCCAAAGCAGCGCGGACTTCATCATTGGTCGGGACGACGATGGGAATGATCCCGTTGATGAAGGAGTTCGTGATGCTCGACGTACGCCCGGTGATCCTGACCGGGCTGGGCATCCGAAAGAAGCGGAGGTAGTTGACCTCGCCCGGCGTGCCGTTGCTGCTCACGACTTGGCCGGAGTTGCAGGTTCCGGGGAGTGGATGAGTTCGATCAGCTCTTCCGTGTCCGTCTGCCACTGAACTGCTTGCTCAAAGGTCGGCTCCGCGATCCCGCCGGCGACGATCTCGCTCCACTGGTTGTTGACGCCGTCGTAGACAGAGCGAGCCTTCTCCCGCACTCGCTTGCTCGGGTGCCGGTACATGATATGCCGGTAGAGGTCGAGCACTTCTTCCTCTGACTGCGGCATGGTCACCTTCGTCCCGACGTAGATGAAGTCGCCACCCCACTCCCGATGCAGGTCGTAGGCGATCTTGTTGGTCCAAGCCGCCAACCGCTCAGCCTGGGGGAGGAAGTCCGGGCGAGCCTTGTCGTGCGCCTCCTGTCGGCGCAGCGTGGCCTCGTGCTTCTCGATCGCCTCGCGCTCCTTGGTGCGGTGGCGTCGATCCCAGAGGCCAGCCAGCAAGGTAACGACGCCGCTCACGAGGCCAGCGGCGAGCCCGGAACCGATCACCAGAGTCGCGATCTCGGTCTTCGTCATTCCATTCCTCCGATGTCGGCTGCGGTGCCGCATCCGGGGCAGTTGTCGGCGCCGTATCCCGGGTGCTCGGCGCAAGGATTGTCCACACTCACGGCGGACCGCGCTTCGGCACCAGGGTGTCTCTCAATCAGCGCGCGAACGGCCTCGAAGCTGTCAGTGATTGGGGTGGGGAAGGTGCCCAACAACTCACCATCCCGGCTCCGAACCTCGTAGCGAGTGTGCATCGCCATCCATGTCCCATCGGCTTGCTTGACCATCCTGACGGGGTTGAACAGGCGCTCCAGCAACTCTTCCTTGGTGGGCGCAGTGGGCCAGTTGTGTCCCCGCTCCAGAGCCTCGTAGACATTGCACTCGGCGTGCGCTGGACCGAGATAGTCGTCGGGGCCCTTCGTGTGGTCATGGGCAAGGTGCCAGTCCGAGTTCGGCTCGATCCGTCGAGTCGGCATGATGCACACTCGCTCAGCGCACTCACCGGCACCAGCGGCCCGGATCTTGGCGTCCCACTCCTTCCGCAACGCCCGGTGCAAGTCACTCATCGGGATCGCGACCTTCGAACCGCGAGTGCATGTCGTCTTGTCCCTCGTCGGACGACATGATGCCGCGACGCTGAAGCGAAGCGATGACCCTGGAGCCCTCGGGAGTGAGTGTCATACCTGACGGATGCAGTACCTCGACTCCGTAGTGCTCGCGCAACTCGTACGCCAGCAGCAGGGCGACGTGCTGCCTCTTGAAGGGGTCCCGCGTGGTGAACTGAGTCGTCCGCACAACGATGTTGTCGTCCGCGTCCTCGGATACGCCGAAGGTCAGGCTTCCGGCGATCTCCTCGGTGTCTTTCTTGTCTGCGGTCAGCGAGCCGATCTTGCGCGATGCGGGTCGCTTGGCGTTCGGGTCGGGCTCGTAGATGTGAGTCGCGAAGACCTGGCGAGCGGCTTCGATGTCCTGAAGCGTCTTCCCGTTGTCTCCGTTGTGCGCTGCGCTCATCCGTCAGCACGCGTCCGTCCCGAGCGTCGGTCCATCTCGCTACCTGCCAGACCTCTCAGGTTCGGGTCACCCACGTAGTCAGCGAGGAAGCGGCGGATGGCGTCAGACAGGCTCTCGCCGTTTGCAGCGGCCTTCTCCTTGGCTGCTTCCCAGAGTTCATCGGAGACCCTGACGGGCCGCGTGCGGGTCGCTGAGCGGTCTCCCTTGCGAGTGTCTGGCTTCGCTGGCATGTCGTCCATTATCGCGTGTCGTAACCTCGCAGCAGGGGAGCACTTGGCATCTATCCCATGTCAAGTGCTCCCCGTTCGGAGTTAGGGGCTCGTTCCGCTCCCGGCCAAGTGGAGCACGTAGACCTTTCGTCGGCTGTCCCACGAAAGTGCCGGGATGCACTCCAGGTCCGCGTCGATCACCACGGGCACCAACTCCTGCCCGTCAGGAGTCCAGGCGATCACAGGGGCACCGGGCTCGTGGAGACGGTCCAGAGCTCGGCTCAGGGCGGCCACGCTCAAGGGCGTCATGCCGGCGCTCACGCCTCGCTCCAGACCCAAGCCCGAGCGCCCAGCGCGTAGAGCCCATCATCATCCGGGTGCAGGATCTCGGTGTACTGGTCGTCACCGTCGTGCTCGGTCACGAACAGGGCGCCCCCGTCCCAGCGGTGTGACGGTGGCTCAGGGTCGGTCTCCCCGTCGTACTCGCGAAAGGCAGCCATTACGGTTTCCACGGCCTCGCGATCCATGCGAGGGCACAGGAAGCCGTTCCATCGCACGTCGGGGTCATAGGTCGCCGTCACGGTCACCAACTCGTCAAGGCAGACGGGGCCTGTCATGTCAGCCACGGGATCATCCTCTCTGTCTTGGCTCGGCTCATCAGCCGGGAGGGAGCCACCCTCACCGGGACCGCTGAGCGTCCATCCCACGTTCAGCGGTTTCGCCCGATCAGAGCGAGCGGAAGACGTACAAGCCTCCACCCGGTGCGGGCTCGGTCGTGTGGTCGAACGCCAAGTCGTGGGCGAACTTGTCCATATCGAAGTATGGGCGAGCCCACTCGGGGACGTCAGTGAGCATCCCCGTGTCCTTGGCCAACTCCTCGGCGTACTCGGTGAACGAGTCCCACTCGCCCGCGTACCGCTCCTCGAAGTCGGGCAGGCTCGGCAGGTTGCCGTGGGCCTCGGCCACGTAGTCACCGGAGCGGACCCACGCGAGCAGAGCGTCGCGCTGCCGCTCGTCCACGTCGTCCAGCAGGCGACCCCACTCGGCAGCCTCAGCAGGGGAGCACTCGCCCCGGAGCGGCAGGTGCTCGTGATCCATCACCCACATCTCTTCGCAGGAGGCCTGGGTGATCGTCCCCGAGTCCACGTGCAGGGCGTCGATGGCCACGTCGTCGGCTTGTGCAGCGTCGTACCAAGCCCCGACCAGATCGCCGGAGTTGTAGCAGGCGAGGCACGCGATCCAAGCGCGGGCAGCGGGCCCGCTGGCGGTGGTCATCGTGGTCATGTTGTGGTCCCCTCGGCTCGGAAGGCTGGTGCAACTACACCAGCATCGAACTACCTTACATGTGGTGTAACTACACCACAACCCCGACGCCGCGATCCGTGCGAACTTCTTCGGATCTGAGCGTGAACTGATGCACCCGATGTGACTCAGGTATGGCCTATGACGAGCGCCGACACGCGATCAGCGCGGGTCAGCGGCACACTGTCGACACGTTTCGGGGGGGGCAGCGCGCTGACATCGCCGCCGTGCGGGCGTGCCGCCAGCCCCGGGGAGGGGGTCGCCAGCGGTGCAGGTGATGCACGGTGGTTCACCCGGGCCAGCGGGTCAGTTGGGGAGCGGCGGGTGCGGGGGTATGCCCCCGCCCAGGGGAGCGACCCCACCGCCACGTCATAGCAGCAGGCGTCCCGCGCAGGTCTGTAGGTCGACGGGAAACCTACGCGGGCCATGCTTCACGGGTAGGTCAGCAGGCGTGCTTTGACTCGCCTGAAAGTCGACGGTCCACCTCGGCCGACCGGCTGTGACAGGAGCGGCACCGCGGTTGGTAGTGCGCTTGGTGCTCGCAGTACCGAAGCCGATCAGGGCTGACGGCTTCGTCGTCGCAGCCACCGACGTAGGACCAGTGGTCGGCGTATGCGGTGCAGTCGACGCACACGAGGTCACCGGCAGGGCCGCGGGCGCGGCGTACTCGGTCATGTACTCGCTCATATCCACGGTCGATCCCGTCTTGTTTGCGTGGGCGGCCTCCCGTGCAGCCACAAGACCTTGTGCGGCGGAGAAGGTCGCTCGCTCGTACCGTCACCTCGTTGCCGCAGTCGCAGCGGCACAGCCACATGCGGTGGCTGCCTTTCGGCTCAGTTTGGCGAGTGACTGTGAGCTTGCCGAACCTGTCGTCTGGGCTCGGTGCCCTGGGGGTACTGGACATTGGTAGATCTCCTTTGGTTGGTAGGTCAGTGCGTGCGAGACGGGCCGTCAGGCCCGTGCTCGCGGATCACTCCTGCACGCCAGCGGTTCGGCAGCGGCAAGGGGTCCGGAGTCTGCGCCAGCGGCCTCTCGGCAATGTGGTGACTGGCTTGCACAGGTGGGGCCTTCGGCCCCTCAGCCGGCTTCTTGGTGACCCGCTGGGGTTCCGGAAATGGGGGCCTTCGGCCCCTCAGTCTTCGCCGCTGTAACGCATTGGCCGAGCGCCGACTACTTGGTTAGCGGGACGAGCCTCGAGGCGGCGCAGCCGCCGAGCGGGCTCGCTGTCTTCGGTCCTCGGTCTACGTGCAAATGGTGACCGTCAATAGGCAGGCTCTTACTCTGGCCACAAGTGGGGTTAACTCAACGACGCGTCTTACTCTGGCCACAAGTGGGTTCAATTGAGCTCAGCCCAGTCGTCCCCGTCTTCGGGAAACCAGTCGAGTCCGGTATCTCCGGGCTCTAGGTAGAACGTCGTGATGATGTTCTGTCCCGCGCCGGTCGTCTCAGTGGAGAGCCATCCCGCTTCGGTCAAGCACTCGATCCCGCGCTCGGCGTAGGCGCGAGCACGACCCGCGCTGTCAGTCCTGCCGACCGCATCTGCGAGCGACCGAAGGGGCACGGTCACTCGCGAGTCCTCACCGCAGAGTCGTGCGAGTTGTCGTGCCACTACCTGTCCGCTGCGAGGTACGCACTGGATCACGTCGGCGTACCAGCGGGCCGCTTGGCCGAAGGGCGGCCATGCCTCTGACGCCAAGAGACTGCCACGCTTCGCCAGCAACGTGCCGTGGTGCTCCACTCGTTCGGTGAACTCGACGCCTGCCGCGCCGCCCGCTACCACGGCAGTCTCCTGACCGCTCACCATGAGGCGCACCGAGTTACGCGAGGGAGGATGCTGCACTGCCTTTGCGAGACGCGTGTGGATGCTCTTGAGCGTGGGCTTGCGGCCACGTCGCCCCGTGCGAGCGAGCCTGACGGTCTGGGTCTCGCCGGTCTCCAGGTTGAGCGTGCGCCACTCAGTCAGTGCGCTGTTCTTCATCGTTGCCTCCTCCTTTCATCGGGCTTCTAACTGGCTGATGATCCTCGGCGGTGGTGAGACGGACGCGGACCCGGACGGGATGGCCCCGCCCTCCCGGTCAGCGTCCGTCTCGCTGGGGCGCAGAGATCGTGCCTAGGTGATCAGGCTCGGTTCGTCTCCGAGTCGCTGAACTTCTCGCGCGTCCGATAGCCGATGAGTTGTCCGTACTGGTCGCGCTGCAACTCGATCAGCCCCGCAGTTTCCTGCGAGAGCATCCGAGATCGGGTCTGCGGGTCGAGCGCCCCGCTTCGGGATGCCCCTGGGATGCGTTTGTAACCGTCGAGCAGCGCCGGACGCTCGTCTCGCTTGCTGCGCTGGATCGCCGCATACATGCCGTCCTCAGCCATGTGTACGGCGTGGTCCTCGCGCTCCCACTTCCGTTCGAGGCGCGTTCTGCCATCCAAGTACGTCCGCGTCGGCAAGTACGGATTGATGTACCCCACCGCTCATACCTCCGCTGCTTCGTAACGGAACTCGACCCTGAGCGTCGCTTCCAGAGTCGCCGGATAGACCGGCTGGGCCATCTTGTGGTCAACCTCATCGGCGTCCCACACGCGCCACGCGCCAGGCGTGGTGTCCGTGTCGAGGATCTCGATCCTCACGATCTCGCCCGCGCCCGTGACGCCGCCCTCCGTCTCCTCCTGCCAGAGCTCCACCAACTCAGAGAGCTTCACCCGCAGGGACTCGGAGGGAAGGTCCCGCGATCCGTCCTGTGCGGCAATCGAGATCGCCACGGTCGCGACCGCCTGACCGTCGTTCGCCACGAAGTCGAGCGATCGCAGCCTGAACAACCCGGTCAGGCCGCTCTCACTAACTGCGTGATAGCCCTGCTCGCGGAACTTCGCCGCTCTCGCCCGCTCCGCCACGTGTGCATCCCACGCTCGACCAAACCTCTTGACGTACGTCTCAACGGAGTCCGCAGACGGTCGAGCCAGCCGAGGCACCGGCCACTGCGCCACCTCGAAGTCGATGACGCCAGACTCGACGGCGACCTCGGACCCGAGATCCCGCAGAGCGCCCTCCAGCGTCTCGGCGTCCAGGCCAGTGACACCGACCTCGGTGACCCGAACCTTGCCGTTTGCCCGGAGCGTGCCGTAGGCGGCAGTCGGCTCGGTCTGACTGAGCACCACGCCGTTGGTGATCCCCGTCGCATCGGCAGGCCGCTTCCGCACGCACACAGGCACGTCCACCAAGCCAGCGATGGTTTCCGCCACAAGCAAAGCAAGATGGTTGTCCGCAAGGAACGGGGCCAGAGCCCGCTCAGCTCGTCGCAAAACTGCTTCAGCAGGCTTGAGCTTGCCCTGCGTGGCCCTCACGGTCACGTCAGCCTCTGCTACCTCAACTCCGGTCGCGTGATAACCGGCGTCGATGCGTTTGTCCAGGCCAGCCTTGGCCTTTCTCGCGGCAGCCAGCGTGCTTGCGAGGGCGTCGACTACGGATCGCGCCTCGTTGAGGTTGTTGTCCAGCTCGGCGCGGATCTTCGCGTCAGCCTCGATACCGGCGGAGATCAACCGCTTGCCGGCCTGGGTCCGTTCAGTCCGCAACTCGTTGATGCTCGTTGTGAGGTTCTCGTACGCCTTTGCCTCCGTTGCCTCGTCGGTCATGGTGGTCATACAGCTGCCTTTCTGTTGACATGAGTCAGGTCGGTCAAGTCCTCGTGTGTCACCCGGTCGACACGCTTACGCCGGACCGGGCCGAAGTCGGTAGACATCGGATCGAGACGAAACGAACCCGACGGATGCCGCCACTCGTCGGCGCTTTGCGCCACGAGGCCGGTTGCACGTAGGTCCGCCTGTTGCTGGGATGTGAGGTCGTGGCGCTCGCTCATCGGCCGACCGCCTCGCGCAGGCCGATCACTTCGTGCAACAGGTTGCGCTCGGCTGCGCCCGATCGTCCGTTGCAGCGTTCGTCGTCGTCGGCTTCCCCGCCGTCGACTCCGCACGCGGGACCGAATGCGTTACGGCTCGCCTCGGCTTTGTTGATGAGCAAGGGTGCTCACTTCCTTTCCTTGGGTTGTCTTACTCGCCGCTCCTCGGCGAGCAACCAACGTAGCGAAACGCTCTGTTATGCTGGCAGAACCGCACGTTTTAGGAAATGGTGCGCAGGGATAGAGGCCGAGCGAAAGATCGAGGATCAGCAACATGCAGAGCGAGCACGCATACACCTGCGAGGTTCCACACGCAGAGCACGTGGCGACGGTGACCCTCGTGGAGTCTGAGCGTGGTACCGGTGACTGGTCGGTCATCGGTATCCAGGTCGTGGCGACGAATGGCACGACTCTCTCCGCTGACCGGCTTCGGAACCTTGCGTGGGCCAACGTGCTTGAGTCGGCAAGAGCCCAGGCGAGAGAGGTGCATAACGGCGCTTCCGTCGTCCTGTCGCGCCCCAGCGACCCCCCGCCGTCATTCCGGGCCGATAGAAGAGGTCGAGCAGCTCGCAGTGACCGCGACTACGCGGAACTCGCTCGCGCGTACCTTGCGTTCCCGCCCGATCGTCGCCGGAAGGCGGCGGCAACCTGGTCGGAGCGGTTCGGCAGACAGCCCGGTCGATGGCGTGCCGACATCGCGAAGGCGAAGCGGTTCATCGAAGGCGGTTGGCTCACGGGCGAAGGCATGGTCCTGGTTTATGGCGCGGACATCTTCGAACATCTAGTTGGCGAGAACGAGCTGGGGGCGGCGGAGGCCGCTGTCGACCTTCTCGCCGGCGATGGCCTCGGCACTCCTCAGCGTGCATGGCTCGACGTTCAGATTGAGAGGCGCGCCCGTCAGACGGGCTTGAAGCCCGCTGAGGTGCGAAGTGAGCTGCTGCGGCAGGCGCGGACGAAGATCGACTCCTACTACTCATCGGAAAGCGGGTAGGCGCGTTCCCGCGTGTCGCCGGACGTGTCGGGGTCTTGTGATACGAGTCCACGGCTCGTCGTACGGCGAGGATGCGTGTTTCGTCGTGTGGTGTGGGTAGTGTCCTCTCTGTGCGGTCGGTAGAGCTCTTCGCAGGTGCAGGTGGACTGGCGCTCGGTGGCGAGGCGGCCGGCTTCCATCCCGAAGTAGTGGTCGAGTGGGACCGATGGGCCTGTGACACCGTGCGGCAGAACAAGGCCGCTGGCTACCCGCTCGTCGGCCCGTGGCGCGTGCACGAAGGCGACGTGCGCAATGTGGACTGGTCAGAGGTCACGGACGTCGATGTGGTGACGGGCGGACCGCCGTGCCAGCCGTTCAGTATGGGCGGCAAGGCACGAGCCGCTGACGACAAGCGAGACATGTTCCCTGCCGCTATCGACGTGATCCGCAGATTGCAGCCGAAGGCGTTCATCCTTGAAAACGTCCGTGGGCTCACCCGGACGGCGTTCGCCAACTACTTCTCCTACATTCAACTTCAACTTGCCCACCCTGAACTCGTCAGCCGCGAGGGTGAGTCATGGCTCGACCACTACCACCGGCTCCAGGCTGAGCACACGACGGCAAGCGCCGACGGCCTCCACTACAAGGTGGTGCCGACGCTCGTGAATGCTGCTGACTACGGTGTCCCGCAGCAGAGGCACCGCGTCTTCATCGTCGGCTTCCGCTCCGACCTCGACGCCGAGTGGTCGTTCCCCGCCGAGTCCCACTCTTTCGACGCTCTGCTCTACGACCAGTGGGTGACAGGTGCGTATTGGGAGCGGCACAAGGTGGCGAAGCGGAACCGCGAGCCGCTGAGCCCTCGCTTGGTGAACCGCGTTGCCGCTCTTCGAGACGTGCTTGACCCTGCCGAGTTGGGCGAGCCGTGGCAGACCGTCCGGGACGCTATCTCCGACCTGCCGACGCCGACGCTCAACGGGAGCCGGAAGTTCAAGAACCACGTGCTCCAACCCGGTGCTCGCTCCTACCCCGGACACACTGGCTCGCCTATCGACCTGCCTTCGAAGGCGTTGAAGGCGGGCGGTCACGGCGTGCCCGGAGGCGAGAACATGCTTCGTCGTCCTGACGGCTCGATCCGCTACTTCACCGTGCGTGAGAGTGCACGCTTGCAGACGTTCCCCGACGACTACGAGTTGCACGGAGCATGGGGAGAAGCGATGCGCCAACTCGGCAACGCCGTGCCGGTGCTGCTCGCCCAGAAGGTCGGCCAGAGCGTCGCCCAGCACTTGCAACACGCGGACATGCGCGCGCGAGCAGCGAAGAAGCAAAAGCGCGCGTCTGCCTGACGGTCAGCCGGCCGTAAAGCTAGGGTCTTGGGCGTGACGCAGACGCCAAAGCCGTTCAACCCGCTCGACATGGAGCATCTAGGCGAGAGTGTGGGCAATGCGCTGCTCAGCTCGACCCCGGTTTGTGCCGATCAGATGAGCTCGTTCACGGGCGCTGGAGTCTACGCCGTGTACTACGTCGGCGACGCGCCGCCGTACGAGGCGCTCGGAGCCGCAAACGCCGACGTTCCCACCGGGGGCGTGGGCGTGCCGATCTATGTGGGAAAAGCAGACCCTCCGGGTGGGCGAAAGGGCCTCAACGTCGCCACGTCTTCGAAGAAGCTCTACGAACGGCTTCACGAGCACCGCAGGTCGGTGACCCAAGCGAAGAACCTTGAATGCGAGGACTTCTACTTCCGATGGCTCGTGGTTGAACCAATCTGGGTTCCCCTCGGCGAGACTGTTTTGCTCCAGAAGTTCGCGCCGGTTTGGAACTCAGTGCTCGACGGGTTCGGCAACCACGCGCCTGGAAGCGGTCGAGACAAGGGTGAGCTCTCGCTCTGGGACACTCTGCATCCGGGTCGCAACAGCACACCGCGTGGGCAGATTGATCCCGTGTATTGGGCGGACACGTACAAGCCAAACTCAAAAAGCCAGAGCGAAGTCATGGATCTCGTCCGGGCGCATCTCGCGTCTGTGCTTCCGGCAGTGCCGAGCGGAGCGATTGCGAGCGTGGCGTCGATGCCTACGGTCGACCCCAATCCGACTCTGCCGGAAGCCGAAGACGACTGAGCCCCGCCGCTTCGCGGCTCGCTAGGGAGCATGCGTCTTGCGGCGCGCTTTCACGACGTCGCTGACGCGCTCAGCCGCCTCATCGGAGTCCTCGTGCTCCCAGACCACGAGGACGAGCCAGCCGGACTCGGAGAGCCGCTGTTCGGTGTCTCGGTCGCGCTCGATGTTCCGGGCCAGCTTCTCGTCCCACCACGCAGAGTTGGCGGTGCCTCGCCGCGAGTGATCGGGGCAACCGTGCCAGAAGCACCCGCGCACGTCCACTGCGACGCGAGCGCCCACGAAGGCGACGTCAACAGTCCTTCGCAGGTCGGGGAGGGCCCGATAGTGCTTCCGGTAGCCGACAAGCCCGCGAGCCCTCAGAGCGACTCTCAGGGCGCGCTCCGGAGCGGTGTCCTTCGTCTTCTGCTGCCGCATGGCGCTCTGCCGGCCTGGAGTAGTCGGAGACGGAGTCGAGCGGGCCACGTGACAAACGTATGTCAGCGTGCGACGTGCCGTTTTTGTCAGTGGTTTCCGGCACGATTGGAGCACGGCCACGAGAGCGGAGAAGCGCGATGGACATGGACTTCGATATCGACTGCCCGGAGTGCGGGGCGAACGTGAAGGTCAAGTTGGCTGACGTCAGTCGGCAGCGGACCGTGCGTTGCGGGCGTGGACACGCCATTGAACTCGTGGATGAGGGCGGCGAAGCACGTAAGGCTGAGAAGACGATGCGGGACCTCGACAAGCAGATCTCCAAGTTGGGTCGCACGTTCAAGTTCTGACGGCGCTCATCTTCTTCCGGGTCCAGCCCGTAGCGCCACGCGTCTGCCCTCTGACGTACCGGACGAGCGGGGACAACTTTCCCGGCAAACCACCCGGGGCGAGGTTCGTGTGCCCTTCTTGAGTGAGCCACTGAGCGGCGGTCGACAGGGTGGTCACTCCATCCGGCTGCTCTCGCACCAGAACGTCCGCGAGACTTTCGTACGTAGCTGCGGAGGGGTCAGGCGCCGATCCACTGCGCTCGTCCAATGCTGGCCAAAGGCGTACGCGAGTCGCACCGGGCTTGGTGCCACTCCAGCCCGTTCCCTGACCGTCGCGCTTGCCCCTGTAGGCGTAGGTGCCCCGAAGGTAAACGGTCACCTGTTGCTTCAGGGGGACGTTCCGCTTTCGATACTTCGGCCACAACTTGATCTCGGCGAGATCAGTGAGAACACGGCGCTGGGCCCACAGGTCGAGCGAGGCGAACTTGCGCGCTTCTTCCCAGCGCAGATCCGTGTCGTCCGGCTCGCTGGCAGCGGACTCAATCCGGCGCTCTACTTCTTCGAGCTGGCTCTTGAGCGACTCCGACCCGGCCTTCAGCATCTCGTCCGTGAGCACGCCCTCAGCCCAGGAGACGGTTAGCTTCTTGAGTCGGTCGTTGATACGACGACGCTCCTCCCACAGATCAGCAGGGACGGTCTTCTCCCTCGGCTTCGTCAGCGTGCCGGGGGCTGTGGTTCCGATCGCGAGCGTGATAGCCGAGCGGATGATCTGGTCAGCTCCGACTCGGTCTGTCGTGAGATGGTCTCCATACGGGTTCGAGCACTTGTAAACCTTCCGGCCTCCAGCCGAGCCAGCCTCGACCTTCCAACCGCACTCGCCACAGGTTGCGATGCCCGAGAGCAGGTTCCGAGGCTTGTTCCCGAGTTCGCGTTGATCCGCGCCCTTGGTTCGGGCGGGGTCGTTGAGCATGGCAACGAGCAAGATATGGGTCTCCTCAGATAAGAGCGGTTCCCACTTACCCTTGCCGACAATCTCGCCGTTGTACGTCGCGATTGCCGCGTTCCTCGGATTGAGGAGGATGCTTCTCACGCTGTTGTGCGTCCAGCCGCTCATGTTCTTTCGGCTTCGGGGCGTCGGGACTCTCATGTCGTTCCAGCGACGCACGATCGACCGCAGAGGAGCGCCGTTGAGCACCTCCTCGGCGGCCTCGCGGATGAGGGCTGCCTCCTTCTCCACGACCTCGCCCTGCAGCGTGTAGCCGAATGCTCTGAAGCCGCTGCTACGGAACTCGCCCTGTCGGGCTCGCTGCTCATTGGCCCGCTTCTGGCGAGCGCCCTTGCGCTCGACCTCAGCTCGAGCGACAGCGGCAAGGATGCGAGCGACCATGCGGCCCACGTCAGAGGTCAGGTCGATGTCCCCGTGCACGGTGGAGATGCCTACGCCGTGCACGTCAGCGAGCAGGATCAGCTTCTCCAGGTCAAGCATCGAGCGGGTCATGCGGTCCATGTGCCAGGCGAGCACCACGTCTACCTCCCCCGCTTCGATCATGTGGAGCACGTGGTTCCAGGCGGGACGGTTCTTCCCTGAGTAGCCAGAGATCGACACGTCATCGGCGGACGGCTTCCCGTCCACTGGCACGACCTCCCAGCCGCGAAGGTCTGCAAGCTTCTGGCAGTCCTCGCGCTGCCTATCGTTGGCAACGCCTTCTCCTGTGTCATCGCGAGAGATGCGGGTGTAGATCACAGCTCGCTTGGCACGCTTCGACATGTTTCTCATTCTACGTACATTGCTCAGATGGTGTA
>NZ_JBIMRD010000005.1:0-5427 GCF_044069275.1 Aeromicrobium sp. JJY06
GGGGGTGGTCGGGGGGTGAAATGCAGCAAGGCCGCTCCCTGTTGGGAGCGGCCTCGCGCATCAATGGTTGTCCGGCGACGTCCTACTCTCCCACACCGTCTCCAGTGCAGTACCATCGGCGCTGAAGGGCTTGACTTCCGGGTTCGGAATGTAGCCGGGTATTTCCCCTTCGCCATGGTCGCCGAAACTCTATGGAGATATCAACAAACCTTGGAGAACACTCTCGTGTTCTTCGTGGTTCCCGATCATATCTCGGGAACCTCACAGTGGACGCGTGGCGGTCTTTGTAAGAAACAAGCCCTCGGCCTATTAGTACCGGTCAGCTCCATGCATTGCTGCACTTCTACTTCCGGCCTATCAACCCAGTGGTCTGCTGGGGGCCTTACCTCCTCGAGGGAGTGGGAAACCTCATCTTGAAACATGCTTCCCGCTTAGATGCTTTCAGCGGTTATCACTTCCGAACGTAGCCAACCAGCCGTGCTCTTGGCAGAACAACTGGCACACCAGAGGTTCGTCCACCCCGGTCCTCTCGTACTAGGGGCAGCCTTTCTCAAGTTTCCTACGCGCGCGGCGGATAGGGACCGAACTGTCTCACGACGTTCTAAACCCAGCTCGCGTGCCGCTTTAATGGGCGAACAGCCCAACCCTTGGGACCTGCTACGGCCCCAGGATGCGACGAGCCGACATCGAGGTGCCAAACCATCCCGTCGATATGGACTCTTGGGGAAGATCAGCCTGTTATCCCCGGGGTACCTTTTATCCGTTGAGCGACGCCGCTTCCACATGCCAGCGCCGGATCACTAGTTCCGACTTTCGTCCCTGCTCGAGCTGTCACTCTCACAGTCAAGCTCCCTTGTGCACTTACACTCGAAACCTGATTGCCAACCAGGCTGAGGGAACCTTTGAGCGCCTCCGTTACATTTTAGGAGGCAACCGCCCCAGTTAAACTACCCATCAGGCACTGTCCCTGATCCGGATAACGGACCTAGGTTAGATATCTAGTACGACCAGAGTGGTATTTCAACGATGACTCCACTCGAACTGGCGTCCGAGCTTCACAGTCTCCCACCTATCCTACACAAGTCGAACCAAACACCAATACCAAACTATAGTAAAGGTCCCGGGGTCTTTCCGTCCTGCCGCGCGTAACGAGCATCTTTACTCGTAGTGCAATTTCGCCGAGTTCATGGTTGAGACAGCGCCCAAGTCGTTACTCCATTCGTGCAGGTCGGAACTTACCCGACAAGGAATTTCGCTACCTTAGGATGGTTATAGTTACCACCGCCGTTTACTGGGGCTTAAGTTCTGTGCTTCGCTTGCGCTAACACGTCCCCTTAACCTTCCAGCACCGGGCAGGAGTCAGTCCATATACGGCGTCTTTCGACTTAGCATGGACCTGTGTTTTTAGTAAACAGTCGCTTGGGCCTGGTCTCTGCGGCCTTCAACGCTTCTCGGAGCAAGTCCGATGACGCATCCGGCCCCCCTTCTCCCGAAGTTACGGGGGCATTTTGCCGAGTTCCTTAACCATGATTCTCTCGATCACCTTAGTATTCTCTACTTGACCACCTGAGTCGGTTTGGGGTACGGGCGGCTCTGAATCTCGCTAGATGCTTTTCTCGGCAGCATAGGATCACTCACACTCCACTAAGTGGGTGGCATCGGCTCTCAGGCATATGAGTGACGGATTTGCCTATCACTCGCCCTACGACCTTACCCGTGGACTACCATCGCCACGGTTGAGCTACCTTCCTGCGTCACACCATTGCTTGCCTACTACCAGATCGGGTCATGCGCTCTGCCGCACCGTGGTCTCCGAAGAGACGGTAGGTACGGTTTCGGGCACTTAGCATCACTGGATTCAGCATGGGCGATTCAACGCCGGTACGGGAATATCAACCCGTTGTCCATCGACTACGCCTGTCGGCCTCGCCTTAGGTCCCGACTTACCCAGGGAAGATTAGCTTGACCCTGGAACCCTTGGTCATTCGGTGGAAGAGTTTCTCACTCTTCATTCGCTACTCATGCCTGCATTCTCACTCGTGTCGCATCCACGGCTGGGTTACCCCGCCGCTTCGCTCGCGACACGACGCTCCCCTACCGATCCACACGGCTGGACCACGAAGGCCTACCTCATGTGTGAATCCCATAGCTTCGGTGGATTGCTTGAGCCCCGCTAAATTGTCGGCGCGGAATTACTTGACCAGTGAGCTATTACGCACTCTTTCAAGGGTGGCTGCTTCTAAGCCAACCTCCTGGTTGTCTCTGCGACTCCACATCCTTTTCCACTTAGCAATCGCTTTGGGACCTTAGCTGATGGTCTGGGCTGTTTCCCTCTCGACTACGGAGCTTATCCCCCGCAGTCTCACTGCTGCGCTCTCACTTACCGGCATTCGGAGTTTGGTTGAGTTCAGTAAGCTTGTAGGCCCCCTAGCCCATCCAGTGCTCTACCTCCGGCAAGAAACACGCAACGCTGCACCTAAATGCATTTCGGGGAGAACCAGCTATCACGGAGTTTGATTGGCCTTTCACCCCTATCCACAGCTCATCCCCCCAGTTTTTAACCTAGGTGGGTTCGGTCCTCCACGCGGTCTTACCCGCGCTTCAACCTGGCCATGGATAGATCACTCCGCTTCGGGTCTAGATCGTGCAACTCAAGCGCCCTATTCGGACTCGCTTTCGCTACGGCTACGGCACTCGCCTTAACCTTGCTACACAACGCTAACTCGCAGGCTCATTCTTCAAAAGGCACGCTGTCACAGTTCACAAGGAACCGCTCCAACGGATTGTATGCACACGGTTTCAGGTACTATTTCACTCCCCTCCCGGGGTACTTTTCACCTTTCCCTCACGGTACTAGTCCGCTATCGGTCATCGAGGAGTATTTAGGCTTAGCGGGTGGTCCCGCCAGATTCACACCGAATTTCAGGGGTTCGGTGTTACTCGGGATGACGCACAAGAGCCATGAGCTTACGGTTACGGGGATCTCACCCTCTGTGTCGCGACTTTCCAGTCAGCTTCACCTTCACTCATGGTTTATGACTCTTCGACTGTCCGGCAGAACAGTCAGTGCGGTCCCACAACCCCCTGGATGCAACGCCCGCCGGCTATCACACACCCAAGGTTTGGCCTCTTCCGGTTTCGCTCGCCACTACTACCGGAATCACTGTTGTTTTCTCTTCCTGTGGGTACTGAGATGTTTCACTTCCCCACGTTCCCTCCAAACGCCCTATGTGTTCAGGCGCAGGTACTCAGACTTTCCTCTGAGTGGGTTTCCCCATTCGGACATCCCCGGATCACAGCTCGGTTGTCAACTCCCCGGGGCTTTTCGCAGACTCCAACGTCCTTCATCGGCTCTCGATGCCAAGGCATCCACCATGTGCACTTAGTAGCTTGTTGTTACTACAAAGATGCTCGCGTCCACTGTGAAGTTCTCAAAATACGATCGGTCCCGTACCCGGTTCCCCGCCTGCCCCACCCCACAGGGTCGGATGGTTCGAGGAGATGTACGGTCCGAGAGATCCAGCAAGAGATGCTGATCCCTCAGGACCCAACAGTGTGCCTGAGATGCCACCCACCACCAGGACCGAGGTTCCACGCCCACCCCAAAAGGTGAGCAGTACTGACGGCCCGAGACGGGCAGCAAGTCAAATAATCGACGATCCACTAGTGAGCTGGACCCGCGTCAGACATTCGCTGACGAACGGTGTCCGCCTGGACCAGACAAAGCTGGCCAGATGCTCCTTAGAAAGGAGGTGATCCAGCCGCACCTTCCGGTACGGCTACCTTGTTACGACTTCGTCCCAATCGCCAGCCCCACCTTCGACGGCTCCCTCCACAAGGGTTGGGCCACCGGCTTCGGGTGTTGCCGACTTTCATGACGTGACGGGCGGTGTGTACAAGGCCCGGGAACGTATTCACCGCAGCGTTGCTGATCTGCGATTACTAGCGACTCCGACTTCATGGGGTCGAGTTGCAGACCCCAATCCGAACTGAGACCGGCTTTTTGGGATTCGCTCCACCTCGCGGTTTCGCAGCCCTTTGTACCGGCCATTGTAGCATGCTTGAAGCCCTGGACATAAGGGGCATGAAGACTTGACGTCATCCCCACCTTCCTCCGAGTTGACCCCGGCAGTCTCCTATGAGTCCCCACCATGACGTGCTGGCAACATAGGACGAGGGTTGCGCTCGTTGCGGGACTTAACCCAACATCTCACGACACGAGCTGACGACAGCCATGCACCACCTGTATACCGACCACAAGGGGGCGCCTATCTCTAGGCGTTTCCGGCATATGTCAAACCCAGGTAAGGTTCTTCGCGTTGCATCGAATTAATCAGCATGCTCCGCCGCTTGTGCGGGCCCCCGTCAATTCCTTTGAGTTTTAGCCTTGCGGCCGTACTCCCCAGGCGGGGCGCTTAATGCGTTAGCTGCGGCACGGAGACCGTGGAAGGTCCCCACACCTAGCGCCCAACGTTTACGGCATGGACTACCAGGGTATCTAATCCTGTTCGCTCCCCATGCTTTCGCTCCTCAGCGTCAGGTAATGCCCAGAGAACCGCCTTCGCCACCGGTGTTCCTCCTGATATCTGCGCATTCCACCGCTACACCAGGAATTCCGTTCTCCCCTGCATACCTCTAGTTTGCCCGTATCGTAAGCACGCTCAGGGTTGAGCCCTGAGTTTTCACTCCCGACGCGACAAACCGCCTACGAGCCCTTTACGCCCAATAATTCCGGACAACGCTCGGACCCTACGTATTACCGCGGCTGCTGGCACGTAGTTGGCCGGTCCTTCTTCTGCAGGTACCGTCACTTTCGCTTCGTCCCTGCTGAAAGAGGTTTACAACCCGAAGGCCGTCATCCCTCACGCGGCGTTGCTGGATCAGGCTTTCGCCCATTGTCCAATATTCCCCACTGCTGCCTCCCGTAGGAGTCTGGGCCGTGTCTCAGTCCCAGTGTGGCCGGTCACCCTCTCAGGCCGGCTACCCGTCGTCGCCTTGGTGAGCCGTTACCTCACCAACAAGCTGATAGGCCGCGAGTCCATCCCACTCCGCCGGAGCTTTCCACCACCAGAAGATGCCTTCGATGGTCATATTCGGCATTAGCCAGCGTTTCCACTGGTTATTCCGAAGAATGGGGCAGGTTACTCACGTGTTACTCACCCGTTCGCCGCTCGTGTACCCCCGAAGGGGCCTTACCGCTCGACTTGCATGTGTTAAGCACGCCGCCAGCGTTCGTCCTGAGCCAGGATCAAACTCTCCGTTGAAAAAATCCCACAACCTCCGAAGAGATCACGGTCAACAACTAGACAGTTCAACACTGACAAGATCTGACTGCTGGACAGTCATTAATTGTCGGAATTGTCCCTGCAACCCTGCGCGAAACCAACCGAAGCCGGAATCCTTCAGAGTCGCCGGGGTACTGATAAA